>NZ_JYKY01000002.1 GCF_001042985.1 Pseudomonas lundensis
AGATATCTGCAACCAGATCCCAGGCTGCGTCGGGGAGTTCATACCGCTTTGCCATCTTGGCCTCCTGGCTTTAATGGCGGTGTATTTTACAGAAAATCGTATTTCTTGGGTTTACGTACAGAGCCTAAGAAAAGAACCGTTGTACTCCGGCATCATGCGTTTGAAACAATCCAGCGTATAAAGATCGACCCACTGTCGCATATCAGCCAAATGAAAAGCATTGCCTTGCAAGTACCCATAGGTTTTAAGAACGGATTGTTCTTCAATCCGTGACCAGTTCAAACGCAGGCCGCGCCACAACCGTTCGTGACCAGAATATAACTCCACCGGTACGTCACGCAGTGTGCAAGCATGCATGTCCAGCTGTTCAAGATGCGGTAAGTCCAACACACCCTGGGGCCAACTTGAATACTGTTGACTTGCAACCTGCAATTCACGCAGTTCATGCAGACTGCTGACGTCCAGAGATTCCAGGCTACCCCGCACCGTCAGGCGTTGAAGTTGATTCATGGAGGTCAGTTGACGCATAAACTCCGGCGAGAATGCACTTTCCAAACTTGAGACGGATAGCGCTTTGAGTTGGGGTAATGCCGCAATTTTATGGATGACCGACATCATGTCGCGCTCTTCGAGCTCCAGGCCCAGTTCGAGGCCCTTGATACCGGGAAATATCCTGATAATTGTTTCACCCGAATTGGCCAGCAACAGTGATCCTGTGCCTTTGAGGGTGCGTACATGTGAAAAGTCCGCCGTCAGTTCCGGTAACGCGTCCACATCACCTAAATCAAGGGTCGCGTAGGGTTCTTGAGCACGGAAAAAACCTTGGCGCCAGCAATGGATGACCTTTTCCATGACTGATCTTCGCGCCAACGCTTGCCCGGAATTGCCGGGCACCTCCGCCCAACGTGCCAATGTCGCCGCTAATGCATCCGATTCACGCGCTCGAGTGTTCAGAAAGTGAAATACCTGCTGATCGGTGTGGCCTCCTCGCAATCGTTCCTGAATGAAATCAAGGGCCAACTCGTCGTCAACATTCGGATAGACCTCCCGCAGCCTGACCACCAACGAGTTCTCGACACTCAAATGCCCTCCTCTGCCGGATAAGCTGTAACCAAAACCGCTACGCCCACTTCTTGTCGAGGGTTGTGTCCGGGGAGAAACGGTCTGCAGGACATCCTCCATCTCAGCTCGATGCGACGTCGCATATCGGCCTATGGCGTAGGTCTGTTCGACACTTTCCATACCCGCACTTTCCGGCACCTTCGTCAGGACATAGTTCTTTATTCGGGCAGTGTCTGCACTGATCGGCCCGGCCTGATATATACCTGCCAGCGCCCGATTCAGGCGGCCTGTCTGAGCGTAACGTCGACACTGGTCATCGATACGCCATGTAGAGCGCCCCTTGCGAAGACTGGACAGGTCGCGCGCGCCTGCGGACATGACGATTTCACGGGCCGATGACTCGGACAGGTTCAGGCTTTTGAATCGTTGAAGCAGTAACTTCACTTCGGGGGACGACGGCGCACCGGGTTCAACGACGGGACCCACCGTGAACAGGTCAAGCACATCAGCCAATGCTGCCGGAACGGGTAAGTCGTCAAGGTACATTTTGCGCAGGGAGTCGTCGCTCACACCGCTGATTTCACCTGAACGGGCAAGAGTTTCGTCATCAAACAGTCGGACTTTGTAGCCCAGTCGCCGCAATAAGGTCTGGCGGTCCCACGTTAAAGGGCGCTCATGCGCAAAACGCCAGGCACCGTCATGGTTGTGCTTGAGTACAGGTTGATAGGCCTCACTGTCAGAGGGATGTTTGACCCGCCATGTGTTGAGTTCCTGATCGAAAACTTGCTCATACAAATGCTGATCAATCTGGACCCAGGTGTTGCCGTTGATCGTGTATTGACCCAATGCATTGGGTTGCTCCACACCCAGCGTCAACTCGGCCTGATAAGAGGCCAGGTCCGGCTTCCACAAACGGGTTTTACCTTGCGGCGAGACAATGGCGGTGACACTTTCAGTCCACCTGCTCAACGCGCCGGACGGGATCTTGCTGATGCCATACCCGGCTCCGGCAATGGCGACGCCAACCCCAACGTTGATGGCCACGGATTCCAGATGCGCCCATGCGCCGTCCATATCCCCGACGCTGAACGCCTCCAAGCCGTGATAGACCTCCAGGCCGATCTGCAAGGCCATCACGGCCATCATGACCTCGCCCACGCCCGGAATAAAAAACACCGCCGCATTGAGCACGTCCATCCCCAAGCCGGCGTAATACTCCAGGCGTTCGCGCAGTAATTTGCTGTCAGCATCCGCGGTGGGCACCGCCAGCACCCGCGCGTTGGCTTTGATGCGTGCCACATGCAGCGCGTTTAACGCAAAGAACAGATTGGCCGGGGTGCTGCTTATATAGGTTTGGCCCATACGAAGACTGACGTCATCACTGTAAACCGGCGGTTCTTTTCCTTTGGGATCTGGCGCTTTGCTATACAGCTGGTAGTTAAGCCGTTTCAGAAAAGCCTGGGCATCACCTTGCGGCACCAAATTCGCAAACAACTGCTGATAGGCCGGGGTTCGCAGATGAACCGCCAGGGCATGTTCAAAGGCTTCAAGGGACGCATACTCCATGAGTTGATCCGTCGCAGCGCCCGGAATGTATACCACCAGCGGTTCGATTTTCGACGTTGTAAACACGGGTAAGTCTACCCCTATGGGCGTGTTCACTATTTGCGTCTCGGGCAGCCAGGACCGATAGGGCCCTATCAGCAGCACATCGGCGATGGTGAAGCCATACAGACTCAGTTGGCTAAACACCACAGGCTTGCCACCGAGCAGGGGGACAGGCAGCCCCTTCACGACATCCGACACGCATCGATACGCGTCTTCACTGATGTGTTTCTGGATCAAGGCCGCGTGCAACCGTACTTCAAGCAGTTCTTTTTGCGCCTGCACCATTTGCGCGCGCAGTTTTGATCCGTTCTGCGGGCTGTCAAACACTTCGCTCAAGTGATCCTGGTATTGCTGCCCGAGGTCCAGCGCCCTGCAAATACTCGAGAAGGTTTGCGGTTTCATAGGCAGCGTTTCGCGATAGCTGAAACCGTCGGGGGCATGAAGGTTATTCAGCTCATCTTCCATCTTGGCCACACCAAAACCACTTCCCTTGACCAGCGCGTCGGCGAGCATCGAATAAGGAATGCCGCTCCCATTTTTTTCGGGCATGGCCGGCAACGACCCTGAAGGTGCTATCGCGCTGGTTCGACCACGCACCAGCCGTGTGAAGTCTTCGTTGCCTTCAAAATTGAGCAGCGCGGCCTGTAACAAGCTCTGCTCCTGCACGGGTTGGTCACGCTGCAGGTAAAACAAACAGTCTTTGTTTATATCCAGCGCCCGGCCCGTTGTGTGGTGACTCTGCAGGGCCAATTGAAGGCGTGGCTCGGCAAACTTTGTGATGCCCTTAAGCACTTTCAGGTGCTGAGCCAAACGCAGCGTTGCCTGCCGGCTGCGCACCTGACTGCTGTGCAAAGCCTCACGCAGCCAGGGTGGCGCGTCGGCCAAATGAGTGTCGGGTAAAGGTTCGTGCCCCAGCACAGCACCCGCACGCAGACGAACTAAATCCTTGCGGTGGCTGTGTTTTATCCAGGCCGGCAGTTTTTCTTCAATAAAGGCTGCGTGAGGACCTAGTCCATTAGCCGTTGAAATGTCTGTCACTGAGTCTCTCCTGATAACTCATCAAATAGAGCATCAGTAGATACAAAGCCTCAGTGCTGACGGTGGTAACGGGCTACCCCTTTTGCGGGGTTGACTATCATCTAGGGAGACACTCCACTCCGGCCTGCGAGGTCCTTATGGAAAGCCCCGAAAAACCGCCCACCTTTTGGCAAGTGCTGCACAGCGTGATGGCCGCTGCGTTCGGCGTGCAAAGTGGCAAAAACAGAACACGCGACTTCACTCACGGTAAACCCGGTCAGTTCTTGCTGCTGGGCTTGCTGTTTACCGGGGTATTTGCGTTGACGCTGTTCGCAATCGTCAAACTGGTGCTTCACTTTGCCGGGGTCTGAGGCCTGTGCAGCAGGCTATCGAGCGTGAACGGGTAGCGGTAATTCGCGGGTTTACCCTGCGCGGAGAGCGACGTGAAGGGCAGGTTGAACGCCTGGCTGCGTATGACTTTGAGTAAAGTGGCCGCCTGTTCGGCATTGAGCAACTGCAACACCGGAACCTGCCGGTCTCGCCCACCGAGGCGCTTGAAATCAACGCCTTTGCTGTGGTCGTTCAACAACACCATCGCCCAGCCACCGAGGGTGAAATGCCCTGCCACCAGCGCACTGAGCCGCCCGCTGATCCGAGATTCAAGGGCAGGAATAGAGCTGTTGACCGCGCTGAACAGGACATCGCTGCCCGGGGTGTGCCCGGCTTCTTGCGCCGCGCGCATGGCGCCGAAGGCCATTTCATCATTGGCCGACCACACCAGCGCTGTGTCGGGGTAACGCTTGAACAACAGCCGGGCCTGTTCGTACGCCCGCTGCTGGTTCCATTCGCCATAGACCATCTGCCGCAAACGCACCTGAGGGTGTTCGCTCAAGGCCCGCTTCATGCCTTTTTCGCGCCAGCGTGAAGCCGGGGTGTTTTTTACCCCTGAGAAGGCCAAGAGGTCCAGGGTGTGCCCCGGTTCAATAGGCCCGCGCTGACGAATCAACTCCTTGAGCATCAGGTAACCGCCCTCTTCATCATTGGTCACCATACTCCCGAGCCAGCCGGCGTACTGGGCATCATCCGGACCGATCAACTGCGCCTGCTCACGGGTCAAGCCATTGTTGACCATGAATAGCTTCACGCCGCTGCCTTGAGACAGGCGCAAAATTTGCGGGGCAATGTACTGTTCGTTGACGAAGATCAGATAGTCAGGGCGGTGCTGGCCCTGCAAGGCCGTGCGCGCCTGTTCGATCGCGCGCTCGGGGGAGCGTTGGGAATATTGCACCTCAAGCTGCATGCCTAAATCGCGAGCAGCCGCCTGCATGAACGTCGAATAACTGACCCAGAAGGTCTCATCCGTGTAGCCGGGGTTCAGGAAAAGCACCGTGGCGCCCTGCACCGCCATCGAAAACGGCAAGCACAGCAACACCAGGCAATGGTTGAAAACCTTTCGCATTGAAACCCGCCCCCGGAAATTGAGCCACATAATAACTGGCACAATACCATCAGACACGCGGGTGACCATCGTATGGCGCGACAGTCAGCAGCGCCGGGGGGCTACCGGAGAATACGCGGGGGGACGATTTATTGGTGGCTGACCCAAAACACCGCCGTTGCCACCACCAGAATAATCATGAACAGAATGGCCCACGCATCGACCTTGCTGTCACTTTTACGTGCCTTGACTGGAGTGCTCATCGCATCGCCTTTTTGGAATGTTATGGGTGAATGCTTGAAGACGTCCTGTCAGTTAAGTCCAGCAATCCCCACAAGACAAGTAAGTGATTGAGAATCAGCCTCTTATAGTCTTTTTGGTTCTTTCCATATGCTTAAACATCACTTTTGCGCATAACTGCAAACTGGTATCGTGCCTCGCTCCGTGGGGAGTGCGCGGCCGTGCGCGCAGATAAGCTGTTAGCAGCCTGAGAACAGGACCTATATGTACGTATATGACGAGTACGATCAGCGGATCATCGAGGACCGCGTCAAGCAGTTCCGTGATCAGACCCGACGCTACCTGGCAGGTGAGCTGAGCGAAGAAGAATTCCGCCCTCTGCGCCTGCAAAATGGCCTGTATGTTCAGCGTTTTGCACCCATGTTGCGGGTCGCTGTGCCCTATGGCCAACTGACCTCGCGCCAGGCGCGGATGATGGCCAAGATTGCCCGCGACTACGACAAGGGCTACGCCCACATCAGTACTCGCCAGAATGTGCAGTTCAACTGGCCTGCGCTGGAAGACGTGCCGGACATTCTGGAAGAACTGGCCACTGTGCAGATGCACGCCATTCAGACCAGCGGCAACTGCCTGCGCAACGTCACCACCGACCAGTTTGCCGGTGTTGCCGCCGACGAACTGATCGACTCCCGCCCGTGGTGTGAAATCGTGCGTCAGTGGACGACGTTCCACCCCGAATTCGCCTATTTGCCACGCAAATTCAAGATCGCCATCAATGGCTCGGCCTCTGACCGCGCCGCCATTGAAGTGCACGACATCGGCTTGGAACCGGTGTTCAATGAGGCCGGTGAATTGGGCTTCCGTGTGCTGGTAGGCGGCGGTTTGGGCCGTACGCCGGTGGTCGGTGCGTTCATCAATGAATTCTTGCCGTGGCAAGACTTGCTGAGCTACCTCGAGTCCATCCTGCGGGTTTACAACCGCTACGGTCGCCGCGATAACAAGTACAAGGCGCGTATCAAGATTCTGGTCAAGGCGCTGACCCCTGAAGTCTTCGCGCAACGCGTTGAAGCCGAAATGGTGCACTTGCGCGGGGGGTCAACCACCCTGACCGAAGCCGAAGTGCAACGGATCGCCAAGCATTTTGTGGATCCGGAGTACAAAGACTTGCCCGATTTCAGCGCCGAGCTGGCTGAACTCGACAAACAACACCCCGGATTCGCCCGCTGGCGCACCCGCAATACCCTGGCGCACAAGAAGCCGGGCTATGTGGCCGTGACGCTGTCGCTCAAGCCCACCGGCGTCGCGCCGGGTGATGTGACCGACAAGCAGTGGGACGCGATTGCCGACATGGCCGACCGCTACAGCTTCGGCCAACTGCGCACCTCTCACGAACAGAACATCATCCTGGCCGATGTCGAAGAAAGCCAGTTGTTCACCATGTGGGGCGAGTTGCGCGAACACGGTTTCGCCACGCCGAACATCGGCCTGCTGACCGACATGATTTGCTGCCCTGGCGGCGATTTCTGCTCGCTGGCCAACGCCAAATCCATCCCGATTGCCGAATCCATCCAGCGCCGCTTTGAAGACCTGGACTATCTGTTCGACATCGGTGAGCTGGACCTGAATATTTCCGGTTGCATGAACGCCTGTGGCCACCACCACGTCGGTCATATCGGCATCTTGGGCGTCGATAAAAAAGGCGCCGAGTTCTATCAGGTCTCGCTGGGCGGCAGTGCCAGCCGTGATGCCAGCTTGGGGAAAATCCTCGGCCCCTCGTTCGCCCAGGACGACATGCCGGATGTGATTGAAAAGCTGATCGACGTCTATGTTGAAAAACGTACCGAAGACGAGCGCTTCATCGACACCTACCAACGTATTGGCATCGATCCCTTCAAGGAGCGCGTCTATGCAGCGAATCATTAAGAACAACGAAGTGATCGATGAAACCTGGCACTTGCTGCCCAAGGACGCGAGCTTCGACGCCATCCCCAATTGCGATGATCTGATCGTGCCGCTGGCCCTGTGGCGCGAGCATGCTCACGCACTCAAAGCCCGCGATGGCGGTTTGGGCGTCTGGCTGGACAGCGATGAAGAAGCCGAAGAAATCGGCGAAGACGTGAACAGTTTTCAGGTCATTGCCCTGAACTTCCCCGCCTTCACCGATGGCCGCAGCTATTCGAATGCACGCTTGCTGCGTGATCGCTACCGCTATAAAGGCGAATTGCGCGCCATTGGTGATGTACTGCGTGATCAGCTTTTCTACCTGCATCGCTGTGGCTTTGATGCGTTTGCCATTCGCGCCGACAAAGACCCCTACGAAGCGCTCGAAGGCCTTAAGGACTTCAGCGTGACCTATCAGGCGTCAACGGATGAGCCTCAACCGCTGTTCCGGCGTCGTTAATCCCTGAATAAACGCTGGCCCCGGGCATTGAACGCCTTGGCGCCAGCGTCACACGCTCAACGCCCCGGTGGTTGCAACATTGCCATCAGGCGCGGGTTTTCAGCAATTTCCTGCTCAGTCAATCGCGTCACCAACGCCAACCGTGCGTCTTCCCTCTCCCCCACGATTTCCTGTGATTGCGTAACGTAGTCGCTGCTGGACATGCCTTCGCGCGTTGCGAAAAGCGCCGCCATCCGCTCATCTTGAGCCTCGTCCGAGCGAAAGAACGTTTCCTGGTATTTAAGCCTGAGACAGTTTTGCCAGTAATCGCGAGCAATGAGCGAGGCTTTCAAGGCCTCAGGGGATTCCTTGCTCATGACATAGGCCTTGGCCTCTTGCAACTCGGCCGGTGTCACGCTCGCCACATTTTCGAAGAACATGCTTCGCGGCCTGGCGGGCAAGCCCAGCTCTTGCGCCAGATGCACCTGGTAATACATCTGTACTTCCAACGGATCAATGTGCGCAATGCGCTCTTGCAGCCATCGCGGGCTCAGAATCTCGGCCAATTGCAGCGCTTCTGGCGTACCCAGCCGATACGCCACGCCTTGACACTCTTGCGCCGACATTTCACTCAAGGGCTGCTCGGCAAAGTCAGGGCTGACCTCATCAATCAACTGCTGCAAACGTTGGACTGCGTTAATCGGTCGCGCACTGATTTGAGCAATCCGCTGAGCAATGACCGTGTCCACATGCTGATTAAGCGACTCAATGCGCAATAAGCCCCGGGTCAAATCCAGCAATTGTTCTTCGGTATTAAGGCCGTGCTCAGCCAAATAGATTTGAAGTTGCAGTTCAAGATCAGCAAACACCATGGCAATGCCGTCGACGCAGGTTCGGGGCTGACTGCTTATATCAAACAACCATGTACGAAGCCCCGTGTTCTGATGCATCGCGTCTAGCAGTGACCATACGCGCTGACTTAAATCCCCGTAATTACGTGAAAACTGGGCGGACGCGCTTAAATCCTCGAGTATCCGAAAAAAATCACGACCATTGTTCTCAGCCCATAAGGCATTCCACACCGCCAACTGCTCATCGCTTGGCGGCTGCGCCCAGCGCTGAAGACCCCGAGGGGCCGACACATGCTGGCGAGATATCCAGATACCGAAGTTGATCTGTTCCTCCAGCCGATACACATAGAGACGGCGTAAAGAGTCGGCGCTCAAAGGGTTGTCGTGTAAAAAAGTCACGCGATTGACCGCGTTGCGCGCAGGCGACAGCACCTCGGAAGGCACATGGCTGATCGCGTTATCGCGCAAATCAACCACTTGCAGGTGTTGAAGCCTTTCAATGCCTTCGGGCCATTGATCAATTCCGGTATAACGCAACTGCAGGTGTTCAAGGCCGGACAACCGCCCCACCGACAACCGCATGCCCAATCCGTTGCCGGTCAGGTTGAGAGACTTTAGCCGGGTCAGGCTGGCCAGTGTCTGATGGGCGGACGCGGTCAACGTAATGTGGTTGCCCTGAAGGTTCAACACTGTCAGCTCACTCATGTCTGCAATGGCAGCGGGTAGCTCGATCAATTCGCTGTTCTTCAAGGTCAACGCGCGAAGTTGTTTGAACTTGCCCAAAAATGACGCAGGAAAGTGGCCTGAGGGTGAGTGACGCACATTCAGGGTATGGATGTGAGAAAAGTCCGCGGATAACTCAGGCAGACAATCAACGGGCCAGCCATCCAGATCCAGTTCGTAGCCAAAGTGGCCCCCAATCTGGTTGTGCGGCGTCTGGCGCCGCCAAGCTTGTATCAGGGCCCGGCGCATCGACTTCTTGACCTGAGTCGACACTTTGAACCGCGGCGCGTTGTGGGGCGCGCTCCACACCTCGGACGCCACCCAACTGTCGAGATCGACGCGCAGGCTTTGTAACTCACCCCTGAGGCTGACCAGCCTGCGGGTAATTTGAGCGGGACTGAGGTTCAAGCGATACATAAAATGACCGGCCTGCGCCTCGCTCATTGAGGGGTAAAGCTCAAGTAACTGATCTTTGAGTAATGGCGGCCGTTCTTGAGGCAGTAAACGCCCTGAGCGGCCACCCAGCGGGTAGCCCAGGCGCCCATCGGCCAATCGCAAAGGCGACTTGATCCACGGTTTTATCGTGTGTAAGCCCAAGGCTTGGGCGCTTAGGGAGCGATGCCGGTTCGCGACCGTCGCCACCTTGAGGGTGAACGCCTCATAGGGGGCAGCCGCAGGCAGCATCAACCCCGTGCGTTCTTCGTTTGATAGCGCTTCAAAAATGCACCTGAGCAAGGACGCATGCCTGAATGTCTCGCCCTCGGCAAACCCAAAATATTCATAGTGATCACCGCTCTTGAACACCTCACGCGCAGACGTCACTAACGGGCTTCCAAACGTTTCAATCACGTGCCCGGTGCTTTTGTCTCGTACAACAAGGCGTAAGTTCCTGGGCCAACCCGGGACAGAAGGCAGAATTTTACGGGCCACTTTTAAACTGTCGTCGCTGCTGAGCGAGTCAAACAGCAACCCTTCAATCGCACGGCTCATGCGCACGGATTGAACGTAGTGCCGCGCCTCCTCCAGCACCACGAGCGGGAGCCGCCCTTCGCTGCGAATCAGCGCCACCTGCTCAGGTGACAAGTGCTCTACCAACTCCTCGACCACGGCAGCGGGCAAACTGGAAAATTGTTGTTGTATCAGGGCGCCGATCGAAGACGTTGCCTGTGTTTCGGTGTACAGACTCAAGAACAGGGCTTTCTCTGTGGCTTGCGCAAAGGCCCCCAAGCGTTGCGCCAGCGCCTGAACCTGCTGCTCGCCAGCGACTTCACGCCCCAGTAACTGGGTGATCTGTGTCTGGGACAAACAGTCGAGGGTCACTTTCAGCAGGTCCCTGTGTGCGATCTGCGCTTCGGTCACTTGCAGCCTCGGGATCCTGGAGACCAGGTCATTGCCGTACTCCCTGAAGAGCACGCCATCATTTTCAACCACACGCAGTACTCGATCTGCTGGCCATCCCGGCAGCTGGGTAATCAGCCGTAACTGAAGATCAGCGTCGGCTGCCAGACGGCCTGCGCCGTTTTTCATCCGGGTGACGAAGGTCTTGATTTTCTCGACCAGCGCGGCACGTTTCAGACTGTCCACCCACAAAGCGGGGGCCGGCAGTTGTTCAAGCACCACATGCCTTAAGGTTGCATCAGACAGATTCGAGATCATCATCACCTTATCAAGCGTGGTGGTTGATAAGGCTTGGGCGTCCCCCCCCATGCGCCGGAATAATTGTGCGCGGTCCCAATACAGGGGATCGTCCAGTTCATGCGTCCAGATGCCTTGATGGTTATGACGCAACTTGACCTTGTACGCACGCCCATCAGAAGGATGTTTCAAGTAGAAACGGTCTGTGCCGGGCTCCATTGCAACCCTATATACCTGGTCATCCAATTTGATATACGTGCGTTGATTAACCGTAAAAATACCGCGCTCATCCGCTGTAATGCCCTCCAGGGAAATCTTTTTAACTTCGTAGCCGGCAAGGTCAGGTTTCCATAACTTACTGACTCCCCGTTCAATCCTCACGGGCACCAACGCATCTACAGGCGCAGGGGCCTGCAAGGCTTTGGCGACCCCTACCGTTCCCGCCAGTAACGCCACGTTTTGGGCAACATCGAAGAGGTAAGTGATCGCTGTGTACTTGTCATTTCTTTCCCATGCATGAATACCCGCAAAGACTTCTTCCCCCAGCTCAATCACGCTGATGGCCAGGAGCACCTGGCCCAGTACCGGCACAAACCCCAGTGCCAATCCAAACAAACTGATCCCGATATTCAAATACATCGCCTGACGCTCAACGCGCGCCCGCTGGTCTTCGTCTTCGGTCGGCACGACCAATACACTGGCGTCGTCTTTGATTTGAGCCAGTTGCTGCTGCCATGCCACTTCAAAGGGGTTTTCGCTTTTAAGGTTGTAGTGGGAGTTTGTAAATAAAGCCGGTTCGTAAATGATGGGTGGGCGTCGTAGCAACAACGAATCCCACGTGGCATGCCTGATATGCGTGCGGCGCACAAACTCGGCACGATGGCGTAAGGGAACGCGCGTTATGAAATATTCGGCAAATTGAGGATTTTTTAACCATTCGCGTAAGTGAATCTGGAAGGCATTAAACGTTTCAAACTCGTAGAAACAACGCTCGGGCGCTTGTGGCAGATAGACTACACACGGCTGAACGTTGTGACTGGCTTTGCGCAACGGCAATACGATAATGACCCCCGTCACTTCGAAATCGAGTATCTGGAAGGTTCCACACATGGCCGGCCCGGTCGTAAACACCGAGGGCTGTGCGGCCAGCAAATTATCCATGAAGCGGTAAATGCCGGGGCTCACAAACCCCTTCATGAACTCCATATGCAACGCACATGAAAACTCATGGCGTACATCGTCACTGAAGGCCTGCATGTTTTTAAAGGCCTGGGAACGAGGGTCTGTCATGGGCCATTGGTTTTCTACAGGCCTGAATTGGCGGTCCAGATGCAGTTGGTATTGAAACCCCAAATTCAGATCACGGCTGATTTGTGCAAATTTCTCCGGTGTCAGATCGGGGTTAATCACCTCCGACTTATTGCTTGCAATGCCGTAGATATAAGAGCCCGGGTCAAAGCCACCGGCACGTGTTTCCGACTCGTCAAAGTTCTGCATGGCGGCCTGCAACAGACTGTGGTGCGAAATACTGGACACCAGATTCAGTTCCAGCGACTCAGGAATCAGTGCGTCCGGCATTAAGGAACGTGCAGCCGTATCGACCAACTTGACCTGATAACGCGCAATAAAGACCAATAAGTTGTTGACCAGGTGCACTTGTTTTAACGCATGGGTCTTTACATCCAGATCACTCCACCCATACACCGATAGCGCCAGTTTCAGCAGGGGTTCGCAGAACTGTTCGATGGGCTTGATGGCGGCCAGAATCCCGGATGTTATCTGCTGCGTCTCATGCCTGAGCTGCAAGCTCTTTTTCAAGGACTGGCGAACGGACTCCGGCGCGTTGACGAACCAGCCGGGTAACAAGGTTGAGACAAGGGTTTCGTATTTATTTTCGGCGGGTGCCTGCAACAGACGTTTTGACGTTTGCGTCATCTGCCTGACTGCATTGGAAGGGGTAGAGCCATTGATCGTTGCCATTACCAAAGCCTGTCTTCTAATAAGACGTTCAGCTTAAGCACAGGCTTTTGCGGCAATGAGTTAGATAGTTAGTGGTCCCCCACTCGCGCTCTGACGCCTCAGCGCCGACCACTGAGGTTGACATGGCCCGCTGTACCCACAGGCACGGCAGGCCACAGTGGGTTACCAGAAACGGTTCTGGGTCACACGCGCCCAGAGCGAATCCACGACACGCTCGACGGAAGAACTGGCGGCCAGCCCCACACGCTCTTGCAGGCTTTTACGCTGGGCAAAGTGCAAATGATAAAGCTGCGCAGTCTTGGCACGCTCCGACAAATACTCATCGCTGGTTTTCAATTCATCCACCAAGCGCTTTTCAACCGCCGCCACACCCAGCCATACCTCGCCCGTGGCAACTTCATCGATGGCCAATTGTGGGCGGTATTGCGCGACGAAGTTCTTGAACAGTTGATGCGTGATGTCCAGGTCCTGCTGAAACTTCTCACGCCCCTTTTCAGTGTTTTCGCCAAACACGGTCAACGTGCGCTTGTACTCGCCAGCGGTCAGTACTTCGTAATCAATGTCGTGCTTTTTCAACAGTCGATTGACGTTAGGCAACTGCGCGACCACACCGATCGAACCGAGGATTGCGAAAGGCGCGCTGATGATTTTGGCCCCAATGCAAGCCATCATGTAGCCACCACTGGCGGCCACTTTATCGATACACACCGTCAGCGGAATGCCCGCCTGACGAATCCGCGCCAACTGCGACGAGGCCAGACCATAGCTGTGTACCATGCCGCCGCCGCTTTCCAGCCGCAGTACCACTTCATCGGCCGGGGTGGCCAGGGTCAGCAAGGCGGTGATCTCGTGACGCAGGCTTTCAGTGGCAGAGGCCTTGATATCGCCATCGAAATCGAGGACGAACACTCGTGGCTTTTCATCAGGCTGTTTCTTCAGCTTCTTTTCAGCCTTGCTGCTGTCTTTGCGCAAGGTCTTCAACTGATCCTTGGTCAACAGTGACTGTTGCAAACGCTCGCGCAAACCTTTGTAAAAGTCATTCAATTTGGTGACGTGCAGTTGCCCCGTCGAACGTCGGCGCCCTTTGCCGCGCACGACAGCCAGCGTGACCAGCACCACCAGGATCGCAACCACTATCGTCACTGTTTTCGCCAAAAAACTGGCGTAATCGGCAAGAAATTCCACAGACACTCCTTCAAACGAGGCCACCCCGGACGTCCGGGTGGCGTAATGGGGCTCAGCATACCGGCGCCAATCGGTGGCTGCCAGCCGTGAAACGCTGCGTCGACACGTGCCGGGCGCAATTCAAACAAGCGTATGTTTTTTCATTGACAGCTCCCCGCCTTGCTCCTAACCTCGCCTGACTTTCAACGTACCGGGGCAAAGCGGACGTGGGCAGCATCTATCTAATAAGACATGGCCAAGCCTCTTTCGGCGCTGAGGACTACGACGTGCTGTCGCCACTGGGTGTGCGCCAGGCGCAAATCGTCGGCCAGCATCTGGTTGACCTCGGCCTGCGCTTTGACCGTTGCCTGTCCGGCGATCTTTCCCGCCAGCAAGACACCGCCCGCCACGCCCTGCAGCAATTCAGCGTAACCGGGCTCGCCACCCCCGCACTGGAAGTTGACCCGGCCTTTAATGAATTCGATGCGTTCGGCGTGCTCAGCGCGCTGCTGCCAGGCTTGTTGCCGGATGAGCCCCATGCCGTGGCAGCCTTGACCCATGCAGCCCATGACCCGGCCGAATTCCAGCGGATATTTGACCTGATTGTGGCGCGCTGGGTCAGCGGCACCTGGGACACCCCTGAACTCGAAAGCTGGCTGGCCTTTGTCGAACGCGTCCAAGGCGGGCTCAACCGGTTGCTGGATCACGCCCAGGCCAGCCAGCACACCATCGCCGTGTTCACCTCCGGCGGCACCATCACCGCCCTGCTCCACCTGTTGACCCGAATTCCCGCCAGCGAAGCCTTCAAGCTCACCTGGCACATTGCGAACACCTCGCTCAGCCGCCTCTCGTTTCAAGGCCGCGAGGTCACACTGGCTTCCTTTAACAGTCACCTGCATTTGCAACTGTTGAAGACGCCGTCACTCATCACCTATCGTTGAGCGCCGGCAACCGCGACCCACGGGTCGCCGTACCCCACCACAAAAGGATCGAACCATGACGTCTGTAGCTGATGCCGTTCAAGCAATGAAAGCCAAATTCAACCCAGCCGCTGCTGCCGGCCTGGACCTGGTATTCGGCTTTCGCATTGATGACACCCAGAACTTTTCGCTGATCGTCAAAGACAGCACCTGCGAACTGAAGGAAGGCGAAAACCCGGACGCACAAGTCACTCTGGTGATGGACGGCGAAACCCTGGAAGGCATCGTCAGCGGTGAAACCGACGGCATGCAAGCGTTCATGGGCGGCAAACTGCGCGCTGAAGGCGACATGATGCTGGCGATGAAACTGAGCGAACTGTTCCCAAGCTAAGTTTCGCGCATGTCAAAAAAACCGAAGCCCACGCAGCTTCGGTTTTTTTTGCGCTTCACAGTGGGCGCCTTGCTATCAGACACGCTGATCGGCCACTAACACCCGCGTCTATTAAGGCCGCCCGCGGCTTGTTGTCGACGGGGCGGCCCATTAGATTAGCGAATGTTGTCCGGCCTCAAAAATAAGCAGAAGAGATAGCCATGGCGCTCACCGACTCGTCTACCCGTATCCGCTCTGGCGAAGAACTCGACGCCAGCCAGATTGACCTGTACCTGAAGGCCCACATCCCGGGGCTTGGCGGTGAGCCCCGCATCAGCCAGTTCCCCGGTGGCGCATCCAACCTCACGTACCTGATCGAGTACCCCGGCCACGAACTGGTGCTGCGCCGCCCACCGTTTGGCCATAAAGCCAAGTCTGCCCATGACATGGGCCGTGAGTACCGCATTCTCAATCACCTTAAGGACGCCTTCCCCTACTGCCCCAAGGCCTATGCCCATTGCACCGACACGTCGCTGATCGGCAGCGAGTTCTATGTCATGCAACGGGTCAAAGGGATCATCTTGCGCTCGGAATTGCCCGCGGAACTCACCCTCACGGCCGACAACACCGGCGCCCTGTGCCGCAGCTTTATCGACACCCTGGTCGAGCTGCACAAGGTGGATTACACCGCGTGCGGCCTGGCCGACCTGGGCAAGCCTGAAGGTTATGTGCAACGCCAGATCAGCGGCTGGTGCGACCGTTACGAAAAGGCGCTGACCCCGGATGCGCCGCACTGGGAAACCGTCAAGGCGTGGCTCAATGCGCACCTGCCGCCCGATCACCCGACGCCTGCCATCGTTCACAACGATTACCGCTTCGACAACGTCATCCTCGACCCGCACAACCCCAGGCAGATCATTGGCGTACTGGACTGGGAGCTCACCACACTCGGCGACCCTCTGATGGACCTGGGCAACACCCTCGCCTACTGGATTGAGGCCAATGACCCGCCGGAGGTGCAGCGGATGCGGCGCCAACCGAGCCATGCGCCGGGGATGTTGACCCGCCGCGAATTCGTCGATTACTACGCAGAACGCGCCGGGATTCAGATCGATAACTACGATTTCTACTACACCTATGGGCTATTCCGTCTGGCAGGCATCGTGCAGCAGATCTACTACCGCTTCTACCACGGCCAAACGCAGGACAAACGCTTCGCCCAGTTCGTCCACATGAACGCCTTGTTGGAGCACATGAGCCTCAAGGTCATCGAGCGCTCCAGCCTCTAAGCCCCCGAACACGAAGGATTCCGCATGACCCGCACTCACTTGTTTGACCTTGATGGCAAAATCGCTTTCGTGTCCGGCGCCAGCCGCGGTATCGGTGAGGCCATTGCCCACTTGCTGGCCCGCCAGGGGGCGCATGTCATCGTCTCCAGCCGCACGCTGGAGAACTGTCAACCCGTGGCCGACGCGATCATCGCCGCCGGGGGCAAAGCCACCGCCATGGCCTGCCACATCGGTGAGCTGGAGCAGATACAACAGGCCTTCGCGCGCATCCGTGACGATTTCGGCCGCCTCGACATTCTGGTCAACAACGCGGCCACCAATCCGCAGTTTTGCCATGTGCTGGACACCGACCCGAGTGCCTTCCAGAAAACCGTCGACGTGAACATTCGCGGCTATTTCTTCATGTCGGTCGAAGCCGGCAAACTGATGCGCGAACACGGCGGCGGCAGCATCATCAATGTCGCCTCCATCAATGGCGTCTCGCCGGGCGCCTTTCAGGGCGTGTACTCGATGACCAAAGCCGCGGTCATCAACATGACCAAAGTGTTTGCCAAGGAATGCGCGCCTTTGGGCATTCGTTGCAACGCCTTGCTGCCCGGCCTGACGGACACCAAATTCGCCTCGGCGCTGGTCAAGAACGACGCGATTCTCAAGGGCGTCTTGCAACAGATCCCGCTCAACCGCGTGGCCAATCCTGAAGAAATGGCAGGCGCCGTGCTGTACCTGGCCAGCGATGCCTCCACCTACACCACGGGCGTTTCGTTGAATGTGGACGGTGGGTTCTTGTCCTGAACAATCCGATAATTTAATTCCACCGATTGCATTTTCGGAAATTTAATTCCATAAAGGTACTTCCTTACAATAAAACATCCAAAGGAAGTTGCCATGCGTTCACTGGGAATAGGTCTGATCGGCACCGGCTTTATGGGGCGCGCCCATGCGCTGGCGTTCCGCAATGTCAGCGCAGCATTCGAACTGCCGGTGCACCTGCGCCTGGCTGCCGTGGCCGATGCAGACGCCGAACGGGCGCAACAGTGCGCTTCGGCCTGGGGGTTTGAACGCGCCCGCAGCGACTGGCAGCAGTTAATCAGCGATCCCAAGGTCGACCTGGTGGCCATCACCACCCCCAACCACTTGCATTTCCCCATGGCGATGGCTGCCATCGCGGCGGGCAAGGCCGTGTACTGCGAGAAGCCCCTGGCGGTCAGCCTGCAACAAGCCGATGACATGCGTCAGGCCGCGCGGGCTGCAGGCGTGGTCACGCGGGTCGGTTACAACTACCAGCACAATCCGGTGTTGGTGCAGGCACGCGAAATGATCGCGCGAGGCGAGCTAGGGCGGCTCATCAGCTTTGCAGGGGAGTTCAGCGAAGACTTCATGGCCGACCCGGCCTTGCCCTGGTCATGGCGCTGCGAAGCCGAACATGCCGGGGGAGCGTTGGCAGATCTGGGCAGTCACGTGCTGGCCCTCGCCCGCTACCTGATGGGCGACGTCGAGGCGGTGTGCGCCGACAGCCAGACCGTCCACCCGCTGCGACCCGCCAGTCATACCGACCCGCGGCACACACCGATCCACGTGGACGACCAGACTCACGCGTTGTTGCGCTTTCGCAATGGCGCCCGCGGCAGCGTCAGCAGCAGTTGGCTCAAACACGGCTACAAAAACCACCTGAGCGTCGAAATCAGCGGCACCCTGGGCACGCTCAGGTTCGATCAGGAACGCCTGAACGAACTGCACGTGTGCCTGCAAGGACAATCAGGTTTCGAGCGCCGGCTGTCCGGCCCTGACTTGCCGGGCTATGCCGCCTTCAGCCCGGCGGCGGGGCATCAACTGGGTTACAACGAGCTGAAAACCCTCGAAGTCCACGCCGTGATTCAAGCCTGCGCCGGCGTGCCCGCCCCCGGCCCGGATTTCGAAGAAGCCTGGCAAGTGGAGCGCCTGGCCGCCGCCATCCGCCGCGCAGCACAGGAGCAGCGCTGGGTCAGCCTCGATTAACGGGGATACGGCGTGCTGACGGCCCGCAAACAGCGCTCAGCCTCCTGCGCCATCTCCTCAATCACCTGCTGGCAGCTTTTCAGCTCGCCAATCGCCGCCGCCACCTGTCCGCTGGGCAATATGCCTTCATCCGGCACGCCGTCGACCATCGAGCGCTGTAAGAGCACCGGCTGGTTGGCGGCCATCACGGTTTGCGACAGCGCGCCGGGGTCTTCTTTGACCGACTGGGCAAACACCCCGAGCATGTGCCGCAGGCTCATGCCGGTCTGTTGCTTCCATTGCCAGGCACTGCCCAGCGCAATGCGTAAACGGCCAAACGCACTGGCACGCTCCAGCCGGTTGATAAAGGCATTTTCAATCATCCGGTGACGCATGCCGTCCACGGCAGTGGTGACCCGAATCTGCTGCGGGTCGTTGACCTTGAGGTAACGCTCCAGGGTCTGCACCGGCGTGGGGGATTCACGGGTCATGAGAAACCGCGTGCCCATGGCAACCCCCGCTGCACCGCACGCCAGCGCACTGGCCAGGCCGCGCCCGGTGGAGTAGCCGCCCGCGGCAATCACCGGCACCTGCACCGCATCCAGCACCTGTGGCAGCAAGATGGTGCCCGGTACGCCGCCGGTGTGGCCGCCGCCCTCGCCGCCCTGCACGGTGACCATGTCAGCGCCCAGTTCCACGGCCTTGATCGCATGCTTGAGGGCGCCCACCGTGGGAATGCACAACACCCCGGCGCGTTTGAAACGATCAATGGTCTGCAGGTCGGGACCGCGCCCATAACTCACCGCACGCAGGCGGTATTCAATGGCCAAGTCCACGCACTGCGCGGCATTGTCCTGAAACATATGAAAGTTAAGACCGAAGTTGCTACCGCCCGTGGCCTCGATCACCCGTTGAATTTCACCCTCCAGTTGATCGGCAGCGATCGTCGCTCCGGCCAAAAAACCAAAGGCTCCCGCCTGGGTGCTGGCGATCACCAGATTAGCGTCCGCCACCCAGCCCATGGCGGTTTGCACAATCGGATAACGGCAGCCCAGCGCCTGGGTCAACGCCGTGTTCAGGTAGTCACTCATCGGCGTTCACCCGCAGCAGCCTTGTTGGCGTCGGCCATGGCCTTGGCATCGAAACCGCCCAGTTTGTCACCGGACAGCAGTTCGTTGTGGCTATGGGCGAAGTGATGCCACGCGAACACTGCGTCCATCGCCGTGCGCTTGCCCTGCAAGTCCTCGACGTGGTTGATCGCTTGCTTGGTCAGGGCCAGCCCCATGCGCGGCTGCCGGGCGATGGCTGCGGCCAGCGCGTAGGTCCCGGCCTCCAGTTCCTCCCGGCTGAACAGGCGATTGACCATGCCCATTTGATAAGCACGCTCGGCGCTCATCCGGTCTCCGGTGAACAGAAATTCCTTGGCAATGCGCGGGTTGAGTTCGTACGGATGAGCGAAATACTCCACCCCCGGAATCCCCATGCGGACCACCGGGTCCTGGAAAAAAGCATCGTCACTGGCCACGATCAAATCGCACACCCAGGCCAGCATCAGCCCACCCGCAATACACGCGCCCTGCACCATGGCGATGGTCGGTTTGGGCACCTCGCGCCAGCGCCGGCACATGCCCAGGTAAACCTCCTGCTCGCGGGCATACAAATACTCCCCGCCGGGCTTGTTGGTGTGATCCCACCACAGGTGGGCACGCTCGAATGGCTTGTTGATGTCGCGCCCCGGCGTGCCGATGTCGTGCCCGGCCGAAAAGTGCTTGCCATTGGCCCGCAGCACGATGACCTTGACCGCGTCATCGTTGACCGCACGCCTGAACGCATCGTCCAGTGCATAGGTCATTTGCGAGTTCTGCGCGTTGTTCACCGTCGGCCGGTTCAGCGTCACACTGGCCACGCCCTCGACCACCGCGTACAACACCGGCTCATCGGTTTCATACACAGCGCTGTCAACGCGCTGCACAAATTCACTGTCGATGCTCATAAGAGTGATCCTTGGCGTCAGGCCTGACGGATGCCGGGCGGATTGCCCTTGAGCGCAGCAGCGCGGTAGTCATGGGGGTCGAGCCGGCGGATCAACGCCAACTGCTCGGCGGTCGGGGCCACGGTGGGGTGCAGGTCGGCCGCCTTGAGCAGCGGGAAGCCGGTGTTTTCCTGCACCTGTTCGAAACGCACGCCCGGGTGCAGCGAACGCACCTGCGCGGCCCGCTGTGGGCCGCCGAAATCCATGACGCACAGGTCGGTCACGATCAGGCGGATGTCCATCAGGTCGCGGCGCATGCCCGGTTCCCAACGCGCGTCGTTAAACCCCACGCCCGACACCATGTCCACCTCGCCCCCGACAAACGCCCGGGTGTTGTGGGCGGGGATGAAGAATGAGTTGAGGTGATTGATGCTGTTGCCGGGCAAGCCGCGCACGCCCAGCATC
Source organism: Pseudomonas lundensis (assembly GCF_001042985.1). Taxonomy (GTDB): domain Bacteria; phylum Pseudomonadota; class Gammaproteobacteria; order Pseudomonadales; family Pseudomonadaceae; genus Aquipseudomonas; species Aquipseudomonas lundensis. The sequence continues at coordinate 21,089 of NZ_JYKY01000002.1, forward strand.
GCCACTTTGGGTGTGTGGTAATCACCGATGCACGACAGGTTGGTCTGACCCCAGCGGTCCACTTGCGTCGGGCCGATCATGGCATGGCGACGACCGCCCCAGACGCATTCGAACACCCGCTCAAATGACAGGTAACCCGAATAGCGCGGCTCAACATCACCGCGAGGGCCCAACGGGATCGGTTCTTCCACCAGAAACGCTTCACTGTCGGTCATCAACAGTTCAGGGCTGTGGGTCATTTTGGCCAGGCTGGCCGCCAGACGCGGGATCACCCCGAGCCCCGAGGCAATCACTTCGCCGTTGCCGCGCCAGGCTTCAGAGGCGGCCACAATCAGCAGTTCAGCCAGGGAAAATTCGCAATCAGCAGACATATTCATGCTCCTTAAAACACGGGCAGCGGCAATGCGCTCAGCCGATCGACACCGCCATTGCTGGCCTGATAAGCGCTTTCGCCGGGGGTCACGAACTCGGCCACATAGGCGGCCCAGCCACCGTCTTGGGCCGCGCTGGCGCTGTAGCGCTTCAAGTGACTCAAGTCCCAGCCGTAATCGGACGGGCACGAGGTCGGGTGCGCACCAAAGGGCGCGTGCACCACACCCGTCACCAGATAACGTTCAAACGTGTTGAACCGCGCCTGCTGCGCGTCCAGGCTCAGGCGCTCTTCGAGCCGTTCGCACGAGACAAAACACTGTTTGGCGGCACGGGCATACAAGTGGTCGAAGTACGGGTCAGGCCCGGTCACCAAGGTGTTGCCCAGGCGGTCGGCCACGTTGACGTGCAAGAACGCGATGTCGAGGTTCAGGGCAGGCATGGCCAGCATCACTTCGCCATCGTCATAGGGCGATTGCACCTGTTTGATCTCGGGGTTGAGCCGCGTGACATCGGTGGCCAGGCCGCAGCGGGTCGGCAAGAACGGCAGGCGCATGCCCGCCGCCCGCAGCCCCCATTGCAACATGCCCTCGTCAAGTTCCATCAGTTGCAACCCGCCCGCTTCGCGCGCCTTGCGAAAGTGGGCTTCCAGCGGGATGGCGTCCAGGGTGGCAAAGCCAAACACCAGTTTCTTGACCTTGCCCGCGGCGCAGAGCATCCCGACTTCGGGGCCACCATAGGCGACCACGGTCAGGTCCTTGACGTCCGAGCGCAGGATTTCACGCACGATGGCCATCGGCTTGCGCCGTGGGCCCCAACCGCCGAACCCGATGGTCATGCCATCGCGTAATTGGCCGACCACATCGGCCGCTGTCATTTGCTTGTTCATCTCACGCTCCTTACTGCTGGCCGACTGAAAAGTCGTGCCCCCAGAGGCTGACCCGGGTGAATTCGAAGGCGCTGTGCGCCTGCCAGTCCACCAGCAGGCCGCCATAGCCGTACTCAAGGTCAAAACCCGACGGGGTTTTCATGTAAAAAGAGGTCATCCGGTCATTCAGGTGCTGGCCCAGCGTGGCCGACAACGGCACGTCATGGGCCAGGCGCCGGTCGTGGGCGCGGCCGACTTCGGTCATGTTGTCGACCTCGACCATGACGTGCACACAGCCCGATGGCACCGGGTACTCCGCCAGCGCCAAACTGTGATGGCGGCTGTTTTTGCAATGCAGAAAGTGAATCCGGATCGGCGGCGCCGAAGGGTCGGGCCGGAAGTTGAAGATGTCCGACAGCTCAAACCCGAGCACGTCCTTGGCAAAGGCCAGGGTCGCATCGAAGTTCGGCGCGGGCAGCACCGTGTGGCCCAGGCCCATGTCACCGGTGATAAAGCGCGGCACGCCTTGAGGCGACACAAAAGGCTGGCAATCGGAACGATGGCCCCAGCTCAACTCGTGGCGATTGCCTGACGGGTCGGTGACGTGGACCAGCGCTTGCACGCCCCGTTGTTCGCACTGCTCGGCACTGCCCTGACGCCAGCTGACATCGGCCTGATTGAGGGTGGCGATGGCGGCGTTGAACGCCGCTTCGTTGCCCAGCTCCCAGCCGGACGCCACATAACGCGCCTCGTCACCGGGCACGATCAGCATGCGAAACGGACGCTCGTCCATCTTCACGTACAGCCCGCCCGAGGGGGCTGGCGTCACCATCATGCCCAGCACATCCTCGGCATAACGCTGCCACGCAACGGGATCGGGGGACTGTGCAACGAAGTAGCTCAAACCGCGAATGTCGATCATGCCTGCTCCTCAACGCCTGTCTGTAGTGGCTGAGGGGAGTATGGGAAGGAAGGGAGCGGGGATCATCGTCCGTTGAGACTAACGGGCGCCGAGGGGGGCGTCGTTGCCCGGCACACAGGCTGCGCGCCGGGCAATGACGACGGTGCAAGAGGTTTACATGTACAGGATCACCAGCTCGTTGATGACCGAGGGCCGCTCGTTGCCCAGTACATGGGTATTGAGTTCAAGGGTGAGTTGGGTGCCACTTTTGACCTTCTCCACCTTCTTGACCCGCGCCCGCGCATGAATGGTGGCCCCGGCGGGCACCGGCGACGGGAAGCGCAAGCGGTCCGATCCGTAATTGACCATATTGCTGAACCCGGTGATCTCGTAACCCAGGTTCAGGTGCATCCGCGATTGCAGGATCTGCACCAGCGCGCCGTGGGCAATGGTGCCGCCGAACGGGCTCTGTTTGCGCGCCCGCTCCGGGTCGGTGTGAATCCAGTAATCATCGCCGGACAACTGCGCAAAGGCGTCAATCAGCGCCTGATCGACAATCACCTGATTGCTCCACGGGCTGAACGTTTCGCTGACCAACCCCTGCAAGGCTGCGTCATCGCTCAGCGCGATCTGGCGCACCGCGGCACGGGCCGGTTCCACAGGCGCAGGCTGCTCGACGCCAGGCCGTTGCCTGAGCCCGGCCGCGTCCTTGTCCACGCCGGTAAAGCGCAGCAGGCGATTGCCCTGGGCGTCCACTTCTGCAAACACCGGCCGCAGGCGCATGCCGATGCTGACTTCAGACGCCTCCAGCCCCACCAGGTTGGTGTTCATGCGTACGCCCTGATCCAGCTCGACCACGGCCAGCATCTGCGGCATTTCGTCAGCGAAATCCGGCAGCGTCGGGATGCGGGTCACGGTAAAGCTGTACAGGGTGGCCTCGCCGCTGACTTCCCGCCAGCTCAGGTCGTGGGCCAGGCACGCCGGGCAATGCCGACGCGGGTAAAACACCCACTGGCCGCACGGGTTGCACTGTTGTATCAGCACGCGCTCGGCTTTGAGACCTTCCCAGAACGGCGCGGAAATTTCGGTCGGCACGGGCATTGGTTTGTTATTGGACATTGGATTCATGCTCCCTGAAGTATCAGCGCGCCCTGCTCGCTCATCACACCGCCGGTGCCTGAGACGTAGACGGTGTCACAGCGTTTGAGTTGTCGCTCACCCGCCGCCCCGGCGATTTGCGTAACGGCCTCGATCACCTGGCTCATGCCGCCCGCCGACCCGGCCTGACCGAAACTCAACTGGCCGCCATGGGTGTTCATGGGGAAGTCGCCGCGCCAGGTCAAATCATGTTCGCGCACAAAATTCATGCCCTCGCCCTTGCCGCAGAAACCGGCATCTTCGAGGGTCAACAGCGCGGTGATGGTGTAGCAGTCGTAGATTTGCGCGGCGTCCACGTCCCCGGGTTTAAGCCCGGCCATGTTGAACGCCCGCTGCGACGCCGGGCCGATCGGGGTATGGACCATGTCTTGGGCGTAGGACGGCGACTTGAATGCCAAGTGTTCACCGAACCCGGTGATAAACGAGGGCCGCTTGCGAGCCCGGGCCGCGACTTCTTTGGACGCAATAATCATCGCGGCGCCACCGGCCACCGGCATGACGATCTCCAGCACGTGCAGCGGATCGGCAACCTTTTTGCTCGCCAGCACCTGCTCGATGGTCAGCGGCTGGCCATAAAACATCGCCTGCGGGTTGTATTGCGCATTGGTGCGTTGGTCTACCGCGATCTTGGCCAACGCCCGCGGGTCGTACCCGTATTGCGCGCCATAGCGCTGGGCGATCATGGCGTAACCGGTGTTTTGACCCATGTGGCCATAGGGCAAATCGAACTCTGCTTCGGGCGCCCCAAATGCCGTGCTGTGGCCGCCAAAGCGCATGGCCCGGGCCATCCAGCTTGGGTCTTCGTCCGGGCCCATGGGCGCCATGCGCGCCGGCAGCACGCACAACACCGCCTGACACAACCCCAACTCAATGGCCGCGGCGGCGCGCCACACCATGCCCACCGAGGTGCAGCCGCCCAAGTCCACCACTTCAGCGAAGTTCAGTTTGAGCCCCAGGTATTCGGCCGCCATGGCGGGCACGAACACCGACGCCTCATGAAACTGCGGGCCGTTGATCACCAGCCCGTCAAGGTCACTGGCCTGTAGCCCTGCGTCCCGCAAGGCCTGGGCCGCCAGGTCCGCCACTTGCTCCAGGTGGAACATGCGTGGGGCCGTGGCGTATTTTTCCGGTTTGTACTGCGCGCTGCCGACAATGGCCGCATGACCTTTAAGACCCATGGGTTTCTCTCTTTATGTCGAATGCTGGGCCCTGCCCACGCTGCGCGATGCAGCGAGGACAGGGACGAAGGGCTCAGAACGTGTATTTCATCGAGAACGTCGCGTAATCACGGTCGGCCAGCGGCCGCTTGATCGGGTCCGGCTCACCCAGGTACGCGGTGTATTTGAAGGCCACTTCCAGATTGCTCAAGTATTTGAACGTGGTGCCCGCGCTCAGGCGTCGATCCCCTGCCACCCCGGCGATGGTGCCGGACATCGGCGCCGCGCCGCTGAACACATCGGAGTAGGTGAACGGCACTTCCAGGTCCCAACCATTGAACACGCCCGGGTAGCTGAACGAGGCGCCCACGGTGTATGCGCTGGAGGAGCGTGTGCGCCAGGCCGAACCGGTTTTGTAGGTGTAGTCATTGGACGGCTGCACGGCCCCGGCATAGCGCGGGTCCAGCGGTAAACCCAACAGGTTCGGCGCACCGGACACATCGTCCACGTCATCCACACGCACGGTGACGATTTCGCCGGTCAGGGTGGTCTGGCTGGCCCACGGCCGGTCTCCGAGAATGCGCATGGCCGACACTTGCAGTTGCTGGCCCTTGCCACGGGTCGGCACCGGCCCCAGCCCGGTGTTGACCATCACCGGCGCGCCGTCGCGGTACGACCACTCGGCGCCGACCTGGGTATCGCCGATTTTGGTGGTGGCGCTGATCCCGGTCAGTTTGATGTCTTCAAAGTATTTGATCCGGTAGCCGTTGCTGGTGTACGCGTACTGGCCGTTGTTGATCGGCAGCGGGTCATAGCCGATCAGCGCCGTGGCCGGGTTTTTATCGTGGTACACCACATGGAACAGCGACATTTCCAGCTCGGGCAGCGGCCGGAAACGGATCTGCGCGCCCCACTGGCCGCTGTCGCGCGGATCGTCGGTGCCGTTGTAAGGCACCTTGGCGCCCCCGGCGCCGTACAAAAACTCACGGCCCGGCCCGATCACGTCGGAGGTCGACAGGTAGCTGCCCACCGGTGGCAGTTCGGTGCCTTTCCACTCGTACTGCACATAGCCGCCGAGGGTCAGCACGGGGTTGATCCGGTACGAGGCCGACACCTGCCCGACCGGCAGCAACACTTCCTTGACCTCCACCCCCGGTTGCGCGGCCTTGACCGCGTCGGACGGGTTCTGCACGCCATTCACGCCGGGGTAATACAGGCTCTCGCCCCAGGATTCGATATGCCGCCCGGCCTTGACGTCGAGCATGGTGTCGTTCTCAAACCGCCAGCCGCCAAACACGTAGGCGTCCAGCAGCCGCGTGCGCCCGCCACTGTAAGTGCGGGTGTCGCTGGTGAACGTGTCATTGCTGCCATATTTGTTGACGGTACTCGGGGAGTCGTTGTCGTTGTGGCGGTGGTACACATCGTCATAGAACGTACTGGCCCGCACCACGGCACCGTAGTTGTCTTTGCGCAGGATCATCTCGCCCAGCGCGCCGATCCGGTTGGTGGTCAGGCTATGCTGGTCGAAGTTGCGGTTCGGGTCATCCGCGTTAATGCCCATCAAGCGATCGCTGGGGGCGCCCAGGCGCATGCCGATGCCATAACTGGTGGTCACCGACCAATCCAGGGTCGCGCCATTGTCAAACTCGATGGTCTCACCGGCCCACAACGGGCTGGCGAACAACGCGACGGCGGCGGCCAGGCCTGTGACCTGAACCGTGTGCGGGCGCAGCCCCGGACATTTATTGTTGTTTTTATTAATCACACTGCCTCTCCTGATTCGCGACACGCGGCCGCATCGATGGGTTCAAGCGTCATTGCGTGGGTTGGCGCATACGGCCCCGCTCAGTGCAGCGCGAGCGGGTTAAACGTCGAATCTCCTGTCCGGGCACGCCGGTAACGGTGCAATCCTTCTTGTTCTTCACGTACAAGCTTGCCCTCGGCCATCAGGTAGTTGGCGTGCGCCAGCGTCTCACCCAGGGCCATCAACTCGTCAAAACGGCCCGACAGTTTTTTGAACAGCACGCCCATCATCTCCAGCCCCGAACACGGCTGAGCGCAGGCATCGAGCAGCTGTTGCAAATGGTTGTGGTGGTGGTCGCGCAACTGATCGAGCCGCGCATGCAGGTTGAAAAACGGTCGCTCATGGGCAGGCAGCACCAGCACGCTGTCGGGAATCACCCGCAGCCGCTCAATGGAGTCGAGCCAGTCCTGCAACGGGTTGGCACCCGGCTCGGTGACGTGCACCGCCACGGTCGAGGTAATGCGCGGCAACACCTGATCGCCGGAAATCAGCAACCCGTCCTCGGCGCTGTACAGGCAGGCATGCTCAGGTGAATGGCCGTTGCCCATTACCACTTGCCAGTTGCGCCCGCCAATGCGCAGTTCGCTGCCGTGCTGCAACCGGACGAAACCGGCCGCGAGCTGCGGGCGAAAATGCTCGCTCTGAATCAACGGCAGCAGCGCGGCCGTTTGCTCGGCACTGAAACCGGCCTTTTGGTAGAAATCGAGAAACGCCCAGTCCGGGGTCGTGGCCCTGGGCGGGCCGTGGTGCAACGCGTCGAACTCCCCCAGGGTCATCAACACCGGGCAGCGGAAGCGCTCGGCCAGCCACCCCACCACGCCCGTGTGATCGCTGTGAAAATGCGTACAGATCACCGCCTTGAGCGGCAGGCCCGCCATCGCTCCGGCAAACACCTGCGCCCACACCTCACGGCATTGCGGGGTGTTGAGCCCGGTGTCCACCGCCACCCAGCCCTCGCCATGGCGCAGCAAATACAGGTTGATATGGTCCAGTCCGAACGGCAGCGGCATGCGCAGCCACAGCACGCCTTCGGCCACCGTCTGCACCTGACCGTTGGCAGGCGGGTGCGGCCACGGGTAGCGCAGCCCGTCGCGCCATTCATGCCCCCGGGCGTCGACGTCATTCATGGTCGCTGCTCACGAACGGCGGCAATCCCGCGCGCGCCAGCACCTGCAACGAATACGGCTGGTAGGTGCCGCTGCTGTCGTCACGCACAAACAAAGGGTCGGCAAACAGGCACGGCGCATAGCCCTGGCGCTGCAAATCCACCTTGCGCAATTTGAAGGTGCTGGTCAGGTCGGCCGCTGCCGAAACCCGCACAAAGACGGGCGCCGCATAGCGCGGCAAACGTGCTTCGGTCAGGTCGTAAAACGCCTGCGGATCAAAACAATGCCCGTCTTGCATCAGAATGGCGGCCATCCCGGCCCGCCCTTCGTGCTCGGGCACTTGCACGCCGTAGACGTTGATCAACTCAAGCCCCGGCAAATCGCTCAGGGTGTCGGCCACTTCCAGCGTGGACACGTTTTCACTCTTCCAGCGGAACGTGTCGCCGATGCGGTCAACGAAATAGAAGTAACCGTCGTCGTCATAACGCAACAGATCGCCCGAGCTCCAGTACGCGTCCCCCGGCTCAAACACATCGCGACGGATCTTGCTTTCGGTGGCGTGCGCGCAGGTGTAGCCCTCAAAGCGTCCACCGCCGATCTGCGGATGGTTGACGATAAACCCCATCGCCTCGCCCACTTCGCCCGGCTGGCACAGTTGGTAAAACCCTTGTGCGTCACGCGGGTGGATGTCGTTTTCGATGTCATAGCGCACCAGTCGCAGATTGGTGCGGCTCCAGTCCGGCACCCGGCCGCACGAGCCGACGTAGTTGTCGACGTTGATCAGGTTGGCGTTGGCTTCGGTGGAGCCCCAGCCCTCGAACACCTGAATCGGCCCGAAGCGCTCGATCCAGCGTTGCCAGGAATCAGGCGTCAGTCCCGCGCCGAGCATGTAGCGCAAGCTGTGCTCACGCTCGCCTGCGACCACCGGCCGGTTAAGCAAGTAACGGCAGATTTCTCCGATGTACTGAAAGGTGGTGATGCCGTGCTGACGCACGTCGTGCCAGAACTCACGGACGCTGAATCTGCGCCGCACCACAATGCTCGCCCCGGCCCGCAAAGCCGTAGACGTGACCGAGGTGGCCGCGGCGCCGTGGTACAGCGGCAGGCAGCAATAGAACACGTCCTCACAGGTGGCGCCGAGGGTCACTTCCATCACATCCCCTGACGACAGCCAGCGCATATGGCTGTAACGCGCCGCCTTCGGCAGCCCGGTGGTGCCCGACGTAAAAATCAGCAAGGTGGTGCTTTCGGCCGGGATGCTGGCGCGTCCGTCACGGGGGAACGCCGTGGCCGGTGCGCGCTCCAGTTGCACGGCCAGGCTCTCGTCAACACAGGCCGGTAATGCCGCGTCGCTGGGGTTTTCCGGGTCGCGGATCAACCACCACGGCACGTCAGGCAAGCCGTCGGTGCTCAAGACATTGCCCAGGCATTCTTCACCCACGACCACGGCCTTGGCGGCGGTGGATTCCAGGGCGTGCACCAACGGTTTGCCGCTGACCTGGGTATTGATGAACGCGGCCACTGCGCCGAGCTTGACCAGCCCGAACCAGCTGAAGAAAAACGCCGGACGGTTTTCCATGGCAATCGCACACACATCGCCGGGGCGCAAACCGTTGTCATAAAACACGTGGGCCATGCGATTGGCCTGGGCGTCGACCTGGGCATAGGTGTAGGTCTGGCCCCCGTAAATCAAAAACGGGCGCTCTGCAAAACGCAGCGCCTGCGCTTCAAGGCGGTCGGCCAGGGTGTAGAGGTCCGATGGCTTGATCTGCGCGCTGGCGGCCGCACGCCGGTCCAGCAGGGCCTGGGTGTGTTCGCGCGGCACCGGCTGTTGCAAGGTGGCCAGGGGCGTATGGATATGGGTCATGTCGTTCATGGCGCCACCGCTACTGCACACGGGTAATCGCTATAGCCTTCGGGGCCTGGGGAATACAGGGTCTTGCGCTCGAAAGGCGCCAGCGCCAAGCCGTGGCGCAGGCGATGCACCAAGTCCGGGTTGGCGATAAAGTGCCGCGCAAACGACACCGCTTCGCCCTGCCCGGCGTGCAAGGCAGCTTCTGCACCGGGGCCGTCAAAGCCGTCATTGAGGATCAGTCCGCTGCTGCAATAGCGTTGCGCCAGGGCAAAGGCATCCAGGGTCGGCAAGGGCGAACGCATGATGTGCACATAGGCCAGGTCCAGCGGCTCGGCGGCGCTGCACAAGGCCTCAGCCGTGGCCTGGGGGTCGTCATCGCTGATGTCGTTGAACGGGTTGCCCGGGCACAAGCGCAGCCCGACGCGCCCGGCACCGATCGCCGACGCCATGACCGCCAGCACCTCGGCCGGGAACCGCACGCGGTTTTCCACACAGCCGCCGTAGCGGTCTTCACGCCGGTTGCTGCCCGATGCCATGAACTGCATCGGCAGGTAACCACTGGTGCAATGCAACTCAACGCCGTCAAACCCGGCTTCGCGGGCATTCAGGGCGGCCTGCCGGTATTCCTCGATCACCTGGGCGATGTCCTGCAACGACAACGCTTGCGGTTCGTCGGTATCGACCAGCCCCGCCACGTCGGTGAACAACTGGGTGCGGGCCCGCAACGCCGAAGGCGCGACGGTGGACGCCCCGGCGGGTTTGTTGTGCGCGCTCGCGGCCCGGCCCACGTGCATCAGTTGCAAGACGATCAGGCCGCCCTCGGCGTGCACGGCCTCGGTCACGGCTTTCCAGGCGGCAATCTGTTGCGGGGTGTAAATCGCCGGGGTGCGGCAATAGCCCAGGCCACTGGCCGACGGCGCGGTGCCTTCGGCAATGATCAGTCCGGCAGACGCACGCTGGCGGTAATACTCGACCATCTCAGGCGTTGGCACCGCGTTGGCATCGGCGCGGCTGCGGGTCATCGGCGCCATCACGATGCGGTTGGCCAACTGCAACTCACCCAAACGCACAGGCTCAAACAAAATGCTCATGGCAGCTCCTCAGCGCACGCGAATCGACGGTGCGCCAGCCCCACGGCGCAGGGTGGCAAGAAAGTGTTCCAGGGGCGCGGCAGCGGCCACTTCGGGCAACTGATCCTTGTCGGGGCGGTTGGCCCAAAAGTCGTTCCAGGACGGAAACAAATCATGGAAGGTGCCGGCGTAGGGTTCGCGCCCCGGCCAGCGCATTTTTTGCGAGCCGATCGGCGGCTTGTTCAAATCGCTGGCGTACCAGTAGCACGGCAGGCGACGGCGGAAATACCAGCGCCCCTGCATGCGTTCGTAGTCATCCCAATACAGCATTTGCATGGTCACCCACTCGGGGCCGGTTTCATGCTCGTTCTTGGAATACACCACGCCAATGGCATGATCGGCGTCGGTGAATTCAATCAGGTGCTGGCCCAGATGGTGGGAGGTGCCCTGAAACTGATGGCGCAGCGTGTCATCGACCCACGCTTTGAGGTGCGCCCGCCCGGTTTTCTCGCGCCCGACGCGAATGTCTTCGGCAAACAGATTGACGTGCGCATCAAGGTCGCGCATGTCCAGCGACAACGAATATTTGCCGGCCAACTGGCGAATTTCTTCGATCGACTCCAGCCGGTCGAGACGGGCGAGCAAGGCGTTCTGTTCCATAAGCGGTGTCCTTCAAACGATCTTTAAAAACGGTTGCCCGGTGGGGCTATTCCAGAACCGTGTACAGCTCGCTGCTGCGCCCGCCATCAACCGGCAGACTCGCGCCGGTGATGTACGACGCCTCGTCGCTGGCCAGGAACAAAATGGCGTTGGCCACCTCGCGGGGTTGGCCGACACGTTTGAGCGGAATGAGTTTTTCGGTGTTGTGGCGGGTCTTGTCGTCGGTGAGCATGCCGCCGGTGGCTGGTGTTTGCACCACGCCCGGAATCACCACGTTGCAGCGAATGTTGTGGCTGGCGCCTTCACTGGCCGCCGCGCGGCTGAAGTTAATCACCGCCGCCTTGGCCGCTGAATAACCGGCCATCCACGGCGTGCCGAACACCCCGCAGATCGACGCAATATTGATGATCGAACCGCTGCCCTGCGCACGCATCAGGCCCATGGCGGTGCGTGTACCCCAGAACGTACCGTCCACGGTGGTGGAAAAGTTGGAGTGCCAGTCAGCGGTCGAGGTGCTGTCAATCGCGCCCCAGCTGTAGGCCATCGCGTTGTTGACCAGAATGTCCAACCGCCCGTTGCGCGCGGCCGCGGCCTCAATGGCCGCCACAAAGGCGGCTTCCTGACTCACGTCCGCCACGGCGCATTCGGCGCGACCACCGGCATCGCGCACCTGCGCGGCGACGGCTTCAAGCGGTTCGATCCGGCGCCCGCAAAGCACGACCAGCGCGCCCTCCTCGGCAAACCGCAACGCGGTGGCCGCGCCAATGCCTGAACCGGCGCCAGTGATCAATGCAACTTTGCCTTGTAAACGACTGCCCATGACCTGCTCCTCAATCCGCTGTTAGATGAACGCCATGCCGCCGTTGACCGCGAGGTTTTGCCCGGTGATGAAACTGGCGTCATCGCTGGCCAAAAATGCGGCGACCCGGGCAATTTCTTCGGTTTCACCCATGCGCCCCAGCGGGATGGCCTTGAGCATGCTGTGCATCCAGTCGTCCGGGATGTCCGCCATCATTGGCGTGTTGGTCGGGCCGGGGACGATGGTGTTCACGCGAATACCCTGGCCTGCCAGTTCACGGGCCATGCTGCGGGTCAGGCCCATTACCCCGGCCTTGGCCGCGCAGTAATGGCTAGGCCCTTCGCCGGTAATGGCGGCGGTGCTGGAAATGTTGATCACCACGCCCGGCGTTGCGGCCTTGAGCATCAGCTTCACCGCCTCGCGGCTGCAAAAAAACGGGCCGGTCAGGTTGACGCCGATGACGCGCTGCCAATGTTCGTCAGGGGTGTCGGCGAAGGCATCGATGGAGCCGATACCGGCGTTGTTCACCAGCACATCAAAACGGCCGAAGCGGGCATACACCGCCGCCATGGCGGTGGCGACCGAGTCGCTGTCTGCCACGTTGCAGTCCACGGCCATGGCGTTGTCGCTCAGCCCTTCGATGGTCTGGCGCGCTGCCTCAAGGTTGATGTCGGCGGCTACCACATGGGCGCCCTGTTCGGCAAAGTGGCGCACGATGGCGCGCCCCATGCCTTGGCCTGCGCCGGTTACAAATGCCACTTTATTGATCAGCTTCATACGTTTCTCCCGCTTGCCAGAGTGCTGCCCGACTGCAGCGCGGAACGGCTGACGGCGGGATTGGGGAGCAATCATTGACTGCAGGCCAGCGCGCAACATCGTCCGATGGGACTAACCCCGAGTTCGGCGGGTTCACAACGACGTGACGGGGTTCGCAGCCTTGGGCATCGACTCCGGGCAAGCTGGCATGGCAGGCCGCACAGACACGCAAACAGCCTGCGCGCCGAAGGTGGTCTGAACGGACGATGCTGTTTTCGACCTGCCTGTGAAATAACCCTTCCCACTAGAACAAAAACCGGGAGAACCCGCCGTGAGCACACCCTTGCGCCCCACCTGGCGAACGCATTACGCATTAGGCGTACTGGCCGCCATTTACGTCTTCAACTACATCGACCGCTTGCTGATGGCGATTCTGATCGAACCGGTGAAAGCCGAATTCGGCATTTCCGACACCGGCATCGGCCTGCTGTCGGGCGTCACATTCGCGGTGTTCTACACCCTGTTCGGCTTCCCCCTTGGGCGCCTGTCCGACCGGGTCGGGCGTAAATCGGTGATTGCCTTCAGCTGCATCGCCTGGAGTGTGATGACAATGTTCTGCGGCCTCGCGGCCAGCTTCAGCATGCTGGTGCTGGCGCGTATCGGCGTGGCCATTGGCGAGGCAGGGGGCACGGCGCCGTCGATGGCCATGGTGTCGGACTTGTACCCCCCGGAGCGTCGTTCAACCGCCCTCTCGGTGCTGATGCTCGGTTCCAGCCTCGGGGCGATTTTCGGCCTCGGGCTCGGCGGCTGGATCGCTCAGCATTACGGGTGGCGCAATGCCTTTGTGATCATCGGCGCACCGGGGGTGTTTCTCGGCCTGCTGCTGTTGCTCACCGTGCGGGCGCCTAAACCCGCACAGTGGGTCAAACCGGCCGATGTGGTTCAGGACCATTGGGCCGTGACCCTGCGTCAGTTGTTTGAAATGCCCTCGTTTGTGTGGATTGTGCTCACGGGTGGCTCGGCGGCCATCGCGGGTTACGCCATCGGCACCTGGAGCCCAAGCTTTTTGATTCGCTCCCATGGCCTGAGCCTGCAAGACGCCGGTTTGCTGGCCGGGGTGGCGGGCGGTGCGGGCGCCACGCTCGGCACCCTGACCTGCGGCGTGTTGTGCGACCGCCTGGCACGCCGCGACAAGGGCTGGCAAATCGGGGTGCCGCTGCTGGGCACGCTCATCAGCATTCCCTTCGCACTGGCGTATTTCCTGTGGCCCACCGGCACGGCGTTTTATGTCGGCAACACCCCCGTGCCCACCGCGTTTTTGTTTTATTCGGTGTTCAGCTTCTTCGGCACATGGTGGGCAACCCCGTGCCTAGGCGCCATTTCGCACTTGTTCCCGGCCACGCGACTGGCACAGGCGACGTCGATTTTTGTGATGGCCATGACCCTGTTGGGGGTCGGTGTCGGGCCGTTGCTGATCGGCATGCTCAGTGACGGTTTTGCACACCGTCTGGGCAACGAAGGGCTGCGTTATGCCCTCGCCTCATGCGTGTCGTTGCTGGTCCTGGCGTCGGTGTTCCTGGCCCTGGCCTTGCCCCGCTACCGCAATCAATTGATCCATCCGACCCCTGCCGCCGCGCCTTTGGCCAAAGCGGTCACAGCCTGATTTTTGGAGATTGAGTCATGACCGAACAAGACCTGCCCCTGCCGACTGGGCATTTCGTCACGCTGGACAGTGGCCTGCGCCTGCACTTTCTGGATGAAGGCAGCGGCCCGGTGGTGCTGTGGTTGCATGGCAGCGGCCCGGGAGCCAGCGGTTTCAGCAACTTCAAAGGCAATTACCCGGCGTTCGCAGCCGCTGGCTTTCGCAATCTGGTGGTGGACTTGCCGGGCTTCGGCCGCTCCGACAAGCCAGAAGACGTGCAGTACAACCTGGATTTTTTCGTCACCGCCCTGTCGGGGTTTCTCAAGGCGGTCGGGGTTACCCGCGCCACCGTGCTCGGCAACTCGTTAGGCGGCGCGATTGCCCTGGGCCTGGCGCTGGCTGAACCGCACCGCGTTGAAAAGCTGATCCTGATGGCACCCGGCGGCGTTGAAGAGCGGGAAACCTACTTCAAGATGATCGGCATCCAGCGCATGGTCGAGCTGTACAACGCAGGCCCGCTGGACATCGAGCACATGCGCCGGATCATGAGCCTGCAACTGTTTGACAGCTCGCAGCTGGACGACAAGCTGCTGGCCGAACGCGTGGCCGTGGCCGCGCACCAGCCGCGCAACTTGTTCAGCACGATGATGGTGCCGAACATGACCCAGCAACTTGAAGCCATACAGGCCCCGATTCTGGGGTTCTGGGGCACCGACGATAACTTCAACCCGGCGAGCGGGGCCTTCAAGGTGCTGCAACATGCGCCGAATGCGCGCTTCACCCTGCTCAATCGCTGTGGCCATTGGGTGCAGGTTGAACACCGGGAACTGTTCAATAAAACGTGCCTGGCGTTTTTGAACGAATAAACCCACCTGCTTGGACTGACCTGACAATGACAACATTCCCTCAGTTACTGGCACCCGGTCGCATCGGTTCACTGACGTTGCGCAACCGCATCATCATGGCGCCCATGGGCTCCAATTTCGCAGAAGCCGATGGCCATTGCGGCGAACGCATTCAGGCCTATTACGAAGCGCGTGCCCGTGGCGGCGCCGGGCTGCTGATCATGGGCGTGTGTTCGGTGGCCTTCCCTGCTGGCACCGCCGAGCCTTATCAGGTGGGCGTGTCCAGCGATGCGTTCTTGCCGGGGCTGAGCCGGCTGGCCGAACGGGTCCACCAACACGGCGCCAAGATCGCCATGCAGTTGCAACACGCGGGCAAGACCTCGGTGCGGGACATGGCCGAAGGTCGCCAGCTGTGGGTGCCCTCGGTGCCGCCGGTGTTGCACAGCGACATGATGGCCGCCCTGACCCCCGAAGAACTGGCCAACTTTGTCAGCTCGATGAAGCGTCGCGCTGAAGGCTCCCCGATCCGGGTCATGGACCGCGCCGACATCGCACAAATGACCGAATGGTTCGCCAGCGCCGCCGAGCGCGCCAAACGGGCGGGTTTTGACGGCGTGGAACTGCATGCCGCCCATGGCTACATCATTGCCGGGTTCCTGTCGGGGTATTACAACCAACGCGACGACGAGTACGGCGGCCCGCTGGAAAACCGCGCCCGCTTGCTGCTGGAGATCATCGCAGCGGTGCGCGCCAGGGTCGGTGCCGAATTCGCGCTGTGGCTGCGGCTCGATGCCCAGGAGCTGCACACCCCCGGCGGTATTGATCTGGAGGACGCCAAAGCGGTGGCGCGCATGGCCCAAGCGGCAGGCGTGGACGCGGTGAGTGTGTCGGCCAGCGCCCGCATCACCAGCGGCGAAGTGTTCACCGAAGCGCCGCTGGTGCATCAGCCAAGCGGCTTTATGGAATGGACCGCGGCCCTCAAGCGCAGCGTGGACGTGCCGGTGATTGCCGTCGGGCGCATCGAACCCGAGGCCGCAGAGGCCGCCTTGAAGCGTGGCGACTGCGATTTCATCGCCATGGCCCGCAAACTGCTGGCCGACCCCGACTTGCCTAACAAGCTGCTCAACAACCAACAAAACACCATCCGCCCGTGCATTTATTGCTACGTGTGCGTGAGCCAGATTTTCGTCAACGAGCGGGTCAAATGCGCGGTCAACCCCATGACCGGGCACGAGTTCGAGTACGTCATCACGCCGTGCGAGCAGCCCAAACATATCGTGGTGGTCGGCGCTGGCCCGGCCGGTATGGAGGCGGCGCGGGTGGCCAGTGCCCGGGGGCACCGCGTGACCTTGCTGGAACGCAGCGACCGCCTCGGTGGCACGCTGTTTTTTGCGGGTCTGGCGTATGCCGAAAACGCCCGTTTGTTGGACAACCTGCGTGCGCAGCTCGAACGTTCGGCGGTGGATATTCGCCTCAATACCCAAGCGTCCCCGGCGCTGTTGCGGGATCTGGCAGCCGATCAGGTGCTGGTGGCCGTGGGGGCCGAGCGGGCCGCACCGTCGATTCCCGGCGCCGATCAGGACCACGTATGGAGCGGCGATGAATTGCGTCGGCTGATGACCGGCGACCGGGCTGAGGAGATTGCCCGGCGCAAACTGTCGTTCGCCCAACGCACCCTGATGAAAGCCGGCAGCCTGGCGGGCGTGACCGACAGCAGCGAAGCGATGCAGAAACTGTCCAGGGTCTGGATGCCGCTGGGCAAGCGCGTGACCATCATCGGCGGCGGGCTGGTGGGGCTGGAGCTGGCAGAGTTCCTGATCGCCCGCGGCCGTCAGGTCTGCGTACTCGAAAGCGGCAGCCACTTGGGCCGGGAACTGGCCATTGTGCGGCGCTGGCGTGTGCTGCATGAAATCCGCGCCCATGGCGGTGAGCTGATCACCGGGGCCAGCGTGACGTCGATCGACGGGCGCGCGGTCCACTATCAATTGGCGGATGGCCAACCTGGCACAAGCCCCGCAGACTCGGTGGTCCTGGCCATTGGCGCGCAACCCGACACCCGCCTGCTCGACGCATTGACCCATGCCGGGTTGCCGGCGCGCAGCATCGGCGACTGCCAGAATATGGGTTATATCGAAGGGGCCATCCGTGCCGGGCATCAAGCCGGGCGGGATGCCTGAAACTGACACGGGCGCTTTTTTCGCAGCGCCATGGGCTGACCTGCCCATCAAGCAGCGGCCCCTGAGCACGGATGCTCGCCACCACGCCCCCGACAGCGCTCAGTGGCGCTTTCCAAGGCCCACAGCTGGAGGGGTTTGAACTAACCCCTGCCCACAGCGTCCATCCATGTGATCCGATTCACATACCCGCAGGTGGACGCTATTTTTTTAAAACCGTTAATGCCGTCTTAAACGTTGTTAACTGACTTAGCGTGCCGGGCATTTAAATCCCTCATGAACACGCCCGGCATTTAAACGCCTAAAACTCAAACACCCCACGCTAACTTCGCACGCGGTAATTACTTTCCTGAATAGCACCTGTCTGCCTGATGGAAACAGGTTCTGTTGATCTGTCTTTCATAGGTTTTTCACAAAAGTGCGTTTACCGTATGCGCTACCCGAACCCAACCGCGCCAAGAGTTCGTAGGTAAATCATGTAGATAACGCCGTTGAGGGCTTTACCTTTGTCCGCAATAGGCTTTAATCCCTGTGGGTGTTATGTGCAGTGCCCGTGTGTGCGTGTTGAGTTAAGACTTGCCGTCTTGTGCCATTGAAACTGACTGGAACGAATACTTTGAAACCCTACCCCATCCAGTGTGTGTCTATCGTCATTCCGGTCTACAACGAAGAACAAAGTTTGCCTGAGTTGTTGCGTCGTACTGAAGCGGCGTGTGCGCAACTGTCGCAACCCTATGAAATTGTGCTGGTGGATGACGGCAGCCGCGATGAATCGGCCAGCATTCTCCAGGAAGCGGCCGAGCGCGAAGGCAGCCCCGTGGTGGCGGTGATTTTGAACCGCAACTATGGCCAGCACGCCGCAATCATGGCCGGTTTCGAACACTCCAGAGGTGATGTCGTTATCACGCTGGACGCCGACCTGCAAAACCCGCCCGAAGAAATCCCGCGCCTGGTGGCTCAGGCCGCGCTGGGCTACGACGTGGTCGGCACCGTGCGCAACAACCGTCAGGACTCAGCCTGGCGCCGCTGGCCGTCACGCCTGATCAACCTGGCCGTGCAGCGCTCCACCGGGGTTGCCATGAGTGACTACGGCTGCATGTTGCGCGCCTATCGCCGTACCATCGTCGACGCCATGCTGGCGTGCCGCGAACGCAGCACGTTCATTCCGATTCTGGCCAACAGCTTCGCGCGGCACACCACTGAAGTGCTGGTCGAACATGCCGAGCGCGAGCACGGCGATTCCAAGTACAGCCCCATGCGCCTGATCAACCTGATGTTCGATCTGGTGACCTGCATGACCACCACGCCGTTGCGCCTGCTGAGCATCATCGGCTTCAGCATGGCTTTGCTGGGCGGGCTGTTCGCCATCCTGCTGATCGTGTTGCGCCTGATCTTTGGGGCGACCTGGGCCGGTGACGGCACGTTCGTCCTGTTTGCGGTGCTGTTTGTGTTCACCGGCGGACAGTTCATTGGCATGGGCCTGCTGGGTGAATACCTGGGCCGCATGTACAGCGATGTGCGGGCCCGGCCACGCTTCTTTATCGAAAAAATCGTGCGCGCCGAGCCGGCCAAGGCTGACGTTTCGACGCCCCCTTCTTCTATTTCCACCTCGACACAGGTCCAATCATGAGTTTGAAAGCCGTAGTTTTCGCCTATCACGATATTGGCTGCACCGGCATCGATGCTTTGCTCAACGCCGGGTATGAAATCGCAGCGGTGTTCACCCATGCTGACGACCCGAAGGAAAACAACTTTTACGGTTCGGTTGCGCAGCTGTGCGCGCGCAAAGGCATCCCGGTGCATGCCCCGGAAGACGCCAACCACCCGTTGTGGGTCGAGCGCATTCGCAAACTGAACGCCGATTACCTCTTCTCGTTCTACTACCGCCATTTGCTGGGCGAAGAACTGCTCGCCAGCGTCAGCCAGGGCGCCTTCAACCTGCATGGCTCGTTGCTGCCGCGCTACCGTGGCCGCGCCCCGGCCAACTGGGTGCTGGTCAACGGTGAAACCGAGACCGGCGTCACCCTGCACCGCATGGTCAAACGCGCGGATGCCGGTGCCATTCTGGCCCAGCAACGGGTCAGCATCGAACGCAGCGACACCGCGCTGAGCCTGCACGCCAAACTGCGCGAAAGCGCGGCAGCCTTGTTGGCCGAAACCTTGCCCCTGCTGCCGGAAGGCAAGCTGACCGAAACCCCGCAAGACGAATCCAAAGCCACGTACTTCGGGCGTCGCACCGCCGCTGATGGCCTGCTGCAATGGGCGCGTCCGGCTGAAGAACTGTTCAATCTGGTGCGGGCGGTGACGCAACCGTATCCGGGCGCGTTCTGCGCCGTGGGCGAGCACAAACTGATTGTCTGGGCCGCCGAGGTGATGCCGGGCAATGCAGGGCTGGCGCCGGGCCACGTCATCAGCTGTGAGCCCCTGCGCATCGCCTGCGGCAAAGACTCGCTGGTCATCATCGCCGGTCAACGCAACGCCGACGGCCTGTACCTGAGCGGCCCGCAACTGGCCCGCGAACTGGGTCTGGTGGACGGCTCGCGCCTGCGCGGCAGTGAGTCCGGGCGCCCTGCCCGCCGCACCCGCGTGCTGATCCTCGGGGTCAACGGGTTTATCGGTAACCACCTGTCCGAGCGCCTGCTGCAAGACGACCGCTACGAAGTGTATGGCCTGGACATTGGCTCCGACGCCATTGACCGCCTGCGCAGCCACCCGAACTTCCACTTTGTGGAAGGCGACATCAGCATCCACACCGAGTGGATCGAGTACCACATCAAAAAATGCGACGTGGTCTTGCCGCTGGTGGCCATCGCCACGCCGATCGAGTACACCCGTAACCCGCTGCGGGTGTTCGAGCTCGACTTCGAGGAAAACCTCAAGCTCGTGCGCTACTGCGTCAAATACAACAAGCGGGTGATTTTCCCGTCGACGTCCGAAGTGTATGGCATGTGCCAAGACAAGAATTTCGACGAAGACACCTCCAACCTGATCGTCGGCCCGATCAACAAGCAGCGCTGGATCTACTCGGTGTCCAAGCAGTTGCTCGACCGAGTGATTTGGGCTTATGGCCAGAAAGGCCTGAAATTCACCCTGTTCCGTCCGTTCAACTGGATGGGCCCGCGTCTGGACCGTCTGGATTCGGCACGGGTGGGCAGCTCGCGCGCGATTACCCAACTGATTTTGCATCTGGTGGAAGGCACGCCGATCCGTCTGGTGGATGGCGGTGAGCAAAAGCGTTGCTTCACCGACGTGGCCGACGGCATCGAAGCGCTGGCGCGCATCATCGAGAACCGCGACGGCAAATGCGACGGCCAGATCATCAACATCGGCAACCCGGAAAACGAAGCCAGCATCCGTCAACTGGGCGAAGAGTTACTGCGTCAGTTCGAAGCCCACCCGCTGCGCGACAACTTCCCGCCGTTCGCCGGTTTCCGCGACGTTGAGAGCCAGTCGTTCTACGGCACCGGTTATCAGGACGTCAGCCACCGCAAACCGAGCGTTGAAAACGCCCGTCGCCTGATCGACTGGACACCGACCACCGAACTGAGCGCAACCATTGGCAAGACTCTGGACTTCTTCCTGCGTGAAGCCATGGTAGAAATCGCGGAAAAACGCTAATGCAAGCAGGCCTGCGTATCGACGTCGACACGTACCGCGGAACCCGAGAAGGGGTTCCGCAACTGCTCGAACTGCTGGATGAAGCTCAAATCAAAGCCACGTTTTTCTTCAGCGTGGGGCCGGATAACATGGGCCGCCATCTGTGGCGGCTGATCAAGCCCCAGTTCTTCTGGAAAATGATGCGTTCCAAAGCCGCCAGCCTGTATGGCTGGGACATTTTGCTGGCGGGCACCGCCTGGCCGGGCAAGCCGATTGGCAAGGAGCTGGGGCACCTGATGCGCCAGACCCTGGCCGCGGGCCATGAAGTGGGCCTGCACGCGTGGGATCACCACGGCTGGCAAGCCAACGCCGGGCGTTGGTCGCAGGCGCAATTGATCGAGCAGATCCGCCGGGGTGTCGACACCCTGAGCGACATCACCGGCCAGGCGGTCGAGTGTTCGGCCGCCGCGGGCTGGCGCGCCGATGAACGCGTGGTCGAGGCCAAGCAGGCCTTTGGCTTTCGTTACAACAGTGATTGCCGCGGGCACAGCCTGTTCCGGCCTCGTCTGGCCGATGGCCAGTTGGGCACGCCGCAAATCCCTGTGGACTTACCAACCTTCGATGAAGTCGTGGGGCCGCACCTGAGCGCGGCCGACTTCAACGCCTACATTCTTGAACGCTTCAGCCCGCACACGCTGAATGCCTACACCATCCATGCAGAAGTAGAAGGGATTCTTATGGCAAACGACTTCCGGCAACTGCTGGCGCAGGCACGCGCCCGCGACATTCATTTCCAGCCCTTGCGCGCGCTGTTACCGAGCGATCCCGACAGCATCCCCACCGGGCAATTGAGCCGTGGCGTGCTGGAAGGCCGTGAAGGCTGGCTGGGAGTGCAGCAACCATGACCCTCAATCGCTGGGCAATCCCGTTGCTGATACTGGCGTTTGTCGCGTTCTATCTAGTGCCGCTGGGCACCCACGGCCTGTGGATCCCGGACGAATCCCGGTATGCGCAAATCGGTCAGCAGATCCTGATTGATGGCAATTGGGTCACGCCGCATTTCATGGACTTGCGCTACTTCGAAAAACCCATCGCCGGTTACTGGATGATCGCCCTCGGCCAGGCCATTTTTGGCGAAAACCTGTTTGGCGTGCGCATTGCGTCGGCGCTGGCCACCGGCCTCAGCGTGTTGCTGGCCTACTGCGTGGCACGGCGCCTGTGGAACGACCCACGCAAGAGCGTGGCCTGCGCGTTGATCTACATGACGTTCGGCTTGATCGCGGGGCAAGCGGGTTACGCCAACCTCGATCCGCAATTCACCTTCTGGGTCAACCTGAGCCTGGTGGCGCTGTGGTTTGCCGTGGACAGCCGCAGCGGGCGCGAGCGCGTCATCAGCTGGGCCGTGTTGGGCTTTGCGTGCGGCATGGGCTTCATGACCAAGGGTTTTCTGGCGTTTTTGCTGCCGGTGCTGATCGCCCTGCCCTACATGATCTGGCAGAAACGCTTTGTCGAAATGGTCAAGTTCGGCCTGCTGGCCATGCTGGTGGCGGCGCTGGTGTCACTGCCCTGGGTGCTGGCGGTGCATGCCCAGGAACCGGACTACTGGCGTTTTTTCTTTTGGCATGAACACATTCGCCGTTTTGCCGGTGAGGATGCGCAACACGGCCGTCCGTGGTGGTTCTACCTGCCGCTGCTGGTGGTTTCCAGTTTGCCGTGGGCCGCTTTGCTGCCCGTGACCTTCAAGGATGCCTGGCATAACAGGCGCAACGTCAAGGTGGTGTTTGTACTGCTGTGGATGCTGCTGCCGCTGGCCCTGTTCAGCCTGAGCAAAGGCAAACTGCCGACCTACATCATGCCGTGCATGCTGCCGCTGGCATTGCTGCTGGGTCACGCACTGATGCAACGCGTGGAGCATGCGCAAACCGGCGCCTTGCGCACCAATGCACTGGTCAACCTGTTGCTGGCAGGGGTGGGTCTGGTGGCGTTGATCTACTTCCAAATCAAAAAGCCTTTCTACGACAACGAACCGCTGCACATGACCCTGCTGGTGATCGTGCTGCTGACCTGGATCGTCGCCGGTGCCGTGCAACTGTGGCGCCCGCTCTCGCTGTGGGCGGCGCCGGCCCTGAGCATGGGCGCGCTGGTTCTGTTGCTGCCGGCGGCCATGCCCAGCAGCGTGGTGCACAACAAAATGCCCGACCAGTTCGTGCTGGAACACATCGAGGAACTGACGCCGGCCACTTCATTGCTCAGCAACGACCTGGGCGCGGCCTCGGCGCTGGCCTGGCGCCTGCGCCGTCCGGATGTGACGTTGTACAACACCCAGGGCGAAGTGAAATACGGCCTGACCTACGACGACGCCCAAGGCAAAAGCATCGGCCTGGCCGAGGTCGGTCCATGGCTCAGTGCCGCCCGCCTCAAAGGCCCCGTAGGTGTGGTAATGCGGGTAAAAAACAGCGATGAAAGCCATGAAATGGACATGCTGCCCAACGATGCCAAGCGCTACGACGAAGGCAACATGGTGATTCTGATCTTCCCGCAGAGCGCGCCATGACCCTTGTGTTGTTGCTCATGGCCTGTGTGCTGACCTGCGCGGGCCAGATCGCACAGAAATATGCAGTCGAAGGCTGGCGCGGGGTGGACGCAGGCATTGCCGCCAAGCTGCGCTCGCCCTGGTTGTGGCTGGCGTTGCTGTGCCTCGGGCTGGGCCTGCTGGTGTGGTTGTTGGTCCTGCAACGCCTGGAGGTCGGGGTGGCCTACCCGATGCTCAGCCTGAACTTTGTGCTGATTACCCTGGTGGCGCGTTACCTGTTCAAGGAACACATCGACCTGCGCCACTGGTGTGGCGTGGGGCTGGTGATCGCCGGTGTGGCACTGCTGGGGCAACACGCATGAGCTTGCGCCGTGGATTCACCTTTGCCAGCGCCAGTGTAGTACTGGTCAGCAGCGCCCAATTGGGCATGCGCTGGAGCATGACGCGCTTGCCGGAGCCGACCCACTGGCTGGACGCGCTGCGTCATGGCGAGGTCTCGCTGGCCGCAGTGGCCGTGGTCAGTGGCGCCATCGTGGCGTACGCGCTGTCGATGCTGTGCTGGTTGCTGGCGTTGCGCGACCTGCCGCTGGGTCGCGCGTACTCGTTACTGAGCATCAGCTATGCCTTGGTGTACCTGCTGGCCGCCAGCCTGCCGATGTTCCATGAAAGTTTCACGTTTTCAAAAACCCTGGGCGTGACGCTGGTCATTCTCGGCGTGCTCACCATCAACTCTCGACGTCCCCCAAGTTCCAGGAACTGCGCATGAAAATCAGTGTATTCGGTAGTGGTTATGTAGGCCTGGTGCAGGCGACGGTGTTGGCGGAAGTCGGTCACGATGTGATCTGCATGGACATCGATCAACACAAGGTCGAGTTGTTGCAGCAAGGCCACGTCAGCATCTTTGAACCGGGGCTCAGCGCTCTGGTGCGCGAGAACCTCGACAGCAAGCGCCTGCGGTTCACCAGTGATGAAAAGCTGGCCGTGGAGCACGGTCAGGTGCTGTTTATTGCCGTCGGCACCCCGCCCAGCGAAGACGGTTCGGCTGACCTGAGCGCGGTGTTTTGCGTGGGCGATGCCGTGGCCCGTCACCGCGAAGAGCCGGTGATTCTGGTGGAGAAATCCACCGTCCCCGTGGGCACCGGCGACGCGCTGACCCTGCACCTCAATAACGCCCTGAAACAGAGTGGCCGCACGCTGCGATTTGACGTGGTGTCCAATCCCGAGTTTCTCAAGGAAGGCTCAGCCGTTTCCGATTGCCGCCGCCCGGACCGCATCATCATTGGCTGCGAACGCGAAGAGGTGCGCGAGGTCATGCGTGACCTGTATGCCCCGTTCAACCGCAACCATGACCGCATCATGTTTATGGACCTGCGCAGTGCCGAGCTGACCAAATACGCCGCTAACTGCATGCTGGCCACCAAGATCAGCTTCATTAACCAGATCGCCGAGCTGGCCGAACACTTGGGGGCCGACATCGAGGCTGTGCGCCTGGGCATCGGGGCCGATACACGCATCGGTTATCACTTTATCTACCCCGGCTGCGGCTACGGCGGCTCATGCTTTCCCAAAGACATGCGGGCGCTGATCCAGAGCGCCAAGCAAGCCAACTGCTCCAGCGACTTGTTGCAAGCCGTCGAAGCCATCAACGAGCGGCAAAAGCACAAGCTGTTCGAGCGCATCCGCGCCTTCTTCAACGGCGATCTGGCCGGGAAGACGTTTGCCTTGTGGGGCCTTGCGTTCAAACCCAACACCGACGACATGCGTGACGCGCCAAGCCGCGTGCTGATGGAGGCGTTGTGGGCTGCGGGCGCGCATGTTCGCGCTTTCGACCCGGAAGCCATGCAAGAAACCCAGCGGCTGTATGGGGACGAGCCGCGCCTGAGCCTGATGGGCACGCCGGAGTCCACCCTGACCGGGGCCGACGCCCTGATCGTGTGCACCGAGTGGCAGCAGTTCAAAGCACCGGATGTTGAGCTGATCAAACAGCGCCTCAAAACCCCGGTGATTTTCGACGGGCGCAACCTGTACGACGGTGAGCGGTTGGCCAAAGCCGGCCTGCAGTATTTCCCGATGGGGCGTGGCGAATCCTGCAACTTGCCGGTTTCGCCCGGCACCATGCCGTCGGCTGTACGCCTTTAAGGCGCCTGCAACGCCGCCATTGGCAACAGTGGCGGCGTTTTTTTGTGCATTTTTCGGGGTCAAGGAAACTCAATATGCCTGCCCATAGCTCCCGTCCGGCGTTACACATTCAACGCAGGCAGTCCCTGATAGCCGGAGCGCTGGCGTTGCTGCTGTTTGTGCTGGGTGAGCACACTCAGGCAACCATCGGCTTTGACTCGCGCTTTGTGCTGTTTGCCCAAGAAATGCTGCGCCACGGCCCCAGCGTTTTTCCCACCACCTATGGCCAGCCGTACCCCGACTACAGCGCCACGTCGACGTTTTTGATCTGGCTACTCTCGGTACCGTTCGGTGAAGTCACCCGGCTGACGGCCTGGCTGCCGACTGCGATTGCCAGCGCGACAATCGTGACCCTGACCTGGCGCCTGGTCGCCCCGCATTCGCGGCAGTGGGCGGTGATGAGCGTAGCGTTATTGTTGCTGAGCATGACGTTCATCACCGAAACCCGCGCCGTGTCACTGGACCAGATGCTGTCGGCGGTCAGCCTCGGTGTTTTTTACCTGGCCTACGCCCACGACCATTTGGGTGCACCGCGCCGACACGCCGGTGTGCTGGCCTTACTGGTGCTGGGGTTTGCCTTGCGCGGCCCCATCGGGTTGGTGATTCCCACCGGCATGCTCTGTGCGTATTTCGTACTCGGCGGTCAATGGCGACGGATGCTGACCACGGGCATGCAGGCCGCTGCCCTGCTCGTTGTGTGCATCGGGGTGTTGCTGGCGTTGGCCTGGATCGCCGGCGGTGAAACCTTCGTGCATGAAGTGATCCGCATGCAAGTGACCGGGCGTATGGATGGCACCGAAGGCGCCAGCAGCGTGCTGTATTACTTCACCAGCGCTATGGGCAACTACGCGCTGGCGTACCCGCTGGCCGCCCTGGTGTTGGCCGCTCTCGTCTTTTGCGGTCGCAAAGAACCCGATGCCGCATTAACGCTGGTCAAATACTGCGTGGGGGCGGGGCTGATCGTGATGGTCGGGCTGTCCATCCCCCAGGCCAAGAAAGCCCGCTACCTGCTGCCGATGTTGCCCATGGCGGCGGTCATTGCGGCGTACCCGTTTCAGGGGCGGCAAGGGCGTACTTTTGCGCTGTTGCGCGGCTTGACGCTGGGCGTGTTGCTGCTGTTGCCGGGCCTGTTGTTTGCAGGGTTGGTGATGGCGGGTAAACGTCTCGATGAACCGCTGCCGGCGTTGAACACGGCACTGACGGGATTGGCCGTCCTGCAACTGCTGGCCGTGGGTGCGCTGTTCAACACCCGCTGGCGCACGGCGGGATTGGCCGCCTGCGCAGTGCTGGCCGTGTGGTCGGCCTACATCATGGTGTACGAGCCTTACGCACGCCGTGTGTACGACACACGCACATTCACCCGTGAGGCCATGCGCCTGATTGATCAAACCCCACAGCCCCTGGTGTTGCATGGCATGGGCAAGGATGCCAAGGCCATCAAGTTCATGGTCAATGTCGAGCGCGACCTGCAACCGGTGTTTACCCAGACGCCTGCTGAGCTGGGCACGATCAGCGGGCGGGCCTGGGTCATCATGGACCGCAAGGACTATCTGGGCTTGCACGGCACCGTCTTGGGCAACACGGTGCCGACACTGAGCGGGCGCTTTGACAAGAACGACATGGTGCTGCTGAAAAAACCCTGACGCGCCCAGTGCCCCAAAGGGCTCGGCTGCGGTTACAATCCCCGGCTTTTCCCCACGCCAAGGAACCTCCATGTCAGGGCTTGAACTGTTTGCCGCTGCGCTCGGTGTCATCGCCGTCTGGTTGACAGTCAAACAGAACCCTTGGTGCTGGCCGATCGGGCTGGTCATGGTGCTGCTCTACAGCTGGATCTTCTTCGAAGTGAAGCTGTATTCGGACATGCTCTTACAGGTGGTTTACGCCGCGCTGCAACTGTATGGCTGGTGGCAATGGACACGCGCCGGTGCACAACACCAGGGGCGCCAGGTCACGGCGCTCACTGCCCGTCAGGTGGTGACCGGTCTGGCCATCGGCGCGGTGGGCAGCCTCGCGCTTGGCGCAGCCATGGCCCACTGGACCGACGCGGCCCAGCCCTGGCTGGATGCTGCGCTGACCGGGTTCAGTCTGGTGGCCCAACTGTGGATGGCGCAAAAACGTTTGCAGTGCTGGGCGCTGTGGTTTGTGGTGGACGTCATCTTCGTCGGCCTGTTTGTCTACAAAGGTTTGTACCTGACCGCCGGGCTGTATGCGCTGTTCACGGTGATCGCGATTCAGGGCTGGCGCGACTGGCGTCTCGACCCGGCGTTGCGTAAATGAAGGTCGTGGTATTGGCGGGTCCGGAATCCAGCGGCAAGAGCTGGTTGTCCGCGCAGTTGCACCAGCATTTCGGTGGCCTGCTGGTGGGCGAATACGTGCGTTACTTCATGGCCGTTCACCCCCGCGACACCTGCCTGGCTGACATCCCGGCCATCGCCCGCGGGCAATTGGCCTGGGAAGACGCCGCCCGCGCGCTACAGCCCCCCTTGCTGATCCTCGACACCCACTTGCTGAGCAATATGCTGTGGAGCACCACCCTGTTCGGCGCCTGCCCGGACTGGCTGGAGCCGGAGCTGCTGAGCCGCCACTACGATCTGCACCTGCTGCTGTCGCCCGACGATGTGGAGTGGACGCCCGACGGCCTGCGCTGCCAGCCGAGCCTGGCCGAGCGCCAACACTTCTTCGAGCAAAGCCGGGACTGGCTGCAACGGCATGCCCAGCCCCTGCGCATCATTCGCGGCAGTTGGCAGGATCGACAGGCCAGCGCCATGGACGCCGTTCGACAATTACTGGCAAATTGACCCTGTTTCACCCAAAAGTGTCCGCTGCTGAAACACACGCCTGCCGCGAAACCCTTATGCCGCCGGGTCTCAAGGGTGGCAGCGGGTGCTGTGTAACACCCTCGTTACAGAGGGCGTTCTGCCCCGTAAACGTCCTGCAGCCCCAGTCTTTCTTAGCCCGCCCCGCCCACTCCCCTGTACCAACGCTGAAACAGCGGTTCGTCTGGCGCCCATCCTCAAGATTCAACCCATTGATTTATAAGTACGTTTAAAAAGCGGCACAGCTTCTGCTCTCTCCTTCACAACGCTGATCAGGGCCAGCGTATTGAAGAAGGAATACGGTCATGGGGACTTCACGCACATTACTCACGCGTCACCTGCTACTGGCGTGCAGCTTCGGTGCATGGCTGGTGTGCGTGAACGCACAGGCCGATGGCACGGGTGAAATTGTGATTACCCGCCATGTCTACCCTCGCGCCGTCGGCAGCATTGTGCCGCCCCCAGATCCCAACCCCACCACGGTCAATGCCAACCCGGCCGCCCAGATCAATGCCGTCACCACCCACGGCGAACTGGGGGACGGGGACTTCGCTCGCGTCAGCACCGGTTCCAGCATCACCCGCGTCATCAACACCGGCACTGGCAGCGTGCCGGGCCTGCTGAATCAAAACAGCGGCATGCCCGGTTTGACCAGCACTGCACGTGCCGGGGGCGGCAGCGGCGGTGGCTCGCTGGGCTCACTCGGCGGCCAGATCAACCGCAGTGTTGAGCAAGGCATGCGCCCGCTCACCTCGCTGGGCGGGCAATGAC
Source organism: Pseudomonas lundensis (assembly GCF_001042985.1). GTDB lineage: Bacteria > Pseudomonadota > Gammaproteobacteria > Pseudomonadales > Pseudomonadaceae > Aquipseudomonas > Aquipseudomonas lundensis. Next base: position 50,148 of record NZ_JYKY01000002.1, read on the forward strand.
ATGAACAACCTCGCGCTGCTCTTGACCGTGCTGGTCGCTGCACCGGTGCTGGCTGACAGCAATCAGGCCGACATCAATGCCTCGGGTGCCCATTACACCGGCAACCTGATGATCAATCAGGCTTCAGGCACTCAGCAGCAGCAAGTCAACAGCCGCGCCATTGCCATTGGCAATCAGGCCCAGTCCACGGCCGGGGTCACGCAACAACTCACAGGTCCGGCAGACCCCGCGATGAACGCCCGGGCCAGCATTGGCGGCGACTCGTTCAGCCAGGGCAGCGGCCTGCTGGGGGTCAACCAGTCTGCCGGTGCCAACAACCAGATGGTCAACGCTGTACGGGTCGCCGTGGGCGCCGGACCGCAAAGCATCGATGACAACGCCTTGTCCCAGCAAAACGTGGCGTTGCAACCAAACTCGGGAGCGGGATCACTCAACACGGGCAGCCGCCAGGTCGTTACCAGCGATCAGGCCTTCACCGGCAGCCGCGGAGTGGTTCAGGTCAACCAGAGTGCCGGGGTGGGGAACCGCATGGCTAACACCCTGAATGTACGGGTCACGCAGTGACTCGGGTTACGCGAAGTGCAATGACGTATGCCAACACACACATAACTGATGAAGCATGGAGAAACATCATGAAACCAACAATGGCTCTCAAACCACTGGTCTTCGCTCTGGCTGCACTGATGGCTGTGGCAGCACAAGCAGACAGTAATCGCCACCCCACCCCGACACCGGCAGCCACGAGTGGCGCCAGCGCCGTGATCGCTGATGTGCAGGTCAGTCATGACAACAACATCACCAATAACGGCACGCTCAACAGCGCAAAAGTCACTGACTCTGTGAAAAGCACCAACGGTAACGTCGGGGTCAACGTAGCGTCCGGCTCGGGTAACCAGCAGGACAACGCCGCCGCCATTGCCAGCAGTGACCAGAACTTTGTGCTCGGCACTGCGGCGGCCGTCGTGAGTGCCAGCCAGACCAACAACTACAACAAAGTGAATAACCACGGCACGCAAAACGGCGCCACGCTCAACGACTCCATCCGAAACACCTCCGGCAACATTGGGGTGAACGTGTCCGCAGGCGACCTCAACCAACAGAAAAACAACCTGGCTATCGCCGTGTCCGGTGGCAATCTGGCCAGTGCGGCAGCCGGCACGGTACAAACCTCCAATAACCTGGCGGTGGTCAATGACCTGAGTTCGGTCAGCACCCACACCCCTTGGCATCACCCCACCACCACCCGTGTGCCGGTGAGCAACAACTCGACCGTCAACGACTCGATCAAGTACACCTCCGGTAACGTGGGTGCCAACGTCTCGGCCGGGGTCGGCAATCAGCAGAACAACTCGATGGCTATCAGCAAAACTTCGATGTAACACGGCGGGTTGAAGGGCCTCTACAGCAGAGGCCCTTTCTTCATGTGAGGTGACTTCATCATGTTGCGGATCGCGCTCGCCCTGTTGTTAGGCCTGACCTGCGAGGTGCAGGCGGCCCGTATGCCAGTTGCGGCGTTACCGGGCGGGAATCTGGTGTTCAAGCCGGTACAGAGCATTCGCGAACGTCGCTTCAGCGATCTGGTGGAACAAAAAACCGATTTCAGCTGCGGTGCCGCCGCGTTGGCCACTATTTTGCGTCAGGCCTATTGGCTAGACGTGGATGAAGACCACGTGATCAAGGGCATGCTGGTCAATGCCAATGAAGACCTGGTGCGTACCCAGGGCTTTTCGATGCTGGACATGAAGCACTACATCGAGAGCATCGGCATGCGCGCCCGGGGGTATCGCATCCCGGCCCAAAACCTGCGCGACATCAATGTCCCGGTGGTCGTGCTGTTGGACATACGGGGCTACAAGCATTTTGTGGTGCTGCAACGGGCTCAAGACAACTGGGTGTACATCGGCGACCCCGTGTTGGGCCACAAGCGGTACAGCCAGGAAGATTTTGTTAAAGGCTGGAACGGTATTGTGTTTGCCGTCATTGGTCCCGGTTATGACAAGACCAATGCGCTGCGCACCCCTCCGGTTCCGCTCTCGGCCAAGAACACGCTGGATGCGTTCAGCCCGGTCAAAGATGCCGAGTTGCTGGACTTCGGCTTTATCCAGAGTGACTTTTTTTAACGGCACCTCATTCACCATGGCGGGCAGGACGCTCCCGGGAGCAGCACATGAACATCCACTATTGGCTGGCGCTAACTTGCCTTGCGACATGCCTGCACGTGCAGGCCGAAACGTCGTTTAAACCCATAGAGTTGAAAGATCAGGAACTGTCAGAGTTGCGCGGCCGTTTTGTCATGCCCGGTCGCATTATCAGTTTCGGTCTGGTCATGAGCAGCACCTGGACCAATGCTCAGGGCGCGACCATTGGGGCCAGTACCAGCCTGCACCTGCAACATTCGGTCAAGCCGCAGTTTTATGTGTCCACCTATTCCCAACAAGGCACCCCGCAACAAGGCAAGCCCGACACCGGCACCGGCATTGTGCTGGGCGGTGCCGGCCTGGGCAGTGGCCAGGGCGTCGTCCAGAGCGTGCGGGCCGCGGGGGATAACAACAGCGCGCTAAACAATGTGGACATCAGCATCAGCCAATCCGGTCAAGCACCGGCGCTCACTCAACAAGGCAGTGTATTGACGGCCACTAATCCGGTTTCATTAAGCAACGCGGCAGGTAGCGTCAGTGTGGCGATAAACAATGGAGCCATTCAAATGGCTATAGCCGCCAACAACAATCAAGGCAACTCGTTACAGCAAATCGCTCAAGGTGGCGTGTTACAGAACACCACGTTATTGGGCGGCGGCAATGCCGTGAATAACATGACTCAATTGAATATGGTGCTGGGCAATAAACTGCCCAGTACTGAGGGACTTAATTCAAACCTCAACCAACTAAAAGCCCTTCGTGCGGCAGGATATTGAACTAGGCTGTTCCACTACTTAATGGACTACCCGGACGGCTTATTTCATGCATCGATCGTTTACCTTTCGCGCAGTTGTATGTATGAGCGCACTCCTTCCCTCCACCCTGCTACAGGCGGCTTCGGAGGTTGATGTAGAAACGTTGAAACAGGAATTAATGGAGCTGCGCCAGCGGTACGATCAACAACAAAAAGCCTTGGCGGTGCTTGAACAACGCGTCCGCCAAGTAGAAGAACAACCGGCGGTTGCGGCCCCCAAACGCCTGGTCAAGTCACCGGCCGATCTCAAGCGCGGGCAAACGGTGGCCCAATCCGGCGGCGCTGCAGGCGGCACCGGCAGTTCGTACGGCCAGTCGCTCAAAGACGATTCTGAACCCGCGCAAAGTGTCACCAACCTGTACGACGAAGCCAGCGGCTTCTTCGGCGGCGGCAAGTTCAGTATCGAAACCGGGATCACCTATTCGCGCTATGACACCCGCCAGTTAACCCTCAACGGCTTTCTGGCCCTGGACTCCATCCTGTTGGGCAACCTCAACCTGGACCGGATTAAAGCTGATAACTGGACCCTGGACCTGACGGCACGTTACAACCTCGACAATCGCTGGCAATTCGATGTCAACGTGCCCGTGGTGTACCGCGAATCAACCTACCAGTCCGGTGGCGCCAACGGCGGCGATGCGTCGGCAGCGTCCGACAAAACCGTCACCCGCGATCCGACCATTGGCGACGTTAACGTCGGTGTTGCCTACAAGTTCCTCGACGAATCGCCCAACACCCCGGACGCTGTCTTCTCGGTCAGGGTCAAGGCACCGACCGGCAAGGACCCGTTCGGCATCAAGCTGGTCACCGACGGGCAGAACAACAACATCATTTACCCCGAAAGTTTGCCCACCGGGAATGGGGTGTGGTCCATCACGCCGGGCATTTCGCTGGTCAAGACCTTCGACCCGGCGGTGCTGTTCGGCTCGCTTTCCTACACCTACAACCTGGAAGACTCATTCAGTGACATCGGCTCCACGGCCGGTCAGTCACAACCCGGCAGCGTCAAGCTGGGCGACAGCTACCAGATTGGTGCGGGCGTGGCCTTTGCGCTGAACGAGAAAATGAGCATGTCGTTCTCGGTGTCTGACCTGATCCAGAGCAAGAGCAAAATCAAATACAAGGGCCAGGACTGGCAAACCCTGACCACCAGCGACGCCAACGCCGGCTACTTCAACGTGGGCATGACCATTGCGGCCACCGACAACCTGACCATCGTGCCCAACCTCTCGATTGGTCTGACCGAAGATGCGCCGGATTTCACGTTCAGCCTCAAATTCCCGTACTACTTCTAACGCCAGGTGCGCAACAGGCCCGCTGTGGGTGAACACGGCGGGCCTGCCCCTAGCGGATTTGATGCTTATGTAACAAACGGTAAAACGTCGGTCGCGACACACCCAGCACTTTGGCTGCCAGGCTGAGGTTGTTGCTGTGGCGCTGTAACACGTCACACAATGCCTGCCGCTCAGCGCGGTCCTTGTAGTCTTCCAGTGTGCCCATGGCCAGGCTGGGCGCCTGTCGGGTCTCAAGCCCCAAATCACAGGGCTCAATCTGACGGCCTTCGGCCAGTACCAGGCCGCGACGCACCCGGTTGGCCAGTTCACGCACATTGCCCGGCCAGTCGTGATTGCCCATGGCAACCAGTGCTTGCTCGCTGAAAGTCCGCGGTCGACGCCCGGTTTCCTGGCTGTAAAACCGTGCAAAGTGGTTGGCCAGCATGGCCATGTCACCGTGCCGCTCACGCAAGGGGGCGGTGAACACCTGCAACACGTTGAGCCGGTAATACAAATCTTCCCGAAACCGCCCATTGATGATGGCGGCTTCCAGGTCCACATGGGTCGCCGCCAACACCCGCACATCCACGGGGATCGGCTGGCTGCCGCCCACGCGTTCGATGTGTTTTTCCTGCAAGAAGCGCAGCAAGTTGGCCTGTAGTTCAAGGGGCAGATCGCCAATTTCATCCAGAAACAGCGTCCCGCCGTGGGCGGCCTCTATACGGCCGACCTTGCGTTGATGAGCCCCGGTAAACGCGCCCTTTTCATGGCCAAACAGCTCCGACTGGATCAGGTGTTCCGGAATGGCGCCGCAGTTGATCGCGACAAAAGGCCGGGCGTGGCGTTGGGACTGGCGGTGCAGGGTCCGGGCCACCAGTTCCTTGCCCGTACCGCTCTCGCCCCGAATCAATACCGGCGATTCCGTGGGAGCCAGTTTGCCCAACAGTTTGCGCAAGTCCCGGATTGCGCGACTTTCCCCTAGCAACTCGTGCCCTGCGCTTTCAATCGGGTCGGTGCTGCGGCCTCGCAGGCGCGCCATGCCAAACGCCCGGCCCAGGGTCACCTGAACCCGCGACACATCAAAAGGCAGGGTATGGAAATCGAAAAACCACTCGCAGACAAAATCGCCCACGGTTTTCAATTGCAAGGTGTCAGGGCTGAGCACGGCAATCCACTCGGTGCCGCTGCGACTGATCATGTCTTTGACCGCTTCGGGTCGTTCCAGGTGAAAAGGTTGTAACCGAATAAGACCGACATCACATGAACGATCAATCACAGCGTCCAGCTCACAACTGTCCACATCCCAGCCAATGTGACGCAGCCCGGGCACTATCTGATGACAATCATCACAAGGATCAACCACTAACAAACGGCGGGACACGGGCAATTCGAGCATGACTGTTCCTTGGCGCCAAAATATTAAAAGATTAGTAAAAACAGTAAGTTGAGGGTATTGCTCCTAACGGTAGTCAACCTTTGAACGGCGCTTGTACTGTTTTCTTATAACCCTAATATCAAACGGAACTTTGCCCACTCATAGCCACAGACGTGCAAGCTGAATCGCTGTTTTTGAACAGCAACAAAACCCTGATCCAGATCAGTCCCATGAAAACCTGTTAAAAAAAAACGCAAATGGGTGTGACCTGCGTGGGGGCATCGGTCATCAGTACAAGTAACCAACCGCACGGTATGCCCAGCCGACGGTTAATCACTTGATGGGCCTATTTGAGAGACGACCCTATGAACGCCCCGCTCCGTTTCAACGAAGCACTTTTGATTGCCGGCCACGCGTTTCAACCTTTCCAGTGCGTGGCTTGGGCTGCACAGGACGGCCATGGCGAACTGAGCCTGACTGTGATTGACCGCACCAGCACCCGTATTGGCCGTAAGCAGATCCCGCGCAGTGCCTGCGCCGACGCCCAACAGCTCGCCAGCCTGCTGGCACAAGCCCGCGCCGAGTTGAGCGAAGAAGGCTACGCGTTGCAGCCGTGGGTCATGCCGGCTTAATCCGCCTGATACCGGTGTATCGCGCAATGAGGCTGTAACAGGGTGCCACCCCCGGCCACTCGATCACAGCCTCGCGTTTTTAGCTACAGGGTTTGAAGTTCATCCAGGTGCCGGTATTCGATGTGCAGATCGCTGGCGATTTGTCGTGCCCGGCCCAGACGAATCGGTCCACGTTCCATGTCGACCAGCAAACCAGGGCATTCAAGTGCGTGTGACGTGCGCCATGCCTTGAGCCGACCGTCAGTGAGCAACAACACGCGTTGCTCCTCCAACGGGAAGCGCCGCCGCCGGGCATTGAGCCATTCACTGGCTTCGCCCACCGCTTCCAGCAACGGCGTACCGCCCCCCGCGCCCAAGCCTTCCAGCCACTGTTCCAGCCCTTTGGCCGCTTTGATGCCGCTGACGTGCCATTGCGGATTCAAACCGCTGGCGGTCATCACGGCCACCCGTGCCCGTTGCCGATAAGCATCCTCGAACACTTCGGCCAGCAAGCCTTTGGCATCCGTCAGCGCGTGATGACGCCGGGTCGAAGCCGAGGCATCCACGATCACCAGCCACAGCTGGGGCGCGGTGCCACGACGGGTTTTGAACGCCAGGTCCTTACGTTGCCGGGGCCGTCCCTGCAGCAAGGTCTGGACCCAATCCACCGCCCCGCAAGGCGCCGGACGGCTGGCGCCCTGCTTGCCGCTGTCCAGGGTTCCCGGTCGGGGTCTGGCATCCGCCCCCCCGGTTACACGAGGGCGGATGCCTAAGGCTTTTTTGGCCAGCTCGGCACTTCACGACGCGCGCCGGTTGTCTGCGGCTGAACCGGCAATTGCCCCCACAACCCCTGCCCGGCCTCGCTCGCCGTGGTGGGCGAAGGCGTGGGCGGTGGCGGTTGATCCGGCGTGGGGGCGTGCGGCGTCTGCTGGCGACGACGGTGGCGCAGGGCACATTCGGCCACGGCGTCGATGTCCTGCACCTCGATACTGACGGCGCCACGCCACGCGGCATGGGCCCGGGCGGCACGCAGCCAGACCAGATCCGCGCGCAGGCCGTCCACGCCCGCTGCAAAGCAGCGTTCAGTGATGATCGTCAGCGAGGCATCATCCAGCGCAATAGCACCCAGCAACTCACGGGCGTGCTGACAACGCGCGCGCAAGGCCTCCTGACTGGCGCGCCAGTGCGCGCAGAACCCGTGTGGATCGGCATCAAAGTCCAGACGCCGACGAATGATTTCGCCGCGCTCGGCAGGCGCTGGCTGGCCGCTCATGGCGACGTTGAGACCGAAGCGGTCGAGCAATTGCGGACGCAGCTCACCCTCTTCAGGGTTCATGGTGCCTATCAAAACAAACCGGGCCGGGTGCCGGTGGGAAATACCGTCGCGCTCCACGACGTTGACGCCACTGGCGGCCACGTCCAGCAGCACGTCGACCAGATGGTCGGCCAGCAGGTTAACTTCGTCGACGTACAGCACGCCGCCATCCGCCTTGGCCAGTACGCCCGGCGAAAACTGCGCCTTGCCCTGCCCCAGGGCCGCGTCCAGATCGAGCGTGCCCACCAACCGTTCTTCGGTGGCGCCCAGTGGCAAGGTGACAAATTGACCGCTGGCAAGCACATCCGCCAGCCCGCGTGCCAGGGTGGACTTGGCCATGCCGCGCGGGCCTTCAATCAACACCCCGCCGATTTTCGGGTCGATTGCCGTCAGGCACAGCGCCAGTTTCAAGTCCTCGGCGCCCACGACCGCAGACAACGGGAAGTGAGGGGTATCAGTCATGTCAGTGTCCACATCAGTCTTCTTCAATGTCCAGCAGCAGGTTTTCCAGTGCATCCCGGTACTCGCCGGGCTCGCTCCACAAGCCGCGTTGCTGGGCTTCCAGCAGCCGCTCGGTCATGTCGCGCAAGGCGTGGGGGTTGTGTTGCTGCACAAATTGCCGGGTGTCCGGGTCCAACAAATAGGCGTCGGCCAACAAGGCATATTGATGGTCGTCGATCAGGTGCGTGGTGGCGTCGAACGCGAACAGGTTGTCCAGGGTCGCGGCCATTTCAAACGCGCCTTTATAGCCATGTCGCTTGACGCCCTCAATCCACTTCGGATTCGCCGCACGGGAACGGACCACCCGGTTCAGTTCTTCCTTGAGGGTACGAATCTTCGGCAGATCCGGTTGGCTATGATCGCCGTGGTAACTGGCGACCTGCCCGCCGCTCAGGCTTTCGACGGCCGCAAGCATGCCCCCCTGGAATTGGTAATAGTCGTTGGAGTCGAGTACGTCGTGCTCGCGGTTGTCCTGGTTCTGCACCACCGCTTGCAACTGGCTCAGGCGCTGGGCGAACGGGCCGCGGGCCGCCGTGCCTTCATCGGCCCCGCCGTAGGCATACCCGCCCCAATTTAAATAGACCTCGGCCAGATCATCGCGGCTCTGCCACAAACGCCCGTCAATGGCGTTCTGTACCCCGGCGCCATAAGCGCCGGGCTTGGCGCCGAACACCCGCCAGCCTGCCTGGCGGGCCGCCAGCTCCGGGCTTAGCCCCTCACGCTCGAGCTGTTGACGCTCGTTGCGCACCCTGGCCGCCAGCGGGTTCAGGTCATCCGGTTCGTCCAGCGCTGCCACCGCTTGCACGGCCGCATCGAACAGGCGGATGAGGTTGGCGAATGCATCGCGGAAGAACCCCGACACCCGCAGCGTGACATCCACGCGCGGCCGATCCAGCAAGCTCACCGGGAGGATTTCAAAGTCGTCGACGCGCTGACTGCCGGTGGCCCACACTGGGCGCACGCCCATCAGGGCCATGGCTTGGGCGATGTCGTCACCGCCAGTACGCATGGTGGCCGTGCCCCACACCGATAAACCTAGCTGACGCAGGTGATCGCCGTGGTCCTGCAAGTGGCGCTCGAGGATCAGGTTGGCCGATTGAAAGCCGATGCGCCACGCCGTGGTCGTCGGCAGATTACGCACGTCCACCGAGAAAAAGTTGCGCCCGGTGGGCAACACATCCAGCCGTCCGCGACTCGGCGCCCCGCTGGGCCCGGCAGGCACGAAGCGGCCGTTGAGCGCGTCGAGCAAGCCCTGCATCTCGGCGGGGCCGCAGGCGTCGAGCCGTGGTGCAACCACCTGCAGCAAGGCGTCAAATATGCTCCGCACCTCGGCCCATTGATCGTCGGGCGGCAAGGCCAACGTGCCGTCCAGCGCCTGCTCGATCAGCCCGGCGGCATACAGTTCAAGGCGCTCGCGGGTGTCGCCGGCCGTGCGCCACAGGGCATCGCTGACCGCCGACAGAGGCGCCGGGCGCCGTGCGGTCCAGGGTTCGGCCAGCGCACAGTCAAGCGGGTCAAAACCCAGATCGAAGGCCTTGGACAGTGCCCGTAGCACACTGGACTGCGCACCACGCCCGTCGCCCCGGGGAATGCGCAACAGCGCCAGCAGCGTGTCAATGCGTAAACGGCCTGTGGGCGATTCGCCAAAAATATGCAGCCCGTCGCGTATTTGCGACTCTTTCAAGTCGCACAGGTAGGTGTCCAGTCGCGGCAGCCAGATGGCCGCATCCGCGTCGCTGTCAAGCTGTTCGTCCAGCTCCAGTTCGCGGTCGATATGGGTTTCACGCACCAGTTTGAGAATGTCGCGCTGCAATTCGCGCGCCCGGCGCGGGTCCAGCAACTGCGCTTCGTAATACTCGTCCGCCAGCCGTTCAAGGTCGCGCAGCGGACCATAGGTTTCGGCGCGAGTCAGCGGCGGCATGAGGTGGTCGATAATCACCGCCTGGGTCCGGCGCTTGGCCTGCGCGCCTTCACCCGGATCGTTGACGATGAACGGGTAGACATTGGGCAGCGGGCCCAGCAATGCATCGGGCCAGCACTCATCAGACAACCCCACGCCTTTGCCCGGCAACCACTCCAGATTGCCGTGCTTGCCCACGTGTACCACAGCATGCGCGCCATAGGTGTGGCGCAACCAGAAGTAAAACGCCAGATAGCCATGGGGCGGCACCAGATCCGGGTCGTGGTACACCGCGCTGGCGTCCACCTGATAACCACGGGCGGGTTGAATGCCGACAAAGGTCAGGCCAAAGCGCAGGCCCGCGATCATCAGCCGGCCGTCGCGAAACATCGGGTCATTTTCCGGCCGCCCCCACCGCGCCAGCACTGCCTGCTGGTTGGCGTGCGGCAACGCACGGAACTGCTCGGCGTACTCGTCCAGCCCCAGGCTTTGGTGGCAAGGGCGCAGGTCAAGGCTTTCCAGGTCATTGCTCACGCCGCCCAGCAGCGCTTGAATCAACGCCGTGCCGGACGCTGGCAGTTCGGCGTCCAGCGGATAACCCTGTTGCTTCAAAGCCCGCAGGATATTCAACGCCGCGGCCGGGGTGTCCAGCCCGACCCCGTTGCCGATGCGCCCGTCACGGGTCGGGTAATTGGCAAGGATCAACGCGATGCGCTTGTGCGGGTTCGGCACGCGGGCCAGCTCAACCCAGCGGCGCGCCAGTTGTGCGACAAAGTCCATGCGCTCGGGCTGAGCGCGATAACACACCACATCCGACTGGCTGCGCTCACTGCGCCAGGCCAGATCCTTGAAGCTGATGGGGCGGCTGATGATGCGCCCGTCCAGCTCCGGCAGCGCAATGTGCATCGCCAGGTCTCGGGGGCCCAGCCCTTGTTCACTGTCACGCCAGCCGGGTTCGTTGTCTTGGGCGCAAATCGCCTGAATCACCGGGATGTTGCGCCGGAACGGCCGCACGTGCGGTGCCTCCGGGCTGGACTGGGCGAAGCCGGTGGTGTTGAGAATGACCCCGGCGTCCACCTCATCGAGCAGGTCTTGCACCACCGCCAGACACCCCGGTTCCTTGAGGCTGGCCACGGCAATCGGTAACGGATTGATCCCGGCCGCTTGCAGGCGCTGGCAAAACACATCCACAAAGCCGGTGTTGGCCGCTTGCAAATGCGAGCGATAAAACAGCAACGCAGCCACGGGAAAATCGGGCTGCCATTGGGCCTGCCAGTCGCTGAGCTGCGGGCTGGCATGCACCGGGTGATAAATCGCGGTACGCGGCAGGGCCTGCGGCTCGCCCCAGGGGTAAGCGCGCCCCAGCCACTGGCCTGCGAGGCAGTTGAACAGTTGCAGCGCGTTGTGCCGCCCGCCCTGACGCAAAAAGTGCCACAACCGTTCGGCCTGTTCGGCCGGCACAGTGCTCAGCGCGCTGAGTTCAGGGTCGGGACGATCGTCGCCGGGCACCAGGATCAGGGTCACGCCGCGCTCGGCCAACTGCATCAGTTGTTCGATGCCATAGCGCCAATAGCCAATCCCGCCATGCAACGACAGCAGAATGACCTTGGCGTGTTGCAGCACCTGGTCGACATACAGGTCGACCGAGGCATGATTCTGAACCTGCATCGGATTAGCCAGACGCAGGCTCGGGTAATCGTCGGGCAATTGCTGCGCCGCTTCGGCCAGCAAAGCCAGGCTGGAGTCGCCGCTGCACAGGATCACCAGCTCGGCGGGGGTTTGCCCCAGGTCGGCAATGTTGTCGTCCGATACAAAGCCACCGGGCTGGGTCCTGAGCAAATGCATGGCTTAAGCGCTCAGCGCAGTGCGCAGGGTGGATTCCAGCAGCGCGGCGTCCAGGTCCTGACCAATCAGTACCAACCGGGTGACGCGGTTTTCATCCGCCGCCCAGGCACGGTCGAAATGCTTGTCAAAACGGGTGCCCACGCCCTGAATCAACAGGCGCATCGGTTTGCCCGGAATCGCGGCGAAACCCTTGACCCGCAGAATGCCGTGGCGGATCACCAACTGCGTCAGGGCTTCGAGCAGCACGCGCTCTTCGGCCTGGGGCAGCTCAATGGAGATGGAGTCGAACGCGTCGTGATCGTGGTCGTCATGGTCATCGCCTTCATGGTGATGATCGTGATGGCTGTGGCGGCTGTCGATGTGCGCTTCCGAGCCGTTACCCAGCCCCAGCAACACGTCGAGCGGTAAACGGCCGCTGCTGGCTTCGATGACTTTGACCGCAGGCGGCAGTTCTTCTGCCACTTCCAGACGCACCTTGGCGAGGTCTTCAGGGCTGATCAGGTCGGCTTTATTGAGAATGACCAGGTCGGCACTGGCCAGTTGGTCGGCGAACAGCTCATGCAGCGGCGATTCGTGGTCTAGGTTCGGGTCGAGTTTGCGCTGGGCATCCACCTGGTCCGGGAACGCGGCAAAGGTGCCCGCGGCCACGGCTGGGCTGTCGACCACGGTAATCACGGCGTCTACGGTACAGGCGCTGCGGATTTCAGGCCACTGAAAGGCTTGGACCAGCGGCTTTGGCAGCGCCAGGCCGGAGGTTTCGATCAGGATGTGGTCGATGTCGCCACGGCGCGCCACCAACTCGCGCATCACCGGGAAGAACTCTTCCTGAACGGTGCAGCACAGGCAGCCGTTGGCCAGCTCATACACGCGGCCATTGGCTTCTTCTTCGGTACACCCGATAGAGCACTGCTTGAGGATTTCGCCATCAATGCCCAGCTCGCCGAACTCGTTAACGATAACGGCAATGCGACGGCCCTGCGCGTTGTCCAGCATGTGACGCAGCAAGGTGGTTTTGCCCGAACCGAGGAAGCCGGTGACGATGGTGACGGGGGTTTTGGCCAGTGTTTTCATCGGATGCCCTTTGGCAAAGCGGCGGGCATACGGGACGAGGCCGCACACGCTGCACGGCCGTATTCGCCACCGGATCACCCCGCCCGGTTGAAGTAAGAAACGCTCACGAGGCAGGTCTCCTGGCTTACGGCTGACAAGCAGCCGGAGGGCTGCGTCTTTCCTTGCGCCTTCCCGCTCCCTGGAGCAGTGGCCTTGCAAGGCAATTGACCGTTTACAGTTGCGGGGGCAGCCGCGGCATACCGCGTTCCCTTCTTAGCTTCGCGTGGCGAAGAACCTCGAACGCGCAAGGCTACGCAGTGCGTTGTAACAGGTCAATGTCAAGACGCGAGCGGGTGGATCAAAGGGTCGGCAATTTGGCCCACGGGTGCGCCTGTTCCAGCTGCGCACTCAGGCGCAGCAGTACATCTTCCCCGCCCATCGGGGCGGTGAGCATCATGCCAATCGGCATGCCGGTGTCACTCATGCCCACGGGCAGCGAGATGGCGGGCTGCCCGCTGACATTGGCCAGCACGGTAAACCCGGCGCTGCCCATGGCGTTGTGGGCGTAACTGTCCCAAGGCTGGTCGAGGCTCAGCAGCCCCAGTTTCGGGGTGACGTTGGCCGTGACCGGGGACAGGATCACGTCGAGCTGGCGGAACTGGTCTTCCATGTAGCCGCCAATCGACTCGAACGACTGGCGAGCGCGATACAACGCTTCGCCCGTGACTTTTTGCGCGTTGCCCACCACCACTTGCGTAATGCGTTCCAGGTCCTCAGGCGTGGCACTGCGGCCCAGCGCTTGCTCACGGTCACGCACCAGGGTCAACAGCGCGTCGCCGATCACTGCGCCATGGGCTCCGAACAATTGCCGCGGATCGACCTGCAAACGCACAGGCTCCACGTCGTGCCCCAGCGCCGACAACCGCTGAGCGGTCGCGTCGAGTACCCGGGCCACTTCAGGGTCCAGCGGTGCACCGGTCAGCGATTCGCGCACCAGCCCCACGCGCAAACGTCCCGGCGCGGCCTGCAACTCGTCCACGTAGGGCCGTGCCAGCGGTTTGGTCCAATACGGGCTGCCGGCTTCATGGCCCTGCCCGGCATCCAGAAACAGCGCCATGTCCCGCACATTTCGCGACACCACATTGCCGACGCTGGCCCCGAACCAGCCTTCGAACTTGCCGGGGCCGCTGGGCGTACGGTAACGGCCCGGCTTGAGGCCCACCAGCCCGCAATAAGAGGCCGGGATGCGAATTGAACCGCCACCGTCCGTGGCATGGGCGACGGGCACAATCCCGGCCGCCACGGCCGCGGCCGCTCCGCCGGAGGAACCCCCGGCACTCATGGCCAGATTCCACGGGTTGCAGGTTTGCCCCCACAGCAGGGATTCGGTGGTCGTGGTCAAGCCGAACTCCGGGCAGGTGGTCTTGCCGAACGGCACCGCCCCCGCGGCTTGATAACGGGCAATCAGGGTACTGGTATGCGGCGCGGCAGCGGCATCTTTGAACAGACGGCAGCCATGGGTGGTGGGCGTGCCTTGCAGGTAGGTATTGAGGTCCTTGATCAGAATCGGCACCCCGGCCAGGCTGCCGGAGGTTGACGTGGCGCTGGCCTCACGCGCTTTGAGCAACGCCTGCGCGTAGTCGTCATGGCGCAGGTTGACCGCCTTGACCCTGGGGTTGACGGCATCGCAACGGGCCATGGCCGCTGCCAGCAATGCCTGCGGGCTGACCTCGCCCTGACGCACGGCCTGCGCCATGCGCCAGGCGTCCATCTGCACATAATCGGCCTGGGACAACGCCGGGCTGTCAGCCGCCAGGGCAAAGCGCCCCAGCAACCCGGCCCCCACTGCCACGGCCCCGGCCTTGAGTACGTGGCGGCGCGGCCAGCCGACAGCGGTTGGCAGTTCGTCAGTGAGCACAGGCGTCTCTTGCACAGTCATTCTCCGAATTTATTGTTGTTTTCAGGGCCGAGCGCGCGACCATCAATCGGCCGTGACCATCGATTGCATCGTCGGCAAAAAGTGCTCGCCATAGGGCGGCAACAAGCCCCACTCGCGACGCGGATCATGGGCAGGTGCCTTGAACACCGTGCGCATGTGGCTGAATTCGAGGAAACCCTCACGGCCGTGGTAATGCCCCATGCCGGACGCGCCAATGCCACCGAAGGGCGCATCGTGCAGGGCGGCGTGCATCATCACGTCATTGATCGTCACCCCGCCGGAATGGGTGTGTTGCAGCACGTAGCGCTGTTCCTCTTCGTTTTGGCCGAAGTAATACAAGGCCAATGGCCGCTCACGGCTGTGAATGTCGGCCAGCGCCTCGTCGAGCTGCGCGTACGGCAGCACCACCAGCGCCGGGCCAAAGATTTCTTCGTGCAGGATCTGGCTGTCGCGAGGTGGATTGACCACCACCTGCAACGGCCGTCGGCGCTGCTGCTCATCCACTGCCAACGGCTGCGGATAGCTTTCGATGCGGGCGCCGCGATCTCGGGCGTCCTGCACGTAGCCTTCGACCCGCTGCAAGTGCCGGGCGTTAATCACCGCCACCACGTCCGGGTTGTCTTCGATGCGCGAGAACAGCTCACCGTAAGCGGTGCGCAGCGCTCCCAGAAAATCGTCCAGCAACCCCTGCGGCACGTACACCACATCGGGGTTGATGCAAATCTGCCCGCCGTTATTGGCCTTGGCGGCGGCAATGCTGAACGCCGCTTTGGCCAGATCGGCGGTGCGCGAGATGATCACCGGCGATTTACCGCCCAACTCCAGCGTCAGCGGCACCAGATTCAAGGCGGCGTTGCGCATCACCGAGCGCGCCACGGCCGTGCTGCCGGTGAACACCAGATGATCGAACGGCTGCGAGGTGAAGACCTGCGCCAGCTCGGCATCCCCGTTGACCACCGCCACTTCAAGGGGATCGAACAGCTCGGCAAACGCTTGCGCCACCACGGCGGCGGTGCGCGGCACCACCTCGGACGGTTTGAGAATGGCCCGGTTACCCGCCGCCAGCACACACGCCAACGGGCTGAGCAAGGTAAAGAGTGGCGCATTCCAGGTGCCGATGATGCCGACGCTGCCCTTGGGCTGGTGCATGACCCACGCCTTGGCGCCCAACTGGTCATAGGGTGAAAACACCTCGCGCGGCTCGTCTTGCATCCAGTGCTCAAGATGGTCGCGGGCGTACTTGAGTGAGGCCAGCGAACCGATCACGTCGTTCATCAGCGAGAACCCTTGCGGGCGCCCGCCAAAGTCCGCGTCCATGGCGTCCACCAGCGGCTGCTGATAACGCACCAGCAACTCGATCACCCGTTGCAGGCGTTCGCGACGCTGTTGGGCGCTGACCGGGCCATGGGCGACAAACGCGGCTTTTTGTGCCTGTAGCACCTGCGGCAGTTGCTCGGGAGTGATCTGAGTGCACGTCATGGGCGAGTCCTGTGAAAGAGGCTGCGGGTGGGTCAATGCCTCGGAAACTAGCCAATCGGGGCGCCCGACGCCTCGTCCGATCGGACGATAATCGGCCGCCTTCGTTAGTCCGTTGAGACGATGTAGCCCGTGGCCTGGCGACGAATACTGCACGTACGAAAATTCAATCCATGAGGTTCGCCATGGCAATGCAAAGCAGCTTCGACCCGCAGGCATTCCGCACGGCGCTGGGCACGTTCACCACCGGGGTGACGATCATCACCACCCAGGCCCAAGACGGCTCGCCCATCGGCATTACCGCCAACAGCTTCAACTCGGTCTCGCTCAACCCGCCATTGGTGTTGTGGAGCCTGGCCAAGACCGCGCGCAGCCTGCCGGTCTTTACCAGCGGCAAACACTGGAATGTGCACGTGCTCTCCACCGAGCAGGAGCCGCTGTCAGGTCGTTTTGCCATGCAGGGCGAGAACAAGTTCGCGGAAATCCAGCTCGACAACGGCATCAGCGAGGCACCGCTGTTACAAGACTGCACCGCACGTTTTCAGTGCCGCACCGCGTTCCAGTACGAAGGCGGCGACCACGTGATTTTTGTCGGTGAAGTGCTCGCCTTCGATCACAGCGACCGCGCACCGCTGGCGTTCCAGAGCGGGCAGTACGCGCTGGCCACGCGCAAACCGCGCAGTGAACTGCGCCTGGCCACCACCCCGCCGCCGCCCGAGTGCAGCTACACCGAAGATTTGCTCGGGTACTTGCTCGGCCGTGCGCACTACCAATTGCTGGATGCGTTGCACCGCTTGCTGAGCAATCAGCAACTGGACGAGCACGCGTTTTTCATCCTCTCGGTGCTGTGCATCCGCGACAACCTGAGCCTGTCGGAGATCAACACCTTCGTCAGCTACACCGGCCACGTCGTGACGGCCGCCAGCATGCGTTTTTTGGAGAAACAAAACCTGGTGGCCGTCGAGGGCAGTCACCAGGCGCCGCGTTATGTGCTGACCGCCACGGGCCGCGAGACCTCGTTGCAACAATTGGCGCTGGCCAAGGCGGTCGAAGAAAACCTGTCGGCCAAACTCGGCCCCGGCGACGCGCAAGCCCTGAAGGTGCTGCTCAAGCGCCTGATTGCCGCCAGCGATCCCGGCCTGCCCGACCTGTGGGCGCCACGCTGAGTCGTGTGCAGAATGCACAAGCCTTCGGATAACAAAAACAAGGGATATTCATGGACATCATTCAACGCTTTACCCTCACTGGCAGCGTGGCCGTCATCACCGGCGGCGGGCGTGGTATCGGCCGCGCCATTGCGCTGGCCTATGCCCAGGCAGGGGCCGACGTGGTACTGGCGGCTCGCACCCTGAGCGATGTCGAAGCCGTGGCCGACGCCGTGCGCGACCTGGGGCGACGCGCCCTGGCCGTGCAGTGCGACGTGAATGACGCCGAACAACGCGCCGCCCTGATCACCCGGGCGCGCGAGCACATGGGCCGCATCACCCATCTGGTCAACAACGCCGGAGGCGCCGGCCCCAATGACCCGTTGACCCTGACCGTTGAGCGCTTCGAAGAGATCATGCGTTTCAACGTGTCCTCGGCGTACCACTTGACTCAGCTGTGCGTGCCGCACATGCGCGACGCGGGCGGCGGCAACATCATCAACATCACCTCCGGTGCTGCCCGTTACGCGCAAACCCAGTTCAGCGCCTATGGCACCGCCAAAGCCGCCCTGAGCCATATGACGCGCTTGCTGGCACAGGATTTCGCGCCGCAGGTGCGGGTCAACGCGATTGCACCGGGGCCAATCCTCACCGATGCCCTGAACCGCGTGCTGCCAGTGCCCATGCGCGAAAGCATGATCAAGGCCACCCCGCTGCACAGCCTCGGCGAACCTGACGACATTGCCGCCGCTGCGCTGTACCTCGCCTCCCCAGCCTCGCGCTGGGTCACCGGGAAAATCCTTGAAGTGGACGGCGGCGCCGAATCGAGCGTGTGGCCGGGCTGAGCCCGCCCCCCCTGCCCAGGTCATCGGGTGTACAGGCCGCGACAACGGGCCCAGAGAGAACATTTATGGACAGCAAACTGATTGAAGCGCTGGGCGATGAGTTGTTTCACGCCCTGCGCGAACGCCGCAGCGTGGCGCCGCTGACGCAACGCTACCCGGACCTGACGCTGGAAACGGCTTACCACATCTCCCTGCGCTTCTTGCAGCGCCGCCAAGCCTTGGGCGAACAGGTTGTCGGCAAGAAAATCGGGGTAACCAGCCGCGCGGTGCAAGAGATGCTCGACGTGCATCAACCCGATTTCGGCTTTTTGACCGATCGCATGCAGGTCGGTAATGACAGTGACGTGAGTTTTGAAACCCACCGGTTAGTGCAACCCCGGGCCGAAGGCGAAATCGCCTTCATGCTCGGGCAAGACCTGCACGGGCCGGGTATCACCGCTGATGACGTAATGGCCGCCACGCACTGGGTCGCACCGTGCTTTGAGATCGTCGATTCACGCATTGTCGACTGGAACATCCGCATTCAGGACACCGTGGCCGACAACGCGTCGTGCGGGGTCTTCGCGCTGGGGGATGAACGCATTAACCCCCGTGAGCTGGACTTGGCCAAGGTGCAATTGAACTTGCGCAAAAACGGTCAGCCCGCGGGCCAGGGCCTGGGGTCTGCGGTTCAGGGCCATCCCTGTGAAGCCGTAGCGTGGCTGGCCAATACGCTGGGTCAGTTCGACATCCCGTTTCGCAAAGGCGAAATCATTCTTTCCGGCGCCCTGGCACCGCTGGTGCCCGTGCTGCCGGGGGATGACGTCAGCCTGACCCTCAGCGGGCTGGGCAGCGCCCGCCTGCGCTTTGTGTCCTGAACCTGTGATCGAGAGCTCAATGATGACCAAAAAGATCAAATGCGCCCTGATCGGGCCCGGCAACATCGGCACCGACCTGCTTTACAAACTGTTGCGCAGCGAGGTGCTGGAACCGGTGTGGATGGTGGGCATCGACGCCACGTCCGAGGGATTGGTGCGGGCCCGGGACATGGGGCTCAACACCACCAGTGACGGCGTGGATGGCCTGTTGCCCCATGTGCTGAGCGACAACATCCAGATTGCCTTCGACGCAACCTCGGCCTACGTGCATGCCGAAAACAGCCGCAAGCTCAATGAGCTGGGCGTGCTGATGATCGATCTGACCCCGGCCGCCATCGGCCCCTACTGCGTCCCGCCGGTCAACCTGGCGGCCAACCTCGAACGCGGCGCGATGAACGTCAACATGGTGACCTGCGGCGGGCAAGCGACGATCCCGCTGGTGGCAGCGGTGTCCAGCGTCCAGCCCGTGGCCTATGCCGAAATTGTCGCCACGGCGGCCTCCAAGTCCGTAGGCCCCGGCACGCGCAAAAACATTGACGAATTTACCCGCACCACCGCCCGCGCCATCGAACAGGTGGGCGGCGCCAAAAAAGGCAAGGCCATCATCATCGTCAACCCGGCCGAGCCCCCGCTGATCATGCGCGACACGGTGCATTGCCTGACCGAGACCGAACCGGACCAGGCCGCGATCAGCCAAGCCATTGCCCAGATGATTACCCAGGTGCAGCAGTACGTACCGGGTTACAAATTGGTCAACGGGCCGGTGTTTGACGGCAACCGGGTGTCGATCTTTATGGAGGTCGAAGGCTTGGGCGACTTCTTGCCCACGTACGCTGGCAACCTCGACATCATGACGGCAGCGGCGGCGCGAACCGCTGAGATGTTTGCCGAGCAACTCCTCAAGGGCGACCTGCAACTGCGCGCCCACGCCCCGCAACCCGCCCTCGTTTAAGGAGCCGACCATGGACCTTCGCGGCAAAAAAATCACCGTGCATGACATGTGCCTGCGCGACGGCATGCACCCCAAGCGTCATCAGATCAGCCTGCAACAGATGAAAGACATTGCCTGTGGCCTCGACGCTGCCGGGGTGCCGCTGATTGAAGTGACCCACGGCGACGGCCTGGGCGGCAGTTCGGTCAACTATGGCTTCCCGGCCCACACCGATGAGCAGTACCTGTCGGCCGTGATCCCGATGATGAAAAACGCCAGGGTCTCGGCGCTGTTGCTGCCCGGCATCGGCACCGTGGACCACTTGCAAATGGCCCATGAGCTGGGGGTTAACACGATTCGGGTCGCGACTCATTGCACCGAAGCCGACGTGTCGGAACAGCACATTGCCTATGCCCGCAAACTGGGCATGGACACCGTCGGGTTCCTGATGATGGCGCACATGAACAGCCCTGAAGGGTTGGTCAAGCAAGGCAAGCTGATGGAAAGCTTTGGCGCCAATTGCGTGTACCTCACCGACTCTGCCGGTTACATGCTGCCCCACGACATCAGTGCCCGCGTGAGTGCCTTGCGCGCCGCCCTGCACCCGGACACCGAGATCGGCTTTCATGGCCACCACAATTTGTCGATGGGGGTGTCCAATTCCATCGCTGCCATCGCCGCCGGCGCCACGCGGATCGACGCTGCGGCGGCCGGGCTTGGCGCAGGCGCAGGCAATACGCCCATGGAAATTCTGGTGGCGGTGTGTGACCGCATGGGCATCGAGACCGGCGTCAGCGTGTTCGGCATACAGGACGTGGCCGAAGACTTGGTGGTGCCGATCATGGACTTCCCGATTCGCAGCGACCGCGACGCGCTGACCATGGGTTATGCCGGGGTGTATGGATCGTTTTTGCTGTTCGCCAAACGCGCCGAGAAAAAGTATGGCGTGCCTGCCCGGGAGATTCTGGTGGAAATGGGGCGTCGTGGCATGGTCGGCGGTCAGGAGGACATGATCGAAGACACCGCCATGACCCTGGCCCGTCAACGCGCCTGAGCCCTTCAGGGGGTGCCGGCGCTTACGGTGTGTTCAGTGGACAGAGAATCGACAATGCCCAACGCCCATGTCGGCTGGCGCAGCCATGGCCTGCTGTTATTACTGGCCGCCATCTTCGCTGACAACTTTGTCGGGCGGCAGATTCTGGCGGTCATGATTGAACCGGTCAAACGCGAGTTCGGCGTGGGTGACACCGCGCTGGGCCTGATATCGGGCCTGGCGTTTGCCGGTGTGTATGCCCTGCTCGGCCTGCCCGCCGGGCGTCTGGCCGATCGCATGTCGCGCACTCGCCTGCTGGCCGTGGCGTGTCTGTTGTGGGCGATCGCGACCATGGCCTGCGGGCTGGCGGTGAGCTTCTGGATGCTGGCACTGGCGCGCATGGCAGTAGCGGTGAGCGAGTCACCCACCACGTCCGCATCCATGTCGATCATTGCCGACCTCTACCCGCCCCACCGCCGCTCCTTTGCGATCAGCTGTTTTACCGCGGCGCCGACCTTTTCGGCGGTGATCGGGCTCAGCCTGGGCGCGTGGGTGGTTGAACACTATGGCTGGCGCACCGCGTTTATCGCCATTGGCTTGCCAGCGCTGCTGTTCTCAACCGTGCTGGCGTTTGTGGTCAAAGACCCGGCTCGCGGACGCTGGGACCTGGCCGGTGTACACGCCGCTCATCCGTTGCAAAGTTTAGGCGGGGAAGCACGCGCGTTATGGGCCATTCCCGCCTACCGCTGCCTGATCCTGGCGGGCGGTTTGTGCACCCTGAGTGCGTACGCCATTGGCATGTGGAACACCAGTTTTCTGGTGCGCTCCCATGGTTTGTCGCTGCAACATGCGGGGCTGTTGGCCGGTGTGATTGGCGGCGGCGTCGCGGGCATCGGCGCGCTGTTCAGCGGTTGGCTGAGTGACCACCTGACGCCACGCAACCCGCACTGGCAGGTGAGCATCCCGATCATCGGGCACGTCGCGGCGCTGGCGGCGTTGGTGGCGTATTTGTTGTGGCCGGACACCGTGTTGATGCAACTGGGGAGCCTGCCGGTCCCCGGGGCCATGCTGTGGTGCGCGCTTTACAGTTTTTTTGCCGTGTGGTGGGTGGCACCGTCATACAACCTGGTGACGCAACTGGTGCCCGCCAGCCGACGCGGCACGGCCATGGCCTTGCAGACCATTGTGTCGACCTTGCTGGGTATTGGCGCCGGCCCGCTGCTGGCCGGGTTGCTCAGTGATGCGTTGCAGCCGGCGTTTGGCCTTGAGTCACTGCGTTACAGTTTGTTGCTGGTGAGTGTGCCAGTGCTCGGTTCGATCGGTTTGCTGATTCGCGCCGCAGGTCATGTGGCGCAAACCCGCTACGGTGCCCTGCCGCACAGCGCCTGATCAAACTGGACGGCGGGCCGCGTAATCGTCGATCAGTCTTTTCGTGAGTTCATAGGACGACAGGTCGGCAGCGCGCCCCGGACTCAAAGTAAATGCCTGGCCGGCCCACAGGTTGATGAAATCCCCCGAGCCCTGGGGTTCGGTTTTGGCCTTGAGCGGCAACAGAACCCCGCCTGCCAGTGGAAAGGCCGGGGCCTGATGATGCATCGGGCCCATCTCGCGCATCACCCGATTGACGATGCCGCGCGCAGGCCGCCCAGTGAACAGATTGGTCAACGCGGTCTGGCTCGACGTGGCTTCACGCAACGCCCGCCGATGGGGGTGAGTCACTGTGGCTTGCGGGCAAAACAGGTAGGCCGTACCGATCTGCACCGCGCTCGCCCCCAAGGCAAACGCTGCTGCAATCCCGCGCGCATCAGCAATGCCCCCGGCGGCGATTACCGGGACTGAAACCGCGTCGACGATCTGCGGCACCAGGGCGAAGGTGCCGATCTGGGTGGTCAGTTCATCGCTCAAAAACATTGCCCGGTGGCCACCGGCTTCGTACCCCATGGCAATGATCGCGTCGCAGCCATGGCGTTCGAGCCACTGCGCTTCCTCGACCGTAGTGGCGGAGCTCAGTATTTTGGCGCCGCATGCCTTGACCCGCGCCACCAGCGCCGGTGCGGGCAAGCCGAAGTGGAAGCTGACGATTTCCGGTCGCAACTGCTCGACGAGGGCGCAGGTGGCGTCGTCAAATGGCGCACGGCTGGACACGGGAGTGGGCGCATCGAAGTCGGCGCCGAGTTCGTCGTAGTACGCCTTGAACTGCGTCTTCCACTGCTGAGCCCGTTGGGCATCGGCAACAGGCGTCACGTGGCAGAAAAAGTTCAGGTTCAAGGGCTTGTCGCATGCGTCACGAAAGGCTGCGACTTCGCTGCGAATCGTCGCCAGATCCAGGGTGGCACAGGCCAGTGAACCCAAACCGCCCGCCTTCGCCACACCGATCATCACGTCGGCACCCGCCCCCAACATCGGGGCTTGAATCAGGGGGGCGGCAATGCCTGCCAAGTCGATGAAGCGTGTGTCCGGCCAGACGTTCATGCGGTTCTCTCTTGGGGAAAATGGGGGGGCCATAGTAAAGCGGGCGTTCAGGGCGTCACAAGGGTGAGCCGTCCTGGATCAAGGGGTGCATGCCACCCCTTATTGAACCCTGCCAATGACATCAGTCGGCTTTTGACTTGCTCGCCAGTGCCGCGATTAACCGAGGATCGTGGTCGTACACGTCCGGCGCATACGTGATCTTGCCGTCTTTGTCGGCCTGGGCCGTCCAGTACGTCATCAAGATCGGCATCGGCTGTTCCAGCCGAAACTCATGGGTGCGCCCCGTGCTGAGCAATTCTTCAGTGCGGGCTTTTTCGGCAGGGTTGACCAGCCAGTCCCGCAGTTCGAACGCCGACTCCACCCTTACACACCCAGAACTGAAGGCCCGCGGTGCTTTGCTGAACAGCGCCTGGCTGGGGGTGTCGTGCAAATACACGGCGAACGGATTGGGGAAACGCACCACGATCTTGCCCAACGGATTGCGCGGACCTGCGCCCTGGCGCAGCAGGATGTTGCCCGGACGCTCCCAGTTCACCTCTTGTGGTGAAAGCTGCCGACCGCTGCTGTCGAGCACTTGCAGGTCATGACGCGCCAGGTACGACTGATCGCGGCGAATTTGCGGCAGTTTGTCTTGCTTGAAAATGGTCGGCGGGATGGTCCAGGTGGGGTTGAGGGTCAAGCGGGTGACGCGGGATTTGAGCAGTGGTGTTTGCCGGTCGGGCCTGCCCACCTGCGTGCGGGTTTGCCAGACCGGCACGCCATTTTGATAGACCATCAGCAACGCGGCCGGCACGTTGACCAGCAGGCTGGTGGGTTCGAAGTCCTGCGCCATCCAGCGAAATCGCTCCAGGTTGATGCGCAATTGATCCCGGCGCGCCTGCGCACTGACGTTCATCTCTTTCAGCGTACCCGGCCCGATGACACCATCGGCTTGCAGGGAATGATCCAGCTGAAAGCTCTTCACGGCGGCGGCCAGCTCCGGGCCGTAGGTCGTGTTTGTGGGCTTGGGCAGGTGATCCAGATAGCCCTCGCTCAGCATGCGCTCAGCCAGCACGGGCACCCGTGGGTCCTGCATGCCGGGTTTGAGCAATTGCCCCTGCCCCACTACAGGCCAGTGAGGCAGCGGCCGCACGCGTTCCCGGGCATAGACTTTGCGCAGGTTCTGGTAGCGCTCCAGCGCAGGGCGCGCCTTGTCGAACGCGCTGCGTATGTCCTGCAACCCCGGCCCGGCAATCGCCAGAATCTCGGCCTGTCGGTCCGGCGCTTCATCGCCGGAGTGCCATACAGGCTCGAAACGTGATGGGTTCAGACGACCGAAATGCAGGTCCTGCAAGGCTTGCAGGTATTGAAAGCTGGTATCGATGTCAGCGCACACCCCCTGCTCTTTAGGCAACGGGTAATGCGCCGGGTCCAGCCCATCGTCGGCCAGCGTGGGCAGTTCGGTCTGCAACGCGGCCAGACGGCCGTCCACTGACCACAGCGGCTGATACTGCTGAGTTTGATAAAACGCCTGCAGCCATTGCTGGTCGGCGGGCTTGATCCGCGGGGCCAGCGTCGGGCATTCGCGGGGCAAATCTGCGAGCGCAACCTGAATCATCGTCGCGGGGTCCACAGGCACCTCATCGGCCAGAACGACCAATGGCACTGCGAGCAAAGCAATGCTCAAGTAACATGCGTGTTTTTTGATCAACTGCTTTACTCCAATCCATGGCCATCATGGTTGATGGATAACCGTAAGACCCGTCGGCTTTACACAGGCAAATAGCTGGCTGGACGGGGCATCTGGAGCCAATACATCAGTGAGAATCCTCGACCTATGCTGACTTTCCTGCGACGGCTTTGTCTGGCCGCCGCGACCCTGGGCACGCTTTGCAGCCCTGCGTTCGCCGCCAGCCCCTCTACACCGGTACTGTTCAACAGCCTCGCCCAGGCAGCACCAGAACTCAATCCCCAAGCACTAAAAAGTGCCATCAGCGCCATGCAATGCGCCGTGAACAATGGCGCCAGTCAAGCACGCCATCTGGCGGTGATTGACTACTCGCAGCCTTCTACAGCGCGCCGCCTGTGGATCTTCGACCTGCAAAGCAAACGCCTGGTATTGCGTGATCTGGTGGCCCACGGGCAAAACTCCGGAGAAAACTTCGCCACCCAATTTTCCAATGACGAAGGCAGCTACCAGTCCAGCCTGGGCTTGTTCCGCACCCAGGAAAGCTACAAAGGCACCCATGGTTACTCACTGCGCATGGATGGCCTTGAGCCCGGCATCAATGACCGGGCACGCGACCGGGCGATCGTGATTCATGCCGCCAGCTACGTGAATCCGCTCTGGAGCCAGCGCCAGGGGCGCATCGGTCGCAGCCAGGGCTGCCCGGCGGTTCGCCCGCAAGTGGCGCGTAAAGTGGTAGACAAACTCAAGGACGGACAGTTCATGTTCGCGTGGTACCCCGACAAGCGTTGGCTGCAGTCTTCGGCTTACCTCAATTGCCAGCCCCGGCTGGTGGCCAGCATTGTTACGGCCAAAGGTAGCTAAAGCACCGGGGCAATCGTCGTCACGCAAATGCCGACTTCAACACTACAGACCTTCCGCTAAGAGACTACGCTACGAGGTGTCATTAACATGGCGCCTCGTAGCGAGGTTGCGCTAGACAAGGAACGCTGTAGTGACATTTCTCTTGAAATTTGAACAGGCCGGCGAAGCCAACGCCGTTAACGTTTCCGGCATTGAAGAAGCCCTGGCATTCGTCACCCGGGCTGACCGCCCGCTCGATAATCCCACGCTGCATTGCGTGCCCAGGCAAACGTATTGCACCCTCCTTCCCGGCCTGGGTGTCGACAGTGTGGTTCAGGAACTGGACAGCCAATGGGAATGGGCGGTAGACGACCCCCTGCGGATCAATCCCACGCTCAAGCCGAAATACCACGGCTGCCCCTGAAGTCTGCACGCCCATCGATCGCGGGACCGCCCGGCCTACCCGCGGTGATGCCCTCCTGGCGTTTGGATGCGATCACGGCCCCGGCATCCTCGACTGTAAGCCTCTGACCCACTGATCCCCGTCTTCGCTGAGCGCCTTTTGCGGCATGGAGGGCAAGCTTTCCAGAATGAACCACATGTGGGTGGCTTCGGCACTTAAGCGGGTACTGACACGTGGGTGCCAGTAAGGACAAACTAAAGATGCTGATAAAAACAGAGAGGTAGAACCATGAAATTTATCGTCGAAGCATTCGATAAAGAGAAGGAATTTCTAGATTTTGAAGTTGTTCTGCCAAACGACTGCGAAGCCCAACTAGCCAAAATCATGAACTGGTCATCACCACAGCGAGGTGATGAGGGCTACAACCTTAGCAGCACCCAACTGTCTAGCATCGAGGCATTGGCAGGTAAGTGTTTCAGCGACGATAAACACCTATTTCAACTCCCCTGTAACGTGAGCTGAAATACGGCCTCTGATGATTCACGTAGCGGGTACTGACTCATACCCTCGCCACCGTCATATCAAAACAACATCCCCGGCGCCTCTGGCTCCCACTTCATAATCACCAACTCACTGCTAACCTCAGCCTTCCCCTGCCGTTGATTCGCGGTGCTGTACCGAATATCCACGGTCTCAAAGTGAAAGCCCTCAAATACCCGCCGTATATCCGGGTGATCGTTAATGCTGACCATCACCTTGCCTTTACAGCGGCGCATGAAGTCGGCCATCCGTTCATAGTTATCAAACGGGAAGTCCACTCCATACCCAGCCGACGGCGCATGGAGTTCCAGTCCCGGTGCCCCGATACGCTGGCCACCCTAGGAATGTCCCAATCCATTTCAAACAGTCGGCTGACGCCTTCGTGACGCAGGTCATGAAAGTGCAGATCCTCAATCCCCAAAAACTTGCAGGCGCGTGTCCAGGGTGCGGATATGGACTCGGCGTTGTAGGGGAATATTTCATCTACTGCCTTGGGCATTGTCTTAATGATGGCCATTGCTTCGGGTGGCAAATGGCACCACACGTCGTTGCCAAGTTTCTGCCCGGGATTCTTCATGTCCCGCACCAGGACACGGTTGCCCTCTTCGTCCAGATCAGACCACTTGATACGGGTGATCTCTTCTTGGCGGCGCGTCGAGAACAGCGCGAAGGCGGTCATCTTGAGCATGTTGATTGAGCTGGGGCAGTAGGCAAGGATGCCTTGGAAGTGTGTCAGCAGCTTGTCCAGCTCATCCAGTGTCGGGCGTCTGTCACGTTCACGGCTGCGCATGTTGTAACCCAGCTTGCGCAGTACCTTGCGGGCATCACCCATCGCGTGAGGATCCACCTGATAGCCCCATGCAGGGCGGGCGATGGATAGAACGGCGCCCAAGTGTGCTAAATCATTACCGGCTGTCTGCGGCAGCACACCGCCGCCTTCAGGTCCCATTCGCCAGACCGCATACTCGACCAGTATCTGGCAGTTCAAGTCCTGGTCATTTATCTGGCCCAAGTAGGATTCGCTGATCGCTTTGAGCGTGGCCAGCTTGGTTTTTCCCAGTGCGCGGGCTTTTTCCATTTCGAGCACGTAGCGCTCAATCATTTCTTTGACTGTAGCGCCCACGCGGTTTGCGCGCTCGATGGCGCCTGGTTGATCTAATTCTGCCTCACGCTTGCGAACCCAAGCTTGAGCGGCCTGTTTACGGGCGAAGGCTTGGCTCTCTTGGTAGACTTGCACACCGTCGCGTTTGATGCGGATCTGGGCAGTGTAGGTCACAACCCCACTTGCCAGTTATCTTGCCCTGATAGTTGCCATGAGAAAGTGGTACGCGTCAGTTTCAAAGTGGTACATCGTACCACCGAGCCTTGAAAAACGCCTGAAAACGCCCTAAAACATGCTTAAAACACGTAGACAAAAATGGTACAGAATTCAGCTACTCCCCACGTAAACAGACGCTCTGCGGTGTCCAGACGCTTTAGCGTGGCCCCTATGATGGATCGAAACGACTGATTTAAAAAACCATTATTAATCAATAGCTTATATTTCGTTTCAGTGTTGCTGTAGCAAAATTAAAGCTACACAGAGGCCATCCAAAGGAATCCCGCCCCCCTCCCGCTCTTCCCCTTTGGCAGTACATGCCACCATTAACCGCCCTAAGCATCTCCCTGCTCATCCTCGTCGTCCCAAGCGCTAAACGCTCATTGACCAACTGATAAATAGACGCTTGCGAATGAGCAACAAAAAATGTGGATTACCACCCTTGCATACTGGTTGGATATACAGCAACCTACCACGCAACATATCCCTGACTCGCTTCGATCCGATGCGGTGGCTGATTTCGCCCTTCCGGGAAGATATTAATTTACATCACAAGCTAGAGGGATAGAATGGTGACATTACGTCACAGATTTTACCCAGAGGAAAACAGGACTCATGAACCTTTTTGATAGCGCAGCTCCTGAGTCTGCCCAACTGGGACTTCCAATCTCTCCACCGCACCTCGCAGAAGATCTTGAGCTGATAAACAAGCTACTCGAGATCTACGACCAGGGGCAGCTTGCCGCAAAGCTTAATGAGGTAGGCTCCCTGCATTGCCGGGAGACGGTAAACCGTTGGGTTAAAGGCAAGGCAACGCCTCGTCTTACCTACGCAGAGCACATGCATCTGAAGTCCCTGCTTCCACCCAAGCCTACAAAAAAGACCACTTTCACTTTTATCGACCTGTTTGCAGGAATCGGTGGAATCCGGAAGGGGTTTGAAGCCATCGGAGGTGAATGCGTATTCACATCCGAGTGGAACCCTTTCGCCGTCCGCACTTACAAGGCAAACCACTATTGCGACCCGGAGCGTCACCGCTTCAATCAGGACATCCGCACAGTTACCTTGTCCGACAAGCTCGACGTTAGCGAAGAAGAGGCCTACCAGAATATCGATCGTGAAATTCCTGATCATGACGTCCTGCTGGCCGGCTTCCCGTGCCAACCGTTCTCCTTGGCAGGTGTTTCCAAGAAAAACTCTTTGGGCCGCAAGCATGGCTTCGAGTGCGAAACTCAGGGCACCCTGTTCTTTGACGTCGCCAGGATCATCAAAGCCAAGCGCCCGGCAGCCTTCCTGCTGGAGAACGTCAAGAACCTGAAAAGCCACGACAAGGGCAATACATTCCGCATCATTTGCGAAGCACTGGATGAGCTCGATTATGAAGTCGCAGACGTCAACGCGCCAAAGGGTTCAGACCCAAAGGTGATCGACGCTAAAAACTTCGTACCGCAGCATCGGGAACGTATCGTCCTGGTCGGCTTCCGCCGCGACTTGGGTATCCATGACGGCTTCACGTTGCGTGACATTGAAAAGTTTATCCCCAAACAACGCCCTACCTTTGGTGACATCCTGGAGCCAAAAGAAGAAGTGGACAGCAAGTACATCCTCACGCCGAAACTTTGGGATTACCTTTACAGGTATGCCGAGAAACACCGCCAGAAAGGCAACGGCTTTGGGTTTGGCTTGACAGGGCCGAATGACGTAGCACGTACCCTATCGGCCCGATACCACAAAGACGGGTCTGAAATATTGGTGGATCGCGGCTTCTCAGAGAAGCTCGATTTTAATAGTGAGCTCAATCAGCTGAATCGCCCTCGCAGACTTACGCCGCAAGAATGCTCACGTTTGATGGGTTTCGATAAACCGGGCGAAAGCAAATTCGTGATTCCAGTTTCAGATACGCAAGCGTATCGTCAATTTGGTAACTCAGTTGCAGTCCCTGTGTTTGAGGCGGTTGCACGACTGATGAAGGATCGGATTTTGGCCGCGAAAGCCAAAACCGCAGCCCCTAAGCAGCAGTAAGTGCCCCGGAGTTCTCCACACAAGCATCGGGGCCATCACTGCCCCGATGCGGAGGATGCCGTGACTGATATTGTCAATGTCGAAACCCGCTCCCGGATGATGTCCAACATCCGGAGCAAGAACACCTCTCCCGAACTTTTGATCCGTAAAGTCCTGCATGCCAGAGGGTTTCGTTTTCGTGTGCATGCTAAAAACCTTCCGGGAACGCCAGACCTGGTACTGCCAAAGTATAAAGCTGCAATCTTTATCCACGGCTGCTTCTGGCACGGTCACCGATGCCGCTATTTCAAAATCCCCCAAACCCGTCAGGAGTTCTGGCTGGAAAAAATAGGCAAAAACCAGGTACGGGATGAACTGCAGATCGCTGCCTTAAGGGCTCAGAGATGGCGGGTGTTAACCATTTGGGAGTGCGCCGTACGATCCATGAAAAAGCAAAGAACACCATTGTTGATTGACCAAATTGTTTACTGGCTGCTACAAGGTTCAGCGTTAGCCCAGATAGACGAAACCCATTTGGAATCCGCATGTTCTCAGACCGTATCAGTGACTACTTCGAAGGTGTAGCGGCAAAATACTTGAGCGCTGTCGATGCTGATCCTGAACGCTCCAACCAGCATGAGATTGGCGGGCTTCCTGCGGCAGGATTTAAACAGTACTTGGGCACCCCCTCTAAAGATCAAGAGTACCGGTTCAAGACAAAGCAGATTTACATCGCTGACGATTCAGTCGCCCCAGAAACCGTGGAGGCTGACGTCACGTGGTATGACTGCCGTAGAAAACAGCCGCATCGTGGCCCGGAATACAGACTTTACTACCCTACAAATGCAGTCACTGAATTGCTTTCAGAAGGTGACTTTTTGCTGGTGGCCAAGCTGCGTGACGACTCTTTGTTGATGGTTTTCACTCCGGCTGGAAGCACAATAGAACGGCAGCTTCGCGTTCTTTTCGCACTCGATAATGTTGACGAACGATTTAAAGCCGGTAGCGTTGAAACGCTCCGCTTGTTTCTTCCGCTAAGACTGATGCTGGAAGATCTCGGCATCGAGACAGGTCAGTTTGAGACAGGTGATGATGCTTGGTTAGAGCGTCTTGTAAAACTGTTTGGCGGCGAGAAATTTCCAACGACATCTGCATTTTCTAAATTTGCCCGCGAATCCATTGAGCAAAAAGTAGATCCACTTGCAGACCCGGATCAAGCCATTCTTAACTGGATGGATCATGAGGAAAAACTGTTCAGGATTTATGAACGCCACTTGGTTCAGGACAGACTACGTGAAGGATTTGGCGAAGACGGAGCTGATGTAGACGGATTCATCAGTTTTTCGTTAAGTGTGCAAAATCGACGAAAGTCTCGCGTTGGCCATGCTTTTGAGCTCTATCTCAGTGAGATATTTAATGCATATGGCTTGCGCTTTGAGCAAGGGGGTGGCAAGGGATTCACTACAGAAAACAACTCCAAGCCAGACTTCATATTCCCAGATTTTAAGTCATATCATTGCCCAGCATTTCCAGTACAACACTTACATATGCTGGGAGCCAAAACGAC
This sequence comes from Pseudomonas lundensis, assembly GCF_001042985.1. GTDB lineage: Bacteria > Pseudomonadota > Gammaproteobacteria > Pseudomonadales > Pseudomonadaceae > Aquipseudomonas > Aquipseudomonas lundensis. Next base: position 82,007 of record NZ_JYKY01000002.1, read on the forward strand.
ATGTAAAGATCGCTGGCGACAAGTTCTTAGTGAAGCCAATAAAATTCCGCTAAAGCACCTCATAACTCTTGAGGCGGCAATCAGTGAAAAACAGACCGCTGAGATGCAATCACAAAACTTACAGCTAGTGATACCAGCCCCCATACATTCGACCTACACATCGTCCCAGACAAAATGGCTGCTCACTCTTAATCAATTCATCGAGCGAATTAGACCCCCATCTCTATGAAAGCGCCAAACACAAATTTAAACTCACATACTAAAGCCATGGTTAAAAACTTTTGAATTGCTGAGCTTTAGCTCGATAAAAATCTGGCACTTGATGAGTTTAGGTGTTTTGGTTATGAATCTTCGGCCATATTTGCAACGCGACGAGGTGGATCCGCGCATCGTCAACGCCATAGCACACATTGAAAGTGAAAAAGCGAAAGGCCACATAACGGATTTGCAAGCGAGAAAGCTGTTTGCTGATTTACAGCATCAAATACTCAAAAAAGTGATAATAGAATCTTCGTTCCGAGGCGAACCCGGTGTCTCTGAAGGTAATGCAGAATCCTCGGTGAACGAGTCAAAATAGAGTGCTTGCTAGGATCAGCTATTCAATACCGATCGACCTGAAGAACAGAAGATATGCGCCGTCGTGTTGATTGAAAATTGAACGACGTAGGTAAGTATCCAGCAATCAGACTTAATGCTGCAGTATTTTCTCTTGTTCCTGGGCGAACCTGACGTTGAGATGCTCCTGGCAACGTAGCACAAGGCCTTTGGCCGATTTAAGCCCTTTGTGACAGGCAGAAATCGGCCAGAAGCGGTCATTCCGCCTGCCTACAAAAATAGGGGTGATTCGGAGTGCGATATTTGGCCTCTTCTAGGCCTGCTGCGTCCAACCTTCGGTTCGATCCTTCATTGCTGCATTTTAGGGTTTAGAAACGTCCAGAACAAACACATCAATTAGTCCAGCTAGCTCTGGCGGCATCGTTTTCTCGATGCTGCTTTTCAGCTCCTGAGCGGTGTTGATATTTCGGTTTTTAATTCCTGCGACGTTCACATCTCGGCCAAACCAGATCACAAGATAAATGCCTTGGTGTTCAGCGTCGGGGTGGATGGAGTAGCGCGCATATAGTTGCGCCGCCGCGGCAGTGTATAACTCTCTATGCCACTGACCTTTTACCTCAGTCACAAGCAGCCGTCTTGTACCGCCAATCAATTTTGTCGTCGTGAAATCGCTGCGGTTAGCACTTTTTAGCTGGTGCTCCGGCGTAATCACGATGCCCTGAGGCTTGAGTATTAGGCTGAGACGTTCAGCAATGATCTCGGTAGCTCGTACTTCGTTCAAGTGCTTACCATTGTCGTAAAAGCGATCCGCGGAGTTAAATTCACCACCATTTATTGCTTTCTGAAAATCTTGAAGTTCTTGGAGGACGAGTTGACGCAAACCCTCAACATTCACCACCATGTCGCGATCCAGTCGATCGACGATTTCCTGTGGCGTCGGCGGTTCGAAATACCTCCGTGCAATCTGACTGATTTTACGAGCACGTATGCTCCTAAGATCGTTGTACATGTCTGTGAACTTCGGATCGGCAAGGAGACGATCAATGACACGGACGGCGTCATCGGAGACGTCTAAATCGATTAACCAAACGATTTCTGTCAAAAAGCGGTACGCATTTTCTTCGTTGGGGCTTCCCGTACCCCAATGGCTCGGGAGGTCTACCTTTGGCCACTTGTCAATAAAGGCCTCTAGAACAGCCACCACTTTTCTTAATGTGAGCTTGGGCCAATGGGAGTGTTCGCCATAGTTAAATCGCCCAGAGCGCTCATTAAGCGAAAATATGGTGTCCTTGTCGGTTTTGAGCCAGTTCCAATATGTTTCAGGCGCGTCCTCTAAAAAATAAAAAGCGCGCACGAACCAAAAAACGCGCCTTTTTTCGAGGTCTTCATCGCCAGTCGGGCTGGGCCACGCGGACATGAAAGTTGAGCAACGCTCTGCGATGATTTTTTGAAGGACATCGCGATCACCGAATTCGGCCGCAATTTCAAAGAGCGTATCAAGCGATCCGAGCGCCAGATCAGAAAATCGGTCAAGCCATTCTATTGAGATTGCCGCCCGTAGGTGGCTGAAGACCTCATCACCGCGTAACAACCAAATATCGGGATGTTGACAGCCCTTTTGCGCGAGTTGGGGCTCGACGTACTGCCGGAGAAAGGTTTCGGCACTTCCCGCACCTGCGAAAATCAATCGGTTGACTTCATCTTTCAGCGCATCACGTTCTTCGTCCGACACGGCACCGTAGCCCATGTCGAGATTAGTTCGCAGTGCATTCAGTAACGGCAGATCGACATTTTCCAGGTTTCCGTCGCTGCGCATGATTTCCAAGCAAGCTGCAAAAAGAACAGGTTCAGTGTACGCGCCCTGCGATGCACACTGTAATTCCGCAAGCCTGAGCAGATTAGGTACATCGGGAGCAATGAAATCTAGGCAGTTTCTGAGAGCTTTACGAACGAGCACTTCATCACCGAACTCATGCTCAATTTGATCGGGCGCGGTAAGTACCAAATCAGCAAAGCGCGCAAGACAATTCCAATGCCGACCACTTTCAACAAGCTCTCGGTTGTCCCGCAAATACTGGATGTTTAACTTTTTTATGTCGTTTTGTTCTCGGTGGCGGCGTTTCATCCTCCGCCTGTGTGCAGACATGCTTTTTTGTTGGGATTGTGCAGATTGCGCGACTGCTCTGTTGAACTTTACCCACTCGCGCATTAAAGAAGGCTTCTCCAATGCCTGTTCACGCATGTGCCGTCGCAATTTGTTTGGGCCTCGCAGTGCTTGACTTTGATTAAAGCTATGCATTGCGATGTAACTCGCCCACAGGGCTGGGTTATCAATTTCAAATGCCAGATCGACTATAAAGTTGTAATCATCGGATTGAAAACGAAGGCCGGAGTGAGCGTGAAAATCAAATTTCTGTATTTTAGTCTCGAAAATATCGTCGCTGTTGGTAAGGTTTCCAAGTGCTTGTGCCATGATCCCTTGGCGCAATCCATCGTCATTTTGAAGCACTTGAACTGCCTTGCTCTGATCTGTTGATTTCTGCTCATGGAAAATCAGATTTTCGATCCAATGCCAAACCCTTTTCGGGGCAAAAGGAGGCATTTCCAGGTCAAAGTATCGATCCAGCATTAGGCCTACAATCTTGCTGATTCCAATTCGACAATCACATTCATAATGTTTTTTTTTGCATGTGCAAACAAGGTCTTTGGTTAAGTCATCAAGTAGCCACTCGATTGATATCAAATCAAGTCCGCCAACAAAGCGCCTTATGAAATAACGCGTACCGATTGTGGATTTGTAAGGTTCTTGATGACTAGGGTAAAGGTTTGAGCAGACTCGAAAGAAGCTGGCGAGGTAAGCTAAACCTAATGCTTCTGCGCCGATAGCCGTAAGGATGGTTACCGCAATTTTCAGAGAGGTATGACTGGCTTCAGAGACTAGGACTGCTAAATCGGCGCGATGGTCATGGCCGGACAGGTCGAGCAGACATCTGCTAGCCAACAAGCGAGTGTGTTCGCTTTCGCTTGAGTTCAACACGAGTTGACGCAGTTCTTGTGTCAGATGCGCAATCGCTGGTGACCCCGTCAACAGCTCAAGAATTAGATCACGCAAATGCCCATCACTGCCGCTCGCTAGCAGGGGTTTAATCTCTGTCATAACCTCTTGGGTGAAGAAACCTGAAGCACTGAACCGGCGCCAAGCATCTCCTCGGCGGAAATAGGGGTCCTTCGTTTCGACGTCTTTCAGGCCCTGTATAAGTAGACGTTTTGAGGAGTGTTCAAGTTGAGAGGGATCACCGTTCGCAAGCACCGCGTAGGGATCAAGCTCAATAGCAGTCTCTTGAATGGATCTGTTGCCTAGCGCCGCGAGCCAACCCAGTAATCCCCGGAGTTCATCTCGAACTACGTTGTTCGGAGCGATGATAGGTAGGCATTTATGTAATGTCAGAGGATCAACCGGATCAGCGATCCGCTTTGCAAGGTAGTCTGCCGCACAGTATTCAGCAACGATCTTGTGAACAGGCCGATGCTGATCCGCACTGTCTCCAGGTTTGAAAAGCCGAGATGCCAAGATGCCTTCAGCTGCTGTGTGTTTGTCAAAAAGTGATGCCAGCAGTGGATAGATCCGATCTGCGGTTAACTCGCTCGTCCCTATGCCTTCTGCTCCGGACAGCAAAAGCTTGGCGAACACTTCGGACGACAGAGCAACCCTTTGTTTGCTGGATAGCGTCTGCGCTACATTGACGTTAGCTTCCTTCGCCAGCCGCTCGACCGCTTGTGAAAATATATTTCGTTTATCTGTGAAGTGTCTGCCGCTTTCCATATAGGCATCTGCAAACATCTTGAGAAATTGGGGGTTAGGGAGTAACGCTCCTAAGTCGAATCGAGCCACTTCCGCTTGGAACTTTGAAAATTCCTCACCCCGAACATGATGATGAAAAATTTCCCGCTGTTCTCCCTCTTCAAACTCGCAAAGCCTAACCACCAGCGGTGAGCATCCTAGATAGTCTTCGAATGCGTTTGTGGCAGCTGTACCCCACTCGCTGGATCGGCTCGAAATGATGACGCGTGTTGGCTTTGCTTTTCTGGCGTTAGCAAGAAGGCTGTGAATGCCCGTTTGATCGAGTTTGGCCAACTCATCAAACGCATCGATCACGAGTGGGGAATTCTCGGCATCGGCCCCCAAGTGTTTGAACTTGTTTGCGGTAACGGTTGAAGTTCCCAGCTGTCGGGCTAGGCTTCCCATAAGTTCAGTTTTTCCGCCTCCGGGTTCTGCTAAGACAACAACGTAATTTGAAGCCGCCAGCAACGCTTCTTCAGTGTAAATTCTGTCTTTATTGGAGAGGCTGCGCGGAAGGTAGAAAATTGAATTCATAGGATAAATTCTGCATTTTGAATTGCACCTTATTTTCGGTGCTATGTCATTTCAGCCAGGTCAGTTTCACTGACTGTTCCTACTGATGATAGTACGCCATTTCAATCTCAAATTGGGCTTGCAAAAGTTCTGGCGCTCAGGTTTTTCGGTACGGTGCCAATCTCAGCAAGAGCTATCTGCCTGATCATAGGTTAGTGGTGCTGATTTGCGTTTACACTCTAAATCGCCCCCAATTTAGTAGTCACGTCTGAATGACCGTATTTGGCCGTCAGCGGACGCTGGCGAATGTACGCTCCTGGCCCAGAGTGTGTAAAAACGCGTCGCCAAAATTGAAGTGTCCGCGTCTACGTTAAATCTGAAATTTATCGGCACGTCTGCAGATGTGAATTTCGCGCAGAAACGCGATTTCCAGTCCTGTTTTGAGCACCTGCCGTGATCAAAAACGTTTTTACACAGCCTCGGCCGATAGCAGCCCTTCGTCACGGACTGCTGTCGGTTTCAAACTTACCAATCTAAAACAATCCTCCCAAAGCCTTCGGTTCCCAATTCATCACAATCAACTCCCCCGTCATCTCAGCCTTCCCCTGCCGCTGATTCGTGGTCGTATACCGGATCTCCGTCGTCTCAAAATGAAACCCATCAAACACCCGCCGGATCTCCGGATGGTCGTTGATGCTGACCATCACCTTCCCTTTGCAGCACCTCATAAAATCGGCCATGCGCTCATAGTTTTCAAACGGAAAGTCGACACCGTACCCTGTCGTCTGCCAGTAAGGTGGGTCCATGTAGTGGAAAGTGTGCGGCCGGTCGTAGCGCTCGGCGCACTCAAGCCAGGGCAGGTTTTCGACGTAGGTGCCGGACAGGCGCTGCCAAGCGGCAGACAGGTTTTCTTCGATGCGCAGCAAGTTGATTGCAGGGGCGGTGGTTGCGGTACCGAAACTCTGACCTGAGACCTTGCCACCGAAAGCATGGTGCTGCAGGTAGAAGAAACGAGCGGCGCGCTGAATGTCGGTCAGGGTTTCCGGGCGGGTCATTTTTTGCCACTCGAATATCTGACGTGAGCTGAGTGCCCATTTGAATTGCCGCACGAATTCTTCCAGATGGTTCTTTACCACACGGTACAGGGTGACCAGGTCGCCATTGATGTCGTTGAGGACTTCAACCGGGGCAGGCTGCGGGCGCAGGAAGTACAGCGCCCCGCCGCCGGCAAAGACTTCGACATAGCATTCGTGGGGTGGGAACAGGGGGATAAGGCGGTCGGCGAGGCGGCGCTTGCCGCCCATCCAAGGAATTATGGGTGAGGACATTGTTTGCAAGACCTTTACTGTATGGATAGACAGGTGATAGGCTCGCTCCGCTTTGTGCACGGAGCAGGAGCCTTGACTGGGCTTGCAGGGCTAATCTGCGGGTTTGGTGGCCAGGCTGGATGTTGACGCATCCAGCTTCGGCCGCTCCTTTTATTTCGTGTGTGAGACTTCTTTGGCGTAGGCCTGACAGGCCTGCAGCGCGATCAGTCCTTGGTCGCCGTCGCCGGTGATTCCGATAATTCGTTGAGCATGCGCTCGGTCAAGTTGGGCTCTCGCGGTTCCATGAACCACGCCGCCGGGGACGGTGGAGGCTTGCATTCCGTCACTATCAGTTGCGGCGGTGGCGTCGAGTAGGACTGACAGCCGCAGGTCAGCAGTAGCAATGCGATCACGCAAGCGGTCTTGATTGGTTTTTGCATCGGTCAGGGCTCGGTAATGGGATTGGTCACTCGCTGCCAGCCATTGCTCCAGGGCGAAGCGTTTGTTCTGTTCGGCAAGGATCAGCACGGAGTTGGCGTTGGCCACGTCGGTCAGCGCGGTTTGGTGGGCGGCTTTTTGCTCGGCAATCTGCTGGCCGTAGGCGTTTGCCTGCCACTCCCATGCGGCCCACGCGCTGCCCGCCATGAGGCAGAGCATCAACACCAATGCCCCGCTCCACTTCAGCGCATCGAGCTTCACGCCAACACCTTCAACGCCCGGGCGTACAGCGCCTGACGGTCTGCTGCGCCGTTCTGGCCGCCGTTGATGCGCCGGGTGATGGTGTCGAACTGACCCAAGTCGGCCAAGGTGTTGAGCCCTCTGCTCGCCCAAAACCACGCTGCTGACATGCACGCGTGCTGCGGCTTTTCCAGCAGCTCTGGCTGGTTGATCAGATCAAGGGCCAACGCTTCGCCACATGCGATGTAGTTGGCGCGGCCGGTGATTTGGATCAGGCCACGGCCGCGATACTTCTGGCCGTCGCCGTCCGCCTCAGGTGTGTTGCCCAAGCGCTTGGCGAGTGAGCCGGTGTCGTATTTGCTCAGGTACTGGTCGCTGCCCAGCTCGCGCACGTAGCGAAACTGGCCGGACTCGTGGCCGATCTGGGCGATGAAGGCGGCGACGCGCTTCGTCCCGATGATCTGGAAGCGAACCATCGCCGTGTTTAGCACAGGAACAAAAACGCCGGCTGATTGGCCGGCGTTGGGGAGGATCTGCTGGAGTTGTTGCTGGGTAATCGACATAGGCTTGCCCTTATGAAAAACCCGCACAAGGCGGGTTAGGTTTGGGATTAATTTGCTTGTAGCTGCACGACTTTTAGCGGGGCTTTGGGCTTCTTGCCTTTGGCCTTGGCTTTGCCTTTCTTGCCGCCATTGCATTCGACGGTGGTGCTCCAGCCGCTTTGGGTGAAAACCTGCTCCACCGAGTCCACCAGGTACTCACCATCGAGCCCGACCTTGAAGCCTTGGGCATTGATGGTCCGCTCAGCAAACAAATCAGTTCGCCCGGGCATTTCTAGACGCACTGCGGCGGTCGAGCGGTTGAACGCGGCCAGTCGCGCTTTGGCGGCCTGTTCGGCGGCGGATTTGTTGGGGTAAATGTGGCGGTCTGTGTGAACGGGCGGTAGACCGTCCGGGGCTTCGTCGTTGTCCAAGGTGACGATGGCCAACTTGCCGGTTTTCTTGTCCTGATGCTTGGTGCTGACCGCCTTGTGGGCACTGCGATCACCCAGCCGGAACTGCCACCGGCTGACGTCGCTACGTGTCAGGGTGATGGTGCCCAGCGCTGTACCACTCGCGCTTTGTCCACCTTGGCGCTGCATCACCAGCAGCTTGCCGTCCGCCACTTTAGCGGTGCAGTCGAACTGCTTGGAAAGTCGGGTGATGAAGTTAAAGTCGGATTCGCTGAGCTGGTCAGCACGCGGCACTACCGTGTCGACCGGGCACACCGGCGACCAGCCGTTGCGTGCCGCCACGTCCTTGACGATGCTGGCCAGGCTCACCCCTTCCCAACTGCCGCTGCGCGTGGTCTTGCCGCTGCCACGCATGTCGCTGGCTTTGCCCCGGATCACCAGCGTATCGGGCGGGCCGGACAACTCGACCTCGTCCACGGTGTAACGCCCGAGACGGGTTAGAGCCGTGCCGCTGTAGCCGAGGAACACTTCGATGCTGGCTCCTCGGCTGGGTAAAGACACTGCGCTATCACGGTCGTCGATGCGCAGCTCAAAGTCGTCTGACTCCATCCCGGGTTTATCAGTGGTGCGCAGCAACAGCAGGCGGTCGTTGATCAGCGCGGTGATGTCGGCACCGTCTGCGACGATGCGGAAGGTGGGTGTCATACATTCTCCAAACGGCAAAAGCCCCGCTCTGGACGGGGCTGTAAAGAAACATCACTCGGTTATAAAACGGACTATGCTCAGCGCATTAACCTACTTGCCAAATTAAACCAAGTAAGTTAATTTTCGCCGCATGGAGAAAAAGACCCCGCACTGCAAACTACACACCGTTAAAGCCCTGATTGAAGCGGGCAAGGTGCGCTCTACCCTGTCAGCACTGACCGGTGGCGCGGCTTTAGGCTTCGACTTTGACGGCATCGTCAGCGTGGTAATGGCACTGGCGCCCGCTGACTTTTACAAGAGCATGACCACGCATGCAGACCATAAGGTCTGGCAGGACGTGTACCGGCGTAAAACCCACGCTGGCGAGGTCTACCTGAAACTCACGGTCATTGATGATGTGCTCATCGTGTCCTTCAAGGAGCTATGAACATGAAATGTCCATCTTGCGTCTCGGCAGAGCTGGTGCATGACACCCGCGACGTGTCTTACACCTACAAGAACGAGTCCACTGTGATCCCTTCGGTCACCGGCGAATTCTGCCCGGCCTGTGGTGAAACCGTGCTGGATGCCAGCGAATCCACCCGCGTGAGTGCTGCAATGCTGGCCTTCAACAAACAAGTGAATGCTTCGATTGTTGACCCAGGCTTCATCACTACTGTGCGTAAAAAGCTGGACCTGGACCAGCGTGAAGCGGCCGAGATTTTCGGCGGTGGCGTGAATGCGTTTTCCCGTTATGAGAACGGCAAAACAAAACCACCACTGGCACTGGTGAAGTTACTGAAACTGCTCGATCACCATCCCGAGCTGCTGAATGAAGTGCGTTTAGGCTAACCCCACAACATCACCACCTCATCACTCGGCGCAGGCAAATCCGGCAGGTGAATCACCAGCCCGGCCTTGAACGGCTGAACCTCTTCGGCCAGCCCCTGGTTGGCATCGAGTACGGCCTCGACCGTGCCATTGAGGTGGCCGTAGTAGTTCTGGCAGATGGTGTCGAGCACATCGCCGCTAGCCGTTCTGCAGGTCGTCGCCATAGCGCACAAACTCCAAGGTAAAGCCCTGTTTACGCGGGATGCCGCCTTGCAGCAGGGCGCTTTGTTCTTCTTCGATGTTTTTCAAACACCAGTTGCCCAGCACCTCGCCGTAGCCGGTGGTCAGGCCCAGTGGTTGAAGCTGGGCGCCGATGCTGCGTAGGGTGTCGAGTTGTTTGATGCCGCCTTTGAACCCGCCAAAGATCGCGCCTGTCAGGGTGATGCGTTCTTCGCCCATGCCCACGGCTTGTTGCGCCGGGCGACGGCTCAGGCGCTCTTGTGAAGCCCAGCGGTATTCGCTGGAGCGCTTGAGTTCGTCGAAGGCGGCGGTGTCCAGGTTGAAGTAGAACGGTGTCGATCCGGGCTTGAGCGGTTGCATGATCAGCAGGTGCGGGAATGGCTTCACCGCTTCGGCGGCCGGGGTCGCGTCTGCGCCCAGCGCGCCGGTGGGCACGATGTTGGCCAGTGACGGGCTGACTTTGCCTGCGATTTTGTTGAGCGCGGTCGCCGCCTTACCCGCCTGTTCTTTGAGTACGCCGAGGCGTTCCTCAATTTGCGAGGCCGCCCGGGTGGCTTTGTTGTAGGTGGCCACCACCGCGCCGACCTTGGCCTGCGCGGCGTTGACCCCACGCATCAGCCGTTGCACCTTGGCCCCGACCGCAGGACCAATGAACGGCAAGTCGCTCAGTTCGGAGGCGGCGCCGGTGATTTCCCCAATGGCGCCGTTCACCGGTCCAAGCATGCCGTCCAGGCTACGACGCCCGGTTTCCCCGGCCGCAGTCAGGTACTTCAACCCCGACTGCAGTTGTTCCATGTAGGCCATGGCTTGCCCCTTCTGTTTAAAGATGCGGTTGGTCGTACAGATTCCGGCTCGACATCTGCTGGTTGATTTGCTCGATCTGCCGTTGCAGGTGTGGCTGTAGCTCCCGGGCCAGTGCGGCCGGGTCTTTCACGTCGCCCTGCACGGTGATGGAAAGCGCCGCATTGACGTCGATCTTCTGATCGATCTTCGGCGGTTCAACCTTGAGCACCGGCTCTGCTTGGGGCGGCATGGCCAGCGGCCCGGCAGGTGCCGTGGCGGCGAACGAGCGCACCACGTCGCCCATGTTCACCGCCCCGGGCAGCTCGCGTGATGCGCTGGCACCGAGTGAGCCCTCAGGCGGCAGCGACTTGGGCCGTTCCAAGTCCGCGCCCGGGAAGCGCGGTTTATTAGCAAAGTGCGGTAACAGGAACGGGTTTTTCGAGTCCGGATCAGCCGGGTCATACGACACCGGTTTGACCACCGGCGCCGGTGATGCTGTCGGCGGCGGCAACGAATCCGGGCGCACCAGGTCCGCACCGGGAAAGCGCGGCTTGTTGGCAAAGTGCGGCAACAGGAACGGGTCTTTCGAGTCCGGATCAGTCGGGTCATATGACACCGGCTTGACCACTGGAGCCAGTGGCTCGCCTGCCGCTTTGGCTTCGGACTTCGGCGGTTCAGCGGGTTTTTCATCGTCCGACCCGAACCATGATTTACCGAGGCTGCCCCCGATGGATTCCCCGCCCATGCTGCCGAGGATGCCGCCGATCAAGCCACCGACCGCCGTGCCCAAAATCGGCACCACGGAACCGATGGCCGCACCGGCCGCTGCCCCTGCCAGCGCACCGGCCATGTTGCCCGCAGCGGCGCCGTAGCCTTCGGCCTTTTCGTCCTTGGTTTTGGCGTTCTGGTAGGTGTCGGCCGCGCGCAGGACGCCTTCAAACAGCGCAGCACCAGGAACCGCTTTACCTGCTTTGCCAATCAACCCCATGGCGCGCGCCGCCCGCCCCGGCGGTACAGGTGGAACGGGCGGCACTGGCGGACGCGGCGGCCGAGGCCCACCACCACCACCACCACCACCACCACCACCACCACCCGCACGGCGGCGGCCGTTGCGATTGCCCGCGCGACGTCGACCGTCACGACCACCGGCACCGCCTCCACCACCGCCACCCATGGCGGCGGCGTTGACCACAAACACCTTTTGCGGCCCCGAGTCTTCGCCGCCGTCTTCGTCGTTTTTCGCTTCGCGGAATACATCCAGCAGCTTGAGCCCGGTATCGATCGGGTCAAAGCCTTTGCTTTCGCCGCCTTCCTCGCTGTCGCCGTCATCGTCCTTTTTGCCGCCGAAGGCTTTCAGGCCGATCTCCGCGAGGGCCAACACCTTGGAGCCCTTGCCGTCTTCCTTGTCGTCATCACCGGCGTTGGTGACAAAGACCTTTTGCACGCCCTTGGCATCCCGTCCGCCCATGGCGCCCCGGGCGAGGTTGAACAGGCCCTTGCCGATCTTGAACGAGCCCAGCAGCCCTTGCAGGGTCAGCGCTCCACCGGCCAACACCGTCAGCCCCATGGCCAACCCGGGCGTGCGGTCGCTGAGCGAGGTAATACCCTTGGCCACACTGGTCAGCCCTTCGGCCACGCCGTCGGTGATCGGCCGGATCGCATCGCCCACCGAGCGCATGGCGTCGTCCATCGACTGCGCCATTTCCTTCCATTTCTGCGACGAGGTTTCGCGGCGCTCGGCCAGGTTCTTGTCGAGGATGCCGCTGGCTTCGCGCGATTCACGCTTGAGCTGGCCGTACAGCTCCTTGTTTTGCATGTAGGCCGTGAGCGCGGCCTTGACCTGCATGTCGGAAAAAATATCGCCAGTGCGCAGGGCCTGCTCCAGTGACGCGAGCATGGCCTTGGCTTTTTCCGGGTTCGATTCCTTGCTGATCTGCGCCGTGGCTTCGGCCATCTTGGCGGCGCGTTTGGGGTCGGTTTGCTCGATGTACTTCTTGGCCAGAGCCATGCTCGACTCAAGCGTCGACATGCCCTGTTGAATGCCGGTTTGCATGGAGGCTTCGTAATCGATCCCGGCCTTGCCGTAGGCATCCACGGTCTGCGATGAACTGATCTTGTCCATCCAGTTTTTGAGGTTGTTGGCCGCCTCGTCGGAGCTGCCCGCCGTTTTCATCTGTACTTGCAGCATGGCCCCCAGCTGGGTCACGGCGTCCATGCCGGTGATGCCCAGCTTGCCCATGTTGGCCAGCAGTTCGGGAAACCACTTGGCCATGTCACTGGCCTCAAAGCTGCCCGCCTGCCCTTGAAACGCAATGGCTTCCAGCGCCTGCTGCATTTCCTTGGCGCTGGTGATCTGGGCGTTCTGGCCGAGGGCGTTGATCATCTTGGCGGTTTCGCCGCCGTCCGAGCCCTGCCCGATCACGAACTTGGCCGCCACCGGCGCGTACTCCATGGCCTTGGCCAGGTCCATACCGGCACCCACCAGCTCGTTGACCACGGTGGCCACCTCGTTACGGGCCATGCCGGTGTCACGTGAGGTATCGATGATAGTGCGCGACATCTGCTTTTCTTCGGGGGCATTGGCGATGCCTGCCTTGATCGCGATGTCGCGGATGATGGCGTTGTAATCGGCGCTGACTTTGGTCGGCACCGCCAGTGCTGCCGCCCCCACCGCTGCCCGGCCAACCGTGCTTTTGACACTGGCCCGGCCTTCGTTGATTTGTGCATGGCCCTGGGCTTTCAGATCCGCCTGCCGAGCCGTACGGCCGAGCATTTGATAGGCCCGGTCGAGTCGCCCGACCTCGATCCCCTGCTTGCGCAGGCTGTCTAGGTTGGAGTTGAGTTTGGTCAGCAGCGTGGACGCACCCGCCGCACCGCTGTCGTGGGCCTTTTTCCATTCGTTGCGCAGGCGGATGGTGTCACCGATCTGGCGTTGCATGACCCGGGCCTTGGCCCCGGTCGCTTCCAGCTTCTTGATCCGGCCCTCAACGTCCTTGAACGCTGAGCCCACGGAGGAGCTGACCGCCCCGCCGATCACCAGCCCGAGCGCGAGTTTGTTTGCCATCTGTTCGCCCTGCCCTGTGGTTGCGCGTCAGGCGGCTCAATCCGTGAGCCACCAGACCATTTCCGAAAACGGCATGGCCATGATCTCGGCGGCAGAAAAACTCGTTTCTGCCGCCAAGCGCTTGGCCAGTTGTTTCAGGGTTGCGGGGTTACAGTTCGCCTTCGTCGACCAGACGAAAATAGCCTTCCTGCACGCGGCTGTAGTCCACCACCTTAAGCCCCTCCAGATCGCCGGGCGGGATTTCGGTCAGGCTGGAGAACAGCTGCAATTCGCGCTTTTCAGCATCGCCGCCGGAGACCGCGCCTGCTGCCCGTACATCGCGAACGGTCGGCGCGCGCATGACCACCTTGTCGGTTTTGACATGGTTAAGTTCAGTGGGGTAACGCAGGGTGATGGTGACGCCTTCGTCGGTCAGGATGAGCCAGGACGGGAGTTTCTTTTCAGTATTGATAGTCATGCGGGAATTCCTTAAAGGCCCAGGGCGCTGCGTTCGGCAGCCAGTTGATCGACGCCGTCAATCACGCGCACCGCGTTGACCATGTCGATTTCGTACATCACGCGACCGTCGATCTCCAACTTGTAGTAGGTGACCGCCATGGCGTATTTCATTTCAGCTTTGTCGCCCGCCTTCCAGTCGCCCGGGTCGACTTCCTTGAGCATGCCGCGCAGGGTGGCAATCACCGGGGTGATCTGGCCCTTGAGCCCCTTGAAGGCCCCGCGAAACACCGCGTTGCAGCCGGTCTGGTCCGACAGTCCGAAGTACTTCATCATCTCGCGGCGTACCCCGGTGCTGGTCCAGCTGGCTTCCAGCTTTTCCAGCCCCATGTCCATCTCGATCTCACCGGCCATCCCGCCGCCGCGATGCGCTTCGGTTTTAACCGTGAGCTTGGGCAGTGTCAGCGACGGCACGTCACCGGCGAAGCTGACCCCGTCCACGAACAGGTTGGTGTTGCTGAGCATTTGCGGAATCATTGAGCGGCCTCCTTAGGCGGCGGTTTCCAGCACTTCGGTCAACCACTGGTTGGTGACCTCCACGCGGAAAATAGGGTTCTCGGCAGGCGGCACGTCGGTGAAACGGATGTTCCAGTACACCTTGCCCTCCTCCAGCTGGCTGGCCGTGTTCAGTTCGGTGTCTGCAAACACTTCAAAGTTGATCACTGCACCCTGATTTTTCAGGTCGCGCATAAAGGCTTCGAGGCCGTCCGTGACGTCCTTGACGTAGGTCTTGGTGATCGAGCGGTCCACCGCCCATTTGTGCCCGGCCAGAATCGCGTCCATCACGATGTCGAGGGTGCGCACGCGGGTGACAAAGGACCATTTCGAATCGGCCGACAGCGTGCGGTTGCCCCACAGGCGATAGCCGCCGTCGCGGATGATGGTGGTGATGTTGGCGTTGTTGAGCAGGTTGGCGCGGCAGGTTTCGTCGCCGTCCAGAAACTCAATCGGGCGCGTGGTGCCGGTGATGCCGACAAATTCCTTGTTCGACGGCGAGGCCCAGAAGCCGTACTCGGTGTCAGTCCAGGCGAACAGGCCAGCGGTGAACGCCGAGGCCGGGGCGTCGATGGTTTTGCTGGTGACCGTGTCCCACTGCTGCACGCCCGGATCAACCATGTAGATGCGCTTGCTGCCGAACTCCTGCGCGTAAGCCAGCACCGCCTCGTCGGTGGTGTTGGGGCCGTCGACGATGGCGATGGCGCGCAACTTGCCCGCCAGTGCATCCATGGCCGTGGCCACCGCTTGCGTGGCGGAATGCTTGGGCGCGATCAACAGCCGCGGCTGGGCGTTGAAGCGGCTTTTGCCGTCAAGCAAGGCTTGCAGGCCGGTACGCTGACCCGAGGCCAACACGCCGCCGATGATGGCCGAGGTTTGCAGCGCTTCATCTTCCAGTTCGGCCACGCCGCACGCGACGATCACGGCCTTGGCTTTCAAGAACACCGCCTTGGCCGCACGGGTGATGGCCGAGTCTTCACCGAATGCGGCGATGGCTTCGCGCTCGCTGGTCAGCAGTACCAGGTCATTGGGTTTGGCCGATGCGGCCGGGCTGACGGTGTAGGTGTCGCAAAGGCCGATGATCGAGGTCGACGGCAGCGCAATGGTGCGCGCGCCGGTGTCGACCAGCGTTACGGTAACGCCGTGAAAACGGCTGGCTGTGCTCATACAGGTACTCTCCAGAAACAACAAAGCCCCGCAGGGCGGGGCTTGTGTGGGTCAAACAGTGGATACAAAAACGCCCCGGGGTGCGGGGCGTCAGGCAAGGTAGTCAGCCAACCAGTCCGGCTCGACCGGGCGCCGGGTGGCGTCCGGAAACGCCTCGGATTCGGGCCAGTCGCGCAGGTCCATGCGAAAGCCTTGCAACGCCCGGTATTGATCAGCACCAAGCGTGGTCGGCCGACCGGCTTCGGTTTCATCCCGATGGCGAACGATCAGCGTGTCGGTGCTCAGCAGCAGCCGGTCACGCCATTGGCGCTGTCCGGCGGCTTGCTGGGCAAGGCTGGGTGGCGGCCGGTCAACCAGACACGGCACGCCGTCCTCGTCCAGGGCCACGACCTTGCCTGCCGCCGACGCGTGGGACAGTTCCAGGTACAACGCCTCGCTCAGTTCCAGCAGCTCGTGCTCAGGCGGCAGTTTGCAGGCCGGGTTGGGCACGCTGATCAAGGGCGGTATGGCGTCCGGATCGGGCATTTCAATGTTCGGCGCCGACGCACTGAGGTTGTCGGCATCCGGCGACCAGTCCGGGTCCGGCACATACACCACAGGCGGCGTCCACTCGGGATCAACCACGTCGATGCGACGTGGACCAAACACCGAATCACAGTAGAAATTCAACTGCGTGCGGTGCAGGTAGTAGGTGTCAGTCTTCAATTTCCCCACGCCTCCCAATAACACGGCCCTACGCCGTCGTTGCCGTTAACCAGTGTGAACCCTTGGCGGGTCACGTCTTTGACGCCGTAGTTACCCACCGCGCTGGGCTTCATCTCGGCCTGTTGCATAAAGTGGACGCCGAACACCGCGTTCGGGAAGGTCATCGGCAGCGGCACCGCCACGGCCGAATCCTGCCCGACACTGTTGGTCACCCCCCACATACGCATCAGTCCGGTGTCAGCGCATCGCCACCAACCGGTCACCGCTGCACTGCCCGTGTTTTTCGGGGCGTTGCCCGAGTGCCACACGGTGTAGGCATTGGCGCCCATCGAGAGCCCGCCGACCTTGAACTGGTTGTCCGTGTCCAGGCCAAAGTAGGCCCCGAAAATCCCTTTACGGTGAAACAGCATCACCGCCGAGGCCGCGCTGTTGGCCTCGTTATGCACTTCCAGCGAGCCGGTTTCGCTGGTCATGGACGCGATATACGGCGAATTCCCAGAACCGCAATGCAGGTTCGATCCGCTGGCCAACGACTGGTTGACCTTGAGGTACTGCGCAGGCGGGTACTTGGACACGTCCCACAACGCGCCGCGCCCGTTGAACACGTCGCCGGTGGCAAAGTCGGCCGAAAAGATCTCTTTCGACTCACTGCCGTAATAGCCGATGTAGCGCAGACGCTGTCGGTAGACGTTCAGCGAGCCGACGCCCTCTTCAGACTTGAAGCTCATCGAAGGGCTGCTGGTGGTCAGGCCCGCAAGGGTCAGCGGGCCGGTCATGGTGTCGCCGGTGTGGCGCACGCGCTTGGCCAGTTCTTCGTTGATGGCCGTGGCGAAGTTCGGGTTATTGCCCAGCGCGGCCGCCAGTTCGTTGAGCGTGTTCAGCGCTTCCGGGGAGGAACCCACCAGCGCGGTAATCGCGTTCTCGACCAGCTGGGCCGTCTGGGTTTTGGTGTAGGCGTCCCCGATGCGGTAGCCCGCCAGCGTGGTCGCGTTGTCGGCCTTGGTCGCCAGTGCGGCCGTGACCGCTGCCGCGTCCGCTTTGGACGCCGGGTTGAAATTGCCGGTGTTCCAGAACGTCGACGGCGGATAGGTGACCACGTCCCACAAGGCGCCGCGAGCGTTGGCCACGTTCCCGCTGTTGAAGTCCAGCGAGAACAGTTGTTTGGATTGCGACCCGTAATAGCCGATGTAGCGCAACACGCCTTTGTTCAGGCTGAACCCGCCAATACCGGAGGCATCGCGAAAGCTGAGCGAGGGCGATACATCGGTGCCATTGCCCAGGGTCAGGCCCCCGGACATCTCATCGCCTTCGCGGGACACTTTGCGCGACAAGGCATTGATGATGGTGTTGGCAAAGTTTGGATCACCGCCCAAGGCGTCGGCCAGTTCTTTCAAGGTGTCCAGCGCACCCGGCGCGCCGCTGATCAGCGAGGCAACCAGCGCCTGAACGAAAGCCGTGTTGGCCAACTGCTGACTGTTGCTGTTCAGCGGCGCCGTAGGTGCTTTCGGGGTGCCGGTCAGCACCGGGCTGTCGAGCGCCGCTTTCCCCTGCAGCAAGTCATTGACTTGCGTTTTGGTGTAAGCGTCCTTGATCCCGTTATCGGCCAGTGTCTCGGGGTTGCTGCCCTCGATCACCACGCCGCGTTTGTCGATCAGCACCTTGGTGTAACTGCCGGGCTTGCGCGTCGGCGGCAACACTTCAATGATGCGGTCGTCCACGTACTGCCGGGTCGCCAGTACCACGCTCGGGTCGATTTTGAGCGTGACGTTGGCGGCGCTGCTGACGATGAAGTTAATGCGCACCACTTGGGTCTTGCCGGAGCCCTGTGCCAGCTCCGGTTTAAAGCTGGGCGCACAGTTGGCCACCGCCACCAGATCGCCGTCCGCGTCGTACAGGCCGATTTCACGAATCCACCAGCCGCCGACGTTTTCCGGGATCACCTGCTCGGCAATGATCACGTTGGTGTTTTTCGGGTCGATCTTGACCTGATTCAGCGGCGCGCGGCGGCGCTCGTTGATCAGCTTGGTTTGCGCCCGGTTGGGCTGCGGATCGGCACCGTTGGCATCGCCCACGCCCATCTGAGAGAACGTCCACGGGATGTTCATTGCGTCGGCGTTGGCCTGCTTGGCCTCGCCCACG
Source organism: Pseudomonas lundensis (assembly GCF_001042985.1). Classification (GTDB taxonomy): domain Bacteria; phylum Pseudomonadota; class Gammaproteobacteria; order Pseudomonadales; family Pseudomonadaceae; genus Aquipseudomonas; species Aquipseudomonas lundensis. Next base: position 100,456 of record NZ_JYKY01000002.1, read on the forward strand.
GCCGTGAGGATCGCCATAAACTGGCTGCTTTGATCAATCATGAGTACACGTCCAGGTATTCGGTTTGATGTTCCCGGCCAGCCGGGCCGTAATGCCCCGTGACCTCGATGTCGTGCGGCGCCGGTGGGTACACGTCGATCACCTCGCCCTCGTACAGGCAGGAAAAGACGTTGAGCTGGCCGGTGCTTTCAAGGCTGATCACCAGTTCGGTCAGCGTGCGGCTGAGCGGTTTGGCGTCATCGATCAGGGCTGTCAGCTCGCGGTACATTTCCTCGGTGATACCGGTGTCCAGCACCCCGACCTTGAGCCCGAACGTGCCCGGCACGCCCAGCGGTACGGTCTGCCACCACTCGATCACTTCCAGCAGATAGCCCAGCGGCTCCACCACCCGGCGCAGCGCACCGATGGTGCCCTTGTGGGCATGGATGAAGAATGCCGATTCAATGGCGGCGCGCTTGACCTGCTCGCTCCAGCGGTTGTCCCAGCGGTCCACCGACCATGCCCACGCCAACTGGTGCAGCAAGTGCGCCGGGCAGGTTTTCGCGTTGTACAAGGTGCGAATCGGAATCGCCGGGTTGTGATCAATCGCCGCTTCGATGGCCCGCTCTAACTGTGTGCTGTTGAGCGGCAGCAGGCTCACCCGGCACCGCCTTGGGTCACGCTGTAGCCGATGCAGTACGCGGCTTGGTGCGTGGCCCGGGGAATGTCGACCCAGCCGGGCAAGTCCACGCGGCTGACGCCAGTGATGTGCAGTTGCGCATCAATGGCCGAGCGGGCGATTTCCACGCCAAGGCGCCGACGCGGGTTGATCCAGGCCGCGAGGCGCCGGGTGGCTTCGGCCAGAATCGCTTCGTTTTCCGAGCCGGTCCCGGCCATGTGCAGCACCGCGTCAATACGGTATTCCTGCACCTCGGCGCTTTGCACCGTGACCCGATCCCCGACCGGGCGAATGTCTTCGTCGCTGAGGTGGGCCAGCACCTTGTCCAGCAACGGCTGGTCGGCCACGCCGTTGCCCTCCAGATGCAACACGGTGACCACCACGTGGGCCGGGCTCGGACTTTCGGCCTGCGCGTCAGCCACCAGCGCCGAGGCGTTGCGCGCGTGCAGGATGTAGCTGTTACGCGGCCCGGCCGTGGTCAGGCCCTCGTACACCAGTTGGATACGCTCGCGTAACGCGTCGTCCAGTTCCATCACTTGCGGCACCGGTGGCACGCTTTGCAGATCGGCTTCCTGAATCACCAACCGTTTAAGCCGCACGTTGGCGGCGAGGTGATCGAGGTCGGTGCGCTGGGCGTAGGCCAACAGCAGCGACTTGGACGCGTCATTAACCCGCGCCCGGTGCCGAACCCGGCTGTAGGCGCCCAGCTCCAGCAACTTGACCACCGGGTCGCTCTCCAACGCCGCGTTCCAGTTGTCGCCCATGTAGGCGCGAAACACCGCCAGTTCTTCCTGATAGGCGTCTTCAAAGTCCAGCGACTCCAGCACCTCCGGGGTCGGCAATGCCGACAGGTCCACGGTACTCATGCGCTCACCTCCATTGCTACGCCCTCGCCCCGGTACAGGCCCTTGAGTTCAAAAGTGATCACGCCATCGAGCACCGCCGACACCCGCACCGCCTGCAACTTGAAACGCGGCTCCCACAGGTTCAGCGCGTGGGCGACCTCGGCCTGTACCGCGCTTTTCCAACCCGCGTTGATCGGCATGTCGACGAACCGGCGCAACTGGCAGCCATAGGCCGGGCGCATGCGCCGACTGCCCACCGGGGTGGTGAGGATGTCGGCAATGGATTGGCGCAAGTGCTCGACGCCGGAAAGGGCCGCGCCGGTGTGGCGATCCATTCCGATCATCGCGGCTTACTCCGTCAGGCGTTCAAAATCCGGGTGGGTGTTGAGGTACTGAAACTGCTGATCGTCGACCGCCGTGGCACGGCCTTTGGCGACCGCAAGCGTGGCGCCGCCGGGCAGGATCAGGGTGCGGGAGGTGTAGACCTTGTCGCGGAACGCACGAACCGGTTCCGTGACAGGGGTGGTTTTTTGCAGGACCAAGGCACCCGGCTCGGTGACTTTGTCGTCAGATGTTTTGCTCATGGTGTTCTCCAGGTAATAAAAACCTCGCCGTAGCGAGGTTGGTTAAGACGGTGTGCCCGTTATTCCCGCACCGGGTGTTACGCCTTTATGGGTGTGCGTCGATCCGACATTCAGCCCGTTGTGGGTCAAGATCGATCCTTTGATCACCACGTCGCCGTTCAGGGTTATTTTCCCGGTCAGGTTGATCGCTTCGGCCTTGCCAGTAATGGCGCTGTCCGTGACCACCGCCGAACTGCTACCGACCGCAATGGTCACGGTGCCGCTGGGCAAGGTGATGCTGTAGCTTTTGGCCTGCCAGTCGTAGACCAGCGAGCCGCCATCATCAAACCGCCACACCTCGACGTGGTCGCGGTTGTCCGGGGGTGCGCCTGCATCGCCGTAAAGGCCCGGCACAAAGGTGCCCATTTCGGGTTTTCCGCTAGGGCTGAACAACACGCCCTGCTCGCCAATGCTCGGTGCGCGCCAATGCCGCGCCTTGCCTGCGGCCACGCTGTGCCAGCGCACCCAGGCGCTGGTCCAGTCGCCGGTGGAGACCCTGCAGGCTGGAGGGGATGCGGCCAAATCCACCGCGACCACGTAGCAAGGAATCAACAGGGCCGCGATGATGCGGTCGTGTTCAGCACTGGCGTAGCTCATGGCAGCCCCTCGGGGGCGACGTGGTCTTCATCGTTGACGCTGATCAGCAAGGTGCCCGGCAGCTCATCGGGCCATGGCCATTCTTGTTCACCGAGGTAAACGGTCTGCGTCCACTCCACCAGCCATACGGTGTAGCCGTCCAGTTCCGGGCGCGTCCAATCCTGGCCCGACCGCTGAAACTCGGCCGGTTCAACCGGCAAACCCCACGACTGGGCGCGTAACAGCACCGCCAGTTGGGTGGCCAGGTGCACGGCTTGCGGGTAGTGATCGGCGCGGATTACGTCGACAATCACCCGTGCTTCAAAAGTGATGGTCAGGGTGGTTTCACCGGTGCCGATATCGGTGCCCGGCTCGATCTCGGCAATGTCGAGAAACACCGCCGGGAGCGGGATGTGCTGCTGGATGTCCGGCCAGAAGCTGACCAGTTGCACGCCCGGCAAGTGCTGCTGGAGGTGCTGCTCGATGGCCTGATACAGCAGGTCGAGGTTAAACGGCGGCTCAGGCACGGCGTGTCCCCTTCAAGTATTTTTGCAGTTCAAAGTTCATCTCTTGTTTGAGAACGTGCATCAAGCGTTCGTCGGCCTTGCGGCTCCAGGCATCGAAGTGGGGGCGCACGGCGTCCAGTGAGATTTTGGCTTTGGCCAGCGGGAAGCGGGCACTGTTTTCACCGACAAAACCTGAACTGCCCCCGGTACGGGATGAGACCTCGCTATCAGGATAATCAGCCGGGTTGAAGTGCTTGCTCGCGGTACGAATCCACACATCAGCCTGATTGCCGTACACCTTCTTATAGAAGGCGCCCTGATAACGCCGCCCAGCCACCGACACGCCCGCCTTGGTCTGACGGGCGCGCCCTGCCCGGCTGGCTTCCAGCGGGTTAATGCCGAACCACAATTTGCCGCGCATCGCGCCACCCGCGACCGGGTAACTGCGCAGCCGCTGCCGCACCGCCTTGACCGCGATGCGTTCCTGCTTACCCACGGCCCGCGCGATATGGGTGCGCAACCAACCTAGGGTTTTGTTGATGGCTCGGCGCTGTGCTTTGGCGGCAGCCTTGGGCACCAGGATGGCCAAGTCTGCAAACGCTTTCAGATCCTCAGCCGAGGCCTGGATGTGGAGCATGCCGCTGTTCTTTTTGACTTCGCTGAAACTGCCGATGCTCATGGGCGTTTTCTCAAGATCAGCGACACCAGTCCGTCGCCGCTGGGTTCCAGTTGCAGCAGGTCGTAATCGCCGCCACCGTCCAGCGCAGGCAGGTCGATGGTGACTTTCAACCCTTTGCTCAGCCCGTCGGAGTCCGCCACCCGCACCACAAAGTGCGGCTCACGAATGGCCGTGTTTAGGCGACCGATCTGCGGCTGTTTCCACGGTGCCGAGAACATGCCCATCACCGGTTCGGCGCGGCCTTCGATGTGGCCGGTGTCGGCCAGCACGTCGAAGATCACGCTGTCGATCTCGGCCACAAGATCGCGGATGCCCACGCTTACAGCTCCAGCAGGATCTGCGCGCGCGGCCGGGTGCAGATGTGCAGCGGGTTGGACTGCGCCTCACCGGCCATGCCTTTGTTGAACGGCATCGGCTCGATCTTGCTGTAGTACGGGATGCCTTGGGTGTTGACCGTTTCCATGTAGTCGGCCGGGGCGAAAGCGGAGATGTACAGGTCGGGGACGCCTTCGGGCACGAGCAGGGCTTTGTCGTCGTGGACGAATGCAACGCTTCCGATCTTGCCGCGATAGCGTTCCCAGACAATGCCGCCATACTCGAAACTCTCACGGGCATCGCCGCGCAACGCAGCGGCTTGTGCAGAACCAAGATAGGTATCCTTAATTTCCTGAAGACCCATCAACGTGTTCCAGAAGTTCTTGCCGCAGAACGCCCGGGCCCCGGTGCTGGTGACACTGCCAAGCGCATCTTCTTGCAGATCCAAAGCTATACCGCAGTTGACGCGAAAGTCGTTGCCAGCCTTGGTCATGCCCATCGACATACGTTGTCGGTCAACACCAAATCTTTTGTACAGATCAATCAGCACGGTTTTGCCGTCCGCATCGAGGATCTGGCCATTCAAGGCACCGGCGCGCTGGAATTCGTGAGTGGCGTCCAACTGGCGACGCGCTTTCAACAGTCGTGCATTGACCACGTCCTGCACCGCTTGCAACTCACTGCGGGTGCCGAAGGCGCGAATGCCCTGAATCTCATCGGCCTTGATGGTGAAGCGTTCCGGCAGGTGCACGGTGTTGAACGGGATCAACGTACGTTTGCTGGCACCGACGATCAGGCCCGAGGTGCCGCGCTCACCGGCCGGGACCAGGGCCAGGGTGTCGCCGTCCTTTTCGATCTGTACGGTCAGGGTGGTGATGCCCTCTTCCTGAAACAGGCCAAGGCTGCTCAGGCGGCCGGGCTGGTACGGTTGTTCGTTGATGGCAGCGGTCAGCGACGAAACAGAAAACGCATCGTCTTCAAAGATGGCGATGTCGGCCATGGGGGACTCTCCAGAATGTAAAAACCCCGCTCGATGGCGGGGTGCAGTAAAGAAATGGGCGGCTTAGCGCACGATCACAAAGTGTTCAGCCAGCGACTTTTCGCCCTCGGGGTCGAGGCCGGTCAGGTGCGCTTCGCTGACTTCGGCTAGGCGCACCACCGCACGGCCACGGCGCACGATGTCGGACTCGCCCAGCGGGCCATGCAGGATGGCGACGGCGGTCTGGCTGCCGTCTTCGGCGGTCGGCACGTACGGCGCGAACTCGCCCGAGGCCGTGACCAGACCCAGCACCTGGCCGGGGTTCAGGGCCGGGCCAGCGGCCACGTTGATGGCTTCGCGGGAGATGTTGCCCGCGCCTTCGGAGAGCAGGAATTCGCCCGCGTGCATCGGCTCATGTTTGATGGTCATGCTTTTACCCCTGTCTGGGCGGCGCGACGGGCCGCGTAGATCGCGTTGGTGTCAGGTTGTTTGGCCTGGGTTTTGGGTGCCGGGTCATCGTTGATCGGCAGGCTGTTGTCGATCTCAAACCCGCCGCCACTCACCAATTTGTCGAACAGGCGACCGCGCACTGCTTCGGCGGTCAGCCCGGACGCCACGAACTGCTGGGTGAACTCCGGCAGCCGCGCCGCCACGCACAGGTCGCGCACGGCCTTGGCGTTGGTGATGGCGGCGTTAACCGTGGCTTCGTCGGCCAGCTTGGTGGTGTTGATGATGGATTCGATCAGGTTGCTGATCCCCGCGGCGTTGCAGCTCTGGGTGATCAACAAGGCCAATGCGGCCGAGTCAACAATGGGCGGTTTTTCCGGTTCCGGTTCTGGTTTAAGGTCAGGCTCCGGTTCTGGCGGCTGTTCTGGCGGTTCCTCCAACTGAGCCAGCAAGGCTTGCGGCGCATGCTGATAACGCTGCAATGCGCCGCCCTGCCCCAGACAAGCTTTGACGGTGACCCCCTCGCCCACTTCATCGGCCAGCCCCAAGGCCACCGCTTCACTTGCGGTGAGCCAGGTTTCGGCATTGACCAAACGCCGCAGCTCCACTTCGTCGATGTTGGGCGACTTGGCCTTGTAGGCGGCGATGATGACTTCCAGCGCCTGATCCAGTGCGGTGGCGACCTTGCGCAGATCCTCGGCATCGCCAGCCGCGTAGGTCCACGGGTTGTGGATCATCAGCATGGCGTTGCTTGCGATCACCACCTTGTGCGCCCCGCACACCGCGACACTGGCCGCGCTGGCTGCCAGCGCATCAACCCGCCCGGTGCAGCGCTCGCCTAACCGCGACAGGGCGTTGTGAATGGCCAGCCCGTCGAACAGGTCGCCGCCGATGCTGTTGAATGCCACCACAATCGGCGACACGCCGTCGTCCATCGCTGCCAGATCGCGCACAAACTGGTTGGCGGTGATGCCCCAGGTGCCGATCTCGCCATAGACGTAGACCTCAATGCTGCGGGCTTCGGCCTCGCCGCTGGCCTTGAGGCTGTACCAGTGTTTGTTTTGCGGCGGCGCGGGGTCTGCCGCCTTATTGAAAATGCGTAGCCTGTTCATGGCGTCTCCTTGTCGGCCGGTTCGGTGGGCAGCTCGACGAGCGTTTTGTAATTGAGGCCCAGCTCGCGGGCACGTTTTTGGTCAGCTGCGTTTTCTTCGTCGACGGTTTCGGCGTCGTAGCCCTGACGCAGGACCATTTCGCTGCGGGAGTTGAAGCCCGCGTTGACTTCCATCATGCGTGCCTGAATGTCTTGCACCGGCTGGATGTAGGCCCAGCCTTGCGGCACCCAACGGGTGCGCAGGTATTCACGGCGCCGTTGCGCGTAGTCGACCAGTGTCAGACGACCGGCGAGCACGGCCATGTCCAGCCACGCCGCGCGCACCGGGCGGCACAGTTGGTGCACGTACACGCCAAATTGCAGTTGCTCCAGACGGCGCCGGAACTCGTTGAGCACCACCCGTAACGCCCGGTCATTAACCTCGCGCATGTCGCCGGTAAGAATTTCGTACGGCGTGCCGGTCCCGGCCGCAGCGGCCATCAGTTGTTGGCGCATAAAGTCCGGGTAGTTGTTGCCCGCATCCGGCGGTTTGGAGAACTCCACCTCTTCGCCCGGCCCCAGTTCCTGCATGGTGCCCGGTTCCAGCGCGACCATCGGGGTGAAGCCGTCGCGGTCTTCGGTCAGCGGCAAGCCGGTGACCGGGTCGCGCGGTTGTTGCGTGGCTTCGGGCGGTGGCCGCGAGATAAAACCGGCAAACAGGTTGGCCACTTCCTGACGGAACAAAACCGCGTCGTCGTAGTTGTCGAGGCTGCGCAGGCGCTTAAGCACTGGGGCCAAACGCGGCACACCGCGCAACTGGCCCGGCTCGACCGATTCGAAGATGTGCAGCACTTGTTCCGCTGGCACACGCACCAGTTGGTTGTAACCGGCGTTCAGCGACGAAGCGTCACGCGGGTGGACGCGGTACATGTGATAGGCCACGCGCTTGTGCGCCGGGTTGAACTCGATCCCGGCGCGGATGCTGTTGCCGTTTTTGCATGGTTCGAATTTGTCGTGCGGCACAAACTCCGGGGCCAGCACCTGGAGCTGCAATGGCACGGCCAGATCCTCGTCCAGACCGCGAGGCCGCAGGCGTACAAAGCATTCACCGGCCGTTTCCACTGTGCGGGCAATCAACGCCTGCTGGCCGTAGAAGTCGGTCAGGCCATCGGCGTCTGACTCGTCGACCCAGTCATCCCACAGGTCTTGCTGCAACTTGCGCAGGGCATCGTCTTCGGTTTTGGGGCGCGGGGTGATGCCGGTGCCGATCAGGTTGCTGACGCGTTTGTCGATGACGTTGAAGGCGTAGGGATCATTGCGCACCGCTGAGCGCGAACGGGCGCGCAGGTTGCGCAAGGCCGGGGTGTTGAGGCTGTTGATGCCGATGTCCGGCGCCTCCCAACTGGCCGAGCGCCTGCCCTCACCGGCCCCTTCGTAACTGGCTTTGATCCGCTCGGGCAACAGAAAGCCGTTGCGGGTCAGGGTTGGATACTGGCGCGCCATTTAAAGCCCCTTGCCTGCGTGATACAGCCGGATCACCCGCGAACGCGGCCCCGTGGCGGCGACCAGCGAACTGCGGATTTGATCGCGCGCCTTGAGCAGCTCATCGACCGTGCGGTATTCCACGGTGCGGTCGGCGTAGCGCACGGTTTTCTCGCCACGCGCGATGGCCGACTCAACGGCGTCGAGGTGCTTTTGGGTAAAGGACATAATCAGCGTCTCTTGAGGTAGCCGCTTCGACTGACACGGCGAGGCGGTGCAGCAGCAACCGATTTTGGTGTGTTTACGGAGTGAGTGACGACAACTTGTGGGGGTGCTGTTTGAAGCGTTTCAACTGGGCGGGCCACGGGCTGGACTGATGTTTCAGGTTCGCTGTCGTCAACAGGCAGCGTTTTGTCTTCAAACAAATGGTGCTGCATCAACGATTGCCGCACCTTCTCCCAGTCATTTTCGTGATAACGATGCAGACCGAGGTATTCGGCCATCGCCAGTGCATACACCATCAAGTCGAGCGCTTCGTTGCGCTCGGCCTTGCTCTTGGTCCACTCGACCCGACGCTTGCCTTTGACGTACCGGGCGACTTTGCGCTCGGCGACGCATTGAGCAAAGAAGTCGTCCGGCAGGTCTTTTGCGAAGTGCAACGCACCGGGGCCGGACTCCAACGGGTATCGGTTGTAAATCCAGTCCTTGGCGGTGTCGGTTCCGATCATCCACAGCTCTGCACCGTTCTTCTCGATGTTGCCGCGCCAGTTCACATCCACCCGCGAAGGTCGCTGGGCGATGATGTTTTTGCTTGAGTGGCTGTCGCCCTTCACTGCAAATACGTTGCGCCAACGGCGAATCCGGCAGAACTGATACACCTCGTGGGTGTGGTGCCCGCCTGAGTCAACGGCTGTTGCCAGAATGCCTAAACCCACACCACTTGCATGCCGGTAGCGCACTTTGAGTTTGTCATCGAGCACTTCCCAGGTTCGGGAATCGCACGGGTCGCCCATGATCACCTGGTGATCGATCACCCAACGCTCCATGCCCATCCCCCAGCCAATGACGATGAACTCAAGGCGGTTGCCTTGAACGTCCACTGCTGCGGTGAGCATCAGCGCGCCTATAGGGACTGTGCCCAACACATAGTTTTCGGCACGCGCCCTTGCCTGCAAGACATCCGCTTTGGTTTGCTCCATTGCGTTGTCCCAAGGCAGTGCAAGTTTTGTGTTGTAGAACACCTGCATCGTCGCTTGGTCGCCCTGTTTTTGCATGATCAAGGCGTCGTCAAAATCCTTGGCCAGGGAGGACCAGCTCGTCCAGCCCAATGGCGCATACAAGGCATTAAGATGGAATCCGATAGTTTCCCCATCACCCTGCGCGTGAGCACGCCACTCGCCTTTGGAGAGCATCGTGGCCTTAGCGTGTTCATCAATCATTGCGCCGCAGTCAGGGCCGCTGCACAGGTATTGCACCAGGCGGTAATTTTCATCCCACTTGAGGTTGGTCCACTCCAATACCTGCATATGGCCGCAATGCGGGCATGGCACATAGAAGTGACGTTGGTCGCTCATCTTGAATAGATCGGCAATGCGCGACGCACCTTTGATCGTGGGGGAACTGGAGAAGTAAAACTTGGCGTTGCGGCCAAACGTGGACGCTCGCGCCTCGGCCAGTTTGACCGGATCACCCTCGTTATCAATGTCCATCTCCCAGCGATCCACCTCGTCGCCATACACATAGCGCACGGACTTCTCCGCAAGGTTGGACGATGAGCCGGCCGTGGCAATGAACAAGCGGCCACCTTCAAACTGTTTGTTCTCCCACGTGTTGGTGCCTTTGCGCGAACGCGGTACGACAACTCGCTCACGCAATTCAGGAACGGCTTCGACGGCTTGGTCAACGCGGCCTGCAACGCTTTGGGCCAGCTTCTGCGTGGGCTCCAACAGCAGGATATTGGCCGGTGCCATGTGGATACAGCCGCCGATCCAGTTCAGCGCGATCTGAGTTTTCATCAACTGCGAGGCCACCATTGTGACGACTCGCTTGCAAGGGTGTGCCGGCGAAAGGCAACGCATCGGCTCACGCGCATAAGGGGTGCGTTCAGTACGATATGGGCCAGGCTCAGCAGCGCCAGAGCTTTGAGGGATTCGCATATAGCGATCAGCCCACTCATCGACCCACAGCTCTGGCTCTGGGCGCAGGCCACGAAAGTAGCCCGCGCGGTAGACCTCTTCGCCTCCCCGTTGATTACTGAGCATGGTTGTCCTTCTTGATTGACAGTGAGTGCCGAAGGTCGGCCGTTGACATGCGCTCGGCGTCCTCAAGTGCTCGACGGATCGAGGCCATAAGGTGTTTTTCAATACCCCAGGCATCGGTCATTGCCGCCAGCTCAGGCGCGATCTGCGTGGGTACAGCCAACAACAAGTCCCGCAGAAGCCGTCCCGTGGTGTAAGCCGCCTCATCGACGGCAGCCATCTCCACCAACGTGCCCTGATTTTTGTAGAAGTCCGCCTCGACGGTCATGGCGTTGAAGTGCTCGCGACGAGCGCGAGCCTTGTGGAAGTCAGGGCGCAGACCACCCGTTTCAGATAAGTCACCCGGCGCAGCCTGTAAAAACGCCGCCGGGCCTACTGGATCAGCCGAGGGGTGACCTTTGCTGGCTCGCTCTTGCTCATGCCGGACAGAAACGTTGACTTTGCTGGGATCACTCGTTTTATCGATCAAGGCATTTGTTGCTGCCACATCCACAAGCCCTTCAGGGGACAACACCAAACGCCCTTGTTTAGCGAGCTTGGACACCCATGCCTTGGACCAATTACGACTCGCGGCATACGCCGACTTGCTCAGATATTCCATGATTGAACTACCAGTTAACCCGATGAATACAGGCAGTTAACTGTTAACCGCAGTTAACTAAGTTTGAAGGCCAGCCAGTTACGCTTTCCCGCGGGTTTCCTGCCCCGTACCCGTGGATATTCCCCAGGGTCCCCGGCAGGTTTTGAACATCCGGGGATTATTACGAGCGATCCGATGGCGGCACGTCACAAACACCCAGCCGCTTGGCAACCCAACGCTCATAAAGCCCAATGGCCACATCCGCCCCGGCCATGGCCGTGAGGCAGCCCAGTGCCGAAGACGCCCAGAGCGAAACGCCGTTGACGTGCAACAGCATCATCGTCGACAACCCGCAGACGACGCAGGCACCGGAGCGCAAGACCAAGCGCCGCACCAGTGACCAGCCTCGCGCCCCGTCCTTGTCCGCCCGCCACATCTCGCCGGACACGCCACCGATCATGGACAGGACGATCAGTAACCAGATCGGCATATCAGCTAACGCTTGTTGCTCTGTTGTCATGTTTAGCCTCAATCAATAGAACAACGCGGGTGCTGAAAAAAGAAAACCCCGCCGGGGTGGGCAGGGTTTTCAGTGCGCTGGTGGGTGCCAGGGCGAGGTGCACAGCACGTGCTCGGGTAGCGCTCAGGCGCAGAATTCATATCGTGGGGACGTTTTACCCCTGTTCGGTAAAACCGAAAAGAGGTGTTTTTCGGTCATTTTGCCCTACTCACTTTGACGCCACTTTGACGCAGGTTTGAGGCAAGTCACCCCGACGAGCGGTCAACGCTTAACCGGCTTGACCCAGCACCGTTGCGCGGGTCAGGTTGGTTGCTTGGCTGCCGCTGCGCCGGGTGTAGCCCCGTGTGGTGCCACTTCGAACGGTGAGGATCAACATCACTTGTTGATGCAACCGCTTCACCCAGTTGCGATACGTTTGGTCTGCCCCCTCGGTAATGTCGAGCAGTCGCATCTGCTCACGTCGCGGCATGGCGGGGTGATGCAAATAACGCAGTCTGGCCAGCTTGGCCAATTGCTTGCCTTTGGTTGACTGACGGTCCAGCTCGGCAACGGCTGCTGCCACTTCGCATGCGATGTGATCCATACCCGCGCCCGCTCCTACCAACAGATCCCGTGAACCTGCCGTGCCCCGAGGGGCGCAGCCGCCGTATTGCATGATCGTCGCCATTGGACTGCCCAAGCCACCGGCCTCGCCAACGTGGCAGTGCTGCTCACCCCAATGCTGCATCAGTTCTTCGATTTGCTGAATCATCCCCATCTACTCCCTGAAAAACCAACCTGACACAGAAAAGAACCAACCCGACACACACCTAATACACTAAAAAACCTTTAAAAACATAGCCTTAATGCTCTATGTGTTGGGTGTGTCAGGTGTGTTGGGTTTCTTCTCACGTACAAGAAATAATTAACGAACATCAACCTTTGGCTGATTGCACATGCACACACGCCCGCATGTGCGAGAAACCCGCCACACCTGACACACTGATCCCGAAAGCCTTTAAAGACGTGGCCTGTAGCTGTGTCAGGTTGGTGGTTCTAACCCGCCACACCGTCAACACACCCCACACACAATGAGCCGTCATGCTGCGCTGTCCTGTCGTTGCCCGAACTTCACGTGTTCCCAACTGCCCACACTCCAGCCGCCTGCCTTGGCTGCTTCGCGCCATGTCACAACCGCAGCGCCCAGCCCGGCTGCTGTCAGGGATGGGGGCGGGGAAGGTGCAGCGTCGATACCCGACCAAGGAAAGAAAAACGTGCCGAAAGAGCGCCGCGAACCATCCATCCAGGGCTTGCCCTGAATCTTGTCCACTTCTGTGGAGATGAACCCGCTGAACTTGGTATGACTCAAGGTGTGTTCCTTGTTGCGGTGGCACCATTCCAAAAACAACGCGTACAGATCACTGCTGACGCACACGCTGAACGGTGCACCCAGCAGGCCGTTGCGCCACTCACGCAGAAAGGTTTGCCAGCTCGCCATGCTCAAATCCACCAAACGCTGACGGGCTTCCGTGTTGGGTGGCCGGGTGCGTTGATCGAAGTCGCCCAGGTCATAGCTGAGTAGATAGTCATAAAGCGCCGGGATGCCCTCGTTGGCTAACTCGTACTTCACCCGCTCCTGCTCATCCGGCCCTAGCGTTTCTTTGGGCCAGACCACCAACATGCGCCGGTCATTCTCACCAATCGGCCACGGCATGATCTCATTGGAAAGAAACACCGCGTTCATATGGTTGGCTTCTTCCCAACCGTTCACAAACTTGGACTCCATGCGCACTGTTTTGCCGGTAACCATGTGCTTGATCTTGCCCACCTGGTTGTAACGCTGATCACGGCTGACCACTTCCTCAAACACGCCGTATAGCTTGTTTGACTGCCACACCGTCCAGCTTGACTCCAACTGCGACTGCCCAACCGTGGCTGCGTATTCGCCATAAACTGCGCCCATGATGTCGCTGAGTAACAAACTTTTACCGCTGCCTTCCATCGTAGAGTGCAGCAACACAGCGGTGTCCATCTTGGCGCCGATGTTTTGCAACGGGTAAGCCAACCACTTGATCAGCCAGTCCGTGGCAGCTTCGTCGTGGTTGCACAAGAAGCTGAACAGCGAGCGCAGGGTGCGGCATTTGTTCGGCTCATTGATCGGAACCAATGGCAGCCCTTCAAAGGTATTGATGTACACCTCGGGGTCTTTCGTCATGCGGGGGTCAAACACGATGTGTTCCATGTCCACGGTGCGACGATCCGGGCTATTCAGCCACATGGCGTACGCATCACCCAAGGCCATGCGCATGGCGCCCTCGGGGACTCGACGGCGACACTTGATGTCCCATGAATCTTTGGTGCCATCTATATAGACGTAACGTTCGGTGGGGCTCATGCCCTCCCCCGACACCTGCTTAAACTTGGCCTCAGCCTTGGCTTTGCTGGCTTGGCGCTCCGCCATGTCGTCAGCAATAACTTTTTTTTGAGCGGACTCAAACCAGTCCTTGGCCAGCGCTTTCGTGACCAGCAACTCAAACGCGGGCTTTTTGATAATCACGCGCTTGAACATGTCGAAAACTGCGGTCTTACCTTCGATCAGGGCGAAGCGCTGGAAGATACGGTCTGCCGTCCACTCACCCCCCCCGCCCCCCTCAGGTGCAGGAGCCGCTGCGCTTGCAGGCATAGAATCGCACGGCCTGCTGGCATCCTCAGAAGGGGTCGGGGGAAGATCCGCAGGCGATGGTCGAGACGATTGCTGCATGCCCAACATCCGCGCGGCATCTTTGACCGCCTTGGATTGGTCTCCGCCGTGCTCAAGCAGGCAAAACACCTCAAATGCATCGTTCTGATGACCATTGGCCAGCGGATCAGCGCCGTGGTGCGAGTACAGCTTGTCATCGGTAATGGTGATGCCCGGCAAGCCGGTGCTGCTCTGCGGGTAGAGCCATTTGCTGCCGCGCTTGATGTAGCCGTGCGTGCGCAACAGTTCTTCAACATCATGACAGCGGTTGAATTCATCAATCACCGAGGGTCGGTTGCCGGGCGCCTGCACAGGTGCCCTGGTCGGCTTGGCTTTGGGCTTTTCAGTCTTTGGTACCCAAGGGCAAGCTGACTCGGCGTCACGTTTGAAAATGTCCCAGTTCTGCCAAATGTTCAGCAGGTCACTGGTCAGTACTGGCAACCCCTCGGCGGAAGGAGGCGTGCGCCAGGTATATGGTTTGCCGGTACCGGGATGAATAGAGGGCGGCAACACGTCTTGTACTAAACCCGCACGCAACTCGAAAACAGTAAAGCGCTTGAAGTGCTCAGCCTCGTCGCGCGCGGCGGCTTCGCCCACCAGATCGCCCGCGTCTTTTGCTGCTTTGGCTTTTGCGATCAGACCTTTAAAAATCGACCCATCAGGGTCGTTTTCATTGGGCCATGCCAGCGAGTGACGGGTGAGGTCTATTCCATCGGGCAACTGAAACAGGATACGAAAACGCGCCGGGTTACCCACTACGGTCGGGTAAACCAATGCCATTGCGTCCAGGTCCAGGCCGAGAAGCTCGTACAAGACGTGACGTGTCCACTGCACATCGTCCACATCCAATGAGCACACGCGGCTAGGGCCAAGCACTACGCCAAGGTTGTGCGTTGGGTTTGCTGCCCAAAACGCCTCAGCCGCGCTCGCATCAGTGATGTAGCCGCCGGGTTTATTCCAGCCCAACCCCTTTGGAGCTTTTTCACCGGGTTCGATGGCCACCAGTGCCAAGTTGAAAGTATCAATGTAGCGTTGTGCCCATGTCGCCATCGGCACAGCTTGAGAGCGGTCAGTCATCTGCGGCGCTCCCGCAACTCTTCGCAGGAGATGCAGGTTTCACATCCTTGGACTGCCTGCTGCCTAAGCAGCGGAATGGCGTCATCGCAATCCACGCAAAATTCGGCACTGGCCGTGGCATTGGCTTCGCGTAGACGTTTCTCAAGCGCGCGTCGCGCTAGAGCACGCTGCAAAAACTCATCCGCATAGTCGTTAGCCAGATCGACGTCATCAGCCATTGTCGCGATCCTCCATTGCCTGACGTGCGCCCGTCATGATGCCCAGCACCTCACGGATAACGTCCATGCCGCGTTTTTCGAGCAGGGCGACTTCGTGAGCTTCCCAAACGGCATCGACCACACCGTCGTGCATGCAAGATACAAACTCGCCAGATTCATGAAGCAATTTGCCTACCGCTTTCAACGCTTCTTTTGTAGCAGGCACTGGCGTTGGCTTGTACCAAACGGCCCCGGCTGGACGCACTAAGGCATCAAGCAAACGCGGATCAGCCGTGAGGCGAATCACCTCCTCCAGCTCATCCGGCGTCAGCCAGCGGCGCTCTTCATCAAGTTTGAGTTTCTTTTGCAGGGCGTCATTGTCGATCACCATCGCAAACGCTAAAGCGGTGACGCCACCCTTATAGGAACGCCCTGCGCGATACAGCGCGTGACGCAATGAAAGCACCGGACCAGCGTCCGGTAATAGATCGATGCGACTCATAACCGTAAAAACCCCTTTTACGGTGTAGCCATAAAGCAGGGCACGCCCTATCCTACGACCACGACCGATGTGCATGTGCTGTGTATCGTCGTCGCTGGACCGGAGGATCTTTGGTGAGAGGCTCCGGTTCAGCACCCTTTTAGCGATGTTGTTTTACTGCTGCATCGCTCTGTCGACCCGGTGTTTCTTTGGTGAGAGGCTTTGGGTCGATGCTTTCTTATGCTGCTTGGTCTGGCTCAAGATCCTTAGGGATACAGAACACGTCAGGTCGAAGGCGAAACCGCGAAACTCCTGTAATAAACTCGGCCCGCACAACCAGCTCTGCAGGCAAAAAGCCTCGCTTCAACCAATACGAAACAATTTGCTGAGATACAGGCCGCCCAGAAGTCGACATGGCTGATGCGAATGCGACCTGGCCTTTAGCGGAATCCACGGCGGCCACTAGTGCCTCGCGCATCTCTGTTTTTGGGCTCATGAAGACCTCAAAGCGAAAAGTACAACCGGAAAATACACGCTAATTTGTATTCAGGCAACAAATTAGCGTGTTGGAACCAATACAAAAGGGTTTGTATCCTCCCCGCATGACCAAAACAACGCGCTCACCCTCACCTGTAGCAGCACTGTTCAAGACCCGCAGGAAGGCCCTGAAACTAAGCCAGGTAGCCCTCGCTGATCGAGTCCGCGAACTACTAGGCCCTGATGAAACATTCAGCCAGCAGACTTATGCTGCTTTTGAAGCAGGCAACACCCAGAACACCCGATTTGCATTACAGATAGCTCAGGTGCTTGGGCTATCCATGGATGAAGTATCTGGCATCAGTCCTACTGCAAAGACAGCGCCCAAATCTGTCACTGCCGATGCGGTAATGCTTGGACCTATCGAAGTGTGGGATGACGAAACCCCGCTAGACGACGATGAGGTAGAGATTCCTTTGTTAAAGGAAATAGAACTGTCTGCGGGCTCGGGCTGCTCTGCAGTTGAGCACTATTCAAAGTCAAAGCTGCGCTTTGGAAAGATAACCCTAAGACGACAAGGCATAGATCCCGCAAATGCCATTTGCGTGACTGTATCAGGACACAGCATGGAGCCGGTCCTACCCAGCGGCAGTACAGTAGGGGTGGATCAAGGGAAGCAAGACATCAAAGATGGCGATATCTATGCCTTGAGGCATAACGATCATCTGCGTGTAAAAATTCTTTATCGCCTGCCATCAGGTGGCATCAGGATGCGAAGCTTTAATCGCGATGAATACCCCGACGAAGAGTACTCCCCAGAAAAAATCCGCAACGAAGACATATGCGTTCTAGGACGAGTATTCTGGTATTCGGTCCTGAGGTAACAAATCAGGCAATCAAAAAAAGCCCGTTTATTCGGGTTTTTTATTGTAAATAAAAAATAATACAAATTAGCGTGTTGACCAAATTACAAATTGGATTGTAGTCTTTGTCTCGAAACCTCTCACCAAGAGTACGAGCCATGCAGACTACACAGCACAGCAGCACCCGCTGCCGGATCTATGTCCATCCGGCAGCCTGCACCAGTCGCGCTTCAGTTGAAGATATCCAGCGCAGCACAGGCCTACTGGTCATCATCAATAATCCGCAACGAATCGCTTTAACCACTAAACATGCTGAAAACCTCGCTCCACTCGGAGGTGACGCAGCATGAAACAGGTACTGATTGGACTGGCAGGGCTTGCCCGCTCGGGCAAAACGACCGCAGCGATGCACTTGGCCAGCACCCATAACTTTCAAACCTACGCCTTTGCAGACCCACTGCGCGAAGGCCTGATGACCCTCTTCAATCTGACCGCGCGTGATTTTGACGACGAACACAAAGAGCAGCCTGTCGACTGGGTCGGCCACTCAGCGCGCGAGTTGATGCAATCGCTGGGCACTGAATGGGGCCGCAATCAGATCCACCCCGATGTGTGGGTGTGGCTGGCCGAGCAAAACCTTGAGCTTCTCGGCCAGATCAACGACACCACCAGCGGCTTTGTGATCAGCGATCTGCGCTTCGAAAATGAAGCCACTTTCGTTCGGGAAAAAGGCGGCCTGGTCATTCACCTGCTGCGTGCAGACGCACCCAATGTGAACCCGCATATCAGCGAGTCCGGCATCTCCATCCATGACAACGACCTCGTTCTGCATAACGACGCGTCGATTGAGGACATGACCGGTCAACTGGACGAAATCTTCACAGCCCTGTGCGCTCGCGCAGCGGCTTAAGGAGCGCCCACATGAACAGAACCCTGGACGCCACGGCCGCCCTGCTCGGCTTGAAACCACGCGCCTTTCGCACACGATTGCGTGAGCTCGGCATTTTGACCCAGAGCGGTGAGCTGGCCAGCAAGCACCGCGACCAGGGTTACCTGTACGTAGACACCCGTAGTCGCTGGAACACGAACATCAACACCTTCAGCCATTACGCGGTTGTGATGGTGAAAGAACCCGGTGTGGCGTGGCTGAGCAAGAAACTGGGCATCACCCCATCCCCTACCCATAAGGACGCCGCCGCATGAAACAGAACGCAATCACCCAAGCGATAGGCGCCCTGAAGCTGGTCCCGATCTTTGTCAATAACCCCGCGATTATCAGCCGCGCCACGCTTATTGGCGCGTCAGCTGAAGCCGTAACGTTGCTTGAAGCGCTTCCCGCGGTTACGGCGGAGTTGGCTGAGGTATTCCGGTGCGTAGACGCCGTTATTAATGATGGACAAATCGCCTACGTCACACCGACCCGCTGCCCTGAATACCCCTATGGCGCAGTGATCGCAGACAGCAAGGGCCAGATTTGCGCGGCGGCAATGGGTAAAACCAAAGAAGGCCTGGCCGAGTTGATCCGCCTCAAGCTGGTGCCCCAACAGAAGGGGTGCGGGGAGGATGCGGCGTGAGCGACACACTCGACCAGTTACGAAGGGAGTTCGCCACACCCTGCCCAAGCCTCACAGCAGTCCGCGAACGTTACTTCACGCACATCAGAACTGATCGTTACCTGCTCAGCGAAATAAAAGCCGGGCGCATTGCACTCAAGGTCACCCGCCTGCACCGCTCAAGTCGAGCCAAGCCGGTGGTGTACCTGCACATGTTGGCGGCTTACCTCGACGCGCAAGCGCCCAACCAAGCCGCCTGAGTATTCCCCTGAAATTCAGGGCCACTGCAACCAACGTAAAAAGGCACAGCACATGAGCAAATCACGTCCATTCATCGACACCCTGCGCGATATCGAAGCGGGCGGGCTATTGGATGAACTCAGCGAAACGCAGCACAGCCTGATCGATGCCATCCGCCTGACCGGCAAAGGTGGCGAGCTGACTATCAAGCTCGCCTACAAACCCGATGGCAACGGCCAGATGACCATCAAGGCAGACGTGAAAGCCAAAGAGCCGGCCTTGTCACGCGGCACATCTCTGTTCTTCCTGACGCCTGAGGGCAACCTCACTCGCCGCGACCCTCGCCAACAAGACCTGGCACTTAGAACTGTGGGTGAAGAAAAACCCGAAGTTCTGCGACAAGTCAGTCAATAAAAAACTCTCGCCTCTCACCATTTGCACTACCCACTGGAGCACATCCAATGCAACAAGCCCTGCAACAGCTGTTCAGCTACGCTCAATCCCTCGGCAAGCCCGTCGATCACCCTGGGTTGGCCGCGCCAATCGCCCTACTCCCGCAAGATGTCTCGCTCAAAAGCCTTGAGCACCTGCTGCCTGCACCGACCCGTGCCAAACAAAAGCTCACCGTGCTGGATGCTGAGTCGTTCATCGACTACGTGAATCGCTTCGCCACTTCGGCAACAGCCGTATTCTGCAACGGCCCGGAAGGACGCACCTTCTCGGCAGTGATCGACTACCACCAACCAGACTGCCCGGCGTGGCTAGAGCATGTAGCCACCTATCGCTGCCCCACCACTGTTGAATGGGGCCGCTGGAAAGAATACGACCGCAAACGCATGGACCAAGCGACCTTCGCTGAATTCATCGAAGAAAACGTGTGGGACATTACCCAGCCTGCCAACGAACAAAATGCACCAGGTGCAGCGGATATGCTGGAAATCAGCCGCACCCTTGAGGCCAAGAAAAACATCACCTTCCGCCAAGGCACACGCCTCGACAATGGCCAAGTACAACTCACGTACAACGAAGAAATCGACGGCCGTGCTGGCGAAGCTGGTCAGTTGCGTATTCCTGAGCAGTTCTTCATTGCAGTGAAACCCTTCCTTGGCGGTGATGCGTTCTGCGTGCCTGCGCGGTTCCGTTATCGCATCCAGGACGGCCGCTTGATGATGTGGTTCGAACTGGTACGCCCGGACAAGGTACTTGAAGAAGCCTACAACGCGGTGCGCGACAAAATCCAAGCCGCCATCAATGAAGTGCCGCTGTATGAAGCCACTTTGTAATTAATCATCCGCGTCAGCCCGCCTCCGTCATCTCACCAATGATCCTGGCGGCGGGTTTTAATGAGGTACACATCACATGCAAGTACGAAACGAAGATCCAAACTGCGCGATCTTTCATCCCATGTATGAGGCAATGCTCGACGCATGCCCCGCCATCGCCAAAGCAACCAAATAATCCTTTCGCCACCCCGAGCGGCGCAACAGAGATAGAATATGAATACTCAATTTCTGCTACTTGCGCAGTATGGCGGCCAGGCAATCATTCCTCTTGAGCGAGTGTGCGCTGACTACTTTAGCCATCTGACACCCGAAAAGATGAAGATGAAAGTCGCAGCAGGCCAGATTGACCTGCCACTTGTAGCCATCGAACGCAGCCAAAAATCAGCACGCGGGGTTCACCTTGCCGACCTGGCTGCCTATCTGGATACCCAGCATGCACGTGCTCGCACGGAGCATGACAAGCTGATGCGCAACTCTAGTCTACGCCGCGCTTCTTGATTCGCTTCCGGGCCTCAATGATGGGGCCCGTTACTATCGTCTCCAGCCAAGACCAGTTTTCGTAAGGATCGCCATTCCCTTTCAAGTGCGTATATCTGCGCATTGAATTCCAGTCCCGGTGGCCGGATACAGAGGCCACTTTCGGGATATCCCAGCCCATTTCAAATAGGCGGCTGACACCATCGTGGCGAAGGTCATGAAAGTGCAGGTCATCGATCTCAAGAAAGTGGCAGGCACGGGTAAAGGATGCCGAGATAGAGCGAGAGTTGTAAGGGAAAACATCCTCTGCAACCTTTGGCATAGACATCATGATCCGCCACGCTTCATCAGGGACATGGCACCAAACGTCATTGCCGTACTTCTGACCCGGATTCTTCATATCAGTGATCAGAACCATCTGGCGCTGCTCATCTAAGGCATTCCATTTGATGCGCGTGATTTCTTCCTGTCGACGCGTAGAGAACAGCGCAAAGGCCGTCACCCGTACCATGTCTATTTCCTGCTTGCGCCGGTCTCGCATCTCACCGAAGTATTGAAACAGCTTATCCAGTTCTTCAAGTGTTGGGCGACGGTTCCTTTCCTTGCTGCGTGTCACCGCGCCCATCTTGCGCAATACCTTGCGCGCATCGGGCATGGCCATTGGATCGATGTCATAGCCCCACGCTGGCCGCGCCACAGAAAGCACGGCCCCCAAGTGAGCCAGGTCATTGCCCACGGTCTGCGCCTGTATGCCATCGTTCGTCATTCGTCCATCAGCGTACTCCACCAGCTTCTGGCTGGTGATCTCTCTATCCTCAAGCTTGCCTAACCAGGTTTCACCGATAGCCTTGAGTGTGGCGCGCTTGGTCTTCCCTAGCGGCCTCAGCTTTTCGTACTCCAAAAGGTAGCGGTCGATCATCTCCTTGACCGTCACACCTGATCGATTGGCCTTCTCGATTGCTCCAGGAACTGACATCTCAGTTTCGACACGTTTGATCCAGGCCTGCGCAGTCGCCTTGCGGTCGAACGTCTGGCTTTCCTGATAAACTGTCACACCCTTTTGCATGATGCGGATCTGCGCGGTGTAACCCGTCGATCCATCTCTGCGCTTGCGAACGGTGATAGTGCCCATGATTTTGCTACACGAATATTCGGATTTGCTACATTGTAGCAACGAGCATTCAAAAACAAGCAAAAACAGCGGTAAACAGTAGTGAACGAGAGTTACCCGAATGCACACCATACCCGCAGAAAACCTAGCCAGCCCACTAGATTCGGTATCTAGGAGGTTTTCTGTTGCACCTATGATGGATTGGACCGATCGTCATTGTCGTTTTTTCTTGCGTCTGCTTTCTAAGCACGCTCTCCTTTACACCGAGATGGTGACCACTGGCGCGCTTTTACATGGTGATGCAGAGCGTTTTCTGCGGCATGACGTGACCGAACATCCGCTGGCATTGCAGCTGGGGGGAAGCACGGCTGCAGATTTGGCGGCATGTGCACGCTTGGCGCAAGATGCCGGGTATGACGAAGTGAACTTGAATGTCGGCTGCCCGAGCGATCGGGTGCAGAATAATATGATTGGCGCATGCCTGATGGCTCATCCCGCGTTGGTGGCCGATTGTGTTAAAGGCATGCGCGATGCGGTGTCGATACCGATTACGGTCAAGCATCGCATCGGTATTAATGGTCGCGACAGTTACGCACAACTGTGTGACTTTGTCGGCACGGTGAGGGATGCGGGGTGCGAAAGTTTTACAGTACACGCGCGAATCGCGATTCTTGAAGGGCTCTCCCCCAAAGAAAACCGGGATATTCCGCCCTTGCGCTACGACGTGGCCGCACAGCTCAAAGCCGATTTTCCAGCGCTTGAGATCATTCTCAATGGCGGGATCAAAACCCTCGATCAATGCAAAACGCATCTGCAAACGTTTGATGGTGTGATGCTGGGCCGCGAGGCTTATCACAACCCGTACATTCTGGCCGAGGTCGATCAGCAGTTATTTGGCAGTGAAGCGCCGGTCGTCACCCGCGCCCAGGCATTGGCGTTGTTGCGCCCTTACATTGCTCAACATCTGGCAACTGGCGGTGCGATGCATCACGTAACACGCCATATTTTGGGGCTGGGCCAAGGTTTCCCCGGCGCTCGACGCTTTCGCCAGTTGCTTTCAGTGGATATTCATAAGGCTAAAGATCCTCTGGCGCTGCTGGATCAAGCCGGGGAGCTGCTGGAAGGTCGCTGACACCGCAACAAAAAGGAGCCGATCCTGCGCAAGATCGGCTCCTTTTTATGTATGGCTGTTATGCATGGCCTGGATTCAATGACGCTCGAGCGCATTGACCAGATCATGAAAAGCCTCGTGGTTGGAATCATTCAAGCTCATGAGGATTTTATGGGCTTCCAGCACCTTGACGCGTACGACCTCCTCCGACTGATCTTGTGAAGGCAGATCGGTCAGACACTCAGGGCAAGGCAAGGGCGTACCCACGATATTGAAAACCTGATCAAAACCCATGGATTGCAGCAGACGGGTAATGTCTTCATGGGTGGTCACGACAGTGGGCAACAAGCCGACTTTCTGCCGGGACAGGATCGACAATTTCGCAAGCAGCCCCAGCGTTGTGCTGTCAATGCTGCGCGTATCGGTCAGATCGATCACGATGGCGGAAAAATTCAACGCCGTGAATATTTTCTCTATCGTCGCATCCAGTGCCGAACACAAGGTCAGGCGCACTTCACCTACAAACTTCAGGACGAAAGTGCCATCCTGTTCGGCGAACTGAATTCTACCGGTACTCATTTCAGATTCCTGCTTAACACCAACAAGGCGATATCATCCGGCATCTCCCCGAGCGTAGCTAAACCAAACACTTGGCGCAGACCTTCCAGGCTGCCGCCCGCTGCTTTCACCAATTGAGGCAAAGCAGCTTCTTTCTCTTTGAGCGTCTGCTCAGTCAAAAGATCCAAAATTCCGTCGGACATCAGCGTCAGGCTGAAAATGTCAGGCAGTTTAAACGTGTGATCTTCATAGGTGGCTTCTTTAAACAAACCGACCGGCAGACCCCGACCTTCCAGATAACTGACGCTGTCAGGCGTGTACAGCACCGGCAAGGGCAGATGCCCACCAATGCTGTAGGTCAACAGGCCGCTCTCTTCATCGATGACCCCGCCAACCATGGTCACATGCTTGCCCAGCTTGCAGTTGATCAGGCCACGGTTGATGTGCCCCAACACCTCGGAAGGCTTGAACTCAGGCAGTGTACCGTTGCGTTTGGATTCAAACAGCAAACGTGTGGTCATGAATTTGAGCAACACCGTCACGAAAGCCGAAGACGCCCCGTGACCTGAAACATCAGCCAGATAAAACGCCACGCGGCGCTCGTCCACCCTGAAGTAATCAACAAAGTCGCCCGACAAATACAGCGACGGAATGATCTGGTGCGCGAAATCAAACTCATCGATGGACCAGGGGCTGACGGGCAGCATGTTCATCTGCACCTGTCGGCCTGCGTTCTGATCCTCCTGCAGCAAGTGCAGACTGGCTTCCAGCTCGCGATTGGCGGATTCGAGCTTCTCACGGTAACGCTGGTTTTCCACTAACAAACGGGCGCGATCAAGGGCACGATGAACGGAATGCTCAAGCACTGCCAGGTCTTCGAGGGGCTTGATCAGATAGTCAGCTGCCCCGAGGCGCAACGCCTCGACCACGTCACTCATGACGCCCGCGCCTGAAATAACGATCACCGGGGTCACGGGAGACTGAAGCGTCACTTGGCGAATCAGCTCAAGGCCACCCATTTGCGGCATCCGCAAGTCACAGATGACCAAATCTGGCTGTTCGCGCTCGAAGACCTGAAGTCCCTGCAAGCCATTACTGGCCTGGAGGACGCTGAAGCCGCTGTCTTCCAGATAAGCCGCCAGACTGGCGCGTACGACGTCGTCGTCATCAATGATCAGCAGCGTGGCACTGGTTTTTTGCATGTGGGCAAATGGCGCCAGAATTAGGTTGGCATTAAACACGCACTGAGCGGGCTCAACGACTGAATGTACTGTGAAACACCTTGAACCGGTATTGAGTATTGCTCAGTTCTACAAAGGTGCTCGCGTAAGGCGCAGACGGTACTCCCATCCGCGGGGGGTTTCAAGCTCAGCCCGATGCTGGCAGACGGAGTTCCACAAGGGAAATTCCCCACAGTTATAAGAACCATCGCAGAGCTGACTAAAAGCATGGTCAGTTACGTATGATTTGCCCGCTTAAACGCCCTGAAAACAAAAAAGAGCCCCGAGGGGCTCTTTTGCGCAAGCGGTAAAAAACGGTTTAAAAATCGTCTTCTACCTGACCATCCTTCACCTTGAATTCGCGGTTTTGCAGGTAGGCATTGCGGATAAATACGTATTTGTCGCCCGTGATCAGTTTTTCAGCCGACAGCAAGCTGGCGCGGGTATCGATCACGTCCATGCCGATCGCCATGTTGCGCGCCGGGATGTCGTTCATGTAACGGTAGGGTTCGGCGTAAGTGTCCGGGTAGATGGCTACCGCGTCACGCACCGTGCTTGGGCCCAGCAGCGGCAACACTACGTATGGACCACTCGGAACACCCCAGCGGCCCAACGTCTGACCGAAGTCTTCTTCATTGCGTTGCAGGCCCATTTTGGTGCCCACATCGAAGAAACCACCCACACCGATGATGGTGTTCATCAGCACCCGCGCAGTATCCACGCCCGCTGCGTGCGGCTTGGCCTGCAACACATCGTTGGCCAGGTTACGCACGTCACCGATGTTGCGGTACATGTTATGGATACCGTCCTCGAGGAACTGAGGCGTGATGTATTGGTAGCCCTGAGCAATTGGCTTCAAGGCATAGGTATCAAGGGTGTCGTTAAACTTGAAAATGACACGGTTGACACCTTCCCACGGGTCATCTTCGGTCGCGGCCTGAGCCGTAAAGGGCAGCATGGCCACACCGGCAACCAGACACAATTGGGCTAGACGATCATTCCAGCGCATAGCAAATAACTCCTAGGCAACACTTACACTCGGGCGCTATGCCCTGGTTTTGGGCGTTAGTATAACGAGAAATGCCGAACAGGCAGCCCCCTTAACGACACAACGTGCAATCTGCTCACCCCCGCCGACCTTCAAGCGCCTCCTTGAAGGCCAGAAGACAGCGCATTTTTTCAGGCGTACGTGATAAGGATCATGCCAAGTCGACATGAGTGGATTACTCTAAAGGCCCGCTTGATCGACCTTTTGTTCATTACGATGGTCTATCGCACAGCCTCTCAATAAAGGATGAACGTTATGCCTGCCCGCGAACTGCAAGAACAACTCGACACCCTGCGCGAGCAACTGGAAAAAAATCCGCCGCTGAGTGAAAAAGAGCGTGAAGATTTGAATCAACTGGCGGCGCGAATCGATGCTGAAATCAAACTTGAGAACGCCACGCAAGACCACAGCCTCGCCGACAACCTTAATCTGGCTGTAGAACGCTTTGAAGTGGAACACCCCACCCTGGCCGGCACACTGCGCAATATTGTCCAGACACTGGGCAACATTGGCATCTAAACCACAGCGGTCATTAAAAGCAAAAAAGCCCCGACTCAACCGAGCTGAACTGACCCCATTAAGTTGGACAGTTTGAAGCTAGGGCCTTACGGGCTGGGTTCTGTATTGAACAGGACTCAGCCCTTTTAGCTTCAGCTTTATGCGTCGTGATTGTAATAGTGGATGTAATCATCCAGCCCAGCCTTCAACTGGTCAACGCTGGTGAAGCGGTTCAGATAGTAAAACTCGGTTTTCAGCGTGCCGAAAAAGCTCTCCATCGTCGCATTGTCATAGCAATTTCCCTTTCGCGACATACTCTGACTCAACTCTCTTTCCTCAAGCTGACGTCGATAGGCGGCCATCTGGTAGTGCCAACCCTGATCTGAGTGAAGCATGGGTTTCTCATGCGCTTTCAAGCAGCTCAGCGCTTTTTTGAGCATGTCGCTCACCATCGAAAAGCGAGGTGCGGTCTCCATTTGGTAGGCCGCAATTTCGCCGTTATACAGATCAAGAACAGGCGAAAGGTACAGTTTCACCCCCGCGACCTTGAACTCTGTAATGTCAGTCACCCATTTTTGATTGGGCTGCTCGGCTTCGAACCCACGCGCCAAATGGTTAGGCGCTATACGGCCTACAGGGCCTTTATAGGAGCGGTATCGCTTGGGTCTGACGAGCGATTTCAGCTGTAGCTGCCCCATGAGGCGCTGGATTTTTTTGTGGTTCACCACAGTGCCTAAGTGACCGATAGCGGCTGTGATGCGCCGATAGCCATAACGGCCCTTGTGTTGCTCAAATACAGATTTGATCTGCGTCTTGAGCGAGGCGTGCTTGTCCACCACCTGCAAAGCTTTCTGCTGGTAGTAAAACGTACTGCGTGCCAAGCCAGACGCTTGAAGCAAACCGTCCAATGGGTAGTGCAGCCTCAATGCCAGAACTATTTGCGCTTTTTGGCGCGTGCAGCCAGTTCGTCTGCCTGGATCAAGGCTTTCAGCTTTTTTAAATAAGCGTTCTCCATCCGCAAATACTCCACTTCGGCGAGCAGTTGCTCACGAGACGGCGAGTCAGCATCACAAGAAGTGGTAACAGGTTTGGATGGCTTTTTGGACATTTTGGCTGCAGGACCTGGTTTGCGAGAGGTCAAAGCCTCAATGCCGCCACTGTAATACTGGCGCTCCCAAATACCTACCTGATTGGCGTTGCGAAGGTGGAACAAAGCCGTCGTCTCGCGATAAGACAGCTCATCACGCCACATTCGTTGCAAGACAGAAAGCTTGAAGCCTGGGCTGTATCGGCGATGTATTTTTTTAAGGCTTGCGGCACCGTGGATGCGGTAGCTGGCGACCCACCGGCGCAGCATTCCAAACTCTATTTCATGCTTGTCAGCGGCCACTCGATAGCTTGTGCCGCCAGCAAGGTAAGAGGTTATTGCTTCAAGCTTGAATTGCTCTGAGTATTTGCTGATGAAAAAACACCCCAAAAGTCAGGACGGGTGTCCAACTTTTGGGGTGCAGTTCAAGCCGGGGCTTTTTTTACCGCTTTGTCCCTCAGATCGCGGTTTGACCGCTCATGGCCAAGTCCAGCAGCTCACGGTTAGCGACGGCATACATCGCATAGTCATTCCCCGTCGCTGCACGCAAGTCCACCAGCATGGCGCGCCAGCGCTCAACCATGGTCTGGTTCTGCTCAAGCCAGAGCGCCAGACGCGCCTCGATGCTCTCACCGGCATCGGTCATTTGCAGGACCGAGACCGTGATCGCCCGCTGCTGCCAGTCGATATCGTCGCGGAAGGCTTCACGGGCCAGCGCTTGCCAGTTGTTTTCCACCGGCAGGTTGCTGATTTGCTGCAAGTACCAGGTCAGGTCCAGCGCACTGCCAACGGCGAAATACGCCTTGGCCACGTCCACTGCGTTCTGCCCGGTCACATCCGAGGCTTCAATGATCGGCAGCAAGGTGTACAGGTGCGTGGTGCCCGCCACCATGCGTGCCAATAACTCCGGAACGCCCGCCTCGACATACGCCTGGTAGCGCGTCTGCCAGCCTTCACGGGTCGGCCCTTCCAGCAGTTCGTCAAGTTTGAGGCCCAACGCTGCCAGATGCGGCCCGAAGTGCGCCACATCCCGCGCGGCGTCCAGCTCATTGCGACGGCTGCGCAGGAACCAACGCGTGGCGCGACGCCCTAGGCGCATCAGCTCATCCATCAAAGCCAGTTGAATCTCGGCCGGCACTTGATAATCCAGCGCCTCGATCTGACGGAACCAGTGCGGCAGGTGGAAAATGTCACGCACGATCACGTAAGCACCGGCCACATTGGCGGCGCTCATGCCGGTCGACTCTTTGAGCCGCTCAACAAACGTAATGCCCATGTGGTTGACCAGATCGTTGGCGATCTGGGTGCTGACGATTTCACGCTTCAGGCGATGACGACGCATCGCTTCGGCGAACTTGCTGACCAGCATCGGCGGGAACGCTGTTTCCATGTCGCGGGTCAGGTAGGCGTCATCCGGCACCTGGGAGTTGAGCAACGCTTCTTTAAGGTCGATCTTGCTATAGGAAATCAACACCGACAGCTCGGCACGGGTCAGGCCATGACCGGCCGCCACGCGCTCGTTGAGCTGCTCTTCAGAGGGCAGGAACTCAATGGCTCGGTCCAACTTGCCACGCGCTTCCAGATCGTTCATCAGGCGCTTGTACTCGGCAATCCGCTCATAAGCACGGCGCGCCGCCAACGATATGGCCTGCGTCTGCTTGTAGTTGTTGCCCAGCACCAACGCACCCACTTCGTCGGTCATGCTGCCCAGCAACTGATTGCGCTGCTTCTCGGTCATATCGCCGGCCTGCACCACTTCGTTGAGCAGGATCTTGATATTCACTTCATGGTCAGAGCAGTCAACACCACCGGCGTTGTCAATGAAGTCTGTGTTGGTGGCACCGCCATTGAGACCAAACTCCACACGACCCAATTGCGTCATGCCGAGGTTGCCACCCTCACCCACCACTTTGCAGCGCAACTCGTTACCGTTGACGCGCAGTGCATCGTTGGCCTTGTCGCCCACATCCGCATGGCTTTCGCTGCTGGCCTTGACGTAAGTCCCGATGCCGCCGTTCCACAGCAGGTCGACCGGCGCCTTGAGCAAGGCGTTCAGCAACTCGGTCGGGGTCAACTTGTCAGCGGTGATTGCGAAACGCGCTTTCATTTCCGGAGAAATGGCGATGCTTTTTGCGCTGCGCGAGAAAATACCGCCGCCCGCCGACATAATGCTGGTGTCGTAGTCCGACCAGGCCGAACGCGGCAAGTCGAACAGGCGCTTGCGCTCTGCAAAGCTGTTGGCAGGCTCCGGGTTGGGATCGATGAAAATATGCAGGTGGTTAAACGCAGCCACCAGTTGCAGCGTGTCCGACATCAACAAACCATTGCCGAACACGTCACCGGCCATGTCGCCGATACCGACCACGCTGATGCTGTCTTCCTGAACGTTGATCCCGCGCTCTTTAAAGTGGCGCTGCACACCGACCCAGGCGCCTTTGGCGGTGATGCCCATCTTCTTGTGGTCATAACCGGCCGAACCACCCGACGCGAACGCATCACCCAGCCAGAACCCGTAGTCAATGGCGATACCGTTGGCGATGTCGGAGAAGGTCGCAGTGCCTTTGTCCGCAGCCACCACCAGGTACGGGTCGTCCTCGTCGTGACGAACGACGTTCAATGGCGGCACCAGCGCACCGTCCTTGAGGTTGTCGGTGATGTCCAGCAAGCCGGAAATAAAGATCCGGTAGCAGGCAATCGCTTCTGCCTGAATCTCGTCGCGGCCGCCGCCCAGTGGCAAACGACGCGGGACGAAACCGCCCTTGGCGCCCACCGGCACGATGACCGAGTTCTTCACTTGCTGGGCCTTCACCAGCCCCAGCACTTCAGTGCGGAAGTCTTCTTCACGGTCCGACCAGCGCAGGCCGCCGCGCGCAACGTTGCCGAAGCGCAAATGCACACCTTCCACACGGGGCGAATACACGAAGATTTCAAACTTGGGCACCGGCTTGGGCAATTCGGGAATCAGGTGCGGATTGAACTTGAAGCTGAAATACGAACGGTTCTGGCCGTTGGCATCCGGCTGGTAGAAGTTAGTCCGCAACGTGGCCTTGATCAGGTCCAGATAACGACGCAGGATGCGGTCTTCATTGAGCACCTGAACATCGTCCAGCGCGCTGAGAATCGCCTGTTCCAGACGCTGCTGCTTGTCTTCCAGGTCTTCAGCGGTGAGCTTGCGCGCCAGGTAGAAACGCGTTTTGAACAACCGGGTCAGTTCGCGGGCGATATCGGTGTGGTTGTTCAACGTGCTGGCGATGTAGCCCAGATCGAAGCCCAGACGAATTTGCTTCAGGTAACGGGCGTAGGCACGCAGCAGCGCCACATCACGCCATGGCAAACCGGCGGTCAGCACCAGGCGGTTAAACGCATCGTTTTCCGCATCGCCACTGACGATGTGCACGAACGCATCTTGCAGGGTGTCGTTGAGTTGCTGGATGTCCAGGTTCAAGCCTTCGCCCGCGGTAAAGGCGAAATCATGGATCCAGAACTCACGGCCATTGGCGTGGCGCAGGCGATACGGAAACTCGCCCAGCACCCGCAGACCGAGGTTTTCCAGAATCGGCAACACGTCTGACAGCGCCAGCGGTGTGTCGGCGTGGTACAGCTTGCAATGCAATTCCTGACCGGCGCTCTGCCCCAGCGGCTGGTAGAAGCTCATCACCAGCGGGTTTTGCTCGTTCAGGCTCATCAGGTGCTGCATGTCGACCACGGCCGAGTGCGCCGCGAATCGTTCGCGGTAGCCGGCCGGGAAGCCTTTCGGGAAGTCGCTCAGTACTTTGGTGCCATTGGCCTCGCCGAAGCTCTCGACCACCAGGCTGGCGTAGTCGTCCTGCCAGCTGCGGCACGCCTGGATGACTTCTTTTTCCAGCAGCAGCGGGTCGATATCGATGCGGTTTTTCGGGTCTACCCGCAGAATCAGCTGCACGCGTGCCAGCACCGACTCAGAGAAGAACGTCCAGAACTCGCAGTCCGAGGCTTGCAGACGGTCCATCAGCACTTGCTGGATTTTCTGCCGCACTTCGGTG
This sequence comes from Pseudomonas lundensis, assembly GCF_001042985.1. Lineage (GTDB taxonomy): Bacteria > Pseudomonadota > Gammaproteobacteria > Pseudomonadales > Pseudomonadaceae > Aquipseudomonas > Aquipseudomonas lundensis. The sequence continues at coordinate 132,036 of NZ_JYKY01000002.1, forward strand.
GAGTACACGTCACGCGGCACATACGCCAGGCAATAGCAGAAACGCCCGTACGGGTCTTTGCGCAGGAAGACGCGAATCTTGTTGCGCTCCTGGATTTGCACAATCGACATCACCGTGCTGAACAGTTCGTCGACCGGCGTCTGGAACAGGTCGTCGCGAGGCAGCACTTCGACCACCTGCGCCAGTTCCTTGCCAAGGTGCGCTTTGGGCTGGAAACCGGAGCGGCGTTCGATTTCAGCCACTTTGCGGCGGATATACGGGATTTCACGCACGCTCTCGCCATACACCGACGACGTGTATAGGCCCATGAAGCGGCATTCCTTCACCACCTTGCCGTCAGCATCGATCTGACGAATCGACACATAATCGGGGTAAGCAGGACGATGTACACGGCTTGGGTGAGCCGCCTTGGCGAACGACAACAGGGTCGGTTCGCGCAGGTAGCTGACTGCGTAGTCTTCGATGCGCAGGTCTTCGGGGGTCAACCCGGCGCGCAGCAGCTTGGTCAGGCCGAGGAAGGAAGCCGGGTCATATTCAATATGGCCACCGTCCGCTTCATCGCGCACCACGAACTCTTCGTAGCCCAGGAACGTGAAATGGTTGCCCACCAGCCATTCCAGAAAACTCTTGATCTCGGCTTTCTCATCAGCCGCCACGGCATACTGGCAACTGTCGATGCTCGCCAGCAATTCCTGAACCTTGGCCTTCATTGGCTCAAAGTCAGCCACAGCAATGCGCACTTCACCCAGAACCTGTTCCAGCTCTTTGCTCAGCACATTCAATTCAGCGGTATTGGAGCAGCGGTCGATCTCCAGATACATCAGCGACTCTTGGGAAACACCCTCGCCCTGCGTACCCTTCGCCAGGATTTCCAGCAACTCGCCCTTGCTGCCACGGCGTACGCTCAGAACCGTGGTTTGCAGCGTATGGATGCTGTAACCGCGACGGTTGAGTTCGGTACGTACCGAATCCACCAAAAACGGCAAATCGTGGTGCAGCACTTCGACGGCGGTGTGCGTCGATTGCCAGCCGTGACGTTCGTAATCCGGGTTGTAGACCCGCACTTGAGGCTGGGCCGGGTCAAAACGTTCAAGCAGGCGCCAGGCCGACAGCGTGCAGCCGGCAAGGTCGGACATGCGACGTTGAGTGAGTTCATCCAGAGAAATGATGCCGAAGAATTGCTCGGCGAACAGCGCCACTTGTGGCAGTGCCTGTTCACTGATGTGCTGCGCCAGTGCCGCTTGCAGTTGATGCTGGAAGTCGGCCTTGCTGGCTGCGGTGAAGAACGCCATCTGTGGTACTCCGCTTGGGCTTGTTATTGAGAGAAGCGTCGCGTGCTATTCCCGCATGGGGAGCTGCCCATGCTGCGTGAGGCTGGATGTGGCAACCACCCTCAATGCACAGCATGACAGGGAGGTGAAGCTGGCCGCGACCCAGGGGTCACATTCACGTTCCAGGAGGGGTATCTACAAAAACGACTGACCGCTCAGCGGGCTGTGTCTTTAGAGATAACTATCCCGGATGCAGCTTAACGAGAGAGATGCCCGCGATACTTGCGATGCGGCGACATATTCAGTCATCGGGACGTAACCGCGGGCGCTGCTCATGTTCAACCCTAGCACTCGATAACGAAAAAACTTCACGGAAAATACCGTTTTACTGACGTAGGAATCTGAAATGACTGACAGTCGAAAACACTTCAGTTGCGCCGTTTCAGCATTCAGACCTGCACAAACGCGCGCAGGCTGGCAAACTTGCCGCTTTTGATCGCTCTGCAGGCGCCCAAGCGCCAGGAATTAGCCCATGAAAATCACAGCCCCTCTACTGCTCGCCAACCCGTGCGACGAGGAAGAAGAGAACCTCGCCACGGTCTGCTGCTTCAGCGCGCAGGGCGACATGTTTCTGATGAGCCGCTATCCGGACGAAGATGAGCTGGAGATTTCCCTGGGGGACAACGATCCCTCGTCACTGGCAGGGGTCAAAGTCACCCTGAGCCAGACCCGCCTGTTGCTTGAAGTGGCCGCCAGTGACGTTGACGTACTCAATGGCAATGATCACCTTGAAGTCCAGTTCGACGCCGAGGCCACGGACATGCAAGAGCTTGAGCAGACCCTGACCCTCATTCTGGACGGCGTCGGCACCTATGCCAGCGAGCTGAGCTGACACAGACCTCACCTGTCTTCAAGCCGCCCGCCGCATCGCAAACACGCTGCCCAACACAATCGCCATCCCGAACAGCACCCCGCCTGATACCTGGCTGCCCAGCAACACAGCGGCCATCAACATGGCGACGGGAGGCACCAGATACATCACGCACACCGAACGGCTCACTTCGGTGTGCGCCAACACATAGGCCCACAACAAGTAGGCCAATGCACTGGGAAACACCCCCAGCACCAGCACGGCGAGGTTGACCCTGACCGGCGCAGCGCTCACCTGCGCCGCCAGGCCCGGTGCATAGACACCTAACAACAGGGTTCCGGCCCAAATGGTGTAACAGACGATGGTCAAGGGGCTGTAGCGGCTGGAATAGTGCTTTTGCAGCGCGAAATAGACACTCCAGGACAACGCCGCCAGCAGTATCAACAACCCCTGGGGGCGAAAGGTGCCCAAGCCCTTGTCCCCCCAAATGACCACCAGCGCCCCCACCAGCCCCGTGCCCACCCAACACCAACGCCAGGCGCTGACGGACTCTTTAAGCCAGATTGCCGCAATAAACGTGCTAAATATCGGCGTTGACTGCGCCAGCACACTGGACGCGCCGGGGCTGACCCAGCGCTGGCCGGTGTTCAACGCCACATGGTGAATCACAATGGCGAATAGCCCCAACACCATCAACCACGGCGCGTCACGCAGGCGAGGCAAGCCAATGCCGCGCACCAGCGCCACTACGCCCATGAACAGCGACGCCACCAAAAAACGCAGCAAGGCCAAGTGGCCGGGGGTGTAGCTTTGCAAGCCGATATGAATCCCGATCGGCGAATACGCCCAGCACAGCACCACTGCCAGCATTGCCCCGAACAACGCCGGGGCCGTTGCACGCCTCAAGCGCGCACCGCCATCGTCGGGGTTTGAGCCATGGCAACCGCGATGCCCTGCCAATAATGCTCAGTAATGGCCAGAAAACGATTGAACCCGACGCACAGTCCGGCGAAGTCTTCTTGCGTACAACATTCAACGGCCGCGGCTTCGACCGCCTGAACTTTGTGCTCTTTCTCCGCTTCACCGATATGAATATGAAAGTACTCACAGTGCTCATGAAACTCATCATTGTGTTTATACGCATACTGATAATTCCTCGCGCCTTCGTATAAACGCGTCAACATGGAATACGCCAACCACTCTTGCGCCAACAACGCCCCTAATACATGACTTTCAGAGCGCCCCAATCCGTGCGGTGCATATAGCGCATCTTGTTCTTCAATAAATAATTGGGTGGACGCCAACAAGGGCCCGGCTTCCAGTTCTTGCAGCGAATAAGGGCGTTTGGCCAAACGGCTCAACAGGTCAAGCAAATAGCGTTGCAAGAGCGCGCTGTGCGCTTTATGCACATCCCCGCCACCCAACTCCGAATACAGGTTCTTGACGATTTCCACCCGCGCCTGCAGGGTGTTGGCGCGCAGCAACGACAGCGCGACCATCGTCGCGGTGCGCCGGGTACGCGCCCAATAGTTACGGGCAAAAATTTCAACTTCAGCAAATGTCAGGGTTTCGTTGAGCCAGCGTTGATAAAACCCGTTATTGAGTGCGCCATGTGAAAACACAGTCTGCGCCAATGACTCAACTTTTGTTTTTGTAATGTTCATATTGACCTCGCTAACAGAGGGGTTACCCTTCGTTTCATCCAGCGCACACTGACGTCAGCCGCAGTGTTTGCAGAAGTCAATGTCAGTCAGCCCTGGCGCAGCGAACAAGTGATTAATTAAGAGTTCTGAACTCAGGGGGAGTGAACCGTGGAATTGAGCCAACTCAGGATGATCAAGTCGGTGGCCGAGTGCGGCAGTATTGCGCTGGCGGCTCAACACCTGCACTGCGTGCCGTCCAATATCACCACGCGCATCAAACAACTGGAAAACGAACTGGGCACCGTGCTGTTCACCCGTGCGGGCCGAGGGCTGCAAATCAGTGCCGCCGGTCAATTGTTTCTGGGGTATTGCGAACGCATCCTTGCACTGGTCGATGAAGCCCGCCGCGCCGTCACGCCCCACGCCAAGCCCCACGGCACACTGCGCATCGGCGCCATCGACTCGTGCGCCACCGGGCGCCTGCCGCCGCTGCTGGCCGAATACCACCAGCGCTACCCGGAGGTCACGCTGGAGCTGGTGACCGGCCAATGGCCGCAACTGCTTGATGACGTCCAGCACCATCGGCTGGATGCCGCGATTGTCGCCATCGATGTTCAGCACCCCAAATTGCTCAGCACCGCGCTCTATCACGAGCCGTTGATTTTGATTGCCGGGGCTGCCCATCCGCCGCTCACGGACTTGAGCGCCATCTCCCGGCAAACCGTATTCATGTGGCCAGCGGGCTGTCCGTACCGCGACACACTGGAACAGTGGCTTGCCGTACACAACGTGCCCATCAACAGCGTGGCCTACGCCAACTGGGGCAGCATCATCGGCTGCGTCGGCGCCGGGCTGGCCATCGTCCCCGAGGGCATGCTGGAGCGTTTTGGCACCGACGCCACCTTGACGCGCTATCGTTTCAACGACCTGCCAGCGGTGCAAAACCGGCTGGTGTGGCACCGTGAAACGGGATGCCACACGGCGCGCGATGCCTTCGCCAACTTGCTGGCAGAGCACTTTTCACCGAAGAATCCGGGGCCGGCCACGGCGTGCAAATAAGCAACATTCTCAACAACCGGGTTGTTTTGTGCTTTTTCCACAAAAACCCCGACTGGCATTAGTCCCAACCCCCTGCAATGGATTAAAGTAACGCCCCCAGCCCCGGCGCAATTCATGCGCCGCCGGTGTCCTTTTCAGGAACAGTCATCGATGGAACATCGTGAAGCGCTGCTTGCGCTGCGAACCTTTCTTTCAACGCAGATTCTCGGTCAGGAAAAGCTGATCGACCGGCTGCTGATCGCGCTGCTGGCTGACGGCCACATGCTGGTCGAAGGCGCCCCCGGCCTGGCCAAGACCAAGGCCATCAAAGAACTCGCCGAAGGCATCGAAGCGCAGTTCCATCGTATTCAGTTCACCCCCGACCTGTTGCCCGCCGACATCACCGGCACCGAGATCTATCGCCCCGAAACCGGCAGTTTCGTGTTTCAGCAAGGCCCGATCTTCCACAACCTGGTACTGGCCGATGAAATCAACCGCGCCCCGGCCAAGGTGCAGTCCGCCTTGCTGGAGGCCATGGCCGAACGCCAGGTCAGCGTCGGGCGCAGCACGTACGAGCTGTCGCCACTGTTTTTGGTGATGGCCACGCAGAACCCCATCGAGCAGGAAGGCACCTACCCGCTGCCTGAAGCCCAGCTCGACCGTTTTCTGATGCACGTCAAAATCGGCTTCCCGGATGCGGCGGTCGAGCGCCGTATCCTGCAACAGGCCCGTGGCGAAGCCCTGAACGGCGAAACCAAGCCCGAGCGCCGGGTCAGCCAGCAAGCCATTTTCGCAGCGCGCAAGGAAATCCTCGGTTTGTACATGGCCGACGCCGTAGAGGAATACCTGGTGCAACTGGTCATGGCCACCCGCACCCCCGGCAAATTCGACCCGGAGATGGCCGAGTGGATCGCCTATGGTGCCAGCCCCCGCGGCTCGATTGCGCTGGACCGCTGCGCCAGGGCCCACGCATGGCTCGCCGGGCGTGACTTTGTCAGCCCCGAAGACATACAGGCCGTATTATTCGACGTGCTACGTCACCGCATCATTCTGTCGTTTGAGGCCGAAGCCGCCGGCATCGACCAGGACCGCGTGGTGCAGCGCATTCTTGACGTCGTCGCCGTTGCCTGACCGATGAACAACCCCCTGCCCGCCGAACCCGGCATTCGCGTGACCCTGGCCGAGCTGATCGAAATGCGCCATCGGGTGCGCGAAGTGCAACTGTTTTCCTCGCCCAGCCAGCGCAGCCCGCTGGTGGGCCTGCACCACTCAAAACTGCGCGGGCGCGGGGTCGATTTCGATCAGGTGCGGGTGTATCAGGCCGGAGACGATGTGCGCACCATTGACTGGCGCGTCACAGCCCGCACCCTTGAGCCCCACACCAAGATGTTCCATGAGGAACGCGAACGGCCGATTTTCATCCTCGCCGAACAAAGCCGCCGACTGTTTTTCGGCTCGGGGCTGATGTTCAAGTCCGTACTGGCCGCGCAAGCCGCCAGCCTGATCGGTTGGGCAGCGCTGGGCCACAATGACCGCGTGGGCGGACTGGTATTCGGCGACCACGAACATTACGAAATCAAGCCGCGACGCAATAAACAGAGCCTGCTGCAACTGCTCAACCGCCTGGTACGGGTCAATCAGTCCTTGCACACCGAGGTGCAATCGGACCGCGATGCCTTGGGCATGGCACTGATTCGTGCCCGAGAAGTGCTGCGGCCCGGCAGCCTGGTGATCGTGATTTGCGACGAGCGCGCCCTCACCGACGCAGCCGAACAACAATTGAGCCTGCTGGCCCGCCATTGCGACCTGATGCTGTTACCGCTCTCGGACCCGCTGGACCATGCGCTGCCTGCAGCGGGCTTGCTGCGCTTTGCCGAACGTGGGGCCCAGCTCGAACTCGACACCCTCAACTATGATTTGCGTCAGGCTTACCGCGCGCAAGCCGAAGCTCGCATCGCGCGCTGGGCCTTGCTCGCGCAAAAACTGCGGGTGCTGCTGATGCCCTTGAGCACCCAGAGCGAAATGATCGAACAATTGCGCGACTACCTGAATGCCAAGCGCCCCGGCAAAACCCTATGACTACCCTTGAGCAACTGCAACCGTTGATTGCGCCTCAGGCCATTGGCCTGTGGCCGCCTGCGCCGGGTTGGTGGCTGCTGCTGGTAATCCTTCCTGCGCTGGGCTGGGGCCTGTGGTGGTTACGCCGCTATTTGCCGGCCAAACGCCTGCCAAAGCGCACCGAGCAACCGCTGGACCCGGTACGTCTGGCGGCGCTTGAAGAACTTGCGCGCTTTCCAAAACCTTACGACGGCGCACCCGCCGGTGCCTGGCTGCAACAGCTCAATGGCCTGCTCAAACGTCTGTGCCGCAACCATTACCCCTACAGCCAGAGCCACACCCTTAATGGCCGCAAATGGCTGGCGTTCCTAGACAACCGTTGCCCCGCCGCCGGGCTGACACGCTGGATGGTGCTGGTAGAAGGCGCCTACAAACCCGAATGCAAGCTTGATGACAAAGCCATTGCCGGGCTCAATCAAGCCGTAGAAACCTGGATCCGCAAACATGTTTGAGTTCGCCTGGCCCTGGCTGTTCGCCCTGTTGCCGCTGCCGTGGCTGATGCGTGCTGTGTTGCCGGTGGCGGACAGTGGCGAAGCGGCGCTCAACATCAGCTTTCTGGGCGACCTCGAAGAACTGGCGCGACGCAAAGCCCGTTCGACCCTGCCTTCGTGGCGCCAACAGGCGCCCTACCTGCTGCTCTGGCTGTTGCTGCTGACGGCGGCTGCACGCCCGCAATGGGTCGGTGAGCCGCTGCCCATTGCCGCCAGTGGCCGCGATTTACTGGTGGCGGTTGACGTCTCGGGGTCGATGGATTTTCCGGACATGCAATGGCGTGACGAAGACGTCAGTCGCCTCGATCTGGTCAAAAGCCTGCTGGGCGACTTTCTGGAAAACCGCGAAGGCGACCGTGTCGGCCTGATTCTGTTCGGCAGTCAGGCGTACCTGCAAGCGCCGCTGACCTTTGATCGGCATACCGTGCGCACCTGGCTGGACGAGGCACGCATTGGCATTGCGGGCAAAAATACCGCCATTGGCGATGCCATTGGCCTGGCCCTCAAACGCCTGCGCCAACGTCCGGCCCAGAGCCGCGTACTGATCCTGGTCACCGATGGTGCCAACAACGGCGGGCAGATCGACCCGCTGACCGCCGCGCGCCTGGCCGCTGAAGAAGGCGTCAAAATCTACCCGATCGGCATCGGAGCAGACCCGGAAGACAGCAGCACCAAGGGCCTGTTCGGGATCAACCCCGGGGTGGATCTGGACGAGCCCGCGCTTCAGGAAATCGCCCGGCTGACCGGCGGCCAGTATTTCCGCGCCCATGACGGCAAAGAGCTTGCCGCGATCAAGGACACCCTCGACCAACTCGAACCGGTGGCCCAGCAACCCACTCAGGCGCGCCCGGCCAACGCGCTGTATAGCTGGCCACTGGCAGGCGCATTGCTGCTGAGTGTGCTGATGGTGATTCGCGAACTGTGGCCCAATGCGCTGCTGCACCGCTGGCTGACCGAGGAGCACCGCCTGCACCCTCTGCCTCAATGGCGCCAGCGCCTTAAGCGGCTGCGCCTGCGGAGACGCCGATGAACACGTTCTGGCCGCACTGGTTTCGGCCCGAATGGCTGGCGGTATTGCCCCTGCTCGGCTGGCTGCTGTGGAAACTCTGGCACCGCCAAAAACGCGCCGGGCGCTGGCAAATGATCTTGCCCGTAGCGTTTCAACGGGTGCTGCTGAGCGGCGGCAATGGCCGCGACAGCAAACTGCCCTGGATTGTCCTCGGGCTGGGCTGGCTGCTGGCGGCGCTGGCGCTGATGGGCCCGAGCTGGCAGCGGGTGGAGCAAGCCACGCAAAAACCCGCCGATCCGTTGGTGGTGATGCTGCAACTGACCCCCGAGATGCTGGCCACGGACAGCTCGCCCACTCGCCTGGAACAAGCCCGGCGCAAGGTGTACGACCAGCTGCAAAACCGCAGTGACGCGCAAACGGCGGTCATCGTGTACGCCGGCAGCGCCCACACGCTGGTGCCGCTGTCTGACGACCTGGCCACCAGCCGCAACCTGTTGGAGGCGCTCAAGCCCTCGATCATGCCTCAACCCGGCCATCGCGCCGATCTGGCGGTCGGTAAAGCCTTGCAGTTGCTGGATCAGGGCGCACTGGGCCAAGGGCGACTGCTGCTGATCGGCTCCTCCCTGAGCGCGCAAGAACGGGAAGGCATCCGCAGCCGGCTGGGCAGCGATGCGCCACCGTTGCTGATGCTCGGCATCGGTACGCGCGACGGGGCACCGGTGGTCGATGAAAACGGTCAACTGCTTAAAGACGACCAGGGCGCCATTCTGTTGCCTCGCCTGGACAGCCCCGATTTGCGCAGTTTCTTGCTGGACATCGGCGGCCGCTACCGGCAGGCGCGTCTGGATGATAACGACTTGCGCGGGCTCGGCCTGCTGGACGGCGCACTCCACCTGCGCGCGGACGGCCAGACCCAACGCCTGGACACCTGGGCTGACCAGGGTTATTGGCTATTGCTGCCCCTGTTGCTGCTCGCGGCCTGTGCCGGGCGGCGCGGCTGGCTGTTCTGCCTGCCGCTGCTGTTCTTGCTGCCACAGCCCAGCTATGCCTTCAGTTTTACCGACCTGTGGCTACGCCCCGACCAACAGGGCCAACGCCTGCTGGAACAGAAAAAACCGTTGCAAGCGGTGCAGCACTTCGAAGACCCGATGTGGCAAGGCATGGCGCTGTATCAAGCGGGGGACTACGCCGCTGCAGCTGAGCGTTTCGCCGAGGTCAACAGCGCCAGCGCCCACTACAATCGCGGCAATGCACTGGCCATGGCAGGCGAGCTGGAGGCGGCCATTGACGCCTACGAGCAAGCGCTTGAGCGTCAGCCCGAGTTGCAGGCCGCGGCCCAGAACAAGGCCTTGATCGAGCAACTGCTTGAAGAGCAGCATGAGCAAAGCCACGCCACGCCCGAACGCCCCCCCGAGGCCGAAAACCCGGCACCTGACGCCCAATCACCGGGCAGCACGCCACCCCAGGGCGCGCCCGGTGCTACCCGTCCTGCGCAAGACCCGAGCGGGGCTTCGACGCCTGCTGGCGAGGTCAGTCCTCAGCCTGCGCAACAGCCGGACGCACCGCCGACCGCCCCCGGCGAACCCGAGGTAGCGCCCGCGACCGACCCTGCCCCGTCAGGCATTCGGCCCATTGAAGAAGAACACCGGCAGGCACTGGAACAATGGCTGAAGCAGATTCCCGACAACCCCAGCGAACTGTTGCGACGAAAATTTTGGTACGAACAGCAGCAACATCAGGACACGCCTCAATGAACCGCCTTTGTGCTTTGTTACTTTTGCTGTGGTGCTGGACACTGCCCGCCCAGGCACTGGGGCTGGTCGCCAGTGTCGATCGCGATCACCTCAACTCGGGCGAAACCGTTGAGCTGACGCTGGAATCCAATGACGCCACGCAATTTGGCAAGCCCGACCTCAGCCCCCTTGACGACCTGTTTGAGGTGCGCGGTACGCGGCAGGTCAATCAACTGACCAACCTGAGCGACAGCAACAAAGCCAACACCCGCTGGATCATCACCCTGCAACCCAGGCGCACCGGTACAGTGGTGATCCCGCCGCTGCAGGTGGGCGATTATCACAGCCAGCCGATCAGCCTGACCGTCAGCCAGAGTGAAGCCACGGTCAACGAACTGGCTCCGGTCTTTATTGAGTCCAGCCTCGACCAGTCCAGCGTCTACGTGCAGGCCCAGGCCATCCTGACCCTGCGTATTTACCACTCGGTGGCCCTGTACGACGACAGCAGCCTGACCCCGTTGCACCTGAGCGATGCCATTGTCGAACAGCTCGGCGAGTCGCGGACTTACGAAAAACTGATCAACGGGGTGCGCCACGGCGTCATCGAAATGCGCTACGGGATCTACCCGCATCACAGTGGCGAGCTGCTGGTGCCTGCGCAAACTTTCAGCGCCACCCAGGTCGACAGCCAACAGTCCAACGCCCCGGCGCCCTTGGGCCCTATACCGGGAAAACTGGTGCACGTGACGTCGCCGGACATCCCGCTCAAGGTCAAGCCCAAGCCGCAAGACTACCCGAGCACCGCGCCCTGGTTGCCCGCACGCAGCCTGAGCATGAGTGAAACCTGGAACCCCGAGCCCGATCACTGCAGGGTGGGCGACTCGCTCACCCGGACCCTGACGCTCAAGGCCCAAGGGCTGTCCAGCGCGCAATTGCCCGCACTCACCGCCACCGACGTCAACGGCTTGCGACGCTATCCCGACCTGCCGCAACTGAGCAATCAAATCACCGAAAACGGCCTGATCGGCAGCCGCGAAGAGCGCGAGGCGCTGGTGCCCACCCGCATAGGCCAAGTCGAATTGCCCGCGGTGGAAGTGGTGTGGTGGAACACCCACGAAGATCGCCTTGAGCGCAGCTACTTACCGGCGCGCACGCTGCAAGTCGCCGCCAACCCTGACCTGGCGCTGGACCCTGCCGCCAGCGATACGACGCGGCCGCTGAGCGATGAATCGTCGCTCTGGCTGTGGCAACTCAGCACCTTTGTATTGGGTTGCTCGACGCTGATCGGCTTTGGCCTGTGGTGGCGCGCCCGCTGGCAGCCGGCCATTTTGCGGGCTGCGCAAACTGGCCCCAGCCCGCGCACACTGCTCGATGATCTCAAACGCGCCTGCCTGGCCAACGACCCGCAAGCGACCCGCCAGGCACTCGATGCCTGGGCCCGCCAGCAACCCGAAACCCTGGCGGACATGGCCGCGCGCTTTGTGTTGTTGTCCGATGCGCTGGACGGCCTCAATGGCGCGCTCTACAGCGAGTCCGGCCAGCACTGGCAAGGCGAAGAGTTATGGAAAGCCATTCGCAGCATTCCGGCGCACGAGCGCGAGCAAGACCCCGGCAGCGAGCCGAGCAGCCTGCCGCCGCTCTACCCCAAATAATGTCGAGGTGGCGGCGGGCATGCTCCCGGCCTGACGCGACCGCTGATGACCTTTTTAAACGGATTCTGTTATGCGCTTGTTTCACACTTCCGACTGGCATTTGGGGCAAAACCTCCATGGCCAGGAACGTGACTTCGAACACGCCTGTTTTCTTAACTGGCTGCTGGCCCAATTGGCCACCCGGCAACCCGACGTGCTGTTAATTGCCGGGGACATCTTCGACACGGTCAACCCGCCGGTCAAAGCCCAGGAACGCCTTTACGACTTCATCGTCAGCGCCCATGAACAGCACCCCGCGTTAACCATCGTGATGATTGCCGGCAACCATGACTCCGGCTCGCGCATTGAGCTGCCTGCCCCGCTGATGCGGCGCCTGCGCACCCACGCGCTGGGTCGTGTGCTGTGGCTTGACGATGGCCAGCTCGATGCCGAGCGCCTGATGATCCCGCTGCCGGACGCAACCGGACAGATCGCGGCCTGGTGCCTGGCGTTGCCGTTCCTGCGCCCCGCCGAGGTCACGGGCGCACACTTGGGCGATGACTACCTGCGCGGCATCGGTCAGGTGCATGAGTGGCTGATCGAGGCCGCCAATGCCAAACGCCAGCCCGGTCAGGCGCTGGTAGCCATCAGCCATGCGCACATGGCGGGCGGTTCGGTCTCCGAAGACTCGGAACGCAGCCTGATTATCGGCAACGCCGAAGCCCTCCCCGCCAGCCTGTTCGGCCCAAGCATCAGCTACGTGGCCCTCGGGCATTTGCACAAGCCGCAAAAGGTCAATGGTGAAGAGCGGATTCGCTACTGCGGCTCGCCCATTCCCCTGTCCTTTTCGGAAATCAGCTACCCGCATCAGGTGCTGGAGGTGCAACTGGAGGGCGAAACCCTGGTCAGCGTTGAGCCCTTGCTGATCCCCCGCGCGGTCAATCTGCAACGCATCGGCCCGGCGCCACTGAGCGAAATTCTCTCGCAACTGAGCGGCGTGCCGGACGTTGATCTGCTGGCCGACACCCAGCGCCAGCCGTGGCTCGAAGTGCGGGTGATCCTCGACGAACCCCAGCCAGACCTGCGCCAGCAGATTGAAACCGCGTTGCAAGGCAAGTCCGTGCGCCTGGTGCGCATCAGCGCCGAGTATGCGGGCACGGGTAAACGCGGGGACGAAGACGACAACGCGCGGCTGATTGAACTCGACCAGTTGACCCCGCAAGAGCTGTTCAGCCGGGCCTGGCTAGACAGCTATGGCCGCGAGGCCGATGAACAGACCCTCAAGGACTTTGCCATGTTGTTGCAAGACGTACAGCTGGAGGGCGAAGAGCCATGAAAATCCTCGCCATCCGCCTGAAAAACCTCGCATCGCTGGCGGGCCCGTTTGAACTGGATTTCACGGCTGAGCCCCTGGCCAGCGCCGGTCTGTTCGCCATTACCGGCCCCACCGGCGCCGGTAAAAGCACCCTGCTCGACGCTTTGTGCCTGGCGTTGTTTGGCGCCGTGCCGCGCCTGAACAACACCGGCCGCGATGCCAAAGTGCCCGATGTTGACGGCGAGATCGCCACTGGCGACCCGCGCACCCTGCTGCGGCGCGGCACGGGCGAAGGCTATGCCGAAGTGGATTTTCTCGGCATCGACGGACGCCGCTACCGGGCGCGCTGGGAAGCCAACCGCGCGCGGGAAAAGGCCACCGGCAAGCTCCAGGCCAGCCGCCAGAGCCTGCGCGATCTGGACAGCGATCAATTGCTGGCCAGCCAGAAAGGTGATTACAAGGTCCAGCTCGAAGCGCGGCTGGGGTTGAACTTCGAACAGTTCACCCGCGCCGTGATGCTGGCCCAAAGCGAGTTCAGCGCCTTCCTCAAGGCCGACGACAACGAACGCAGCGAACTGCTGGAAAAACTCACCGACACTGCGCTGTACACCCGTCTGGGCAAACGCGCTTTCGACAAGGCCAAGGAAACCCGCGACCTGCACAAGCAGCTACAGGATCAAGCGGTGGGCATTACGCCCCTGTCGCCTGACGCTCGCCTCGAACTGGATCAACAATTCACCCTGGCCCAACAACAGCTCAAGGCCCGGCAAGGCCAGCTCAAACAGCTGGAGCAGCAACACGTCTGGCTCAAGACCTTGCGCGAACTGCAAGAACAACACCAAAGCGCCGCCGTGCAGTTGCAGCAGGCGCAAGGGCTGTGGGACAGCCAGGCCGGTGAACGCGACACCCTGCACTGGCTCGAACAACTGGCCCCCCAGCGCCATCAGTTTGCACGGCTGGCCGAGCTGGACGCGCAGGTGCGTCCACTCACGGCGCAGATGGCCGACCATCAACAACAACACGCGCAGTTAGAGGCACAACACGCGCAACAGGAGCACACGCTGGAAGCCGCGCGGCTGGCGACGGAGCAGGCCCAGGCCATGCACCAGCAGTGCGCCACGCCACTGCAGCAGGCCTATACAGAACAGGCCAACCTGCAACGGCTCACTGACACGCTCGACAAGCAACGCGCCCTCAAACAGCAAGCCGACACCGCCAGTGCGGCGGGCCAACAACGGCTCGACACCCTGATCGAGCGCCAACAACGCAGCACCGAACAGCTGTCACAGATTGCCCAACAGCTTGAGCACAGCGCTGAACTGACGCCGCTGGCCAATGCCTGGGACGCCTGGCGCCCGCGCTTGCAGCAACTGGTGCGCTTGAGCACCACCCTAAGCACCGGTCAACACGAGCTGCCGGCCCTGGAGCAACGTGCCCTGCACGCCGCGCAGCAACTGACTGAACAGCGCAACAGCCTGGAAATCCTGTTTCAGGAAGCGGCGGCCGAACCCCACGCCGTCAACGAGCAAATCCAGGCGTTGGGCAGCTTGCTCAAGGACAATCGCCAGCAGCAGCGCGACTACGAAGACTTGCAGCGGCTGAGCAGCACTCAACAGGCGCTGGACGACCGGCTACAGGCCCTGCAAAGCAAATTGCAGGCGCTGCAATCAGAACGCGAACAGCGGATCGAACTCGGCACCCTGACCAAAAAACAGTACGAGGCGGCCGAGCAGGCACTGAACCTCACCCGCCAACTGCTGGAACGCCAGCGACTGGCCCGCAGCGCCAGTGTTGAAGAACTGCGCGAGCACTTGCAGGACAACCAGCCGTGCCCGGTCTGCGGCAGCCACGAGCACCCGTACCACCAGCCCGAAGCCCTGTTGCAAAGCCTCTCGCGCCATGACGAAAACGAAGAGGCGGCTGCCCGCAAGGCCGTGGACACACTCAAGGCCACCCTCGACCAACTGCGTGAACAGGTCAGCGGCCTGAATGCACAACTGCGCGAACTGCGCCTGCAACATCAGCAATTGCTGGACGACCAACAGGCACTCGCCCCCAGCCTGGAGGCGCACCCGCACCATGCGCAATGGCAGGACCAACCCGCGGCCAAGCGGGCGCCGTGGCTGGCCCATCGGCTTGAACAATTGCACTACAGCATCAGCCGTGACGAAGAACGTCAGAACGCCCTGCTCGCCCTGCAAAGGGATGCCGCACAACTGCAAGGCGACATCCAGCGCAGCAGCGACGCCAGCCAGTTGGCCGCCCGGCAACTGGCCGACCAGCAGGTGCAGCTCAACGCCGACGCCCAGCGCCTCGAAGAGGAACTGGCGGCGTTCTCCAGCCTGTTGCCTGCCGAGCGCCTGGCCGAACTGCGTGCGCACACGTCGGCCTGTTTCATGGCGTTGGATCAACAGGTGGCCGAGCGGCTTGCGCACCTGGAGCAACAACGCGACGAACTCGCCGAGCATGCGGCGCGCAGCCAGACCCTCGAGCGCGAGCAGGTGCAGCACAGCCATCAGCGCTCCCAGCAGGACGCGCTGCAACAAGCCCTGGACGAATGGCTCGCGCAGCAACATGCCAGCAAGCAGGCCCTGCACGCCCTGCTGGGCCCACACAGCAGCGCCGAAGCCTGGCAGCAACACCTTGAACAGGCTCTGGAACAGGCCCGCACCGCGCAAGCCCATGCCAGCGACACCGTGCAGGCTACCACCCGCCAACAGATCCAGCTGACGGCTGAACTCAAGGCGCTCCGCGAGCGTTTGCAGGCACTTGAGCAGGAGCACGCCACGTTAACGGCGCAGGTCGCTCAATGGCGTGCCTTGCACACTGGCGTGGATGACGCACGCCTGCATCAATTGTTGGCCCATGACGAACCACAGGTGCGGTCACTGCGCGAGCGTCTGTCAGGCAGTGAAAAAAACCTGGAGCACACCCGGGTTCTGCTTCAGGAACGCGAACAGCAACTCGCCCGGCATCAGGCGCAGGCCAACGGCAATCTGGACGCCGAGGCCCTGACCCAAGCCCTTGACGCGCTGAACGTCCAACTGGAGGTGAGCGAACAATTGAGCGCCGGACTGCGCGCGCAACAAGCCGAAGACGACCGGCGCACTGAGGCCAATCAAGCGCTGGCGCAGCGCACGGCGCAGGCCTATGACGAGTGGCAGCGCTGGGCGCGGCTCAGTGATTTGATCGGTTCGGGCACCGGGGACAAATTTCGCAAGATAGCCCAGGCTTATAACCTCGACCTGCTGGTC
This sequence comes from Pseudomonas lundensis, assembly GCF_001042985.1. GTDB lineage: Bacteria > Pseudomonadota > Gammaproteobacteria > Pseudomonadales > Pseudomonadaceae > Aquipseudomonas > Aquipseudomonas lundensis. Next base: position 148,410 of record NZ_JYKY01000002.1, read on the forward strand.
CACCACGCTAATGCCCAACTGCGCCAACTGGTGCGCCGCTACCGCCTCAAGCGGGGCGGCAGCATGCTGGGGTTACTGGTGATGGACACGGAAATGGGCGACGAACTGCGCTCGGTGCATTCGTTGTCGGGCGGCGAGACCTTTTTGGTGTCGCTGGCCTTGGCCCTCGGGCTGGCGTCCATGGCGTCCAGCACGCTGAAAATCGAATCGCTGTTTATTGACGAAGGCTTCGGCAGTCTCGACCCCGAATCCTTGCAACTGGCGATGGACGCGCTGGACGGATTGCAGGCGCAGGGACGCAAGGTCGGGGTGATTTCACACGTGCAGGAAATGCACGAACGGATTCCGGTGCAGATACAGGTTCAGCGCCAAGGCAACGGGCTGAGCACGGTGCAGGTCAAATGAGCCTGCACACCCTCTACTCGTTCCGCCGCTGCCCCTACGCCATGCGCGCCCGCATGGCCCTGCGCTACAGCGGTGTCCCGGTGTCGATCATTGAGGTCAGCCTCAAAGCCAAGCCCGCCCAGATGCTGGCCGCTTCGCCCAAGGGCACGGTGCCGGTGCTGGTGTGCGCCGACGGCCGGGTCATCGAGCAGAGTCTGGAGATCATGCACTGGGCCCTGAGTCAGAACGACCCCGACGTTTGGCTGCCAGCGGACCGGCCTTTGATCGAAGCGTTGATTGAAGAAAACGACACCCGCTTCAAGGTGCTGCTGGACCGCTACAAGTACGCCGTGCGCTACCCCGAGTACCCGATGGAGCATTACCGCGCGCAAGGGGCGGTTGTGTTGCAGCGGCTTGAGTGCCTGCTTGAACACACCCCTTACCTGACCGGCACCACGTTGACCCTGGCCGACGTGGCGCTGGCGCCGTTCATACGCCAGTTCGCCCACGTGGACCGCGCGTGGTTCGCGCAAGCGCCCTACCCTAAATTGCAGGCCTGGCTTGAACGCTTCCTCGCCTCAGGGTTGTTCACGGCGGTGATGGCCAAACAGCCCTGAGCGACAGGGGTTGAGGGCGCAAAAGGGCCGAAACGTCCCTGCGCCTGTCGACTCGTGCGCAGAGACGCAGCCGCCCAGGGTTACGGCCGGTTGATGAACTTGAGGTCGGACGGTGCGTCCATCGACAGGTGTTGCACGGTGTCGCCCAGCTTGCCGGTCTGCGGATCGCGTTCCACGACCACGATGTTGTTGCTCATCTGGTTGGCGATCAGCACAAACTTGCCGTTAGGGCTGAGGGCGAACTCACGGGGGTGATCGCCTTCAACGGAGCGGCGCTGCAGATGCGTCAACTCGCCATTGGCGGGGTTAATCGCAAAGACCAGCAATTCGTTGGCCTTGCCCCGGTTACTGACGTACAGGAACTTGCCGTCGGCGCTGGTGTGCAGGCCGCCTGCGGCGCGGTTACCGGCCGGTTGGCCCGGAGCCAGTTCTACCGCCTGACGCTGTTTGAGCTGACCGTTGTCGTAATCGAACACAAATACCTGAGCACTCATTTCTGTGGTCAGGTAAGCGTGCTTGCCATCGCGCGCGAACAACAGGTGGCGCGGGCCGCTGCCCGCAGGCAGTTCAATGGCAGCCGGTTCGGCGGGGATCAGCGGATGCTCGGGGTTGGCTGCGGGGTCGTAGCGGTAGACAAAAATCTTGTCGGCGCCCAGATCGTTGGCATAAACGAATTGGCCGTCCGGGGATGACACCACCGAGTGCACGTGCGCGGACAACTGGCGTTCAGGGTTGACCCGGCTGGCCGGGTGGCTGCTCATTTGGGTCACGGGCTGCAACTGGCCCTGCGCATTGATCGGCAACACCGCCAGGCTGCCGCCGGGGTCGGCATGCACGCCATAGTTGGCCACAAACAGATAACGCTCATCATGGCTCAGGCTGGAGTGCGTGGGCTCTTCGCCCAGGGTTTTGACCTGATTGACCAGCGTCAGCTCATGGGTTTTCGGGTTGATCGCGACACTGCTCACGCGCCCCACCCCATCCGCCTGGCCTTTGCCGTTTTCGTTGACCACGAACAGCCGCTGCTGGTCGGCGGACAGTGTCAGCCATGAAGGGTTGGCCGATTTGAACACTTGCAGCGGTTCAGGGGTGATACGCCCTTTTTCGCTGTCGAACTGCAAGCGGTAGATGCCCTGGCTTTTGCCCTGGGTATACGAACCGACAAGCAACTCCACTTCACGCTCGGAGGACGCCTGCGCCGACATCGCGCCCACGCTTGAGGCCATCAACAGCGGCAACCATTTAAGCTTCATCAACCACCTCACACGCGTCGTCATCATTGCTTGCGCTCAATGCGCTGAGGCAGACCAGGCGGTGCTCGCCCGAGTCGCCCACGAGGGTCCAGCTTTGCAGGCTGTCGTCAAAAACCGCCGCGTCGAGCTGTGGGGGTGTAAAACTCCAGCGCTTTTCGGCGCGGCCATCCATGCACTTGATGAGCAATTGCACATCATCCAGAGAAAAATCCCAGGCGTGCAGCCCGTCAATAATCAGCATGTCGCTGCTTTCAAGGGCCGCACGCATGGTCTGGTTTGAATCGCTCATTAATCATTCACCTGTTGGAAAGGCGCAATGATAGGTCAAACCAGCCCCTTTACCCATGCCTGTCTGTCTTTCACTGGACGTCCAGCGCCAGAAATCGTTCCATCAGCATCTTTTGACTGATAGGCGCGTAATACACCTGGGTCGGCGCACGCCCGGGTTTGGCTTTGGCATCTTCAGCTGGCTGGCTGGCATACCGTTGAGCCGCCAGCTTGAAATGGGCCGCTTCCACGTTCTGCGCCGGGCTGTCGGCCGCTTTGTAATGCAAATGCGCATACCAGAGCACGTTGCCGGCGGTGTTTTTGATTTCGTACTCCTGCACGAAGTCCTGACGTTCCCCGCGCAAGGCCACACGCGGCTCGAGTTTGTTCACGCTGACGTGTTGCTTCTCCAGCAGGAAGTTAACCGTGGCGGTGGTGGGTGGTAACGACATCAGCAGCTCAACGCCTTGGGAACGCAGCAGCGCCGCGCCGTTTTCCAGGCGTTTGATGTACATCGGCACGGTGCCCGGCTTGGGGTGCTCGACGGCAGGCTCATCGGGGGCAGCCTGTTTGATCTCCAGCACCAGCCGATCCAGTTTTTGCGCGTAACGGTCGAGAATTTCTTCCAGTTCCAACGGGAATCGGGACCGCTTGGCGTAACCCTTGACCCGACGGATTTGAGCGTTTAGACCCTCCAACAGGGTATTGGCCTCGGTTTTCAAGGCTGATAAGGGCCGCGCTGGGAGCACAACAGGCGCCTGCACCTCAACCCATTGGTCCGGGGCCGTCTCTTTGAATGTGACGGTCAAGTGAGGTGCGGGGCTGTTACTTCTCACACTGGCGCCTGACATGTCCCCCACATCAACCACCTCACCTTCCTGACCGGCGTCCGCTCTGGGGGTGCCGATCAAAATGCCTTTTTTGCGCGTGCGTACAATTTTTCGGGTGTACGTGGGGGTACGCACAGGGTGCGGCTGCTCAGGTAACCACTCTGTGTGCGCCCTGGCCTGGGCCTGCAACATCGCTTCGGCTTTTTGATCCAACTCAGCCAGTGCTGAAAGCACGTGTTCAAACGCAGTCATGTTCAACCGCGCTCCGGCCTCTTCTCGGAAAATCCCCAACGCATCGTCCGCGCGGGCGTAACGCTCACGGATATCGGTGAGAATTTCGCTGCGCTCATCAAGGCTGAACAGGGCTTGATCTTCGAGCGCGTAGTGCGTTTGTGCGGTGTAAAACAAGTCAGTCAGCGTTTTTCGCACGTTATGCCAATCTGCGCTACCGGGTGAATCAATCAACAGGTCAGGAAAAATAAGCAACTGGTAAGCCCGGCACACCGTGTTGGAGCGGTAGTGAACGGTGTCTGATTGTTCAAACATCGCATAATTTTTTTGCGCTTGCGCTGCTGTCGAATAGCCCAGCTTGGGGACGGCGCGCAATTTTTTGATATAGGACTCAAGCTCAACATAAGAGGCAGCGGCCTTATCAAAGGCCTCCACCATGGACTGGCAATCGTTTCGATAGGCAGGGGACCGAAGCAGATCAACATTGACCAACTGACCGTGGGTGCTGAATACCTCGGGATGTTGCAACTTGAAAACGCCCGTGAGCAAAAAATAACAATCAAACAATGTGCTGTTCAGGCGAATCAGGTACTTGTAGAAACCGACCAGATTGTTCGGGTCATTGTCTTCGGACAGCACTTCCTGCTTCTCCAGAAACAGACTCAACGCCGATTCGTACTCTGGTTTTTGACGCTCAATGACCTCTATATAACGTTCCAGTGCTGCGCGACGTTGTGCCAAGGGGGTTGTTTCAAACTCACTGATATTGGCCTTGTCACTCAGCGCTTGCACCCTCGACATTTCTGCTTCCAGCACTTTGGACCGGGCGTTATAGCGCGTCAGTTGTTCACGCAGTTCATTCAACCGTTTAATACGTTGCTCTTTCTTGATGGACACTCGGGTTTTAGGCGCCCCTCCCCGCAGCCGGACGCGCAAATCATATGTCCAGATACCTCTTTCATTGCGAACAATACGAGGCCCGCGATCCTTTGAATCGTGAGGATTGACCAGATACACATCGTCCTCTTCCAACTGCACGCGATAGATCCATTTATCCACCTCGGCATAGAACTGGTAGTTAAGCCTGAGTAAGCCTTGATAAGGGCCGCGCGCTACCGGCGGGCTGTCTTCTTTAAAGCCTTCGACGTGATTACGGTCCAGCCACGTCAATTGTGCGCGCGTGTATTTGACTTGCGGGTTGGTAAACCACGAAAAGTCCAGCTCGGTTTGACGGTTTCCAACCACCACACTCACATCATGGACCTGTGGCAAATCGAGGGTGGCGGCTGCCGTTAACGGTTGGCGCTGTGCCCGTTCCCGAAGACTGGCCGGGATCAGAACCGCCTCGGCCTGTTGCTGTATGGGTAACGGACGTTGACCTGCAACCGGGCGAAGATGCAAAAGCACCAGTGCGCAGTTGAATAACAAATCAATTATTGCCGCTGCTTTCTCTGGTTCATCATCCGAGCGCAGCGCTTCTATATCGTGCTGCACCGCCAGATAAGTCATGCTGATGCCCGCGATAAGGCGTAACGGCCAGGCCAACGGGAGATTGGGGACAATCGCACTGAACACGAGCCAGCCGCCAGTGACCAGCGACTGCCAACGCTCCTCAACATTGGAAACAGTTTGCCGATCCGCCAACTCACTAAGGGTTCGGGCCAGTTCCAGGTACAGGGTGTGCATGAAGTCCTGGTTCAAGGCAAAATCGCCCAGCTTGGCTGCCCCGGGAATCACGGGGGGTGAGTGATCGTCATGCACATGCCGTGACGGCAGATTCAGACGATAAAAACCGCCCGCTTCATAGAGTTTGCGGGCATCTGAGGGCAGCCACTGCAATACGTTGTTTTGCAATTCCCCGGCTTGAGCAATCGCTGCAAACAATGCGTCCCATGAGGGGAATTCGATCAAGGGCTGCTTGTGCAACGGTCGGTACAACACGTGAGGCCCGGCAAGCACGTTCAGCGGGCCGATCACAAACATGTTGCGGGCGGTATGCGGCGGGGCTTTAGGGGCTGACAAAAACTTCAATGGCCGGATGCTCACCGGCTCCCCGTCCACCCTGCGCATTTGCGGGTCGAGGTGCATCAGGGCCTTCACCCACCGAAAACCGCGCTCCGTGAACGAACACAACCTGCGAATCTTGCATTCCAGCGCCTGTAAAACCAGTTGAACGCGCAATTCTTCAGTGAATAGCTTTTCGCGGCGCAGGGCTTGATCGGGGTCGGCAGTCAAACACTGCTCAATCCAGCGCGGATAACGCAGACCAATATTGACGGTTTTGATCAATGTCCTGATGTACGCCGGGGTCATCCACCAGCCCTGAATTAATTGACCTTTGGCGTGACGGATTGTCATGCGGCTGCTTCGCGCGGCGGACAGATTCGCCACGGCCAGTTGTGTGAGGGTCAACGTGTAGGGGTTGAGTGTGCCAATGGTGCCCTCGCCGCCCGGCCCTACCGGGTCCAAAAACGTCAGTTCAATATCGTCAGGCTCGTAACCCGGAGCGAGTGGCTGGTCATGGCGCATCTGCTGGCGCAAGGCATTGGCGGTGAAGGTAAACAGATCCGGGATGTCGTCGTTGAAGCGCTTGCCCTTTGCTTGTGTGTACACGCTGGCCAACGCGACCAGTTGCGAGCGGTATTCAAAACGATCCCCCGCAGTGGCATTTTGTAACCACTGCGGCAGCGCCGAATAAACAGGTGCCAGATTGATCGGTGCGGGCTCTTCACCCACGCCAAAGACGGCGGCGGTGTCAGTGACGTCCCTGACACATTGCTCCAGTGCCTGGAGTGGCATGGGCTTTTCAAGGGCCAGGATGGCGTCCAGTTGACGCTCAAGGACACACATCGCCTGAGTATCCAGAAAGTTACTCGCAGTCTCGTACAGCACGCACTTGACACGTTGCAGGCGATAGCGGGTGGCGAACCTCATGTTCCATGTGCGCGTAAACAGATCCAGCAAAGAAAAACGCTCAATGGCGCCGCCGGGTTTGCAATAAAACCAGGTGCTCAGGCGACCTTCGACATGTTCGATGAGGATGTCGGGGGTCACGACATTGAACGTGCGCCCGGTCACAAACCTGCCAGCCACGCTATGCACGTTTACGCGGGTGTTCGAATCAAAGATCCTCTGCGCACGTGGGCGGTCCCTCAAACGTTCATTGCGATGGGGGTAACGCAGCACCTGTCGCAGATGGCTGCGTTGACTGTCGGTGAGATTGCTCGCCCGGCTGATGCTGCTCAGCAACTGATCCTGAATCATTGTGCCCAGCCAGAGCAGTCGGCTTGTGCCGGTATTGCCAGGTTGATTCCAGTACGTGACGTGAGCGTGTTGCAGTGCAACCTGCCAGATGCTCATAACGTCCATCAACAGAGGCTCGATACGGGTCATGGGTTCAATGAGTGTGAACCCTCCGGGCGGCGCAGGCGGCGCACTCATCGCCACGAAACACGCGTCGTCAGCGAGGTACCTGTAGTTGAGTGGCTCTCGGCTGGCGATATGCTCAAGCAGTTCATCAATCAATAAACGGTAGCGCTGCGTGGTCAGGGCGTTGCCCTGAGCATCGACGGTCAGCACGATATAGGTTTTGCTGAGGTCAAAAGCGTGCTGCCTGAACGACTCGGTCAGTAGCTCTGTCAGCAGTTGCGTGACCACACCGCGCACCGTCGGACGCGTTGCAAACTGTGCGGCTACCGCTCGCTGAATGGCAAAAGTGCCATACACCGGTAGGGAAGATGTTACGGAGTCGGACATACGGGCTTCCTTATCAAGGCGCAGGGATAAGCCCCTGCCTGACAGGAAGAGTTAAAGGATTTGCCACGCGGTGAGTGGTAGCCGGCTATGGCGGGGGTTAATCGTTGACCAACCCCCGACGGGATTACAGGGGGGTGCGCGTGGTCTGGCCATCCACCAGGCGCTGGATGCCCAGCGGATTGGCGTTTTTTAACGGCTCGGGCAGCAGGCTGTCCGGGTAGTTCTGGAAGCACACCGGGCGCAGAAAACGGTCGATGGCCAGCGTACCGACTGACGTGCCCCGGGCATCCGAGGTCGCCGGGTAAGGCCCGCCATGCACCATGGCATCGCACACCTCGACACCGGTCGGGTAGCCATTGATCAAGATGCGCCCGACTTTTTGTTCCAGCAAAGGCGTCAGCCCGCCGAACTGTTGCAGGTCCTCGGGCTCGCCAATCAGGGTGGCGGTCAGTTGGCCGTGCAGGCTCTGGATCGCGGCGTCCAGTTGGGCCGCGTCTTGCACTTCGATCACCACCGTGGTTGGCCCGAACACTTCTTCCTGCAACACCGGATCACCTTCCAGCAACAGCCGCACATCCGCCTTGAACACCTGCGGCTGTGCTTGTGTGCCTTGCTGGGCAAGGCCTGCAAGGTGTTCGACAAGGGCATGTTCGGCCAGTTGGCTGACCCCCTTGGCGTAGCTGCGCAGCGTGCCCGCATTGAGCATGGTCTGCGCGGGTTGTTCATTGATTTGCCCGGCCAGTTGCTCGATGAAGGCGGTGAATGCGGGCGAGCGCAGACCGATCACCAGCCCGGGGTTGGTACAGAACTGGCCGCAGCCTTGCACCACCGAGGCGGCCAACTCGCGGGCTACCGTGGCGCTACGCACCTGCAAGGCCTGCGGCAGGATGATGACCGGGTTGATGCTCGACATTTCAGCGAACACCGGAATTGGCTGCGGCCGCGCCGCGGCCATGTCACACAACGCGCGCCCGCCCTTGAGCGATCCGGTGAAGCCCACGGCCTGAATCGACGGGTGCTTGACCAGCGCCTCCCCGACGCCTGCGCCATAAATCATGTTGAACACGCCTTGAGGCATGCCGGTACGCTCGGCGGCACGCAAAATGGCATCGGCCACCTGTTCCGCAGTCGCCATGTGCCCGCTGTGCGCCTTGAACACCACGGGGCAGCCAGCCGCCAGCGCTGAAGCGGTATCCCCCCCTGCCGTGGAAAAGGCCAGCGGAAAGTTGCTGGCGCCAAACACGGCGACCGGGCCAAGCCCGATGCGGTACTGGCGCACATCCGGACGCGGCAGCGGGGTGCGCTCAGGCAGCGCCTGATCGATGCGGGCCGCGTAAAAATCACCACGGCGCAATACCGTGGCGAACAAACGCATCTGCCCGCTGGTGCGACCCCGTTCGCCTGCAATTCTGGCGGCCGGGAGCGCGGTTTCACGGCATACCAGCGCCACAAACTGATCGTCCAGGGCATCCAGTTCATCGGCAATGGCGTCCAGAAACGCTGCCCGGCGTTCAGCGCTCAACGCTTTGTAGGCCGGGTAAGCGGCGGCCGCAGCGCAGGCGGCACGGTCCACCTCTTGCGCGGTGGCCTGGTAAAAGTCGTAGGGCAGTGCCTGGCCCGTGGTGGCGTCCACACTGTTCACGATGACGCTGCCTTGGGCGCTGCGTTGGCCGCCGATGTAGTTGTGGCCGAGAATCTGAGTCATACCTGCTCTCCTTTTAAAGTGTGCCGACAGCGCCGGGCTCGAACACCGCGTCAACCGGCGCAATGCCGTTGATCAGCGGTGCGCCGAAGGCCGACTGGGTTATTTCAAAACGGTCGCCCGCACGGGTGCGTACGCCATCAGCGAAAGACAGCGTCGCCGTGCCGAAAAAGTGCACGTGCACATCGCCCGGCCGTAAAAACTGGCTGTATTTGAAGTGGTGGTATTCGAGGTTTTCCAGGCTGTGGCACATGTTGGCTTCGCCGCTCAGGAACTCGTTCTCCCAGAGCACTTGACCATCACGCAGGATGCGGCTGCTGCCGGACAAATGCCGGGGCAAGTCGCCGACCCGCAGCTCCGGGCCAAACGAGCAACTGCGCAGTTTGGAATGGGCCAGGTACAGGTAGTTTTTGCGCTCCATCACGTGGTCGGAGAACTCATTGCCCACGGCAAAGCCCAGCCGGTACGGCTTGCGGTCATGACCGATGACGTACAGGCCGCCGATTTCTGGCTCTTCACCCGCGTCTTCGGCAAACGGCGGCAGCGGGAACGGTTCGCCCGGCCGCACGACAATGCTGCCATCGCCCTTGTAAAACCATTCGGGTTGCACCCCGGCCTCGCCTGCGTCGGGCTTACCACCCTCCACGCCCCATTTGAAGATGCGCATGGTGTCGGTGAGTGCGGTGTCGTCGTGGGCCTGCTGGTGCATTTTGTCCCGGGCCGAGGCACTGCCCAGGTGGGTAAGCCCGGTGCCACTGATCAGCATGTGGGCCGGGTCCGGGTGATCCAGCGGCGGCAAGATCCGGCATTCAGCCAGCAACGCCTGATAGTCATGGGTGATGCCCAGCCCCAGCGCTTCGATCTGCTGTGCCAGCGACACCCCGGCGTCGATCGCGGCCAGTGCCACCTCGCGCACGCTGGTGCAACCGGACACTTCGCAGATCAGGTCGTCCTGCACCACGCCCACGCGGCGCTGGCCATTGTTCAATTCAAACTGTACTAAACGCATGTTGAGCCTCACTGGGGCAATTCAGGGATGGGTGGCAGGCTGGGCGCTGGCCGCGAATTCACTGGGGTTGAGCACGTGCTTGCGTTCCAGTTGGCGGTACACCACGACGGTCAGGCACAGGCCGAAGACCATCACGCCCGACAGGAAATACAGGCCAGAGGCCAAGTGCCCGGTGTATTCCTTGAGTGCGCCAATCACGAACGGGCCGATGTAGCCGCCCAGGTTGCCCACCGAGTTGATCAGGGCAATTCCGGCTGCGGCACTGGCGCCCGCAAAGAAACGCCCAGGCAAGGTCCAGAAAATCGCAGTGCAGGAAAACAGCGCAAACGCCACCAGGCACAGCGCGGCCAGTTGCATGACCGGCACCGTCAGCCAGGCACTGAAGAACAGGCCGATGGCGCCCAGCACGTACAGCACGCCGAGGTGGCCATAGCGGTCGTTGAGGCGGTCCGAGCTGCGCGGGATAAACAGCAGGCCGATGATGCCGAACACATAAGGCACCGACGACACAAAACCGGTGGTCAGGTCGCTGCCGCCAAACTGTTTGATGAGCGTCGGCAGCCACAGCCCGAGCCCGTAAATGCTCAACGTGACCGGCAGGTAGAACAGCGCCAGCAACAGCACGCGCTTGTCTTTCAAGGCATGCAACGGGTTGCCGTGCCGGGTCTGCCCGTAGGCTTGCAGGTCTTTTTCCAGCTCACCCATTAACCAGTCTTTTTCACCCTGCTCCAGCCAGTTGACCTGTTGCGGGCCGTCCGGCAAGTAGCGCAGCACCGGCCAGGTCAGCAGGATCGCCGGGGTGCCGATCACGATGAACAGCCATTGCCAGCCATGCAGGCCGAGCACGCCGTCCATGCCCAGCAGACCGCCGGAAATAGGCCCGGTGATCATCATGGCGATGGGTTGCGAAAGGATGAACAGCCCCAGAATCTTGCCCCGGTGGCGCACCGGGAACCATTGGGTGATGTAGTACAGAACGCCCGGAAAGAAACCGGCTTCGGCCACCCCCAGCAGAAAACGCATCACATAAAAACTGTGAGGCCCCTGCACAAAGGCCATGCCAATGGTGATGGCGCCCCAGGTGATCATGATGCGGGCAAACCAGCGTCGCGCGCCGAAGCGCTCAAGCATCAGGTTGCTGGGGATTTCCATCAGGAAGTAACCGATGAAGAACAGGCCCGCGCCCAGTCCATAGGCGGCGTCGCCAATGCCGACGTCGGCCCCCATGTGCAGTTTGGCGAAGCCCACTGCCGAGCGATCCACGTAGGCAATCAGGTAGAGCAAGACCAGAAAGGGAATCAGTTTGAGCGTGATGCGACGAATAAGCCGGAGTTCCTGGCTCATGAGACGGTCTCCCATTGTTTTTGTTATGGCACCTCTGGAGTGGCCTCAGGTGAATACACACCAGGATCAGCTCTCAGTCGAATCGACTATATAGTAATACTATTTACTCAACAACACTTCCAAACTGGCTTTTTAAGCGCTACTTTAGGGTCATAAAAATCAATTAGTCATACAATAAGAGAGCCGCCATGTCTGATAAAACCCCGCCACTGCGTTCCGCCCAATGGTTTGGCAGCGCTGATAAAAACGGCTTCATGTACCGCAGCTGGATGAAGAATCAGGGCATTGCCGACCACCAGTTTCAAGGCAAGCCGATCATTGGCATTTGCAACACGTGGTCGGAGCTGACCCCGTGCAACGCGCACTTTCGTACCATTGCCGAACACGTCAAACGCGGCGTGATCGAGGCCGGGGGCTTTCCCGTTGAGTTCCCGGTGTTCTCCAACGGCGAATCCAACCTGCGCCCTACTGCCATGCTGACCCGCAACCTGGCGAGCATGGACGTCGAAGAAGCCATTCGCGGCAACCCGATCGATGGCGTGGTGTTGCTCACCGGCTGCGACAAAACCACCCCCGCCCTGCTGATGGGCGCCGCCAGCTGCGACGTGCCAGCCATCGTGGTCACGGGCGGCCCGATGCTCAACGGCAAGCACAAAGGCAAGGACATCGGCGCAGGCACCATCGTCTGGCAAATGCACGAGTCCTATAAAGCGGGCAACATCAGCCTCGACGAATTCCTCTCGGCAGAAGCGGGCATGTCGCGTTCGGCCGGTACGTGCAACACTATGGGCACCGCTTCGACCATGGCCTGCATGGCCGAAGCATTGGGCACCTCACTGCCGCACAACGCGGCCATTCCGGCGGTGGATGCGCGGCGCTATGTGCTGGCTCACATGTCGGGCATGCGCGCGGTGCAGATGGTGCGCGAAGACTTGCGCCTGTCCAAAGTGCTGACCAAAGAAGCGTTCGAAAACGCGATCCGGGTCAACGCCGCGATTGGCGGCTCGACCAACGCCGTGATCCACCTCAAAGCCATTGCCGGACGCATCGGCGTAGACCTGGAACTGGACGACTGGACCCGCATCGGGCGCGGCACGCCGACCCTGGTGGACCTGCAACCGTCCGGGCGTTTTCTGATGGAAGAGTTCTACTACGCCGGGGGGCTGCCCGCCGTACTGCGGCGCATGGGCGAGCATGACCTGATCCCGCACCCGAACGCGCTGACCGTCAATGGCCAGAGCCTGTGGGACAACGTGAAAAACTCACCGATTTATGGCGACGACGAAGTGATCCGCGCCCTCGACAACCCGTTGGTGGCAGACGGCGGCATCTGTGTGCTGCGCGGCAATCTGGCGCCTTTGGGTGCGGTGCTCAAACCCTCGGCCGCCACCCCGGCACTGATGAAACACCGCGGTCAGGCGGTGGTGTTTGAAAACTTCGACATGTACAAGGCGCGCATCAACGACCCTGAGCTCAAGGTCAGCGCCGACTCGATTCTGGTCATGAAAAACTGTGGACCCAAGGGTTATCCGGGCATGGCGGAAGTCGGCAACATGGGTCTGCCCGCCAAGTTGCTGGCCCAGGGCGTGACCGACATGGTGCGCATCTCGGATGCGCGCATGAGTGGCACCGCGTACGGCACCGTGGTGTTGCATGTCGCGCCGGAAGCAGCGGCAGGCGGGCCTTTGGCGGCAGTGCAGGAAGGTGACTGGATCGAGCTGGACTGCGCGTCCGGGCGTTTGCACCTGGACATCCCGGACGCTGAACTGGCGGCCCGGCTGGCGGATATTCAGCCCCCGCAAAAGCTGCTGGTCGGCGGGTATCGTCAGCTGTACATCGATCACGTGATGCAAGCCGATCAGGGCTGTGATTTTGACTTCCTGGTGGGCTGCCGTGGCGCCGAGGTGCCACGCCATTCCCATTGAGCCACTGCCACCGTCGACGACGCCGCCAGCGGCTTCGTCGTCGGCGTCAATGTGAGGTGTATAAGCCTTGAGTCCGCGCCTGCTATGATCGGCGCTTTTCACCGACAGGATCGACTCGCCCCCAATGGATTACCGTCAGCCTTCCGAGCGCAAAAGCATGCATGCGCGCATCGTTCAAGAACTCGGCATGCAGATTGTTTCCGGGCGTTTCAAACCCGATGAGAAATTGCCGGCCGAAGCCTTGCTGTGCGAGGAGTATGCCGTCAGCCGCCCGGTGTTGCGCGAAGCGACCCGGGTATTGCTGGCCAAGGGGCTGGTCTATTCCAAACCCAGGGTCGGCACCGTGGTCAAGCCGCGCCGCGAATGGCACATGCTCGACCCGGACGTGCTGCATTGGCTGATGCAGTGCTCGCCGCAAAATGAGTTTTTTGCCTTGCTCACCAGCGTGCGCAGCATCATTGAACCTGCCGTCGCTGCCCTCGCCGCCCAACATGCGACCGACGAGGAAGTGGCGTCGATCCGCGAAGCCTACGAGCGCATGGAAAACGCCCCCACGCCCGAAGCCCTGCTGCAACCCGACCTGGATTTTCACAGCCGCATTGCCGATGCCACCCACAACGACCTGTTGGCCAATTTGTGCAACATGTTGTCACTGGCACTGCGCGAGGCGTTGAAGCATTCGAACCGCCGCCCCAACCTGCATCAATTGGCGCTGCCCCGGCACAAGGCAATTTTGACCGCCATCGAAAACCATGACGCGCTGGGTGCGCGCCATGCAACGCTGGTTCAACTCGATGACGCGCGCACGGCGCTGGACGTGGTGCTGGGGCACAGTCACTGACCGGCCCCACCGCTCCTGCTTCGCCCAGGCCCGTCAGCTGACCGGGGCGAAACCTCGCCCGGCGTGTTTACGCCAGACTTTTGCTCACCACTTCAAACACATCGCTGGACAGATCACCGCAGGTGCGGATGCGCTCAAGTTCGGCCTTCATCAGCGCCTGGCGGGCGCTGTCGTATTTGCGCCAGCGGGTCAGTGGCGCCAACTGCCGCGAGGCGATCTGCGGGTTGAAGGCGTTAAGCTGGATCACCAAGTCCGCCAGGAAGCGATAGCCGGAGCCGTCCGCCGCATGGAAGTTGATCAGGTTCTGCCCCGCAAACGCCCCGATCAACGCCCGGACCTTGTTCGGGTTCTTGAGGGTGAACGCCGGGTGCTGCATCAACGCCTTCACCCGCTCCAAACCACCGGGCAAGGTGCAACCGGCCTGCACACTGAACCACTGGTCCATGACCAGCGGATTGTCCTTGAAGTGCTCGGCAAAACTGGCCAGCGCCTTGGCCTTCTCGGCGTCGAACGGTGAGTTGACCAGCACCGCCAGCGCCGTCAGGCGCTCTGTCATGTTGTCGCTGTGTTCGAATTGCTCCAGAGCCGCAGCCAGTACTTGCGGCTTGCCGGTGAGCATCAGGTACGACAGCGCGATGTTTTGCAGGGCGCGGCGGGCAAAGTGTTCGGCTTGCGCCACGTACGGCGTGGCTTTGGACACCTCGCGGTTGGCCTGATAGCGCGCCCACAAGGCGTCATGCAGGCTTTCAGCCAGGTGCTGGCGGGCAAACTCACGGGCCGCGTGAATGGCGTCGACGTCAGCGATCTCGCTGATTTCGGCCAGGTAAGCCTCACCCGGCAAAGACAGCATCTCGGCCACCATCGCCTGATCCAGTTGCTCATTGCCCAACACGCTGCGCAAGGCTGCTACCAGACGCGGGTCCATGACCAGCGCTTCACCGCGCTGATACTGGCCAATCAGGTCTTGCAACACTTGCACCGCCAACTGCTGGCCGGCTTCCCAACGATTAAAACCGTCGGTGTCGTGTTGCATGAGGAACATCAGTTGGTCGCGACTGTACGGGAAGTGCAATTTGACCGGCGCCGAGAAGCCGCGCAGCAAGGACGGCAGCGGCTGTTGGGCCATGCCGGTAAAGGTGAAGGTCTGTTGCGCCTCGGTGACCGACAACACACGATGGGTGCCCACCGCCGCCGACTCGCCTTGCAGGTGCAGCGGGAGTTCCTCGCCGTTGGCGTTCAGCAAGCCCAGCGCCACCGGGATCACGAACGGCAGTTTTTCAGTCTGGCCGGGGGTAGCCGGGCAGCTTTGGGCGAAGGTCAGGCTGTAGGTCTGTTTAGCGGCATCGTAGTGTTCGGTGACATTCAGACGCGGCGTACCGGCCTGGCTGTACCAGCGCTTGAACTGGGTCAGGTCCACGCCATTGGCGTCTTCCATGGCCTTGATGAAGTCGTCGCAGGTGACGGCTTGGCCGTCGTGGCGGTCGAAATACAGGTCGCTGCCTTTACGGAAGCCTTCGGCCCCCAGCAAGGTGTGGAGCATGCCGACCACTTCCGAGCCTTTTTCGTAGACGGTCAGGGTGTAGAAGTTGGAAATCTCGATAAAGCTGTCCGGGCGCACCGCATGGGCCATGGGGCCGGCGTCTTCAGCGAACTGGTGGGTGCGCAGGTAGGCCACGTCCTGGATGCGTTTAACCGTGGCCGAGTTCATGTCCGCCGAGAAACCCGCGTCGCGGAACACGGTGAAACCTTCCTTGAGCGACAACTGGAACCAGTCGCGGCAGGTCACGCGGTTGCCCGACCAGTTGTGGAAGTACTCGTGGGCCACAATCGCTTCGACGCGCTGGTGCGCGGCGTCGGTGGCGGTCTCGGCACGGGCCAGCACGGCGCTGGAGTTGAAGATGTTGAGGCCCTTGTTTTCCATGGCGCCCATGTTGAAGTCGTTGACGGCCACGATCATGAAGATGTCCAGATCGTACTCACGGCCGTAGGTGTCTTCGTCCCAGCGCATGGATTTTTTCAGGCTGTTCATCGCGTGCTGGCATTTGTCGATGTTTTCCGGTTCGACATAAATGCGCAACGCCACCTCGCGGTTGCTCCGGGTGGTGAAGGTGTCTTCAACGCACCACAGATCACCGGCCACCAGGGCAAACAGGTAGGCCGGTTTCTTGAACGGGTCTTCCCAGGTCGCCCAGTGCCGACCGTCTTCCTCAGGGCCGCTGCCCACCGGGTTGCCGTTGGACAGCAGCACCGGGTATTTGTGTTGGTCCGCGATCACCGTGGTGGTGAAGAGGCTCATCACGTCGGGACGGTCGAGGTAATAGGTGATTTTGCGGAAGCCCTCGGCCTCGCACTGAGTGCAAAACAGGCTGCCGGACGTGTACAGGCCTTCGAGTGCAGTATTGGTCTCAGGATGGATTTTGACGCTGGTATCCACCACAAACTGCGCGCGTTGCGGGTGCAGGGTCAAATGGCTGTCGGTGAGCTGATAGTCGGCGTCGGTCAGCTCCACGTCATCGAGTTTGACCGATAGCAGTTCCAGCTGCTGCCCATCAAGCACCAGTGGCGGCAGGCCCTCGCCCCGGGCCGGATTGCGGCGCATCACCAGTTGCGCATGAACCAGCGAGTGGTCCTCGAACAATTCAAAGGTCAGGTGCGTTTCGTCGATCAGATACTCGGGCGCCTGATAGTCCTTGAGGTAGATCATTTTGGGTTGTTCGGTGCGCATGCTGGAGTCCTTTTACTGATGCACGGCCAGCTGGTAGGCCGTGTATTTGCGAATGTTGATAACGCCGGTGTCGAAGATCAGGTATTGGCCCTTGATCCCCATCAGCGTGCCTTCCACGATCGGGTCTTTGTCCAGGTTGAAGCTCACGATCTTGCTCGGGTACTGCTCGACCGGGTAACGAATCTCGACAGGCTCGACGCCTTGCAACGGTTGGACCGCCTGCAGACCAAATCGCTCCTGCAGTTGTTGCAGGCCCTGGGCGCAGCTCTCAAACAGTTGCTCACGCACGGCAACGAGGTCCACCGGGGCGGCATCGCCCTTGAGCAGTGCACGCCAGTTGGTACGGTCTGCCACCTGAGAGCGGAACAGGTCTTCGACAAACCCCGATTGCTGGCGCGTGGCGACCCGCACGATCGGCAGCGCCTGGCTGGCGCCCTGATCGAGCCAGCGGGTGGGCAGTTGCGTGGCACGGGTAATGCCGACTTTAACCCCCGAGGAGTTGGCCAGGTACACCACGTGGTCAGTCATGCAGAACTGCTCGCCCCACGACGGATCGCGGCAAGTGCCAGCATCATAGTGACAACGCTCGGGGCTCATGATGCAGACGTCGCACTGCGCCAGCTTGGTCATGCACGGGTAACAGTAGCCCTGGCTGAAGCTCTTCTTGGTTTTACGCCCGCAATGGGTGCAATTGATGCTGCCCAGGTACTCCAGACGCAACCTGCTGCCGATCAACGGATTGACCGGCACCTCGGTATCGCCCAGACGAAATGCGTATTGAACGGTCGGCGCCTCAAGGCTGACCGACATCTTGCTGATTGCACCGCGACCAATCTCAATCAATGGATAGCATCCGATTTGAACAGGATGTTAGGCACCGAAATGGATTTGGAGCTGCACTCTTGCGGGCCCATGTAACCGGTACGTTCTTCTTCGGGCAGGTTTTGCACTTCCCAGGCGATCATGGCCTGCAACGACAGCTCACGCTGTTCGGCGGTCAGTTTGTTGCCGTCCGCCCATTTGCCGATTTCCACGGCCAGTTTCAGGCTCTGATAGATCTCGGGGGTGATGTTTTGGATCATTTCGTTGAAAGAGGACATGGTTCGTTTCCGCTCTTGAACATCAGATGAGGTGTATGCGGTCGCTGCCCGCGCAAGGCAGCAACCCCAGGTGTTTCATTTAGCCTGCTTGCGGCGCGCCCACAGCCCGCCCAGCAAGCCGGTCAGGCAACCGATCAACAACCCGCCGACGTGAGCGGCGTTGGCGATCTGGCCGAAACCGATCAGCGATACCAGTCCGGACATGCACACGGCCAGCCAGACCAGCATCATCACCAATACCCCACGAGGCAGGCGATACAACGGGTTCGGCGCCATGAGCTGGTAAATCCACACATGCCCCAACAAGCCGTACAGCACCCCGGACATGCCGCCGAACAGGCTCGGGCCGCCAAACAGGTATTGGGCGAAGTTGGACACCAGGCTGAACAGCAAGCTCAACCCGATCAGGTTGATGCTGCCCTGACGCAGTTCAACGCGTCGACCCAGTTCCCAGTACCACATGCCGTTCATGGCGATGTGGAGGAAACCGAAGTGAATCAGCATCGGGCTGAACAATCTCCACCACTGCCCTGCCGCCAGGCTATCCGACAAAGGTGTGAACTGGATGTATTGGCCACGGATGCTGAAATCAAGGAACGTCAGCCCGCTGAGAACCGACAGGTTTTCACCCAGTTGCGTCACCACGGCCACGATCACGCACAGCAGTAGGATAGTCGCGGTGGCCGGGCTGTCACGCAGTTGCTGGACCCACCCCGGGCGCGCCATGGCGGGCGGGGGCTCGACAACCGGCACGTGGCCTTCGGGGTCGCCTTGAGGGAAGCGTGCGTACAGGCTGCGCACCTCCCCGGCAATGCTTTCGGGCGCCCAGACCACTTGCTCGCCCGCCTCTTCGCTGACCCGATGCGGCACGTGCATGCGCTGGAGCAGGCTGACAAATCCGCTCAGGTCAACCGACAGGGGCAAGCGTAAAACCTCAACAGCACTCATTGAATAGCCTCCGGGCGATCAACGTCCACCCATACAAATTTGTGCGGATCGAGGCGTTTTTCCTGATCCAGACGGTAGGCCACCAACTTGCCATACAACACGGCGCTGTAATCCAGGCAGGCCAGGTTAGGCCGGATCGGCGCGGGTTTGCCGCTGCGCCAGTAATGCCCGACGAACAACATCGGCTCTTCAATGCCATAGCGCAGCAAGGCGCCTTTTTCGGAGGGCGACAGCGGCTTGCGGGCCACCCGTTCCGGCAAGGCGTCTGGCTGGAACACAATGTCACCGTAGGTTTTGGGGTCGTCTTCCCAGAATTTGGTGCGGAAGAACGAACGCGTCAGGCCATCCCCGCCGGTCAGTGTCATGCCGTCGGGCAGGCGCATGTCGGTGCCGCGCAACAAGCGGTTAAAACTCATGCTGGCAAAGCTTTCAGGCTCGGCCGCCGCTTGCAGGAAATGTTCATCGATGCAGCCATCGGGAAATTGTGCACGCAGGGTCGCAATGACGTCGGCGTCCCAGCAGGCATGCACCACGCGGAACCGTCCGGCGTCGACAAACAGCGGCATGTCGTAAAACCATTGCACGAACTCGCGCCATTCGTCGGGGTAGTGCGCAAATTGCTCCAGGGTTTCGTGGATCAGCCGGGTATGGCGCGGGTTATGCTCCCGCACAAACTGCTTGCCACTGCCCGCCGGGGCCGGGGTGCACCAGCCCAGCGCGTTGAATTCATGGTTGCCCATCAGGCACAGCGCCTGACCGGCTTGCACCATGTCATAGACGATATGCAGCGATTCGCGGATCCGCGGCCCACGGTCAATGATGTCGCCGAGGAACACCGCCATGCGCTGCGGGTGCCGCCAGACACCGGCAAGTTTGCGATAGCCCAGACGCTCCAACAGATGCTCAAGGGTATGAGCACAGCCATGCACGTCACCGATCAGATCGTAACTGCGCGCCGGATCGAGCATCAGTCGCTCCTGCCGCCCAGTCGGCTGCCCCAGCCAAGCTTGGTCCGGCACACTTCATAGTAGTTGTGGTCCAGCGGGTGAATCAGGCGCAGCTTTTGCGCTTTTTTGCTCACGGTGATGGTGTCGCCCGGCGCGCAGGTGAAATGGTTCTGACCGTCGCAGGACACCTGCGGGTAAATCTGCATGTCCTTGGCCACCACGATTTTCAGTTCGCTGTTGCCGTCCACCACAATCGGGCGGCTGCTCAAGGTGTGCGGGTACATGGGCACAATGACGATGGCATCCAGCTTGGGGTGCATGATCGGGCCGCCAGCCGACATGGCGTAGGCGGTGGAGCCGGTCGGCGTGGCGACGATCAGGCCGTCGGCCTTCTGGCTGCAAACGAACTGCCCGTCAATGTGCAATTCAAATTCGATCATGCGCGTGGACTTGCCGGGGTGCAGCACCACGTCATTGAGGGCGTCGCCCTGGCCAATGGCTTCGCCGTGACGGCGCACTTCGGCCTGCAGCAGAAAGCGGTTTTCCACCAGATAGTGGCCGTCAAGCACTTCGGCGACTTTGACTTCCAGTTCATCGGGACGGATGTCGGTCAAAAAGCCCAGGCTGCCACGGTTGATGCCCAGCACCGGGACATTGTGCCGCGCCAGCGCACGGGCGGCGCCGAGCAAACTGCCATCGCCGCCCACCACGATGACCATGTCGCACACTTCACCGAGCATTTTGCGCGACGAGGTTTGCAGGCCATGGCCGGGCAGCACTTCGGCGATGGTGTCTTCGAGGATCACGTGCATGTGCCGCTCGAGCAGGAATTTTTTCAGTCGGCGAACCGTGTCGAGCACTTGAGAACTGCCCAAACGACCAATGATGCCGATATTACGAAAGTGCTCCATGAGGCTCCTGCGGGGTACGTGACGGGCGAAAACAGCGATTATGGGCGAAAGGACACGATAGACAAAACCCTTTCAGCCCGTGAGCAAAAGGCTATGCTCGCAGCATGATCCTCTTCCCCGACTTGCTCAACCTGCCCCGCCAGTTACGTCACCCCGAGGTGCGTGATCTGGCGTGGGTGATTCTGGCCCCGCCCATGCTCAGCCAAACGCCCTGGCCTCAGCGCCACCCGCTGACCGGTAGCGACTGGGTTCAGGCGCCACATTGGCTGGAAAACTGGCTGCGCGACCTTGACCGGCACAGCGAGCCGTTGCAGCAGTGGCTGGCGCTGGCCACCACCCGCAGGCTGGGGCGTTACTACGAGCGGCTGTGGCAGTTCGCCATAACCCACGCCCCCGGTGTCGAGCTGGTGGCCGCCAACCTGCCCATTCGCGTGGGCGGGCATACGCTGGGCGAGCTGGACATGCTGTTACGTGACCGTGACGGCGCGCATCATCTGGAACTGGCGATCAAACTTTACCTCGGCCCGCCACACGGCGACGGGCACGACCCGGCGCACTGGCTGGGGCCGGGCAGCAATGACCGGCTGGACCGCAAGCTCACGCATTTCAGTCAGCATCAGTTACCGATGTCCAGCCGCCCAGAATGCCGCGAGATTCTGGCCGCCCTGGACATTCAGCATGTCAGTGCGCACCTGTGGCTGGGCGGTTACCTGCTGTATCCGTGGCCCGGTGAAGCGCAGCCTCCGGCCGGCGCGCATCCGCTGCATTTACGCGGCCGCTGGCTGCACCAGCGCGACTGGCCCGCGTTTGTCCGCCAAAGGCCCGCCGGGTGCTGGCAGCCCCTGCCGCGGCATGCCTGGCTGGCACCTGCGCACTATGGGCCGGACGGGCTTTGGGATGACGCGCAATTGCAGGTCTGGCTGGCCGAACTGCACCCGCAGGCTCCCGCGCAGCTGTTGGTGCGCCTGACGCCCACGCCCGACGGTGATTGGGAAGAAGCCGAGCGCCTGTTTCTGGTTTCGGATTTATGGCCTCATGTGCCTGGCAACCCTGAAAACTGATGCATCTCAGCGCAAATGTACGCAGACGTATTACTGTAAAGGAACTCCGTCATACAAGAGCGGAGGCTCAAGACCTGAACCGTGAGGAACACCCATGTCCTGGAAAAGCTCCACCGACCGTTACAGTCGTATGTCCATCGCCCTGCATTGGGTGATGGTGCTGCTGTTTGTACTGATTTACGCCGCCATTGAATTTCGCGGGATTTTTCCGAAAGACAGCGACGGTCGCAACTTGATGAAAGATGCCCACTTCATGCTCGGCCTGACCGTGTTTGCGCTGGTGTGGCTACGGTTGCTGGCACGTACCCTGGGCGTGGCGCCGAAGATCACCCCGCCCCCGCCCGCCTGGCAAACCGCCCTGGCGACGCTGGTGCATTGGGCCTTGTACGTGTTCATGATCGCCATGCCGGTGATGGGTTATCTGGTGCTCAGTTACAACGACAAGTCCGTGTTCTTTTACGGATTCGACCTGCCACCCCTGACCCTCAAGGACGTGGACACCGCCAAACAGATCAAGGGCTGGCATGAGCTGGGCGGCACCCTCGGCTACTGGCTGATCGGCCTGCACGCGCTGGCCGGGCTGTTTCATCATTACGTGATGAAAGACAACACGCTGTTGCGCATGCTGCCTAAACGCAACTAAACAGCTGGCGCAAACCCCCGGCGGCCCTGCAAGCCGCCGGTGTGCACAAACACCACGCGCATGCCTCGCCCCACATGCCCCGCGTCCACAGCCTCTTTGAGCGCCAGCAACGCCTTGCCGGTGTACAGCGGCTCCAAAGGCACGCCACTGTCCAACTCGCTGCGCCGAATAAACGCCAACAGCGCCTCATCGACCCGCGCGAAACCGCCGCGACTGGCCTCGATCAACTGATAGTCACCCACAGGGCTGCCCGCCTGCTGCAACAGGGCGCGCACCGTGGGCGCCACCCCGTGGTCTTCGGGCACCGCCATGGCGCCATAGACCCTGCGCTGCCCGGCTTCAGCCAGCACCAGACCGGCCAGCGTGGTGCCCGTCCCCGCGGCCAGCCACCACGCGTCGTAATCCGCCCAGCCAAGCGCGGCCACTTGGTCACGCACCTGCTTGACCAACGGTGAACACCCTTGCGCGCCCGCCAAACTGGCGCCGCCCTCGGGCACGGACTGCAACTGCGGGTACTGCGCTTGCCACGGCCGCCAGAACTCCGGCGCATGCCGGGCACGATAACCGGCAAACCCCAGCCAATGCAGGTGCATGCCGAAGTCTTGCAGGTCACGGGTGGTGGGGGTTTCTTGAGGGTGCCCGCGCAGCAGGCCGACGGTGGTAAAACCAAAGCGTTTGCCCGCCGCCGCCAAGGCGTGCAGATGATTGGAGTGTGCGCCGCCCAGGCTGATCAACCCGTGAGCCCCCGCTGCATGGGCCGCGCGCAGCGACTGATGGAGCTTGAACCACTTGTTGCCACTGACCAGCGGGTCGATCAGGTCCAGACGCAAGACAGCAACCTCAACCCCGGCCCTCGCCAGCCAGTCGAGGTGCAAAGGCTGCAAGGGCGCATAGGGCTCCCAATCAATCAACGGCACACGCACGGCACTCTCCGCTCAAAAATGAACGGAGTTTAAACCATCGGCTTTTTGATGGCCGCTACCGCCGCGCTTACAACTCGGCCGCCAGACGCGAGCCCTGATTGATCGCGCGCTTGGCATCCAGCTCGGCCGCCACATCCGCGCCGCCAATCAGGTGCACAGACTGCCCGGCCGCCTCGAGCCCGGCCTGCAAGTCACGCAGCGGGTCTTGCCCGGCGCAGATCACGATGTTGTCCACGGCCAGCAATTGCGGCTCGCCGTCGCCGATGCGGATATGCAGACCGTCGTCGTCAATGCTCAGGTATTCAACGCTGTTAAGCATTTGCACGCGCTTGTTTTTAAGCCCGGTGCGGTGGATCCAGCCGGTGGTTTTACCCAGCCCGTCGCCCACCTTGGTTTTCTTGCGTTGCAACAGGAAGACCTGACGCGCAGGCGCCTCAACCTGAGGAGTGATACCGGCCACGCCGCCGCGGGCTTCAAGGCGTGTGTCGATGCCCCACTCCTTCCAGAACGCCTCGCGGTCCAGACTGGTGGACACGCCCTGATGCACCAGAAACTCCGACACGTCGAAGCCGATCCCGCCCGCGCCGATCACCGCCACGCTGGCACCCACTGGTTTGCGCCCAAGGATCACGTCCAGATAACTCAGGACTTTAGGGTGATCTACGCCCGGAATATCGGGGGTGCGCGGCGCAATACCGGTGGCCAGAATGATGTCGTCGAACCCGCCCGCCACCAACTGTTCAACCCCCACGCGGGTGTTGAGGCACACCTCGACCCCGGTGGTCTGCAGCAAACGCTTGAAGTAGCGCAGGGTCTCAACGAACTCTTCCTTGCCCGGCACGCGCTTGGCCACGTTGAACTGGCCGCCGATCTCGCTGGCCGAATCGAACAGCGTCACCTGATGGCCGCGCCCGGCCGCGACAGTCGCCGCCGACAGCCCGGCAGGCCCGGCACCGACCACGGCGATTTTTTTTACATGGGTGACAGGGAGGTAGTTGAGTTCGGTCTCGTGACAGGCGCGCGGGTTGACCAGGCAACTGGTGAGCTTGCCGCCAAAGGTGTGATCCAGACATGCCTGGTTGCAACCGATGCAGGTGTTGATTTCATCGCTGCGCCCGGCAGCGGCTTTGTTGACGAACTCGGGGTCGGCCAAAAACGGTCGCGCCATGGACACCATGTCGGCATCGCCCTCGGCCAGAATCTGTTCGGCAATGTCGGGGGTGTTGATGCGGTTGGTGGTAATCAGCGGCACCTTGACCGCACCGCGTAATTTGGCCGTGACTTTGCTGAACGCGCCGCGCGGCACTTTGGTGGCGATGGTCGGGATGCGCGCCTCGTGCCAGCCGATACCAGTGTTGATCAGGGTCGCACCGGCCTGCTCGACGGCCTGCGCCAGTTGCACGATTTCGTCCCAGACACTGCCACCTTCCACGAGGTCCAGCATCGACAGGCGATAAATGATGATGAAGTTCGGCCCGACCGCTTCGCGCACCCGACGCACGATCTCCACCGGCAGGCGCATGCGGTTTTCGTAGCTGCCGCCCCAACGGTCGGTGCGGTGGTTGGTGTGGGCCGCGAGAAACTGGTTAATGAAATAGCCTTCGGAGCCCATGATTTCGACACCGTCGTACCCGGCGCTTTGGGCCAGACGGGCACAGGTGACGAAATCGCTGATCTGCTTCTCGATCCCGGCTTCGTCCAGTTCCTTGGGCTGGAACGGGTTGATCGGCGCCTGAATCGCGCTCGGCGCGACCTGGCGCGGGCTGTAGGCATAACGCCCGGCGTGGAGGATCTGCAGGCAGATCTTGCCCCCGGCGTCGTGGACCGCGCGGGTCACAACCACATGCTTCTCGGCTTCTTGCGCAGTGCTGAGCTTGGCCGCGCCGCTGTACACGCCACCTTCATCGTTGGGGGCGATACCGCCGGTGACCATCAGGCCGACGCCGCCGCTGGCGCGTTCGGCAAAATAAGCGGCCATGCGCTCAAAGCCGCCGGGCTTTTCTTCAAGGCCGGTGTGCATCGAGCCCATCAGGGTGCGATTGCGCAACGTGGTGAAACCCAGATCCAGCGGGGCCAGTAAATGCGGGTAGTGAGTGGCAGTCATCAGGTTGCTCCACAACAGGCTGATTCACGGAACGCGGGATGCTCTGCGGCGCCCGTCGTTGAATGACAGGCACAGTAAAGCCCTGCCCGACCCCACTCAATGACCCAAAGTGACAAATTATTAACCCAATTGCGCAGCCCCTCTTGGCAAGCGCGCAGGCGCCACCTACCCTAGACGCCGAATCCCGCAATGGCTGTCTGCTCTATTTCTCATGCGTAAATTAATTGGCTGCACCTTACTGATCGCCGTTGCCGCCGCTGCAGGCGGGTACGCGTACTGGACCGAGCAACGCGACGTCGGCCATTACCTGTCCGACTTGCGGGTCGAGCTGGCACTTAACGACGGCGTCGACACCGGGCGTGGCAACCTGCTGGGGATCGAGCCGTTGCTGTCGCCCCGCGACTATCAAAGCCTTGATCTCCTGCATCTGAAGCTGGCGACGTACTTGAACAAGGCCCGCGACGCTGGCTTGCTCAACGAAAAAACCATCGTGGTGATGCCCGAACACATTGGCTCATGGCTGATGTTTCGCGGCGAAAAAGACGAGCTGTATCAAGCCGCAAACCTGAATGAGGCCATGCACTGGCTGGCCATCAGTAACCCGCTGAGCTTCGCCCGCGCCTGGCTGGGGGCCGAAGGCGAAAGCCGCCTCAACGACGCCCACTTGCGCATGAAAGCCAACCCCATGGCCGCCGACTATCAGGCCCTGTTCGGCGGGCTGGCCAAAGAATTTGGCGTTACCCTGGTGGCAGGCAGCATCGCCCTGCCCGACCCCCGCATTGAGAACGGCACCCTGCAGGCGGGCACCGGCGCGCTGTACAACAGCAGCGTGGTGTTCGACCGCAATGGCACGCCGATAGGCAAGCCTCAGCGCCAGTTGCTGCCCACCTACGAAGAACAGAGCTACATCCAGCCCAGCCCGGACCACCAGTTGAACGTGGTGGACACCCCGGCCGGGCGGCTCGGGATTCTGGTGGGCAGCGACAGCTGGTACCCCGACAACTACCGGTTGCTGAACGAGCAACAGGCGCAATTGATCGCGGTGCCCGCTTTCGTGACCGGCAAAGACACGTGGGATAACCCGTGGGGCGGCTATAAAAGCGTGTCGACGCCCAGCGAAATCAGCCTCAAACCCGGCGAAGTCAGTGAGGGCGCGGCCTGGCATCGTCTGACCCTGATCAGCAGCGTGCCCACCAGCACCGCCGAAGCCGGGATCACGGTGTTTTCCCAAGGCCGGTTCTGGGACAAACACAGCGTCGGCCAGAGCTTTATCAGCCGCAACGGCATCACCAGCCCGGACGGGCCCGTCTCCACGGCACGTTTGCTCAACCTCTGGCTGTAGCTGATGAAGCCGTTGCCGATGCGTTTGGGGGATTTGTCGGTCGGTTTCGTGCAGCAACTGGCGGATGCGGTGCGCAGCTGCGGTCATGACCCCTTGCCTTTGCTCGACCAGTACGGCCTTGATGCGGCGCGCTTGAGCCAGCCGATGGCGCGGCTCTCGATCCCGCGCTACATGCGCCTGGGGCATGCGGCGATTGCCTTGACCGGCGACCCCGCGCTGGGTTTGCGCATGGGGCAACTGAGCCGCCTGAGTCAGGCCGGGCTGGCCGGTGTCACGGCCGCGCAAGCCCCGACGGTAAGGGAAGCAGCGCGCACCCTGATCCGCTTCGAGGCCCTGTACGGTTCCAACTACCGTGGCCAGTCGAGCCTGCACGAAGATGCCCAGGGCGCCTGGCTGCGCTTTTACTCCATCAGCCCGTACAACGCCTATAACCGCTTCGTGGTGGATTCGATCATCTCGGGCTGGCTGCATCAATTGTCCGCCGTGGCCGACCGCCCGTTGACCTGCGAACACATCGAGATCGAGTTCAGCGAGCCTGAATACGCCGAGCAGTACAGCGTGCTGAGCCACAACCCGGTGCGCTTTCGGGCCGACACCAACCAGTTACGCCTCAATCACGCCACACTTGATCGGCGCAACCCGCAGCATTGCCCCAGCACCTGGGCGTACCTGCTGCAGTTGTGCGAGCGCGAACTGGAGCAACTGACCCGCACCCGCAGCCTGCGCGAGCGCATCACCCAGTTGTTGGGGCCGCTGCTCAACGGCGGTCGGGAACCTGATCTGGAAGAAGTGGCCGCACGCCTGAAACTGCCAACCTGGACCCTGCGCCGCAAGCTGACGGAGGAAGGCACGCGGTTTCGCGCCATTCTCAATGACACACGTCGCGACCTCGCCATGACCTATATCCGGGACACCGAACTGGCCTTTGGCGAAATCGCGTATTTGTTGGGGTTTGCCTCAGCCGAGGCGTTTCAGCGTGCCTTCAAGCGCTGGAACGCTGAAACACCCGGAGAGTTCCGCCGCCGCCAGCGCCAGTGAGACGACCGTGCGCGGTGCCGATCAAAGCTCGGTGGCGTCGTCGGCGGGCTCCAGCGGGTCCAGTTGGGACGCCTGATACTCCAGCAGTTCTTCCTGATAATCGTCCATGTCGGCATCCTTCTGCGTCTGTTGTCGTATTCGTTCGAGCGTAAAGTGCCCGCATGAAGGAATCGTGACACCTTCGCAAACACTTTTATCGCTCAACTGTAAACGTAGCAGATCATTTCAGATTTAACGGCCCGATTTATTGCGCTGGAGCAGGTTCCGGGCTGGCCGGTGCCGTGACGGGCGCAGGCTCTGTCACCGGGTGCGGCGTTTCAGGCACAGGCGCGTCCGGAGCCGGGGCCGCTGGTGCGGTCGGCGCGCTCACCTCAGGGGTGACAGGGACTTCAATCGGCGTGATGGGGGCTGCTTCTGCCGGCGGAACCACCGGCTGCGACCCTACGGGCTCGACCGCTGGCGGTGCGCTCACCGGCGTTACGGCGGGCGCGACGACGGCCGGGGTTTGGGGCGTCAGTGCCGCAGGTGCCGCGTCGACTTTGGCAGGCGCGGTCTCGGGCACCCCCAGATCAGCCTCGGGTTTTTCTTCGATATGCGCGGCTTTCTTCACCTCTTTGGGCAGAAAGACTTCTACCAGGGAGAAGAAACGGTCATAAAACTGCGCCGACGATACGGTTTCGCTGGCCACCTTAACCATCGAATCATCGGTTGAACCGATTGGCATCGACACCGAGCCCAACACCCCGACCCCCAGGCTGGCGGAGTTGTTGACCTTCTTCAGCGCATAACGGTCCTGCAAGGCATTGGCGAACATGGTCGAGTGATGCGCCGCCCCGCCGTCATCGGCACACACCACGTTAAAGCTGATCTCCAGATGGCTTTCACCGGTTTGCTGGAAGCTTTTATGGCCGCTGATCATTTTCGGATCACGGCTGGTGATGATGTAACCCTGACTGAGCAAGGCGCGGCGTGCGGCCTCGCACGACGCCTTGTCGGCCACCGGGTAATTGCGCGAGAACGTGCCGGAGTCATCGAAGTTTTCATGCTCATAGATCGCGGTTTTCTGCGTCGAGCAACCTGCGAGGCCGCTCAGCACAAAGGCCACAACCGCGGTCCGCAAGGGGAATGACATAGACATTGAACATCCTGAAGAGAACAGTACGGGCGAATGCGCGCAGTTTGATCGGATGACGTGCCCAGAACAAGTCGAAGATGCGGCCTGTGGTCGCTGGACAGGCCAATGACCACCGTACTCGCAGGCCGCGTTTCCCGCTTAATGGCTGAGCATGAAGGTGTGGTACTCAAGGTCATCCAGCGCCGTCGACAACTGCTGCAACGCCACCCATACGCACACCAGCAACGACAAGGTAAACCCGTAACCGAAGAAACTCGGACCCAGGTACAGGCTGAGCAGGGTCAAAGCGCCGTTGAGCAGCACAAACATCACACACAGCTTGAGTACGATGGCCCGCTTGTCGAGGTAGAAAAACACGTTCAGCAGCGCCATGAACACCACCTGAATGCTCACCCCCACCAGATCGATGTAAAACAACGGCAAGTAGTAACTGGAAATCCCCAGCCATTCGAGCAAGTACGGCGCAAACAGGAACAACAGCACCGCCGTCAGCCCCTGCACTTTGCAAATCTCCAGCAGCCCTTGCTGGATCGACAGCGTCATCTCTGTCTTGATCTGGCCGATATGCTGCAACGTCTCCCCTTCGCGGATCGCCCGGAACAGACGGTCGTACCACTGCGCAAAGTCGGTTTCGATACGGACCAGGAACACCGCCATGCCGGGGATGATCGCCAGGTACGCGAGGAAGATCGGCAAGTCGTACAGCACCGACGAGCGCATCGGGCCGATCACCGCGCTGGAGGTGGCCGGGTTGAACCAGAAGATGAACTTGTCGATCCAGATCCCCAGGTTGTAGCAGAGCCCAGTCAACAGCAGGCTGGTGAACACCTGACGCCGGTCCAGAAAGTCGAACGCCACCAGTGTATCGGCGCGGTATTCGCGCAGGATGTCGTAGAGGTACAGGAACAGCAGCGCACCGTGGCCGATCAACAGCGCCAGCAGCAAACCGTTGATCCCCATGAAGCTCAACAGCCAGGCACTCAGAACCATCAGCGCATAGCCCACCAGCATCACCAGCAAAATCCGGTTATAGGCCTTCATCCCCGACAGAAAGATGATCACCAGCCACAGGTTGCACAGGGTCACAAAATTGGCCAGCACCAGCAGCCGGTACATCAACGGCTCGTCAAACAGCGCCCACAGCAACAGCGCGCCCAGCCCCCCCGAACTCAGGGTGACGAGCAGCAGCACTCCCACCAGATTGGGCAAGATCCGC
Source organism: Pseudomonas lundensis (assembly GCF_001042985.1). Taxonomy (GTDB): domain Bacteria; phylum Pseudomonadota; class Gammaproteobacteria; order Pseudomonadales; family Pseudomonadaceae; genus Aquipseudomonas; species Aquipseudomonas lundensis. Next base: position 178,662 of record NZ_JYKY01000002.1, read on the forward strand.
GAGAATTTGCGTTCAAACAGCCGGTCGGAGACGAAACGGGTGAAAAACAGTTGCAGGCCACCCGTGAGGATCAACGAGGTGGCCATCAGGTAAGTCACGGTGATCAAAAACTGCCGGACCAGCATTTCCGGCATCAACAACCCGAGGCTCAACACCCCCACCAGCATCACGCTGACAATCGACAGCACCCACGGCCCCGAGCTGATCAGCCCGGCGTATACATAGGCATGCAAGGTCGCGGTGTACGTGTCGCGCGACAGGATTTTGCGCAGTTCAAAACCGATGCCAGCCATTCACACCGCCTCCATGGCTGCGCGGTACAGGGTGCGATAACGCTCGAACATCAGATTTTCTCCGTAATAACGATGCACCCGCTGCAAACCGCTGGCTTGCGCGGCCTGCCAGCGTTGCGGGTCGCGCAGCAGGCCGAGAATGGCGCGGGAGGTGGCTTGCGGATCGGCAATCGCCACCACTTCCCCGGCCAGCCCCAGGTCGCGGTCTTGGGCAATGCCGCCTTCGATCAACTCACGGCACGAGCCCACGTCGCTGGAGACCACGGGAATCCCCGCCGCCCAGGCTTCCAGAATGACCAGTGGCTGGGCCTCACTGATGGAGGTCAGCACCATCAACCCCACTTGCGGCAGGATGTTTTGAATGCTCTGGAAACCCAGAAACAGCACGTTGTCTTCCAGCCCCAGGCTGGACACCAGGCTGCGGCACTCGCTGACGTAAGCCGGGTCTTCCTCTTCGGGGCCGACAATCCAGCCCTGCACGTGCGGCATGGCGCTGACCACGCCGCGCAGGGCGCGGATAAAGGTTTTCACGTCCTTGATCGGCACCACGCGACCAATCAGCCCCACCACCGGCAAGAGGCCGTCAGGGCGGGCCTGCAACGCGGCCGTCCATTTCGGCAAGTCGATGCCGTTTGGGATCACTTGTGTACGCGCCGCATCGGCACCGTCCTTGATCTGCCGCTGACGGTTGCCGTCATACAAGGCAATGATGTTGTCGGCGTGGTCGTAGACCAGCCGCCCAATGCGTTCAAAGAAGCGGATCCACAGGGTTCGCATGTAACCGGTGCCGGTGTCCAGGCTGCCATTGAGGGCCTGCTCACTGCTTTCTGCGATCCAGCTGGCCTGAGCCAGGTCGATCTTGCGCTCCTTGGTGTAAATGCCGTGTTCGCTGAGCAGGTAACGACACCCCCAGCGCTGCTTGAGGATGCAGCCCACCAGCCCCGCATACCCGGTGGAAATCGCATGCAAAACCCGCGCCCTCGGCATGTCGCGGGCGGCCTCGGCCAGCATCAGCAAGGGCGACTGCATCGAACGCACGGTCCAGAAATAATTGACGAACGAAGGATCGCTACAGTGCTGGAGATAGTCCGCGCTCAGGGTTTCCCAACTGGCGCGGCTGCGTAGCACGTCCGCCAGGCTGAGGCGATCCTGTGCCAGCGCGTCGAGTAGCTGCTGGCCCTGTGCCACATCGGGCGCGTCAGGGTGGTGCAAAAAGCGGTACAGGTTGGCCAGTTCCGGGGCAATGGCCTGCTCGCGGGTGGTGCCCGGCGAGCAGCCTTGCCAGGCGTCTTCAAGGAACACCTCCTGGATGTGCACCACGTTCGGCGGGATGTCGTAGTTGCGGCGGCTATAGGCGTTACGTTGCCCGCCGATGAACAGCACCGAAAACGTGACTTCGGGCAATCCCAGCAGCATCTGGTGAATCCAGCTTGAGACCCCGCCGCGTACGTACGGCCAGGTGCCTTCCAGCAACAGGCAAACATCCGCCATTGGCGCATCATGTGGGGGTGTGTTCATAACCAGCACCTAGCGAGGTCGGCAAAGGGGGGGCGACGCAACAGGTCGGCGGGCAAGGCCGCCAGCAAAGACGGAATTTGCGCGTAATGCCCGGCCCTGAAGGCAATTTCAGCGTGAAACGGAATCAACAGCGAGGTGTCGATACCGGCCTGTTCGGCGGCCTCCAGATGCATCAGCGCACTGTCCAGCGCATCCATTTCCAGCGCAATACGTCCTGCCAGCAGGTGCAACTCGCCGCCCTCACCTGCGCGCAAGCCTTGCTCGGCATGTTCGCGCGCCTGATTGAGCACGTGTTCGAGCACACTGCCTTGGGCCAGCCCCAGATAGGCCAGCTCCCAGTACCAGCGCGCCAGTGTCGCGTGCAAGGCCGCCCGGGCTGGCGGTTTGGCGAAGGGCAGCTGTTTGAGGTCGGCCTGGATGCGCTGATTGATGTCGTTCTCCTGCTTGTCGAGCATCGAATACGCCAGCAAACGCACGTCATCACTGGGGTCAGCCAGGGCCAGTTTGAGAATCGGGATCGCGTCTCTGCCCGGCATGCGCCGCGTACTCAGCAGCGCCGACAGGCGCAGATCCGGGTCGGGTGCGTGACGCAGGACGTCCTGTAAACCGCCATCGCGAAACATTGGCGAATGCAGCGGTTGCGACCGGAACGGCAACTTCGGGATGCCCAGCGCCTGCCAGGCTTGCTGCTCACGAGGACGGGGCCAATACAGCGCCGGAAAGATCACGCACGCGACACCCAAGGCGCCGACCACCGGGATAAAAAACACCAGTGAAAACAGAAACAGCGGGCTCCAGGGCAGGGGCTGGCGATAGCGCGCGGGCAGCAGCATCCAGACCCCGGCGCACAGCATGCCACTGGCCATCCCATGGGCGATCACATACAGCACGAACGCCTGCCCCGGCGGCAGGTCGACCCAGAGGCTGGACCAACTGCTCGCCTCCAGCATTACCCCAAGGCTAAATAGCCACTTGCTGATCATTCAGGCCACACTCGTTGAACAGGAAGTTACGCAAGCCGCCGCGCTCGCACGCGGGCTCCAGGGTGTACGCGAATGCGCGAACGCCCAGGCTTTGCAAGGTGTGTTGCTGACCGAAATGTTCGTGCACCAACGTGTTCAGACGCGTCAGGTAACCTTCGGCGCCCTCGGCACTGGTCAGCGGTAACAGCACCAGCAGCCCATCATGGTCGCGCTGGTTGCGCACGTTCAGTTGCAGATCGAGCCCGCGCTGGCTGCGTTCAAACAGGCTGAGCAATGGCGGGTTGGGTTCGGTCAGCTCGAAGAAGAACAGGCACGCTGACAAGTCGTGCTGTTGCACATCGATCAAGGATCGCTTGAGTTGCTGGGCAAAGTGTTGCGCGTCGGCATCCGGCAGTTGCAGGCTCAGGTGGTCACTGCTCAGCAAGTCAGCGATATGCCCGGCCAGCAATGCGAGCAAACTCAGGGTGCGCTCCTGAAACGCGAAGAACGGCATCTGGCGCACGGCCAGAATCGCCAGCACTCGCCCCTCGGTGTCCATCAGCGGCACGCACACCTGCAACGACGAAAAATCACTCTGCTCGCCGTTGTCAGTCAGGTTGCTGCGCACACTGACCAACTCGTTGCGTTCAAGGCACAAGGTAATCAGCGGGTCGTGCACCGACAGCGGGCCCATCACACCGAGGGTGGCCAAGGGCTCATCTTGAACCCGGCGTTGCGCATCCACCGGGTATAGGCCCGCTACCCGCAACGACCCGTACTGGCCCAGGATCGCCACAATCGGTTCGGCCAGGGCCACCAGCGGTTGCGGGGTGCCTTGCAGCGTGCGCAACCGTTCGCGCAAGCCCAGCAATGAGCTGCGCAGGCTTTGATCGCTGCCCGCGACCCGCTGCTCCAGCCGGTCATGGGAAACCCGCAACACCTGATGGTGCCGGGTGAACTCGTCGAGGCGGTACTGGCGATAATTGTTGGCCATCTGCAAACGCTGCAAACGCCGGTCCCACAAGTCGCGCACTTCGCCCACCACCATGGTGCAGACCAAAATACCGACGATGAATGAAGGCGAAATCTCGGCGTACAGCGGCCACCCTTGTTGGCGCAAGACGAAAAACGCCATCACGATCAGGCACGCGCTGCTGACCCCTCGCACAAACCCGTAGCGCACGCTGATCAACAGCGGCGCCAGCAGGGGCCAAGGGAACTCGCCACGCACTTGCAGCGGATCGTCGGGGGTCAGCCACAGGCCAAGGCCGAGCGCCAGCGCGGTGATGACCAGCGTTTCAAGCCAAGAGCCGAGGCCCTGGGTTCTTGGCGCCAGGCTGAAATCCATATGGGGGGAATTCATCTCAGTTACTCGATCCGAAGGCCGCCGACCAGTTTGTTCAGCACTTTCTGCGCAGAACCGGCCAGGCTTTCACGTGACCAACCGGCGCGCGCACCACTTTCGCTCCACAGCACACGGCCGGTGGCCGGTTCGATGACCCGAAGGCTGATCCCCACCGCCGGTTCGCCATCCAGACCGTTCTTGTACTGCCACTCTTCGACGCTGCCCGCCACCACGTAATCGAGCTTCTGCTGACGCGCCCAGTCCATGGCGCCGCTCAAGCGCTCGTTGTCGTCCAGCAGGGCTTGCTCGCCCTGCTCGCCCACCGGGTACACCTGGGGGTGCAAGCCTTTGCTGCTCAATACGCTGAGCAGGATTTGCTCGCTGCGTTCACCCGCCTGCGGGGTTTGCGAATAGTTGACCAGTGGCACCACGCCCCACTGGGCACTGCGGGACAAGGTCGGGCTGTTTTTACCGGTGAAGCTGCTGCACCCGGCGATGAGCAACACGCTCATGACCAGCGTCAGGTTTCGGATTGTTTGCATCGTATTTCTCCACATCATCATTGATAGATCAGCGCCCAAACCGCAGGCCATAGCTCACGCCCAACGTGCCACCGGCACCCGCGCCGCCCTGAGGCGAAGACTGGTAACCGAACGTGAATGCCAGTTCGTCATCGCCCAGCACCTCCATGCCCAGGCCTGTGTCCACGCCCCAGTTGAAGGTCTTGTCGACCCACTGCCAGCCCGCCGTCACGTCCACCAGCCAGGTGTATTGCGCCTTGGTGCGGTTCAACGCCCCCGGCATGCCACGCCGCCATGAACTGCCGACATACACCTGGCCATAACGCGCTTGCAGCAAGTCACGGGCCGTGAGCGGCGACGTAACGTCCACGGCGCGCGCGCCAATCACCTGGCCCTCGTCATCTTCGATGGGCTCTGGCTCGTAGCTCGGTTTGAGGAAGGCCGTGAGGTCGTTCAGCTCACCGCTTTTGAGGGTATTGCGCTGATAATCGGCACCGGCACGCACCACCCAGTTGGGGCCTTCGAATTCCAGGGTATGGGCCAGTTCCAGCTTGGCCTCCTGCCCGGAGCCCAGCGCATCGCCTGTACGGGTCGAAAAGCGGTTATGCGACAGCGCCCAACTCAATTGGTCCCGCGCCGAGAAACCGTGCTGGCCCTTGACCCACACCCCGTCGTGCTGACCGAAGGCGCGCATCAATCCGGTTTCGTCGCTCTGGCGATGCCAGTCGAGGCCGGTTTCGATCTCATCGGTTGCACTCAATTGCCACGCTCGGCTCAGGCCAACGCCGTTGCGGTCGTGATCCTTGCGGGTGCTGAGGTCGGCAATCAGGCTGTAACTGCCGTCACTCAGTTGACGGCGCAAGGTGAGCAGCGCGTTGCGCTCCTGACCCAACTCGCCATCGCGCAGTTGATCGCTGTCATAGCGCCCCTGGCCCAGCACCAGGCTGGCGTACCAGTCGTCATTGAGGTGGCGCGCGACCGTCAGTTGCGGACCGGTGATGTCCAGCCCGCCAAAATCCTTGCTCTGCCAGCTCAACTGAATGCCTTGCGGCGTGCGGTCAAGAATCTCGACGGCCTGACGCCGCAATTGCTCGCGAATCAGGGCCGACTGCTCGTCCCCCAAGGCCGACAACCCCACGCTCAGGGCGTGACCGTCATGGCCCAGTTGACTGAGGGCCTCGACTTGTTGCGCCGGGTCCAGTTCGCCGCTGGCCAGCAGTTGCTTGAGCATGTCGCGATTGCGGTCACGCAGCGCTTGCTGGATCAGTTCAAAGCGGTCGACTTTCAGGCCCTGGCTGCGCGCCCAGGCCAGCCAGTCATTTTTCTGGGCCGATTGATTGGTTTCGTCCAGCCGCGCCAGCAGGCGCTCGAACCACAGTTGCAACATCGCCGGCGAGCCGTCCTGCCATTGCAACGCCTTGTTCTGGGCCAAACGCGCCGAATAGCTGCTGGCCAACAGGCGCAGCCACATCGAATAACGTTGAGAGGCTTCAAGCCCCGGTTGCAGGTCCACGGTCCGGGTCAACTGCAAGCGCAAACGCTGCGCGGCTGCCAACGCGCCGGACGCTTCCAGCGCGTCGGCATAACCGGCCTGCACCAGCCAATCCTGTGGGTTGGCCTTGAGGTACAGGCGATACCAGGCCAGCGACTCGCGGGTGCGCCCAACCATCTGGCTGGCACTGGCAAACGGCAACCACAGCAGGTTGTCGTTACGCGCCCGCGCCCGCCATTTTTGCAGCAATGGGCCAATCTCAGCCGTGCGGCCCTGATCGATGTACAGCCACAGCAAGCGCTCGCGAAACAGGTTGTCATCGTCGTAACGCGCCAACCCCTGCTTGAGCAGGTGCTCAGCCTCGGGGAAGCGGTGCTCGTGTACGGCCAACGCCGCGCGGGCCGCCAGCACTTGTTCCTGATCGTTGGCCTGTGGCCATGCCTGCGCGCTGTCGAGCAATGCACTCACTTGAGCCCAGTCCTGCAGCTCCTGCGCCACTTGCAACGCCACCACCAGACGCTGCGGGTTATGGGTTTTGTTCCAGCTTGCAATCATCAGCGCCAGTGCCTTGTGCGGCGCACGCTTGCGGTACAGGTTGGCCAGTTGCTCCTCTTCGCCGTAATGCAGCGAGCCCTTGATGGCCAGCAGCCTTTCGAGGGCTGGCTGCAAGTCATCGTCGCGCTCCAACTCCCACGCCAATGCCGCGCGCAGCGCCCAATACTCGGGGTCTTCAATGCCCTGGTTATCGATGTCCAGCACCTGCCACGCCCCTTGGGTATCAAAAAACCTCAGGTGCGACCCGGCCCAGTCCACGCGCTCGGTGACGGTGATCGGAAAATGCTTCGCCATCGCCTGCATGACCACGGTCTTGGCCGGGTATTGCTCGGTGTTTTCCAGATTCTGGCTCAGGCGCACCCAGGCCAGACGCTGCTCCGGGTATTTTTTCAAACTGGCACGCAGCACCGCCTCGGCCAGTTGCGGCGTGCCCCGCTGTTCGTGGGCAAACACCAGCGCATCCAGCTCGGGGCCGGTCAGGCTGCGTGTGTCCAGAAGGCGGGTGAGTAACGGGATGCCGTGGTCGAAATCAAACAACTGGATCGACAACCGCCACGCATGCTCATACGCCGCCGGGTCATCCTGCAGTTTGAGGTAGGCCATCCAGTAATCCAGCGCCTGATAGTTGTCGCCCTTCCACTCGCCCAGTCGGGCCATTTGCTGCAGGAACGCAGCATCGCCGGCTTCGATTTGCAACAACTCTTGCCCCACACGCCAGGCGCCGTCCTGATCGCCAAACGCCAGGCGCAAGCGGAACTCCTTGCGTAACGCGGCAAGGTTGCCCGGCTGCAAGGTGCGCCACTGCTGGAGAAGCGCTTGCGCTTCCTGCAACTGGTCGTGGGCGATGGCCGCTTCAACGCCTTGCTCCAGCCAATGCGGATCGCTGACAGGATCGTTGAGTTGCGCCACTTGTCGACCCAACAGCGCCGCCGCTTCAGCGCCGCGGTCTGCCGCGATCAAGGCGTCGAAGGCTTGGCGCAGGTAGTGTTTGTGTTGTTCGGGCGTGCTACTGGACGCTTCCAGTTGCAGGTACAGGTCGGCGGCACGGCCGGGTTGTTCACCCGCCATCGACCATTGCGCGGCACTGCTTAACCACGCCAGGCGCCGGGCCGGGTCTCGCTCGGCCAGCTCGGCATAGCATTGCCCCGCCAGGCCCGGCGCTTGCAGCACCAACAGCAACTGTGCCATGCGCTCCAGTGCCGCTATCGGCAACTGAGCGCGATCCAATGTGCTCAAGCGCTCGACTAACGCAGTGCGGGCGGCGTCATCGGCGTCCTTGGGCAACGTCAGTTGATCGAGCTGCAACGCGTACAAGCGGGCCACCGTGGTATTGGGGTGCGGCCATTGGTTCAGGTGTTTGCGCGCTCTGGGGTACTCGCCCAAGGTGATCAGCAGGTCCAGCAGTTTGATCCGCAACGCATCGTCTTGTGGGTGCGCGGTGAGCAACAGTTCCGCGTAGTTGGCCGAGACGGCGTCCGGCTGACGGTTGTCCGGCAAGAACACGCTTTCCTGTTGAAAGGTCATCCACAGCAGTCCGCCGACCGCCACGGCCACCACCCCCAGCGCCCATGGATTGAGCAGGCGGGTCTTCTTACTGGCAGAGGAGTTGGGCATCACTCACCTGCTTGATCGGTAATGAGAAGAACCACAGGCCATTTTCCGCCCGGGGGGAATAGCGCTGCCCTTTGATCTCGACATGGCACGGCCCTGCGGCCCGCACTGAAAACTGAATGTCGAACTCACCGGCAAACGCGAACGTGATGCGGCCGTCGTCCTCATATCGCCAGGCGCTGAGCGGCACGTTGGCCTCCTCCAATGCCGGGCGCGGGTCGCGATCCAGGCGCAGGGCCAGCAAGGCGCGATCGCGGCTCAAATGCACGTATCGGCCTTGCGGCAGGTCGCGGACCCCGGCCACACCTTGAGAACGGGTCATGTCTGGCCAGCCCATCTGCGGGTCGATGCGCACGGTGCGCAAGGCGTTCATGCCGAGTATTTGCCAGTCACCGTCGGCTGTGCGCGCCAGGCTCGATTCATACAGGCCGCGCACCCGTGGCAGGTAGTCGCTCATCCAAAGCGAGATCGGCTGTTGCTTGATCATGAAGGCATAGATGTCATCCATGACCTTGATCGAGGCCTGCTTGGTGCCGGAATAAAAGTGGTAATACAGGTGCAAGCCGCGCAAACGGCGCGGTTTGTCCGTCAACTCGAACGTGTCGATGACGTCGCGAAAGCCGTAGAACGGGCCCTTCCACAGGTTGGTGTACATGTTTTCGTTAATGATCGGGGCATAGATCTGCAAGCCGCCTGCGGTGGGCCGCAACAACGGCGAGAGCCCGGTCAGTGACGGGTTGGCGTGGGTGATGATGGTGGTGCCGCCGTTCACATTTTGCAGGCCCGCTTCATACGCGTATTGAAGGGTGGCTTCGTCGGGCAACGCATCGCCGGGCCAAAAAATCATCTTCACCGGCTTTTGCGCGGTGGTCAGGTTGTTGTTGATGTAATCGCGCGAACCAAACACTTCGCGACGAAAGTCGATTTTGTCGTACCCCGGGATTTTCATGTTCAGGCCATATTCGGGATGGAAGCCGTCTTCTTTCATGGCTTTTTCCGGCTGCATGAAGAACGGGTGACTAAAGGTATGGGTGGCCACCTCGACTTTAGGGTCGGCAAAAATAGTCCGGGCGATGGGTTCCAGTTCTTTGGCCAGGAACGGGAACATGCCGCGTGGGGAGATCTCCCCTTCGATGATCGACACCGAGGTCAGGAACGGATGAGGCTTGATAAACAGGTCCAGCACCGACTTCCCTGCGTAGGGCGTGCCCCGGATCTCTGCGCGGGACGGAAAACCGTCACCGTCGATGTGAACTGTCGCAATACGTCGACCGTTTTCCGTGGTGGTGTCGGGGCGCGGTTGCAGTGGCAGGCGCAATGCGCGCTGGATGAACGCGAACGGATCGATGATCCAGCGGCTGGCTTCGCCATTGGACTCCACCAAATACGGCGCCATGACCATGCCGCCCCACTCGCCAATGGCGACCGGCGCAAATTCGTTGCCTTTGTCGTCGGCCAGTAACAGACCCGGCTTCGGGCCACCCGGCAAAATCGACAACGGCGTCAGTTCGCGGGTGCGCAGCCTTAAGGGCGCTTCGAAACCGCCGATCAACGACGCGTCTTGCGACAGCAACGTCAGCGAGGTCGGGGCACTCTGCACTGACTGGTGCAACCCGAGGCGCTTGAGCAGCACGGCGTTTTCAATCGGCATGCCGGCCAGAAACACCAGTGGCACGTCTTCATCCAGACGTTGGGTGATCCAGGCATTGAAATGCTGTGCATCCTGCGGCGGGCCGGTGTTCATCCAGCTCACCACCCCGGCATAGACGCCCTTGAAACGATGGGCCGGCAGCGGTTTGTCGACCGGGAAGTAGTCAATCCGGTAGCCCAGGTATTCAAGCAGACCACCGAGCATCACATGCCCGGCGTTGACCGTCAGGTCCCCTTCACGCGGGTCATACAGCATGGCGATGCGGCGTGGCTGGACTTCAAGGGTGCTGACGCCCAGGTAGTCGAGTTCCGGGGTGGTCACGAACGGGATAAAGCCTTCATCGCGTAATTGACGGGCCAGTTTACGTGCCTGCTCACGCTGATTCGGCGGCAGGTAATCAATGGCGACCAGCGGCATGCCTTTGTCGCGCAGCGGTTTGAGATGGGTCTCCAGCCACTCGCGGTCGGCTTGCGAGACAGGCCGATAGCGCTTGGCCCCGGCGTCCCAGCCTGCGTGTATCGACTCGACCGCCACGGCAGCGGCTACACCGTCGAGTTCAGGCAACACTTCGAAACCGCGGTTAAAGAACAGCTTGAGCTTCGGTTCACGGGCATGCAGTTCACGCAGAAAACTGGCCAGCGCAGTTTGCTGGCCGGGCCATTGCGAGGGCGGCAGCAGTTGAAAGCTGTCCAGCGTGTCGAGAAACAGACCGGCATACCCTTGCGCTTGCAATTGATGAGCACGCTCGAACAGATGATTGCGCCATTGGGGTGATGTCAGGTCCATCACCTGGCTGTTCCAGGCCTTGTTGCGCTTGGCACTGGCGCCTTTGTCCAGCCCGAGTTCAGTCAGGCTGCCACGGTCGCCATCGAACTCGCCTACAGAGAGATAGGCAAACGGCTGACTGCCTAGTTGGCGAATACGCGCGACGTCTGCGGTGGACACATGACCGGACTCAACGACCGCCCATTCAAACTGTGCCAGCTCCTGCAGCGGGGGATTTTCTGCGTACCAGAACGCCACGCTGCGGGGCGCGGGTTCAGCCGCTTGGCTGGCGGTGCCGGTGATGCACAGTGAAAACGCTGCAAACAAGCGTAAAGCGACGGTACACGCACGCCTCCTGCGAAACTTATGCTCCATAACGAACGTTTGACCTTAATGACCGAATCCAGGGCAGTTATTGCAGTGCGGTCACCTCGGCATTCTCAAGGCGATCATGCGTCCTAGGCTGATTGAACACGGGAATAGCCCTGGCGACGGCGTTGCCGACGCAATGAGGTATGGCCCCTGAGCAGTCAATCGGACACAGCACTGCGCACCAATTGCGGGCAATCCTATGGATCCAAAATTCGGAGATCCAATTGGTTTTTTTATATCAAACCGGAATAAACGCCGTTTTTTTGACGACTTTAGCGTGAGCTAGAAAATCCAACTGGATTAGCTGGAAAATCGACACGACCGGGAAAGTAGCTGATTAGACGCTTGCCATTCGATCGAATAGGGAAAAAGAGGCCATTCAGCTTGTTTGACTGGCATCCATTCCGGATACGCAGCACAGGGGAAGGGAAATGGCTTGAACGTGTATTGGGTGGGCGGGATGCAAAATCGCAGGCACAAAAAAAGCGACCCTGAGGTCGCTTGATTTTTAGCTTCAGAGAGTTCAAGGGCTCTGAGGCGAATATGGCGCAGCGGACGGGACTCGAACCCGCGACCCCCGGCGTGACAGGCCGGTATTCTAACCGACTGAACTACCGCTGCGTATCGCTCGGACTTGCGTCCGTTTGTAACAGTTAAACCGTGACTGAAAGGCTTCGGTGCTTTTCAATCGCAAATCAGGATCACCTGATTTGTAAAAATATGGCGCAGCGGACGGGACTCGAACCCGCGACCCCCGGCGTGACAGGCCGGTATTCTAACCGACTGAACTACCGCTGCGCGTCGGTTGGTGTTCTCTTCAGAACGACCTTTCTCTTGCGAGAAACTCAAGAAGTGGTGGGTGATGACGGGATCGAACCGCCGACCCTCTGCTTGTAAGGCAGATGCTCTCCCAGCTGAGCTAATCACCCTTTGCTTCGTTGAGGCCGCGAAATTTACGCACCTATCGAAGCTAAGTCAAGGACGAGATTGAACTTTTTAAAAAAAAAGCAGAAATCGATAATCCCTGACTATGGCCCAATCACCTTGCGTATCCATTCAGACCACAAGACACCTAAGCGTCATACACCATTTTTTTACTCATGCCGCCATCGACCACGAACTCTTGCCCCGTTACAAACCCGGCATTGCGCGACAGCAACCAGGCCACCATCGACGCCACGTCTTCCACTGTCCCGACCCTGCCCGCGGGATGCTGCGAATGATCGGTATCGGCCAGTGGCTCAGCACGGCGCACGGACGGATCGCGGGCATCAATCCAGCCCGGACTCACCGCATTGACCCGGATCTCCGGCCCAAGGCTGATGGCCAGTGCATGCGTCAACGCCAGCAATCCCCCTTTACTCGCGACATACGCCTCGGTGTCGGGTTCGGACTGGCGGGCACGGGTGGAGGCCAGGTTGACGATAGCACCGCAGTGCGCCCGCAGGTACGGGGCGCAATGCTTGGCCAGCAGCATCGGCCCGGTCAGGTTGACCGCCAATACGCGGTTCCAGTGTTCGAGGTCGAGGCTTTCAAGGGTCATGTTGTGCGGATCCGCAATGGCGGCGTTGCACACCAGCGCATCCAGACGCCCGAACTGCCCCAGCACCTGCGCCACGCACTGAATAACGTCCGACTCCTGTGCCACATCCATCGCCACAAACCAGGCGTTTTCGCCCAGCACCTTGGCCACTCTGGAGCCGCGTGCGCGGTCAATGTCCGTGAGCACCACCTGCCAGCCTTCGCTGACCAGCCAGGCGGCAATCCCCAGGCCAATGCCCCGCGCAGCCCCGGTCACCAGTGCCACGCGGCCGTTTCCCCCCGCCGATGTTTCGAGAATCAGGTCCGTCACAGTGCGGCAAGGCCTCGTGCCAGGTCCGCCTGCAAATCAGCCACATCCTCAAGACCCACCGCGATGCGGATCAGGCTGTCACGGATACCGGCCGCTTCACGCTCCTGAGGTGCCAGGCGGCCGTGGGACGTTGTGGCGGGATGCGTGATGGTGGTTTTACTGTCACCCAGGTTGGCGGTGATCGAAATCAGGCGAGTGGCGTCGATAAAGCGCCAGGCACCCTCCTTGCCACCCTTGACCTCAAAGCTGACCACGGCGCCAAAACCGCGCTGCTGGCGCTGGGCCAAAGCATGCTGCGGATGGCTCTTGAGACCGGCGTAATGCACTTTCTCGATGCCGTCCTGCTGCTCCAGCCACTCGGCCAGGGCCAATGCGCTGGCGCAGTGGGCACGCATGCGCAGGTTGAGGGTTTCCAGCCCCTTAAGGAAGATCCAGGCATTGAACGGGCTCAAGGTCGGCCCCGCAGTGCGCAGGAAACCCACCACTTCTTTCATCTGTTCGCTGCGACCGGCGACCACGCCGCCCATGCAACGGCCCTGCCCGTCGATGAACTTGGTGGCCGAATGCACCACGATGTCGGCCCCCCACTTCAGCGGCTGCTGCAAGGCCGGGGTGCAGAAACAGTTGTCCACCACCAGCATCGCGCCCTTGGCATGGGCTACTTCAGCGAGCGCGGCGATGTCGACCAGCTCAGCCAACGGGTTCGAGGGGGACTCGACAAACAGCAATTTGGTGTTGGGCTTGATCGCGGCATCCCAACCCGATACCTCGGCCAGAGGCACGTAGTCGACCTGCACGCCAAAACGCTTGAAATACTTTTCGAACAGGCTGATGGTCGAACCGAATACGCTACGCGACACCAGAATATGATCGCCCGCGCTGCACAGGCTCATGACCACCGACAGGATCGCCGCCATGCCGGTGGCCGTGGCCACTGCCTGCTCGGCGCCTTCCAATGCCGCAATGCGCTCTTCAAAGGCGCGCACCGTGGGGTTGGTGTAACGCGAATAGACGTTGCCGGCTGCCTCGCCCGAGAACCGCGCAGCCGCATCGGCTGCGGTGCGGAACACGTAGCTGGAGGTCAGGAACATGGCGTCGCCGTGCTCGCCCTCAGGTGTACGGTGCTGACCCGCACGTACGGCCAAGGTGTCGAACGCTACGCCTTCAAGGTCGCTGTCCAGCCGACCGGCATCCCAATCCTGACTCATGCTGCCCACTCCTTGCTGTAATGACTGCTGTGTATTGGCTACTTTGCGTATCGGAAAAATGCAAACCGGCCCCTCGGGGCCGGTTCGGTGAAGCGTTAGTTGTTGTAGATGCCGATGGTGGCACCCACCCCCTGCGCAATCACCTTGGAGGCATCGTTGCGCGCACGCTCGATACGCTCCAGGTAGTTGTCATCGATGTCACCCGTTACGTACTTGCCATCGAACACCGCGCAATCGAATTTTTCGATCTTGATCTTGCCACCGCCCACGGCGTCGATCAGGTCAGGCAGGTCCTGATAGATCAGCCAGTCTGCGCCGATCAGATCAGCGACATCCTGGGTGGTGCGATTGTGTGCGATCAACTCGTGCGCACTCGGCATGTCGATGCCATACACGTTCGGGTAGCGAACCGCCGGTGCGGCCGAGCAGAAATACACATTCTTGGCACCCGCTTCGCGGGCCATTTGAATGATCTGCTTGCAGGTGGTCCCGCGCACGATCGAGTCATCGACCAGCATCACGTTCTTGCCACGGAACTCAAGTTCGATGGCATTGAGCTTCTGGCGCACGGATTTTTTGCGTGCCGCCTGGCCCGGCATGATGAAGGTACGGCCGATGTAACGGTTTTTGACGAAGCCTTCGCGAAATTTCACGCCCAGGTGGTTGGCCAGCTCCAGAGCCGCCGTACGGCTGGTGTCCGGGATCGGGATGACCACATCGATGTCGTGCTCAGGACGCTCGCGCAGAATCTTGTCAGCCAGCTTTTCACCCATGCGCAGACGGGCTTTGTAGACCGAAACGCCGTCGATGATGGAATCCGGACGCGCCAGGTAAACGTGCTCAAAGATGCACGGCGTCAACTGCGGGTTGGCCGCGCATTGGCGGGTGTGCAGCTTGCCATCTTCTGTGATGTAGACCGCTTCGCCGGGCGCCAGGTCGCGAATCAGGGTGAAACCCAGTACATCCAGCGAAACGCTTTCAGAGGCGATCATGTACTCCACGCCTTCGTCCGTATGACGCTGGCCGAACACGATCGGGCGAATGCCGTTAGGGTCGCGGAAACCGACGATGCCGTAACCGGTCAGCATCGCAACCACGGCGTAACCGCCACGGCAACGGTTATGCACGTCGGTGACGGCGGCGAATACGTCTTCTTCGGTGGGCTGCAGCTTGCCGCGCTGGGCCAGCTCGTGCGCGAACACGTTCAGGAGCACTTCCGAATCGGAGTTGGTGTTGACGTGACGCAAGTCAGATTCGTAGATCTCCTTGGCCAGTTGCTCAACGTTGGTCAGGTTGCCGTTATGCGCCAGGGTAATGCCATAGGGCGAGTTCACATAAAACGGCTGAGCTTCAGCTGAAGTCGAGCTACCTGCAGTCGGGTAGCGAACGTGGCCGATGCCAACATTCCCGACCAGGCGCTGCATGTGACGCTGATGAAACACGTCACGAACCAGCCCGTTGTCCTTGCGCAGAAATAACCGGCCGTTATGGCTGGTTACAATACCGGCAGCATCCTGGCCGCGGTGCTGGAGGACGGTTAGCGCGTCATACAGCGCCTGATTGACGTTCGACTTACCGACGATACCGACGATGCCACACATGCGACGCAACCCCTACTTTATGGATCTGAACTGAACACCGCTCACTTGGGCTGGGTAGCCGGCAAGAGGTGCTCCTTGAACGGAATATCAGCGGGTACGCTGATACCGCTGGCGAGCCACTGACTGCTCAACCCCAAAATGAGGTTTTTCGACCAGTCGGCAACCAATAGAAATTGTGGCAAAAGCCGTGACTCTTGCCACCACGAGTCCTGCTGTACCGGCCCCAGGCTTAACAACCCGACCGCCACGACCACCAGCAATGCGCCACGCGCGGCGCCGAAGGCCATGCCAAGGAACCGGTCGGTCCCGGACAACCCGGTGACGCGAATCAGTTCGCCGATAAGAAAATTGATCATTGCGCCGACCAGCAAGGTGGCGACAAACATGATGGTGCACCCGGCAATGACACGGGCGGAAGGTGTTTCGATGTAGGCAGAGAGATATTCCGACAGGGAACCACCGAACATCCAGGCGACAACACCGGCAATGATCCAGGTGCACAGCGACAATGCCTCTTTGACGAAGCCACGCTTCAAACTGATCAGTGCAGAAATGGCAATCGTTGCAACGATCGCCCAGTCAACCCAGGTAAATGGCACGGTGCAGCCTACAGACAGATAAGGCGGCGCATTTTAGCAGAGCACCGCCTCACAGGTAAGGCGCTTTGAACGCGCATTACGTAACAGATTGAACCTTTTTTCAGTCTCAGCCACGTTCAGGCTGAAAGCGAACCACAAAACCCTTGAGATTTTGCTGCTTGCCCAGTAAATCGCGCAGTCGGTCGGCTTCTGCACGCTCCAACAAAGGCCCTACAAAAACCCGGTTCATCCCGCCAGAGCTCCGAACGTATGCATTATACCCTTGATTGCGAAGGGTTTTTTGCAGGTTATCGGCACTGGCACGGTTGGACAAGCTGACCAACTGCACCGACCAACTGATCGGTAAACCATTGCCATCGACACGTTTTTGCGTGGTATCGAGTTTGGCTGGCGCTTGCGCCACCGTTTGTGCGGGGGTGACCGCTGGCGGCTTGGGCGCGACGGCGGGCTTGGCGACCACCGGCGGTACCACGACAGCTTCCGGTTGCGGCGCAGCCACCACGGCCTGCTCGACCGGGGCAGGCTCTTCGGGAATGACTTGCGGCTCGGGCACTGCAACCGGCTCAACCTGAACCTGCGGCATCACGGGCACTTGAGGCGCCGTGGGGGCATCGACCTGAATCTGACGCTGCTCATCCTGACGCGAAAACAGCATCGGCAAAAAAATCACCGCCAATGCCACCAGCACCAGCGCGCCCACCATGCGCTGCTTGTACGCCTTATCCAGCAAAGCCATGTGCAGCCTCCTCCGTGGCGCGCCGCTCCAGCCATTCAAGGGCTTCGGCGACACAATAGAATGACCCGAACAACAGAATTTCATCCGCTTCACTGGCCCGCTCGCACTGAGCCTCCAGCGCAGCCATGACACTGCCATGCTCTGAAACAGAGGCGCCCTGACGTCGCAGGACAGCTGCCACCTCAGCCGCCGGGCGAGTTCGGGGGGTGTCCAGCGGCGCTACCGCCCAGTGCTCGACCGGCACCGAAAACTCACCCACCACCCCGTCCAGGTCCTTATCTGCCAGCAAACCAAACACGGCCAGGCGCTTGCCTGTCACCGGGCGCTGCATCAGGCGCCGAACCAGATACTGCGCGGCATGCGGATTGTGACCCACATCCAGAAGCAGATTCAGGGTTTTACCCTGCCACTTGAACGAGCGACGATCAAGTCGGCCGGTCACACGGGTTGCCTGCAGCGCCTGCGCAATGCGCTCCGGCTGCCAGGGCAAGCCGCTCAGCGCGTAGCTTTGCAACGCCAGGGCAGCGTTTTCCATGGGCAAGTCAAGCAAGGGCAGATCGCGCAGTTCAATAACGCTCCCGTCCGCGCTCAGTCCACGCCAGTGCCACACCTGTTCGGTGGTAGCCAGGTCGAAATCACGGCCGCGAATAAAGAGCGGGCAACCCAGTTCATGGGCTTTATCCAGCAACGTCTGGGGCGGATTCAAATCACCGCACAGGGCAGGCTTGCCTGAACGAAAGATACCGGCCTTTTCGTACGCGACAGACTCTCGGGTATTGCCCAGGTATTCCACATGATCGACACCAATGCTGGTGACCAACGCCAGGTCGGCATCCACCAGATTGACGGTATCAAGCCGACCGCCCAGCCCGACTTCCAGCACCACCGCATCGAGTCCGGCCCGCTGGAACAACCAGAAAGCGGCCAGCGTGCCGACTTCAAAGTACGTCAGGGAAATTTCACCACGACCTGCCTCGACCGCGGCAAAGGCTTCGCATAACTGCTCGTCCGTCGCTTCAACGCCCGCGATTTGCACCCGCTCGTTGTAACGCAGCAAATGCGGGGAGTTATACACCCCCACTTTCAGGCCTTGCGCTTGCAGCAAAGACGCTACAAACGCACAGGTTGAGCCTTTGCCGTTCGTGCCCGTGACCGTCACCACCCGAGGCGCTGGCTTGATCAGCCCCATACGGTTCGCTACTTCTCGCGAGCGCTCCAGGCCCATGTCGATGGCCGATGGATGCAACTGCTCAAGGTAAGCGAGCCATTGGCCAAGGGTGCGCCGGGTCATAGGTTTGCCGGAGCCGGCGGTACAACGATGGTTTCAACAGGAGGCGCGACGTACACCGGCGTCGGCAAGCCCATCATTTGTGCCAGCAGGCTGCCCAGGCGCGGGCGCAGCTCTTGACGCGAAACGATCAGGTCGATAGCCCCATGTTCCAGCAGGAATTCACTGCGCTGGAAACCTTCCGGCAGTTTTTCACGCACGGTCTGCTCGATGACACGCGGGCCGGCAAAACCGATCAACGCCTTGGGCTCGGCAACGATCACATCGCCCAGCATCGCCAGACTGGCCGAAACGCCGCCGTACACCGGATCGGTCAACACGGAAATGAACGGAATGCCCTCTTCGCGCAAGCGTGCCAGCACGGCGGAGGTCTTGGCCATTTGCATCAGGGAAATCAGGGCTTCCTGCATGCGCGCGCCACCGGACGCCGCGAAGCAGATCATCGGGCAGCGGTTTTCCAGCGCATGGTTGGCGGCACGTACAAAACGCTCGCCAACGATGGCACCCATCGAGCCACCCATGAACGAGAATTCAAAGGCAGACACCACAACCGGCATGCCCAACAGGGTGCCGCTCATGGAAATCAGCGCGTCTTTCTCGCCAGTCTGTTTCTGCGCGCCGACCAGACGATCCTTGTACTTTTTGCTGTCGCGGAACTTCAGGCGGTCAACCGGCTCCAGGTCGGCACCCAGCTCGACACGGCCGTCGGCGTCCAAAAAGATATCAATGCGTGCACGCGCGCCGATGCGCATGTGGTGGTTGCATTTAGGGCAAACGTCCAGGGTCTTTTCCAACTCAGGGCGATAAAGCACTGCATCGCAGGACGGGCATTTGTGCCACAGGCCTTCAGGTACCGAACTCTTCTTGACCTCCGAACGCATGATCGAAGGAATCAGTTTGTCTACCAACCAGTTGCTCATGCTTTTTTTCTCCAGTACCGGGGCGGCTTGAACACCTGGTTCAGGCCCCGTGTATGCCCTTGAGCTAAATTCATTAGGTATGTGGCGATGATTGCAGTCACCTGCGGTCAGCCCATGGCGAACCGGCATCTCCCTGCAACCCTCAGCCTTCCCGACAACACGCTCCAGAGCGGTTGCCACTTTAATTTCTGCCCGTCCAACGACCGGGCCCGCACGCTTTACAGCAGCGGTAATGATGGACGGTGGCAGACTGCCAACCGTCACATCACGCGTCAGTTTGTTCCACGAACCGCCTGCATGAAGGCACGTATTTTGTCGTGATCCTTGATGCCCTTGCTCTTTTCAACGCCGCCGCTCACGTCAACGGCATACGGACGAACGCGGTGAATGGCGTCCGCCACATTATCGGGTGTCAACCCGCCAGCCAGAATGATCGGCCTGCTCAGGTCCCGAGGTATCAAAGACCAGTCAAAGACCTCGCCGGTTCCCCCCGGCACGCCTTCAACGTAGGCATCCAGCAAAATACCACTGGCGCTGCCATACCGCGCGCAAGCCTGAGCAATGTCATCGCCGGCCTTCACACGCAGCGCTTTTATATAAGGCCGGTGAAAACCTTCGCACTGCTCCGGCGTTTCGTCGCCGTGAAACTGCAGCAGATCCAACGGTACGGCGTCGAGGGTTTCGTTGAGCTCACACGCGCTGGCATTGACGAAAAGACCGACCGTGGTCACGAAAGGAGGCAGTGCCGCAATGATTGCGCGAGCTTGCTGAACGCTTACAGCGCGCGGGCTTTTGGCATAGAACACAAAGCCAATCGCATCCGCTCCGGACTCTACAGCGGCCAGCGCATCCTTTATGCAGGTAATACCGCAGATCTTGCTGCGAACGGCTGACATGTCGACTCCACCTCCGGGTTGGTGCATGAAAGTGGCGGATGGTAACAAAAGCGTGCGCGGGCGTCAGCCGGCCAGTTCGCTAAAACCGGTCAGGAAATGCGGACCGATGTACCTGTCAGGCAACTGAAACTCATCGTGGTACTCGACCTGCACCAGGTACAGGCCGTAAGGGTGCGCCGTGACACCGCCCAAGCGACGTTGACGGCTTTCCAGCACCTCTTTGATCCACTCCACCGGCCGCTCACCGGCACCAATGGTCATCAGCACGCCGGCGATATTGCGCACCATGTGATGCAGAAATGCACTGGCGCGGATGTCCAGCACAATCATGTGCCCGTGACGGGTGACACGCAGGTGATGCATTTCTTTGATCGGTGATTTGGCCTGGCACTGACCGGCGCGAAAAGCGCTGAAGTCATGCACTCCCAACAAGTACTGCGCCGCCTCGGCCATGCGCTCGACATCCAGCGGACGATGGTTCCAGGTGATTTCCTGATTCAAATGAGCCGGCCGTATCGGATCGTTATAAATGACATAGCGATAGCGCCGCGCGATGGCTTTGAACCGCGCATGAAAATGCGCCGGCATGACTTTGGCCCAGCTGACACTGATGTCATGGGGCAAATTGATATTGGCCCCCATCACCCACGCCTTGAGCGAGCGCTCAGCTTGCGTGTCAAAGTGCACCACTTGCCCGCAGGCATGCACACCGGCATCGGTACGCCCTGCGCACAACAATGAAACCGGGGACGCGGCGACTTTCGAGAGCGCCTCTTCAAGGGTTTCCTGAACGGTCAGCACCCCGTTGGCCTGACGCTGCCAGCCGCTGTACCGCGACCCTTTGTATTCAACGCCCAGCGCGATGCGGGAAAAACCTTCGGCAGCCATTTCAGCGGCTGCGTTATCTAAATTTGCCAAGGACTTACAGCCTGCTCATGTACGCAAAGGCGGGCATTATAAGGCGCACGCGCCAAGACGCCATGAAACAAATACGCCACACCAATGATTAGACACACCCGCGCCCCCCTCGCAAAAACGACAACGGCAGCCACCCTGGCTGCCGTTGGCATGGCGGGCTGGCGATCAGACCAACCCAGACAACATCTCTTTGGCCTCGGCCTGCTGCGCAGTGTTCCCTTCGCCAAGCACTTCAATCAGGATGTCACGCGCACCCTCCGCATCGCCCATATCGATATACGCTTGCGCCAAATCGAGCTTGGTAGCGGTTTCGTCCGTGACGGACAGGAAGTCGAACTCGGGTTCATCGCCCTGCTCCACCGCATCGTCAGCAGCGAATGTGTCGGTATCGACAAACGGCTCGGCAATCGGTGGATGCTCCAGGCTTTGCGACAAACGCTCCAGCTCGGCATTCACTTCATCCAGCTCCACCGAAAAGCTGTCAGGCGCCGCCGGTGCCTCTTCGTCCGCCAATGACAGGTCGAAATCCGCGGGCAGATCCAGATCATCGACGCCATTGATGTCGAATAACGGCGTCTCGGCATCAGACAACCCCTTGAGCTCGTCTTCCAGACCCAGCACATCCTCATCCGCCAGGGTCGGAGCAGAAAGCTCATCGTCCGGCAGGTTCAAATCAAAGTCAGCAAGGTCATCATGGGCGGCCTGGGCTTCAGCCTGCTGGGCGAGCACGGCCTCAAAGCTCAACTCATCATCGGCAGGTGCCGGAGCCTGAGGCTCCACAGTCGGAGCAACCACCGCTGGGGATGCAGCCTCCAGATCATCCAGACTCAGATCGAAATCTTCATCGAATGCCTCGCTCACCGGCTCGGCGGATACGGGCGCCTCTGCATTCGGCTCTTCCTGAAGCATGTCTTTGACGAACTGGGCATCCAGCTCGGC
This sequence comes from Pseudomonas lundensis, assembly GCF_001042985.1. Taxonomy (GTDB): domain Bacteria; phylum Pseudomonadota; class Gammaproteobacteria; order Pseudomonadales; family Pseudomonadaceae; genus Aquipseudomonas; species Aquipseudomonas lundensis. The sequence goes on from NZ_JYKY01000002.1 coordinate 200,704, forward strand.
AGCCAGGGCCGCCGAAGCAATACCGGCAGCGGCGGCAGCTGCCATGGCCGGGTAACGCGCCTTGAGCTGCTCGACTTCAGCGTGGTTTTTGCCATTGGCAACCAACTGGCGCTCCTGGGCAATAAACGCATCACGCTCGCCCAGTTCGCCATAGACCTGCATCAGCTTCAGACGCAAATCACTGCGTTGCGGCGCCTGCTCAATGGCTGAGGTGAGCAGCTCTTGCGCCTCATTGAATTGGCGGCGGGTAATCAGGTGTTCGGCTTCGTTCAGCACATCGCTGTCGGGTTTGGACTGTGTGGCCGCTGCCACGACTGCCGCCGCGGCGACAGTGGCTGCCGCAACCGCGGGAGCCACAGACTCAACAACTGGTGCAGGTGCAGGTGCAGGTGCAGGTGCAGGTGCAGGTGCAGGTGCGAGCTTGACGCTTGGAGGCGGAACTTCAAGACCTTCAAAGCTGCTTTCCGGCATATCCAGATCAGCCGCAAAATCCGACTCTTCTTCCAGAGCACGCGCCATGCGCAGGTGTTTTTCGGCGGCCTGTTGCGCTTTACGGCGACGCGCCAGCAGCAACATCAGCAGTAACAACAGCAACACGGCCCCGCCACCGACCAGACCCAACAGCAACGGACTGGCCAGCAGGTCCTGAATACTGCGTTCCTGGTCTTGTGCGTCATCCACCGGCGCCGGAGGGACGGCGGTGGCCGGTGTTCCTTCAGTGGCTGGCGGAATGTCGGCTTCGGGGGCATCGGCTGCCTGCGCCGCCAATTGCGCCGGAATCGCCGCAGCAGGATCGGTTGGCACAGGCTCAGCCTGCAGCTTGGCCAACTGATCGTTTTTCAACTCAATCAAACGTTGCAACTTGTCGAGCTGGCTTTGCAGATCCTGCATCCGGCTTTTCAGCTCGGCATTCTCTCGACGGCTGGCATCCAGGCCTTCCTGGGTCATCGCCAGCTTGTCGCTTAAATGTTTGACATCACCTGCCGCGCCTTTGCCAGCCCCCTTGGCCGCCTGCCCTGAGACCAGGCTCAAATTGTCGCCCACCGCCTCTTTGGGCGTTGCCAGCGCCGGGGTTTTACGCCCGGTTGCATCCAACTGCTGGGCCAACGGCACAGTGCGACGCCCGCTGCGCCAGTCGGCGTTCTGCGAGGCCACTTCAGCCAAGGCTTTGGCGTGCGGTAATTGGGTGCTTTGCGACGCATCCGGCAAGCGCAGCACCTGACCGGTTTTCAGGCGGTTGATGTTGCCATTGATAAACGCATCGGGATTAAGCGCCTGAATCGCCAGCATGGTTTGCTGGACGGACCCACCGTTGCGCGCCTTCGCGGCAATTTCCCAAAGGGTGTCACGGGCACTGGTGGTGTATTGCGCCGGGCTGCCCGCAGGTGCAGCCGCCGGGGTGGCTGCAGCAGCGGCAGCCGTTTGCGGCGAAAATTTGGCCGGGTCAAGCAACACGCTGTAATCGCGCAGCAAGCGGCCATTGGGCCACATGACCTGCACCAGAAATTTGACGAAAGGTTCTGACAGCGGCTGACTGGAGGTCACACGCAACACGCTTTTGCCCTCCGGATTGATCACCGGGGTAAAGCGCAGGTCATCCAGAAACGCAGGGCGCTGAACGCCTGCCTTGGAGAACTCTTCAGCCGGTGCCAGGCTGGGGACCACTTCGGCAGCAGTCAAGTCCTTGACATCCAGCAATTCGATTTCAGCCAGCAGCGGCTGGTTCTGCGTCGACTTCAGCGTCAGCTCCCCGAGCCCAAGCGCCTGTGCCATGCCGGATGACAGCGCCGAAGCGGCGGCGATTGCTAACACTAATTTGCGAACTTGAACCATAGCCTCTTCCTTATTGGTACAGACCCCGTCCTACGGGATCTGTATAGCTGCTGCCTGAAGACCCCGCCCGGATTACACCACCACCGGGTCGGTTCTCCTATTACGCCTTGCGAGCCCTGACAGCAACTGAACTGCAACGATTGGCCGTCTGGCTAGAATCATTTTGCAAATTGACGCCAAGTATCTTTTACAGTTGGTCTTTTATCAACAACTCGGCCACCTGCACGGCATTCAAGGCGGCGCCTTTTCGTACGTTATCTGACGTCAACCACAAATTAAGTTCAGAAGTATCGTCAACTCCGTGACGAACACGGCCTACATACACAACGTCCTGACCGACCGCATCCCCCACAGCTGTAGGATAGTCGCCCGCCTCGACCAGTTCGATGCTATCGGCTGCTTCGAGCAATGCATTAACCGCGTCCAGATCCACCGGGCCTGCCAATTGCACCGAGACGCTGAAGCTGTCGCCAAAAAACACCGGCGCCTGCACGCAGGTTACCGACACCTTAAGCCCAGGCATGCCCAGCACGTCGCGCAGCTCGCTGACCAGACGCTTCTCCAGCGGCACATGGCCCTGGGCATCTGGCTTGCCAACCTGCGCCAGCAAATTGAACGCCATTTGCCGGTCAAAGAAGGTCGACTCCAAAGGGCGCAAATTAAGCAGCTCTGCCGTCTGACGCGCCAGCTCCGACACCGCTTCACGCCCTTGTGCCGAGACCGCCAGGCACGCGGTGACATTCACCCGCTGAATGTCCAGCAGCCCACGCAAAGGGGCCAGCACCACCGCCAGCGCTGTCGCCGAAGGGCTTGGGCTACTGACTTGTACGGGTTTGGGTAAACCTTGCAGCTTCTGCGCATTGGCCTCCGGCACGACCTGAGGCGCCTGAGCCTGCGCCAAGGCCCCCGACAGGTCGATGACGGCACACCCCGCTGCACGGGCTTTGTCGGCGAAACTCAACGTGACCGCAGGCCCGGCCGCAAAAAACACCATGCGCACCTGAGTGAAATCAAATGCGTCGACTTCACGCACCCGCACGTTCTTGCCCCGGTAAGGCACCGAACTTCCGGCGGACTCCAGACTGGCCAGCAAATGCAGCTCACCGACGGGAAAATCACGCTCTTCAAGGATGTGCACAATGGTTTCGCCGACAGTGCCGGTGGCGCCAACGACGGCGATATCAAAGGACTGGTTCATGGATCTACCTCAGGCGAAACAGTGGGAGCGGCACTGTACCGGGCGCCACCCCGCCAGGCAACGCACAGCGCGCTGTAAAGGGTGTGCATCGTCGGCGCACAAAAAAACCCGCGCCTCGTGCGAGGGGCGGGTCTGAAATCACCGGCGCGGATTAACGCTCCAGCAAAATCCGCAGCATGCGGCGCAGCGGTTCGGCCGCGCCCCACAACAACTGGTCACCGACCGTGAAGGCGCCGAGGAACTGCGACCCCATGTTCAGCTTGCGCAGACGGCCGACTGGCACGTTCAGGGTGCCGGTGACTTTGGTCGGGCTCAGCTCCTGCATGCTGATTTCACGCTGATTGGGCACCAGCTTGACCCAAGGGTTGTGCTGGCTGATCAGCCCTTCGATGTCGGCAATCGGCACATCTTTGTTCAACTTGATGGTCAACGCCTGGCTGTGGCAACGCATGGCGCCGATGCGCACGCAAATGCCGTCAACCGGAATCGGGTTTTTGAAGCGACCCAGAATCTTGTTGGTTTCGGCCTGCGCCTTCCACTCTTCACGACTCTGGCCGTTAGGCAGTTCTTTGTCGATCCACGGGATCAGGCTGCCTGCCAGCGGCACACCGAAGTGCTCGGTCGGGTACGCATCGCTGCGCATGGCCTGCGCCACTTTGCGGTCGATGTCGAGAATGGCGCTGGCCGGGTTGGCCAGTTCATCGGCGACTGCGGCGTGGGTTGCGCCCATTTGCTTGATCAGCTCGCGCATGTTCTGCGCGCCGGCACCGGAAGCCGCCTGATAGGTCATGGCGCTCATCCATTCCACCAGACCGGCCTCGAACAGACCGCCCAGGCCCATCAGCATCAAACTCACGGTGCAGTTGCCGCCCACGTAGTTCTTGGTGCCGGCATCCAGCTGCTGGTCAATCACCTTGCGGTTGACCGGGTCCAGAATAATGACCGCGTCATCCTGCATGCGCAGGCTCGATGCAGCATCGATCCAATAACCTTGCCAGCCTGCCTCACGCAGCTTCGCAAACACCTCAGTGGTGTAGTCGCCGCCCTGGCAGGTCAGGATCACATCGAGGGTTTTCAACTCTTCAATGTTGTAGGCATCCTTGAGCGGAGCAATATCCTTGCCCACGGACGGACCTTGTCCACCGACATTGGAGGTGGTGAAAAACACCGGCTCAATAAGATCGAAATCCTGCTCTTCCAGCATCCGCTGCATGAGCACGGAACCGACCATACCGCGCCAACCGACCAGACCTACACGTTTCATCGCAACTACACCTTTAACAAAAAGTGGGGTCGTTACTTCCACCAACAGGAAGTAACGGGCCCGAGAGATTACAGATTCTGCAGCGCGGCGACTACTGCATCGCCCATTTCCTGTGTACCGACCTTGGTACACCCCGCCGACCAGATGTCACCCGTACGCAACCCCTGATCCAGAACCAGGCTGACCGCCTGCTCGATGGCATCGGCGGCTGCCTGCTGATTGAAGCTGTAACGCAGCATCATGGAGACCGACAAAATCGTGGCCAGCGGGTTGGCAATGCCCCGCCCCGCGATGTCCGGCGCAGAACCGTGGCACGGCTCGTACATGCCCTTGTTATTGGCATCCAGAGAGGCCGACGGCAGCATGCCGATGGAGCCGGTGAGCATCGATGCCTCGTCGGAGAGGATGTCGCCGAACAGGTTGTCGGTGACGATCACGTCGAACTGCTTGGGCGCGCGCACCAGTTGCATCGCGGCATTGTCGACGTACATGTGGCTCAATTCGACGTCCGGGTACTCCTTGGCCACTTGCTCGACAACTTCACGCCACAGCTGGCTGGACGCCAATACGTTGGCCTTGTCGACTGAGCACAACTTCTTGCCGCGCACTCGGGCCATGTCGAAACCGACCCGCGCAATGCGGCGAATTTCGCTTTCGCTGTAGGGCAGCGTGTCGTAGGCCTGACGCTCGCCATTGTCCAGCTCGCGGGTTCCGCGTGGCGCACCGAAGTAAATGCCGCCGGTCAATTCGCGGACGATCAGGATGTCCAGGCCCGCGACGATTTCCGGTTTGAGGCTCGATGCGTCCGCCAGTTGCGGGTAAAGGATCGCAGGACGCAAGTTGCCGAACAGCCCCAATTGCGCACGAATTTTCAGCAGGCCCCGTTCAGGACGGATGTCACGTTCGAGGGTGTCCCATTTAGGGCCGCCCACCGCGCCCAACAGTACCGCGTCCGCCGCACGGGCACGGGCCAGGGTCTCATCGGCCAGCGGCACACCATGCTGATCGATGGCGGCGCCGCCGATCACGTCATGGGTCAACGCGAAGTCGAGTTGAAACTTGTCGTTGGCCAGCTCCAGCACCTTGACCGCCTGAGCCATGATTTCTGGACCAATGCCGTCACCTGGAAGAATCAGAATCTGTTTGCTCATGGGATCCTCTTTTTTGTCTGTCGATGCCCCCGCAGGCGCATCCGAAAATTTTAATCGTGTGACGCGCTTACTTTTCGCACCACAGCACCAGCACATCGGTACTGAACGAGCCATCGGCGTCAATCTCGAAATACTCACGCACTTCGGCGCCCATGGACTGTTGCAAGGCGAGGATGGCGTGGCTCAGGGTGTCGGGCGTGCGCATACGGGCAATCCAGGAGCCGAACTCTAATCGCAAACGCTGGCGCTGCGTACTGCGCGTGTGCAACCCCGCCTGGCTGACCTGCTCAAGCCACTCACCCGCCGCGTAATCGCGCACATGGCTGGTGTCGCGCAACACTTCAACCGTTTGCAAATACGTGTCAAACAACGGGCTGCCCGGCGACATCACGTCAATGAACGCAGCGACACCGCCGGGCTTGAGTACCCGCCGTACTTCGCGCAAGGCCTGACCGAGATCGCTCCAGTGATGGGCCGAATAACGGCTCAGCACGTAATCGAACTCGCCGTCAGCAAAGGGCAAGCGCTCTGCGGCGCCGCGTACGGTGCGGATATTCGGCAACTCGCGATCAAGGGCCGCGCGACTCACCACATCCAGCATCTGCTGCGAAAGGTCGTAAGCGACCACCTCCTGGACCTGCGACGCTACGTGAAAACTGACGTGCCCGGCCCCGCAGCCCAGGTCCAGCACCCGCGCCGCCGACTTGCCGGCCAACTCCGCCTGGAGCAGCGCAAACTCGGCGCCCTGGGCATGAACAGTGCTGTTCAGGTAGGCCGACGCCTGCTCACCGAACTGTTTCTGTACGACTTGACTGTGCTGAGCGGTGCGGGTCATTGGAGTGTCCTTCAGGTCATGGGCTTGCAATCAGTCGCGAAACAACCAGGGCTGACTGGCGCGATGCTTGCTCTCAAACGCAGCGATGGCATCGCCATCCTGCAAGGTCAAACCGATGTCATCCAGACCGTTAAGCAGGCAGTGCTTGCGGAACGCATCGATTTCAAAGCTCAGCACTTTGCCGTCCGGGCGGGTGACCGTCTGCGCCTCAAGGTCGATCTTGAGCTGATAACCCGGTGCGGCTTCAACCTGAGCAAACAGTTCGTCAATCTCCGCGTCGCTCAGGATGATCGGCAACAAACCGTTCTTAAAGCTGTTATTGAAGAAGATATCGGCATAACTCGGCGCGATGATGCTGCGAAAGCCATATTCTTCCAGCGCCCACGGTGCGTGTTCACGGCTTGAGCCGCAGCCGAAGTTTTCACGCGCCAGCAACACGCTGGCGCCCTGGTAACGCTCGGCATTGAGCACGAAATCTTTGTTCAATGGCCGTTTGGAGTTGTCCTGATAAGGCTGGCCCACGTCCAGGTAGCGCCACTCATCAAACAGGTTGGGGCCGAACCCGGTGCGCTTGATAGATTTCAAAAACTGCTTGGGAATGATCTGGTCCGTGTCCACATTGGCACGGTCCAAAGGCGCAACAAGACCGGTGTGCTGGGTAAAAGCTTTCATGCTGCGCTCCTTAAATCAATTCGCGGACGTCGATGAAACGACCATTTACCGCCGCGGCAGCGGCCATTGCCGGGCTCACCAAGTGGGTGCGGCCTCCGGCGCCCTGACGCCCTTCAAAGTTACGGTTGGAGGTCGAAGCGCAATGCTCGCCCGACTCAAGGCGGTCAGGGTTCATCGCCAGACACATCGAGCACCCCGGCTCACGCCATTCGAAACCCGCTTCAAGGAAAATCCTGTCCAGCCCTTCAGCTTCCGCCTGAGCCTTTACCAACCCCGAGCCCGGCACCACAATCGCCTGCTTGATGGTCGAGGCCACCTTACGGCCTTTGGCGATCACGGCCGCCGCGCGCAAGTCTTCAATGCGCGAGTTGGTGCACGATCCGATGAACACACGATCCAGCTGGATATCCGTAATCGCCTGATTGGCGCTTAACCCCATGTACTTCAACGCACGCTCAATCGAACCGCGCTTGACCAGATCGGTTTCCTGCGCCGGATCGGGCACATTCTGATCCACGGCCAACACCATTTCCGGCGAAGTGCCCCAGCTGACCTGCGGCTTGATCCGGGTCGCATCCAGTTCGACCACCGTGTCGAAGACTGCGTCGGCATCCGACACCAATGATTTCCAGGCCTCAACCGCCTGGTTCCACTCCGCGCCTTTGGGGGCGAACGGGCGGCCCTTGACGTAATCGACTGTCTTCTCATCGGCGGCCACCAGACCGACGCGCGCGCCCGCCTCAATGGCCATGTTGCAAATGGTCATGCGGCCTTCAACGGACAAGTCGCGAATCGCGCTTCCGGCGAACTCAATGGCGTGGCCATTGCCACCGGCCGTGCCGATTTTGCCGATGACCGCGAGCACGATGTCCTTGGCTGTCACCCCAAATGGCAGTTGGCCTTCTACGCGCACCAACATGTTCTTCATTTTTTTAGCCACAAGGCATTGGGTGGCCAGTACGTGTTCAACCTCAGACGTGCCAATACCGTGGGCCAAGGCGCCGAACGCGCCATGGGTCGAGGTGTGCGAGTCGCCGCAGACCACGGTCATGCCCGGCAATGTGGCGCCCTGCTCAGGGCCGATCACGTGAACGATGCCCTGACGCACGTCGTTCATTTTGAATTCGGTGATGCCGTACTCGTCGCAGTTGTCGTCCAGGGTTTGCACTTGCAAACGGGAAACCTGATCGGCAATCGCTTCAATCCCGCCTTTGCGCTCCGGCGTGGTCGGTACGTTATGGTCCGGGGTCGCGATATTGGCATCGATGCGCCAAGGCTTGCGCCCTGCCAGACGCAAGCCTTCGAACGCTTGCGGCGAGGTCACTTCATGAATGATGTGACGGTCGATATAGATCAGCGCCGATCCATCGTCGCGCTGCTTGACCAAATGCGAATCCCAGAGCTTGTCGTAGAGCGTTTTGCCGGCCATCACACGGTTCCTCATCAGCTACTTTCTGTGCCAATAACCACTTGGCTTGTGAGGTCGATCCTATGGCGTTAAAGTTAATAACTCAAATTCATAATTTTTATAGTTTGGATAACCAAAGGGAATTCGAAACATGGACCTCGCAAATCTCAATGCCTTCATTGCGATTGCAGAAACCGGCAGCTTTTCAGGTGCCGCCGAACGGTTGTTCCTGACGCAGCCGGCGATCAGCAAACGCATCGCCAGCATTGAGCAACAACTCAAGCTCAGGCTGTTCGACCGACTCGGCCGTGAAGTCAGCCTGACCGAGGCCGGCCGAGCGCTGCTGCCCCGCGCCTATCAAATACTTAACGTGCTGGACGACACCCGCCGGGCGCTCAACAACCTCAACGGAGAGGTGAGCGGTCGCCTGACACTGGCTACCAGCCACCATATTGGCTTGCACCGCTTGCCGCCCCTGCTGCGTGAATTCACCCGCACTTACCCCAAGGTCGCGCTGGATATTCAGTTCCTCGATTCAGAAGTGGCCTACGAAGAAATCCTCCATGGCCGTGCCGAACTGGCGGTCATTACCCTGGCGCCCGAACCGCATTCACTGATTCGCGCCGTGCCAGTGTGGGATGACCCGCTGGATTTTGTCGTCGCGCCTGAGCACTCGCTGACGCACAAAGGGCCGATCAGCCTGGCAGACATCGCGCACCACCCGGCGGTGTTCCCGGGTGGCAACACCTTTACCCACCACATCGTGCAGCGGCTGTTCGAGGCCCAAGGGTTGACCCCCAATATCGCCATGAGCACCAACTACCTGGAAACCATCAAAATGATGGTGTCCATCGGTCTGGCCTGGAGCGTGCTGCCGCGCACCATGCTTGACGAACAAGTGGCATCGATCCGCTTGCCGGGCATACAACTGACGCGCCAACTAGGCTATATCTTGCATACCGAACGCACTTTATCGAATGCTGCACACGCTTTCATGACACTGCTGGATGGCCAGGTCGATACCCGGCACACTGCGCCTGACGCATGACCGTACTGACGCTTTTTCCGTTCAAGGACCGCAGCCAATGCCAACACCCGCTGACTCTGTGCACCTTACTAGCGGTTTGCCCTCTACCGAACCGTTAACGCTGGAGCAAAACGGGCGTCAGACCCCGCCATTGCTCGCTGCGCTCAAGGCGGCGCAATTGGGTGCATGGTGCTGGGACATGGAAAGCGGCGACATCAGTTGGTCCGAAGGCTCCCACGCCCTGTTCGGCCTGCCGGCAAACCGGACCTTGCCGGGCAACCTCAATCAGTTATCAACCCTGCCGTTCGACGATTGGCCCAAAGCTCAGTTGGCCTTTGATGCCGTGCTCAAAAATGCCCCCCAAGAGCGCAGCACTCACCACCGCATTCGCTGGCCAGACGGCACCTTGCACTGGCTGGAGATCCGGGGCAGCCGGGTGCCGACTGCCGATGGCAAGCCCCGCATGATGGGCGTCCTGCAAGAAGTCACCCAACAACGCCAGCGCCAGCAAGCCCTAAACAACTCGGAAGAGCGCTTTGCCACCCTGTTTCACCTGTCACCGCACATGGTGCTGCTGGTGCGCCTTGAAGACGGGCTGATCAGCGAAGCCAACCATTGCTTTGAAAGCCTGCTCGGCTGGCCGGTTCAGCACGCCATTGGCCGGACCACGCTGGAGTTGGGGCTGTGGCCCGACCCGCAGCAACGCAACGCTTTCATCCAGGCGATCCGCCGCGAACTGGCACCGGTGGACATGGAAGTGCAATTGCGCGGCCGTAATGGCCAGTTGCATGGCGGGATCCTCAGCGCCCAAAAAGTCGAACTAGAGGGCGAAGAATACCTGGTCAGCACTTTTCTCGACACCAGCGAACGCAACAAGGCCGAGCAAGCGCTCAAGGACAGTCAGGAGCGACTGGACCTGGCCCTCGATTCAGCACAGATGGGCACCTGGGACTGGCACATTCCCAGCGGCCAGCTCTACGGCTCGGCGCGCGCCGCCCAGTTACACGGTCTGGAGGCTGTGGCGTTCAACGAATCTTTCGAAGCGTTTTTTGAAGGGGTGCCCATCGAGGAACGCTACAACATGCGCAACGCCTACCGCTCCTTGCGCGAAGGCCCGGCCGGTAATTACCAACTGACCTACCGGGTTCAGCTCGAAAACGGTGCCTCGCGTTACCTGGAAAGCCGCGCCCGCCTGTACCGTGACGACAATGGCCAGCCACTGCGCATGGCGGGTACCCTGCTCGACATCACCGAACAAGTGGAGCGCGAGCAGCGCCTGATCGCTTCCGAAGAAAAGTTTGCCAGCGTGTTTCAGACCAGCCCCGACCCCATTTGCGTGCTGCAGGCCTGCAGCGGTGAGGTGATGGAGATCAATGCCAGCTTCAGTCAGACCTTTGGCTGGGACATGAACGATCTGCGCGCAGACCCGGACCACCAGGCCACACATTTACGACCCTTGCTGGCTGCCATTCAGGGCCCGGCGCAGCACAACCTGACCGTCTCGATATTGCACAAAAATACCGACCCCCTGACGTGTGTGGTGTCCAGCCGTTCCATCGAACTGGATGGGCACGCCTGCATGGTCGCCACCTTGCGCGACATCACCCAGCAACAGCGGGCCGAAGCCGTGCTTAAAGCCAGCGAAGAGAAATTCGCCAAGGCGTTTCACTCAAGCCCCGACGCCATCACCATCAGCGACTACGCCACCGGCTGTTACCTGGAGGTCAACGACGGCTTTACCCGGCTGACCGGTTATACCAGCGCCGAAGTCATGGGCCGCAGCCCTTACGAACTGGGGATCTGGGGTGACAGCTCGCTGCGTCAGGCGCTGCTGGACGAACTGGAAGATAAAGGCCGTATCAGCAACCGTGAAATCCTTGGGCGCTCACGCCGTGGCGATCTGCTTAACGTGGAGATCTCCATCGAACGCATCACCCTCAACGACACCGCTTGCCTGCTGCTGATCGCCCGTGACATCAGTCAATTGAAAGCCGCGCAGGCGCAGGTGCGTCATCTGGCCTATCACGACCCGCTCACCAACCTGCCCAACCGGGCCTTGCTGATGGATCGCCTGACCCAGCAAAACGCCCTGCTGTCGCGGCATGACATGCGCGGGGCCCTGCTGTTCCTCGACCTGGATCACTTCAAGCACATCAACGACTCGCTCGGGCATCCGGTGGGCGATGCGGTGCTGAAAATCATCACCGCCCGGCTTGAAGCCAGCGTGCGGGTCGAAGACACCGTGGCACGACTGGGCGGCGACGAGTTTGTGGTCCTGCTCAGCGGCCTGCACGGTTCATTGGAGGAAGTGACCCGGCACGTGCGCGCCACGGCCGACACGCTACGCGAATTATTGGCCGAGCCGATGTTTCTCGATGGCCAGCGCCTGCAAGTCACCCCCAGTATCGGCATCGCGCTGATTCCTGACCACGGCGCCAACCCGGCCGACTTGTTCAAGCGCGCCGACATTGCCCTGTACCGGGCCAAAGATTCGGGGCGCAACACCACGCAACTGTTTCACCCCGACATGCAAGCCGCCGCCAGTGAGCGCATGCGCATCGAAAGTGACTTGCGCACCGCCCTGGCACGCAACGAATTCAGTCTGCACTATCAGCCGCAGGTCGATGCACGCACCCACCGCATCGTGGGCGCCGAAGCCCTGGTGCGCTGGCAACACCCGCAACTGGGACCGCAGTCGCCAAGCGAGTTCATCAAAATCCTTGAGGACAGCGGGTTAATCCTTGAAGTCGGCACCTGGATTCTGGATCAGGCCTGCCGCGATTTCGGTGCATTGCTCAATGACGGCCTGATCCAGGCCAAAGATTTCAGCTTGTGCGTGAACATCAGCCCGCGCCAGTTTCGCCAGAGCAACTTCGTTGATCGCGTGCAACGCAGCCTGCTGACCCATGACCTGCCCAGTTCCATGCTCAAACTGGAAATCACCGAAGGCATCGTGATCCAGAACCTGGAAGACACCATCGCAAAAATGCATCAGCTCACGGCCATGGGCGTGAGCTTTGCGATGGACGATTTTGGCACCGGTTACTCGTCGCTGACGCACCTTAAGCGCTTGCCGGTCGACACGCTGAAAATTGACCAGTCATTCGTGCGCGATGCCATCAACGACCCGAATGACGCGGAAATCATCCGCGCCATCGTGGCAATGGCCCATAGCCTGCAGCTCAAGGTGGTGGCCGAAGGCGTCGAGCGGCAACAGCAATTGCAGTTTTTACAGAGCCTGGAATGCCACATCTATCAGGGCTATTTGCACAGTCGCCCTGTACCGATCGACGCGTTTCGCACCCTGCTGAAGGCCTGACGCCGTAGGGGCTAGAGGTTGGGGTTGACCCGTTTCCAGGCCAGGTTGGCAAGCTTCATAGAGCCATTGAAGTTCACGGGCACGTCCGGCGCCAGGTACAACATGTCGCCTTCAATGCGGCAGGTACGCACTTGACGTTGCCCACGCCAGTTAGGAAAGAAGCTGACAAACATTTCGTGCTCCAGCAGTCCGCGCGCTTCATCCACATAAAACGGGCCGCTGTAGGCAAAGTACGTTTTACCCGCTTCTTTGTACTCATGTTCACTGGCATCAAACGGGTCATTGCTGACCAGGTCATTGCGGCCGGGCGGACAGAATTGCGCCGACATATAGCCGTCAGGCGTATACAGGATGATCCCTTCCGGGGTCGTGCCCATGGGGTGGGATTCAACACCGGTGTTGGTATCGCGCTCCACAAAACTCACCAGTTTCCAGGCGCCGATTAGCGCATTTCGGTCTACGGTAGACATGGCATGCATTTCCTTTGCATCGGGATGGGAGAGCAAGGCCTGATCGCCAGGCTCCGCGAAACCGACAGCGTAGACGGCGAAGCGGCAACGTCCATCTATAGGCATTGCCACTTATCGAATTCCCCCTCAAACGGACTAGTCCGCAGCCGTTGGCGCTGTGAAATAATCCGGCCCCACAGATCAACAAGAACAATAAGGACGCCTCATGCACACCTCTGACATCTTTATCCTCAGCGCTCGGCGCACCGCCATTGGCACCTTCGGCGGCGCGCTGAAAGACGTGCCCCTGTGCGACCTCGCCACCGTTGCCGTGACGGCCGCGCTGTCCAGCAGTCAGGTTGATCCCGAACGCATCGGCCACGTGGTAATGGGCAATGTCATCCCTACCGACCCCCACGACGCCTACGTGGCGCGGGTCGCGGCGATCCGCGCGGGCATCCCCAAAGAGACCCCGGCCTTCAACGTCAATCGCCTCTGCGGCTCGGGCCTGCAAGCCGTGATTTCAGCAGCCCACACCGTGATGCTCGGTGACGCCGAATTTGCCATCGGCGCCGGGGTAGAATCCATGAGCCGCGGGCCCTACCTGCTGCCTGCTGCACGCTGGGGCGCGCGCATGGGCAACGGGCTGATGCAGGACTACATGCTCGGGGTGCTGCACGATCCGTTTCAAGGCATGCACATGGGCATCACTGCCGAGAACATCGCTGAACGCAACGGCATCAACCGCGAAACCCAGGATGCCCTGGCCTACGCCGATCAGCAGCGCGCCGCACATGCACTCGAACACCACTTTTTTGATCAGCAAATAGCCCCGGTCGAGATCACGACACGCAAAGGCAGCACGCTGTTCAGTGTCGATGAACACCCGCGCGCCACCACCCTTGAGCAATTGGCAAGCATGCGCCCGGCCTTCAAGAAAGATGGCACGGTCACGGCCGGTAACGCCTCGGGCCTGAACGATGGTGCCGCAGCCCTGGTGTTGGCCAGCGCCAGCGCCGTGACCTCGGGCAACCTCGCGCCCCTGGCGCGCCTGGTGGCGTACGCCCATGCCGGGGTGGAACCGGAACTGATGGGGCTGGGCCCGATTCCGGCGACGCAACTGGCCCTGAAACGCGCTGGTTTGAGCATTAACGACATGGACGTGATCGAAGCCAATATCGCCTTCGCAGCCCAAGCCTGCGCCGTGATGCAAGCGCTGGACATGGACCCGGCCAAGGTCAACCCCAATGGTTCAGGCATCGCGCTGGGCCATCCGGTGGGCGCAACCGGCGCGATCATTGCGACCAAGGCCATTCATGAATTGCACCGCATTCAGGGCCGCTACGCATTGGCCACCATGTGCATCGGCGGTGGACAGGGCATCGCGGTGATTTTCGAACGGGTCTGACTGCTTGGCGGCTAGCGCCTAGGTGCGGGATATCTGGCGGGAATGACACATAGAAGCGCAAGGAAGCTGACGCGTTGAGCGTCAGCTTCCTTGACGGTTACTTGCCAGCCGTCAGGGTGGTGTAACTGGTGATCAGGTTGCGGTAGTCCGGGATGTGGTTGGAGAACAGCGCCCCCAGCCCTTCCACATCGTTGCGCCAGTCGCGGTGCAGCTCACAGGCCAGGCCGAACCAGGTCATCAACTGCGCACCGGAGGCCGACATACGATCCCACGCCGAGTGGCGAGTGATTTCGTTGAACGTTCCGGACGCGTCCGTCACCACAAACACTTCATACCCTTGCGCCAGCGCCGAGAGCGCCGGAAAGGCCACGCACACCTCGGTCACCACGCCCGCAATGATCAGTTGCTTTTTGCCTGTGGCCTTGACGGCCTTGACGAAATCTTCGTTGTCCCAAGCGTTGATCTGCCCCGGCCGGGCGATGTAAGGCGCGTCGGGGAACTGCGCTTTCAACTCCGGCACCAGCGGGCCGTTGGGGCCTGTTTCAAAACTGGTGGTCAAAATGGTCGGCAACTTGAAATACGCGGCCAGATCGGCCAGTGCCAACACGTTGTTCTTGAACTTGTCAGGGTCGATGTCCCTGACCAACGACAGCAAACCCGCCTGATGATCCACCAACAAAACGGCGGCATTGTCCTTGTCCAAACGCTTGTAAGAAGTCGTCACAGGGTGTTCCTCTCATGGGTGATTCAAAAAAACGGGCCATGACCCTTCATGGCCCGGACGTGCGGTTTAACGCGTTGCAACACTCAGATCAGGCGGGCATACGACCAAAACGGCCCGACTGAAAATCCACAAACGCCTGCTCAATCTCGGCCTCGCTGTTCATCACAAACGGGCCGTGACCGACGATGGGCTCGTCAATCGGTTCGCCGCTAAGGATCAAGAACACCGCATCCTGATCAGCATCGACATGCACCTGAGTGCCATCTCGATCGAACAAAGCCAACTGGCCTTCGCGTGCCATCTCTTGGCCATTCAGTTGCACGGCGCCCTTGAGCACCACCAGTGCGGTGTTGTGGCCTTCGTGCAGATCAAACGTAGCCGACTTGCCCGCCTGCAACCGGATATCCCACACCTGGATGTCAGTAAAGGTGTGCGCCGGGCCACGGAGACCGTCGAATTCGCCGGCAATCAGGCGCAGACGTCCGGCGTTGTCCTTGAGGGCTACATCCGGGATGTCCCGGTCCAGAATGCCCTGATAACCCGGTGCGGCCATTTTGTCTTTGGCGGGCAAGTTGACCCACAACTGAACCATCTCCAGGGTGCCGCCACGGCGGGCGAATGCCTCGGAATGGAATTCTTCATGCAAGATCCCGGACGCCGCCGTCATCCATTGCACATCACCGGGGCCGATCACCCCACCGTTACCGGTGGAATCGCGGTGTTCGACTTCGCCCTTGTAAACGATGGTGACGGTTTCAAACCCGCGATGCGGGTGTTGCCCTACGCCGCGACGCTGGGTAGTCGGCGTGAATTCGGCGGGTCCTGCGTAATCCAGTAACAGGAATGGGCTGATGTGTTTACCCATCTGGTCGTAAGAAAACATCGTGCGTACCGGGAAACCATCACCGACCCAGTGGCCACGCGGCGCTGTGTAAATGCCAAGAATGTGTTTCATCGTGTACCTCCTGTAATTCATGGCAACAGCTTAGATTCGATGCATTTTGTCGACTAGACTGCATTTTTGAACCTTAGCGTTCTATTTGGAGAACGATGGTGGAAGACCTCAACACGCTCTATTACTTCACCCAAGTGGTCGAACACCGCGGTTTCGCCGCCGCCGGCCGGGCGCTGGACATGCCCAAGTCCAAACTCAGCCGACGCATTGCCCAGCTGGAAGAGCGACTGGGGGTACGGCTGATACAGCGTAGTAGCCGCCACTGTTCACTGACGGAAATTGGCCAAGAGTATTACCAGCGGTGTCTGGCCATGCGCATCGAGGCCGAAGCAGCGGCTGAAGTCATTGAACGAAATCGCTCCGAACCCCAAGGCATTGTGCGTTTGAGCTGTCCGACCTCGCTGCTCAACTCGTGGGTCAGCGCCATGCTCACGCGCTACATGCTCAAGTACCCGTTGGTGGAACTGCACGTTGAAAGCACCAACCGCCGGGTGGACGTGATCGAAGAGGGTTTTGACATTGCGATCCGCGTGCGCTTTGCGCCGCTGCAGAACAGTGAGCTGGTGATGAAAGTGTTGGGCAACAGCCTCCAGAGCCTGGTCGCCAGCCCGGCGCTGCTGCCGCGTTTTTCCAACCCGCCCGGCCCCGCCGACCTGAGCGGCCTGCCGAGTCTGTTTTGGGGCTCGGCCCGGCGCGACTACGCCTGGGAACTGTTTGGTCCCGAGGGCGCCACGGCCTTGATCCCTCACACACCCAAACTCATCACCGATGACCTGCCCGCCCTGTGTCAGGCCGCCGTGGCAGGCTTGGGCGTGGTGCATCTGCCCAATGTGGTGGTTCGCGATCAAATCGCCAGCGGTCAATTGGTCAACGTCCTGCCGGACTGGGCGCCCAAAAGCGGGATCGTGCACGCGGTCTTCCCCTCGCGCCGGGGATTACTGCCTTCAGTGCGTACGCTGATTGATTTTCTGGCCGAGGAATTCAGCCACAGCGACGTGGTTTAACGCATCGGAACGTGATGGACGCCCCTGCCTCTAAATTAATGCCACTGCCCCTCGTTCTTTCCAGATAGCAAAGGCCGCGCGCCTGCCCCTTGACGGCGGATTTCTACTGAGATGGCAATGACTCAATCACGTTCTAAAAAAGCCCTGCTGTTCGGTCTTCCTCTGGCCCTGGCCGCCGCCATCGGTGGGGGCGTGCTGGTGTGGGACACGTTTTACCGGGGCAATCCGGGTTACCCGCTGAAGATCATCAAGCAGGCCGACGCGCTTCAGGACCGCCTCCTGTCGTTTGACAGCCACATCACGGTGCCACTGGAATTCGGCACGGCGGGCAACGAAGCCGACAAGGACGGGCCGGGGCAGTTTGACCTGGCCAAGGCCGCCAAGGGCCGGTTATCCGGCGCGGCACTGACCGTGTTCGGCTGGCCGGAAATCTGGAACGGCCCCAACGCGCCGCACCGCCCGACCGCCGGCTTCGTCGAGGCCGCGCGTAATGAGCAGCAGGCGCGCTACCGGATCATCACCGGCATGGTCCGCGACTTCCCCAATCAGGTCGGCATCGCCTACACCCCGGATGACTTGCGACGCCTGCACGGCGAAGGAAAATTCGCCATCTTCATCAGCATGCTCAACGCCTACCCGCTGGGTAACGACCTCAATCAGCTGGACCTGTGGGCCGCACGCGGCATGCGCATGTTCGGTTTCAGCTACGTCGGCAATAACGACTGGGCCGACTCCTCGCGCCCGCTGCCTTTTTTCAACGACACGCCTGATGCCCTCGACGGTCTGTCTGAAACCGGCAAGCAAGCGGTACGACGCCTGAACGATCTGGGTGTGATTATTGACGTGTCACAGATGTCGACCAAGGCACTGGAGCAAGTCAGCCAGCTCAGCCGCACGCCGATGGTGGCCTCGCACTCGGCCCCGCGGGCGCTGGTGGACATCCCGCGCAACCTCAGCGACAAAGAAATGCAGCTCATCAAGGACAGCGGGGGCGTGGTGCAAATCGTCGGTTTCCCGACCTACCTGCGCCCGCTTGGCCAGGACAGCCAAGCCAAACTCAACACCCTGCGCAGCCAGTTCGATTTGCCGCCGCTGCACAACCTGGAAATGGCCCTGATGCCGGGCGACCCGATCATTACCGTCTGGCCCGAGCAGCGCTTCGGGAAGTACGCGGCCGGGCTGTACGCCATCGTCGAAGAAGAACCGAAAGCCACGCTCAAGGATTACGGCGACGCCATTGATTACGCGGTGAAAAAAATCGGCATCGACCACGTGGGCATCAGCTCCGACTTTAACGACGGCGGCGGACTCGATGGCTGGAAGGATGTCAGCGAAACCCGCAACGTCACGGCCGAGCTGTTGCAACGCGGTTATTCGGAAGCCGACATCGCCAAATTGTGGGGCGGCAACTTCCTGCGCGTGTGGGACACCGTGCAAAAAGCCACCAAACCTGTCTCTCTTCAATAAGTGAACGTGCTGACCATGTTGACGCTGAATCCGCTGTATCGCTTCTCGCTGGCTGCCCTGTTGTGCAGCCTGCCCGCCCTTGCCCACGCAGACGAACCGGCCAGGCCGGGGACGGTGTTCAAGGACTGCAAGGACTGCCCGCAGATGGTGGTGTTGCCCACGGGCAGCTTCATGATGGGCACCCCGGACGATGAAGTCGGCCGCGAACCCGATGAGGGGCCGCTGCACAAGGTGACGTTCAGCAAGCCACTGGCCATCAGCCGCTTCCAGGTCACGGCCGCCGAATTTGACGCCTACATCAAGGACACCGGGGTCAAGATTGCCGACGGCGACGACCGCCCGGGACGCGAGTGCATTGCCAGCAAGCCGCGCTACCCACAGGGTCCACGCCAACCGGCGGTGTGCATGGACTTCAACGATGCCCAACACTACGTCAGTTGGCTGTCGAAAAAGACGGGCAAACCCTACCGCATGGTCAGCGAAGCCACCCGCGAGTATGCCGCCCGGGCAGGCTCCACCGGCCCATTCCCCTTCCCTATGGATGAAGGCAAGGCCTACAGCATCGCCAAACATGCCAACACGTACGGCCCGACGGATGGCTACAGCTACACCTCTCCCGTGGGCAGCTACCCGCCCAATGCGTTTGGCGTGTATGACATGCACGGCAACGTGTACGAGTGGCTGGAAGACTGCAAACACAACGACTACGTGGGCGCCCCCACCGACGGCAGCGCCTGGGTGACGGACAGCACCTGCGAACTGCGCCAGATACGCGGCAACGACTGGGGCGAGGCGCCGGTCTTCTCCCGCTCCGGCAACCGCAATGACATCTACCCGCAGACACGGGGAGACTGGGTGGGCATGCGGGTACAGCGCGAGCTTTAACGTCCGGGTAGGCACTGCCCCGTCATCGCTGACAAGCTGTGCGGGGCAGCGTCAAGGTGCCGGGCTTGCCTGATCGAGCGACGCACGCGCAGTGAACGATCCCTTTGCCCTCAACCGCCGCCTCGCGGCTCGGCACTGACCCACGCTAAATCCATGGCCCAATCACTCGTTCACAAGAGACTGTCCTTACCTTGATCCAAGGAACTCTTGTTTATGAGCCAGCCCGCCACGCCCCGACCCAACCCCGGGGTTCTTCGAGAACTGTTCCATCTGCTCAAGCCGTTCCGGCTCATTGTCAGCTTGTCCATCCTGCTCGGCATGGTCGGCGGCCTGAGCGTCACGGTGTTGCTGGCCACCATCAACAGTGCCTTGCACACCGAGGGCGGCCTGACCCAGCAGGTGGTCGCCCTGTTTGCCGGGCTGTGCGTACTGGCGCTGATCAGCACCATTTGTTCGGACATCGGCAGCAACTATGTCGGCCAGCACATCATCGCCCGGCTGCGCAAAGAGCTGGGGGAGAAGGTCCTGTCAGCGCCGATCGCGCAGATCGAGCGCTATCGCAGCCATCGCCTGATCCCCGTCCTGACCCATGACGTCGACACTATCAGCGACTTCGCCTTTGCCTTTGCGCCACTGGCGATTTCCCTGACGGTAACGCTCGGCTGCATGGGCTACCTGGCCATGCTCTCGTGGCCGATGTTCCTGATGATGCTGGTGGCCATCGTGATCGGCACAGTGATCCAGTACATCGCACGCGGCTACGGCCTGAACGGTTTCAATGAGGCCCGCGAAGCCGAAGACGATTTGCAAAAGCACTACAACGCCATTGCCGAAGGCGCCAAGGAACTGCGCATACACCGCCCGCGTCGCCAGCGCATGTTCGTTGCGGGCATCCAGCGCACGGCGCAAAAAATCTGCGACATTCAGGTGCGCTCGATCAACACCTTCGTGATTGCCAAAAGCCTGGGCTCGATGCTGTTCTTCGTGGTCATTGGCCTGGCGCTGGCCATGCAATCGGTGTGGCCCAGTGCCAACCCCGGTGTGATCAGCGGCTTTGTACTGGTGTTGCTGTACATGAAAGGCCCGCTGGAGCACCTCATCAGCACCCTGCCGATCATCAGCCGGGCGCAAATCGCCTTCCGCCGCATTGCAGACCTCTCCGAGCAGTTCAACTCCCCTGAACCGCACCTGCTGCTCAGTGAACCCGCTGCCCAGGACAAGACCGTCAAGCGCCTGGAGCTGGTGGATGTGGGCTACAGCTTCCCGCCTGTGGACGGCAGCGCGCCGTTTCGTCTGGGGCCGGTCAACCTGACGGTCAATCAGGGCGACATTGTGTTCATCGTTGGTGAAAACGGCTGCGGCAAAACCACGCTGATCAAGCTGTTGCTGGGCCTGTACGCCCCCCAACAGGGCGAAATACGCCTCAACGGGCATGCCGTGACGGCCCAAAGCCGCGACGATTACCGGCAGCTGTTCACGACGATTTTTGCCGATTACTACCTGTTCGACGACGTGGTGCAGGGCGACATGCACATCCCGCAGGATGCCGAGCAGTACCTCAAGCGTCTCGAAATCTCCCACAAGGTCAGCATCAACGACGGTCAGTTCAGCACCACCGACCTGTCGACCGGCCAGCGCAAGCGCCTGGCATTGGTCAACGCCTGGCTCGAAGAGCGCCCGGTGCTGGTGTTTGATGAATGGGCGGCCGATCAGGACCCGACGTTCCGCAGGATTTTCTACACCGAACTGTTGCCGGACCTGAAGCGATTGGGCAAGACCATCATCGTCATTTCCCACGACGACCGTTATTTCGACGTCGCCGACCAATTGGTGCGCATGGACAGCGGCAAGGTCAGCACGGCGCTGGAACCCGCCTGAAGCCCCTTCCCTGTAGGCGTTAACGTGCTGATGCCTGCAGGGAGACCGTGCTGAAAAAATAAATCTCCGCTATTTCAGGAACTTCTTTCCGGTTTCTCAATCGCGCTGCGTCTAATAACTATTCCCATTAACAAACAATAATCCCCTCCTTCGGAGCTTCGGCACGTAATGCAACGACCAAACTTGAGACGGACCCCGCTTTCGATCGCTACCCAGCGCCAGACCGTTCGCCGCACGCTGTTGTCCAGTGCGTTGGTAGCCTCGGTGCTGCTGGGTTCATCCCTTGCTCAAGCGGCCCCGGTGGCCTTGAACATCCCGGCACAATCGCTGGCCAACGCGCTGAACGAACTGGGCAAGCAGGCCAACCTGCAGATCCTGTACAGCGCCGATCAGGTTCAAGGGATCAAATCGCATTCCGTGTCCGGTTCGCTGGAACCGGTCAAAGCCCTGGAAACCCTGCTGCAAGGCAGCGGCATGTCCTACCAGCTCAACGGCGACACCGTCATCCTCAACGCGCCACAGGGCAAAGGGCTGGAGCTGGGGGCTACGACCATTTCCGGGCAGGGCCTGGGTAATTCGCTGACCACCGAAGGCACAGGTTCCTACACAACGGGCGCCACCAGCAGTTCGACCAAACTGCCGCTCTCGATTCGGGAAACGCCACAGACCGTGACGGTCGTCACCCGCCAGAACATGGATGACCAGGGCGCACAGAGCATTGGTGATGTGCTACGCAACGCGCCGGGCATTTCGACCCAGGCGTATGACAGCGACCGCATGGAGTATTCGGCCCGCGGTTACGCCATCACCAACTTTCAGTACGACGGCGTTAACTCGATGTACGACGGCGTTTTCGACGAGGGCGCCACCAAAGTCGACATGGCCTTGTATGATCGCGTCGATATCGTCAAAGGCGCAACCGGCCTCTTGTCGGGCTCAGGCGAGCCTTCAGCCACCGTCAACCTGATCCGTAAGAAACCGACCCGTGAATTCAAGGCTTCGATCACTGGCAGCGCGGGATCGTGGGACAACTACCGCACTGAAGGCGATGTTTCCGGGCCGCTGAACGAAGACGGCAGCGTGCGCGGGCGTTTCGTCACCGCGCTTCAGGACGCCGATTCCTACCTCGACCATTACTCAAAAAAGAACCAGGTGTTCTACGGCATTCTTGAAGCCGACATCACACCCGACACGCTGTTCACCTTTGGCATGGACTACCAGGACATCAAGCCGCGGGGCTCGTCCTGGACCGGCAACCCGTACTACTTCTCCAACTACACCAAGACCGATTTCAGCCGCTCGTTCAATCCGGCCACCGACTGGAGCCGTCGCGACGTGCAGGCGCGTACCACGTTCGCGTCGCTGGAACACCGGTTCGCCAATGACTGGAAAATCAAAGGCACCTTGAACCAGCAGGTCAACGATCACGACACACAGTTGGGATCGGCCAGTGGCGACATGCCCGATCCGGTCACGGGTGAAGGCATGTTCTTCTATTGGGGCAAATGGGAAGGCCACCGTGTCCAGAACACATTCGATCTCAACGCAACCGGCCCCTTCAACCTGTTTGGCCGCGAACATGAGATGGTCGTAGGCTATACCTCCCAAGCGTCCCGTCAAACCGGAGCAACCTTTGACGGCAGCCTGTTCCAAAAAGTGCCGGGCAGTATTTTCGACTGGAGGGGCAAATACCCGAAGCCGGACTTCCCGAAAAACGGCAAGTACGAGACCAATCAAAACCAGAACAGCGCTTACATCGCCGCACGCTTTAAACCGACCGACGACCTGTCTTTGATCCTCGGCACCCGTGTCAGCGACTTCCAGTACAACAGCACCTACAAGTACTACGTACAGGCACCGCCTACCTTTGAGGACAACAAAACCACGTCCAAACAGCATGGCCGGGTGACGCCTTACGCCGGTGCCGTGTATGACATCAACGACACATACTCGGTGTACGCCAGCTACACCTCGATTTACAAACCGGTCACCGACAGAAGCATTTCGGGCACCACCCTGGCGCCCACGGAAGGCAACAGCTACGAAATCGGCCTCAAAAGCGAATATTTCGACGGTCGCCTGAACGCCAGCATTGCGGCGTTCCGCACCGAGCAGAAGAAACTGCCGATCCAGGTCGGCACCAACCCCAATACCAACGAAGGCATTTTCGAATCCCTCGACGGTGCGACCACCAAGGGTGTGGAATTCGAGCTGAGCGGTGAAATCATGCCGGACTGGAACATCAGCGCCGGTTACACCTACGCCCAGACCCGCTCGGACGACGGTGAGCGCGTGTACGGTTATCCGCTGGAAACCACCAAGCCTGAAAACGTGGCCAAACTGTTCACCACTTACCGCCTGCCGGGCGTGTTGAACAAGGTCACCGTCGGCGGTGGCGTGAACTGGCAAAGCCCGTTCTACGGCAAGATCTACAACAATGCCAAAGGCGACTACGACATCATCGAGCAAGACAGCTACGCGCTGGTCAACCTGATGACCCGTTACGAGTACAACGAACACCTGACGTTCAACCTCAACGCCAACAACGTGTTCGACAAGAAGTACCTGACCGGTCTGGGCAACTTCAACACCACCTACTACGGTGAGCCGCGCAGCCTGATGTTGACCACCAAGTACACGTTCTAAGCGTCACTGGCCTCACCCGACAAGCCCCGGCGCAACTGCGTCGGGGCTTGTGCGTTCAGGGTTGCCACTGGGTTTTCTGATGATCAAGCTTGCGGTCCAGGAAGCTGGCGGCGCTGATCAACGCCAGATGCGTCAGCGCCTGGGGCGTGTTGCCCAGATGCCGGGCGTGGCAATCGAACTCTTCGGCATACAAGCCCAGCGGGTTGGCATAACGCAGCAACTGTTCGAACTCCAGATGCGCCTTTTCTACCTGTCCGGCTCGCGCCAGACATTCCACGTACCAGAATGAACAGGCAGCAAACGCCCCTTCGGTGCCTTCAAGGCCGTCCATGACCTCCTCCTCATTCAGATAGCGGTACACCATGCCATCGCGCACCAGCGTGCGTTCGATCGCCTGCAAGGTCGCCAGCCAGCGCGGGTCGGTGGCGCCGACAAAACGCACCAGCGGCATCAACAACATGGAGCCGTCCAGCGCCGTGCCGCCTTTGTATTGCACAAAATGCCCGCGTTCAGCGTCCCAGAAGTTGTCCCAGATATCGGCATGAATGGCCTGACGCGCAGCGTTCCAACGCTCAAAGGGGGCGGGCAACGAGCGTTTTGACGCCAGGCGGATGGCCCGGTCCAGCGCCACCCAGCACATCAGCCGCGAATGCAGAAAGTGATGCTTCTCGCCGCGCATCTCCCAAATGCCTACATCTTTCTGATCCCAGACCTCACACACCTCATCAACAAGTTGCGTCACGTGCTGCCAGCCTTCATGGCTGATCGCCTCGCCGTACTTGTTGGTCAAATACACCGCGTCCAGCAACTCGCCATAGATGTCCAATTGCACTTGATCCACCGCGCCATTGCCCACGCGCACAGGCGTGGCGCCACCGTGGCCGGCCAGGTGAGTCAGCTCCCGCTCCGGCAGCTCACGACGACCGTCGATGCCGTACATGATGTTGAGTTTGAGCGGCTGGTCGCAGCCATCCCCGACACGACCGCGCAACCAGCGCATGAAGTTGTTGGCTTCTTCGACAAAACCGAGTCGGACAAACGCATACACCGTGAAGGAAGCGTCGCGAATCCAGGTGTAGCGGTAGTCCCAATTGCGCTCGCCGCCGCGGGTTTCGGGCAAGCCAAACGTGGCGGCGGCAATAATCGCCCCCTCTTTGCGAGACGTCAGGAGTTTGAGCGCCAGTGCCGAGCGGTTAATCATCTCGCGCCAGCGCCCGCGGTAGGTCGACTGTGCAATCCACTGCCGCCAAAACTGCACCGTGTGCTGCAACGCCAAATCGCTGCTGCCCACACGGACACGCGGATCTTGAGCCGCGCCCAGGACAAACTCGGCGGTCTGCCCTTGCGCCAACGCGAACGTACTGCACGCCGCCTGATGCTCAACGCTCAACGGCTGGCTGGCTGCCAGGCGCAACGCCGGTTGGCCAGAGGCCTCAAACCACACATCCGCGCCCTCTACTCGGGCGTGGGTGTCTGCACGGGCGTAGTCATGACGCACCGCGCAGCGCAACGTGAAAGTCGCCCGGCCACTGACCACCCGCACCCGGCGCATCAGTACGGGCAACTCATCGGCACAATCACTGACGGGCAACAGGTCAGTGACCTCCACCACCGCCTCGTTGTCCAGCCAGCGGGTCAGCAGAACATTGGTGTCCGGCAGGTAGATCTGTTCACGCCGGGCGTCGGGCATGTCCGGTGCCAACTGAAAGATGCCCGCCTCAGGGCTGTCGAGCAACGCGCAGAAGAGGGACGGACTGTCGAACTCCGGCCAGCAGAAAAAATCCACACTGCCCTTGTCATTCACCAGCGCGGCGGTGCGCATGTCGCCAATGATGCCGTGGGCTTCGATGTGACTTTGGGTGTCGGTATCGGGTTTAACCATTGCCACGGAACTCCGGATAAAGGCTCATGCCGCCATCAATAAACAACGTGCTGCCCACCACGTAATCGGACATATCGCTGGCCAGCCACACCACCGCGTTGGCCACCTCCTCGGCCTCGCCTACGCGGCCGTAGGGGATCAACTTCAGGAGCGCCTGTTCAGCTTCGCCTTCAGTCACATCACGGTTGATGGCCGTACGGATCGCCCCCGGCGCAATGCCATTGATGCGGATTTTGTGATGGCTGACTTCTTGCGCCAGACTGCGCATGAGCATGTCCACCCCGCCTTTGGAGGTTGCGTAATTCACATGCCCGGCCCAGGGAATCACCTGGTGCACCGAACTCATGTGAATAATCTTGCCTGCCGCCCGCGACACCCCTTCGCGAATGCCCTGACGCCTGAAGATCCGCAGCGCCGACCGCGCGCACAGAAACTGCCCGGTCAGGTTGACACCGATGACGGCGTTCCATTGCTCCAGCGTCATGTCGACTGCCGGGGCGTCCTGCTGAATGCCCGAATTGGCCAGCAGAATGTCCAGGTACCCGAACGCCTCCAGCGTCTGCTCGAACAAACGCTCCACGTCCGCCTCTTTCGACACATCCCCGCCCAGAGCAATCGCCCTGCCCCCGGCCGCCTTGATCTCGGCCGCCAACGCCTGCGCGGGTTCCGCCTGCGCGTTGTAATGCACCACCACCGCCGCACCGGCCGCCGCCAGCGCCCGGGCACTGGCCGCGCCAATCCCGGAACTGCCGCCAGTGACCAGCGCCACCTGTTGCGCGAGAGAAATTTGCATGAGTGTCAGCACCTGTTTGTGAGTGGGCTTGGAGTGCTGACTGGTAGAAGCAGGCAGGAGTTCAATGCGCTATCAGCGCCACGTACTCACCGCGCAGCCCGTTACACGCGTGGGAATTTAAATAACGGCTTAAACACTCAACGCTGAATATTTAAAGCCTACAGAGGCGTTAAGCCACAAGAAAATACCCATTTCATACTTCACCAGACTATAACTTCAGAAAACTAAAAACCAGACCCGATCATATTTAAAACGAACATTGAAAAACCATTAATCACCCTACAACCCACACACCGCACACTTATTGTTCAGCCATATCAATAACGACAACAACACCCCCTAATAATATCGATACACACTTAGAACCCAACACATAAATAAGCGCTAACACTTATGATCCACGGTGTAGCCACAACAAGACCTTCGATATAAGGCGAACATTATATGAGCGTGTCAGGGCGGTTATAAGCGCAGGTAGATTGATCGTGCCTTGTGCCGACACACTACAATAATGATTGGAATGATCAAGAAAAAAGGTATTGAGTGCTGTGATCGCTTGCAGGCAATGATAGTTGAGGATGGCAAAAATTCTGGCAGGCCAACATAACTAACTGAATTTAACTGACCTCACGACGGCCAATTCAGAAACTGCCAGCTCACATCTGGACTTCTACATCTGAAACTCCTAATAACTAGGTCGAGCCCGAGTCAGGACAGTAGCCTGACTAACCTGAGCAGTCGTTTATCTTCGAATTAACTTTTCACTGCGCCAAACCGCATGACCCCTTCCCTGCACAACTGCTGTTCCGTTTGAGGCCTTAATGGGCGGACCCGCGCTTCGTATAGTGGCTTGCACCTGTACCCGTTATGCCACTCACAAGAAGAAGGGGTTTGCATGAATAGCCTGAACGCCTCACTGCACCACGTCGATCTGCTGGATGCCGAGCATGACGCTGAATATTTCGAATACAGCAAGGCCGCGAATCCGATCAGTGCCGGGTTGATTTCGCGTATTCCTTACCAGAACTTTCCATCCTCGCTGTATGACACTGGCCCTAGCCGTCTTGTCCCTTTAGACCTGAGTGAGGCACTGGGCTGCGAAGGGCCGGCAACCGGGCCGGGGCTGCTGGCGAATTTTATCCGGCTCAATGCCGGTGACCACCTAACCTTAGCCCCCACGGCGACGTCCCAGGTGTTGTATGTCATCGCCGGACGCGGTGAGTTGGTGCAAGGCGATGTGGCGTTTGAATGGGAAAAAGGCTGCTTTATTGCCGTGCCGGGGCTGGAAGAGCTGCAACTGAGTGCCCATGAAGATGCACGTTTTTATTACGTTCACGATGAGCCGCTGTTGCGTTATCTGGGCGTCACGCCCACCCAACAGCACTTCAGCGCCACGCTGTACCCGGCCCAAACAGCCAACGCCAAGCTGCGTGAGGCGGCGGATGACCCACGGGCGCAGGACCGGAGCCGGATCAGTATCTTGCTGGGCAATCGGCATTTTCCCCAGACACGCACGGTGACCCATGTGTTGTGGGCGATGTACGGGATTTTGCCCGCCGGTTCAGTGCAAAAACCCCATCGCCACCAATCCATTGCACTGGATTTCATCATTGATTGCCCGGCCGGGTGTTACACCCTGGTGGGCACGGACATCGACGAGAACGGGCAGATCCGTAATCCGACCCGGGTCGACTGGGCGCCGGGGCTGGCGTTTGTCACGCCGCCCGGTTACTGGCATGCGCACTTCAACGAGTCGGACGATGAGGCCTTTCTGATTCCTATTCAGGACGCAGGCTTGCAAACCTACCTGCGGGCGCTGGATATCCGTTTCAGCTGACGCTCAGAGCTGCCAATAGGCCGGGCTGCCGACCCGCTCGACCATGAAGTCGATGAAACAGCGCACCTTGGAGGACACGGTGCGCTTGGGCGGGTACACCAGCCACAGCGACGCAGGCACGTGCGTCGCTTGTACCTGCCACTGCGCAAACCATTGAACCAGCGCGCCCGAGGCCAGTTGCCCGGC
This sequence comes from Pseudomonas lundensis, assembly GCF_001042985.1. GTDB lineage: Bacteria > Pseudomonadota > Gammaproteobacteria > Pseudomonadales > Pseudomonadaceae > Aquipseudomonas > Aquipseudomonas lundensis. Next base: position 229,525 of record NZ_JYKY01000002.1, read on the forward strand.
CACCAGCCAGTCGGGCAAGCACGCCACGCCCAACCCTTGTTCGACCGCCCGCAACTGCGCTTCCAGGTCATTGATCCGCAAAGGCCCCGCCACCGCCACGCGCTGCACCCCGTGGGCAAAACCTTCAGCGGGCACGAAAAACACCTCATCCGGCAGATTGCCATTCAATAACACGCCACTCAGCTCTTGGGGCGTTGCCGGCGGCGCGTTTTGCCGGGCATAGGCCGCACTGACGCACACCAGCGTACGTTCATTGGCCAGCTTGCGCGCCTTGAGGGTGGAATCGGGCAAGACCCCGATGCGCACGGCCAGATCAACCCCTGCATTGATCAGGTTCACGTGATGGTCGTCCAGCGTGAGGTCCAGCCGGACTTCGGGATGGCGCGACATGAACTCACCGAGTACCGGCAGGATGTGCTGGCGGGCGAATGCCGGGGGCAGATTCAGTTTCAACAGGCCACGCGGGTGCTGATTAAGCGAAGACGTTGCCTGTTTGGCGTGATCCAGCGCGTCGAGTACGCGCAACGCATGGTGCAGGAACGTCTCTCCGCCTTCGGTCAGGCGCAAGGTACGGGTTGAACGGTTGAACAAGGCAATGCCCAGATCCTGCTCAAGGTCCTTGATGTAACGCGAGACCGTCGAGGCTTTGATCGACAGTTTTTCGGCTGCCCGGGAAAAATTATTGGCCTGTGCCGCCTCAACAAAAGCACTCAGCGCTGCGAAATAGTCCATGTCAGGCCTGCACTAAGGAAAAGTCGCCAAAGGCTATCAGATTCACCCGTTGGATCGTGCAAACCGCCGGGGAATTTCGGGTTGACCCTTCGGGGCATCGACTATATGGTGTGCCAAGAAACACAAAGACACACTACATGATGTGTTTTTAGCGTTTGACTCACTCTATTCCACGAGCTTGTTCGTGGCCGTACCCGCCTCCCCCGAAAGGAAACCCCTATGTTGAATTGGGACAGTTCTGACAACGAAGCCTCTGGCACATCAGCAGTGCGACCCGCCTCGCCTGCGCTGGATGCACTCAACCGCGTCGGCGATCAGGAGGCGGCCAAAGCACGTCAGGCGACAGCTGACGATACACCCGCCACGCTGCGCGCCAAGGCCGCGCTGAACCAACTGGACATCGCAGAAGGCCTGGCCGAACTGGAAGGCGCCTCTGCACGGGTAGCGGTCGATGAAAAACGCATGATCAACTGCCGCGCCGACCTCAATCAGTTGGTGCCGTTCAAGTACGACTGGGCCTGGCAGAAATACCTGGACGGTTGCGCGAACCACTGGATGCCGCAAGAAATCAACATGACCGCCGACATCGCCCTCTGGAAAAGCCCTGAAGGGTTGACCGATGACGAGCGCCGCATCGTGATGCGCAACCTGGGGTTCTTTTCGACGGCCGACTCGCTGGTGGCCAATAACCTGGTGCTGGCGGTGTATCGGTTGATTACCAACCCCGAGTGCCGGCAATACATCCTGCGCCAGGCCTTTGAAGAGGCGATTCACACCCACGCCTACCAGTACTGCATTGAGTCGCTGGGGATGGACGAAGGCGAAATTTTCAACATGTACCACGAGATTCCCTCGGTCGCGAAAAAGGCCACCTGGGGTTTGAAGTACACGCGTTCGATCTCCGATCCGACGTTTGAAACCGGTACGGTCGAGAACGACAAAGAGTTGCTCAAGAACCTGATCGCTTACTACTGCGTGCTGGAAGGTATTTTCTTCTATTGCGGGTTTACCCAGATCCTGTCCATGGGGCGGCGCAACAAAATGAATGGCGTGGCGGAGCAGTTTCAGTACATCTTGCGCGACGAGTCCATGCACTTGAACTTCGGCATTGATGTGATCAATCAGATCAAACTCGAAAACCCGCACTTGTGGGACGCCGAACTTAAAGATGAAGCCGCGCAAATGATCTTGCAGGGCACGCAACTGGAAATCGAATATGCCCGCGACACCATGCCTCGCGGCGTATTGGGCATGAATGCGGCCATGATGGAAGACTATTTGAAGTTCATCGCCAACCGCCGCTTGTCCCAGATCGGCTTGAAAGAAGAATACCCCGGCACCACCAACCCGTTCCCGTGGATGAGCGAAATCATGGACTTGAAGAAAGAAAAGAACTTCTTCGAAACCCGCGTCATCGAGTACCAGACGGGCGGCGCGTTAAGCTGGGACTGAGCCTATCGGCCCGGTGAGGCCCTCACTTTTTTTCAAACTGATACTTATGTGTAGCCAGAAAATCAAAACCCCGTGCGTGGGGCTGTGCTCAACGGTTTTTGGTGACCTTGTGTGCAGGGGATGCAAACGTTTTCATCATGAAATTGTGGGCTGGAACGGGTATTCGGAAACGGACAAACAAGCCGTATTGTGGCGGCTTGAGCACTTGCTCGACCGTGTTACCCAAGGGTTGGTGGATGTGTTCGACGAGGCCTTGCTCAAGGACCAACTGACCCGGCGCAGGATTCAACTGCGACCTGAGCATTCCATTTACTACTTGGCGTATCAGGTGATTTGGCGCGGTGCGGACACGATCAAGCGCATCGAAGACTACGGCATACGGCTTGCGCCGCAAATCCGGGGCATGTCGCTGGTGGACGTTCGGGCTTTGATCGACAAAGAGTTCTTTGTGCTGTCCGAGATGCATTACCAGCGCATCCAGACGCAGGCGCTTTAACACGCGCGGCAGACAGTCAAGACGGTGGGCGCCAGTTGGCTGGCACCCACCGTTGAGGCGTGTGTCAGCCGCCGATGACGTTAGACAGCCTTACCGGCTGCAGGTCGAAACGGTCTGCCAGAAACGGCGTCACGTCCAGCGGCAAAGGCTCATTGCGCACCAAGGCGTCGAGCATGACGCCGGTGATGGCTGACGTCAGGATGCCCGTGCGAAAGTGACCGCAGGCATTCAAATACCCCTCCACCCCCGCCATCGGCCCCAGAATCGGCAGTTCATCCGGCGAGCCCGGGCGCAATCCTGCCCAGGTGCGCTTGAGGTTGACGTCCTTGAGTTCCGGTATGCAACGCATGGCGCCCTGCACCAGACCGCTGATTTCCGGGAAGGTGGTGGTGACGTCGAAGCCTTTGTCTTCGGTGGTGCTGCCGATCAGGATTTCACCGTTGTCCTTCTGCGCCAGGTAGCAATCGCTGGTGGTCAGGCAGCCGTTGAGCAACTTGGGCATGCGCTCGGTGAGCACAATCTGGCCCTTGACCGGGGCCACCGGGATGCTCATGTCAGTGGCCATCACGCTCAATTCGGCCGCCCACGCACCCGCCGCGTTAATCAGGGTTTTGCTGTGGAACACCCCTTCATTGTCGGTGCGCACGCCGATGACTTTCGAACCCTGGCGCAACACGCCGGTGACGTTGGTGTTGAAATACAGGTCCACGCCATTTTGGCGAGCGCCTTCGGTGTAGGCGTCCGTGAGGCGGAACGGGCTGACCTGGTGGTCGCACAGAAACTCCAGTGCGCCCAGGGCATCGTGGCTGACACTCGGCTCCGCCTCGCGCAGCGCGGCCTGGTCGAGCCAGCGCACTTCATGGGCCAAATGCGGAATATGGGCGACGATGTGCTCGGCGTAGAGGCGGTCTTCGTCGTCATAAATCACGTACTTGAGCCCCGTGCGCTCGAACTTGAAGTCCATGCCGTGTTTTTCTTTGAGCTCCTCATGCAGGCCCGGGTACAGCGCGTTGGACTGCAAGGCAAAGTCGAAAAAGCAGTCCGGCAGGATGTGCGGCGTGCTGGAGTCCACCACCACTGCAGAGCCCTGGGCTTCACGCTTGCGTTCGGCGGACATCATGCGGAAAAAAATCACCCCGCAGCCCAGTCCCACCGACTCGCCGATGGCCCACAGGCCGCCCGCCGAGGCGCGGCTGGCATTGCCGGGGCGCTTGCAGTCGATCATGGCGATTTTCAGGTCTTTGCGGCGCGACAGGTGATAGGCGATTGAGGCGCCGATCACCCCGCCACCGGCGATGACTACGTCATAGGTCTTGATCATGTCAGGCATCCTTGCAGGCATTGGTGAAGGCCGAAAATGGCACGGGTTCCAGCGGGAAGCGCGGGCGCAACCAGCCCACATCCTGGCGCCCGGTGGCGTCGCGCAGACGGTCGCTGCAATAGCCGACGCACATGCGCCCCTGGCAATCGCCCATGCTGACCCGGGTGCGCATTTTCAATCCGGCCATGTCTTGCACTCCCTGACTCAGGGCCAGGTCGATGTCGGTGCGGGTGACGTGCTCGCAACGGCACACCACCGTGTCGGCCTGTGGCAAGTCAATCTGACGGGTGCCGCGCTGGGTGTAACGGTCAATCCCGCCGCGAAAGCGCACGATGGTGTTGAGCTTGCTCAGGTAGGCCCGCCGCTGATCGAGGGCCTGCTGTTCGCTGAGCACCTCGCGCTGCATCAGGATCGAGAGGGCCGCGATGCGTCCGGTCAGCATGGCAGCTTCACCGCCACGCAGGCCGGTGACGTCCCCTGCCAGGTGAATCGCCGGCTGGCTGCTTTGCTGCCAGTTGTTGGCGGTGGCCGCCAGATAGCCGTCCACGTTGTAGGCGTGTTCCAGCCCCATTTGCTGGGTGAGCTGGGTACGCGGAATGAAGCCGTAGCCCACCGCCAGGGTGCGAGCTGTCACTGTCTGAGCCTTGCTCAGGTCTGCCTGCCAGTGGCTGTCGTAGGGCGCCACCTTGACCGTTTGCACCTCACCGTCGCCCATGGCCTCAACCACACCCCAGCCATACCGCACGGTAATGCCATGGCGCTTGAGGTACACCAGCATGCTCAGGCCATCGAGGAACAGTTGCGGCTGATTGAGCAGCGCGAGGCTTTCTTTGGCGATGCGGCCGAACTCACAGGCTTCATACACGCCGGCCACTTCCACGCCCGCCGCGTGCAATTGGCAGGCGACCAACATTAACAGCGGCCCTGTACCGGTTATCAACACCGGGCCTTTGGGCTTGACCACACCGCTTTTGATTTGCAGTTGCAGACCGCCGAGCATGATCACGCCGGGGGTGGTCCAGCCCGGAAAAGGCACGCTGCGCTCATGGCAGCCTGCCGACAGCAGTAACTGCGGGAAGGCGATTTCCTGCACCTGCTCGTTAGCATCCAGCAGTTGCAGGCGCTGTACGCCCTGACCGCCAATCACCCGATGGTTGAGCCGCACATCGACATGCCGGGCAATCGCGGCGAATTCATCATGCAACGTGTGCAGGGCTTGCTTGTAACGCTCGCCCAAATAGTCGAGTTCCACGCCTTCGCGCAGCGGCCCGCGATAAACCACACCGCCCAGGCGCGAGGCTTCTTCCAGCAAGGTGCTCTGCACACCGTGCTGCGCCAGTTCAATGGCAGCCGACATGCCGGCCGGGCCACCACCGACGATCACAGGATTAAGGCTCATCGGGCTTTCTCCTGTTCTGCGACCCGGTTTTGCCCGGTTTCGACCTTCATGCCGGGGCGCACCACGGTCTGACAGGCCCGGCGTTTATGCCGCCCGTCAATATTGACCAGGCAGCAATAGCACACGCCCATGCCGCAATAGGCGCCGCTGGCCTGACCATGGTCGTTGGCCGACACCTGACGTACGCCGACGGCGTTCAAGACACTGAGTACAGTCTCGCCTTGCGCGGCGCTGACCGCCTGGCCATTGAGCAGGATGGTCATGTCCGCCTGCATTAAAGGTTGAATGTCGTACTGCCGGTTCAAATCATCCATTTTCTTATGTTGTCCTTTGTATGAACTGCTTAGCGCGGGCCTCCGGGTGTTAGGCAGCCAGAGGTCTTGGTCACTGGGAACCAAGACCGGAACGTTAGACGATTCGTAAAAATTAGCATTGATGCAGGCCAATAGATCCGCTCCATTTTTCGAATTTGCGACGGAAAGCCCTTACACTGATGGCCCTTTGCTTGTTGGCACGCTCCATGGACCTCGATCTGGCTCGCACCTTCCTTGAGATTGTTCGCTACGGCAGCCTGGCCAGCGCTGCCCAGAACCTGCATGTCACCCAGACCGCCGTCACGGCGCGGGTGCAAAAACTCGAAAGCCTGCTGGGGGTGACGCTGTTCATCCGCAACCGCGCGGGGGCCAAATTAACGCCCGAAGGCGAAGCGTTTGTGGTGTATGCCAACCAGCTTCTGCACACCTGGGAAGCGGCACGGCGCGATTTGCCGCGCCCCGAAGGGCTTGACCAGGTTCTGCATATCGCGGGCGAGGTCAGCCTGTGCAACCCGCTGATCCTGAGCTGGACCCAAGCCTTGCGCCAGCACCTGAGTTCCCATGCCGTGCGGGTGCAGATTCGCGATGGCGAGCATTTGTTGCGGCAAGTGGAAATGGGCTTGCTGGATGCCGCGCTGGTGTACCGGCCTGCTTACTGGCCCGGCGTGCAGGTGGAACAGTTGCTGGAGGAAAAGCTGATCCAAATCCGCCGCCCCGCGAGGCCTGATCCCTATGTGTACGTGGACTGGGGGGAGGATTTCCGCCTTCAGCACGATGCCGCCCTACCGGAAAAGGCGCGGGCTGCCGTCAGTTTCAACCTCGGGCCGGTGGCGCTGCATTACATCCTTGAGAACGGCGGCAGTGGCTATTTCCGCACGCGGGTGGTGCAAAGCTACCTCAACAGCGGCGCCCTGGAGCGGGTGCCCAAAGCGCCTGAATTCAGTTACCCGACCTATCTGGTGTACTCACGCGAGCGCGATTGCCCGGCCTTGCAACAGGCGCTGGAGTTGCTGCGCGACATCGTCAAGCTGGACGGCGACTGGTCCCAGCGCTGGGGGCCGGAAATCTGATCCGGCCTGCGCCAGGATGAAACCTGCGGCACCTGAAACCTTTCAGCTTTGCAGTCGCGGCGCTATCCCTTAGGCTGCTGCAACGCGCAATAACAATGACAACACAGGTGACCCATGTCCGACCTCACCCGCACCGACGCTGGCTGGATGGCTTGCCAGGCCCATCATCAATGGCTGCATGATCAGGGCCGACGGCTGGTGGACTTCGCCCGGGCCGCCCGGGTGACGGATGGTTTTACCAGTCTCGACTCCTTTGGCCAGCGCCCCGATCACGCCTTGGCCGACACCATGACCACGGCACGCATGGTGCACAGTTTCGCCCTCGCCCACCTGCAAGGTTTACCTGATTGTGCCCAGCTGATTGATCACGGCCTGGCGGCACTGGCAGGGCCTTTACGCGACGCCCGTCATGGCGGTTGGTTCGCCACCGCGCACGCCCACGATGGCAACACCCGCAAGCAAGCCTATCTGCATGCCTTTGTGGCACTGGCCTTCAGCTCGGCCGCGGTGGCTGGCCGACAAGGGTCTGCCGAATTACTCGGGGATGCCGTGGAGCTGCTGGAAGACACGTTCTGGAGCGAAGCCGAAGGCGCGTTGCTAGAGTCTTTCACCGGTGACTGGAGCGCGTGCGAAGCGTATCGCGGTGCCAACAGCAACATGCACGGCGTCGAAGCCTTTCTGGCGCTGTCCGATGTGCTGGACGAAAACCTGTGGCTGGACCGCGCCCTGCGGATCGCCGAGCGGGTCATCCATGTACAGGCCGCTCAAGCCGGGTACCTGCCGGTCGAACACTTTGATGAGCACTGGCAACCGCTGCCCGACTACAACCGCGACCATCCGGCCGACCCGTTCCGCCCCTTCGGCAAAACCCCGGGCCATGCCTTCGAATGGGCGCGTCTGTTGTTGCATCTGGAAGCGGCGCGCACACGACGTGGCATGCCGACACCCGATTGGCTACTGGACGATGCCCGGCAGTTATTTCACAGCGCATGCCAGCATGGCTGGAATGCCGACGGCCAGCCCGGCATCGTGTACACACTGGATTGGGACAACCGGCCGGTGGTTCGCGAACGTCTGCACTGGACCCTGGCCGAAGCCTCGGCAGCGGCCGCTGCGCTATGGCAGCGCACGGGGGAAGCGGAATATGAGCAGTGGGGTCAACGCTTCTGGGATTTTATCGACCTGCACCTGATCGATCGGGAGCACGGCAGCTGGCATCACGAACTGGACCCGCACAACCGGCCTTCGGCCCGTATATGGCCGGGCAAACCGGACCTCTACCACGCGTATCAGGCTACCCTGCTGCCGCGCCTGCCGTTAGCGATCAGTCTGGCCTCAGCCCTGGCACAACAACCCGGACGCCAGCACGCCCAAACCGACTAAAAAAGCCAACAGCGCGTGTTGCAGGGCTTTATGCCGGGAGAAGAAGGAACGCCCGTCCAATGCGCGCTGCACCAGCTTGAGCAGGTCGGGGTCGGCCGCGGGCGTGCGCGGGTTGAACCGTTGCACATTGGCGACGCGCAGCCATGCAGCGAGGTGCTTGGGATTTTCAGCCAGCCAGGCTTTAAACACCTGACGTTCCGACGGGCAGGCATGACCGGATTCAAGCAACAACATCCAGTCAACAGCCGCACGGGTAATGGGGTCAACGCTGCTTTTGCTCATAGGGACTGTGCCACTCGAACAATTCATAAAGACAACCGAACTCAAATAGTAATAAGTCGCATTATCGTGATATCAAGATGAATTGCAAGGTGACACAGGCCTCACCGGCATGACAGACGCATCCACGTTTAGCCGCCTGCGCGGGTCAACGTCCGCCGGCCATGTCCACAAAGGTGCCGGTGGCGTAGGACGCTTTGTCGGACAGCAGCCAGACGATCGCCTCCGCGACTTCTTCCGGGCGCCCGCCCCGACCCATGGGAATCATGGATTCGAGTTTGCTGACCCGGCCCGGATCTCCGCTCAGCGCGTGGAAGTCGGTGAAAATGTACCCCGGTCGCACCGCGTTGACGCGGATACCCTCACCCGCCAGCTCTTTTGACAGGCCAATGGTGAAAGCGTCCAGTGCGCCTTTGGACGCCGCATAGTCGACGTATTCGCCCGGCGACCCCAACCGGGCAGCCACCGACGACACATTGACGATGTTGCCGCCCTGGCCGCCATACCGGGGCGACATGCGTAGCACCGCGTGCTTGGCGCACAGGATCGGGCCCAGCACATTGGTTTTGAGGGTGTGCAGCACGCGGAACTCGGACATCTCTTCAAGCCGCGACTTGTGCCCCACCGTACCGGCATTGTTGACCAGCGCCGTCACCGGCCCCAGTTCCTGATCCACCCGCAGGAACAGGCTGATGACTTCGTCTTCATTGCTAACATCGGCCCGCACGCTGATGGCCTGCGCGCCCAGTGCCCGAACCTGCTCCAGCACTTCATGGGCCGCCGCGTCGTCCGCCAGATAATTAATGCAGATTTTGTAACCCTGCCGGGCAGCCAGCAGCGCCGTCGCTGCGCCAATGCCACGGCTGCCACCGGTGATCACGATGACTTTGTCCATAAATACGCGTTCCCCATTCACGGTGTAAACCTGCGGCCAGAATAACCGGGCGTTACGCCTTTGTCAGTTCGCGGCGTCAGGTGCCGCGCAGGTTTGCTGAACGCGGTGGATGTCGGACATGAACTGTTGCGCAGGCTTGGGGAGCCCCAACAGGTAGCCCTGCAACGCATCGCAACCCAGCGTGGTCAGGAAACTTTGCTGGGTGTCGGTCTCCACCCCCTCGGCCACGATCCGCAAGCCTAATGCCTGACCCAACGCCACAATGGCCGACACAATGGCCGCATCATCACTGTCGTGTTCCAGGTCGCGGACAAATCCGCGGTCGATCTTGAGCTCGTTGGCGGGCAAGCGTTTGAGGTACATCAGGCTTGAATAGCCGGTGCCGAAATCGTCGATGGACAGGTCGACGCCCATCAGGGACAGCTGTTGCAACACCGTCATGCTGGCATCGGCGTCGTTCATGGCCGTGGTTTCGGTGATTTCCAGGGTCAGGCTATTGGCCGGTAATTGATGTCGGGCCAACGCACAGGCCACGCTGTCGACCAGCCCCTTGTGACAAAACTGCAACGCCGAGAGGTTCACCGCCACCCGCCAGTGGCTGTAACCCTGGTCGAACCACACCCGCATCTGGCGACAGGCTTCGTTGAGCACCCACTCACCGATAGGGATGATCAGACCGGTTTTTTCCGCCACGTCGATAAACGCATCCGGCATCAACAACCCTTGCTGCGGATGCTCCCAGCGCAACAGCGCCTCGGCACCGATCGGCTGACCGGTGCTGGCATCCATCTTGGGCTGATAATGCAAACTGAACTGCTGCTGCGCCAGCGCCTGACGCAAGTCCTGGAGCAATTGCAATTGCTTGCGGGCATTGGTGTTCATCGACACCTCGAAAAAACTGTAGCCGTTTTTGCCTGCACCTTTGGCGTGGTACATCGCCGCGTCGGCGTTCATGAGCAACTCTTCAGCCGTGACGCCATTACCGGGGTACAGCGCAATGCCGATGCTTGCGGAAATTTGCAGTTGATGCTCATCCACCTGAAACGAGCGCGACAGCAGGCTGACCTGCCGCGCAGCCACCTGCGGCGCGTCATTGGCCTCGGTCAGTCGCACCAGCATGACGAACTCGTCGCCACCTATGCGCGCCAGCGTGTCCTGACCCCGCAACTCTTGACGCATACGCAGCGCCACTTCGCGCAGCAAGCGATCGCCCAAGTGATGACCAAAGGCATCGTTGACGGGTTTGAAGCCATCCAGGTCGATGAACATCAACGAAAAACAACCGCCCTGTTCCGCCACTTTGCGCTGGGCCTGCCCGATGCGGTCGGCCAGCAGGATGCGATTGGGCAAGCCGGTCAAGTTGTCGTGCAAGGCCAGTTGGGTCAGCTCTTCATTGGCCAGGGTCAGGGACTGCGCCAACGCGGCGGTCCGGGCGTCCAGTCGGGCATCAAAGATCGAGGTCAGCAGCGCGATGGTCATCACCGCCAGGCTTGCCACCAGCACCAGATTGTCCAACCCTTTGGCGCTCAGCCCGTTCAGGGCTGCGCCGCAAAAACTGCCCTCAGGGAAGCTCGCCGCCGCCATGCCGGTGAAATGCATGCCAACAATAGCCAGCCCCATGACCACTGCGGCCCCGGCCCGGGCCAGACGCACGTACGGCGTTTGTTGACGCAAACGGAACGCTATCATCAGGGCGGCCGCCGACGCCGCCACGGCGATCACCAGCGATAAACCAAACAACCCAGGGTCGTAGTCGATCCCCGGCTGCATGCGCAACGCCGCCATGCCGCTGTAGTGCATGGCGCTGATGCCCGCGCCCATGATCAGGGCGCCATAGAGCAGTTGCAGCGCCGGCAGCCGCGGTTGACTGACCAGCCACAAGGCAAACCCCGATGAAAGAATCGCCACCAGCAACGACCACAGTGTCAGCCTGAGGTCGTAGCCCAGCTCAATGGGCAAAGACAGCGCGAGCATGCCGATAAAATGCATCGACCACACACCAAACCCCATCGCCAGCGCACCGCCCCCCATCCATAGGTAAGCGGCACGGCCGCGCGCCGTGGCGATGCGACCGCTGAGGTCAAGGGCGGTGTAGGAAGCAAGAATGGCCACACATAAAGAGATCAGAACCAACGCGGGGGAGTAACTTGCCAAAACATGGACCTTCTGCAGAGCGCTAGCCGAACGGCATCCATGCACCGTGAAAAGTGCGCGATTGTACTGATTCCACGGGCAAACGCACGTACAGACATAGGCTAAATGCCAGCATCTGACGAGCTGGCACCGTCCCCCCTTCCGATCAGTCGCGAGGAGCCATTTCGTGAAGCCGGAAATCACACTTGGCATGCTCGATATAACGCGCCACCGCAGCCGATTTTTCAAAGCGCCGGTGGATCAGCGACAACCACGACATAACCTCACAGCCCTCGATCGGGCGATAGACCACGCCGGGCAAGTGGATCTGCCCGACCACCGAGGCAGGCACCACCGCCACCCCCTGCCCCAGCGACACCAGCGCGATCACCGCCACCAGCCCGCCGGGTTGCGGGCCGAGCCTGGGGGCGAAACCGCCTTGACGGGCGACCTGCAACGTCCCGCTGATTTGCTCGGGCAACACAAACGTTTCGTTTTGCAGATGTTCGGGGCTGATGACCTTTAAACGTGCCAGCCATGCGTCTGCCGCCAGCGCCAGGACAAAACCTTCCGCATTCAGGCGAACCGCCTCCACCCCGTCGGGCAACGCCATGGGCGAGCGCACGTAGCCAATATCGAAGCGGCCTTCAGCCACCATCGTTGGCAAATTCGCCATCGGCGCTTCGCGGACCGAAATGCTGACCTCGGCCGATTCGCGGCAAAAGCCCTGTACTTGGCGCTGTAAAACCCCGGAATAGACTGCCGACGCGACATACCCCAACTCGATATGCCCGGTCTCGCCGCGACCAGCCCGCTGTGCGTGGCGCCCGGCCCGTTCGAACTGACTGACGGTGGCTTGCGCCTCGGGCAATAACGCCTCGCCGGCCTGGGTCAGGCTCACCTGACGTTGCTCGCGCACAAACAGACGCACCCCCAGCTCGGCTTCCAGATCCTGCACTTGCCGACTCAGGGTGGGCGGCGCAATGCCCAGCACCTCGGCCGCTCGGGTGAAATTGCGTTGCTGCGCAACCGCCAGAAAATAGCGGAAATGACGTATGTCCATGGATGCATTAGCTCATAGGTAATGAAGTCTCGGCCGACGCCTAACCGACCCGCCCCGGCACAGCGTTACCCTGTGCCGACCGTCACACTAGAGAGCCGCTTCTATGTTCGTCAAATCAAGACCTGCCGTGCCGCTCAGTCACTTCGCGCAGCCGCTCGTCTGCTGCATTGCCTCTCAGGCAATCCTGCGGTTGCCTCGGGAGCCCAGACCATGAAGCCTGTCAGCCCGCGCCTGACCCTGCTGACCGCTTCCGGGGTGTGCTCCCTGATCGTGCTCGACACCAACATTGTGGCCGTCACCCTGCCGAGCATCGCGCAAGACCTGGGGGCCAACTTTGTCGACATCGAATGGGTGGTCAGCGCCTACATGCTGGCCTTCGCCGCGCTGTTGTTACCGGCCGGGAGCATCGCCGACCGCTATGGCCGCAAAAAGACCCTGCTTTGGGGCCTGAGCATTTTCATCCTCGCGTCCATCGGCTGCGGGGCCGCGCCGACCACCCTGCTGCTGGACATCGCCCGCGCCGTCAAAGGGGTCGGCGCCGCGCTGCTGCTGACCTCGGCACTGGCCTCGATCGGCCACGCGTTTCATGACGAGGCGGAACGCGCCAGGGCCTGGGCATTTTGGGGCGCGTGCATGGGGGTGGCCATGACGGCCGCGCCCACGCTGGGCGGCCTGGTCACCGAATACCTGGGCTGGCGCTGGATTTTCTACCTCAACCTGCCGGTGGGCCTGCTGCTCATGGCGCTGGTCAACCACGCCATCGCCGAATCCCGGGACCCGCAATCCGCGCGGCTCGACCCGTGGGGCAGCCTGGTGTTCAGCGCCAGCCTGTTATGCCTGATCTGGGGCTTGATCGAAGCCAACCGCATTGGCTGGAACAGCCCGCTGACCTATGCACGGATCGTGGGCGGGGTGCTGCTACTGGGGTTGTTTGTGTGGGTCGAGTCGCTGCAAAAACGCCCGATGATCGACCTGCAACTGTTCCGCCACCCGCGCTTTATCGGCGCCCTGCTCGGCATGTTCGCCTACGCCGGTTGCGCACAGGTGATGATGACCCTGTTGCCGTTTTACCTGCAAAACGGGTTGGGGTTCAGCGCCGTACACGCGGGGCTGGGCATGTTGCCCTTTGCTGTCACCATGTTGATCGGCCCGCGCATCGGTGCCCGCCTGGCCAGCCGTTACAGCCCGGCCACGCTGATGGCGACGGGCCTGACACTGGTGGGCTGTGGCAACCTGCTCAGCGCCTGGGCCGTGGAGCACGGCGGCTATCTGAGTTTCGCCCTGACCACCGCCGTGACAGGCGCAGGCGCCGGTTTACTGAATGGCGACACGCAAAAAAACATCATGGCCTGCGTGCCGCGCGACCGTGTCGGCATGGCCTCGGGCATGAGCACCACCATGCGTTTCAGCGCCATTGTGCTGGCCATTGGCGTGCTCGGCGCGTTGCTCGGCAGTCACACCGAACAGCACCTCAATGCCAGCCTTGCAGCCGATGCCCCGCAATGGAAGGATCACACCCACGCCATCGCCTCACGGGTCGTGGCGGGAGACCTGCACGGCGCCGTGAGCGCGTTGCCGCTGTCAGTCCAACCCCGGATACAGGCGCTGGCCACGCAGGCTTTTGTGAACGGGTTCAGCGTGGTGTTATGGGTCGCCGGGTGGCTGGGGTTACTGGGCGCACTGGTGGTGGGGACCTTGATGCGTCAGCCGATCCCGCCACTGGCGCTCGTCACCCGCCCGCTTTAGAGCCCTTGCACGGGGTCAGGCAGACGGAAAAAACCGTCCTGCCTGACGCCCCGCTGAACATGAAGAAATATTAAGAAACGTTTCAGCTTTTTGCGGGCAAAATGTGCCATCGCCATGACGGCTTATCAGGTGACGGTATGACCCGCATTTTGACCATTGAAGACGATACCGTAACGGCGAAAGAAATCGTGGCTGAATTGAGCAGCCACGGGCTGGATGTCGACTGGGTGGACAATGGCCGCGAAGGCCTGGTACGCGCCGTCAGCGGCGACTACGACTTGATCACCCTCGACCGCATGCTCCCCGAACTGGACGGGCTGGCGATTGTCACCACCCTGCGCACCATTGGCGTCAGTACACCGATTTTGATGATCAGCGCCCTCTCCGATGTCGATGAACGCGTGCGCGGGTTGCGGGCCGGGGGCGACGACTACCTGACCAAACCCTTCGCCAGCGACGAAATGGCGGCCCGGGTTGAAGTCCTGCTGCGGCGCAAAAGCCCGGCCGACAAATACGAGACCTCGTTGCGCGTGGCCGATCTGGAACTCAACCTCATCACCCGTGAAGCCAGCCGCGCCGAGCACCCGCTGAGCCTGCTGCCCACCGAGTACAAGCTGCTGGAGTTCCTGATGCGCAACACCGGGCAGATCCTGTCGCGGATGATGATTTTTGAAGAGGTCTGGGGCTATCACTTTGACCCGGGCACCAACCTGATCGACGTGCACATCGGGCGTTTGCGCAAAAAGATCGACCCGCCGGGCCAGGTGCCCCTGATTCGCACCGTTCGAGGCTCGGGTTATGTCATTGCCGAACCCCTCTAAGGGCTGGCGTTCTTCCAGCAGCCGGTTGCTGGCGCTGTACAGTTTTTTGTTCGTGGCCTGGAGCTGCATCCTGATGGGGGTGCTGTATTACGAGGTGTCGGACTACCTTGGCAATCTGGCCAAGCATTCCTTGATGCAGCGCCAACATCTGTTTTCGCGTTTTCAGGGCGAACAACTGGACGAGGCGCTGGCCACCAGCCTGACGTTTGATTTGCGCACGGTGGATGCGTATGGACTGTTCGACGCGCAACACCGTTCCCTCAGCGGGCCGATCCAGGTCATCCCGGCCGACCTGCCCCTCGACGGCCAGATCCATGAGCTGAGCACCTGCGTCGACGCCGACGACCCCAACCTGCCGCAAGACAGCTGCGACGCCGTGGCCACGCAAACCCACGACGGCCGCTGGCTGGTTCTGGTGCGCGACAACGGTTCGCTGTTCGCGGTCACGCGGATCATTTTGCACGCCCTGTTTTGGGGGCTGTCGCTGACCATCATCCCCGGCATCGCGGGTTGGCACCTGCTACGACGTCGCCCCTTGCAGCGCATCCGGGCGATTCAGGCCAGCGCCGAAGCCATTGTCGCGGGGGATTTGACCTACCGCTTGCCGCTGTCCAATCGGCGTGACGAACTGGACATGCTCGCCGCCATCGTCAACGCCATGCTCGACCGCATCGAGCGGCTGATGCACGAAGTCAAAGGCGTGTGCGACAACATTGCCCACGACTTGCGCACCCCGCTGACCCGTTTGCGCGCGCAACTGTATCGCATCCAGCAGCAAGCGCCGGAAGGGTCGCCCGAAGCCGTGCAAATGGATCAAGTGATCGCTGAAACCGACACCTTGATGGCGCGTTTTCGCGGGTTGCTGCGCATTTCCGAGCTCGAAGACCACCAACGCCGCTCGGGCTTTGTGCAACTCGACCCGCAGCCACTGCTGCAAGAACTGTATGACTTTTACCTGCCGCTGGCCGAAGAAGGCCAGGTCACGTTGTTGCTGGACACACCCCCCACCTTGCCGGGCCTGACCGGGGACCGCGCGCTGCTGTTTGAAGCGCTGGCCAACCTGTTGAGCAACTCGATCAAATTCACCCCGCCCGGCGGTGAGGTGACACTGCGCGCCGTCAACGACGAAGGCTGCGTGCGCATTGACGTCCTCGACACCGGCCCGGGCATTCCCGAAGCCGAGCGCGAAGCTGTGTTCCAGCGGTTTTACCGCAGCGACGACAAATACGGCGGGTTCGGCCTTGGTCTGTCTATCGTCGCCGCCATCGTCAACCTGCACGGTTTCAGCCTCGAGGTGGACAACCGCCCCGGCGGCGGCGCAAAGCTGAGCCTGCACTGCCGCCAACGCCCGATCAGCGCTCAGCCCCAGTAACTGTCAGGCAGCATCAGTGTCGGTGGATGGATGGCGCACGTGCCCAGCAATGAGGGCTTCAAGCACGCCCACTTGACCCTGGTGTTTCTGGACCGGGATCTGCGTGGGGTTGGACAGTCTTTGCGCAGCCCGCTTTTGACCTTGAGGCTCGCGCCTGAAGGTCAACTCTAAAACCATGCATATTCCTAAATAGAATATCCAAATCGTTTTATATTCTTTTTTAAAAGCTAAATTTCCTGCAAGACTCTCGTCATAACGATTCCAACTCATGATGAGAACGAAATGAAGAAAATCACTGCCCTCACCGCATTGACCCTGGCTGTTTTGTCAGGCTTGGCCCACGCCGATCGTCTGGACGACATCAAAAAATCCGGTGTGCTGCGCGTGGCGTCGTTCGACAGCAACCCGCCGTTCGGATTTGTGGATGCCAAGAGCAAGCAGATTGAAGGCCTGGACGTGGATTACGCCAAGGCCATCGCTGACAAATTGGGCGTGAAATTGCAGCTTCAGCCAACCAACCCGGCCAACCGCGTACCGCTGCTGGTGGCCAACAAGGTGGATCTGGTGCTGGCCAACTTCACCATCACCCCGGAGCGGGCCGAGCAGGTGAATTTCAGCATTCCGTATTTCTCGTCCGGTCAGCAATTCATCGTCAAAAAAGGCACACTCACCTCCCCTGAAGAGTTGAACAAATGGCGCGTGGGGGTCGACAAGGGCACGGTCAATGAAGGCGTGCTGCGCAAGAAATTCCCGGGTGCCAAGGTTGTTGCCTATGACGACACCCCGTTCGCATTCACCGCCCTGCGCAACGGCAACGTACAAGCCATCACCCAAGATGGGCCGAAACTGATCGGCTTGCTGGCCAATGTGCCGGACAAGGACAAGTACGAAGTGCCGCCGTTCACCATTTCCAACGACTTGATCGGGGTGGGCATTCCCAAAGGCGAAACGGCGCTGACCGAGGTGGTCAACCAAACGCTGGTCGAGCTGGAAAGCAAAGGTCAGGCGCAAACCATCTACGACGCCTGGTTTGGCCCGAACACGAAAACCCCGCTGGCCCGTCTCTACAAGATTGGTGACAAGAGCTAAGCCCTCCCCCCTGCATCATCGTTCAACCCGTCACGGTCAACCGGACGGGTTTGTTTGTTTCTGGATGGACGCTGTTTATGTTCGGTGAACTGCTTGCCCCGCACTACCTGCACTGGCTGCTGGATGGCTTTGTGCTCACGCTGATCCTGTCACTGCTCACTTGTCTGTTCGCCACGGGCCTCGGTTTTTTGCTGTGCCTGGCACGCTTGTCGTCTTCGCGTCTGTGGTCGTGGCCTGCCCGCGCCTATCTTTCACTGTTTCGCAACACGCCTCTGCTGGTGCAACTGTTTTTCTGGTACTTCGGCGTCACTGCGATGCTGCCCGAAGGGTGGGTGATGTGGCTTAACCAGCCACGCAGCCTGTCGTTAGGCTTCTTTGAGCTGCAATGGCCATCGTTTGAATTCATTGCCGGGTTCTGGGGATTGATGCTCTACACCGCGGCCTTTATTTGTGAAGAGTTTCGCGCCGGGGTCAGCTCGGTGCGCATCGAGCAACGGGCCGCCGGGCTGGCCCTGGGGTTCACCACCGCGCAGGTGTGGCGTTACATCGTATTTCCACAAGCGATTCGCACCGCACTGGGCCCGTTGCTGGGGCAATACATGAACGCCTTGAAAAACTCGTCGCTGACCATGGCCATCGGATTGGCCGAGTTGTCCTACGCGTCACGTCAGGTTGAAACCGAAACCTTCAAGACGTTTCAGGCCTTCGGCTTCGCCACCCTCTTGTATGTGGCCAGCATTGCGCTGATCGAAGTGATTGGCCAATGGATGGCCCGCAGCAAGTGGTACAAGCAGGGAGTGGTCTGAGCCATGGATTTTTCAGTGATTGGCGACAACCTGTCGTATTTCCTGCTCGGGGCTTATCCCGACGGGCCGCTGGGCGGCGCCGCACTCACGTTGGTGTTGAGTGTGTTGTCCGGTGTGATTTCCGCACTGTTGGGGCTGTTGCTCGGGGTCGCGCTGGTGATGATGCGCGGGTGGGGCCGCTGGGTGTTACTGGCCGTACTGGGGTTTCTGCGTGCCATTCCCGTGGTAATGCTGATTTTCTGGAGCTACTTTCTGCTGCCCGTCCTGTTCAAGGTGGACGTGCCTGCGCTGGCGACCGTGGTGTGTGCGCTGTCGTTGATCGGCGGCGCCTATCTGGCGCATTCGGTGCATGCCGGTATCAGCAGTTTGCCGCCCGGACAATGGGCGGCGGGCAAGGCGCTGGGCCTGAGCAGTTGGCAGGTGCTGCGCTTGATTATCTTGCCGCAAGCCCTGCCGATGATGCTGCCGTCCTTTCTTAACCAATGGATCTCGCTGATCAAGGACACCTCGTTGGCGTATGTGATCGGCGTGGGGGAACTGTCATTTGTGGCCACTCAGGTCAGCAATCGGGTGATGGTCCACCCGACTGAGATTTTCCTGTTTATCGCCTTGGTCTACTTCGTGCTGTGCAGCAGCCTGGACTGGCTGGCGCAGCGCTGGGTCAAGCCCGCCATTCGCTCGCACGCCGCAGCGAAATAACGGGCCGTTGTCCACACTCACTCTTTAATGATCAGGCATCTTGCGCCCCTCTCAACTGAAATGAGCGGGGCGCATCAGCCATTTCTGATGTGCATGACCCGACTCTCTACACCGTCTAAAAAACTATCTAGCGGTAGTTTTTGGTCTGCTTCTGCTGAGCAGCCCCGAGGAAAAATAGTTTCCAGCCCTGATTGCCAATTATTCAGATAACTCAAGCCGGACTGAAAATCATCACTGTTCCAGATTTCCACGGCTTTATCGTAGTGTTTATGGCCTGACTTCACGGCTGTGAAGCCATATCGAATGTAATCAATACCATCTTTAACGTTGGAAACAGTTTGAAGTCGCGCATGAAGTTTTCTCAGGTTTTTAGCACATCCATTGGCGCGCAGTAATGAACTGGCATTTGACATCGGCCTTAACGCCGTTGGGACTTTGGCTCCCGACCAGGTTGATTGTGCAGAGGCCGCGTTTGCGACACGGTTAATCGTTTTTTCCAGCGCTTTACTGAGACCTTTGTTAGCGAGTTTACCGAAGGCCCAATTGCCCCCTGAAACTATTCCAAACGCAACACTTGCGTAGGCGAACACTTGGGTCACTGTGGAATCAGGCGCCAACTCGTCCAGCACAGCCGACGTGATCGAGATCGCCGTTGAAACGACGTCATAGACCAGGCTGATAATGGACGTTAATGAAAGCGCGACAGTGGGGGCAGCCGCGCCAAATGTAAAGACAGTCAACGCTAAGGTCGCGACTGACAAACCAATCGCTACCCCCATTCTCACGCCTTGGTAAGCGGTGATATGCCCCGTTGGGTCACGGTAATTAATCGGATCTCCCAAACAATACGCATAAGGGTTGAGCCCGCCCCCGTCAAACACACTCAAACTGTCCGGGGAGTGAAAGCGCATGAGCAGCGGGTTATAAGCACGGTACCCATTACCCAGTAAATAGCACCCGGTATACGGATCGGGTAATTCACCGTTGAAACCCAACAATGAACTCATGCCATCATCAAGGGGCCGACCGCCATACGGCGTATAGGCAACACGCGCTTGCCCTTTCCTGGAAGTGGCCTGGATCACGCTGCCTTGACTGTCAGTACTCAGCAACACACATTCGGTATCGTCTTTTTGGGCCAGCGCGTGAGCCCCATAACGGATGTAACTGCGACGGTGTTCCCCTTCAAGCTCATTAATCAAAGAACCGTCATGATAAAAAAACGCCTTGGTCACCCCTTCTGCCGATGTGCTGCTTTGCAATGTATCCGAGGGGGTATAGCGATATTCAACCAGCATGGAGGAGTCGGATGCGCCGTCGACTGCAACCCCATATAAACACCCCAGCTCATCATAGTTAAGTACGCGACCCCGCTCGTCAGTCCGTTGATTGCCATCGGCATCGTATTCAAATTGAATGCGTTGTGGGCTGTAGTCTGGATGGCTGTGCGTCACCGAACTTAACTGCGTACGGTCAACATAATCGTAGTGAAACGTGGTGATATTTTCACCGCCAATAAAGTGCGTTGTCAGGGTAAGAATATTATCCAGCTCGTCATGTTCATAAAACTGGGAAACTATTGTTTTCCCCCACGCATCCACCGGTGCTTGAGGTCCGCTGCACGCATACCGATTCAATATCTGCAACAGAATATCCGCGCTCGATGACTTGCCTGACGGCTTCTGCCTTGAATTCCGGGGTAAATCGTTGGGTGCTCATAGACTTCCTCCTATGCTCAAAGCATAGGCTGGAGATGTCTACGGTGCCGGGGGCAGTCCAGAACGTTTCATTGCGCTCCAGCACATACCGCCAGCCTATCGGATCGCCAGGGTTGAACCTGTCATGTACTAATGGTGTGCCTGTGCCGGACGCCACCAATGTGAGCGTGGACAGCGTTTGTTCATCCAGTTCTACTGTCGCGAAGCCTTTATATTTCACACGGATAGACACGCGAACTTTCAACTGTTGCTTACCGTTCGCATACAGCGTTGTGCCGCCCTCAGGTGCATAAACTTGAAAATCTGTAATGTCTGTCCACGTCACAGCGGCGGGTGTAGGCGCAACATTCTCCTGCACGCCATGCATAGGGGCGGGGTTATTAAATTCCTGCTCAAACTCTGCGTCCATTCTAATTCCTGCGCTTTCCTAGAGGTTTAGGGTATTGGTGCAACCCCCCAATGAACGTTAAGCGCCGTGAAGTCGCTAAATACCAGGGGAGCTGAAAACCAGTCTAGGGCACAAATTACAGCTATAAATTACCGCCCTACAAACCTCATTTTAAAAGCAGAACGCAACCGCACTCCGTCAAGTAGCGTTACTCGCTTGAGCAGCTAGAAATAACGGAGACACGTGTAGTTACTTTCTTATTAAATTTAAAATGGAAATATGCACTCAGAAAAAAACAGAATCCCCTCTGTTACAGAATAAGTCCTGACGAACAACCGATTAATACTACAGCCGATTGATCTTATCTCGGCCTCGCCTTTTGTATTAACTCCCTCACAGGGCTGTGGGGGAGTTAATGAGACTTACGCCAGTACCCGAATCAGCACCCACAGCGGGACACATACAAACGCCAGCCACACCGCCAGACGCGGTCGATAAGGCAATAGCATCAATAAGCCAAATCCGCTCAGTGACAGCATGCCGAACCAGCCGATGGGGCCCATCGCCCAGCCCCAGGCACGCCCACAGAAGTAAAAGCTCAGGGCCAGGCTAAACCAACCCGCCCCGCGTAGCAGCCGCCGCAGATGTGCAGACGGGACTGTTTGCCACACCTGTTTGTAATGGCGCTCCAATCCCTGACACAAGCCGAGCATGCCGATATACGCCAGCGCGAAGCCCGCAAAAAAGTGAGCCACCATCTCAGTTCACCTCGGCCATGGATGCGGGCTTTTTGCGTGGCGCCCGCTCGACCGCCGGTTGCGCGATTTTCCAGCCTGTCCAGAGCAACAACGCCCCAATCACCATGGCCACCCCTTCAACCCCCAGACGACTGGGCAATGCCCACGGCGAGTTGACGGTAAGCAGACTCAACAATGGCAACGTCAGGCACATCGTGCCCGCCAGACCCAATTGCTCGCGCCAAGCCTGCATGCGCGGGCGGAATAAGGCATGCCCCAGGCTCAGGGCCCAGACGCCAAAGAACACATTCAGTTCACCCGCCGCGCGGGCGGCCATGTCTACCGGCAGCAGGCGATTGGCCCACAGCAGGCTGATGCACGCCAGGCTCAAGCCCGCCATGACGGTCACGTTGAGTGCTTCGACCCCGCGGTAAAGCACTTGGGCCACCCGGCTTTCACTGGCGTATTTGCGTCGACGCTTGACGGTAAAGAGCACCAGGCCGCTGGCGATCATGGCACTGCTGATCAGCCCGCAGATGAAGTACAACCAGCGCATCGGATAGCCGCCGAACTGGGCGAAATGCATCCCGGAAATAACCCGGTGGGTCAACACACTGGGGCGCATCTCGGTGGGCCCGGACAGTTGCTCGCCGGTGACGCCGTCAAAACGCATGCCCTGCCCTTTGGCCAGTGCAATCCGGTTGCCCAGCAACGGTCGGATCATGATCTCGGCGTTGCGCTGACCGGGGTTGGAAATACTCACCCCGCCTAGCGGCCCCATGACCTCGCGCGCCTGCTTCAAGAGCGGCCCCAGCGCTATCAATAGAGCGGGTTCTACGGTGCCCGGACGCTGCACTGCAACGGCCGCGGGCGCCGGATTCTGCGCCTTGAAAAACGCCTCACGATTGCCGTCGAACAACGCGTCCATGGCCGCGGGCATGTAAATCACCAGGAATATCGCCAGCCCGCTGTAGGTAATCATCAAGTGAAACGGCAGCAGCAACACGGCGCTGGCATTGTGCGCATCCAGCCATGAGCGCTGCCCTTTGGCGGGGCGGAAGGTGAAGAATTCCTTGAAGAACTTTTTGTGGATCACGATGCCGCTGACCAACGCCGCGAGCATGCCCATGGCCATGGCACCCACCAGGTAAATGCCAAACATGCCAGGCATGTGCAAGGTGAAATGAAAGAAGAAAAAGAACATGCCGCCTGCGGTATCGCGCACGGGTATGACCTCACCCGTGTTCGGGTCGAGGGTCACTGACACCCCGTCGCGGCGCCCGCCGGTGGAGGCTTGCAAGGCTGGAGTGCGCTCGCCGGGCAGGCTGATGCCCCACTGTTTGGCATCGGCTTTGTGTTCACGTAAATAGTCCAGCGCACGCTCGGCGGCCTGTTCGTCGCTCACGTGATGGGCAGGCAGTTCGGGTTGCATCCAGTTGTCGATTTCCTGATCGAACACCGCGAGGCTGCCGGTCAGGAAAATCACGAACAACAGCCAGCCGACGATCAGGCCGCCCCAGGTGTGCAACCACGCCATCGATTGGGTCAAGGTCTGTTTCATGTCAGTCGCTCCAGCCACTGCGGCCAAAAACCGATGGCCGCCAAAGGCAGCGCCAGCACCGCCCCCATCCACGCCGACCATTGATGGCGGGCAGCAAAGGCCCATAGGATGGCGAAGGTGTAGATCACAAAAGACAGCAGGCTGGCGACGATCAGGGCGTCCACGTTGTCCAGCGGCAACAGACGCGCCAGGGCCGCGGTAAAGGCATAGGTGAAAGCATAACCGCCCACCCAGGCCGCCAGTGTTCGAGACAGAATCGGCACCCAGGCCGTTGATGCGAATTTCATAGCGTTCAATCCTTCATTCAGCGCCAGCCACGGTTTTGCCAGTGCCAGATGCAACAACGGCGCGGCGCCCGTCGAGACGGGTGTCGCGCCTATAAAGAGCGGCATTGCCCGTAGGGCAATGCACGGTCAGTCAGGTCATCAGAACGAGGTGGTCACCGAAGCGAAGTAGGCGCGGCCCGCTTCGTTATAAGTTTGTGCGCCCGCTTCGTCCGAGTTGCCTTTGCGGTACAGCTGCTTGTCGAACAGGTTGTTGATGCCGAGTCGCACGCTGAGGTTTTTGTTGAACTCATACCCGCCGCTCAGGCCCACCAGACCGTAGGGATCGACGGATTGCTGCACCGACTTGTCGAGTTCTTCGTTGGCCCGGTTATTACGTTTTGGCGCTTCTTGCTTGCCGTAGTAAGTCCCGCTGACCTGGAACGACAGTTTCTCGGTGGCGTACCAGTCCAGGGTCGTGTTGACCGTGTACTTGGGGATGATGCTCAACGGATCGCCGGTTTCCTTGTCTTTGCTCTCGATCATGTAGGTCAGGTTGGTGTTCCAGTCCAGATCGTCACGCAGGGTCACGAACAGGTTGCCTTCGATCCCCTGCACGATGGCTTTACCGCTGTTATCCCATTGGTAAACACGTCGGCCGTTGGGCAAGCGGTAGGCAGCTTCGTTACTGGCGTTGATCTTGTTCTGATAGTCGTTGCGGAAATACGTACCGCTGGTACGCCAGGTGCCTTTATCAAACGCCAGACCAATCTCTTTGTTGACGCTGATTTCGGGCTTGAGGTCCGGGTTACCGACCAGGTAGCAACCGCCGATGTTCACTTCAACCGAGCTGCAACCCGCGCCGCGGCTGTACAGCAGGTAGTTGGGGTTGGACTGGTAAAGGTTCGGGGTTTTGTAGGCCCGGGCGATGCCGCCCTTGACGCTCAACTCATCGGTGATTTGATGCGATGCGTTCAGGCTCGGGCTCCAGTTGCCACCAAACTCGTTGTGATGATCGAAACGCACACCCGGCGTGATGATGGTTTTGGCACCTGCCTCGATGTTGTCTTCCACATAAAACGCGTAACTGTTGGCCGTGGACTTGGTTTGCGTGCGGTCCTGCCCCGCAATGCCCGGTGTACCGTCCGAACCCGGGTCCCAGCTTTGAGGGCGCAACGAACCCGGGTCATTCAGGGATTCGTATAAGTACTCGCCGCCCAGTGTCAGCACTTGCTCGGTGAATGCGCTCAGCGGCAGGTTGACTTCGCCGGTGGCGCGGGTGTTGCGCAAGCGCGATTCGAAGCGGCCCGCGCTTTCAGACGGGGCCCCTTCGCCGTAACCGGCCAGGCCTTCGTTCAGGCGGGCGTTGCGGGTCAGGTCGTGGCTCAGCGACGCTTTGGTCGAGCCCCAGTCGAACGAACCATTGTGGGTCGCCGAGAAGGTGCTGCGTTGCAGAACGCTGGTTTCCTTGCCGGTCAGGCTGTTTACGAAATCGCCGCCGCTGTTGAGCATGGTGTCGCCGGCAAAGATGTTGCCCTGGCGGCTGTAACTGGCTTCAAGGTCCAGCGATTGTTCCGGGGTGAACTGCCAGCTGAGCAAGCCGTTGATGTCTTTGTTGCGCACGCCTTCGCGACCTGCCACAACGCTGTCCGGCGATGCCTGCGCGGCGGTATTGATGCCCGCATCGTCAGCGTCGGTTTTGTTCGCACCGCCGTAGACGCGAAACACCAGGTCGTCAGTGATCGGGCCGCTGAGGTTGAAGTTGGTGCGTTTGCTGATGCCTTCGGCGTCGTCTTCCGGCGCCAGGTAGTAGGCGGTCAACAAACCTTTGAGTGTGTCGGTCGGGCGCTTGGTGATGATGTTCACCACCCCGCCCATGGCCCCCGAGCCATAACGTGCGGCGGCCGGGCCGCGCAGGATTTCGATGCGTTCGACTTCTTCGGCGGGCACCCAGTTGGTTTCGCCCCGAGTGTCGCGGTCGCCGCTCCAGCCATACCGCACGGCATTGCGCGAGGACGAGGGCTTGCCGTCGATCAGGATCAGGGTGTTCTCCGGGCCCATGCCGCGCAGGTCGATCTGGCGGTTGTTGCCACGGCTGCCGCTGGTGCTGTTGCCGGTCAGGTTGACCCCCGGCTCGCGCCGCATGATCTCTGACAAGTCGTTGGCCGGTGGGCGTTTCTTGATGTC
Organism: Pseudomonas lundensis; assembly: GCF_001042985.1. GTDB lineage: Bacteria > Pseudomonadota > Gammaproteobacteria > Pseudomonadales > Pseudomonadaceae > Aquipseudomonas > Aquipseudomonas lundensis. The sequence continues at coordinate 255,449 of NZ_JYKY01000002.1, forward strand.
TTCGGCGGTGATGATCGATACCCCCGGCGCCTGCTTCAGCTCTTGCGCGGCGGTGCCCAGAACGCGGGTTTCTTCAAGTTCCAGCGCTTGCAGGGTGCCATCGACCGGCAGGTCCGTCCCTTGGACAGGCACCTCGTCACGCTCGCGTTCCAGCGCATCGGCCAGCAACGTCGGTGAGGCCAGTGCAGCAATGAAAGCGAGCGAAATCTGACTGCGTTTGAATCGAGACGACATGTCCAGTTGATCCCTTAACAATGGAGTGTGCTCAGCAGGCGCACGACGTGATGCGCCTCCGCGAGGCTCCGAAGGACCCTGCAACGATTGCGCGCCATGGCACTGCAAGGGCCGCAATAATAATCACTCTCAAATGAGAGTAAAGCGCAAAGGACAATAATCCTCATTCCACAGTTCCGTATTCCGCGTATTTTTCAGCTTTTTCTTTCAAGAAAAAGATTGCCAAACCCCGGCAACCCTGAGAAAAAAAGCGCCCTTACGCCGCACTCCAGCCCCCTTCACAAATTTGTTACTTATTGTGTAATTGACTGGCCTTTTGAAAAAATCACCGTCCCGAACACTGCTTGAGAACCTCCAATGACCCCCGAACTGCTCATCACTGACCTGCTCATCGGCGACGGCAAGACCGCCGTCAAAGGCGCGCTGATTACCACGCACTACACCGGCTGGCTGGAAGACGGCACGGTGTTTGATTCTTCCCACGAACGCGGCAAGCCGTTCCAGTGCGTGATCGGCACCGGCCGGGTGATCAAGGGTTGGGATATCGGCCTGATGGGGATGCAGGTCGGTGGCAAACGCAAGCTGCAGGTGCCGGCGCATCTGGCCTATGGTGAAAGAAGCATGGGCGCTCACATCACGCCGAACTCTGACCTCACCTTTGAGATCGAACTGCTACAAGTGCTGACGCGAGACGATTGACGCGCGCAGTGGACTTTGATGATTTTCCGGGAGTTGCCTGTCAGTGAACCGTTTCAGCCTGCTTGTTTTTACGTGTGTGTCCGTGGCCGTGCTCAGTGGTTGCAGCAGCCGGGACACCCGCAGTGGCCCGGTACTGACGCCTGAGCAAACCCGGGCGCGGATCGTGCAACTGTTGCCGTCCACGGTTGCCGACCGTCAGGGCTGGGCCGCCGATATTCAGGTCGCCTTTGTCGCGCAGGATCTGTCCCCTTCCGATGAGCATTTATGCTCGGTACTGGCGGTCACCGAGCAGGAGTCCACCTTTCGGGCCGACCCGCCCGTGCCGGGGTTGGCGAAGATTGCCCGCACCGAAATCAACCGTCGCGCCGGCAAGCTGCATATTCCGGAGTTTTTGGTACGCAGCGCGTTGAACATCACCTCGCCCACCGGCAAAACCTACAACCAGCGTCTGGACGCGGCCCGCACCGAGGGCCAGTTAAGCGCCATTTTCGATGACTTTATCGGCATGGTGCCCTTGGGCAGCACGCTGTTTGGCAGCCTCAACCCGGTCCACACGGGCGGCCCGATGCAAGTGAGCATCGCCTTTGCCGAGCAGCGCGCGAAGCAATACCCGTACCCGGTGGCGCATTCAATCCGCCAAGAAGTGTTTACCCGACGCGGGGGCATGTATTTCGGCATCGCCCATTTGCTGGGCTACCCGGCGGATTACCCACAGTCGCTGTACCGCTTCGCTGACTTCAATGCAGGCTGGTATGCCAGCCGCAATGCCGCTTTTCAGAATGCCGTGAGCCAGGTGTCGGGCATCCCGCTGGCACTGGATGGCGACCTGACGATTCCCGGTTCCTACGCCGTAGGGTCTACCGAACGTGCCGTACGGGCACTGGGCAAGTCACTGGGCATGAATGACAACGCTATTCGGCGTCAGTTGGAAAAAGGCGAAAGCCTGGCCTTCGATGAGACCGACCTCTACCGCAAGGTGTTCGCGCTGGCAGATCGTCAACAAGGCAAACCGCTGCCGCGTGCCGTGCTGCCGGGCATCACACTCAAAAGTCCGAAGATCACTCGCAATCTGACCACCGCCTGGTTTGCCCAACGGGTGGATGAGCGGCGTCAACGCTGCATGAATCGTGCGGGTGCGGCGCCCATCCAATAGCGGTCTTACACCGTGTACTGCTTGAACAGCTCTTCTTTGATGATCAGCAGTGCATCTTCGTAATAGCGTTCGCCCCGTGCTTCGCTGAGCAACACCGAGCGTACACTGCCCTCGCCTTCGCTGGGGGTGTGTTCACACGTCAGGTAAAACTCGGCGGTCTCGGACTTGAATTCCAGGTAATAAAACAGCTCGCGACCTTCGCGGTGCCAATAGCCTATTTCTCTGCGCATGGGGTTCTCATATACGGGATGTCAGGGGGCAAACGCTGCAGCGCCACGCTCAGTTGCTGAATGCTGGGGGCGGCGGTCAGGCTGATTCGCACGGCGTTCAAGGGCGCTGATTTAACCGCAAACACCTGTGAAGGCACCACCTCGATGCCTGCCGCGCGAAACGTCTGCACCAACGGTTCGGCCTCGACCGGGGCGTGTAGCCAGATGTGCGGCGAGGCGAAGCGGGTCTGGTACATCCCGCGGCCCATCAGGTTTTTTGCCAGCCGCCAGCGGCGCTCTACCTCACGGGTTTGCCAATCGACACGCTGATGGGCAATGCCTTCACCGATCCAGTGACAGGCAATGGCCAGCGTCACCGGCGAAAGCCCCCAGTGCGCGGCCTGGGCATGCGGGTCGATGCGCGCCAGTACCTGCGGGCGGGCGGCGATCCAGCCCAGCCGCAAGCCTGCGCCGACCGTTTTGGACAGACTGGTAATCAGCACGCCCAGCTCCGGCAAGAACTGGCACAGCGGCGGGCTGTCGGTCAGGGCGCCGTACACATCATCTTCAATCACGTACACACCGTGGCGCCGGGCAATCTGCGCAATGGCCTGCTTGCGCTCCACCCCCATGACGGCCGATGTCGGGTTTTGCAAGGTCGGTGTGAGCACCGCGATCCGCGCCCCAGTGGCGCGGATCATGCGGTCAAAATCGTCCGGCACGATGCCCTCTTCGTCCAGTGCGACCCCGTGCAGCGGCAGACGCAGCTGCGCACAGGCGGCTTTGATACCGGGTGCGGTCAGGGCTTCAACCAATACCGGTTCGCCTGCCTGGCACAGTGACAACAGCACCGTGAACAACCCCTGCTGCGCGCCGGTACACAACATCAGGTGATCGACGGGCAGTTCCAGCCCCCGCCCGCGCAACCAGGCAGCCCCTTGCGCCCTGGCCTGCAACAGATCGGCCGCACTGACGTAGTGTTGCAGGCGACTGGCCTGACAGGTGTCGAGCAACCAGCTCAGCGCCTGGGCGTCGCGCTCGGTGTGCAGGTCGATGGCAGGCAGATTGGTGCGCAGGTCGATGCGCGAGGGCTGATCGTCAACCTGTTGCAGCTTGAACAGAGTCGCTTCCTGGCTGCTGGCCAACACATAGGTGCCACGCCCCACTTCGCCTGACACCAGATGCCGACGCGCGGCCTCGCGGTAGGCTTGCATGGTGGTACTGGGGTTCCAGCCCAACGCCCAGGCCAGACGGCGCTGGGGCGGCAAGCGCTCACCGGGCTGCAACTCGCCACAGGCAATGGCGCGGGTGATCGCTTCGACCAACGCCAGATAGCGCGGTGCTTGAGTGTCGTTGAGGGTGGGCATCCACATTTATTGTTGGCCATGCAATATAAGGATCGGCCCATACAATGTGCTGTGCTTAGAATCGAGTCAAACCTTCGATCACGGTGCTCCTCATGTTTGACTTGAACAGCCTGCGTCTCGCCGCCCACGACGTCCATCAGACCCTGGCCCCCACGCCACAGCTGGCGTGGCCTTTATTGGCCGAACGGCTGGGGGCGCAGGTGTGGGTCAAACATGAAAACCACACCCCGACCGGCGCGTTCAAAGTGCGCGGCGGCTTGCTGTATGTACAAGGCTTGCTCCACCGCGAACCCGACACACGAGGTCTGGTGACCGCCACGCGCGGTAACCACGGGCAAAGCCTTGCGCTGGCGGCGCGGCATATGGGGCTGGCGATCAGCATTGTGGTGCCGGTCGGTAATTCGTCTGAGAAAAACGCCGCGATGCGGGCATTGGGCGCGCACGTGATCGAGTCTGGCAAAGACTTTGACGAGGCCCGAGCCGAAGCAGCGCTGCTGGCGCAAGCCCATGGTCATCATCTGGTGCCCGCGTTCCATCCCGACCTGATCCGCGGGGTCGCCACCTATGCGCTGGAGCTGTTTGAAGCCGTGAGCGATTTGCACACGGTGTATGTGCCGGTGGGCATGGGTTCGGGTATCTGCGGATTAATTCGCACCCGCGACCTGCTGGGCCTCAAGACCGAGATCGTGGGCGTCGTGTCCCGGCATGCCGATGCCTTCGCCCAGAGCGATGAGCAAGGCCGTGTGGTAAGCACCGAGACCGCCCACACCTTCGCTGACGGCCTGGCCTGCCGTCAGCCCTTGCCCGACGCACTGGCCATCATCGCTGAGGGCGCAGCCCGGGTGATCCGCGTTTCGGACCGCGAAATTGCCCACGCCATGCGGGTCTATCATGAAACCACGCACAACACCGCCGAAGGTGCAGGCGCTGCAGCGCTGGCGGGTTTGATTCAGGAGCAGCCCCGGCAGCAAGGACGGCGCGTGGCGGTGATTTTGAGCGGCGCCAATATTGACCGGCAGCTGTATGCCGGCATTCTGGCTGAAGGGTTCGACGACTGAAACCACGACGACAAGGACGCACCATGACCTGCACGATTGAACACGCCCGACCCGCGGATGCACCCGCCATCAGCCAGCTGATTATCAGAACGTTGCGTGTGTCCAACGCCCGTGATTACACGCCGCAAGTCATTGCGCAGGTGGAACAGCACTTCGCCCCGGCCTCAATCCTTGACCTCATGCAGCAACGTCAGGTGTACGTCGCGCGTGCCGATCAGCAACTGATCGGCACCGCCAGCCTTGATGGCTCAGTGGTGCGCAGTGTGTTTGTAGACCCCGACTGGCAAGGACGCGGCGTGGGTCAGGCCTTGATGGCGCAGGTCATCGCGGTGGCGCGGGCTGCATGCCTGAGCGACGTGCAGGTCCCGTCTTCGGTCACGGCCCAAGCGTTCTATGCCGGTCTGGGCTTTCAAAAGGTGCGCGACCAGTACCATGGCGAGGAACGCACCATCGTTATGAACCTGTCTCTGAACGGGCCGTCACCGGCTGACTAAATTTCATCCCCTGCGACAAATTGTCTTTATTTGTGCCGGAAACAGGCTCAGAATAAAAACTGTACCGTACAGTACTACTCTAAAACCTAAACCCGCAGCGCTTCCAAGGCCTTGGCTGCCGGTTGCCGGGATCACCGCAATGAAAAACGTTAAACCAGAGGCCCCTGCCTCTAAAGGAAGACACCTGATACTGGGCATCTTCGGTATTTTGCTCGCGCTCAGCGGGCTGTTTCTGGCAGTTGCAGGGACGCGACTGATCACCCTGGGAGGATCGTGGTACTACCTGCTTGCTGGCCTCGGCATGCTCGGATCGGGCGTGCTGTATATCCGTCGAAAACCCGCTGCAACCGGGATCATGGCCCTGGTAATGGTCGCCACTGTGGCCTGGGCATTGTGGGAAGTCGGCTTCACGTTCTGGCCGATGGTGCCGCGCCTGGCGCCGTTCCTGGTCATCGGCCTGTTGGCATCCCTGCTGCACCCGTGGCTCACACAGGGTCGCCAGCGCGCCGCCAGTTATACCGGCAGCGCCGTGTTTGCCGCGCTGCTGGCCGTGGGCGCCAATGCCCTCTTCACCCCGCACGGCGTGCTCGAAGGCAAACCCCTGCCCGTTGCACAACCGGGCACGGACATCCCTGAAGAGCAGGTGGCGGACTGGAGCCACTACGGCAGCAACCCGGCCGGGACCAGCTACTCGGCACTGGATCAAATCACCAAAGACAACGTCGATCAGCTACAGGTCGCGTGGACCTATCGCACCGGAGAAATCGCCGAAGGCGCGTCGGAGTACCAGAACACGCCGATCCAGGTCGGCAACACCGTCTATACCTGCACACCGACCAGCAAGGTGATTGCGCTGGATGCCGATTCCGGGGAACAGCGCTGGATGTTCGACCCCAAGCCGCACAACATCAAAACCTGGAACCGCTGCCGGGGCGTGAGCTACTACGAGCCCGCCAAGGTTGAGCACCCGTTGGTGTTTACCGACCTCAAGCCCGCTGCCACTGCGCAAGGTGGCGTCTGCGCCCGGCGCATTGTGCAAGTGACCATGGACGCACGGCTGCTGGAAATCGATGCCCAAACCGGTAAACCCTGCGAGGACTTTGGTGATAAAGGCGCCGTGGACCTGACCCAGGGCTTGGGCAAGGTCATGGAAAACGTCCCCTATTACGCCTACACCTCAGCACCTACGGTGTCGCGCAACCTGATTATCCTCGGCGGCTGGGTCTTTGACGGGCGCTCGACCGATGAGCCGTCGGGCGTGGTGCGCGCCTTCAGTGCCGACACCGGTGAACTGGTCTGGGCCTGGGACCTGGGCAACCCGGCCATCACCAAACTGCCGCCTGAAGGTCAAACCTACACCCGCAGCACGCCGAACATGTGGTCCAGCCCGGCCTTCGACGACGAATTGGGTCTGGTGTACCTGCCCACGGGTAACCAGCAACCGGATTTCTGGGGTGGCGCACGTCCGGAACTCACCGAGAAATACTCGTCTGCCGTGGTTGCGCTGGACATGGCCACCGGCCGCGAACGCTGGACGTTCCAGACCGCGCATCACGACATCTGGGACTATGACGTAGCGTCCCAGCCAGCCCTGTATGACGTGCCGGACGGCAAAGGCGGCAAGATCCCGGCGCTGATCCAACTGACCAAGCGCGGGCAAATCTTCATGCTCGACCGCCGCACCGGCCAGCCGATCGCCGATGTCATCGAGAAACCGGTGCCACAGGCGCATGCGGCGGGCGACTGGGTGGCGAAAACCCAGCCCTACTCGGTCGGCATGCCCACCTTCGGCGCACAACCGCTGACCGAGAAAGACATGTGGGGCGCGACGTTCTTCGATCAGTTGATGTGCCGTATCGACTTCAAGAAGCTCAACTACCACGGTGAGTTCACCGCGCCGAGCACCGAAGACACGTTGATCTACCCTGGCTACTACGGTGGCTTTAACTGGGGCGGCGCGGCCATTGACGAGAAAAGCGGCTACCTGTTCGTCAACGACATCCGCATCCCGCAGGTGGTCAAACTGGTGCCGCGTGACAACGTCGACCTGTCCCACCTCAAGTCCGGACATGGCGTGGGCAGCACCTACCCGATGGACGGCACGCCGTTCGTGATTGACCACAAAAGCTTTAACTCGCCCCTGGGTATTCCCTGCCAGAGCCCGCCGTGGGGAGTCTTTGCCGCGGTGGACCTGAAGACGCGCAAACAGGTCTGGGAGCGTCCGGCCGGGACAGTGGAAGACGCCGTGATCAATGGCGTGCGCGCCAAGCTGCCGATTCCGCTGGGCATGCCGACCCTGGGCGGCGGTGCCGTGACCGGCTCGGGGATCGTGTTCTATGCGGGGACACAGGATTACTACCTGCGGGCCCTGGACATGGCCACCGGCAAAGAGCTGTGGAAGGGCCGCTTGCCGGTCGGGGGTCAGGCCACGCCGATGACCTATCGTTCGCCTGAAACCGGGCGTCAATATGTGGTGATCGTCGCAGGTGGCGCGCGTCAGTCTCCAGATCGCGGGGATTACGTGATAGCGTACGCGCTTCCCGAAAAAGAGTAGTTCCCATGCCGCAGTTGCACCGTTCCCCGACTTCAACCCCGACCCGGAGTGAGGACCGACGGCGCAACCTGCTGATCACGGCAAGCGAACTGTTTTTGCAACAGGGCTACGATGGCCTCAGCATGGACGCCATCGTCGCCGCGGCAGGCGGCTCCAAAGCCACGATTTACCGCTACTTCGGCAGCAAGCAAGCGCTCTTGGTGGCCGTGGTCGAGTACCTGTGTGAAGACTTCATCATTGACCTCAAGCAACTCGACACCTCGGGTGTCGAGTTGGCCCGCGGTCTGGAAATGATCCTCGAACAGCTGGTGGCGGTGGTCACCAGCCCTCGCCATGTCAGCTTCTACCGCCTGGTGGTCAACGGCTCGGCCCATGTCCCGCAAGTGGGGCAAACCTGGTACGAGCACGGTCCCAAATTCTGGCACCAATTGATCGCCACCCTGCTTCAGGAGCAGCGCCAGCGCGGAGCGATCGCCACCGATGCGTCAACCAGCGAAGTGCCCGCGATCCTGTTCGATGCCTTGTTCTCGCACCTGACGACCCGCACCGTGATGCTGGGCCAAACCTGCACCGCCAAAGCGTTCCAGCCCATGATCCAGGAACTGATCGCCCTGGTGATGCGCCGTCTGCAAGTCGCTTGAGCACTGCGCGGCGGGCATGGCGGCAAACCCCGGGCAATCTGGCTATGCTCTTTTCAAGCACTGCAACGCAGCCTGGCTACCTGTGGCACGCGCTCCGAAGGGATGAAAGCCCACGTGGCGCAGAGCGGCGGTACTCGACGCTGGTTGGGAACAATCACACCACGCTTCTCGCGCCTTGCCCTGCACCCCGTGGGTTTTCGTCGCGACGGCTATAAAACGGGAACAGACCCTGGCCCATGACCCCCTCCGTACCGATCCGACCTGCTTGCCCGCCCGGCGTGTGCATCTGCGAGCGTGACGCATTGCTGGCCAGGGACGACGCCGACCTGCGGATTTTCAAATTGACCCGTCAGGCGGAAAAAGAGCTGCTGCAACGGCTGGAAGACATTCATGACCTCGACGAGTTGCACCATTTGCAACGGCGCATGCACGAACAACTGGGCATCCGGCTCGACATTGAGCCCGGCTTCAATGAAGTGCGCACCATGCGCGGGATTGCCATCCGCCTGGCCGATCAGCCGGGCCTGTGCCGCAAAACCCGTCAGGCGATCCCCGCCGCCATACGGCGAGCCTTGGAGAAGCGCCCGGAAATAGCCTATCGCCTGCTCGACGGTCACGACCTGTTGCGCGATACCTGAATCGCTGTGCGATACCTTATGTCCAATATCCGGTTTTTAGGCATTCCCGGAAGAATTCGCTTGCCTTGACCAGAGGCCTGAAATATAAGCCCGTGTTTCACATCAATAGAGTCACACCATGAGCACCGGATTCACCGAGGACGAAATGCGCAGAGCGCTCGGCCTTGATACACCCACTCCCGCCCCGGCCCCCCAGCCTGAACCTGAACTGCCACCCGTCGCACCCGCCCCCGTCAAGGCCGCGCACCGGGCTCCCGTGAAGCGCAGAGGCCCCGTGTTGCGCGTCACCATGCACGTCAGCAAGGAATACGACGGCGAAGTGACCCAGTTCATTCATGACTCAAAATCCCTGAGCCGGTTTGATGCCGAGCAAGAAGCCAAAAAAGCCCTGGCCAAAGCCAAATTTAAATACTACGAATTGGCGTCGATCGTTAAAGTCGATTGATTCATTGAGCCCGCGCCCGGGTCAAACACCGCGTCAAACGGGATTCTGCGCGTTTTTTTCAGCGCGCAACCCAAAGCGCCCGCTACAGGAAACCGTCCATGAACACCCAACCTTTGAACGCTGCCGACTTCACCTCGCTTGAAGACACGCTGCTGAAATACGGCGACGACCATTCTGTCCTCAACCCGAGCGAACTCGACGGCTACTTCACGGCACTGGTTTCTGGCCCGGCGCCGGTGGACATTGCCGAGTGGTTCCCGGCGATTTGGGGGGGGCAAAACCCTGAGTGGGAAACCCCGGAAGAGGCCCGACAGTTCATTGACCTGTGCGTGCGGCACCTCAACACGCTGGCTCGCCAACTGGCGCACGACAGTCAGGGATTTTTGCCGCGCTTCGAACAGACCGAGCATCAGGGTCAAACCGTGACACTGGCAGAAGAATGGTGTTTCGGGTACCTGCGCGGTGTCGCCATTGCCCACTGGACACCCTTGCCAGCCATTCAGGCGGGGTTGCTGAGTGCTATTTCTGACTGCGCTGAACAGGACAACTTTGAACTGCCGGCCGATCTGGACGTCGCCGCGCATCAGCACCAGGTTAGCGAACTGGCCCCCGCCGCCCGCGCTTTGCATGACTACTGGCTGAGCCAGCGCTGAGCCGCCGGCCCCCGACCTACCCTCACGCACAGACCTGCAGAAAAGGCCCATGACGCTTCTTACTCATTTTGATACACCGATCAGCGAACCCATCAGCAGCCAGATTTTGCAACGGGTGGTGGACCAGCTCACCGAGCTGAGCATGATGGAAATCACGCCCAGCAACCTGCTCTACAACATCTATCAGTACGCCATCGGCTTCGAAGTGCATTTGTATCTGGAGGCGCTGGACGGCACCAAAGGGATTGCCGTTGAACTGATCGTCGCCACGGACGAGCAGGCGCCGGACAGCGTGACCGGGTTTGTCCTGTATCTGCCCGTGAAGGACGACCCCCAGGCCTGCGGTATCGCCTACATGGCCGCCAATACCCCGGACGTCACCCGGGCGATGGTGCAGGAAGTCACCCGCCGCTACCCCCACACCGAACTCACCTGCAGCGTGCGCAACGTGGCGCCATTTGAAGCACTGGGCTTTCAGGTCATAGGCGCTCGCGGCCCGCAGGTGGTGATGAACACCCGCGACCACGGCACCGACGGGCTGATGGCCGTGTTGGATGTGTCGGCGGTCTACAGCTCCACCGAAGTGCGGCAGATTCACACCTACCTGCTCAACCGTCACGGCAAAAAAGCCATGATCGACGCCGAAAAAAAGCGTGACCGTCAAATCGACCAGCTCACCGCCAAGACACGCGCCTTCGTGGCCGAACGCACGCGCTGACAGGCCGTTGCCAAACGGGGGGTGAAATAACGCATCATGTGCGCAGTCCGTTCAGAGGAAACCTGCATGCGCGTTCCCGTCACCTTCACCCGCCTGGCCGCTTTCACCTGCGCCTGGCTCGTGGCTTGCTCGGCCGTGGCCAGCGAAGAGTCGCAACTCGTCGAGTCGATCAATACCTATCGCAGCCAGCCTCACAAGTGCGCGGGGCAGGTCTCCCAGGAACTGCCGCCACTGACCGCTGATGCGCGCCTGATCTTGCCTTCCGGCAACTTTGGCGACCTGCAGCAAGCGCTGGCCAGCAATGCGTATCCGCTGGTCAATGTGCAGGCCATTAGCCTGTCAGGCCCGCGTGATGCGCAGGCCGCGATGCAAGCCGTTCAAGAGAGCTTCTGCAAGGTGGTTCTCGACCCGCAATTCGTGGACATCGGTGTCAGCCGCAACCAGCGTGAGTGGCGCATCGTGCTGGCACGGCCCTTGTTGACCGGTCGCCTGGGGGATTGGCAAACCGAGGGCCAGAAGGTACTGGCGCTGATCAATACCGCCCGCGCCCAACCGCGCCAATGCGGCACGCAGGCGTTTGCCGCAGCCGCCCCGTTGACCTGGGACGCCACACTGGCCATCGCCGCTGAAAGCCACACACGTGACATGGCCAATACCAATTATTTTGATCACATGAACCGCGATGGCAAAACGCCTGGGGACCGTGCAGAACTGGCGGGCTATAGCGCGCAATTGATCGGGGAAACTATTGCCGCCGGGCAAGACACGCCGAACAAGGTGGTCGATGGCTGGCTGGCCAGCCCCGGGCATTGCGCGAACGTGATGAATCCGCAGTTTCAGGCGCTGGGCGCGGCCTATGCGGTCGATCCGAAAAGTGATGCGGGGATTTACTGGACCGCCCTGTTCGGTACGCCGTGAATCGGCGTCCACTCATTCAGCGGGCGTAGTATCGAAGGGCGTCAAGCGTCACAACTGAAAGTGGCCCCGCCCAACAGTGTGGGTCGGGGCCGCTTTTTTTACAGGGCCATATCAGCGGCCGGGTTGCTTGGCGCTGGCTGTGCCGGCGCTTGAGCTGGAGCTTGCTGAGCAGCCGAGGCTGCCGGGATTGCCGGTGGAGGCGTCAGTTGCAGGGTTTCAGCCGTGTAGGCCCATTCCTGCGCAACGCGCTCTGGCGAACCGTTCAGCTTGGTGCCATAACTCGGTACGATCTGGTGCAGCTTGGCTTGCCACTCAGGCGAGGCCACCTTGTCCTTGAACACGGTTTCGAGCACGGTCAGCATGATCGGTGCCGCAGTGGAGGCACCCGGCGAAGCGCCGAGCAGGCCTGCAATGCTGCCATCTTTGGCGCTGACGATTTCGGTGCCCAGTTTCAGCACGCCGCCCTTCTCTTCGTCACGCTTGATGATCTGCACGCGCTGGCCGGCCTGCCACAGACGCCAGTCTTCAGACTTGGCATTCGGGAAGTACTCTTTCAACGCGTTGAAACGGTCTTCGTCCGACAGCATCAACTGACCGGCCAGGTATTCAACCAAGGGGTATTGTTCGATACCGACTTTGGTCATTGGCCAGAAGTTGTGGGTGGTGGTGCTGGTCAACAGGTCGAAGTAAGAACCTTCTTTCAGGAACTTGGTCGAGAACGTCGCGAATGGGCCAAACAGGATCACACGCTTGCCGTCCAGCACGCGGGTGTCCAGGTGAGGCACCGACATCGGTGGCGCGCCAACCGACGCTTTGCCGTAGGCCTTGGCCAAGTGTTGCTCGGCCACCGTCGGGTTCTCGGTCACCAGGAACGAGCCGCCTACCGGGAAGCCTGCGTATTCCTGAGCTTCAGGAATGCCGGACTTCTGCAGCAAGTGCAGCGCACCGCCGCCCGCGCCAATGAACACGAACTTGGCATCGGTCTGGGACTCGGTGCCGTCCTTCAGGTTTTTGTACACCACGCGCCAGCTGCCATCTTCATTGCGCTTGATGTCTTTGACTTCGCTCGACAGGCTCAGCGAGAAGTTAGGCTGGGCTTGCAGGTGAGCGGCGAACTGACGAGTGATTTCGCCGAAGTTCACGTCCGTACCGATCGGCGACCAGGTGGCGGCGATCTTCTGGTTCGGGTCACGCCCTTCCATCATCAGCGGGACCCATTTTTTGATCTGGTCCGGGTCTTCGGAGTACTGCATGCCAGCGAACAGCGGGCTCGCCTGCAGTGCGTCGTAGCGCTTTTTCAGGAACTTGATGTTGTCATCGCCCCACACAAAGCTCATGTGCGGCGTGGAGTTGATGAACGAGCGCGGGTTCTTCAGCACGCCATTCTTGACCTGCCAGGACCAGAACTGACGGGAAATCTGGAACGCTTCATTGATTTCAATGGCTTTCGGGATTTCGACGTTGCCGTTCTTGTCTTCCGGGGTGTAGTTCAGTTCGGCCAGTGCCGAGTGACCCGTACCTGCGTTGTTCCAGCCATTGGAGCTTTCCAGCGCCACACCGTCCAGACGCTCGATCATCTGCATCGAGGTGTTCGGTTCCAGCTCATTGAGCCACACGCCCAATGTGGTGCTCATGATGCCGCCGCCAATCAGCAAGACATCCACGTGTTTGGTCTCGGCTGCCTGCACGGAGGTCAACCCCATGCTCAGCGCGAGGCCCAGTAGCCCCTTGTTCATTTTTTTTAACATGTTGTAGTACCTAAGATAAAACATCATCTACCCGGCACGCGGTTCATGAGCAATACCGGCTCACCACAGGCTGATCGCCTGCAATCGAGCCCTCAGGCCTTGAACGGATAGATGGATAAAGGCCTATGCACAACTATAGACCTCACGTTTATGTACCTTGGGTGCTGATCTCTTATTAATTATTGGCTTCAGCGACTTGGGTGACATTGATGATAAGTGTCAGCTATTGATGGCCACGGCTTGAACGAATTGCCTCCGCCCAGCTCCTTCGCAACCACCAACCGTTTCGCTATTCCCTTGCATCCGGCCGCCCCGCGGTTCCTTCCGGGGAACTGCGTGAACATGAGTATTCAGGGTGGCCAGCCTCAAAACCGCGACATTCTACCTCAGGTGGCCCTTTGGGCGAAAACGCATCTTTTGCGGTTTTTTCAGGCAGCTGAATCGTTTGCGACAAGGGGTTGCCCACGATTTGCCGCCCCCGCTCACACACACGGGCGCAATCAACGGCCCGGCCGCGCAAGGCTTGGCGTATGATGGCCGGCTTTTGCGCACTGCCAGCCCACAGGAAGATTCATGTCACTGAACAAACGCAATCAGGCCCAAATCGAACGCCGCCTGGTGAAAGCCCTGACCGAGGCTTGCGAAATCGCCAAACATCAAATCGACGGGTTTGTCTGGCTGACTCACGCGGTCGACTACGACGCATTTCCCGCCAGTCTCAAAGTGGTCTGGGTGTTCGATACGCAAAACAACAAGGACTTTGCCCTGGCCGATGGCGAAGCCGGTTACATGGTCGAGCTGACCGAAAAAGCGTTCGACAAAGCCAATGTCAACGTGCGTAACGTGGCCACCCATGTGTACTTCGATTCCGAGGAAGAATGCCAGCGCACCGACGCCGGGCACTGGCCGCAACGTCTTGCGCGCAAGGGCGCAGGTCGCAAGTAAAACGTGGCCAAAGACATCGAAAACCCGTGCGTGGCCACCTGCAAGCTCAGCGGGGATTTATGCGTGAGCTGCGGGCGCAGCAAAGAAGACATCAGAACGTGGCGGCGCATGAAGCGCCCGGAGAAAATGGCCGCCGTGCAACGCGCCAGCGCCCGCCTGAAAAACCTGCAAAAAAAGAAAGGCTAAGCCGCCTCTGGCCACCGTCACGCGCCAGAGGCTGGGCCGTTCACCGGCTCAGATTAACGCTGGCGCAGCGCATTGACGTCACCCTTGCCCGCCGTTTCGCGCAAATATTCTTCCATCGAGTCATCCAGCGCCTGCAACCAGCGTGTGTGATGCGGCACCGCTAACGTGCCGGTCATGACCGAACGGTAGGATTTGTCGCGATAGCCCATGATGTCGCGCTTCTTGTCAGTCTTCCATTTGAGGAAGATCTGATTGACCGCGTCGATATCAAAGGACGGGTAATCCGTGTGCTCGATCAGGTGCTTGATGTAACGGCCCTGGAACTCGTACATCGAGGCGGTGGACTGCAAACCCTCTTCCTGCTCGCGCCACGTGGCACTGTCGGCCTGCATCTCGGACTGTTCAGGCAGGGTGATGCGACCCAGGATGTAATCGCGCACAAACCAGGCCTGGGCATCAAACAGGTTGAAGCTGTACCACAGGTCTTGCATACCGAGGTAAATCAACTGCGGGTTGTACTCCCAGATCACGCCTTTGTACAACCCCAGCGGCCACAAGCGATTACCGGTTTTGAGGGCCAGCTCATCCGGCAGAAACGCAAAGTGATGCTGATAGCCGGTGCACAGGATGATGGCGTCCACCCGCTTGCTCGACCCATCGGCAAAATAAGCGATGTCACCCTCGACCCTGTTCAACAGCGGACGCTCTTCCCACCCCTTGGGCCATGTGTACCCCATTGGCTGTGTGCGGTAGGTGCTGGTGATCGAGCGCGCGCCGTATTTGTAGCATTGGGAGCCGATGTCTTCGGCCGAATAGCTGCTGCCTACGATCAGCAGATCCTTGCCCTGAAATTCCGTCGCTTCGCGAAAGTCATGGGCATGCAAAATGCGCCCGGAAAAACGCTCAAACCCGGCAAACGCCGGGACCTGCGGCGTGGAGAAGTGCCCGCTGGCCACGATCACGAAATCAAATGTATCGGTCGTGCTTCGCCCGTTGGCGTAGTCGTAGGCGGTCAGAGTGAATTGCCGCGATACGGGGTCAAACGTGACCTGTTTGACCGCCGTATTGAAACGAATGTAATCGCGCACCCCGGCCTTTTTGACCCGGCCCTGAATGTAATCCCACAGCACTTCACGAGGCGGATACGAAGAAATGGGGCGACCGAAGTGTTCATCAAAACTGTAGTCCGCGAATTCCAGGCACTCCTTGGGACCATTGGACCAAAGGTAACGGTACATGCTGCCGTGCACCGGTTCGCCGTGCTCGTCCAGGCCGATGCGCCAGGTGTAGTTCCACATGCCGCCCCAGTCGGCCTGCTTTTCGAAACACACCACATCCGGCATGGCCGCACCCTTTGCATGGGCTGACTGAAAGGCACGCAGTTGCGCCAGACCCGACGGGCCTGCACCAATAATTGCAACACGAGTAGACATCGAATTCCCTCAACAGATTGAACGCTGAATCAGTGAAAAACTCTCGCGCAAACACGCTCCAGGCGCGTGGCGAGACGGCGGCGATCAGGGATCAAACGGAAGGGGGAGGCACTGTGCGGCTGCGCGGGCGAGTGACTAAAGCGTCTCGCAGCGACGTGGGGGGCAAATGAAAACGCGTCGCCAGGGTCTGGCAGAACGTGGCCACTAAAACAGGCAGGGTGTGCAGCTGGATCGGCCTGGTTCCGTCATTGCGTTGCGCAGGCGGAAGGCCGAAAGAGTCAAAGATACGTGTGGTCTCATGCATGGGGCTTATTAGCCTCTTTTGGTTATGAATGCCTTTTTAGCTATAACGGATGGAGATAGGGATTACAAGGTTGAAGGGTATTTCAGACACCCTGCCGAGCAGAAAGACAGACATCAACGCTTGTGGGTGATTTTTTCTAAAATCTGCGAAATCTGCTCGACTGAGTAAGGTTTAGGCAGGAACTCGAAGCCATCGTAACCGTCGAGCGCCAGTTCTTCGCTGTAACCGGAGGCCAGAATGATCGGCAAATCGGAGCGGCGCCTGCGCATCTCCCTGGCCATTACTACACCCGTCATGCCCGGCATGACCACATCCGAAAAAACCGCATCAAACGCCATGGCCTGCGGCCCGATCATGTGTAGGGCCTCTTCGGCATGGGTGGCCCAGGCCGTCTCATAACCCAGGTCCTGCATGATCTGCTGGGCAAATCGACCGACCTCAAGGTTATCTTCCACAAGCAACACGCGCGGCTTCTCGGCTTCAGGGTCGGGGCAGCATGCAGGCGCGCACACGCCGGATGCATCGTCCGTCAGCGCCTGCGCGCTGGCTCGCGGCAGGTACAGGGTGAAGACCGAGCCCTGATCGAGGACACTGGCCACGTCCACATTACCGCCGGACTGCTTGGCAAACCCGAACACTTGCGACAGCCCCAGGCCCGTGCCTTTACCTACTTCCTTGGTGGTGAAAAAGGGCTCGAAAATCTGCGTCAGCATGCGCGAGGAAATCCCGATGCCGGTGTCGGTCAGCGAAATGGCCACGAAGGGCTCGTCGGAGCCTGCATGCCCCCGGATCGCGGGCAAGGTGGTGGTGTCATTGAGCCGCAACAGGAGCGTGCCCTGCCCCTCCATGGCATCCCGTGCGTTAAGCGCCATATTGATTAACGCAGTCTCGAACTGGCTGGCATCGGCGCGCACATAGCAGGTCTCGGGCGGCAATTGGACCACGACGTTGATTCTGGCCCCGGTGATTGTCTCCAGCATGTCACCGATGTCACGGATGCGTTGACCGATCTCGAACACCTGCGGGTTGAGCGGCTGGCGCCGGGCAAACGCCAGCAACTGTCCGGTCAATTTGCTCGCCCGCTCAACCGTATCCGAGACGGCATTGACATAGCGCTCACGGCGCACATCCGACAGGTTCGGCATGCGCAGAAAATCCACCGACGAACGAATGATGGTCAGCAGATTGTTGAAATCGTGGGCTACGCCGCCGGTGAGCTGACCGATGGCTTCGAGCTTTTGCGACTGGTGCAGCGCCGCCTCGATGTGCAGCAAGCGGGCGCTGCGCTCCTGGACGCGTTCTTCGAGGGTGGTGTTGAGCTGTGCCAGCTCAGCCAGGCCTGCACGCACCGCCGCATCAGCCCGCGCGCGCTCAATGTGCGCCCACGAACGCTCCGTGACTTCACGCAGCAAGGCCACGTCCTGGGGCGACCACAGTCGGGGCGAGGTGTCGTGTATCGCCATCAGCGCAGTCAGGCGTCCGCCCTTGATCAACGGCAGGCAGAGGGTGGCCTTGACGCCCAGCGCGGTGAAACTGGCGGCAGCGTGTGCCGGCAGTTCTGCCTGCGCATCGTTGATCACCAGCGGCTTACCCGCTTTCAAGCGAGACACCGCGTGCTGGCCGAACTCACTCAGGCTGTATTGGCCCACCAGGCGGGTGGCGCCGTCCGCCAGCCAGTTATCGCGAATGAAAAACGTGTCCTCGTCCGCTTCCATATCCGCGTAGGCGCAATGGGTCACGCGCAAAGCATCTGCGAGTGTGCTCATCGTGATGGCGAGAATTTCCTGCGGGTCATGGGCATTGACCACGGCATGGCTGATCGCGTCGAGTACCGACAGACGCTGGGTCATGTACACCGTCGTTGTGGTCTCGGTCACCGTGTCGAGCATGCCGACCACCTTGCCGGCCGAATCGCGTATCGGGCTGTAACAGAAGGTGAAATAGGCCAGCTCAGGGCGCGGGCTGCGATGAATCACGACAGGGAAATTTTCGATATACGTCGCTTTACCGGCAAAAGCCAGGTCGGCAATGGGACTGATATCAGGCCAGGCTTCTTTCCAAATATCACTGAACGCCCGCCCGAGCGCCTCTGGCTTGCTGCCCAAAATGGGCACGAACCCGTCGTTGTACAGGGTAATCAGGCATGCGCCCCACACGATGCACTGCGGAAAATGCGAATCCAGCATCAAGGCTACGCTGGTTTTCAACACATCCGGCCACTCGGTCAACGGCCCGAGCGCCGTACTGGCCCAATCATGCGTCCTGATTCGCTCAGCCATCGCGCCATCGTGTTGAAGCCAGTCAGTCATTACGCCGTTACTCTGATTACTGCCATTGATCGGTGAAACGCCGCCGATGATAAGCCAGCCGCACAATTTGTGCCTGACTTGACGCCGGATAACCGCGCACCCTTTGTCATACTTTGAGACAACCGCATGACCATACAGGTTCTACTCATGCAGCTCGCGGGCTAACATGCCGCGCTACGACTAATGGCCATACGCCGTTAGCGACCTGAATCAACAGTCATAACAGAGGGATTGAACGGTGAAAATTGTACTTGCGTTGTTATTGAGTGCGGCAACCCTGCTGGCTCAGGCAGCCAATGTGGGCGATACATTGACGCCGTGGACGCTTAATGACCAGTTCGACCAGCCTTATACCCTCGACCAGAACACCCGAATCCTGCTGGTCGCGCGCGACATGAAAGCCGCTCAAATGGTCAAGGCAGCGATTGAAGACCAGCCAAAAGGTTACCTGGAAGCCCGCCATGCGGTGTTTCTTGCCGATGTCCACGGGATGCCCTCGCTGATCGGCAAGCTGTTCGCCATTCCCTCCATGAAGGGATACAACTACCGCGTCGTGCTGGACCGTGACGGCAAAATTGCTGACCAATACCCCGGCGACAAAAAACAAATCCTGATGCTGCAGCTGGACAACGGAAAACTGGTGTCACAGCAGGCCTTTACCACCGCCACGGCATTGCGCGAAGCGCTGGATAACGCACCGACCCGCTGATTCACAGACACTTCGACTCGCACAGACGTCGCCCACCCGGTAAAGGCATCGCGGCGCCTGTGTGCGGTATTCAGCTTTGCTTCAATTCAAAGCCGCGTCCGTTCCACGTATAGATCTCGACACTTTCAACACTCGGGCAGCACCGAGGGTCATCCGGGCCACTGGTCAGGGTGCTCACGGCGACGCGCGGGCCTGTAGAGGCCTTGATGTCGGTTGCCGCCCCTGACACCACAGAATGGCCCTGATACACCCAGCCAGCCCCTGAGCGGTAGAACCCCGCCAGGCTTTGGTAGGAGCCGTTACCGCCCCCCTGCCCTTCGACAGTAAACAGCACCACGGCGTCAGGCTGACCGTCTTCATTCAGGTCCATGTATATAACCTGACGGTTATCGGTGTATTCCGCCCCTCCATCCTTGGAGATTTCCATCGCAATCACGTCACTGATCGCAGCCTCCAATGCGGCATCCGCCTGAGTGGCGTCAGACTCGACACCCTTCGTATCGGCGGCCGGAGCGTATTTTTCAACACCTTTTTCAGTCAGGCTCAGGCCCTGCTGCTTGCCCTTGGCAATGAACTCAGCGATCAACGCGCCGTGCATTTCTTTAAGGTCCTGACCGGAGAATTCCATCATTCCCTTACCGCTGAAGGGCTGTGCATCGCCCAAGAACCAGCGTGAGAACATGCCGGGTCGCACCGACTCCAGCTTGTCGACCAGTTGATCGGTTCGCTGCTCAACCAGGCCGGTCCAAAGCTTGCCAGCATCCTTACCCAAAGATTCGACCCACTCATCTTCTTGAGCCAGCCAGGCTGACTTGGCTTCTTCCAATAACAGGATGTTGTAGTCGATCGTTTTACTCACACAGGTATTCGTGAAATTACCCATGCACTCCTGACGCAATGCATCACGCGCCATCGACAGTTTCACATCGCTGTACACCCCGCAGCCTGACAACAGAACGATCAGGCCAATCGTCGAACCCATGCGTTTCAAGGTGCTCTCCTTAACGCTTGGACACCTCCAAGCGACACTCCATTTATTTAGTCAGGCACACGGCCACCGCCGTAGTTATCGGCAGGCGCAAGAAGCGCTTGAGTTGTCAGGGGTGGCAGGGGAACGCGGAAGGAAGGAATTGCGCGCATAAAAAAAGCCGCTATCGCTAGCGGCTTTTCTTGTATCTGGCTCCACGACCTGGACTCGAACCAGGGACCCAATGATTAACAGTCATTTGCTCTACCAACTGAGCTATCGCGGAATGGCGTCTATCTTACTGATATAAAAAGAGAAGTCAACACTCTCGATGACTTCTCTTTGCATTATTCAGATGACCTGAACAATGGCGTCGGTAACCACCTCAATGTTGCGCTGGTTCAAAGAAGCCACGCAGATCCGACCGGTGTCGAGGGCGTAAATGCCGAACTCGGAACGCAGGCGCGCCACTTGCTCAACGGTCAGGCCCGAGTAAGAGAACATGCCGCGTTGACGCGCCACGAAACTGAAATCGTGCCCTGGCGCCTTTTTGGCCAGCAGCTCGACCATTTGCAGGCGCATGCCGCGAATGCGCAGGCGCATTTCTGCCAGCTCGTCTTCCCACATGGCGCGCAGCTCAGGGCTGTTCAGCACAGCCGCCACGATGCTTGCGCCGTGGGTCGGCGGGTTGGAGTAGTTGGTGCGGATCACGCGCTTGACCTGGGACAGCACGCGGGCGCTCTCGTCCTTCGACTCGGTGATGATCGACAACGCGCCGACCCGCTCGCCGTACAGCGAGAACGACTTGGAGAACGAACTGGAAACAAAGAAGCTCAGGCCGGACTCGGCAAACAGACGCACGGCGGCGGCGTCTTCAGCGATGCCGTCACCAAACCCCTGGTAGGCCATGTCGAGGAAC
The DNA here is from genome assembly GCF_001042985.1 of Pseudomonas lundensis. Taxonomy (GTDB): domain Bacteria; phylum Pseudomonadota; class Gammaproteobacteria; order Pseudomonadales; family Pseudomonadaceae; genus Aquipseudomonas; species Aquipseudomonas lundensis. The sequence continues at coordinate 276,750 of NZ_JYKY01000002.1, forward strand.
GGGATCAACTGCTTGGCCTTGACCACGTCCAGCACGTTCTGCCAGTCGGCCGGGGTCAGGTCGACACCGGTCGGGTTATGGCAGCAGGCGTGCAGCACCACGATGGAGCCCGCCGGCAACGCGTTCAGGTCTTCCAGCATGCCCGCACGGTTCACATCGTGGGTGGCGGCGTCGCAGTAGCGGTAGTTCTGCACCGGGAAACCCGCGGTTTCGAACAGCGCACGGTGGTTTTCCCAGCTCGGGTCGCTGATGGCGACCACAGCGTTGGGCTGCAATTGTTTGAGGAAGTCAGCGCCGATTTTCAGTGCGCCGGTCCCGCCTACCGCCTGGGTGGTGATGACCCGGCCAGCGGCCAACAACGGCGACTCGGCGCCGAACAGCAGTTTTTGAACGGCCTGGTCGTAGGCGGCAATACCGTCGATGGGCAAGTAACCGCGCGACGCGTGTTGAGCGACGCGAATGGTCTCGGCTTCGACAACGGCACGCAAGAGTGGAATTCTTCCCTCTTCGTTGCAGTAAACACCGACCCCCAGATTCACTTTGCTGGTTCGGGTATCGGCGTTGAATGCTTCGTTGAGGCCCAGGATAGGATCGCGTGGTGCCATTTCGACAGCGGAGAACAGGCTCATTATTACGGCGGCTCTGAATAGGGAATGGAGGGGGTGACAACGCTCCAGCCGATTGCACTAGAGCGGTGCACAAACGGGGAGCAAGTATAAGCCCGAACACGATTGGGGCAACAGGCGATTCCCGGATTTGCTCAAGTATTTCCGTTTATTTTCAGGCCACTGGTCTAATTGCAATCCGGGCCTGAATCGCCCTGTCAGCGACACGCCTTGAAACAGTCAGTCACCACCACCATATTTAGCCGTATCCTGTTTTTTTCCTGCGGCATGCGTCGTATGCAGTCTTTCTCGCGCTTTAAAGGTCCATGCCTTTATAGAGGCGAATCCAGAGGTCAGATATGTCCGATTTTCAGCTCGTTACCCGCTTTGAGCCCGCAGGCGATCAACCCGAAGCCATTCGCCAGATGATTGAAGGCATCGAAGCCGGTCTGTCACACCAGACCCTGCTCGGGGTGACCGGTTCGGGCAAGACCTTCAGCATCGCCAACGTGATTGCTCACGTGAACCGCCCGACCCTGGTGCTCGCGCCCAACAAAACCCTGGCGGCCCAGCTATATGGCGAGTTCAAGTCGTTCTTCCCCAACAACGCCGTGGAATACTTCGTTTCGTATTACGACTACTACCAGCCCGAAGCGTACGTGCCCTCCTCCGACACCTTCATTGAGAAGGACGCCTCGATCAACGATCACATCGAGCAGATGCGACTGTCCGCGACCAAAGCGCTGCTGGAGCGCAAGGACGCGATTATCGTCACCACGGTGTCGTGCATCTACGGCCTGGGCAGCCCCGAAACCTATTTGAAAATGGTGTTGCACATTGACCGCGGCGACAAACTCGACCAGCGCGAACTGCTGCGTCGCCTGGCTGACCTGCAATACACCCGCAACGACATGGACTTCGCCCGCGCCACATTCCGCGTGCGCGGCGACGTCATCGACATCTACCCGGCCGAATCCGACCTCGAAGCCATCCGCATCGAGCTGTTTGACGATGAGGTCGAGAGCATCAGCGCCTTCGACCCGTTGACCGGTGAAGTGATCCGCAAGATGCCGCGCTTCACCTTCTACCCCAAAAGCCACTACGTGACCCCGCGCGAAACCTTGCTCGATGCCGTTGAGGGCATCAAGGAAGAGCTCAAGGAGCGCCTCGATTACCTGCGCGCCAACAACAAGCTGGTCGAAGCCCAGCGCCTTGAGCAGCGCACCCGCTTCGATCTGGAAATGATCATGGAGCTGGGGTACTGCAACGGCATCGAAAACTACTCGCGCTACCTGTCGGGCCGTGAATCCGGTGCCCCGCCGCCTACCTTGTTCGACTACCTGCCGCCCGACGCGCTGCTGGTGATCGATGAGTCCCACGTCAGCGTGCCGCAGGTCGGCGCCATGTATAAGGGCGACCGTTCACGCAAGGAAACCCTGGTGGAATACGGCTTCCGCCTGCCGTCGGCGCTGGACAACCGGCCCATGCGTTTTGACGAGTGGGAGCGCATCAGCCCGCAAACCATTTTTGTCTCGGCCACCCCCGGCAACTACGAAGCCGAACATGCGGGCCGGGTGATCGAACAGGTGGTGCGTCCGACCGGTCTGGTGGACCCGCAAATCGAGATCCGCCCCGCCCTGACCCAGGTCGACGATTTGCTGTCGGAGATCACCAAGCGCGTGGCGCTGGAAGAACGCGTGCTGGTGACTACGCTGACCAAGCGCATGTCCGAAGACTTGACCGACTACCTGGCGGACCACGGCGTGCGGGTGCGCTACCTGCACTCGGACATCGACACCGTGGAACGGGTCGAGATCATCCGCGACCTGCGTCTGGGGGTGTTTGACGTGCTGGTGGGGATCAACTTGCTGCGTGAGGGCCTGGACATGCCGGAAGTGTCGCTGGTGGCGATTCTCGACGCGGACAAAGAAGGCTTCCTGCGCTCCGAGCGTTCGTTGATCCAGACCATCGGCCGTGCGGCGCGAAACCTCAATGGCCGGGCGATCCTGTACGCAGACCGCATCACCGGCTCCATGGAGCGGGCGATCGGCGAAACGGAACGGCGCCGGGAGAAGCAAATCGCGTTCAACCTCGCCAACGGCATCACCCCCAAAGGCGTGTTTAAGGACGTGGCCGACATCATGGAAGGCGCGACCGTGCCGGGCTCGCGCAGCAAAAAACGCAAAGGCATGGCCAAAGCCGCCGAAGAAAACGCCAAGTACGAAAACGAACTGCGTTCGCCCAGCGAAATCAGCAAGCGGATTCGTCAGTTGGAAGAAAAAATGTACGCCCTGGCCCGCGACCTGGAGTTCGAAGCCGCGGCGCAAATGCGCGACGAAATCGGCAAGCTGCGTGAGCGTTTGTTACAGGTGTAAGCCGGGCGCCAGCGGTTACAGACGGCCATGCACCGCCTGGCGCCGCGGCGCCTGCCCCGAATAAGCAAGGATATTTCCCCGCGTCGCACCGACGCGACCGACAAGGATGACCATGACAGCCGCCGTTACCCAAAAGCCCCTCGTTCCAGGACGCCTTGAACAGAGGTCGACCCGTCTGGCGTTCTTTATTGCCGGGTTCGGCGTGGCGGCCTGGGCGCCGTTGGTGCCCTATGCCAAAGCCCGAGCGGGCCTGGACGAAGCCACGTTGGGCCTGCTGCTGCTATGCCTGGGGGCCGGTTCGATTCTGGCTATGCCCATCGCGGGCATGCTGGCGTCCCGTTACGGCTGCCGCAAGGTCACCATCGCCGGCACGCTGCTGATTTGTCTGGCGCTGCCCCTGCTGGCCACCGCCAGCACCGTCGCGCTGCTGATTGCCACACTGTTTGTGTTTGGGGCCGGTTTGGGGGTCGTGGATTCCACGGTCAACCTGCAAGCCGTGATCGTCGAACGCGCCAGCGGCCGCAACATGATGTCGGGCTTCCATGGCCTGTTCAGCGTGGGCGGGATTGCCGGTGCGGCGGGGGTCAGCGCCTTGCTGGCGCTGGGGCTTACGCCGCTGTGGGCAATTGCCGTGGTGATTGTGCTGTTACTGGCTGCGCTGGCCAAAGCCGCACCGCACCTGCTGCCGTATGGCAGTGAAAGCAGTGGCCCGGCCTTTGCCATCCCCCACGGCGTGGTGCTGTTTATCGGGGTCCTGTGCTTCATCGTCTTTCTGGCCGAAGGCGCGATGCTCGACTGGAGCGCCGTGTTCCTCAGCGCTGAAAAACACATCGGGGATGCTTATGCGGGCTTGGGCTATGCCGCCTTCGCCGTGACAATGACCGCCGGACGCTTGCTGGGCGACACCCTCGTCAGGCGCCTGGGGCCGACCCGGGTGATCGTGCTGGGGGGGTCGCTCGCGGCGCTGGGCCTGGCGCTGGCCACGCTGGCTCCGGGGTGGGAAGTGGCGCTGCTCGGTTACGCGCTGGTGGGCGCCGGGTGCTCCAACATTGTGCCGGTGCTGTACTCCGCCGTGGGCAAGCAAACCGTGATGCCCGAACACATCGCCGTGCCGGCGATCACCACGCTGGGCTACGCCGGGATCCTCGCGGGCCCTGCGGCCATCGGGTTCGTCGCGCACGCCAGCAGTTTGAGCGCGGCGTTCCTGATAATCGCCGCCCTGCTGGTGGCCGTGGCCATCAGCGGGCGGATCTTGCGGGTGTGAAGCCGTTACGACGGCGCGTTTAAAACCCGACGCTCGCCTGCACGAAGAACGTGCGCGGCTCGCCCAGGTACATCCCCGAGTTATTGTCGCTGGAGCGCGTGAAGTACTGCTGATTGAACAGGTTCTTGATCCCCGCCCCGAGCTTCAGGTTCGAGGCTTGCGGCCCGAAGTCATACCCGACGCGGGTGGCCCAGGTGGCATAACCCGGTATATCGCCGTACTGGCCGTCCGCGGTCGGCTCGGTGATGTAGACCCCGCCAGTGCCCGGCGCCCGCTGTTTGGACTGGGCAAACATGTCCAGGTTGTAAGTCCAGCGATTAACCGCATAGCGCATGCCAAGGTTAAGCACTTGTCGCGAATACAGCGGCAAGTCGCGCCCCTTGAAGTTGAGAATGTCGCCTTCGGACGTGGCTTTGGTGTAGGTAAACGCCGCATTCACGGTCAACCCGTCCAGACGCGGGTCCAGACTGGCCAGGTCGTAGTGGACTGACGTCTCCAGCCCCTGGTGCTTGGTGGCCCCCAGGTTGGTCCAGCCAATGTCGTTGCTGATGTATTGCAGCTCGTCGGCAAAATCAATGTAGAACAGCGTGATTTCCCCGCCCCACACGCCGTTGTCGTAACGCGTCCCCAACTCGTACGTCTTGGCCTTCTCGGGCTTGAGCCCCGCCGCTGTCTGATCGCCAACGCCGCCCTGCCCCAGCTGGAAATACTGCAAGCTGCCAAACGAAGTTTCGTAGTTGGCGAACAGCTTCCAGGCGTCAGACAGGTGGTACATCACGCTCAACGCCGGCAGCGCTTCGTTGCTGTCGATGCTGCGTTTCTTCTCTTGCACCGGCTTGCCTTTGGCGTCCAGCACAGGCCGGTCGTGCCATTGGGTACTGATGCGCTCAAAGCGAATACCCGGCGTCACGGTCCAGTTGCCCACGTCGATCTTGTCGTCGATGTAGAACGCGTTGGCCTCGGTGCCGCCAGTGCGGTCCTGATACGCATGACCGTCACCCTTGGGCCCGACCACCGGCACGTTGTTGACCAACTGCAGCTGACTCGCCTGTTCGTGCATCGCTTCTTTCAAATAGCGATAGCCGACCCCGACTTCCTGAGTCACGGGGCCAAGGGTGAACACGCGGGACAGGCGCGGCTCGATGCCGAAGGTGCGGTAATTGCGCGGGTAGGACACCAGCGTGTCCAGGTTGCGCGAGGCAATGGTGCTGCCGCGAAAGCTGTCGGTGTAGTAAGTCAGCACTTCAAATTGGGTCTGCTCGTCGATCTGGCGCAGGTACTTGAAGGACACGTCCTTACGCCGACCGCTGAAGCCGTCATAGTCGCGCACCGACTGATACGGGTCGGCATCGAACTGCGCCTGGGTCAGGCCGCCCGGCATGTCGGCCGTGGCGTCGTAGTAATGGAAATTGAGGCTGAAGTCGTCCTGGTCGGTGGGCGCCCAATGGGTTTTGAGCAACACGTCATCGATGTTGTTGTCGTTGTTGCGCGCGCGGTAACCATCGCCCTTGACCCCCGAGTACAAGAGCGCGGCGCCGATGCCATTGTCCGCCGTGCCTCCCAGAAACGCGGTTTCCATGTGTTTCCAGCCGCCACGCTCCGAGGTTTCGAGGGTGGTGCCGACTTCACCCTGAAAAGTTTCGGGGATGGCGCGGGTCACGAAGTTGATCACGCCCCCCACGTTCTGTGGCCCGTAACGCACCGAACCGGCACCGCGCACCACGTCGATGCTGTCCAGGTTGCCCGCCGACCACGGTAAGCTATTTTCTAATAAAATGAGCTAGAACCTACTCGGAGCCGATTCAATGCCCAAGGCATACGCATACGTCAGATGGTCAACCGCCTCGCAAGGCGAAGAAGGCCGAGACAGCCATGACCGCCAGACCACCCCACTCCAAGCATTTACAGAAGCAACAGGCGTTCCCGTGGTCGAAACCGTTATCGACAAGGGGATCAGTGCATTCCGTGGTGCAAACGCCCGGATCGGCCAGTTAAAAGGGTTATTGGACAGGATAGAGAGTGGAGAAATTGAGCATGGCGACTACATCATTGTCGAATCAATCGACCGACTAACCCGCCAGAAACTCACCGACTCCGTTGATCTAATCCAGTCAATTCTCAAAAAAGGCGTGCGACTACACACCGTTTTCGACAACAAGACATATTCCTACGACGATCCAAGCCGCGACCTCGAAACGCTGATCCTTGTAGGTGTAATTGCCAAACGAGCACACGAGGAAAGCGACACCAAGAGCAAACGCTTGAAATCCGTGTGGGCAAAGAAGCGAGACACAGCAGAAACCAACGTTATAGGTAAACGATGCCCCTACGGCCTGCGTTTCGATGAACAAAGCCAATCCTTTATCATCGTAGAAGAAGAAGCTCAAGAAATTCGCCAGATTTTCGAACTACTCAAACACGTTGGAGTATTGGAGAGTGTTAAGCAGGTAAATAAATATTCAAAACGACGTTGGACGAGAACATCAGTTCTACATCTTATCAACAGTAAAAGCCCAATCGGCGTGCTACGTTTGCAACGACGAAACGAGAACGGCACTAAAGCGTTTGACCGTTATGTCCCTAATTATTTTCCAAAAATCATTGATGAAATAGAATTCAGTGCAGCCGTTGCAGCGATGAAAACCAGATTAACCGGGCGAAAATACGGACGTAGAACACCTCATCACTATAATATTTTCCGGCACTGTATCCAATGTGGAGAACATAAATGCGGAATGACTTTCAACCTACAAATATTAGGAGCCGAGAAAAAACGCTACGCCTACCTTGTTTGCTCTAACAGAGCCGAACGAGTATGCGAATGTAGTAACAGAATTAGATTTGAGCTTGTTTTCGGCACATTCCTCGCTTTCGTTAGGCAGTTATCGGAAAATCGTTACATTGACGAGCGGACAGACAAGAAGCGAAAAGACTTCACTTGGTTCAGCCAAGACCAATACAAGCAAATGGACACCGTAAACGACGCATTTAGCCGCTTCTTTTCCGTTCGTGATACATCGGCACCAAAAGAAGAAATACGAGCCAAGAAAGCCAAGCTAACAACCGAAATAACCACATTGGAAATGTTAGAGGCTTCGCTAGCTCAGTTTGACGGAATAATTCCAAATACATTTATCAGGCGTGTGGCTGACAGCGAAGCACGTATCACAGCGTTGGAAAACGAGATCCAAAACCTTGAAGGTACGTTAGCAATCGAAGCGGAAACGCTCGAAATCACCACCTACGAAGACATAATAGCCCTATACGAAACAGAAGAAGGCCGATTGAAGCTCAACACATTTTTCATCACCAGAGGAATCACCTTCGACGTTAAAATTGACAAAGAAACAAATCTCGTCGGCATGGACATGAATCGCCCCGGGTTTTCTAGACACTCTCCAGGCTCGCTGCGTAACGCTTTTCAAACTCTACCGGTGACAGCTGATTGTTGAAACTGTGGCGTCGTTTTGGGTTGTAAAACATCTCGATGTAATCGAACACATCATCCCGAGCATCCTGGCGTGTAGTGTAGATTTTACGCTTGATCCGTTCCCGCTTTAGCAACTGGAAAAAGCTCTCCGCCACAGCGTTGTCGTGGCAGTTACCTCGACGACTCATGCTGGCCACCAGGTTGTTAGCTTTCAAGAAGCTTCGCCAGTCCGAACTGCTGTACTGACTGCCTTGATCCGAGTGGATCATCACCTCTTGCTTCGGCTTACGTCTCCAAACCGCCATCAGCAGTGCATCAATGGCTACGTCGCTGGTCATCTGCGACTTCATTGACCAACCAA
>NZ_JYKY01000030.1 GCF_001042985.1 Pseudomonas lundensis
TGCGATTCTTCATGTACTACAACCGCACCAGGCTCCACAGCTACAACAACTACCTGTCGCCAATAGCCATGGAGCAAAAAGCGGCATAAGCACCGTAAATGGTGTCCGGGATTACTTGACCAGTTCATCCTGGCTTCTATTGATGGGCAGGCTCGCAACCTAGTGCAGTTCGCACTCTGGACCGGAATGCGCACAAGCGAACTCGTGGCGCTGGACTGGGGGGATATCGACTGGCTGAAGGGAGAGGCTTATGTGTCCCGGGCAATGACCCAAGCGGCAGGAGGAAAGGCTGAAGTGACCAAGACCGTGGCGGGGAAACGCAGCATCAAACTGTTGATGCCCGCCCTTGCCGCGCTGACCGCGCAAAAGGCTCACACTTTCCACGCAGGTAATGAGGTGTTCCAGAACCCTCGGACTGGCGAGCGATGGGCCGGTGATCAGCCGATTCGAAAAACCATGTGGGTGCATGCGATGAAGAAGGCCAGGGTTCGGTACAGACGCCCCTACCAAACGCGCCACACCTACGCCTCGATGATGCTGTCTTCTGGGGAGCATCCAATGTGGGTGGCCAAGCAGATGGGGCATAGCGACTGGACGATGATTGCCAGAGTGTACGGCCGTTGGATGCCGACGGCCGATCTAGACGCTGGGAACAGGGCAGAAGCAATGTGGGAACCACCCGAAGTGTAAACCCATAAAATCTTGCAAAAGCATATATTGCAAGATTTCCTTGCATGGACCAATACTGATGACTATGCTCCGCAACCGAATGGAGGAGCCATGACCACCCCAAATATTACCTTCCGCCTACAGCATCTGCGTCGCAAGCACGGCCTGACGCAAGAGGCTCTCGCCGAAGCACTTGGCTTCAAGGATCGCCAGACTCTGTCTCAGATCGAGACCGGAGAGCGCAAACTCAGCTCCGAGGAAATGGTTCGAGCAGCGGAAGTGTTTGGCGTTTCCCTAGACTACTTTACCGATCCTTTTGAACTAGCAGGGGAAGGCCATTTCTCTTGGCGGCAAAACGGCACTAAGCCCGAACTGCTGGATGATTTCGAGCTGCGAGCAGGCCGGTGGATAGCGGCCTATCGCCACCTATCGAAGCTGAAAGGAGAGGTGATTAACTCGTCAACTCGGCGAGTGGCGCTGAATCACCAATCTACCTTCGAAGAGGCTGTCGCCGAAGGCGAGGCTATGGGAAAGGCTCTTGAGCTTGGTAATATTCCATCTCAGAGGCTAGCTGATGCGCTCGAGGAAAAGCTTGACACTCTTGTACTTGAAGTTGACACCGAGCAAGGCATCTCCGGGGCAGCATGCCGGCTGAACCAGCTGAACGCAATTGTGATCAACCGGAATGAAACTCTGGCTCGGCGCAATTACGATATGGCCCACGAGCTTTTTCACCTAATAACTTGGGACACAATGCCGCCTCCTAGGCTGGATATTGAAACTCCAACTGATAAGAAATCGAAACGAGTAGAGCAGCTCGCTGACAATTTTGCGGCAGGCTTGCTCATGCCGGGCAGTCTAATTGAGAGGCTAATTGAGAAGTCTGAGCTAAAAAAAGGTTCAGAACTCGCAACCTGGCTTACCTCAAATGCGCAGATTCTTGGAGTTAGTGCGGTTGCTCTTCAATGGCGGTTGGTTAACATGGGCAAGCTCAATAAGAGTGCCATTGTTAGCGAAGAATTTATTCGAAACCTTGGTGAGGCTCAGCGCACCAAGCCACCAGCCAAGTACGGTAAGCGATTTATGGCGGCCCTGGGCTGGGGCATTGACGAGGGTTATGTCTCGGTGCGCAGAGGAGCCTCGCTTCTGGGCGTGACCGTAGATGAGCTTGCGAAGCTCTTCGAGAATCATAATCTGCCGACTCCGTACGACCTTTGAGGATAACGATGTTCGAGAAGGATCAAATCGTACTTGTCGATACCAATGTGATCCTAGAGGCTCACAGGGTCACTTGCTGGAACACGTTAGCGAGCTATTTCAGGCTTGCGACGGTTGAGACTGTCGTGGAAGAAACTCAAACGGGCTTTCAGAACAGAAGCCCAGCTCAGACGATTCAATTGGCACCTCTTCGTGGCTCATTCCATCACATCGAAAATATCACGAATGAGGCAAGGGCTCAGTTCGCACTGGACAACCCTAACGTGTTGCTCGATCCGGGTGAGCGCGACTTGATAATTTACGCCCGGTCGCTTGATCCTAAGACGACGTGGTTCCTGAATAGCCCGGATATGGCCGCAGTCCGCTACTGCCATCACAGCAAATGGCTGGATCGACTAGTGTCTCTGGAGGCCATGAACAAGCACATTAGCGCCCATACAACCAGTAACCTTCGAGATAACTTCTCGGAAAATTGGCTGAGCGTACGCAAGACCAAACTGCTGCTCGGGATGTAATGACAGCCTTATGCCAGCCTCTTCGCTGGAGGGCACGTAATTGCTTGCTTGGCTGCGGGTTCAAATCCCCCCGGCCACCAACTCAACATCTAAAGACGTCCACGGACGTCTTTTTTTGTGCCTGAAATCCAGAAAAATCAAGGGCTTCGGGGCTACTGGCTTCAAGAGAGGCCATTTGAGTTCCGCTCCTTTTGGTATCCCAAGCGTGCTGGTGCCAATGTTTGGAACACCGCAACGGTGTCAGAAGTAGCTCTCATGCCTGCGTGAGCCCACCACCTGGCCAGCCGCCAGCGCAAGGCAGAGAACAAAGCCAAGCGAGCACTGTCGGGACAATCGTTAGAGAATGTGGCGATTGCCAGGTTCGATTTGAACAAATACTTTGTCACCGCAGCCTGCGCCTAAGACATCTGGCACGCGCTCACCCTGCATAGTTTTCTAAGCCTAGGTTTTCTGGTCATCGTGCGTGTGTACGGCCCGCCACAGGCGTTTTTTGATCAGACGTGGAAGCCGGGGGACTTGGTTAAACAATCGTCTCCCAGCTCGCCACCGGCGGCTGACCGCGGTTAAACCTTGGCGCGATCCTAGAAAACGTCTGCGTCCGCCAGGCACTTGCCCTGACGGTCTTTACCGGACAATGCGGGCTCGCCCTTTAGAGGCCAGTCGATGCCGATTGCAGGATCATTCCAGCTGATGCAACGCTCGTGTTCCGGCGCGTAATAGTCTGTGGTTTTGTAGAGGAACTCTGCGCTGTCGGACAGCACGACAAAACCATGGGCAAACCCTTCTGGCACCCACAACTGGTGCTTGTTTTCAGCGGAAAGGTACGAGCCTACCCATTTGCCGAACGTCGGCGAGCTGCGCCGGATATCCACGGCCACGTCGAATACTTCTCCGTGCACCACACGCACCAATTTGCCCTGGGCGCGGTGAAGCTGATAATGCAGGCCGCGCAGAACGCCTTTCACGGAGCGGGAGTGGTTGTCTTGAACAAATTGCACCGAACGCCCGATGGCGTCTTCAAACTGGCGGTGGTTGAAGCTTTCAAAGAAAAACCCGCGATCATCCCCAAAGACCTTGGGTTCGAATCGCACGACGTCGGGTATGTCTAGCGGGGTGGTTTTCATCAATAGATCTTCTCTAGCAGAAGGCGTTTCAGGTAATGACCGTAATCGTTTTTGCACAGCGGCTCAGCGAGCGCTTCCAGTTGCTCGGCACTGATCCACTTTTGTCGAAACGCCACTTCTTCAGGACAGGCGACTTTCAGGCCCTGGCGGTGTTCCAGCGTGGCAATGAAAAGACTCGCTTCGAGCAGTGACTGGTGCGTGCCGGTGTCGAGCCAGGCATAACCGCGCCCCATGATCTCAACCGACATTTCGCCCCGCTCCATGTAGATGCGATTAACATCGGTAATTTCCAGTTCACCACGGGCTGAAGGCTTGATGCTCTTGGCGATGTCCACCACTTGCTGGTCGTAGAAATACAGGCCCGTCACGGCATAGTTGGACTTGGGCTTGAGCGGTTTTTCTTCAAGGCTGATGGCTTTGCCCTGATTGTCGAACTCCACCACGCCATAGCGTTCCGGGTCTTTCACGTGGTAAGCGAACACGCTAGCGCCTGTCTCACGCTGCATGGCGCTGTGCAGCAGTTCGTTGAATTGGTGACCGTGATAGATGTTGTCGCCCAACACCAGTGCGCATGGGTCATTACCAATAAAGTCCTGACCGATGATGAACGCTTGTGCGAGGCCGTCGGGTGAGTCTTGCACGGCATACGCTATGTTCAGGCCCCAACGGCTACCATCGCCCAGCAATTGAGAGAAACGCGGAGTATCTTGCGGCGTCGAGATGATCAAAATATCGCGAATCCCGGCCAACATCAGTGTGGTGAGCGGGTAATAGATCATCGGCTTGTCATAAACCGGCAATAGCTGCTTTGAAATAGCCAATGTCGCCGGATGAAGGCGGGTGCCAGATCCGCCAGCCAAAATGATCCCTTTACGCTTAAGCATGTTTAATTCCTACACATTCGGTGAGCATCCGTCCCACACCATCTTGTCGAATGCCAAGCCTCGACGAGAGGATCCTTGCGGACATCAAGTCGCGTCCCCTTCAGCGATCCAGAGGACGACTTGGGGCACTGCGTGCCGGTAAGCCTAATACACAATGGCCGACTGCGACGTTATCGCAACCTGTAACGCTGAAAAATTCGATAAAACAATCGAGGCTGCTGAGAATCTTGCGAAACACAGAGCCATTGAGGCGCGGCAGGCAGGATACCTGCAACGTAGTGGATCGGCTTCTTTTTATGCCAATTCAACAGGTTATCGAGGGGGATTGACCGAGAGGGGGCTCAGCGCAAAAGGGAGGGATTGAGAAGACAAGTCTCAGGGTGCTGATTAAATCGCTGGTATGAAAGCATGCATCCATTTTTGAAGCAGTTATCGGCCCTCGTAAGGGCCGATAACAGGCTAGAGCGAAGCCCCAGCTTTAGACATTCGGCGAGCGCCAGTCATCCGAACCCGAAGTGCCGCACACTTCGTGCGTCCAGGTGATTTTGCGATACGTGAAATGCACGTCCTCCAGGTGCGTGAAATGAGCATTTTCCGGGTCCTGACAGTTATGCATGTACCCATTGATCTCAACGATGATCGCGTCTTCAAGCTTGGTGGTGTAGTAATGCTCCTGAGTGCCATTGGCAGACGTTCTGTACCACTGGATGACAACCTCGCTCATGCGCTCACCTGATGTCAGTGCCGCCCACAGCAATGGAGAAGCCTTGTCGAAAACCTTAGTAACGCACACAGGCTTGTGAACGCGCTGCCCGGTTGGCTGACCCGATTGAGGATCACGTGGAATGATGACCTGGTGACTGAACGCCTGGACCATGACCTGGTTTTCATGCCCTTCCTGATAGGAGTTCCCTACTGAATCTGCCGTGAAGGCTTCATTGGTGATCAACCCCTGTTTTTCACCGGTGACGGACATATACGCTGGCGTAGCCATAACTCTCTCCTTGGAATCCATAGGGTAAACCTGCGAATACTGTTTGCAGGTGCCCCTGTAATCCAAGACTTGTGCCAGAACAGCTGAACCCCTTATGCATCGGGGGTTTGAACGCTGAGCGCAACTAAAAAATCATATAAACAGACACTTGATGCCTTCGATTGCGCAACTATTGGCTCACTCCTCTGCAATTAATGGCGCAACAGGCTGCAGGCCCTGGTTATTAAGACTCGACGAATTCGGGGCCGGTAAAAAACAGCCGGTTTGCAGTACGAAAAGTTGCGCAAATGAGGGATGTTGAAAAGGCTGCGTTTGAGCGTGCAATACGCCTACATCCGAAATCGATGACACCCTCCTCGCGACCGCATAAAAAAGGCCCTTCCCGTTTCCGGAAAGAGCCTTTTAATTAACGCAACGCTTTAGCCCAAGTTAACGCCATAACTTGAGGCCAGGGCCGCCAGGCCACCCGCATAACCTTGGCCAATGGCCTTGAACTTCCACTCGCCATTATGGTGATACAGCTCGCCGAAATTCATCGCGGTTTCGGTCGATGCATCTTCACTCAGGTCGTAGCGCGCAATTTCTTTACCGTCCGCTTTGCTCAGAACGCGGATATACGCGTTCGAAACCTGACCAAAACTCTGCTTGCGTGCATCGGCGTCGTGAATGGTGACGGCGAACACCAGCTTCTTGGTTTCCGGTGCAAAGCCGGCCAAGTTCACGTTGACCTGTTCGTCATCGCCATCGCCCGCGCCCGAACGGTTGTCACCCTGGTGCACAACGTTGCCGTCCGGCGACGTCTTGTTGTTGTAAAACACAAAGCTGCCGTCATTCAGCACTTTGCCATTCTCACCAAGGATGAATACCGAGGCGTCGAGGTCAAACTCCGTACCATCCGTTACACGTGGATCCCAACCCAGACCTACAACCACTTCGGTCAGACCGGGGGCTTCTTTAGTCAGGGAAACGTTGCCGCCTTTACTCAGACTTACTGCCATGTTCGTGAACCCTTATAGAGAGAGTTGGTGGGGTGACGATTAAAATTTCAGACCGAAACTTTCAGCGAGAGGCTTGAGGCCACCGTTAAAACCTTGGCCTACCGCACGGAATTTCCACTCGGCGCCGTGGCGATACAGCTCACCAAAAATCACCGCTGTTTCGGTGCTGGCGTCTTCATCCAAGTCATAACGTCCCACCTCGACGTTGGTGTCCTGATTCACAATGCGGATAAACGCATTGCGCACCTGACCGAAGCTTTGACGCCGGGCTTCAGCTTCGTGGATGGTGACCGTAAAAGCGATCTTGTGGATATCAGCCGGTATTTTTGACAGGTCGACCTTGATCGCCTCGTCATCTCCGTCACCTTCGCCGGTACGGTTGTCGCCGGTGTGCTCTACCGAGCCATCAACACTTTTAAGCTGGTTGTAAAAAATGAAGTCAGAATCGGCGCGTACTTTGCCGTCAGCCTTGAGCAGGAAGGCGCTGGCATCCAGGTCAAACTCCGTACCATCCGTAGAACGGGCATCCCAACCCAGTCCAACGAGGACTTTGGTCATCCCAGGGGCTTCCTTGGTCAACGACAGGTTGCCGCCTTTAGTGAGGGAAAGTGCCATGAGTGATTCTCCTTAATAAATATGCGATCAAGCGTTCGTGTCGTTTTTGACGTCAGATTGCTCTTCATCTTTACCGGGAAAGATGACGCTGGCCACGATACCTATGGCCAATACCACCAATACAACGATCAAGCTGGTGTTCGGATCGATGCTGATGCCATGGCCAAACAGGTGATCGGTGGCGTTCAGGGCCAGCTTGCCGGCAATAAAGAACAACAGCGCGATAACCGATTTTTCCAGGTGAACGAGGTAGCGCTTCAGGGCTTCGAGTACGAAGTACATGGTCCGCAGGCCCAGAATCGCAAACATCATGGCCGAGTACACGATCAACGGTTCGCGGCTCACGGCGATCACTGCCGGTACGGAGTCGAAGGCGAACAAGATGTCCGACACCTCAACCACCACAACACACAAAAACAACGGTGTTGCGAACAAAGCACCCTTGCCCACCAGGGTCATTCCCTTGTTCTGCGGCTTCGTGATCTCTTTTTCAAGCTCTGTGCGTGAAACAAAGAAATTATGCCCGTGCAGCTTCGGCCAAACCGGGAAGAGTTTTTTCGCAAACCGGTAAGCAATGTGCTGGGAATAATCCTCGTCTTCGTCGTCTTCGCTCCCACGCAGCATCATGATCGCCGTCCAGGCCACGACCACGGCGAACAGCACTTCGACCCATGGGCCGAACGCCAGCAAGCCCGTACCGATAGCCACGAAGATGAGACGGAAAACGATGGCCCCGATGATCCCCCAGTACAAAACACGGTGGCGCAGCGCGTCCGGTATTTTGAACCAGGCAAAAATCGCCATGAACACAAAGAGGTTGTCGACGCTGAGCACTTTTTCGAGCGCGTAACCGGTCACGAACAGGCTGGCCACGCTCGGGCCGTGGGCGTAGTACAAGTAACCCGCAAACGCGAGGGAGATCAGCACCCAAAAGATCGACCAGACGGCCGCATTGGTCAGCGTGACCGGTTTATCGCTTTTGTGCGTGAACAGGTCGATTGCCAGAGC
Source organism: Pseudomonas lundensis (assembly GCF_001042985.1). Taxonomy (GTDB): domain Bacteria; phylum Pseudomonadota; class Gammaproteobacteria; order Pseudomonadales; family Pseudomonadaceae; genus Aquipseudomonas; species Aquipseudomonas lundensis. Next base: position 8,026 of record NZ_JYKY01000030.1, read on the forward strand.
AATGACCGCCAAAGCCACAAATACCGCGATGGTCGTTGGCGGAAAGCCAATTGCCGTGTTTTCCATGATGTCCTCAGAGATCAAAATCGCCAGGGTTCAGCCCCAGCTCATTGCAGATGGTGCGGCAAGCAGCCCGCTCACTTTCATCGAAGTTGCCGTCAGCACTGCCGATGGCGCAGCACACGCGCACCAGCAGACGCGCGGCATCTTCTTTTTTACGTAATTGACCGATCGACTTCAGTGCTTCGGCACGGCCGATCTGTTGATCGAATTCGAATTTTTCGCACACGGCGTTGAAGGACTTGATGACGTCTTTCACGTCAAATGCCTTCAGCTCATTCGAGTTCTGGATAAAGCCGACCATCTTTTGCTTTTCACTGCTGCTGATGTCGCCATCGGAAGCGGCCACCAGCGCGCACCCGGAAACAACGGCTTCCATGAATTCACGGTTCTTGAACTTGCTGACTTCTGCCGAGAGTTTGTCGCGGGCAGCCGTCGCGTTGGTTTTCAGCCATTCGAGCATGGGAGTTACCTTGTCAGAAATTGAGGGAGCGCCGCCTGCTCCGGCAGGCGGCCATTCACAGAACGCTCATTTGGATCCGGCAGCCCAGCGCATGCCCCAGCCAAAGGCTTTGTCCATGTCTGAATGCCCTTTGAAAAATTCCACCTTGCGGTTGACCCGCACGCTACCACCCACGTTTTCGAGCAAAGCGATGGCGCACATGCCTTTGCTGCCACCCTCTTCACTCAAACGCACCTCAATCGGGGCTTCGCCGGGGATATACAAGGTGATGACGCCATCCGTCGCCTGCCAGTTAGGTGCGCCTTCGTAAATGAATGCGTACACCAGCACGCGGCGGATCTGGCGCCATTCCTTACCGTTGATGCGCAGCCATTCGCCATCACTGACCGAACCTGTGCGGTCATCGCCCATCAGTTGGATAAACGGTGCGTCACGGAAATCGCCAAAGGCATTGCCCAAGGCCTGTACCGCGCCTTTGCTGCCGTTTTCCATTTCATAGAGACAACCGACGTCAAGGTCGATACCGCCCGACTTGCCGCGCAACGAGGCAAAGAAACCGCCGCCGCCACTGTTTTGAGAGCTGCGGTTCCAGTTCAGGTTGATTTTGATCTCGCCGAAGTCGCCGTCTTTCTTTTCAAGGCTGATCGACGGGCGCTGTTTGTCGAGGGTGATTTTCGACAAGTTCACTTTCGACGCAGGGGCCGGGGCTGCAGGGGCGGCAACGGGCGCAGGTGCGGGGGTCGGAGCGGCTGACGGAGCAGGCGCCGCGATGTCCACCCCGAAGTGCTGAGCCAGAGGGGCAAGCCCGCCCGCAAAGCCCTGTGCCACGCAACGGAACTTCCACGCGCCCTGGCGACGATAAAACTCACCCAGGATCAAGGCGGTTTCTTGCATGCCCTGGGTCGGGATCGGAGCTTCGATTCCGCCACTGACCGACACGTTCAAAACCGGGAACGCCGCGAATTTGGCCTTGTTCTCGTAAATGGTGGCCGTCAGGGCGACCTTCTCGACGGCCTGATCGATCGCCTCCAGGTTCAAACTGAAGACCGTGCGCCCCGCCGCTGATTCGACCAGTTTGACCGCGCCGTTGTTGACGCTTTGCTGGCCGAAGAAACACATGTCGTTGTCGCCACGCACCTTGCCAGTATCGGTGAGCAAGAACGCCGAAACGTCCAGGTCAGCGCCCGCAACCGGGGTGTAGGTGATGGTGACGGTTTGCACGCCCGCGGAAACGGAGGTGTTGGCACCCGGCGTCAATGTGCTCATGCGCGCACCGCCCGAGCGGCATCGTTAACCAGATCCTGTGCAGTACGGCCATTGGCCACGGTGCCGAGGGTGGTGAAGTCCCAACCTGCAGAGGTGCGGCTCAGGTTCGCCATGACCAGGCCGGTGTGACGGCCTTTTTCCGATAAAACAAAACGCGCCAGTTCTTTGCCGCTGACTTCATCGACGATACGGCAGTAAGCGTTCTCGACCGCTTCAAAGTTCTGCCCGGTGAACGAGTTCACGGTAAACACCAGGTGCTTGACGTTGGCGGGTAATTTCTCAAGGTTGACCTGAATCGACTCGTCGTCGCCGTCCCCCTCGCCAGTGCGGTTGTCGCCCGAGTGGACGATGGAGCCATCCTTGGACTTGAGTTCACGAAACCACACCAGGTCCAGCGATTGCTTGTCGCTGTCGAGCACGATGCACGACGCATCCAGGTCGATGGCGCTGTCACTGTTCAGTAGCTTGGCAAAAAAACCGCTGGGTTTGACCGGGTCCCAGCCTAGGCCCATGCGGATTTTCTTGAGACCGGTTCCGGCTTCTTTTTCGAGGGAAATGGTTTGGTTCTTGGACAGCGAAATGGCCATGAAGCGTCTCCTTGTCTGCATCGATGCACAACGTGCTGTTTAACCTAATCTAACGCCTGTATATGACGAGCAGTGCTTACAGTTCTTCACGCAAGCACACGTCAAGCGGCCGCTTGCGGCGCCACAGCGCATGAAATTCACGCCAGTGGGGCTCTTGAGCGGCGCCGAGCATTTGTTCATCGCCCCGGGTGTCACCCCAGGCGCGCAATGTGTATTGGTCCAAAGGCCCGTATTGCGCCTCCAGACGGATGACTTTTTGTTCACACCGGCAGTTAGTGCCGCTGATTTCACCGGTCAGCACGCCGTTTACCGCCTCCAGTTGAGTGCCGATCAAGCCGATACCCAGTTTTTTGGCGAACGGTTTGAGTACCAATTCAGGCGATGCCGAGCAAATGGTCACGAGCGCCTGCTGCTCTCGTTGATGGGCGACAGATGTTAAGCCCAAAGGCCGCATTAACCGCTGCCACGAAACGTCACAAAATGCTTCAGCACGCTCTTCAACCCACGCGACTTTGGCACCTGTCAGATAGACCGTGATGAGCTTTTCCTTCAGGTCGTTGCGGGAAATCTGCCCCAGCAAGTAGCTGAGCGTCGCTGGAATCATCCGGAACAGACGCATGGCAAACAGCCGATTGCCGAACGCAAAGCGTAAAAACGGTACAAAACTGTCATGATAGGTCAGCGTGCCGTCGAAGTCGAACGCCGACAGCACCTGTTTATTTGTAACCGGTTTATTTAAAACGTTGTTCAACCTACCCATTCAGCCAATCTCAGGCTGCCTCCAAAAGTGTCGGAAGGGTTACCGCACTCTGTGCGAACCCCTTGCCAATGAGCGCGTTCGATAACGGTTTGCGCCCATTTGTAATGTGTTGCCGGCTCGCACATGGCGTCGTTGAACTTGAACACCGCGGGCGCCGACTCACTCAGTATTTGGCGTGCGCTGTTCAAATCTTCAAGGGTGACTTGCAACGCCTTGTGGATAACCGTGATTTGCGACGGGTGTATCGCGGTTTTACCCACAAGCCCGTGCGCAATGTCCAATGCCAGCTCCTGCTCCAGCAGATGCGGTGTATTGAGCTGTTCAAACACCGGCGCCGTCAGCGCAAAACCCGCCGCGCCCATCACCCCGCACAACATCGGGATCACGTAACTCATGGGCGTACTGTAAAGCGTCAGGGCCGGGCTGCGCCGCAAGCCCAGGCAGCCCATCAGGTCATTGCCGCCAATGCGCAGGGCGATGATACGTCCCGGCAACTGTTCCAGCATGGCGTCACGCAGCTCCACCATGGCCCCCGGATCAAACACCTCCGGGGTTTCAAGCGTCGGCATCAGCATCAGTTCGTGACGGGTAACGGCCTGTTGCCATTGACGAATGTTGCTCAGGCGCAATTTGGGCACCACAAAACCATCGACGTGACGCATCAACGACCACTCGTTGAGCACCGCCGCCATTTCCGCATCCCGCGGGCGAACAAACAGAATCGGCCCGCCGGACGGTCGTCCGCCCCGGGCTTCTATCCCCAATAACAGATGCTTGAGATTGGACAGCGCCTGCTGCACGTCGGTCTCGGCGACAGCGTCTTCCAGGCACACCACCAATGAGCGCAACCCTTGAATCTTCTCGCCAAACACCACATCCAGAATGTCCGCACGGGTGGCGGGCATATACAGCGTGGCGCCCAAGGCATAAGCGGAATGTCTGATCATCAACGAACACTCCTGATCACGGTCACGGCCCGATAAGGCCCCAGCTCATCGCCCGCCTCTTCGACGTCAATATTGGCCTGACGGGTCAGGTGCATCAGCAATTGCACATCCTGATCGTCGCGGCTGCGTACCAGCACGTGGTCCGGCACGCGGCGCATCACCGCGCGCGTGGCTTCGGCAATGCCCGGTTTGACGCGATTAGGGTTGGTCACCCCGAACCGCGTCGAGATACGTTCGACCGCAGCCACGGCTGAGTGTTGCAACGCATGTGCCTGCTCGCAGGTCCACGGCAGCGCCGGTGCCTGTGGCGCCAATAGCGCGCGCTCGCGTTCGATGCTGTGGATAAATGCCTGCGTCACGTCGTGCTCGGCCAAATGCCCATACACCACGCACCCGTGCAGGCCCGGATCAGTTGGCCAGATGGAGCGCGAAACCAGCCCCGACACGGTGGCCCCCAGGATGCCCGAGGGAATCAACCAGTCTTCGGCCGATGCCGACAACCACGCCCGACCACATGGGTCGGCCAATACCACGAGACGCGGCTCGGACGGGAAACGCGCATCCCCCGCCAGGCTGTCGCGAATCTGACCGCTGATCGCCCCTTTACCGGTCCAGCCGTCCACGAACACGATGTTCTCGGCGCCGTGGGTCTTGATGATAGCTTCAAGTGCCACGCTGTCGATGCCACGGTCACGAATGATGCTGATGCCGTAGTGCCGCGCGTCGCGCCCCATTTCAACCAGCGCCCGACGCAGCAGTACGCCCAACGGCAACCCGGCGCGCACAAACGACACCAGCGCAATCGAGGAACCCTGATACCGCTCATTCAGGGCCAGGGCCAATGCCTGAACATCGGCGGCCATGCGTGCGCCATTTTGCGCCAGCGCTTGCAGGTAAAGGCTTTTGTGAGTGTCAGACGGCGGGTGTTCCTGACTGATCATTTCCGAATAGTGGCGCTGTTGGGTCTGAATCAGACGCTCTTTTTCCTCTACGTCGGTGACGTCGATGTCCATCGCCCGCAACAGGAAATGCACGTCATCCGGGGCATAGCTGCCACTGCCTACCGTGGTTAAACCGTCAAACGCGTCACGCATGGTCAACACTCGCCATCACATGGCTGGCCAGTTGCCCACGACGGGGCGTGCCCCACCAGTCGCATTCGGCCATAAACCCCAGGTCCGACACACTGTCGCCAAAACCCAGCATCGGCCGCTTGCCATTGACCGCCTGATCGCGACGAATCCATTCGCGCACGGCTTCGCGCTTTTGCAGCGCCAGCGGCAGAAACGCCAGATTGTTGCCATTGCCATGCACATACAAACCGTCCAGCAAACCCCGCGCCTTGACCTCGGCCAGCACGGTCAGCAGCGCGTCGTCGGTTTCGTTGTTGTGTTTGGTGACGACGTAATGGGCCAGCCCCTGTTCCTCCACCACCCAGCCGCGCAGCGAAAAACCCAGTTCGGCGCCAATGGCCAGGGTGTGCTCGCTCAGTTGGTGCAAACGGGTTTGTTCCTGCGCCAGCAAGTCGCCCATGCGTGCATGCCAGGCGGCGTCCAGCGACCCATCGGCGGCAAGGATCACGCCTCCGTGGGCGCACACCGCGCCATGGGCAAACGGCAACTGCACCCGCTGATAGGCTTCGATGCTGCGCGCCGTCACCGGCACCACATCAGAGGTGGCCAACAGCCACTCAACAAAGCTCTTTTGGGTGGCGTTCATAAAGCCGTTAGGCTGCCCGTCAACATCGAGCGTGGCGGTAAAACGGGGTTCATCGCCCATTTTGCGGGCGGTCTGGAACAGGGTGTCGTCGAGATCGACGAACACCAGCGGACGATTAGTTGTCATCAACGATCACCTGCGCATTCAACGCGCTGACCAGCGCCGGGTCGACGGCCGCGGCCGGCGTTTCGCTGCAAATCAGCACCCGGTCGAACTGGCCGGGGGCGACGTTATACAAAAAGTTAGGAATGCCCAGCCCGTAGTTATCGGAAAAACACAGCGCATGGTCAATGGCATGGCCCAGGGCAATCGGCGAACGGCTGGTGGAACTGAAATGCACATCAGCCCCCGCCTTTTCCAGGCGCTCGGCCAGCAAGAAGGGACGCCACACAAACTCGCTGGTGCCCACGACCAAAATGCGCTCGCCGGGTGTGACGTGCAGGTCGGGCGCCAGCGTATCGCGGTGTTCGCTCACCCCCATGCGGCCCCAGTCGCGACGCGGGTCCAGCGTCCAGTCACCTTGGGCAACACTGCCCACTTCAGGCATGTCCGGCAAATCAGCGGTGGGATCTTCGTGGAACGTGTAGCGACCGTCGAGCAACGAGACACTGGTCACTTGATCGCCCATCGCGTGACGCACGGCGTCTTGCGACCAGTCTGTCAGGGTGGCGGTCACCAGACGCTCAATGCGCGTAAGCCCGGCATCCACCAAGGCTTTGGACAGGTTAATAAAGGTATTGCCAGTGGAGGCTTCGTCATCCACCAGCACCAGCGAGCGCGCCGCCATCATCCGCTCACGGGTGACCGCATCAGCGGGCAGGTGCAGCAAATGCGAACTGGCGTGGCTGTGCTCTTCTTCAAAGCGGGCAAACAATTGGCTGCCGGTCGGGTGACGGGTGCTGACCAGGTACACGGTGTCATCGCGAGTCTGGCTCAAGGCTCTGTGCACACCGGCGCCAAGGCCGACGGCGGTTTCAGCCATACCGATCACCAGCACTGGGCCGGGCAAGTCCGCAGGAATTTTTGCCGCAAGGGCGTTGAAACTGTCAGCCATCAACGAAGGACGCGCCGGTATATGGCGACCGAGCACACGGGAAACAAACAAAAAAGCGCGCTTGGGATTACGACGTTCAGCGAAACTGAAAAGTGCCTCCGGGTCAAAGGTCGATGCATTGACCTCAACCTGGAGACGACCACGCTTAAGGTTTGCGTGCAAAACCTTGGAGCCGGTCAGGGGGTTACCGCTATTCATTAAAATTGATTACCTGGAAATACAAAAAAAGTGAGAGACGATTCGCGAGTCAACGGGTTATGACAAGCACGAAATCGTTACTGGAGATGGCTGGCGTCAATCCGCCATAAACCCGACTGCGCCGCCCGAACCAGCTCGGGCGTGCTCAACGCGCGTTCACTGCGCCCGCGCTGAGCGGGCACGCGGGCGGCCTCAAGAAACGCCAGCACCAGCGCCGCCTTCACGGCAAAATTCATGTTCTGCGCATCTGCCATGCTGGACGTGACCAACCCGCCCACCAGACCGTACGGGTCAAACACCGGGCTGCCACTGGAGCCCGGCTGTATCGGTGCAGTGAACTGCATCAGGCTGGCATCATCGCGCAGACCGAACAGCCCCGATACCACACCTTGGGAGACTTGCACCCCGCCACCCGCCAGCCCGGCCAACGGAAAGCCCAACGTGACGACGCTTTCGCCCAGCTCGCAGCCAATGCCGTCACGAAACGTCACCGGGCTCAAAGGCGGCGCACCACTGACCCGCAGCAGCGCCAGATCATTCGTGCGATCCACCACCACGGCTTCTGCCTGAAAGCGGCCCTCGAACGAGGCGATGGACAAATGGTTCAAACCTTCAATCACGTGGGCGCACGTCAGAATATGCTGCGCACTGACCGCAAACCCGGTGCCAGTCGCGCTTTGTCGCGCGTCAGTGGCAGGGGCATCGGTGCTGACCCGTTGCGGGTGACGATCATCCAGACTGCTGCCCAGGTGTCGGACAAATGCACTCAAACCGTAAGCCGATGCTTCAACCAATGCACGAAGCTTCCATTGGTCCTGGCGACGGTACACCTCGGCAATCACCATCGCACTGTCGCCGTAGTCAGCCAGCGACAGACCATGCTCGATCTGGTCTTCAACGTTTAGCTCAAATGAACCCAGCTCACGCAGCGGCCCCAGCGCCCCGTACACATACAACACCAGCAGCACGCGTTCGCAGGTGGCGGGCAGTTGATCCAGCGCCAGGGCAAACTTGGCCAGGCCACAGGTGTCGTGCCATTGCACCCAGGGCTGGGGCTGATGCAACAGCGCAGGTTCAGTCACCAGTTGACGCTGGCTATCCAGCGCCAGCAAGGCCAGCCCGGCGTAATCGCCCAGCGCCCCGGCCCGCGCGCAAACCAGGTTAAATTCACAACGCACCGACTGCAGAGGCGCGTTGCCTCCCGGCATCAATTTCATCTTCCTTGATTCCCCTGTGCCAGTACGCTTAATGAGAGGCGCTCACCTTAACAGCTCTTCCCCACGAACCGAAACGGCCACCGTAATGGCCTTGACCTGCACATCGTCACGCCATGCGCCCAATGGTTGCGGCAGATTCAGACGTCGGGTGGCGAAAATTCCCGGCAGGTTGACGCCGGTTTCTCGTGTGTAACCGATACCACCTGAATAACGCAGATTAATCTCCAGCAAATGCGGCTGGCCGCTGGCGTCATCACGGGTTTGCACATTGACGATGCCATCGCAGCCAAAATGCTCAGCTGCCCGGAGGGCCAGTTCCACGGCATCGCTGTCGCGCTCGAACGTTTGCATCAAGCCCTGTTTGCGCCGCCCGACGAACGCCACGGCCTTGCCCGCTTCGCACACCATGTCCACCGAGCACTCACTGCCCGGCATATAGGGCATCACCAGCAGTGGCTTGGGCTGCTCGGACTGGCCATACGCCTGCGCGAAGACATTCAGATTCACCTCGTGGGAATCAGCGTTGGCGAAGCTGCGAAACGGGTCGACGTCTTCCGACACACGCCAGAACCCTTGGCCATAAATACCGCGCGTGGGTTTCACACACACCTGCCCATCACGGGACAACTGGGCGTAGGCGCTTTCCAGTTCGGCTTGGGTGTGTACGGTGATTGCAGGGATACAGGCCAGTCCGGCCGCCGATGCCTCGCGGGTGAACACCGACTTGTCGTCAACCCGCTCAAAGGTGTCGAGGCTCAGTGCGCCCGTGACCAGCACCAGCCCGGCCCGCTCAAAATCAGCCCGATGCGCTTCATAAACGTGCCCGACCCGACCCGCCAGCACGACCTTGACGCCATGGGCGCGTGCGGTGTCGATGACCCAGGCGATGCGCGCTTCATTGTCCTGCGGTTCGCGTAGGGCCAAATCCGCCAGCCCGGTGATTTCGGGGCGGCTCTGGCGATGCGAGGCCACAATTTGTATACGTTCAGGCAATGCCGCACGGGCGCCCGCAATCACGTCGCGCTGGCTGGATTGCCCTTCAAGAAACCAGATCATGGACATCCCTTGGTACACATGGAGGAGAGACACACTAAGCGCGGAATTCTACGCCAGCTCACCTCAATGTGAACGCTTATGAACAGTACTATTGAAATGCCACTACTGCACATGCTCCAATTGCCGCCCTTTTTGAAACATTCGGCATTAATTGGCTCTGACCGACGCGTGTGCGGTCGCCAATTGGCCTTAAACCTGTCCGCGTTTAAGAGCGCCGTTTGCCCGGAACAGACTTAGCAGCAACTCATCTATCTACCCCTCGTTTAATGAGGGGAACACAAGGAGCAGTACATGAAAGGCAAGGTTCTTGAGTTCAACTCGGCAAGTCGCACCGGCACCATCTCGGCGGATGACGGCAACCGTTACGCGTTCAGCGTCGATCAATGGAAAAGCGCAGTACTGCCAAAGGCAGGCAGCCGTGTGGATTTTTCCGCCAATGCCAGCAACGCCGAAGCCATCTTCCTGGACGGCCCGGCAGCCTCCGGTAACTCGAAAAAAATCCCGGCGGCCCTGCTGGCGTTTTTCCTGGGTGCATTTGGCGCGCACAAGTTTTACCTGGGCTACAACGCCCAAGGCATCATCATGCTGTTGGTGTTCCTGTTCGGCTTCATCTTGCTGGGCGTGCCTTCGATGATCATCGGCCTGATCGCCTTCATCGAATTCATCATCTACCTGACCAAGACCGACGAAGACTTCGAGCAGACCTACGTGGTTGGCCGCAAGCCTTGGTTCTAAGCCATCACGCTGACGCGTTGTAATCGCTGACGAGCAGCGCGAGGCTGCGTCCCATGGCACAGCCTCGCACCACGATGACAACCCCTCATGCCTGTACCGCTGTGCGGCCTGCGCCTCGTAGGCCGCGAAGATGATCCAGCGCAATAGAACCTGACTTGGCATGGCCCTTCGCGGCGAATTGACTACGCTCCACTGACGCTGTTTTCAACCCGTCAAGGAGCCTGCCATGACCCTTTCCGTTACCAGCAAAACCCTCAGCGACTACGACGCCCAGTGGGCCTTTAACACCGCCACGGCGTTTTTGCGCAAATCCCCCATTGCCGACTACTTGATCAAGCAGCTTGAAAAGCAGAAAACAGTGACGCTCACCGTCGAGGTGTATGCCGACCCTGCCCAGGCCAACCGCAACACGTCCGATCACGGCGTCATTGAGTGGAGCGTGCTCAGCAACGACCTGTCGAGCAATGAAGCAAGCGAAGTCACCGCCTTTCTGAGCCGCACCCCAATTGAGCAAAAACCTTACCTCGCCAGCCAATTGAATTTGCTGCACCTGCTGGCCCTCGCCTGCCAGCAACTGAATAACCAGCTCGACTTGCGTGACGCCGATGCCCCTTGGCCATGGCTGGATGAGAAGACGCTCAGCGCAGTCGATATCGAAAACCACGTCGCCCGGGAATTGAGCGAACAGCCGTTGCCTGACGAGCAGAACTGGGATCGCATACTCAACGGCAAATAAGCCCTGTACCTGACGCCCGGCCACCCAGGTCGGGCATGCCGCTTCCTCTGTGCAATAGGGAAAATCGCCGTGCAGCGCTCAGGTGAAACCTGATATCACTTGGTAATAATTCCTATCTGCAAGGGGTGCATTTCCTACTTATAAGGGGGTGGCACGCGTCCTTAGTATCCAAATGGACACTTAAGATTCCAAGGACCGAACAATGGACGTCAACGACCTCAACCTGGTCAACATTCGCCAACTGCCCCACTCGCTGCAAGCGCTCATTGACTGCGTGGGGCTGGAACATGCCTACCGACTGACCTGCGAGTTTGGCGGCAGGCCCAAGTACATCCCCAAACACGCCGAACGCACCTCGCTGTCGCAGATCTTGCCGCCCGAGGCACTGGGCGCACTGATCAAGCGGTTTGCCGGGCTGGCGCTGGAAATCCCCAAGGCTGATCACTTCTGCCGCCAGATCCGCAATCAGCATATCCAGCAGGAAACCTGCCAAGGGTTGTCGCGCAGCAGGCTGGCGGACAAGTACGGCCTGAGCCTGCGCCAGATCGGCAATATCCGCCGCCTCGAAACCCCGATTCCACGGTAATCGGTTCCCGCTGAACGGCTCCTGGGCGAGCCCCTACAGTGACATTGCGCACCCTCGCGCACCTCAATACGGAGATTGACCATGTCACACATCGATTCAGGCCTGATTGGCTCAGTGATTAACGCACTGCCGCTGGACCGCATGATTGCGGGTCCGTTGCAGGCCATGATTCAGGCGCAGGTGCAGGCCAGCAAGTCGTACGCCGACTTCCTCATGGGCGTGTGCATTCAGGAAGGCAAAGCGGTTTCGGTGCAGTTTGACTACGACGAAACGCTGGTGGACGACCAGGGCGTCTACAAGGGAACCGTCACCAAGCACATGCGCATCCCGCTGCTGGCGGCGATCAGTCACCCGAACATCACCATTGAAGAAGGCAACATCGATTTTGAGCTGACCATCAGTCAGCAAGCCGAAAGCACCCAGCAAACCAGCGGCGAAGGCAGCTTTGCCGCGTCGATGGGCTGGGGGCCGTTCAATGTGTCGATCAAGGGGTCGGCCAGTCACACGTCGTCGCAAACCCGCAAGACCGATACCCGTGCGCGGTATGCCATCAGCACCCGGGTGGTGCGTCAGGGCCCGCCCGAAGCGCTGATGCGGGTGATCGACTTCCTCACCGAGGCCGCCACCAAGCCCATCGTGATGCCAAACGCGACCGCGCAGCATCTGGATGCCCTGCCGACCGCCGGGGTCTTGCCCGCGCCGGGCGCACCGGCTGCACACACCCAGGCATAACCCTCTGGACGTGGCCCCGTCCCTGGCGACGGGGTCGCTTACCCCCACACCAAGGAGTGTGAAACATGGCGCTTTTCAATCGCCACAAAGAGCCGCTGGCGTTGCCCGACCCACGCAAGCAACCCATGGCCGCCTGCGACCTGAGCAGCATTACCCGGGGTTTGCAGCAAGCCGCTGCGGCCACCCAACACCTGGTGGCGCAGCAATACATCAAACTGTTCGACCAGTTTTTCGACTACGACATTGACGACCTGGGAACCCCGATGAAAGCCAAAATGGTCGACGTGGCGCTGGATGAACAGCACACCCTGCGCGTACCGCTGGTGACGCTCGTGGCACCGCGCGGTTTGGCGCTGGAAGCGATGAAGGTGGATCTGTCGGTGCGCATGCACGCCACCGAGCAGCAAAAGGCCAGCCACGCACTGGAGAACGGTGAGCTGGACTGTGCGCAGTTTTTCGTCACCTTTGGCGGTGACAAAAACGACCATCACCCCCGCAAAACCGATGAGATGCACATCAGCATGGAATTTCGCGCGTGCGATCCTCCCGAGTCGATTCACCGCATGATTGAGGAATACACCCAACTCATCAGCCCGGTGCGTAACGACTCGCCAGGGGTTTCGTCCGGTGCGCCCCGGTCGCCGGGTGTATTGAGCGAGCCGTGAAGCGCTTAGAAACTGGAGGTTTCAAGGCTGCGGTGCAGCCCGGCCACGACCCTCGGCAGGATGCGCTCCCAGTCGCCGGTTTCGATGTAGCCCAGCATCTTGGGTGGCGCGTTTGCAGCGCCAACCTCAATAAACAGCGATGCGCCGTAACCAAAGGTGGTGTCAGTGGCCACGTGCAGCGACTGCTCCAATTGGTCCATGCATTCGCTGTGGGTGACCAGCACCAGATTGCGCCCCGCCACCTTGTGCTTAAGGGCATCACTCAACAAGGTGCTACGGCAGTTGAATAACCAATCCTGAGCCTGCACCGGCCGCTCGAACATAAAACCGGCCGTCTGCCGGGTTCGGGTCAGCGGGCTGCTGTAGATGTCCACGTTTTGCAGACCCATTTTCTGAAAGTCGGCACCCAGTTGGCGGGCGGTGTCGGTGGCGCGCACGGTTACCCCATCGACAGGTCCCAGGCACGGCGCAATGGACCGGTCGCAGCGCTCAACATGACGCACCAGCGCAATCACGTCGCCCTGGGCCCAGCTCCGGGTCAGCGCCTGCACGCGGTCAAGGTGCCGCGTCTGGGCCAGATTGGGCGCCGACGCTGGCGCCAGCAACTGCACCGTGAGCACGATGGTCAGCACGCTGGCGGCCAGCACCACCCAGGCATTACGGTAACGGGCGAACACACGGCGCAGCGGGAAACCTTTAACGTCGGTAAGGCCAAGACTTGGCGTCAAAATAGCACTACCCCTGTGGGACTCATTAACTGAAACAGGCCGATAAGCCCTCGATACAAGGCAGATCCTTGCACGCACAGGCCATCAGCCGACTGAACAGAAGTCTAAGAACAGGCACGTCGGGGATCGGTGAAACCGATGTGAAAAAAAACGTGAGCGCGCGGCCTTTCCCTCACTGTTTAAAGGGCTTCTGACCGTTTATCGAGGCGTTTAAAAAAGCGTTTCAGCTCTGCGCCCTGCCGCCGATACAGCCCAATACACCTTCTGCTGGGCCAGAACAAAAAGACTCTCCAGCGAAATCTCGATCAAGAAGCGAACGGTTCCTGGAGGAACGCATGAACAGCTGGCTGAGCAATATCAGCGTCAACATGAAACTCGCACTGGGCTTTGGCCTGGTGTTGACCCTTACGTTATTAATGGCCATCAGCGACTGGCTCAGCCTGGACAAGCTGATCGACCGCAGTAACTGGATGAGCGACATCACCCGCCTCAACAGTTCATTGACCAACCTGCGCGTGGCGCGCTTGCAGTACATGCTCACCGATGGCGACGAAACCGCGGCGCAAAACGTGCAGACCAATCTGGACGCCTTTGTGGTGCAGCAAAAACAGCTGATTGCATCGTTCAAGAGCCCGGAAAACCTCAAGCTGCTTAACGAACAGCACGAGATCATCAAACAGTACCAATCGGCCCTGGTCACCATGCGCAAAGCGTATGTGGAATCGGCGGTGTCTCGCGATGAAATGGACCAGTACTCGAAAGTCGCGCGCGACGCGATGGACCTGTTGAAAAGCCGCGTCATGCAGAGCAGTGCCAGTGAACAGGACCGCTTTGAGCAATTGGAAACGCTGACCACCGTTCGCGAAAAATTCCTCGTCGCCCGCTACCAAGTCCGCGCCTACATCGCCGCCCAGACCACCGCTAACGAACAGGCCGCACGCCAGCAACTCAACGAGGCGATTGCCAGCCTGACCACGCTCAACACCTATTTCGTCGCCAGCGCTCCTGAGACCCTTCGCACCCTGGATGACGCGTTGTCGCACTATCAGCACGCCTTGCAGGTCTACGCCGACACCGACAAAACCATCACTGACATGCGCAAGGAAATGACCGACTACGGGTCGGGCATCCTCAACCGCAGCGATGCGTTGTACACCATCCAGCTGGAGCGCCGCGACAACGAAAGCGCCAACGCCAACACCATTCAATTGGTCAGCACGCTGCTGGTGCTGTTGTTCGGGATACTGGCCGCCGTCATCATCACCCGCCAGATCACCCGCCCGCTGCGTGAAACCCTGGAAGTCGTGGAGCGTATTGCCGGGGGCGATCTGAGCCACAACCTGCGCGTCACCCGCCGCGATGACCTGGGCGTGTTGCAACAAGGGATTGCGCGCATGGGCACCACCCTGCGCGAGCTGATTGGCGGCATCCGCGATGGCGTGACGCAAATTGCCAGCGCCGCCGAAGAGTTGTCGGCCGTGACCGAGCAGACCAGCGCCGGGGTCAACAGCCAAAAGATCGAGACCGATCAAGTGGCCACCGCCATGCATGAAATGACCGCCACCGTGCAGGAAGTTGCACGCAATGCTGAAGACGCCTCGCAAGCCGCCGCGGCAGCCGACGCTGAAGCCCGCGAAGGCGACCAGGTGGTTAATCAGGCCATCGACCAGATCGAGCGTCTGGCGGTGGAAGTGGGTCGTTCGACCGAAGCCATGGCCGTGCTGCAACAGGAAAGCGACAAGATCGGCAGCGTGATGGACGTGATTAAAGCAGTGGCCGAGCAAACCAACCTGCTGGCCCTCAACGCCGCCATTGAAGCCGCACGTGCCGGTGAAGCCGGTCGCGGGTTTGCCGTCGTCGCGGATGAAGTGCGGGGGCTGGCCCAGCGTACGCAAAAGTCCACCGAAGAAATCCAGACGTTGGTCGCGGCCCTGCAAAGTGGCACCCAACACGTGGCCAGCGTGATGAACAGCAGCCGCAGCCTGACCGACAGCAGCGTGACCCTGACCCGTCAGGCGGGGACTTCGCTGCAAGGCATCACGCGGACCGTGTCCAACATCCAGTCGATGAACCAGCAAATCGCGGCAGCGGCGGAACAACAGAGCGCCGTGGCAGAAGAAATCAGCCGCAGCATCATCAACGTGCGTGACGTGTCGGAACAAACCGCCGCCGCGAGCGATGAAACGGCCAAGTCCAGCATCGAATTGGCCCGCCTGGGCAATCAGCTGCAAATGATGGTGAGCCACTTCAGAATCTGATGCAGCCGCCACGACGTTGATCTCAAGCCCTTCTCAATGAAGGGCTTTTTGTTTTCAGACTGGCTGAAGCTCACTCCCGCGTCAGGCCCGCAGCGGCCCGTGGGGCTGGGGCTACCTGTCATTTATGACAGTATAAAAACCGCGTGAAATCACTTAATAAAGGAGCACCCCACTCAACCGTTAGAGCATTGCATGACGACAATG
Source organism: Pseudomonas lundensis (assembly GCF_001042985.1). Lineage (GTDB taxonomy): Bacteria > Pseudomonadota > Gammaproteobacteria > Pseudomonadales > Pseudomonadaceae > Aquipseudomonas > Aquipseudomonas lundensis. The sequence continues at coordinate 23,997 of NZ_JYKY01000030.1, forward strand.
ATCATCTCGGACGGCCGCCCCCCGATAACACGGCCAATTAAAACAAAAAGGGCCCCTCGGACATTCTCCCGCCTGATTTATTTAACGGCCCTGGCCGGCCTGACGTTTAACGCTCTGGCTGAACCGGGTGATGACATTGCCGCCGAGATGACCCGGTACTACCTGTCCACAGTTGAATCTTGTGCTGACGGGCAACGCCCGGCCTATTACTGTTCGGGCCTGATGATAAAAAACACACGCCCGCGCCCGGGGCATTACGCCTGGAATCCGGGGCGCGCTGCGGTCTCAAGCGGGGGCACCTCTTTCATCTACTTGCGCGCCGACACCCGGTTCAATAACCCCGACGCCAATACGCTCAATGGCTTTGTGTTTTACCCCTATGGCCATGCCCAGCCGCCCATAAAAAAAGCGCCCCAGGTGCTGTGCGCGTTTCCTCTCGCGACATGGACGCACAAACGGGACGATAAAGGGTGCGGGGATCAATTCGATACATCGGCCGTCGAAACGTCCTGTGAAGCACTGAACATTCATACGGCTGAAGACTGGGTCGACGACCATTTGAAAACCGATGGCAACCTCAGAAAGCAATGCGCCTTCCGGGAGGTCAGCGGTCGCTTTGAAGAAAAGGGGGCGCAACACTTTTATGCCAGCCTGAAGGCCCGATCACTGCTGCTTAAAAATTCGGACCAACTTGAATACGACACCTTTGAAACACCCAACACACTGCGCTTATCGACCTGGGCAGAAAACCCGGATTCGCTGCCGATCATGGCGTTCTTTTACGTAGACGATCCGTATCTGGGCAGCGGGCTGGCGGCCGCTCAACAGGATCAACTGGATTGGGTCGTCGAGAACAAGCGCGCCTACACCCCCATTATCAAAATCACCTACCCGGCCACCATGAAAGAGCACGCGGTCTTCACGTTCAATCAAGCCGATCAACGGGTATGCCCCACCTACTTCGATTCGTCGCGCTGGGTGTTGAAAGAGGGCAAATGGTGGTTGGTGGTAACACCCAGCGCATGCAGTCAAGCGGTTGCGCTGTTTAACAGCCAGGCCGCGAGCAAAGAGTTGCTGGCGCTGCACGGCGCGGATGCCGAGTTCAACGCCTTGGCGCCAGGTCATTCGATAGCAGAACAGCTCCAGTGCCTGGCCTCCAGGTACCGCAGCGCCGGAGAATGGAACCTCGCTCCCTGGCGTTCGGCCGAGGGTTTGACCCAGGCTCAGGTCCTGGCTGCGGATTGCCAACCCTAGGGTCTGTTCCCGCTTCATTGCCAACCGCGTCGCGGGGTCATGGATTAACGGATCAACTGAATGCCAGCGCGGCGAGAAATCTAAAAAAAAACGGCCGTGAGTGAAGGCAGCCACGGCCGCAGAATCGATACAGTCTTGACCCGTTTATTTCCCTGAATCGACGCTGCTTCAGCGCGCTCAGGCTTGAGTAGGTCGAGAATGCGTTTAAAAGTGTGTGGCTGGATCGGTGCGTGGTGTGTATTGCTGACCTTGCAGGGCTGCGGCCCGAATGTCTCTTATGTGTATTCGCCGCCACCGGACGTGGCCGGCAAATACTGCATCAACGCCTGCTCCAGTCAAAAAAGCCAGTGCAAAACGATGGCCCAGATGCAGTCGCAAACCCAGCGAGCGCTCTACGATGCGCAGTTGACGGCGTACAACTATTGCCGTCAGAACGGCGATAAAAAACAGCGCAAATTGTGCAGCTATCCCACCGCGAGTTACCACTACGGCGGCTTTGGCGACACCTGCGGCGAAGACTACAACGCCTGCTACCAAAACTGCGGTGGCACCATCCGCCGCGTGGTTCACGACGACTGATTACACCGCCTGCACGCGTGCCCGTTTAAGCAGCTTTTTGCAGCGCTCGGACACGTTCAGCACCCGCAGGTGTTTGCCCGCCTTGGCATAGCGCTCGCGCAATGTCATCAGTGCGGCAATGGCCGAATAATCGACAAAGCTCAGGTGACGACAATCGAGCGTCACCTGGGCCGGGTCGTTGGCCGGGTCGAACTGATTTAAAAACGTGGTCGTAGACGCAAAAAACAGCGTCCCATGCACGCGGTACAGCTTGCTGCCATCACGCTCCAGCGAGCTGTCGGCGTACAACTGACGCGCTTGCTGCCAGGCAAAGTTCAGCGCGGCGATGATGATGCCGCACAGCACCGCAAAGGCCAGGTCGGTGAACACCGTAATCACCGTCACGGCAACGATCACCAGTACGTCGTTGAGCGGTACTTTGTTCAGCACCCGCAACGAGGCCCAGGCGAAGGTTTGCTGCGCGACCACAAACATCACCCCCACCAGCGCCGCCAGGGGAATACGCTCGATCAACGGCGACAGAAACAGCACGAACAACACAATCATCACCCCCGCGACCACACCTGACAGTCGCCCGCGACCGCCGGAGCTGAGGTTGACCACGGTCTGGCCGATCATCGCGCACCCGCCCATGCCGCCAAACGCGCCGGACACCATGTTCGCAGCGCCCAACGCCACGCATTCGCGGTCCGGGTAACCACGGCTTTCGGTGATTTCGTCCGTCAGGTTAAGGGTGAGCAACGTTTCCAGCAGTCCGACCATGGCCATCAAAAACGCATAGGGCGCGATGATGCGCAGGGTGTCGAAGGTCCATGGGATCTGCGGCAGGCTGAAGCTCGGCCAGCCGCCTGCGATGTGGGCCATGTCGCCCAGCGTGCGGGTCGGCAGGCCCAACAGGTACACCGCCAGCCCCACCCCCAAAATCGCCACCAGCGCGGGCGGCGCCACTTTGGTCAGGCGCGGCAGGCCGTAGACCACCAGCATCGTCAGCGCCACCAGCCCGGCCATCACATACAACGGCGTGCCCGTGAGCCACTGCCCGTCCTGCTTGAAATGCTCCAGCTGGGCCATGGCAATGATGATCGCCAGCCCGTTGACGAACCCCAGCATCACCGGGTGCGGGACCATGCGCACCAATTTGCCGAGCCGGAGCAGCCCGAACGCCATCATGATCAGGCCGCCCAGCAGCACCGTGGCGAGGAAGTACTGCACGCCGTGTTGCACCACCAGCGCGATAATCACCACCGCCATCGACCCGGCCGCGCCGGACACCATGCCGGGACGGCCGCCGAACAGCGCGGTGAGGGTGCAAATGATGAACGCGCCATACAGGCCCATTAACGGGTTGAGGTGAGCCACCAGCGCAAAAGCGATGCACTCGGGCAGCAAGGCAAAGGACGTCGTGAGTCCGGCCAGAACATCGGCACGCAGACGAGAGAATTTCATGGAGTACCTAAAAGCGGGACGATCAGAAGGGTGTTTCAGAAACAGATAGTAACAAACTGCGTAGCACTCAGATAACTGGAGCCGCTGACGGGGTGAGCGCGGCTGCGCTCAGCAGGCGAAAGCGCTTTGCACGCCTTCGCCGCTCCTGCCCCGACAGCGACTGCAAGAAGGTTACTTCACCACTTTGCCCACGCCACGGCCGCGCGGGTCGGAGGCTGTTTCAAGTTGGGTGCCGTTGACGCGGATGGCCTGAATGTCGCCCATGTTCCAGCCCTGATCTTCCAGGGTGTAGCCCATGGCTTTGAGTTGGTCAGCCACTTGGCCAGTGATCGGCGCGTAGGCATCGAAGTAGATCGTGTCTTTGGGCAGCAACTGGTGATGCACGCGCTGGGCGCTGACGGCTTGCTCCAGCGGCAGGTTGTAGTCATACAGGTTGTTCAGCACCTGGAAAATCGAGGTAAAGATCCGCGATCCGCCCGGCGTACCCAGCACCAGGGTGACGTCGCCATCACGAGTCACCAGCGTCGGGCTCATCGACGACAGCATGCGCTTGCCCGGCTCAATCGCGTTGGCGTTACCGCCCACCACGCCGAACGAGTTGGCCACGCCCGGTTTCGAGCTGAAGTCATCCATTTCGTCGTTGAGCAGGAAACCCGCGCCTTTGACCACAACACCGCTGCCGTAATCCCAGTTCAAGGTGTAGGTATTGCTAACCGCGTTGCCGTCTTTATCGACAATGGAAAAGTGCGTGGTCTGATGCGGTTCCAGGCCCGGTTTGACGTTGTCTGTCGCTGAAATGGCTGTGGGGTTGACCTCTTTCGCACGCTTGGCGATGTACGCCGGGTCGGTCAGTTCGGCCACAGGCATCTTGCCGAAATCCGGGTCGCCCAAGTAATCGGCGCGGTCAGCGAACACGCGTTTTTCAATTTCAGCCAGCAGGTGGATATACGGCGCAGAGTTCAGTTCGACGCCTTTGAAGTCCGCCGCCCGCGCTTCCTTGATGCCGATCAGTTGCGCCAGCGCGATCCCGCCTGAGCTGGGCAGTGGCGCGGTGTACAGGGTATTGCCACGAAAATCGACGCGCATCGGTTCACGCCAGTTGACCTTGTAATCGTTCAAGTCTTCCTTGGTGATCAGGCCCTTGTCCTGCTGCATTTGAGCGACCAGCAAGTCGGCGGTTTTGCCGCGGTAAAACTCCTGGGCGCCCTGATCGGCAATGCGTTCCAGGGTGGTGGCCAGTTCTGGCTGCTTGAAGGTTTCACCCGGCTTCATGCTGCCGAAATAATCGCCGAAGTTGGTGGTGCCGTTGAACAGCTTCAACGCATCCTCGCGGTATTGGTATTGCTTGTCCGCAACCTTGAAGCCATTTTTCGCGTACCCCACGGCGGGGGTCAGCAACTCTGACCACGGCAATTTGCCGAAACGCTGGTGCGCTTCCCACAAGCCCATCACCGTGCCCGGCACACCGGCAGCGCGTGAGCCCACCAGGCTCATGTTTTCGATGATCTCGCCTTTGTCGTCCAGGTACATGTCGCGGCTGGCGGCTTTGGGCGCTGTTTCGCGGTAGTCGAGAAAGTAAGGCTTGCCATCGATGAACAACGTCATGAACCCGCCGCCGCCAATGTTGCCGGCTTCAGGGTAGGTCACGGCCAGGGTGAACGCCGTGGCGACGGCAGCATCGACGGCGTTGCCGCCTTTTTTGAGGATTTGCGCGGCCACTTCAGCGCCATATTGATCCGGGGCGGCCACGGCGCCGCCTTCCAGAGTGACGGCAAACGCCGACGAGCTGGCTGCAATCGCAGCCGCCAAGGTGAGGGATGTGAACCTGACAACACGCATGGGGACTTCCTTTTATTTTTGTATGACGGTGCTGAACCTTGTCTGATTTCAGAAACCTTTTCAAACAACAAAAGAGAAGCCCGAGGCTTAATGCGTGAAGTTGGCGGCCGCGTAGCTCGCGAGTTTGGTCTGGATAAAATCCAGAAAACACTGAATTCGCAGGGCCAATTGCGAGTTGCGGTAATACACGGCATGAATCGGCTGACGATAGCCGCTGTTGAACTCCCCCAGCACCACCTGTAAACGGCCGGCGGCGATGTCTTGGTGGGTCATGAAATGCGACAGGCACGCGATGCCCTGCCCCTGCAACGCCAGATGCCGCACCGTCTCGCCACTGGACGCGCTGATGTTCGGCTCGATCGGCCAGCGATCGCCCTGTGCATAACGCAGAGGCCATTGGTTCAGGCCATCGTTTTGGGTGAAGCCGATCAGGCTGTGACTGGCCAGCTCTGCGACCGAGTTCGGCATGCCGTGAGCGGCGATGTACGCCGGACTGGCAAGGATATTCAGCGGACTGCACCCCAACGAGCGGGCATGCAACGTGGAGTCAGCCAGGGTGCCGATGCGAATGGCAATGTCGGTGCTTTGCTCCAGCAAGTCGATAATCAGGTCGTTGCTGTTGAGCTCCAGCTGAATGTCCGGGTACAGCTCACGAAACTCGGGGATGTACGGCACGATGGCATGCAGCATGAACGGGGACGCGGCATTGATGCGCAGGCGCCCGGACGGCGTGCGCTGGTGAGCGATCAGGCGCTCTTCGAGTTCGTCCATTTGCTCAAGGATCTGCTTGGCACGCTCGAAGAAAAACTTGCCCTCCTCGGTCAGGTCCATGCGCCGCGTGGTGCGGTTGATCAGCGTGGTCTCGAGCTTGGCTTCAAGCCGCGACAACGTGCGACTGACGGCAGACGGTGTCTGCCCGGCATGTTCGGCGGCGGCTGAGATTGAGCCGCACTCGATCACCGACACAAAGATTTGCAACTCATCCGATCTGGCTTTCACACGCGTCCCTCATTGAATAGCCAGTCATGGTAGTCGCTGCCGGGCAGCGCGCGGCTGCGAGCCTCTCGTTACCGAAGAAACACGTCGGTGAGGTGTTGCTCGTAGCGGGCAGCATCCACTTCAGGCTGCGGACGCTTCATCACGTCAACGCACAGGAAGGTCGGCAAACCACTCATGCCCAAAAACTGGTTGGCTTTGTGGAATGGAAAATACACCGCATCGACGCCCTTGCCTTCAAAGAAATCGGCCGGATCGTCAAACGCTTGCTGCGGCGCATTCCAGGTCAGGGACAGCATGTATTTTTTGTCGTGGATCAAACCGCCACTGCCATAGCGCTGGGACGCATCGGAGCGCGTGCGGCCATCACTGGCGTACAAACTGCCATGGCCTTCGGTGAACACTTCGTCGACGTATTTTTTAACGATCCACGGGGCGCCCATCCACCAGCCGGGCATTTGATAAATGATGACGTCGGCCCACAGAAACTTTTGCACCTCTTCGGCCACGTCGTAGCCTTCGTCGATGTGGGTGACTTTGACGTCAAAGCCATTGCGGTCGAAAAATGCCAGTGCGGTGTCGTGCAGGGTCTGGTTGTAACGACCGTCCGAGTGCGCAAATTTTTTGGCACCGTTGAGCAAGAGTATTTTTTTCATCATCAGCCTCGTGGATAAACCCTCTGCGCTGTTGAGCGGCGTTGGAGTTAAAGGTTTAAAAGTGACCGGCACAGTAACGATTCCTTCCTTTAGGAAATACCCGTGCCGCGGCAAATAACATTTGCTCAATAATCACAAATAACCATTGCATTGTTGCCTTATTCTCTCGAAACCACTGACCTGAGGAGCCGACGAGATGCGCCCATTGCACGGATTTATTCTGCACGCCCATACCAAACCCGAAAAAGCTGACGCCTTTGAAGCGTTGTTTCGTTCCTACGTGGCGCCTAGCCGTCTGGAACCCGGCTGCATCGAGTACCACATGCTGCGCGATCAGCAAGACCCCACCCTGTTCATCTTTTATGAGATCTGGCAGTCCCGCGAGCACTTGGCCGTGCATGAAAACCTGCCGCACATGAAGCAGTTTTTCGACAACCGCATGGACTATCTGGCACGCGACTTTGACGTGCGCCTGATCGACATGCTCAGCCCGTCTTCGGCTAGCCGCTGATTAACAAGTGCGCGCCCAGCAGGGCCATGCCGACGAAAAAGACGCGTTTGAACAACGTCGCGCTGACGCGTTGACGCAGGAGTTGCCCGATCCACATGCCGAGCATGGCGGGTAACAGCGCCAGCAGGGACGCGCTCAATTCGCCGCCCCCCAAACTGCCGCGCCCATACAGCCCGGCAGCCAGAGCCAAGGTGGAGACACTGAAGGACAATCCCAAGGCTTGAACCAACTGATTTTTGCCCAGCCTCAAGGCTTGCAGGTACGGCACGGCAGGGATCACGAACACGCCCGTCGCTGAGGTAATGACACCCGTGACCACGCCACACAGCGACCCGAGCCAAGGCTCACGGGCCGGCGCCACCCGCCAGGTGGGCAAAAACAGTCCGCTCAAGGCGTACAGCAATAACGCGGCCCCTAAGGCGCGCACCACCCCGCTGCCGCCGTCGATGCCGAGCCACAACATGCCGAATCCCGTGCCGCAAACAATCCCCAACTGCATGGGCCATAAACGCCGGATCAAAGCGCGCAATTGACCACCGGCTGCCAATTGCCAGGCATTGGTGACGATCGACGGAATAATCAACAACGCGGCTGCCTGCGCCGGAGCAATAGCCAGCCCCAGCATGCCCATCGCCACCGTAGGCAAGCCCAGGCCGATCATCCCTTTGACCGTGCCTGCCATCAGAAACGTGAGCATGACCAGCAGCGACACTGCCCAACCCAGGGTTTGGTAAAACTCGATTAATGTCTTCATGCGCGTATGCTGGCGCACGGCCGACAAGCAGAAAATGCGCCATTGCCAGAGCCAGCCTATTGTTTGGCAAGAGGCTGTATCACCTCACACCGTCCGAATCTCGTCGCCCGACGCTGCGGGTGCAACAGAAGGAAACCCCACGATGCCTGTCGACCTGATCGATTTGCGCCTGTATTTGAACATCGTGCAGGCAGGCAATATCACGGCGGGGGCCCGCCTCAGTCATTTATCGCTGCCCGCTGCCAGCGCCCGGATCAGGGCCATGGAAGCCTCGCTAGGGGTCGAATGTTTGCAACGCAGCCGACGCGGCATCAGCCCGACGCCAGCAGGTCAGGCGCTGGCCCAGCATGCCCGGGTGCTGCTGAAACAGGCCGAGCGCATGCGGCACGATCTGGCGGAGTACGCACAAGGCTTCAAAGGCCGTGTGCGGCTGCTGTGCAACACCTCCGCACTCACTGAATACCTGCCGGAGTTGCTGGCAGACTTTGTGCGCCAACACCCCGCGATCAGCGTCGATCAGCAAGAACTGACCAGCCTGCGCATTACCCACGCCCTGCGTCAGGATGCGGCCGATATCGGGATCATTTCCGATGCCGTAGACACACACGACCTACAGACCCGCCCCTTTCGCAATGACCCGCTGGTGCTGGTGATCCCGCTTGATCATCCGCTGGCTGAGCACGCGGCCCCGTGCTTTAACGACGCTTTGCGCCATGATTTTGTCGGCCTTTCCGTCCATAGCGCGCTGGCGGTGTACCTGGAGGAACAAGCGCTGCACAGCGGCTTTCGCCTGACCACGCGATTGCGCGCAGAGGGCTTTGACGGTGTGTTGCGCATGGTCGCCCGTGGCGCCGGGTTGGGGATTGTGCCGCGCGCCACCATTGAGCGATGGCAAGCCCCCCGCACCTTCCGCGTGGTCACGCTCAATGAGCCGTGGGCAGATCGCAGGCTGCTGTTATGTGCGCGTTCGTTCGAGCAACTTCCGGCGTACGCACAGGCGTTGGCGGACGCGTTGTGCGCGCCATAGCCTTGTAGGAATTGGCCTAGAAGCACGCATGACTGTATGCCGGAATTTTTACCGGGAGTACTATCGCGGACTTTACTGCGCGAGGGGCTGGCACCTGCCATGCCTGACGTGGACTCCAACACTGAAAACAACAACGAACAGGGCACCTGATGGCTGACCATAACGCTCCCCCCATCACACTCAAGCGCGGCCTGAAAAACCGCCACATCCAGCTGATTGCCCTGGGCGGCGCCATTGGGACGGGGCTGTTCCTCGGCTCGGCGGGCGTCCTCAAGTCCGCCGGGCCATCGATGATCCTGGGCTATGCCATTGCCGGTTTTATCGCGTTCCTGATCATGCGCCAGCTCGGCGAAATGATCGTCGAAGAGCCAGTGGCCGGGTCGTTCAGCCACTTCGCCCACAAGTACTGGGGCGGCTATGCGGGGTTTCTCTCGGGCTGGAACTACTGGGTGCTGTACGTACTGGTGGGCATGGCCGAGCTCACGGCGGTCGGCAAATACATACAGTTCTGGTGGCCCGAGGTGCCGACGTGGGTCAGCGCCGTGGTGTTCTTTGTGCTGGTCAACCTGATCAACACCTTGAATGTGAAAGTGTTCGGGGAGATGGAGTTCTGGTTTGCCATCATCAAAGTGGTGGCGATTATCGGCATGATCGCGCTCGGCTGTTACCTGCTGATCAGTGGCACCGGCGGGCCGCAGGCGTCGATCAGTAACCTGTGGAGCCACGGCGGGTTCTTCCCCAACGGTGGCACCGGGCTGTTGATGGCAATGGCGTTCATCATGTTCTCGTTCGGCGGGCTGGAGCTGGTGGGCATTACCGCTGCCGAAGCCAGCGAGCCGAAAAAAGTCATCCCCAAGGCGATCAACCAGGTGGTGTATCGCGTGCTGATTTTTTACGTCGGCGCCTTGACCGTGTTGCTGGCGCTGTACCCGTGGGATCAGTTGCTGGTCACCCTGGGCGCTTCGGGCGATGCCTACAGCGGCAGCCCGTTTGTGCAGATTTTCGCCCTGATCGGCAGCAACACAGCGGCGCAGATTCTTAACTTCGTGGTGCTGACGGCCGCGCTGTCGGTCTATAACAGCGGCGTTTACTGCAACAGCCGCATGCTCTTCGGCCTGGCCGAACAGGGCGACGCGCCCAAAGCCTTGATGAAACTGACCAAAAACGGCGTGCCGCTGCGGGCTCTGGGTGTGTCGGCGCTGGTGACAATGCTGTGCGTGGTGGTGAACTACGTGGCGCCGCACAAGGCGCTGGAACTGCTGTTTGCGCTGGTGGTTGCCTCGCTGATGATCAACTGGGCGCTGATCAGCCTCACGCACCTCAAGTTCCGCAAGGCCATGGCGGTCCAAGGGGTGGTGCCCTCGTTCAAGGCGTTCTGGTCGCCGTTGAGCAACATCGTGTGCCTGGCCTTCATGGTGATGATTGTGTCAGTGATCTGGATGATTCCCGACGTGCGCGCCTCGGTGTATGCCATCCCCGTGTGGCTGCTGATCATCTACGGTTTCTACCGTATTCGCCTGCGCACTGGCCAACCGTTGGCCACGCAACGCTAGGGTCAGTGCCCGTTTCATCGCCGCTGCAACGAAAACCCCCGGCACTCGCAGAGGACCGGGGGTTTTTAATGGCCGCAAAAAACCGGGATGCCCGCCCGACGCGGACTCCCGGAAAAGACCCTATTCGGGCTTGCGATAACTGTTGATGATGGCGGAAAAGTCCTTGCCGCCCTCGCCGCGCAAACTCATCGCCTGGTACAGCTGCTGAGCCACTGCGCCCAGTACCACCGGCTGATGCGCCTGACGCGCGGCTTCGGTGGCCAGACCCAAGTCCTTGAGCATCAGCTCGGCCCCAAAACCGCCGGTGTACCCCCGTGACGCCGGGGCCGTTTCCACGATGCCCGGCCACGGATTGTAGGTTTCGGAACTCCAGCAGCGCCCGGTCGAGCTGTTGATAACACCGGCCAGCACTTCGGTATCGATGCCCAATGCCGCGCCCAGCGCCATGGCTTCGCTGACACCGACCATGGAAATCCCCAGCAGCAGGTTGTTGCAGATTTTAGCCACTTGACCGGTGCCCACCTCCCCGCAATGGACGATGTTGCGCCCCATCTGCGCGAGTACCGGGTGCAAGGTATCGAACAGCGCTTTTTGCGCACCGACCATAAAGGTCAGGGTGCCGGCCTGCGCGCCACCCGTACCGCCGGACACGGGCGCATCGGCCATCTGCACGCCCTGTTTGGCCGCCGCAGCCGCCACGTCACGGGCCGTTTGCGGGTCGATGGTGCTGCAATCCACGGCAGGAATGCCTTCGCCAATCCCCGCCAACACCCCCTCTTCACCCAACCACACGCTGCGCACGTGAGCGGCAGCGGGCAGCATGGTTATCACCAGCTGCGCCCCCTGCGCGGCCGTCTTGGGCGACGCGCTGATGTGCCCGCCCTGGGCGGCGAGTTCCGAGAGAATGTCCTGGTTCAGGTCGAACAGGTTCAGCGAGTGCCCGGCCTTGATCAGGTTGCGCGCCATTGGCGCGCCCATGTTGCCCAATCCGATAAATGCGATGTTCATGACGCTGTCCTCAACGAAGATTGATGGTGGTGTTGACGCCATCATTCACGCTGTCATCGTCGAACCAACGACTGGTGACGGTCTTGGTCTGGGTATAAAACTGCACGACCTGTTTGCCGTACGGGCCCAAATCACCCAGTTTGGAGCCCCGCGAGCCGGTGAAGCTGAAGAACGGGACCGGGACCGGGATCGGAATGTTGATGCCAACCTGACCCACGTCGATTTCACTCTGGAACTTGCGGGCGGCCGCACCACTTTGGGTAAACAGACCGGTGCCGTTGCCGAAGGGGTTGGCGTTGACCAGCGCGATGGCCTGGTCCAGCGTATCGACCTCCAGTACCACCAACACAGGGCCAAAGATTTCCTGGGTATAGATCTGCATGTCGGTGGTCACGCCCGAAAACAGGGTCGGCCCGACAAAGTTGCCCTGCTCGAAACCCGGCACGCTCACCGTGCGACCATCGAGTTCCAGCTTCGCCCCTTCCTTGATCCCGCTTTCAATCAAGCTGAGCACCCGCTCTTTCGCCCGCTTGGAAATCACCGGGCCGACGTCAGTGCCCGGCTCACTGCCTGCGTTCACTTTGAGTTGTTGCGCCAGCGCCTTGAGGTCTGGCAGCCACTGTTTGGCCGCGCCCACCAGCACCACCACGGAGGTGGCCATGCAACGCTGACCCGCCGCGCCGAAACTGGCACCGACCAGCGCATTCAGGGTCTGTTGACGGTTGGCGTCCGGTAGCACCACGGCGTGGTTCTTGGCGCCCATCATCGATTGCACGCGCTTGCCATGGCGGCCGGCCAGGTCATAGACATGAGTGCCGACCGCGGTTGAGCCGACAAACGAAACAGCTTTGATATCGGCGTGGGTACACAGCGCATCCACCACTTCCTTGCCACCGTGGACCACGTTGAGCACACCCGGCGGCACACCGGCTTCAAGCGCCAGCTCGACCAGCATCAGGGTCGACAACGGGTCTTGCTCCGAAGGCTTGAGAACGAATGTGTTACCGCAGGCGATGGCCATGGGGAACATCCACAGCGGAATCATTGCCGGGAAGTTGAAAGGCGTGATCCCTGCGCACACACCAATGGGTTGACGCAGGGTGTAGGTATCGACCCCGCCCGCGACGTTTTCAGCGAATTCGCCCATTTGCAGCGTGCCGATGGAGCACGCGTGCTCAACCACTTCCAGGCCACGAAAAATATCGCCCTCGGCGTCTGCAATGGTTTTGCCCTGCTCGGCACTGAGCACGGTGGCGATGCGTTTGGAGTGTTCACGGATCAGTGCTTGCAGCTTGAGCATGATGCGCATGCGCGCACCGATCGGCGTCAGCTTCCAGGTCTGGAAGGCACGCTGAGCGGCCTCGATGGCCGCGTTGACTTCAGCTGCAGTGGCGAACGGGACTTTGGCCAGCACTTGCTGAGTGGCCGGGTTGACGATGTCTTGCCACTGCGTGGTTTGCGACTCGATCCACTCACCGTCAATCAGCAAGCGGGCGTTTTGATACGGGGTAGAAGCCGTCATGGAAGTCTCCGGAATTATTCTTATGGGAGGGGCGACGGGTTGGTCGCGGGACTGTTTTTGGAGTATAGGTGTGCGTTCTTCTAATAAGAACGCACATAAAAGCCGGTCTAACATGCAAAAAAACATCACTTCGTTGAGCGCACTGAACTGGGACGACCTGAAGTATTTTCTTGAGGTGGCCCGTACCCGCAAAGCCAGCAGCGCGGCCAAACGGCTGGCGGTGGACTACACCACGGTATCGCGACGCATCAGTTCGCTGGAGACGGCACTCGGCACGTTGCTGTTTGAAAAGTCGCGCACCAATGGCTTCACCCTGACCAATGAAGGCCAGCGTTTGCTGGGCTATGCGGAGTCAATCGAAAGCATGCTGCACATGGCCTGCGAGCAAGTGTCGGGGTCGGGCGTGGCGTTGTCGGGGCATGTGCGCATGGGCTGCACAGAAGGCTTCGGCAGCTTTTTCATCACCCCGCAGCTCAGCCATTTTGTGGACACCTACCCGGCCATTTCGGTGGACATCCTGCCGCTGCCGCACTTCATCAGCCTGTCCAAGCGCGAAGCTGACATCGTGATCGCGCTGGAGCGCCCCGAGCATGGGCCGTATGTGTGTTGCAAATTGTGCGACTACCGGCTGCAACTCTATGCGACCCAGGACTACCTCGACGCTCACCCGCCGATTCGTCGCCCGTCAGATCTGGCAGAGCATCCGTTTATCAGTTATGTCGACGACCTGGCCTTCAGTTCCGAGCTGCTGTACCTGGCGAACGTCCTGCCGGGCGCCAGCGCCACCCTGCGCAGCACCAGCGTGATCGCCCAATACGTCGCCGCGCAGCAAGGTCGATCAATGGCGATTCTGCCGTGCTTTTTGGCGGCTCAAGACCCGCGCCTGCTGCCGGTATTGCCGCAAGAGATCAATCTCACGCGGCAGTTCTGGATGTACTGCCGCGAGGACCTGCGCAAGCTGAAGCGGATCACCCTGCTGTGGGATTACATCCGTGAGGTGACTGAGCTGAATGCGCCGTTGCTGCTCGGGGAAACGCGGGCGTTGAAGTTTGCCGATTGAGCATTTAACGGGGGTTAGCAAGCCATTTCCAACGCCTTGTAACAAGACTTGGAGGTAACTCGTCATACGCCGACGTGTGCATTCCGCCCCACTCAAGGGTGCCTCCCCATTCAAGCATCCAGTGACGACTTTTTATAACTTTTGAGAATCTTCCTACCGACAAGCCAAACATCTGTGAAGTAGCGTCCTGTTGCACTTAGGCGGTGAATACGGATCGTCAAATTGCAGAGGCGGTGTTATGGCGGTTAAGCATATCTTCCCGAATACCCTGGGATGTAATGGGATCGATGGCAACCGGCGACATGCCGAGGCCACAGAGCAAGCACAGGCCGCTTGGGACAGAACACTGGCGGCGAATGCACGGAACGAGCGGGAAGCTGACGCACGCAGGCGTTCGATCAAGAAGCCGGATGTGGTGGCCTCACGCGGATGCGTCTTTGCCAAGAGTTGCACGCTGCCATACGGAACCATCAACTACATCAGTCCCGGCGGAGCCATCCCTACCGATCCGGTTAGCCAATATGGCGAGTTTGCCTTGCTGGGCGGCCGTGAAACGGATGCACAAGGAAACATTCCCCTTAAGAAAATCAGCGGCTCCGTACCCTCGTCACTGGGAACACTTCTATTGGGCGGCGCTGCTACTGCCACCGCAGGCGGTGTGTCTTGTGGTGGTTTGTGTACGGCTGGTGCTGTGGCGTCCGGGCCCACCACGGGTGTTGCTGCGGGTCTTTTGGTGGGAGTGGTTGCATTGCTGTGGCCATCCAGCTTGGGCGACAGCAGCCTATATACCGAAGAACAGCTCCAGACGCTTAAAGAGGGACGTATACGTGTTCGCCTGCACGTTGAGCAGCAGGCCGACGGCACCTTGAAGGGGTACGGGTACAACACCCAGAAGCGCCGCGACTGGGAAATGATTCCCGTGGTGCAGTTCGTTGCCCAAGGCTCCCGGCAAGTGGCTGACTTGGGCGATGGCGTAACCCTGATATGGACACCCGCCGCTGACCCGTCCAACACCTTAGGTATTCCAGCGTTAGAGGGTGCACCTCAAGCCCCACAAATCTGGATTTATCCGCCATCTGAGAAAGCGGATAGCATCATCGTCAACCCGATCTACCCGCCCGAGTACAAAGACTTCATCCTTGTGTTCCCGGCTGACTCTGGCATTCAGCCGCTTTACATCGTGATGAACGTTCGTCGAAAGCCTGGCATTGTTACAGGCCAAGGGCAGGACGTAGTAGGAATATGGCTTGCAGGTGCTGGTGTAGGACTTGGTGTACCGGTTCCCTCACAAATCGCAGACCAACTGCGGGGACGGGAATTCAAGGACTTCGACACTTTCCGAAAAACCTTCTGGGAGCTTGTAGCCAAAGACCCAGAGCTAAGTCAGCAATTCAACGAACGCAACCTTAAAGGCATGTTAAATGGTCTGGCACCTGTCAGCCCGAGGGCTGGACATGCAGGAAAACGAATCGCATTCGAGCTGCACCACATCGAACTAATCAAGGATGGTGGTGCGGTATACGATACCGACAACATCAATGTCGTCACCCCTAGACGCCATATCGACATTCACAGGGGAGTTGAGTAATGGAATTGAAGAGCCAACTGGCTGACTACACCGAACAGGAATTCAAGTCGCTGATTCAGGCGATTGAAGACGCAACCACCGAGGACGAAAGGGGCGAGCTTGTCGATCACTTCAACAAGATTGTTCCCCATCCGGCAGGAAGCGACCTACTGTACTATCCAGAGGATGGCGAGGATGATTCAGCAGAAGGTGTAACACGCACCGTAGGCAACTATTGCCGTGCGAATAGTCTACCGGGCTTCAAGAACTGACAGAAAAAAGAAAAGCCCGCTCAATCGCGAGCTACAAACTCTAGGTTCTGAGCCTATCGAATGAAAAGTGAAACATCGTAGTAGCTGTCGAAGATTTTCATGACGATCCAAGCCGCGAGGGTGCCGCCTGCCCCATCCGACACCTTAGGTATTCCAGCGTTAGAAGGCGCACCACAGGCGCCACAGATTTGGATTTATCCGCCCACTGAACAGGCGGATAACATTATCGTCAGTCCGCTCTACCCGGACGCTTACAAAGATTTCATCCTTGTGTTCCCGGCTGACTCTGGCATTCAGCCGCTGTACATCGTGATGAATGTCCGGCTTGCCCCCGGTACCGTTACAGGACAGGGGAAAGATGTGACGGGTATCTGGCTCGCCGGGGCTACCTCTGGACTTGGCGCCCCGATACCAACAGAGATTGCCGATCAACTACGGGGCAAAAGCTTCGCTAGCTTTGACAGCTTCAGGCGGGCGCTCTGGAAGGCTGTCGCAGGTACTGGATTAGTGGAGCAATTCACAGACAATAGCGTTGACCGAATGCGAGAAGGCAAGGCACCAAAGGCACGTTAAAGAGACCGTGCAGGAAAACGTAGTTCCTTCGAACTCCACCACACAGACGAAGTAGCCAAGGGCGGTAAAGCTTACGATGTCGATAACCTGAAGGTCGTCACGCCGAAGCACCACATCGACATCCACAGGAACGGATAACACGACAATGAAGAAAGATATCACCGACTTTACCGAAGACGAATTCATCGCATTCATGCACAAGATTCTGGCTGAAAACGTAGGGCCAACGGATGATGTATTAGACGTGCTCCTAGAGGAGTTCTGCGAGATCACTGGTCATCCAGATGGCACCGACCTTATCTACTATCCTGAAGCTGACTCCAGCGGATCAGCAGAGGATGTAACACGCGTCGTGAAGGAATGGCGCGCTGCTCAAGGACTGCCGGGATTTAAAGAGTAATCAAGGGAGCGTAAAAGAAAATATGGAGCTTCGCCCTGACTTAATGCCACCGGTGCTGGATGAATCCTTGGTTTCTCGGCTGACGAAATACGCTGAAGAAATTGATTGCGGACATCACGAACAAACTCGGAGTCAAGTGGCAGCGTTCAACCGGGAAGCAATGACCGCACTTGAGTTCATCGACTTTCAGGGAATCTATGGTGGGCAATCTCACGACACATGGGTTCGCAAAGTCTTAGCAACACCGTATGAGCGGCGCCTGACGGATGTAACCAAGCAAGAGTTGGTTGAGTTGGCTCGAAGGGTCATGGAGGATGTTGGCGCTGACCATGAAGTCGAGTTCTGGTTGAGCATGTTGGCAATCAACATACCCAATGAACGTATATCCGATCTGATTTTCTGGCCGGATGAGTACTTTGGCGATGTGA
This sequence comes from Pseudomonas lundensis, assembly GCF_001042985.1. Taxonomy (GTDB): domain Bacteria; phylum Pseudomonadota; class Gammaproteobacteria; order Pseudomonadales; family Pseudomonadaceae; genus Aquipseudomonas; species Aquipseudomonas lundensis. Next base: position 41,442 of record NZ_JYKY01000030.1, read on the forward strand.
ACTACTCGCAGAGACTATCGCCAGAGCAGGTAGTAGAAATTGCGTTGGGTGATCGAGATATAGAGCTGTAATCAAGACCCGCCCACACCAACTTGCTCCTGTTGCACTTCGAGAACGTAAGCGAGCACCCAGCAGGATCAGACTTGATCTACTATCCAGAGCCAGGAGCAGATAACCCCCCTGAAGGTGTGACGCAGATTGTAAAAGAATGGCGTGCGTCCAAGGGCTTGCCGGGATTCAAAGACAATTGACTTCCACTGCCAGGGAGAAGGGATGACAATGGCATGGCGCCAACCGTCAACGGTGAAATGACATTCAGACGCCCACTGAATACGCCGTTGCTGCTCGGGGAAAAGCGGGCGTTGAAGTTTGCCGATCATCCGCTTTGATACCGGATCAGTCCGCGATGACCACAATCGAGACACGGCGGTTTTCGGTACGTCCGGCGCGGGTTTTGTTGGACGCTACGGGTTCACGGCTGCCGAGGCCTCGCACCTGGATGTTTTCCGGGCGCATGCCCACTTGGGTCAGTACGTTGACCACGCTGTTGGCGCGGCGCACTGAGAGTTGCTCGTTGTAGGCTTCTTGACCCGAGGCGTCCGTGTGGCCGTCGACGCGCACGCGTTGGATATCCACAGCCAGCAACGCTTTGCCGATACGTTCGACGATTTCCCGGCTTTGCGCGTTGAGCACTTCGAGGTCGCTGCCAAACAGGACTTTGCCCGACAAACCAAACGCCCAGCCTTCTTCGGTCAGTTCAAAGCCTTGTTGTTTGAGTACGGCGATTTGCGCCGGAGTCAGGCCTTTTTGCGGCGCCGTCTGGCAACCGCTCAGCGTCAGCATGACGAACAAGACGCCGAGGCCGAAAAACTGAAAATAACGCTGAGTCATCGCGCGCATGGGTTAGCTCCTGAGGGTGACGGGGGGCGCAAGAGACTGGTCTTGCGCCAGGTGTTGGCCGCCCCGGTCCTGGCGCTTGGCCTGGTACATCGCGGTATCGGCGGCACTGAGCAGTGAGTCCGGGGTGGCGCCATGTTCGGGGTAAACCGCAATGCCAATACTGAGCGAGGTCACGACCTGCACCTGATGGGGCAAGTCGATGGGCGCCAGCATGCTGGCAATGATCTTGTCGGCAATACGTTGCGCATCTTCGGGTTTGTGCAGCGGGGTCAGCAGAATCGCAAATTCATCGCCTCCCAGGCGCGCCACCAGGTCCTCTTCGCGCAGTTGGGCGCGTATGCGCGACGCGACGGCGACCAGCACGGCATCGCCTGCCGCATGGCCATAGGTGTCGTTAATGCCTTTGAAACGATCGCTGTCGAGGAACAACACGGCCGCTTTTTCGTCGGCTTTTTTCAGTTTGCGCAAGGTCCGCGCCAAGCATGCTTCGAAGTAGGCGCGGTTGGGCAGGTCGGTCAAGGAATCGTGGCTGGCCTGATGGGCGAGGGTTTCATTCTCGTTTTTCAGATGGGTTTGCCATGACTCCAGCTCGTCGAGCAGGGCGTTGAAGTCGTTGCCCAGGTTATTCAGCTCCTGAATCCGGGCTTCAGGCACCCGCTGATCAAAGGCCCGCTCCTGACGCGCCGCGTGGGCAACACGGGCTAACTGACGAAGCGGCCCGGTGATGCCATTGAGCAAGCGTCGTGACAGAAACAACGCACTCTAGGCGCTGAGGATGGTGCACACCAGAATGCCGAGCAGGCCACTGAGCAAGAAGCGCAGCATGTTGGCGCCGTGGCCGCTGAGGGTGACGGTGCCGACTTCGCGCCCCTGGTGCAGGATGGGCAAGGTGATGGGTTGCGCCAGCAAGCTGTTGGCCAGCAGCATTTCGACTTTGGACAACAGGTCGGTTTCGGGGCGTTTCCACTGCGCCAGTAATTCGCCGTCAGCGGTGAACACCTTGGCATCGGCCACGGCTTCGGTCGAAGCGATCAACGCCAACGCTTCGGTGGCTGCTGCGCGGTCTTCGAATACCACAGCTGCCTCGACGGTGTAATTGATGGAGCGGCCGATGAGGTGCAGGTTGTGGTCGGCGTACACCTTCAACGCGACCACTCCCAAAATGGTCAGCGATACGCTGGCCATCGTCACCGCCACCAGCGCCAGCCCTAAATGCCCACGGCTTAGCACCGAACGCAGGCTGCGCCGTTGTTGGGGCTTTTTCGACGCACTCATGGCTGGGCGGCCCGCCGACGCGACAGTTGCAACACACTGGGGTGAATGCGCACGCCGCTTCGGGCCACGGAATCGAGGTTGACCTCAAAAGACACTTGTTCATCGCCCACGCGCAAACAAAACAATGTGCCGACGGTGCAACGGTCATCGCGCTCACTGATGCTCAACACCGGCTGGCCATTGAGCCGTTGGAACAGCGTGCTGCGCTCCTCTTCCGTGAGTTTTCCCAAGTACAGTGCGTTGCAGTCGCTGACGATGGCGGGGTTATTTGCCAGCAAACGTCGGACCTGCACCGGCCGGCCTGTGGATTGGGTCGCGCCCTTGAGCAAGTCATCGGTGTATTCGGTCGGGCCGACCACACACAGGTGCAGCTCGGCCGGTTCGACGGGCCAGCGCGCATAGCTGAGGATGCCGAGGACGACTTGTGTCACGGCTTTGGCACGCTGATCAGCCAGACTGATCGGCGTTTCAGGTTGGGCAAAGCAGGGAGTGCTCATCAGAAACAGGCAAAGTGGGAGCCAGAAATGCCACCCTCTGCAACGCTGCTCTGAAGATGAGGCAGCCACGTCCATGCAGGAATACTCTGTGAACTTTGTAGGAATGATGCCGCAACGATAGCACAGGCGATGTACCGCCTGTGATACACGTCACGTTTCATCCATCGCCCCCACCTGTGCCCTATACGGCCCTAGTCTTCCTATCGAAGGTACGCGTTGGCTTTATCCCAGCCCCAACATCAATCCGCTGAGACGCTTCACTTTGCGCAACACCGCGCCCTCGAAAACGCCCGCACGCGGCTCGATCAAGCTGAACCAGTGTTTGGCCCGCGTGATGCCGGTGTAGATCAGCTCTTTGGTCAAGACCGGGTTGAGCGCCTCCGGGAGCACCAGTGCCGTGTGGGAAAACTCTGAGCCTTGGGACTTATGCACAGTCATGGCATACACCGTTTCGACATCATTCAGACGACTGGGCAATACAAAGCGGATGCCGCCCTGCCCGTCGTTACGCGCAAAGGCCACGCGCAGCACGTGCCGTTCGGTGTGGCCGTCGCGTTCAGGGAGTTTCAGGGCGATGCCGATGTCCCCGTTCATCAGCCCGAGGCCGTAGTCGTTGCGGGTCATGAGAACCGGTCGGCCTTCGTACCAGTGTTGGTCGCTTTCAATCAGTTTGCGGGCAAAGAGCGCGCGGGTGATGCGCTCGTTCAAACCCTCGACGCCCCAAGGGCCTTTCCGTACCGCGCAGAGCACTTGAAACGTCTCAAAAGCAGCCAGCACCTCGCCCGCCCATGCGGCCCAGCAAGGGTCTTCGAGCGGCGCGCCGGTGGCCGGACGCTGATCGCGCAAGACCTCCAGATAATGCCGATAGCCTTTTGCCTCGCCCCCTCGCCCTTCGAGCACCAGGCGCTCGAAGGGCGTGTCCTGATCCCCCTTGAGCGCCAGCGCCGACAGGTCTGCGTACTCGCCAGAGGACAAGAGCGCACGGGCTTGCTGCGCCTGCTGCTGATTAACCAGACGCGAAAGCTGCCCGATTCCGCTGCCCTCTCCGAACCGCCGTGAATGACGCAGCATCACCACTTGTTGGGCCAATGGGTGCGTGCCATCCAGGTCCTGCTGCAAACCACTGTCCGCCAGGTTCTCACCGCTGACGCGCTCCAGCCAGGCGCGGGTCGCCGGGGTGTACCAACCAGCTTCGGCATCGCGACACAAATCGCCGAGCACGGCGCCCGCCTCCACCGAGGCCAATTGATCCTTGTCACCGAGCAGTACCAGCCGCGCATGGTCCGGCAGCGCATCCAGCACGTTGGCCATCATTTCCAGATCAATCATGGAGGCTTCGTCGACCACCAGCACGTCCAGCGGCAACCGGTTGCCCGCATGATGACGGAAGTGCCGCGTACCGGGTCGGCTACCGAGGAGTCGGTGAACGGTGGTCACATCACTAGGGATTTTTTGCCGAAGGTTGTCGTGCACTTCAAGGGATTTGACCTGAAGGCTGATGGATTCCGTCAAACGTGCAGCGGCTTTCCCGGTGGGCGCGGCCAGGCGAATCCGCAGAGGCGTGCCGGCTTCCACGGCGGGGGCTTGCAGCAGGGCCAACAAACGCACGACGGTGGTGGTTTTGCCTGTACCGGGGCCGCCCGTGACGATGCTGAAGGCACCACGGGTGGCCAGCGCACAGGCCAATTTTTGCCAGTCAATCGGCGCATTCGCCTGCGGACAGCCGAACAAGGTATTCAAGCGCGCAGGCAAGTCGTCAGGCGTCACCTCGGACACGGTCAGGCGTTGACGCAACGCGTTGTCGATTCGTCGCTCATACGCCCAATAACGCCGCAAGTACACACGCCGTTCGCTGATCACTAACGGTCGGTTGGCGGCTTCTGCCGAGGCATGCCCTGCGTGCTCAACCAACGGGCTGGCCTGTAACGCCTTACACCACGCTTCACCGTCCAGCGCCTCCAGCAATTGCGAAGGCAGCAGCATGGCGCCGGTCTGCACATCCCCTTCGGGCGGCAGCGACAGCGCAAAGTCGGGTTCTTTGAGGGTTTCGAACAGGTCCAGACAGACGTGCCCGTGCCCCAGTTGATGGCTGGTCAAGGCCGCGGCCAACAAGACCAGCGGATCGCCATGCGGTGCGCGCTCATGCAAAAAGGCGACGAAGGCTTTGTCCAGCGCACGCAGCCAACCCCGTTCGACCCAGCGCTCAAGCAGCAGCAATAAATCCTCGGCCCGGGTCAGTGGTTGCAACAGCGCAAGGCTCTCGGCCGTCAACGGGGTGGGCAACAGTTCGGCAAACGAACGACTCATAACAACACTCCCTGTTCACACGCGGGTTCAGCCACGATGGGCGGTGCCTTACCCTGAAACATGACGTCCAGGCTTTCAATCAGATTTCTGGGCGGCCGAGTGAAAAAAACGCCCTGACTTTGGGAACGTGTACCCCGTAAAAACAGGTATAACGCACCGCCCATGTGCCGGTCGTAGTCGTAGTCCGCCAAGCGGGCCTTGAGTTGGCGGTGCAGGGCCAACAGGTAAAGCACGTATTGCAGGTCGTAACGGTTGTCCAGGATAGACGCGGTCATGGCCTCTTCGGTATAGGCCATGTCGTCTGGCCCAAGCCAGTTGGACTTGTAGTCGGCCACGTAATAGCGCCCGGCGTGCTCGAATGTCAGGTCGATAAATCCCTTGAACATCCCGTTGAGCACGCTCGGTTCAGCGGCGGGCCGCGCGGCCCCGCCATGGGTGTGCTGGCGCACGGTTTGATCGAGTTGCAGCACGTCGACTTTATGACTGGCGAACCAGAACTCCATTTCAATCTGATACTGGGTCAATTCGCTCAGGACCACGGCGGGCTGGCCATTATTCAGCCGCAACGGTTCATCTTGCAGGTGCACCAGCCACTCGCCGAGGGTTTCGATCCAGCCTTCCCACCCCCGCCGGTTGCAACGGCGCGCAACGGCGTCCTCGACCACCGAAGGCGTTGCCTTGAAACCCTCCCTGCCCGCCCATTCGAGCAAGCCGTGCAAGAACGTTCCCGGATTCGGCCCACGTGGAAAACGGTGAATATCCCCACCACTGAGCAACACGTCGCGCGGAGCATCCGGATCAAGCCGCTCGTCATCCGAGAGCTTTTGTGCCAAAGCACTTTCCGGCGCCTCGGACGGGCTGAGGCTGTCACCAATGCGCAATGCACTGTAGGACGCAATCCACCAGTTTTCAGACGCCCGCCGCGCAGGGACCCGAGGTTTAAGCAGCGTCGCCAGATTGAGCGGCGGGTAAAAATGCGCTTCGCTGGCGGGCGGTACAGGGGCGTAGTCAATCGCCGCACAGCCCTGTTGCAGATCGGCCAGCCACCGTTCCAAGCCCGGCGACTCGGTCAGCAACGCGCCGCCACCGAGCAAATACCCCAAAGCTGAAGCATGCAAGACAGAGCGATTGTTGTTACCGCGTTTCAGGTCGGCCACGCCCAACCAGCAGGCATGCCGGGCGCGCGTCAACGCGACATAGAGCAAGCGCAGGTCTTCGGCCAGGCGCTCATCGTCAGCCTGGGTAATCAGCTCGGGCGTCGGCTTGAGGCTGACGTGCGCGTGACCGTCAGCGTCATGGAAATGCAAGGGCAAACGGCTGCCATCCACCGGTTTGGTTGAGCAAATAAAAGGCAAAAACACCAACGGGTATTCCAAGCCTTTGGATTTGTGGATGGTCACCACTTTGACCAGTTGCTCATCGCTCTCGAGGCGCAAAATTTGCTCTTCACCGGTCTGCCCGGATAACGCCAGGTGCTCACTCAGGTGCCGAATCAACGCCTGCTCGCCATCCAGTTCGGCGGATGCTTGCTGGAGCAGTTCCGACAAGTGCAGCACGTTGGTCAGCACGCGTTCACCGTCGGTACGCGCCATCAGCGCCTGGGGCAATTTGAAGTCGTGCAGCAGACGGCGCAGCATGGCCAGCACCCCTTGCTTGCGCCAGATTTCACGGTAGCCACGGAATTGCATCACGCGCGATTCCCACGCCAGTTCGTCCTGATTCAGACGCTCCAGTTCAATCAGCGGCAAGTCGAGCGTTATGCAGGCAAGCGCTGCGCGCAGAGGACGTTCGACGTCAGGTTCGGCACACGCGTTGAGCCACGCCAATACGTCATGCGCTTCTTGCGCCGCGTAGACCGAATCCTTGTCTGAGAGGTAAACGCTTCGCACACCACGCGCCGACAATTCACGCCGAACCGCCTGAGCTTCCTTACCGTCGCGCACCAAAATGGCAATGTCGGCCGGCAGTACGCCGCGCAGGGCGTCATCGCCCTTGGCAAAACCGCAACGGCCTTGTTGCCCTCCATTGAGTAACTCGACAATTTGACCTGCGCATACCGCAGCCATCTGCTGTCGATAAACCGCTCCTGAAATCGGTTGTTCAGAAGGCAGCAACCACAGGTTCATCGCCGTGACGGGTTGGCCATCCTGGAGCAACACTTCCTTTCGGCCCTGGGATTTGACCGAGACAAAAGGCACAGGGTTTTCGTCCCCATCACGAAACAGAAAAGCCCCACGACCCGCGTCCCGTTGTTCAGCACGCTCAAACACATGGTTGACCGCATTGACCATGGCATGGCTGGAGCGGAAGTTCGTGTCTAACGTGTGCAATCGTCCACGCGTGGCATGCCGGGCCCGCAAGTAGGTGTAAATGTCCGCGCCGCGAAACGCGTAGATGGCTTGTTTCGGGTCACCGATCAGGAACAGGCCGGTCTCCGGGCTGTTGGCCTCAATGCGGTAAATGGTCTCAAAAATGCGGTACTGCACGGGGTCTGTGTCTTGAAATTCGTCGATCAGCGCGACCGGAAATTGCTCTCGAATCAGAATGCCCAGACGCTCCCCGCCCTCAGCCTGCAAGGCTGTGTCGAGACGAACGAGCATGTCATCAAACCCCATCTCGGCGCGTCGGCGCTTTTCCTCTTCGAAACGCTCACTCACCCAGCGCGCCGCATGCTCCAGCACTGCCGCATCCGGACTTGGCAACGCATCGAGGGCTGCCTTGAGCTCGTGCATGGCGTCAAGGGCCGGATGCCGTGGCGGCTCACCCTTTTTCCAGGCTTGCGCCATCCCTTCAGGTGTCAGCCGCGTGAACCCGGTACCCAGGTCCAGTTGTTCCAATGAGGCGTCTGACGCCCAGGCAGACAGTTTTTCAAACCAGGGTTCGAAATAGCGCGCCTGCATTTTCCGACCGTCGACGGTTTTATCGGCCACACCTTGCAGGCAAATATCGCGCAACTCTTGCGCCCATTGCAGCCAAGGTGCTTTTAACCCGGTCAACACCTGGCGCCGTTCGAGCAGGCTCGCTTCAATCATTTCTGCTGGCGTTTGATCGGGGTTTGCGGCGGGCCGCGAGGTGCCAAACAAGACGCGAACCCGTGGTAACAGGGCAGCCGGGCCACTCCAGTTTGCGCGCACCCAATTCAGCGCATCGCCATGCATCGGGTAGCAAAACAGTCGCCAGTAATCACGCAGCACTTCGCCCAGCAAATCGCTGTGGTCGGTCTCAAGGGTTTGGGTGAACAGGCTGCCGCTGTCAAATGCGTGCTCGCGCAACATGCGCTGGCACCAACTGTGGATGGTTGAAACCGCGGCTTCATCCATCCACTGTGCGGCAATGTCCAACCGCCCGGCGCACCCTGCCCATTGCCCGGGTTCGAACTCTTCGCGCAACTGTGCGACCAGTGCATCGGGAGCTTCGGTTTCTTCGCGAAAGAAGCGCGCAGCTTCAGCAAGACGCGTACGAATCCGGTCGCGCAACTCTTTGGTCGCGGCATCGGTAAAGGTCACGACCAGGATTTGCGGTGGCAGCAGTTCTCGGCCAAAGCCGGTTTCCTGCGCACCGTGGCCAAGAATCAGACGCAGGTACAGCGCAGAGATGGTGAACGTTTTGCCTGTGCCTGCGCTGGCTTCGATCAGTTGACTGCCGCGTAACGGGAAGGCCAGTGCCAAAGGACGGTCGAGTTGATTCATTAGCGGCTCTCCTCGCCGGTCAAGGAGCGCCACGGCGCGTCGAACAACGGGCGGTATAGCGCATCGCACCAGGCTTCAAATTCTTCTGCCGCCATTAACGCTGCGTAGTCGGGATACTGCCGGGACAGCGCAGCGCTTTCACGCCGCTCACCTTCGCTGGTCTGACCGTCGCCTTCATAGGTTTTCTGGGCGGCCGCAGCGGCTTTGGCAGGATCGTTTTGGCCCAGCCACGCAAAGGCTGTTTTGACCGCGATGGGTAGCGGACGGCTCATGCCTGCCTGCCAGGCCATCATCAAATTGCCAAGGATCTCGGCGGCCTGCCTCGCATCAAGGGGCGCAAGCAGCAAGGTGTCATCGCTCGCCACCAAAGCGGTGGACATCTCTAAACCAGTGGCACAGGCCACCAAGTGGTTAACCCACGGGCGCGTCAATCGATGCCATTTACGGGTTTTGACTGCGCCAATGCTGTTAGGAATTGTCGTAACGGAGAGTAGGCCGTTGTCGCTGCGCTGATGCAGATTGGCCAACCAGCCTTCAAGGACCAGGCCATGGTCTTCAAACCTGACAGGTAGGGCACTGTTGAGGGGGGTTGGCCACATACTTAATAGCTGCTGATAACGCTGCAATACGTCAGGTAACGGTTCGATCAGCTCGTGCTGCAATGATTCGCCAAATCCGGCCATGGGCAATAAGCCACTGCCTTGTAACCGGGTGGCGCGAGTGTGCAGTGCTTTTTCGAGCTGGTCAGGTTGCGCCAGGGCGGCCTCAAGCAAGCTGTCGCTAAGGGTATAGCGCTCCAAGGCATTGAGCACGAAGGGCTCTTCGTCGGCCAAAGGCACGTGCGCGGCCTCAAAGAACACTTTTAGCCGCTGGCTGAAGAAGTGACGCACGGGGTTACGTAAAAAGTCCTGAAGCTGGGTGAGATTGATCGGTTCTTCTTGTACGTGAGCCGACAAATGGATGGGCACGGGCACTTCGCTTTGCGGCTCATGGAGTTGCTGCCACTCACGGGCATAACTGAATAGCTTGGGATTGCCTTCATGAAAATAGCGAGTGCTGAATGGCTGAAGCGGATGCTCCTGTGTCATAGCGTCCAGCAAGTCTTCACCCTGCGGGAGCCTCCAGCCGCTGGCCAAGTGATCACGCAACTGGCCAATTAATACGCATGCGGGGCGCTCACTGTTATCCCGGATACTTCGTCCGACCCAACTGATATAGAGCTGATCGCGGGCCGAAAGTAGCGCTTCCAGCAGCAGATACCGGTCATCTTCCCGGCGGGAACGGTCGCCCGGACGGTAGTCGCTGCCCATCAAGTCAAAATCCAGCGGAGGTTGAGCGCGCGGGTAGTCGCCATCGTTCATACCCAACAAGCACACGAGTTTGAAGGGGATGGCCCGCATCGGCATCAACGTGCAGAAATTGACTGCCCCGGCCAGAAAGCGCTGAGAGAGTTTGCCTTGGTCCAGCCCGGTCAGCCAGGCTTCACGCACGACTGTCAGGGGTAATGCATCTTGCAGACCGACCAGCTCACAGGTCTCCAGCCAGCTTTCGCGCAGCGCTTCAAGCTGGGCCAGCAGGTAGTCGTCATGATCCGTTTCAGCCTGGAAAAACAGCTGCATCAACGCTTGAAGCCGTTCGCCCCATTGATGCGGTAAAGCCGGTTGCGACAGCTCCTGGTGCGCAATTTCGAGCGCATCCAACAGGGCCACCAGCGGGCCAATCAAGACCGCGTCCAGACCGCCGATTTCGTCGTAAGGCTCAATGCCATCGCACCCTTCACCGCTGCCCACCGCGTATCCCAGTAGCATGCGGCGCAGACCAAAACGCCAACTGTTTTGCTCAAGGTGCGGTGGTAACCCCAGGCCTGCACGCTGCTCGGCATTTAATCCCCAGCGTATACCTGCACCTTCAATCCAGCGGTGCAAGGTGGGCAGGTCGCGCTCTTGAACGCCAAAGCGGGCACGCAAGGCCGGTACGTCGAGCAGGTCAAGAATTTCACTGACGGGAAATCGGCTGTCTGGCAGTTTCAGCAAGTGCTCGACCGCAATCAAAAGTGGATCCCGCCCTCGCTGGCCCTGGTCGGCCAGCGTGAACGGGATGAAACGGCGATCATCGCGATCGATCTGCCCGAACACGGCGCGAATATGCGGGGCGTAACTGTCGACATCCGGCACCATCACGATCACATCACGTGGATGAAGGTCAGGATTTTCGCTAAAGCGCGCCAGTAATTGATCGTGAAGAATCTCAACTTCTCGCTGAGCACTGTGCGCAATGTGGAAACGGATGGATTGGTCTTTTTCCAAATCCACTGCAGGCCAATACTCGCGGGTTTCGCTCAACGGGCGCAGCTCAAGGATGTCGTCCTGCAATTGGTTGAGCAGGTTGAGGGGTTCCACTTCACTGAACAGATCGATGCGGCCATCACGAAACGCAGATCGATAGCTGTTGGGGTCATCAAAACTGTCGAGCAGGTTAATGTAATCGCGGCCCTGCTTGCCCCACGCTGCCAATAAGGGGTGGGCGTGTTGATGCAGGATGTCTACGTCCAATGCTGTAGGCATGCCGGCTTTACGCGCTTGGCGTTTGTATTGATGCCGTAGCAGATCTTTATCGGCAACGATGTCAGACCAATGATGGCGACACGGGTTGTGCACGCACAGCAACACTTGGCTGAAGCGTGCAAGTCCCGCCAGCGCTTCGAGGGCCTGAGCTGGCAGTGACGAAATACCAAATACGATGACCCTGGCAGGCAAGCCCGGCGGCGCTTGTTCAAGACTGTTTATCTTTTCAATAAAACGCTGATGAACACCGGCACGGCTTTGAGCCATGCCTTCTTCACCGACATCCAGCAACAAGGCGCGCCACAGTTCCGCTTGCCAGCAATTGGCAGGGCTCAACGGCGGGGTTTCGCCTCGCGCATTTCGTAATTGATGGCGCCCGGCGGCCCAATCTTCGAGCCAGTCCGCGCGATACACCTGGTATTGGTCAAACAGGTCTGCAAGGCGTTCCGACAATTGATAGCGTTTGCGCAGATCAGTGTCATGCGTCAAAAAACGCTGCAGAGGCTCGAAATGGGGCTGATCGATCAGGGCGGGTAACAGGCGCATCAGTCGCCACGTTAAGGGGGCTTTATCGAGCAAGGATTTGGCGGGGATCTCTTCGCTGCCAAGCACAAGGCGATACAGCTGCCACAAAAACGTGCCAGGGAGCTGAACATCTATCGCTGCCGCAATGCCGCAGCCACCCGTATCATCGTCCTGTGCATCTTCGGCTAAGGCCAGCTTCAGCCATTGAGCAATGCCATTGCTCTGGACGAGAGCAATTTCGTTCTCCAAGGGAGCCAAGGGATACATGCGCATCCAACTGACGACCAAGCTGCGCAGTTCATCAAGACGGTTACCGTGAACCACCATAAAACCCGCATTGAGGGACGTAGCAACCGTCATGACAGCATCCTTAGGAGAAGGCGAAAATCAAAGGCGAACCTTACCACTGCGCAGGCACGTGAAGGCAAGTTGCGAGCTGCAAAGTAGGCGCATGGGCACTGCGGCTTTTGTCTGAACAACCGGGCCTTCGACCGTGTAGGAGGGAAGAGCTTTGTTGCGCTGGTAGCGTTGAGGCCAAGCAAGGTTGGCCGGAAAGAGTTTCGTCAATTGAGGCCGTCGCAGGCGTGTAACTTTTCTTGAGGGATGGGGTTACCCGTAGAAATACCTGAAAGCTCTTTTTCAGGCACAAAAACAAAATCCCTGTCTGCGTGAGCAGACAGGGATTTCGGAATTTAATCTTGACGATGACCTACTCTCACATGGGGAAACCCCACACTACCATCGGCGATGCATCGTTTCACTGCTGAGTTCGGGATGGGATCAGGTGGTTCCAATGCTCTATGGTCGTCAAGAA
>NZ_JYKY01000031.1 GCF_001042985.1 Pseudomonas lundensis
GAGATATTAGCCAGTACCTGATGGGCCACTACAACTGGCTCCGGCCCCATCAATTCAACAATGGACTGGCTCCGGCCAAAGCTGAAGAAAAACTCAAAACCGTGTCCGGAATGAGTTGACCACTACACTTTGACCTGGACCATTGAGTTTGTGCAGCCGCAGGTTCACATCAGCACCCTTGAGTGGTGCAAATACCTGGCCGTGATCGAGCATGCGCAGGATGGCTATGGCCATGTGGCGGCTAATCTGTGGTCGCCTGCGGGCGAGCTGATTGCGATCAGTCGCCAGACCGTCACGGTGTTTGGCTAGAGGATGAAAGACCACATGGCGCAGGTCGGCGTTGATCGATGCTTATTGGCTACAACTCAACCCCGCTTCTCTCGCCTTGCCCTGCACCCCCGTGGGTGTTCGTCGCGGCGGCTATTAAACGGGAACCGCCGCAGTCAGAACGCCTGACTGTGTGGTTCTTCATGCGCCTTGTGACGCTGGTGTTGCAGGCGTGTGGCCGCAAACAGCGTCACCAGGCCGATCAGCGCGCTGGTGGCGTTGCCACTGAAGATGCCCGAGGCCAGTAGCAGAAAGGCCACCACCATCAACGCGACAGCCATCAGGTCAATCGCCTGATGCGAGGCGCTCGCGTGGCTCTGTGGGTTCGAGCGCCATTGCCAGGCAGGCAGGTTGGGATGACGTTTGCCCATGATTGCACTCCTTGTTCGAGGGTTCAGCGATGGCTGAACCGGATGAACAGAGGATAGGCCCGCGCAAAGCACGCGGCGAATCGACAATGGCTATTGGCCTTATAGCTTTAACTGACCGATGGCCCGGTTCAGTTCACCGGCCAGCGTCGCCAACTGGTTACTGGTCGTGGCTGAGTCGACGGTTTGTTGCACTGTGTTTTCAGTGACGTCGCGGATGCTGACCACGGCGCGGTTCATTTCTTCGGCAACATGGCTCTGCTCCTGGGCGGCCACCGCAATTTGCGTGTTGCTCTCGCGCATCTTGGCCACCGCGTCGGTGATTTCCGCCAGCGCCTCGCCCGCCTCTTGGGCCTGCTGCACGCAGTCATCGGCCTTGAACGAGCTTTCCTGCATGAAGTCCACCGCGTCTCGGGTGCCCGCTTGCAGGGCCGATACCATGGTGGTGATTTCGTCTGTCGAGGCTTGCACGCGCTTGGCCAGGTTGCGCACCTCATCGGCCACCACGGCAAACCCGCGACCCATCTCGCCAGCCCGGGCGGCCTCAATCGCCGCGTTGAGCGCCAGCAGGTTGGTTTGCTCGGCAATGCTGTGAATCACACTGACGACGCCGTTGATCTTCTGACTGTCTTGGGCCAGTTGCTGAATCATCTCGGCGGTTTGTTGCACACCGTTGGACAGGCTGGCGATGGAGTCCTGAACCCGGCTGACCACTTGCTGACCACTGCCGGCGAGGGTATCGGCGGTTTGCGACAGGTCGCGGGTGGCGCCAGCGTGCTGGGCAATGTGATAGACCGTGGCAGACATTTCATTGATGGCAGTGGCGGCCTGATCGGTTTCGCTTTGCTGACCGAGCATGCCATGACGCACTTCGTCCATGCTGCTGGCCAGTCGCGCGGCACCGGCATCCAATTGCGCGGCGGTGTCGGCGACGGTCTGTACGATACGTTGATAACCGGCTTGCATGGCATTGAAGGCTCCCGCCATTTGCCCCACCTCGTCGGTGCAGGCCAAAGGCACGCGGGCGGACAAGTCGCCGGTTTTTTCGACGTGCAGCATCACGTCTTTGAGCGTGTTGAGCTGGCTGAGCAAGAACTGAATCAACAGTTGCGAAGCGCAGAGCATCGCCAGCATCAGCACGAACACCGCTACCGCGTAGTTCGCCAGACGTTCGACAAACACTTGCGCCAGGCTTGGCGCGTAGGCCAGTACCGCAACCCGTTGGCCGTCAGGGCGGGTGATGACCTCGGCGCCCAGCAGCGGGTTGTGCCCGAAGAACGGCATGGCGTGGAGGGAGACCCACCCATTGCCCTCACTGAGTTGCGGCAGGGGGTGTTCGTCCACGGTGGGAACCTGGCCCGGACTCATCGGCAGCAAGAAGTCGACGGCGGGCAAGGCCTGACCGCCCGGCCAGGCACTGAGCAATTGCGCCTGCGCATGGGCATTCGCGCGGGCGGCATCGGCGCGCGATTGTTGTTCGAGCTGCACGGCGTAGAGCACCAGCAACAGCGTGGTGACGAAGGCCACCGCGTTGACGGCCCAGAATTTGTATTTGAGCGAGATGTTGCTAAGCCAGGCACCCATGGAAGGTCTTCTCTGATTTGGCGGAAACAATATTGGCAAGGTGCCATCATTGTGCCGTCAAACCATGACGATCCTGTTGATGTGGGTCAAGGGCGTGAACCTGTGACGGCTCACCCCTGGTGCCTCAAACGTGTTGCAGGGGCGGCAAGCCAAAAAAGGCGCGGGCACAGGCGGTGCTGTGTTCGGCAAGATCGGCTTCGCTTTCACCCCGGTGCAGCGCCACTTCACGCAGGACTTCGGGGAGGTAGGCCGGTTCGTTGCGACCGTTTTTGGGTTTTGGGCGCAGGGTGCGGGGCAGCAAATACGGCGCGTCACTCTCGAGCATCAATCGACCGCGGGGAATGTTGCGCACCAGCGGGTGCAAATGCGTTCCGCGGCGTTCGTCGCAGATCCAGCCCGTGATGCCGATGTGCAGATCCAGGTCCAGATAACTGAACAGCGCCTTCTGCTCGCCGGTGAAGCAATGCACCACGGCAGCCGGCAGGCGGTCGCGGTAGTCGCGCAGGATCTCCAGCAGGCGCTGATTGGCGTCGCGCTCGTGCAAGAACACGGGCAGTTGTAAATCCACAGCCATCGCCAAGTGTTCTTCGAGCACTTTTTCCTGTTGCGGGCGTGGCGAAAAATCACGGTTGAAGTCCAGGCCGCATTCGCCCACGGCAAGCACCCGTGGCTCTGTGAGCAAGGCATGTAAACGCCGGGCGCTGTCAGTGTTCCAGTCGCTGGCCGAATGCGGATGGATGCCCGCTGTCGAGAACAGCCGCGTGGCGCTTTCATCCTGCTCATGGCACAACTGCAAGGCGTGCTCGCTGCCGTCTACGCTGGTGCCGGTGAGCACCAATTGGCACACGCCAGCGGCGTAGGCACGCTCCAGCACGGCCTCATGTTTGCCGTCGAAGCTGGGGTTGGTCAGGTTGACGCCGATATCGATGAGTTGCATGGTGCTACCTCAGGCCACAGGCCGCGAAGCATATCAGAGCTGTCGATTTAATAAGAAAAACCAAGAACTACAGAGAGTTGTGGTTGTCTTTGAATGCCGCAATTGCGCAATTCCCGGTACAGGATTCGCTGTATCCGCGCAATTGCACACGTCTCGCAGCGCACCTTATGCCCCAAAAAGGGCGACCGGTTGTCGGGTAATCCGGCACGCTGACGGGCTGTATTCTTTGCGGAGAACGGATGACAAGACTGACGCTGTGGATTGCGCTGTGCCTGATGCTGTTGCCCGGTCTGGCAACGGCACGCCTGCCCGGACCGCTCCAGGCGGCGCAGCCGAATCAGGTCCGCGATCTGGCCCAGATTCGTAGTAACCAGGTGCTGCGCGTGCTGGTCAACCAAAGCCGCAACAGTTCCGGTGAAGTGCAGGGCCAGTCGATTGGTGTCGAATACCATCGCTTGCGGGCCTTCGAGCGTTACCTCAACGGCCATGCGCGAACGGGTCAACAGATCACCCTCAAAATCATCCCTAAAGCCAAGGATCAACTGCTGGGTGCGCTGTTGCGCGGCGAAGGCGACTTAATGGCGCCCGGCGAGCTGCTGGACGTCAAGCCGAGCCATGCCATTAGCCCGAGCGAGCCGATCATTGATCGCGTGTCGCTGATTCTCGTGGGGGTCAAGGGGGAGCGACGCTTCACCCGGCTTGAGCAATTGTCGGGCCGCACGGTGGCGCTGACGACGGGCAGTGCGGCTGGCGAAGCGGTGAACCTGATCAATCAAAAACTGACACTGCGCAAACTGCCGCCGGTGAAAATCGAATGGGTGGACCCGACCCTGGCGGTAGAAGATGTGTTGGAGATGGTGCAAGCCAAAATCTACCACCTGACCCTGGTCGAACAGCCGATTGCCGAGCGTTGGGCTGCATTGATGCCCAAGCTGCGCTTTGATCGCAAAGTGCTGGTCAGCGAGCCAGGCGCCATACGCTGGTACGTGCGTCGCGATGCGTCGATGTTGCGGGCCAGCATCGATCGCTTCCTGACGACCTACCGCGTGCCTGACGATCAGAATGTGGCGTTCGAGCGCGTCTATCGACGCCTGTATCGCGTGCACTACCCGCTGGCGCGGGCAGACCGGCAGAAGCTTGAAAAACTGCGTCCGGTGCTGCAAAAGCATGCGCAGCAACAAGGCATGGACTGGCTCAATCTGGCGGCGCTGGCGTTCAAGGAGTCCACGCTGAACCCGAATGCCAAAGGCTCGGGCGGCGCCATGGGGCTGTTGCAGATCACGCCCTCGGCGGCGCAGCGGGTGGGCGTCAACAATATTCAAAGCGTCGACAGCAATGTGCAGGCCGGTGCCAAGTACCTGGCGATGATCCGGCGCAAGTTCTTTGCCAGCCCCAAATTAAATGAACGCGAGCGCATGGCGTTTGTGCTGGCGGCTTACAACATGGGGCCCGAACGCGTGCAGGGCATGCGCGCAGAGGCCCGACGCAGGGGGCTTAATCCCAATCAATGGTTCTTTCAGGTAGAGCGCATTGCCATGGAGCAGGTGGGAATGGGGGCGGTCAGCTATGTTAATAGTGTGAATAAATACTATTTGGCCTTCGACCGTGAACGCGACGCGCTGGAGCCCACGGAGCCGAAGTTGGCTTCCCGCAAATAATCGATAAATTCGATTGTTATTGGGCATTTATTCGGCTTTTAACCGGATAAAAACTGATTAATATGGCGCCACTCCCAACCTGACTGACGAAAAGGACTGCACCATGAATAAATTCACCCACACCGTTTTGGGGACTCACGCGGGCTACGGCTTGACCGTGTTGCGGGTTTTGGTCGGCATTATCTTCGCCGCCCACGGTTCGCAAAAACTCTTTGGCTGGTTTGGCGGGGGCGGTCTGGCGGGTACGGCGCAATGGATGGAAAGCATCGGTCTGGCGCCCGGGACCCTGATGGCGCTGCTCTCGGGCGGGACGGAGTTCTTTGGCGGGCTGGCGCTGATCATTGGGCTGCTGGCGCGGCCTGCCGCATTGGGGCTGACCTTTACCTTGCTGGTGGCGATTTTCACGGTGCATATCAGTAACGGTCTGTTCATGGCCAACAACGGCTATGAATTCGCCCTGGCGCTGCTGGGCGGCACCCTGGCGGTATTGATCGAGGGCGCGGGCAAATTGTCCCTGGATCAGGCGATTGCCCATAAGTAAGCGCAAAGGCCTGTTCGTCTGACCTGACTACAGACGAGCAGGCGGTTGCTCTCGGGGGTTCACTGCTTGGCGGACTGCCTGAGAACGTGATTCTTGACAGTTGTAACCGGGTTTATCTAGGATGTTTTCTTGCGCCGATTTAAACAGCTACTTGCGGGGCGCCGGGTGTTCGACTGAACACCCAAGAGGCTTGTAACAGGCCTTGAAATACCGCTAAAGCGCTGGTTCGGTGTTGCCTCTCACCTGCCACGCAGAATCCTGAGGCGGAGAAACCGATAGATGAGTCAGCCACGTCCCCTTGTACGTCTTGCGCCGATCACGGCGAATCAAACCTTCCGTAATCCAAAAATCCTGTTGGGCGGTAAACACCAGCCGACGCTGTTGCGTTATCTGGACGGTTGGCCGCGTCGAAAGGGACGGGCTTCGGCGTTCTTGATTCAGTTTGTAGAAGGCGACGACAGCCTGGCGCGGTTTGCCAATGACAGTTTTGATCTGGCCGTGATTCAGTCGCCCACTGCCCAACAGGCCGAGTCGGTGATTGGCAACTTGATACGTATATCCCGCCAAGGGCTGATTACCTTGCGTTGAGGCACGCGTGCGCCGAGTGTTCTGAACTATGCCCGGCGCCTCTACAAGCGTGTCAGGTTACACGTTGGGCTTTGACTTGATTGGCGTGTTTGCAGTTGTTGACCAGTTCACTGCGGGTTGCCCAGTCGGTATTAATAATGAAGAAATTTTGAATGTAACTTTCTGCATGCTCCGACTTGAACCACTGATTGATTTCCTCTTTGAAATCATCAGGCACATGCAGCGGCAAGACATATTTCGCGCACTGGATGGCAACCAACGCGTTTCGGCCTTTGTAACGGGTAATGGTGCTGTCCATAAAGTGTTTGAGGTCTGCCGTCGAGATCAGGTTTTTACCGCTCCAGCGTTGATTGACGCCCTCCCAGAGCGGCGTCGAACCGGTGTAATGGTTGTAAGCCGCGACCACGTTGGCCCCCGGATGGGTGGTGTAGAGTTCATCGAGCGTTAAGCCGGCCCATTTTTCAGACACGAGGCGTTCGCCCAGCAGGGAGAGGATCAGCGCCTGAAGTTCGCTGTGTGCCTCTGCCGTAAAGTCCCTGAACTCATGAAAGTCCAGGACGACGATCTCTTTAGATGCCCGTTTATCCGCGTAAAACGTCTTGAGCGCGTTCAGGATGTCGCCAGCGACCGTGCGCCCGGATGATGTTTTGTGAAACAGTTGAAAGCGGCGCGCGTCACCGCGCGGATACTTTCCGTAAAACGCGACCCTTAAATCCAGTGCCCTGATCCCGTGCCTGAGTTGCTGAAGGGGGGCGAAGTCTTGGGTGATTTCTTGTGGCCACTGGAAGTCGGGTGCTTGTTTATCGCTGCCTGAATCATGACTGCCGGGGAGGATAAGTTCGCCGATGCGCAGTCTGTTGATGTCAGGGACTTCACTCATCCAGTAATGGTTAGTTGTTGTGCTCATGGTCTTTCGCTCCTTGAATGACCGTTGGTGGATACACCTGAGCATAGGAGGGGAACTGAGCTTTTAAACGGCTGCTACATATGCCGCTACATCTTTGTGGGGGTATCGGTCAGGGGTAATCGATGGCGACGATATACACCCACTGTTCGCCGGTCGGCGTCTGGACCTGCACTTCAGCATCCAGCGCCTTGCCGATGAGCGCGCGCGCCAGAGGCGAGTCAATGCTGATCAAGCCTTGTTTCAAATCCAGCTCATCCGGGCCCACGATGCGGTAACGCGCCTGCTTGCCGTCTTCATCCTCAATGGTGACCCACGCCCCGAAATACACTTTGTTGGGGTCGCTGGGCTTGTCGCTGACCACTTTGAGGCTTTCGAGGCGCTTGGTCAGAAACCGCACGCGGCTGTCGATTTCACGCAGCATTTTTTTGCCGTAGGTGTATTCGGCGTTTTCCGAGCGATCGCCCTGCGCCGCAGCCTCGCTGACAGACTGCGTGACTTGCGGGCGACGCACGTGCCACAACTCGTGCAGTTCGGCCCGCATCCGCGCTTCACCTTCGGGGGTGATCAGCGCGGTGCCGGCGGGGCGAGGGGGGCGGTAGCGGCTCATGGGCAATCCATTGGCAGAGAAGGCGGCGAGTCTATCAGCCCTCGCGCAGCACTGTCAGGGGGCTGGTATTGAGCGCTTTGCGTGTGCCAAAGACACCGGCCGCCCCTACCATCAATGCCCCCGCGACCGGCAACAGCAACAGCCACGGGTGAGGATGCCAGGGCAGGTCAAACGCGAAGCGGTACAGCACCAGGCTGACCAGTTCGGCGCCGATCGCAGCGAGCAGACCGCTGGTTGCACCGAGCAGGCCGAACTCGATCCGTCGGGCCTTGATCAACAGTGCGCGCCGTGCCCCCAGTGCCCGGAGCAAGGCCCCTTGGCGGATGCGTTCGTCCAAGGTGGATTGCAGGCCGGAAAACAGCACGGCCATACCGGCCGCGAGAACAAACAGCAGCACGTATTCGACGGCAATGGTGACCTGCGCCAGGATGCTGCGCAGTTGGGCCAGCAAGGCTTCAATGGGCAAAATCGTCACGGCCGGAAAACGGCGGGATAGCTCGATGATTTCCCGGTCATGGCCCGGCGCCAGATAGAAGCTGGTGAGGTAGGTGGCCGGTAAGTCCTGCAAGGTGCCGGGCTGGAAGATCATGAAGAAGTTGGGTTGGAAATTGTCCCAGTTGATGCTGCGCAGGCTGGTAACTTGCGCTTCACGTCGCGCCCCGCCGACGCTGAAGGTCAGGTGGTCGCCCAGTTTGAGTTTCAGGCTTTGGGCCACTTTGGCCTCGACCGAAACGCCGGGGATGCCGTCGCCGGGGTCTTGCGTCCACCATTGGCCCTCCGTCAACTCATTGCCCGCTGGCAGGTTGGCGGCCCAGGTCAGGCTCAAGTCGCGCTGAATGGCTTTGTCGCCGCTGGAGTCCTTGCTGACGAGCCCTTGCACGGCTTGGCCGTTGATGCTGATCAGGCGCCCCGGGACCACCGGATACAGGGGCGCTGCCGTGGCCTGCAATTGCATCAGCCGCGTGCCAAAGGCCTCTTTGTCAGCGGGCAGGATGTTCAGGGCAAAGTAATTGGGCGCATCTTTGGGCAGTTGGTTCTGCCAGGTGTCGAGCAGCTCTGTGCGCAACAGGGCAACCAGCGCCATCGACAGCAAGATCAAGCCGAACGCCAGGGCTTGGCCGGCGGCGGCCAGGGGATGGCGCAGCAGTTGCCCCAGCCCCAGACGCCACGGCAGTGAGGCGCCAGCCAACAGGCGACGCAGGCTTTGCAGGCCCAACAGCAACAGGCCGCCCAAGCCCAGCGCAGCCAGCACTCCGCCACCCAGTAGGGCGAAGGTGAGCACCAGATCAAGGCTCATGCGCCACATGATTAACCCCAGGGCGAGCAGGGCGGCGCCATAGACGCTCCAGGTACTGGCGGGTATCGGCAACAGGTCGCGCCGCAATACCCGCAGCGGCGGCACCCGGCCCAGCGCCGCCAGCGGCGGCAGGGCGAAACCGGCCAGCGCCACCAGCCCGGTGCCCATGCCGGCGAACGCAGGCATCAGACCGCCCGGCGGGACGTCAGAGGGCAGCAGGTCATGCAGCAGCGCGAACAGGCCGAGCTGGGCGAGCCAGCCCAGCAAGGCGCCCACCAGGCTGGCCAGCAGCCCCAGTACGGTCAATTGCAGGGCAAACAGCCGCAAGGTTTCGCGACGGGACAACCCCAGGCAGCGCAGCAGCGCGCTGGCATCGAAGCGGCGATTGGCAAAACGCGTGGCGGACAGTGCCACGGCCACGCCCGCCAGTAACACCGCTACCAGGCTGGCCATGTTCAGGTAGCGCTCGGCTTTGCCCAGTGCGCCGCCTATTTGCTGGTTGCCGTCGCGGGCGTCCAGCAGGCGTTGATTGGCGTCAAGGCCGGGCTGGATGACTTGCCGGTATGAGGCAAGCGCGGGCGCTTCGCCGCGCCACAGTTCACGGAAATTGACCCGGCTTCCGGGCTGTACGATGCCGGTCGCAGCCAGGTCATCCAGGTTGATCAGTACCCGTGGGGTCAGGCTGTAAAGATTGCCGGCCCGGTCGGGTTCGTACGTCAGGACACGGGTAATGCGCACCGTTTTTGAACCCACGTCGATCGGGTCACCGACCTTCAGGTCCAGCGCTGTCAGCAGGCGTGATTCGGCCCAGGCCTCGCCCGGTTCAGGGCCGCCGCCGGGCTGCTCTTGGGCGTAAGGTTGGGCAGCGCTTTTCAGTTCGCCGCGCAGGGGATAGGCATTGTCTGCGGCCTTGATGCTGGACAGTTGAATGCCGTTGTCGGTGGCAATCACGCTGGAGAACTCCACGACCCGCGCATGCTTGAGGCCCAGTTCCTTGCCGAAACGAACCTGTTCGTCCCGGGCCGGGGAGGTGCCATCGAGGACCAGGTCGGCGCCCAGGAATTCAGTGGCACGCAGCAGCATGGCGCCGTTCAGGCGTGCGCCGAAATAACCGATGGCGGTACTTGCCGCCACCGCTACCAGCAGGGCGAAGAACAGTACGCGTAATTCTCCGGCACGTGCATCGCTCAGCAATTGGCGTACGGCGAGGCTCAACAGGCGTAACAGTGGCATGCGTGCCATCAAGGCTCCAGAGGGCCGACCAGATGGCCAGCTTCAAGGCGGATCAGGCGCCGGCAGCGGTGTGCCAGGCGTTCGTCATGGGTCACCAGCACCAGCGTGGTGCCGCGCTCTTGATTGAGCTCAAAGAGTAAATCGGTGATGCGCTCACCCGTGTGACTGTCGAGGTTGCCGGTGGGTTCATCGGCGAACAACACGTCGGGCTCGGCCGCGAAAGCCCGGGCGATGGCCACGCGTTGCTGTTCACCCCCGGACAATTGACGCGGGGAATGGCTCAGGCGCTGCCCCAACCCGACGCGCTCCAACAGGTGCCGCGCGTGATCGCGCGCGTCTGTGCGGCCCTCCAGCTCCATCGGCAACATGACGTTTTCCAGCGCATTGAGGCTGTCGAGCAATTGAAACGACTGGAATACAAAACCGACGTGTTCGGCACGAACCCTGGCGCGCTGGTCTTCATCCAGCGTGCTCAGGGCGTGCCCGGCGAGGATGACTTCGCCTGCGCTGGGCAGGTCGAGCCCGGCCAGTAATCCCAGCAGGGTCGACTTGCCCGAGCCGGATGCGCCGACGATGGCCAGGCTGTCGCCTTGACGCAGTTCAAGGCTCAGCGGGTGAAGGATGGTTAACTCGCCTTCCGCGCTGGGTACCACTTTGCTAAGGTTCTGCGCGGTGAGAATACGTTCGCCCATGGAGAATCCGATGCGTGTGTGGTTTGTAAGTGCTGCTCTGGCCCTGATGTGTATGGCGCAGAACGCAGCGGCGGGAACAATCTTGATCGTCGGCGATAGTATCAGCGCGGGTTTCGGCCTGGATACCCGGCTGGGCTGGGTGTCCTTGCTTGAGCAGCGACTTGAACGCGAAGGTCATGACGACCGGGTGATCAATGCGTCGATCAGTGGTGACACCAGTGCGGGCGGGCAGGCCCGGTTGCCCGCACTGCTTACAGAGCATAAACCGGATGTGGTGATTGTCGAACTGGGCGGCAATGACGGGTTGCGCGGTCAGCCGCCTGCGCAATTGCAACAAAATCTTGCCGCGATGATCGATACCGCCAAAACCGCCGGCGCTAAAGTGCTGCTGTTGGGGATGCAGTTGCCGCCCAATTATGGCCCGCGCTATACCGAGGCGTTTGCCGGTGTTTACACGCAGCTGGCTGACGAAAAACAGATCGCGCTGGTGCCGTTTTTCCTTGAGGGCGTAGGGGGGCATCCCGAGCTGATGCAGGCTGATGGCTTGCACCCTGCAGCCGCCGCACAGCAGCGCCTGCTGGATAATGTGTGGCCTGCGCTAAAACCGTTGCTTTGATGCTTTTCTAGTCGCAGCGTTTCGGCTAAGGTGGCGCCCCCCCGATTTGGAGCCCCCGATGTCGCGTCCTGCCTGGTCTTTATATGCCTATCAACTGATCGAGCCCGATGAACAGCTCGATTTGTTCGCCTGCCAGGAGGTACGGGTGCATCTGGTGACGCGTCAATTGGAGCTGGGAGGCACCATTGACCGTACGTTGTGCGGCTCGTTGCTGCCTGCGCAGCCGCGTTGGTCGGACGTCACGCGCAAGGTGTTTCAGGACCACCGCCTCTGCCCGCTGTGCCGCGCAATCATTGAATCGCAGCGCCGCGGCACCGAGCCAATCTGGCCCGAATTGCGCTTTGAACTATGATCTACCTTGCCTGACTGTTTCGGCGAGGTACGCCGCCTCCTGAACCCGGCAGGCTGCGTGTACACTTTCCCCCTTTTGTCCCCCGTTGATTATGCGAAGGATGTTCCGGATGTTGTCGCGCCTACCTGCCGTCACCCGTTGTCTGTCAGTTGCCGCACTGTGTGTGGCAGGCCCTGTTGCTGCTCTTGAGTTTCCGTTGCCACCGCCCGGTGAAGACGTGGTGGGGCAGGTACAGGTCATCAAGGGCCGCTACGAAGACTCCTTCGCAGACTTGGGCAATGAGCATGAGCTGGGCTATTCGGAGATGATCGCGGCCAACCCCGGCATCGATGCCTGGCTGCCGGTCAAAAAGCACCCCGATGGCACGCTGGTGGACACCGACATCGTGCTGCCAACCCAGTTCATCCTGCCACCCGGCAAGCGGGAAGGGATCGTGATCAACCTGGCCGAATACCGGTTGTATTACTTCCCCAAAGGTCAAAACAAGGTGTACACCTTTCCGCTGGGGATTGGCCGTGAGGGCTGGGGGTCGCCGTTGGGCCAGACCCGAATCACCGCCAAGACGCCGAACCCGACCTGGACGCCCCCTGCGTCGATCAAGGCTGAACATGCCCGCAATGGTGATCCGCTGCCCAATGTGGTGCCCGCGGGCCCGGACAACCCTCTGGGGCCTTTCAAGTTCACGCTGGGCATGCCGGGTTACCTGATCCATGGTTCCAATGCCAAGTTCGGTATTGGCACGGGCACGAGCCACGGCTGTTTCCGCATGCTGAACAAGAACGTCTTGCAAATGTCGCAGTTGGTGCCTGTGGGGACGCCCGTTCGCATTATCAACGAGCCCTACAAGATGGGCGTAAGTGGCGGCAAGGTGTATCTCGAAGTGCACGAGCCATTGAACGTCAAAGACGGGTCCCTGCTCGCCAAGAGCGACAAGTCGCATCTGACTCAAGAAGACAAAGAACAAAAGTGGGCTGGTTTCATGAACTTCGTGCTCAAGCACAAAGCACTGGAAAACAGCATTCAGATCGACAAGGAAAAAGCGTTCCCGGTGGTCGTGGCAGAAACGGGAATACCGGCTGAGATCGGAATCAGCACCGCTGTCGTACCGCAAGTGCCTGGCGTGCTTGAAGTGCCAGAAGGGCAATCGCTCGATTACGTGCAGTAATCGATCTGTTTAAAAGCCGCCGCAGTCACTGACTGCGGCGGCTTTTTAATGCCTGTTGAAAATACCTCAGGCAAAAAAAACCGACCCATAAAATGGGTCGGTTGGTAACAGCCCCGAAGGACTATTACTTGCGGCTTGCTTTTTCAAGCATGCGCAGAGCACGTTCGTTTGCTTCATCAGCAGTCTGTTGTGCTTTTTGAGCAGCAGCCAGCGCTTCGTCAGCTTTACGGTAGGCTTCGTCAGCACGAGCCTGGGAACGTGCTGCTGCATCTTCAGTTGCAGTCAGACGGGCTTCAGTTTCTTTAGATACGCTGCTGCAACCGGTAGCCAGAACTGCGGCCAATGCCAGAGCAGAGAATTTCAGAACGTTGTTCATCGTGTTCCCCTTCAAGGACTTTCTAATTGAAGCTGCTCCTTCAACATGAGGAAACAGCCGGCGTACATACTACCCATTACTTGTAGTAAGTAAACTGACCTAGCGCAAGAACCAAAAAAAATAATTGGTAATGACTGGCCATGGGCTAGCTTTAACAGATTGTGCTTGTAAAACAGTCGGTTTGACGCACTAAGCACATCGCCCTATTTGGGGACAGGTCATCAGGTTTCAAGTGACTTTAGTGCCGGAGTCACGTCATAGCTTCCACATTGCGCAAAATGTTCAATGGTCTGGCACGAGGCTGGGCGAAAGATGCTCCGGCCACGTCGCGTGCACCGAGCGTTTATGCCGAGTTTGACTACTCTTTACACAGGCTGGCGTCTTGCTATTGCGCGAGGTGCAAACCTGGTGCCCAGTGGTTCCCTCGGCCGACAAACAACAGTAAGGTAGGGGTCACGGTTCAAGACCCGCGAGGAGTAATGATGAGCGAGGCGTTGTCCATCCACCATGACCAGGCAGGTCACCAGTTTGAGACCACTGTCGACGGTCATCGTGCTTACCTGACCTACATGGATCTGGGAAAGCAGACTCTGGATATCTACCGCACCTTTGTTCCGAACGCCCTGCGTGGCCGTGGAATTGCCGCTGCATTGACCGAAGAAGCCCTCGATTACGCCGAGAAGATGGGCTATGACGTGATTCCTTCATGCTCTTACGTCGAGCGTTACATGGAGCGTCACAAGCGCGCTCAAGCCAAAATCTGACCCTTTACTGCTCGCCGTCTGCCCGCCCCGGGCGTTGCCCGACGCCGCTCTTGCCGCTATTGACCTGAATCAACGTGATCACTGACCCCCTCGCTTAGTCTGGAATCAGGCGGGGGCGGCGCGTTGCCGAGCCCGGGTTAATGACTGTGGAGAGAACGCATATGATCCGTGAAGTCGAAGGCGACATTTTACTGAGTCAAGCGCAGGTGATTGCTCACGGCATTGCGCCTCAGGATCCTTTCGATACCGGCCTGGCGCTGGCTCTGCGCGAGCGTTGGCCATCCTTGGTGGCGGATTATCGTCACGCCGCCCACAGCAAGGCCCCACAGCCCGGTGAAATCTGGTGCTGGTCAGGGGTTGATGACAAGGGCGCAGTGCGCAGCATTGTGAACCTGTTGACTCAGGATTCGTTGCATACCGGTCATGCGGCCAAGCCCGGCAAGGCAACCCTGAAAAACGTAGGGCATGCTTTGCGCGAACTGGCCCGGTATGTGGCTGACGAACACATTAAAAGTGTGGCGCTACCGCGGTTGGCCACGGGCGTCGGCGGGCTGGAATGGCACGACGTCAAGCCATTGATTGAAAAGCACCTGGGCGAACTCAACGCTGATGTCATCGTGTATGAGGTGTATCGCAAGGGTGTGAAAGCGGACGAGCAACTGGGTTAGATCCGCCGCACCCCCGTATAAAACGCACCCCCTGCACCCCGCGAGTCCTTCGTTCTCGCGGGGTGTCTGCGTTTGCTGCAAGGGTGATCGAGGGGGGGTTGATCTGTGTCTAGGCGGTCGGGCGACAGATGCTGTATTTATTTGAATCATCCGCCGTTCATTTAAGGAAATCTCATGACCGATGTGGTCACTCGCACTGCCTCCGTAAAGCCCGCAGCCAAAAAAGCGGCACGTACCTCCCGCCCACGCCGCACACAGTCCGGTGATGTCGCACCGACGCAAAGCCCTGCGCAACTTCAGCGGCATGTAGTCGAAGACAAAATTCAGTCGCGCCAGGCGGCCACCAGTGCGGCGGTCAAAGACATCCTGCAGCAGATTCCGCAGGGCGATACACAGGGCCTTATCCAGACCTTGGGCACCTTGATGTCGGGCATGTCTCCCGACGATGCGGTGGTGTTGCGCAACGCATTGCTCAGCCAGGAAAGCGAGTCGGTTTTCCACCAGCGTCCCCTGCACCCGGACGATCAATTGGCACCGGACTGGCGCAAAGGCAACTACCCCTACAAGAACCTGATGTCGCGGCGTAACTACGAGCGCGAGAAATATCGCCTGCAAGTTGAGCTGCTCAAGCTACAGGCGTGGGTCAAGGAAACCGGTCAGAAGGTCGTCATTCTGTTCGAAGGGCGAGATGCGGCGGGCAAGGGCGGATCGATCAAGCGCTTTATGGAGCACCTCAACCCACGGGGTGCGCGGATTGTCGCCCTGGAAAAACCCAGCGAAGTGGAACGCGGCCAGTGGTATTTCCAGCGCTATGTTCAGCATTTGCCCACAGCCGGCGAAATCGTGATGTTTGACCGGAGCTGGTATAACCGCGCGGGTGTTGAGCGCGTGATGGGCTTCTGTTCGGACGATGAATACCTTGAGTTCATGCGCCAGACCCCGGATTTCGAGCGCATGCTGGTGCGCAGTAACGTTCACCTGATCAAGTTCTGGTTTTCAGTCAGCCGCGACGAGCAACGTCGACGCTTCAAGGAGCGCGAGAAACATCCGCTCAAGCACTGGAAACTCAGCCCGATCGATCTGGCGTCGCTGGACAAGTGGGACGACTACACCAAGGCCAAGGAAGGCATGTTCTCCTACACCGATACCTCGGATGCGCCCTGGACGGTGATCAAGTCCAATTGCAAGAAACGCGCGCGGCTGAGCGCCATGCGCTATGTGCTGCACAAGCTGCCGTATGCCGACAAGGATTTGAAAGGTATCGGGGCGCTCGATCCTTTGATCGTGGGGCGCGCCAACGTGGTGTATGAGCGCGGCGAACGCCGGGCTTCGATTCCGCTGTAGCGCTGTAAAACCCCTGCAGGAGCGGGCGCGCTCCTGCAGGTTCAACCGTGGCTGTGCTTAGCCGCGAGCACGGTTTGGCAGTACATCCTTAAGCTTGGTCCGCATGCTGCGCAGGGTGCTCTCGGTGCTTGCCCAGTCGATGCACGCATCGGTAATCGACACGCCGTACTGCAAGTCTTCGAGGTTTTTAGGAATGGCCTGGCAGCCCCAGTTCAGATGGCTTTCGACCATCAGGCCGATAATCGACTGATTGCCTTCGGCGATCTGGTTGGCCACGTTTTCCATGACCAGTGGCTGCAAGGCCGGGTCTTTGTTGGAGTTGGCGTGGCTGCAATCGACCATGATGTTCGGGCGGATGTTCGCTTTGTTCAGCGCTTGCTCGCACAAGGCGACACTCACTGAATCGTAGTTCGGCTTGCCGTTGCCGCCGCGCAGCACGACGTGGCCGTACGCGTTGCCTTTGGTGGTGACAATCGAGACACCGCCTTCCTGGTTGATGCCCAAAAAGCGGTGCGGGCTGGAAACCGACTGCAACGCGTTGATCGCCACCGTCAGGCCGCCATCGGTGCCGTTCTTGAAGCCGACGGCCGAAGACAGGCCCGAAGCCATCTCACGGTGGGTTTGCGATTCGGTGGTACGCGCACCAATGGCCGACCAGCTGATCAGGTCTTGCAGGTACTGCGGGGAGATCGGGTCCAGCGCTTCAGTTGCGGTCGGCAGGCCCATTTCAGCCAGGTCCAGCAGCAGTTTGCGCCCGATGTGCAGACCGTCTTCGATCTTGAACGAGTCATCCAGGTACGGGTCGTTGATCAGGCCTTTCCAGCCGACGGTGGTGCGGGGCTTTTCAAAGTACACCCGCATGACCAGGTACAGCGTATCGCTGACTTCAGCGGCGAGGGCCTTGAGGCGCTCGGCGTATTCGTGGGCAGCCTTGATATCGTGGATCGAGCAAGGCCCGATGACAACGAACAGTCGATGGTCTTTGCCATCCAGGATGTTGCGAATCACCTCACGGCCCTTGGTCACAGTCTGCAAAGCAGTTTCACGCAGAGGCATCTCGCGCTTGAGCTGTTCGGGTGTGATCAGGGTTTCGTTGGAGGCAACGTTTAGGTCGTCGATCGGTAAATCAGCCATCGTGTTACTCGTCAGGTCACGGGTGCTGGCCGCCAGCGATCCCCGTGCGGCGGAGCACAGCATGATTGAGCGCAACGGGGAGCCGAACCTTAACGCGTAAAGCGGTTATCCGACAATGGGCACGCGCAGGTTTAATCCAGTGCCGGCTGGGCCAGCGCGCGCTCCAGAGTGGCTTGTGAGAAGTCCACGGCGTTCAGGCTGATCCATTCCAGTGCCAGCGCTTGCAGGTTGTCCACCTGCGGGTTTTGTAGTCGCTGCAAGCGGTAAAAGTGTTCGATCTGGCACACCTGTTCCCCCATGCGGGCACCAAACAGTGTTTGGGCATCGGTGAAGGCAATGCCCACGCGGTAGCCCTGTTCACGTTTTTCACACCACGCGATATAGCCTTGGTAATGCGCATCCTCGCCCAGGGTGGGCATGTGAATGTCAACGGCCGCTCCATGCTTCCAGCCTCGGTCGCTGTTGCATGAAACGCCGCCAAGGCTGATAGAGTGCAGCTTGTGGCGTGAAAGGGCGGGGTGTTTGCGGGGCGTAATCTCAGCGGGGATATCATCTGGGTGAGGTAAAAAACGACCCATGAATGCACACTCCAAGTGCCAGCACTTTGATATTGTTTGCCTCAGTATAGTGGGTGAAATGGAACTGACAGATTTTGATGCGGACCAGCACCTGCTGGCGCTGCCCGGTACATCGCTGGTGATCTTCACCAGCGTCGGGTGTTCGAGCTGCCGTGTCGCCCGGCACAGGCTGCCTGCGATGACGCTGCCCATTGACCGGCTGTGCTGGATCGATGCGGGTGACAACGGCGGGTTGGTGCAGCGTTATGGGATTTTCCATTTGCCGACCCTGCTGGTGGTGCGTGACGGCCAGTTTTATGGCGAGTTGAAATCGCGTTTGAGTGAAGGCGAGCTGGCGCATCACATCCGGCTGGCCTTGATGACGGAACCGGACGAACTGCCTTGACCCGGTCGTCCACCCCCCCCCATGCACTGCCAGCGGAGGCGACATGAATAAAGGCTTGAAAGGCAAGTTGGTGCTGGCGATCTCGTCTCGCGCCCTGTTCGATCTGAGTGCGAGCCATGAGGTGTATCTGGCCCACGGTATTGAGGCGTATCGCCAGTACCAGATTGAACACGAAGATGAAGTGCTGGCGCCGGGGGAGGCTTTTGCGCTGGTGCAAAAGTTATTGAGCTTCAACGCCACCCTCGGCCGCGAGCGGGTAGAAGTGGTGCTGGTCTCGCGCAACAGTGCCGATACGGGCTTGAGGGTCTTCAATTCGATCCAGCATTACGGGCTGGCGATTTCACGAGCGGCCTTCTCCGGGGGACGTAACCCGCATCCTTATCTCAATGCCTTTGGCTGCGACCTGTTTTTATCGACCCACGCCGACGATGTCCGCAGTGCGCTGGATGCCGGTTTTGCGGCCGCGACGATCCTGTCCGGGGGCACGCGGCGGGCTGAAAACAAAGAACTGCGCATAGCGTTCGACGGTGATGCGGTGCTGTTTTCCGACGAAGCCGAGCGCGTGTATCAGTCGGGCGGCATTGAAGCGTTTCAATCCCTGGAGCGTGAATCGGCGCGCAGCCCCTTGCGCGGCGGTCCCTTCAAAGGGTTCCTGGAGGCGCTGAACCTGTTGCAGCGTGAGTTCCCGGACGACGCCTGCCCGATTCGTACCGCACTGGTGACGGCGCGTTCGGCACCCGCCCATGAGCGGGTGATTCGCACCCTGCGTGACTGGGATATCCGGCTGGATGAGTCGCTGTTTCTGGGCGGCCTGGACAAGTCGGCCTTTCTCGAAGCGTTCGCGGCCGACGTGTTTTTCGACGATCAGGCCGGTCACTGCGAGCGCGCCCGCCACGTCGTAGCAACCGGGCATGTGCCCCACGGTATCAGCAACGAACGGCAGGATTTGCCTGCCGACTGACAGCACGGTGATAGCCCTCGCACTTCCCTTGGCGCTGCTAAGCTGAATCCATCTCGGCCACTCATTGAGTCGGGGGAGGTCGCATGATTCGCTCGATACTGTTTGCCAATGACCTCGGTATTTATGCGCCACTGGTGATGCAGCACGCCTTGGGGCTGGCGCGTACCTTCCGTGCGGACTTGTATGTGGTGCATGCCGTGGAGCCGATGGGGCTGTTCGCGGAGTCGGTGTTGCAGAGTTATCTCGATGAAGAGGCGTTCAGTGCGCTGCACCAGCAGGGCATGAGCACCATGCTGTCGAACATTGAGGGACGGGTGTTGCAAAGTCTGCGCGATGAGCTGGGCGAAGGCGGGCAGGAACTGGCCCTGATTCGCTCGGTCAAGGTGATTCAGGGCGAGCCTGCGCACGTGATTTTGCAGCAGTCCGACAGCCTGGCGGTTGACCTGTTGATCCTCGGCAGTCACGGCCAGCCTTCGGGCGGGCTCAGCCACTTGGGACGCACGGCGGCGCGGGTGATTGAGCTGGCACGCATGCCGGTGTATCTGGTGCCGCTGCTGCAGCGCCGTCGTCGCACGGAGGGTTAAGACGCTTGCAGGCTTGATAACGATAAAAAAGTTCTAGATTTCTTCTTCTGACCTTCCATATAGTTATATATCGCCGCCGATACCCTTGGCGTCTAATTGCTTTGAGGGATGCATATGAAGCTTCAACAATTGCGCTACATCTGGGAAGTGGCGCACCACGACCTCAACGTTTCCGCCACTGCGCAGAGCCTTTACACCTCACAGCCGGGTATCAGCAAACAGATCCGCTTGCTTGAAGACGAATTGGGCGTCGAAGTGTTTGCCCGCAGCGGCAAGCACTTGACCCGCGTCACGCCGGCCGGCGAGCGCATTATCACCACGGCCGGCGAGATCCTGCGCAAGGTCGAAAGCATCAAGCAAATCGCTCAGGAATTCTCCAACGAGAAAAAAGGCACCCTGTCGATTGCGACCACCCACACCCAGGCGCGTTATGCCTTGCCGCCGGTTATCAGCAACTTCATCAAGCAATACCCGGACGTGTCCTTGCACATGCATCAGGGCTCGCCGATGCAGATCGCCGAGATGGCAGCCGATGGCACCGTTGATTTCGCCATTGCCACCGAAGCCCTCGAACTGTTCGGCGACCTGGTGATGATGCCGTGCTATCGCTGGAACCGTTGCGTCGTGGTGCCCCAAGGGCATCCGCTGACCAAATTGCCCAAGCTGACCCTTGAAGCGCTGGCCGAATACCCGATCGTGACCTACGTGTTTGGCTTCACCGGCCGCTCGAAGCTCGACGAGGCGTTCAGCCATCGTGGCCTTACGCCAAAAGTGGTGTTCACGGCCGCCGACGCCGACGTCATCAAAACCTATGTGCGACTCGGGCTGGGGGTTGGCATCGTGGCCAAGATGGCCGTCGACACCAACCTTGATAAAGATTTGGTGGTGCTGGATGCCAGCGAGCTGTTCGAGGCGAGCATTACCAAAATCGGTTTTCGTCGGGGCACGTTCTTGCGCGGTTTCATGTGTGACTTCATCGAAAAATTCGCCCCGCACCTGACCCGCGAAGTGATGGCCAAAGCGATCCAGTGCCATAACAAGCAAGAACTTGAAGACCTGTTCGAAGGCGTCGAATTGCCTGTGCACTGAGGCTCGATACCTGCCCCGGCAAGCGGGGTACGTATTAAGGGGGCGTTTGCCGGGTAGTAACCCTGTAACGCCCTGGCACCGGGAATGACCTTGACACTGTTGCGTGATGGCCCGTTGAACCAAGTCGGCTCAACCCCCCACGCGACCTCAAGGACCCCCTTATGGACGACTCCACCCTCGACACCCCCCGCCCTTACTCAACGCTTGTTCCCACCCTGAGTCCTGCGTTTATCAGCGCAGACGATGCGGCGGTGTATGCCCACGATTTAATTGGCGATCAACGCGAAGAGGAGTACGGCGGCTTTATTTTGAGCAAAGACCATCAGTACTTTGCGACTATCCCGCAGAGCAGTGATGGCATTCTCTTCCGGCCCGCAGACGTGCTGTCGCCGGGAGAAAATGGCGATATTTTGCCGCCTGAAGGCTATGCCATTGAAGGGCTTTATCACTCACACACTGTTTTCGCGCACCCGCTGAACCTCAGTGATGAAGAGCGAGCCCTGCAAGACAACTTCTTCTCCATGATGGATCTGCGTACGGCCATTTCATTTCGCCACAATTACGGACGTTTCTACTTATCCAATCCCGATGGCAGCCTGCTGTGCTACGTCTCCAGCGATTCGCAGCTGGAGCGCGCCTTGATGCCTGTGTTCAGGTTGGTCCATCCGGGCCCGCGAGGGCACCTTGAACAATCAGATGCCGAGAATGTGCTGCTGCCGAGCAATTTTTTGGCGATGGTGTATCTGGCCGGGGAATTGAGTGTGGTGTGCCCCGGTACTTTCTGGCGTCGACGCGCTCGCATAACCGGCGATTGGCGAACCGGCCAGGTCATTGACACGCAGGTTGATGACCGGCCGCCTCTGTGCGGGCCGGTCGCGGCAACCGCTAACGCCGCCGCCAGACTGGCCCATGCCCAGATTCCAAAAGGCGAAAGGGTTCAACGGGTGGGCTTTATTCTCAAGCACGCGGAACACTCGCGCTTTGTCAGCACACGGCCTCACATTGCCGCGTTCGAACGATACGACCGCCCGCACGCCTATGGCAGAGAGCGCTCAGGTGCGCCTCTGCTGCCTGCCGGCTATCGGGTGGTGGCGGTGTATCACTCGGCTGATGACGCTGGCGTGCCTGTGCCGGCCAGCCAGCGCTTACTCATGAACAACTGTTTTTCGCCGGATAACGTGTGCATGGGTTTTTGGCTGATGCAAAACGCGATGGGCCACAAAATCTATTTTTCGGCGCCACAAGGGGCCTTGTTGTCGTATCGCCGGTTGCCAGAGGGCATCGACCGCGCCTTGATTGCCAGCGTGACCCGGCGCGAAGGTGAAGTCAGCGACTTCGAGCACTTGCTCAGTCTCGGTGTTCTGAGTGCCGCCGATTATGTCCGGCATGTGGCCCAGGGGGCTGTGTTGGAGGTGTTGGTGACTGACACGGTGTGGACGCGCAAAGGTCGGGTGACCGAGCGCTGGCAGCCCTTTTTGGTGCTTACGGATCAGGGGCAAAGCCCGTCTGCCTGAGACGGGCCTGTTGGCCTTTATTGTTCGGCGTTGCGCGAATGACGGTATTCACTGACCGACTCATACACGGCCTTGCGCAATCGGTTAATGCCGCCAATCGGCCGATGCGCCTCGATCCCGTGCCAGGGGTTGAAGGACAGGTTGTCGCACGTCAGGTTCTGGCGCGGGGTGTCAAAGTCCTGAGCCGGTACGTTGATGAGCGCGACGGTCTCGAACGGTGCATCGGACGTTTGCCACTCGATGCTGGTGTCTTCAATCGGCATGTAGCGATTGGCGTTCTGACGCTGGATTTGCAACACAAAACACGCCGGTACACGGTCAGTCGACAGTTGCCGGGTCAGCGCCTGGCGCAAGAAATTGGGCAGCGCCTGATTCTGCTCGGGCAGCGTGTAAGCCGGGCATCGCTCAGGGTCCGGGGCTACCCGGAACTTAGCGTTCACGCTGCCAAACTTGTAAGGCGAGACCGAAAAATAGGTGGTCTGCGTCGGGCTGGCCGGCGCCGGTGACAACGTCGCCAAGGCAATGAACAAATGGCGAACTTGCCAGTCTTTCGGGTTCCACGATGGGAAGAACGCCATGACCTTTTTGCCGTCAGCCTGCGCCCCGATGTTTTGTCGGTACTCGGCCACATCACTGACGAAGAAGTTGGGATGGTTGAACATCACAAAATCCTGTTCGGTGCGGCCTTGTTGACTGGGCATCAGTTGAGTGCCCGGGACGTCCAGCAGTTTGATGGCCATCCCCCGGGCATCGCGAATGCTGTCAAATTGCGGGTAGGCGTTGCCGTTGGACAGGCGCATCACGGCGTGCCAGGTCTTGCCCGGTTCGGCGAAGACACCCTGACGCAAGGCCGGATCTAGGTCGCTCAACACCTCAACCTCGGCGTTGACGCAACCATGTGCCTTGGCGTGAGCATCGCGCAGGTAGCGGGTGTTTTCCCGGTGCTGATCGACAATTTTGAGGGCGGTCTGAATCGTATCCCGGGTCATCGCGGCTTCGCCGGTCGGGATTTCCTCTTGCGTGGACACCGGCCCGCGGTGTTGCCAGGCATACCAGCCGCTGGCCAATGCCCAGCCGATCAACCCCAGCGCTATGAGTGCCAGCAGCAGCTTGCCCAGCCATGAGCCCAGGCGCATCCAAAGAGTGGTCAGCATGCAAAGATCCTTTCAGTTACCGTGCGTTGGAATGGCCTTTTCACAGTGCGGGCACCTGTTGTTCGAGCGGGCTGCCGAGGACTTTCAGGTACTCCAGCAAGGCCCAGCGCTCTTCAGGTTGCAGAAAGCGCCCGATGACCCCGTTGCCCTGCGGCCCGGCCCGAAACTCATGGCCGCTGTTGTGGTTGCCGCTGATGCGGGTGTCGAGCACAAAGCCCCCGTCAAAGGCTTCAGTGCGATAACCCAGATGGCGTGGATCGTACTCAAACGTGCCGCGGTAAAACGTTTCGTCGCGCTCGGACTGAGGCGACAGCAATTGATACAGCGTGGGCACCGAGCCGTTGTGCAAATACGGCGCTGTGGCCCAGATCCCGTCCAGCGGCCGCGCCTTGTATGCGCGCACTTCCTGCACGGCAATCGGCAGCCCGTAACCATTGAGGCGATCCTGTTCCTGCGGGCTGAGCCCGGCGGCGTCGTACGCATGCTTTTCAACAAAGGCGGTGATGTACGCCAGCCCCTTGGCAACGGACAGTTGATGCAAGTCCAGCGGTTCATCGCTGTGGGGAAACAGCGTCACGTTCATCTTCGCCAACTCGGCCGGGTCCCATTGCAGGGCGCTGACGTCATAGCGGTTATCGGCGATGTTATTGGCGGTATTGGGGTCCGTGCCGATCACGTCCAGTGCAATGACGGTCAGCTGTTGCACGCGACGGCCTGCTTCGTCCTTGACCTGCGGCACGTGACACCCGGCGCAGTTTTCCGTGAACAGGGCGCGCCCTTTGGCGGCCAGCGGGCGGTCGATCTGGCCGAAGAGTGCTTCAGGCCACACGGGCGGTTTGAGCTTTTGCAGGGTTTCTTCGATCAGGTGCAAGTCATGCACCCGCACACTGGAGGGGTAGCGCGCATCCCCTTGCAAAGGCTGGCCGTGGCTGTCGAAAAAGTTCAGGGTGGCGCCGACACCCAGGGCCTCACCGATGTTGCGTGCCATGGGTTGCTTGGCCGATGCGGTCCACTGCACCCAGTCGAATGTCCACATGTCCCACAGGTGCGGGTAATCGACCGGCGCATTGGCGACGCGGTAGTTGTCAGGGGAAATCGCGTCGCCAAAACTGGCATTGGCAATACGGCCGAAGGCGTCGGTACGGCCGGGGCCTTCCAGGGTGGGGTAGAGGCCGCGATGGGTGTCATTCCAGGCCACGGCGAGGAAAGTGTCCAGCGCGGTTTTGAATTCGCGGCGCAACTGTTTGTGCTGCGCTTGATAGTCATCGCCCAGCACGGCGTGGGCGAACCGCTCGAATTTCCACGGGTTGTAATAGGTGGCGGCCAGGCTGGCCACCAAGGCCTGGCCGAAGCTGCCACCGCGCAGGGTCGGCACGCTTGAAGGCAGCACGTGCTGGGCCGGGGCGCCATCTACGCGCAGGGCTTGCCCTTGATAACGCAATTCGCCGGTGTGGCAGGCGGCGCAGGTGATGTCGAGGTACTCAACCGTGCTGCCGGGATTGCTGTGACGGGTAAACCCCACAGGCAAATTGCCGGGGTTGGCAGCACTGGCTTTTTGTTGAGGGTCGACCAGAAAGCCGAAGCGCGCCAAGTACTCGGGCGCGGCAAAAGGTTGCTGCGAAAACGGCAACTCCAACGCGCTGAACCAGTTGTAGCGCAAGCCTTTCACTTGAGTGCCTTGGGGCGTGTAGTAATAAGTCTGGCGGTCTGCCGGGCTCCATTGATCCAGGTAATGCAGCTGCTGCGGTGGCTGATAGGCCGGTAAGTGTGGATGGGCGGTGAAATAGACCACCACGGCAATCAACCCCGCCACGGCCGCCAGCAGGATTAGCAGAACACGGTAAAACAGACGCACAGTCACGCTCCTTGTCAATTTTTTACCGTCTTATGCCTTACAGAGTGGCTGGCATCAAGTAGCCATTAGTTCCTGCTGAAAAATAGGCATCCGCCTTGACAGACCGTCTTAAGTGTTAACAAAAGTTGCAGCGATTATGAATTGTCTTTTAGGCGTGAACTTCTGATCGTTTTGTGGCTCTCATGCCGGTAGCCATTGGTCGCGGCCGCCTGATAAGCTCGCGGCTTTATTCGATTGCCCATTTGGCGCATGAACAAGGAAATAGCATGAAACAGCATCGGTTGGCGGCAGCTGTGGCTCTGGTAGGCCTGGTACTGGCGGGTTGCGATTCGCAGACCAGCGTAGAGCTGAAAACTCCGGCACAAAAAGCTTCTTATGGCATCGGCCTGAACATGGGCAAAAGCCTGGCTCAAGAAGGCATGGATGATCTGGATTCCAAAGCCGTCGCCCTGGGCATCGAAGATGCCGTTGGCAAGAAAGAGCAAAAACTTAAAGATGACGAGCTGATCGAAGCCTTCTCCGCACTGCAAAAGCGTGCTGAAGAGCGTCTGACCAAAATGAGCGAAGAAGCCTCGGCAGCTGGCAAAAAATTCCTCGAAGAAAATGGCAAGAAAGCCGGTGTCACCACCACCGCTTCTGGCCTGCAATACGAAGTGATCAAGAAAGCCGATGGCCCACAGCCAAAAGCGACCGACGTGGTGACGGTTCACTACGAAGGCAAACTGATCGACGGCAAAGTGTTCGACAGCTCGGTTGAGCGTGGCAGCCCGATTGATCTGCCAGTGAGCGGCGTGATTCCGGGTTGGGTTGAAGGCCTGCAACTGATGCACGTTGGCGAGAAGTACAAGCTCTACATTCCTAGCGAACTGGCTTACGGCGCGCAGAGCCCAAGCCCGGCCATTCCAGCCAACTCGGTGCTGGTGTTCGACCTGGAGCTGCTGGGTATCAAAGACCCGGCCAGCGCTGATCAGGAAGTTGCCCCGCAAGCACCTGCCAGCAAGTAAGCGAGTTGCAGCACATAGCGCCCCGTCTCGACGGGGCGTTTTCGTTTCTGTAGTTCATTTCCTACGCTCTGTTTGACCTCTGATCGGAACATCCCCAAAGCGCTGTGTGCGGGTTGCTAGTGCCACTCGGCTGCCAAGTCAATGAATTTATGGGTTTTTTTATGTGTGTAAAAAATGCCCGATCTGAGCGCAGCCCTTATGGAACGGGGCTTTCAGGGATCGAAATCAGCTCTGTTCACAAGGTTATCCACAATTTGTGTGGATAACATTTGCAGCGCCCCGCCCCGTTTTCCTCGCCGGTCGTAGGTTTATCTGACCTCACATCAAAAACCCCCAAGACCTTAGCGGCTGTTAGGATTAAGCTTCTAGGGAAAGTTCCGACTCGATTTATTTAAAAGTCTGACGGGGTTTAGTAATGGATCTTCAAATTATCAAGCGCAACGGGGAACCCGAATACGCGGTTCTGTCATGGGAAAGCTATCAGGCACTGCTCAAGGCCGCGGGTATGAGCCAGCAGCCAGCACCCGCCGAGGCGCCAGATGCGCCTGTTCCTGAGCACACGCTGCCAGGGCTTGATCAACTGCGAAGCTTGCGGGAAGCAAAAGGCCTGGCGCTCGACACGCTGGCGCGCACGGTCGGTATCAGCCCGTCTTACCTGAGCATGATCGAACGGGGTGAGCGCACGCCGGACAGCGCCATCAGCCGCAGCCTTGGCTGGGAGTTGGGGATCACCGGCTGGAGGGACGCGTCATGAGCGTACGCATCAGTCGTCAACATTGGGACGCTTTGCTGGCAGAACTCGATCAGGCCCGCCGCCAGCGGCACCTGGTGACCTATCGGGCCTTGCTGGAGCGTTTGCAATTGCCCAGCCCGGCCATGTTGACCCTGACCGCCGCACTTGAGCATCTGGCCGCGCTGGACACCAAAGCGGAACAGCCGATGCGCAGTTCATTGGTCATCAGCCAGGGGGCGAGCCGTTTGCCCCGTACCGGTTTTTTCGAATGCGCAGAGCGGCTCGGCCGTTTCAGCGGGCCGCCTGACGGTATTGCAGCTGCTTCCTGGCATGCCGCTGAAGTGGTTCGGGTCTTTGAACATGTTTACGAACATGAGGAAGCCTGAGTGATGTGGCGACTCAAGGCGCGCTTAAGCTACTGGCTGGCGCGCAAGTTGTTTCACTGGCGCTGGTGTGTTCGCCAGCCACGGTTATGGCGCTGGATGGAAGGCCAGTTCGCGCGCATGGCCAACCTGGGTGATGCCGATGCCCAGAGCTTCTATGGGCACATTCTGGCGTTTCGTGGGCAAGGGCTGGGGGCCAAGGAGGAGGGCGTGCGCCTGTTGCGCCTGGCGGGTCTGGCGGGCGATGGCAAGGCCGCGTACCAAGTAGGTGTGTTCAGCCTCGCGGGAAGTGTGAGCAAAGCCCCTGACGCCGCTGAAGCCGTTCGCTGGTGGACAATGGCGGTCAAGGCAGGCCACCCGCTGGCGCCGATCAAACTGGCGGCGCTGTACGAGCAAGGTGCTGCGGGGGTGCAAGCCGATCCCGAACAGGCTCAGCATTATCGGGCCGGGTTGCGTTAAGCCCCCGACGTGACAAAAAAAGGGCGGACCGCTTTGCGCGGCCCGCCCTTTTTGGTCAGTGAACAACACGGCTGTTCCCGATCAAACGCCCGTGCCGGGGTGGATCAGAAACCAGGCTGAGATCGGGATCGGCTTTAACGGCTGATCCCGATCGTGCGCTGCCACTGCGCCACGACACGCGTGCGTCGTTAGCGGGTGGCCACCTGACCATTGAGCTTGAGGTAGTCGAGCAAGATGCGCCCGGTCTCGCTCAGGTAGGCGTCATCTTCCGGTTTGGTCTTTTCAGGCTCGACCGGCAGCGCGTCTTCGTCTTCTTTTTTCATTTCCTTGAGCGGTGCTTCGCCTTTGGCCTGACGACGGGCGTTTTCCATCGCCAGTTGCTTGGCTTCAATGTCGGCGTGCTGCGCGCGGCGCTCGGCTTCATTGAGGCTGACGGTCTTCTCGTTCATCAGCTTGTCAGCCAGCGCCAGCTTGTCACGGATAAAGATGAATTCTGCATCCTTGGCCGTGCGCGCTTCATGGTCCGCCTTGAGCTTGGCAATGAACGGCTTGAACGGGTCGACCGCAGGCTTGATTGCCGGGCGGATGGTGTCCCATGGCATGGCTTCAGGCAGGGCGCTTTCACCGATTTCCTTGGTGTCGATGATCGACGGGAACGCGACGTCAGGCAGAACGCCCTGATGCTGCGTGCTCTGGCCGGAAACCCGATAGAACTTGGCCAGTGTCAGTTTCAGTTCACCATGGTTGAGCGGTTGAATGGTCTGCACGGTGCCTTTGCCGAAGGTCTGGCCGCCGATGATCAGTGCACGGTGGTAATCCTGCATGGCGCCAGCAAAAATCTCCGAGGCCGAAGCCGACAGGCGGTTGACCAACAACGCCATCGGGCCTTTGTAGAAGGCGCCCGGATTTTCGTCTTCCAGCACGTCTACCTTGCCGTCCGCGTTACGCACCAGCACGGTCGGCCCTTTGTCGATAAACAGGCTGGTCAGCTCCGTCGCTTCCTGCAACGAACCGCCGCCGTTGTTGCGCAGGTCGATAATCACGCCATCGACTTTTTCTTTCTGCAACTCGGTCAGCAGTTTCTTGACGTCGCGGGTGGTGCTCTTGTAATTCGGGTCACCGGCACGGAATGCCTTGAAGTCCAGGTAGAAGGCCGGAATTTCAATCACGCCCAGCTTGTAGTTCTTGCCGTCCTGTTTCAGGTTCAGGATCGACTTCTTGGCCGCCTGTTCTTCCAGCTTCACGGCTTCGCGGGTGATGGACACCACTTTGCTGGTCTGGTCATTCGGCGCATTGCTGGCCGGAATCACTTCCAGACGCACCACCGAGCCTTTAGGGCCGCGAATCAACTTGACCACTTCATCCAGACGCCAGCCGATCACGTCGACCATCTCTTTGTCGCCCTGGGCAACGCCGATGATCTTGTCCGCCGGGGCCACCTGCTTGGTCTTGTCCGCTGGGCCTGCCGGCACCAGACGCACGACTTTCACTTGGTCGTTATCGCTTTGCAACACGGCGCCAATGCCTTCCAGCGACAGGCTCATGTTGATGTCAAAGTTTTCCGCGTTATCGGGCGACAGGTAATTGGTGTGCGGGTCGTAAGACATGGCGAAGGTGTTGATATATGCCTGGAAGATGTCTTCGCTACGGGTCTGGTCAAGGCGCGACAGTTGGTTCTTGTAGCGCTTGGTCAGCAGTTCCTGGATTTTCGCGGGCTCTTTGCCGGCGATTTTCAGGCGTAGCACTTCGTCCTTCAGACGTTTGCGCCACAGGTCGTTGAGTTCGGCTTCGGTCTTGAGCCATGGGGCGTCCTTGCGGTCGACCTCCAGGGTCTCTTTGGCATTGAAGTCGAACGAGTCGACCCCCTTGTTCAGTTCGGCAAGGGCGAAGTCCAGACGCGATTTGACCCGGTCCAGGTAGCGCTTGTAGATCGTGAAGCCGGGGTTGAGGTCGCCGCTTTTGAGGAAATCGTCAAATTGGGTTTTCCATTTGTCGAATTCGGCAATATCGCTGGCCAGGAAATAACTGCGCGAGGGGTCGAGCAGTTTCAGGTAGCTGTCATAGATGATCACGGAACGTGCGTCATCCAGTGGCGGCTTGCTGTAATGATGGCGTTTGAGCAGCTCAACAACGTTAAGACTGGCAATTACCTCATCACGATCGGGCTGAAGGTTATCCCAACTGTTAGCGGCGAATGTATTGGCCGAGAGCGGCAAAACGCTGAGGCCAATGAATAGGGCAAGTGCGGTGCTAGGGAATAAATGCTTCATGCTGATTCGACGCGGGGGCAATTGATAACGCATATTAGGCCGTCTTTGAAGTCGCCGGTTCCATCAAGGACCGGTCGCATAATGCAAAAAGCCCGGTGCTTCAGCGCCGGGCTCAGTCCGGACTCACTATGGAGGCACTGTGAAAGCATTGCAAGGCGTTGAAGGTCATGTGAAGTGGGTTGAAGAGCCAAGTCCCACCTGCGATGCAGGGCAAATTCGGATTCGTGTGGCGGCAGCGGGGCTTAACCGCGCCGATCTTTTACAGCGTGCGGGGCTCTATCCACCCCCGCCCGGCGCCAGCCAGGTGTTGGGCCTGGAATGCTCGGGCGTGATCAGTGAAGTCGGCCCCGGATCGTCGTGGCAAGTGGGTGACCGTGTGTGCGCGCTGCTGGCCGGCGGCGGCATGGCTGAAGAGGTTGTGGTGGATGCGCGCCACGCTTTACCGGTGCCCGAAGGTCTGTCGCTGGTCGAAGCCGCGGCCTTGCCCGAGGTGTACAGCACCGCCTGGTTGAACCTGTTCCAACTGGCCGGTTTGAAACCCGGTGAAAAAGTGCTGTTGCACGCCGGAGCCAGTGGCGTCGGTTCAGCGGCCATTCAATTGTGTAAAGCCTTTGGCAGCCCGTGCTGGGTCAGCGTGGGGTCTGCAGAGCGTCTGGCGTACTGCCAGTCTCTCGGTGCTCAAGGTGGCGTTTTGCGCAATGACGGGCTCGACAGCCTCAAGGCGCTGGGACCGTTCGATGTGGTACTGGACCCGGTGGG
This sequence comes from Pseudomonas lundensis, assembly GCF_001042985.1. GTDB lineage: Bacteria > Pseudomonadota > Gammaproteobacteria > Pseudomonadales > Pseudomonadaceae > Aquipseudomonas > Aquipseudomonas lundensis. The sequence continues at coordinate 30,887 of NZ_JYKY01000031.1, forward strand.
CGCCAATTACGTGGAGTCCAACCTCCAATTGCTGGCCCAGGACGGTCGCTGGGTGCTGATCGGTCTGATGGGCGGGCGCAAGGCTGAGCTGGATCTGGCCCTCGTACTGGGCAAGCGCATCCAGCTGTTGGGCTCGACCCTGCGCAGCCGCGATGACCAGTTCAAGGCGGATTTGCTCAGCGATTTGGGTCAGCAAGTGTGGCCTTTGTTCACCGAGAAGCGCTTGAGCCCGCAACTGGCCAAGACCTTCCCGATCGAGCAGGCACAAGCAGCGTTTGATGAACTGGCCGGCAATCAAGTGTCCGGCAAGCTGGTGCTGGTGATCGACCCGGACCTGCTCTAAAACGGCGGCCATGCCCCTGTCCCTTGTGGTCAGGGGCTTGTTCGCCTACTTCCAGTGGTGGATCGGCCACCCGGCTTTTTCAGCGTGTTCACGCAAAACCGGGTCAGGATTGACCACGTGTGGGTGATCCACTTTCAACAGCAACGGCAAATCGTTGCGTGAGTCGGAATAAAAACTCGCCCCTTCCAGATTTTCTTCTTCGGCGTCCAGCCACTCCAGCAAGCGCGTGATTTTGCCTTCCCGGTACGTCAACGTGCCGACAGTGTTGCCCGTGTAGACCCCGTGCTTGACCTCCAGCTCAATGCCCAGCACCTCGTCGATGCCCAGTCGTTCGGCAATCGGCTTGACCAAATGGGTGCCCGACGCAGAGATCACCAGAATCCGGTCTCCGGCCTGGCGATGGGCAGCGATCGTGCGGGTGGCATCACTGAAAATGATGGGCTCGATATGGTCCTCGACCCATGGGCCCACCAGGTGGGCAACTTCTTCAGGCGTACGACCGATCATCGGCTCCAGGCTGAAGGCCATGTACGTCTCCATAGCCAGTTCGCCCCGGCTGTAGGCGTCCATGAGTTCGTTGTTACGCTGCATGAACGAAATGGGATCGACCCAGCCAAGACGGCCCATCTGTTCGCTCCACAAGGTGGCGCAGTCGCCGTGAATGAGGGTTTCGTCCAGATCAAAAATTGCCAAAGCCATCAGCGCCACTCTCTTTGCAATGAATTGAAGCGCATCAGGCTACCTCACACAGGGTGCCCGGATCGATGGTCAGGGCAACCCGTTGGCCATCTGCAAGCAAATCCGCGGATGAGCGATTGAGTACGTCAACGATCAACTCCACGCCGCGCACCTCAACCCGATAGCGAATCACATTGCCCAACAAGCTGTGGCCGCGGATCACCGCGTCCGGCTCACCGTGCAGGCTTAAAGCGAGCGTTTCGGGACGGATTGCAATGCGGCTGGTGACCGGGCGTTGCAACAGGCGCGTGGCGGCCTCGGGGTCAAGCAGGTTGTAGTTGCCAATGAAACCGGCCGCGAAGGCGTCCACCGGGGCCGCGTACAGGGTTTGAGCATTACCGCTCTGGACGATGCGGCCCTGATTCATCAGGAAGATGCGATCACTCATCGTCAGCGCTTCTTCCTGATCGTGGGTCACGAAAATGGTGGTCAGGTTCAGTTCGCGCTGGATCTGCCGGATCTGCTCGCGCAAGTGTTTGCGAATGCGCGCATCCAGGGCAGACAGCGGCTCGTCCAGCAGCAACAGGCGTGGGCGGGTGACCAGCGAGCGCGCCAGTGCCACGCGCTGGCATTGCCCGCCTGACAACTGATGCGGGTAACGTTTGGCGTAGTCATTGAGCTCCACCAGTTGCAGCGCCTCTGTCGCCCGCTTGTGGCTGTCATTGGCATTGACCTTTTGCATGCGCAGGCCAAAGGCCACGTTTTGCTCGACCGTCATGTTGGGGAACAGCGCGTAACTCTGAAACACCATGCCAATGCCGCGCTTTTGCGGGCTCAGCGGGACGATGTCCTGACCGTCGAGCAGGATCTTGCCGTCATCCACGGGGGTGAGCCCGGCGATGCAGCGCAGCAGGGTGGACTTGCCGCAACCCGACGGGCCGAGCAGGGTGACGAACTCTCCCTGGGCGATGCTGCAATTGATGTCGCTGAACACGGGCGTGCCGGAATAGCTTTTTTGCAGATGTTCGACGCTGACGAAGCTCATTGGCTTTTGTCCTTGTTCAATAAGGTGGCAACCCAGGTCAGCACCAATACAAAGAGGAAATACGAGATCACCAGTGCGCTGGTGAAATGGCCGCTGCTGTTGCGCATGTTGTTGAGGAACACTTGCAAGGTTTCGTAGCGGGTGCCCACCAGAATGTTGGCAAACACGAACTCACCGAACAGGAACGAGAACGACAGCAGCAGTGCCACCAACAAGCCTTTGCGCAGGTTGGGCAACACCACCAGAAACGCCGCTTGCCAAGTGTTGGCACCCAGCAATTGCGCGGCGTCCATCAGGTCTCGCAGGTTGATCGCCTGCAGGTTGTTGGTGATGGCGCGGTACATGAACGGCAGGGCCACCGTGAAATAGCAGCCGATCAGAATCCACGGGGTTCCGACCATTTGCAGGGGGCCGGAGCCATACAGTTGCAGCAGGCCCACCGACGACACCACGGGCGGCACGGCAAAGGGCAACAGGATCAGAATGTTCATCAGCGCGTCGAGCTTGGGAAAGTGGTAATGCACCACAAACAGCAACGGCAAAATCAGCACCACTGACAGCGCCAGTGCCGCCACGCACACCAACAGCGACTGCCCGAACGCTGCAAGGAACCGTGGATCGCCCCACAACTGCACATACCACTTGAACGTAAACCCGCTGGGCATAACGGTGGCCGACCAACTGCTGGCGATGGAGTAAATCAGCGTGCCCAGTAGCGGCAGCAGCAGGATCAGGAACAGCAGCCAGACCACGCTGCGGTGGTAGAGGCTGGCGGAGGTGGATTCAGCGCGCGACATGGTAAGTCCTCTTCAACAGCCACTGATGCACCAGCGTTACCAGGGTCATCAAACCCACCAAAATCACCGCCAGCGCACTGGCCATGTTCGGGTCGAGGCTGATATCACCGGACACCAGCGCAGCAATCCGGATCGGCAATACGTTGAAGTTGCCGGTGGTCAGGGCGTACACCGTGGCGTATGCGCCCAGGGCGTTGGCCAGCAAAATCACAAAGGTGCCGAGCAGGGCGGGGGTAAGCACCGGCAAGCCGATAAAACGCCAGAATTGCCAACTGCTGGCGCCCAGCAGCGAAGCCGATTCGCGCCAGTCTTCACGCAGCGCGTCGAAGGCGGGGTACAGCAGCAATACCCCCAGCGGGATCTGGAAATAGGTGTACAGAATGATCAGCCCGGTTTTGGAGTACAGGTTGAAATCTTCGATGATCCCCGCCTGTTTGAGCATGATCGTGATGCTGCCGTTGAACCCCAGCAAAATGATGAAAGCAAAGGCCAGCGGCACGCCCGAGAAATTACTGGTCATGTTGGCGAAGGCGTTGACGAAATTGCGCAGCCGCGAATCCACCTTGCGCAGCGAATAACTGCCGAGCACCGCGATCACAATGCCAAACACACTCGACCAGAAACTGATCTGCAGGCTGTGCTCAATGGCCTGTCGGTAAAACTTTGAGCTGAAAATCTTGCTGAAGTTGGCCAAGCCCCAGCCGCTGTCTTGCGATTGCACGCTGTGGATCAGCACCCACACCAGCGGCGCAATCTGAAACACAATAAAAAACACCGCGAACGGCAACAGACACAACAGCGCCAGCCCTTTGCTTCGACTCATACGGCGGGCCTCAGCAGGTCGCGGCACACCGGCTTGTCATGGGCCACGCCCAGCAACGCGCAGACCGTGCCGCACAGCTCGGTTTGCCGGGGTTCGACGTCGGGGTTGAAGCTGAACGCATCGCCCAGCACAAACAGCGGCACCTGGCGTTCCTCCTCCAGCAAACCGTTGTGCGAGCGGTCGTTGTTCATGCCGTGGTCGGCCGTCACCAGCACCTGATAACCTGCGTCCAGCCAGCCTTGCAGATAGTCGGCCAGAAGGATGTCGGCCGAGCGCGCACTGTTGCGGTACTGCGACGAGTCCAGACCATGCTTGTGCCCGGCATCATCAATGTTCATGGGGTGAACCAACAGAAAGTCAGGCGAATGCTTGACGCGCAAATGCTCCGCGTCAGCGAACAGGTGCGAGTCGGGGTAATGATCGTTCCAGTAAAAATGCCCGTACTGGATCGGGAAGTCCGGTGCTTCGGTATGACGGTCGCGGGAGATGACAAACGGCGAGCGGTTATACAGTTCGCTGACCCAGTGATAGGCCGCCGCGGCCGTGCTCAGGCCCGCTTCACGTGCGTAGTGGAACACGCTGCGCTGGTGGGACAGGCGCGACACATTGTTGTGCACGATGCCGCTGTCAATCGGCGGCACGCCGGTCAGGATGCACTCGTACAGCGGGCGTGACAGGGCGGGCAATTCGCACGTGAGCGTGTACAGGGCCGCGCGCCCGGCGGCGGCATACGCTTGCAAGTGCCCCATGGCATGGCGGGCAACGCCATCGTTGAGCCCGTCGAGCACCACCAGAATGACCTTGTGTTTCATGTACGACTCCACCAGGGAAAGAGCATGCCTTCCAATCGCGGCTGCCGCAGTCTGCGACAGCCGCTCCAGGGTTAAGGGCGTTACTGCATATTGATGATGACTTCTTCCTGCCACATCTGCGGCAGTGCCTTTGAGGTGTTCTCCCAGGCTGCGGCATCCTTGATGGGCGTTACATGTTTGTACTGTTCATTGGGCAGCAACTGCTTTTGCACGTCTTCGGGCAGCTTCAGGTGTTCAGCCCGAATCGGCCGTGCGTTGCCGCGTGCCAGGTTGGTCTGCCCTGCATCGCTGAAAATGAATTCACGGGTCAATTTGGCCGCGTTGGGGTGCTTGGCGTATTTGTTGATGATGGTGGTGTAACCGGAGATGACCGAGCCATCTGACGGGATCAGCACCACGTAGTCATCCGGGTTGGCCATCTTGGCTTTATAGCTCAGGCCGTTGAAGTCCCAGACCACGCCCACTTCGACTTCACCTTTTTCCAGGGTGGCGATGGTCGGGTTGGCCAGCGACAGGCGCCCTTGTTTGGCGATGTCAGCAAACATCAGCAACGCCGGTTGAATGTTCTTTTCGTCCCCGCCATTGGCAAGTGCGGCGGCCAGTACCCCATTGGCGGCTTGGGCCGCTGTGCTGACATCCCCGATAGACACTTTGTATTTTCCATTTTTCAGGTCCGCCCATCGGGTGGGGACGTCGGAGCCGTGCAACAGTTTTTTATTGACGATAAACGCAATGGTGCCGGTGTAAGCCAGCGCCCAGTTGCCGTCTTTGTCCTTGGCCCAGTCGGGGATTTGCGCCCAGGTGGTCGGCTTATAGGGCTGGGTGACGCCCTTGGCCACGGCAATCGGGCCGAACGCCGCGCCTACGTCACCGATGTCGGCGCTGGCGTTATCTTTTTCAGCCGCAAACTTGGCCACTTCCTGTGCCGAACTCATGTCGGTGTCGATGTGTTTGAGGCCGTAGAGCCGGTTCAAATCGGCCCAAGTGCCTTTCCAGTTAGCCCACTCATCGGGCATGCCCACGCTGTTGACAGCACCCTCGGCACGCGCAGCGGCTTCCAGGGCTTTCAGATCGACGTCGGCGGCCATGGCCGTGCTGCACAGAGCGATGCTTGAACCTAACAGTGATGCCAGAAAAAACTGTTTCATCCGTAGCTCCTTGGGCGTTTTCACGCTGATTTTTTATGGGTCTTTTGCAGGTGTTGGTCTAGGTCAGCAATACCCGAGCCAATTTAGGCCGGGCGTATGACACTTTGATGTCGGCATCAACCGTGCAAGGGCTGAACGAGCCCGATGCGCTCATTGCGAGTAAGCGTAGACCATGCCTTTGCCCCCGTTTTTCGGGGCGTTGAGGGTGCAGTGGGCCTGCAGTGTCATCGAACGGTCATGTGAGCTGCCTAGTCTTGGTACCTCAGGAACGCGGGGCAGATGACCCTGCCTTTGCCCATATTTGGTGCTGGACTAGTCCAGATAGGTAACGTTGATGCGTGAAGAGGCCCCCAAGGCGGTGACAGCCATCAGCCGTGCGTTGCAGGAGCAAATCGGGCACGGTTTGCTGGCGTGCGGCAGCCAGTTGCCTGCCGAGCGCAAGCTCAGTGAGTTGTTCGATACCACGCGCGTGACAGTGCGCGAAGCCCTGTTGCAACTCGAAGCCCAAGGGGTGGTGTACCGCGAAGAGCGGCGCGGCTGGTTTATCTCGCCACCGCGACTGGCCTACAACTTGATGCAGCGCAGCCATTTTCACGCCATGGTCAGCGCCCAGGGGCGAGTGCCCACCACAGATGTGATATCGGCGCGGCTACAGCCCGCGTCGGCAGCGGTGTGCGAGCGTTTGAAGTTGCCGGCACTGTCCAGCGTGATTCAAATTTGCCGGGGGCGGCGTATCGACGGACGACGGGTGCTGTATGTCGAGCACTACTTGAACCCGCAGTATTTCCCGCGAATTTTAGAGTTTGATCTGACGCAATCCATCACCGAGCTGTATGCCCGGCACTTCGACCTGCATTACGGTCGGGTGCAATTCGAAATTGTGCCGACTGCGTTACCCACACAAGCCGCCGCCACGTTGAAAGTCTCAACGGGCAGCCCGGGGTTGTGCATTGCGCGGGTCAACTACGATCAGCACGGGCGGCTGATCGATTGTGACCTGGAGTACTGGCGCCATGACGCGATTCATGTCGGCGTGGAGGTGCCGGCGCAGGGTTAATCCTTCTGCAAGATCCCGCTGCCGGCCGTGACGACTTGTACGCTCAGGCGCGGCGTGGCCAGATCAAGCCCGGCTTCGTCCAGATGGCGTTTGAGCGACAGGTTGAACGCACGTGATACTTCCCATTGCTTGATCGGCGCGGTCTTGAAGCGCGCCCGCAAAATGGCGCTGCCCGATTCAAAACTTTCAACCCCCTGAATTTCCAGCGGTGACCAGATGTTGCGGCGCTGAAGCGGGTCGGAGCGCATCTTTTGCCCCACTTCGCGCATCAGCTTGATCGCGTCGTCGATTTCCATGTTGTAGGGAATGGCCACGCGAAAGATCGCGTAGCCGAATTCGCGGGAGTAGTTCTTGATGCTTTTGATTTCGCTGAACGGAATGGTGTGCACGATGCCGTCGATGTCGCGCAAGCGCACGGTGCGAATGGTCAACCCTTCGACCGTGCCCAGGTGGCCGCCAACATCCACGTAATCATCGATGGCCAATGAGTCTTCAATGATGATGAACAGGCCGGTAATCAAGTCCGCGACCAGCGATTGCGCACCGAAACCGATGGCCAGACCGATGACACCGGCACCGGCCAGCAGCGGCGTCACGTTCATGCCCATGTTGGCGAGGGCAACGATCAGCGCAATGATGAAAATGGCCGCGAACAGCACGTTGCGGATCAGCGGCATCATGGTTTGCGCGCGGGCGTTGGCCAGCCCTTTGCGCGAGCGGGTCAGGGCGTGGTGAATGGCGGTGTCGGCCAGAATCCAGATCAGCCAGGCAAACAGCAGCGTGCCGCCCAGCCCGAACAGCTTGACGGTGATCTCGTGGCCGTCGCCCTCGGTGATGCGAATCAGCGACAGCCCCCACACCCGCAGCCCCAACTCAATGAACACCAGCCACACCACCAGGTGCGCAAGGGTGTAGACAAAGCCTTTAAGGCGCTCGGAATACAGGGCGTGACGTTTGTGACCGCGTTGCGGTTTTTGCGCGTGGCGACGCACCAGCCCGTTAATCACCATGCACAGCACCACCAGCACGGTGCAGATCAATGACTGACGCAACGCGGTGCTGGTGTCGCCGGCCGAAATAAACGTCGCGGCCAGCGAGATGGCCACCAGAATCAGCGCCGCAATCCACCAGTACGTGCCGAGCAATTCAATGGTGTCGCTCAAGGCACGACGGGTCAGGCGCCGCGACAAAGGCTGGTTACGAATCAGGTGAGCAATCGGGCGCCGGAAGCGAATGATGAACAAACCGGTGGACAGCGCCGCCATCACATTGGCAAACGTGGCGGCCGTGTGGGCCAGGTGCACGCCCAAGGTGGCGACCAGTCGCGGGTCGCTCAGGGCCTCGCCGAAGGCGGCAAAGCTGCCGATCCACCACAGCGGACGAAAGGCCTGATGCCGCAGGATGTGCAGGGCGCGGTGGCGGTGCGGGCCGTCGAGCAGGGAAAAAGCAATCACGCAAATGGCCGAGAAACAGGTGCCGATGACCAGCGCATACGCCAGCACCATCGCCAAGTCCTTGCCCAGCGACGACGGCAACGAATAGCTCATGTACACGGTAATCACCAACGCCACCAGCCACGGCCCCAGCTTGCGCAAGGCAAACCGCAGCATGTCCACCGCCTTGGGGTGTTGCGGCAACTCTTCGCTCAGGCCAAAGCGCAGGCGCACCCGGTGGCTGACCCAAATCAGCAGCGCGGCCAGCAGGCTCCAGACCATGATGATCAGCGCAAAGGCAAAAATGATCGGCAGCCATTGACTGGCCGGCAGCATCAGCGCCTTGAGTTCGTCCTGTGCCTGATCGATCTCCCGTGCCCAGCGCGAGGTCGGGCTGTCATTGCCCAAAAACTGTTTTTCGAGGTCGGTGAGGGTGCTACCTATCAGCCCGAGCACGCCGATCTCGGCCTCGGGTTGCGCCTTTTTGGTGGCGTCGCGCAGCTTCTTCAAGTCGGCCAGCAGCTTGCTGCGTTGCTGGTCGTTCTCCAGGTTTTTGATCACTTCGTCCAGCGATTGACCCAGGGGCTCGGTGGGTTGGGCCTGGGTTTTATCCGGGCTGAGCAGGCCAGGCAGGCCGACAGCCTGCGCAGACGTGATGGGGAGCAGCGTCAGCATGCAAACGAGCAGTAAATACGGCAGGGCGAACAAACGAACAAGCACTGGGCGGTCAACCTCAAGGGGGCAGGTCGACCGAGTGTACGCTAGGGTCTGTTCCCGTTTCACTGCAAACCGCGTCGCGGGGTCACATTTAGCCAGGCAAGGCGCAGAGCGAAGGCAATGGTTGTTCCCTTCTCAAGCGCTGCAATGCAGCCTGACTAAATGCAACCCGCGCCCCGTGGGTGTTCGTCGCGGCTGCTATGAAACGGGAACAGACTCAGGGGCAGCGCTGATTCGTTTCTTGTGACACATGAAATCAATCAGCGCTGGATTTTGCGAAAAAACGCAGGTGTTCAGGAATTCAGCTTGGCCAGAATCTTGAACACAATCGTGCCGAATATCAGCAGCATGCCGCACCAGATCATCAGGACGCCGATGCCGCTGGTTCGCTCGCGAAGGGTGAAACCGACAGTCAGCAGCAACATGCCGCACACAATGGGAATCATCATGGAGTGGAACGCAGACATCTCGATCATTGTTATGGACCTGAAGGAATGAATGGGCTCCAGTCTAGGCCCGATTGTGAAAGTGTGCGGTGACGTGTATCAAAATTGAGCGGCACGCCTGGACTTTGCAGGGTTTGGAGCGGGGCAGGCCCGCTCCGAGGCCCTTCACGGGAGTTGCTGGCTGGCGTAGAACGCGCTCAGCACTTTGACCAGATGCGCCAGATCATGGCTGCCGGCCAATTCGCGAATGGAGTGCATGGCAAACGTTGGCAAGCCGATGTCCACCGTGCGCACCCCCAAGTGGCTGGCGGTGATCGGGCCGATGGTCGAGCCGCAGCCCATGTCACTGCGTACCACAAAACTTTGCACCGGCACTTCTTCGGCCATGCACAGGTGGCGGAAGAAACCGGCCGTTTCGCTGTTGGTGGCGTAACGCTGATTGCTGTTGACCTTGATCACCGGCCCGGCGTTGAGTTTCGGGCCGTGGTTGGCGTCGTGTTTGTCGGCGTAGTTGGGGTGAACGCCATGGGCGTTGTCAGCCGACACCAGCAGGGATTTCTGGATGGTGCGTACGAACTCATCCCCTTCTGGCAGCAGGCGTTGCAGGATTTGCTCCAGCATCGGGCCATCGGCGCCGCAGGCCGAGCAGGAGCCGACTTCTTCATGGTCATTGGCCACGAACAGGCAGGTTTCGTCGGTCTCGGTATTGAGCAACGCTTGCAGGCCGGCGTAGCACGACAGCAAGTTGTCGAGACGGGCGCCGGCGATAAAGTCACCATTGAGACCAATCACCGCAGCGCTCTGGGTGTCGTAGAAGCTCAACTCGTAATCGAGCACCACGTCAGCGTTCAGGCCGTGTTCGCGGGCCAGTTGGTCGGTCAGCAAGGCACGGAAGTCCACACGTTCATCGCCCGCGACCTGGGCCAGAATCGGCGGCAACTCGGTTTGCGGGTTAATCGCCCAGCCTTCGTTGGCGGTACGGTTGAGGTGGATCGCCAGGTTCGGAATGGTCGCAATGGGCGCCCTGAAATCGATCAGCTGGCTTTCGACTTTACCGTCGCGGCGGAAGGTCACGCGCCCGGCCAGTGACAGGTCGCGGTCAAACCACGGGGCCAGCAAGGCGCCGCCGTAGACTTCGACGCCCAGTTGCCAAAAACCCTGGCGTTGCAGTTCGGGTTGAGGCTTGACCCGCAGGCAGGGGCTGTCTGTGTGCGCGCCGACCATGCGAATGCCGCCGTGCAAGAGCGAGTGTCGGCCCAGCTTGAACGCGACAATGGAGGAGTCGTTGCGAGTGACGTAATAGCGACCGTTGGCTTCGGTGAACCAGGTCTCGCGCTCATCGAGGCGCTGATAACCGGCGGCCTCCAGACGCTGCACCAGGCTGGCGGTGGCATGAAAGGGGGTAGGGGAGGCCTTGAGAAAGTCGATCAGGCCTTGGTTCAACTCTTCGCGCATAAGTTACTCCAGACAGCAAGGCCGCGAGTTTAGCGCATTGGTCACAAAAATTGACCCCGATTGAACCTCAATCCCGCAGCCGCCGCCTGTGTTGCCTGGCAGCGACCACGCAGGGGCGGGTGTCAGAACGGCGCCGGGCACTCGAAGCGCAAGCGCTCACCGGTTTGCGGGTGAGTGAAGCTCAGCATGCTGGCGTGCAGGCACAGGCGTGGGTAAGCCGCTAGCGCCTGTTCATGGGCGTACAGGCCGTCGCCCAGCAGCGGGTGGCCGATGGACAGCATGTGGACCCGCAGTTGATGCGAGCGGCCGGTGATCGGCGTCAGTTCCACGCGGCAGTAATCTCCACAGCGCTCCAGGACTTTCCAGAACGTCAGGGCGTTTTTGCCAAACTCGTGATCCACCACGTGCCGGGGTTTGGTCGGCGGGTCGTAGCGCAGCGGCAGATCAATGGTGCCGCTGTCCAGCGCCGGTTGGCCCCACGCCAGTGCGGTGTAGGCTTTTTCGGTTTCGCGGTCATGAAACTGGCGAGACAGTTCGCGGTGGGTGTCAGCATCCCGCGCCAGCAAAATGATCCCGGACGTTTCCCAATCAAGGCGGTGTACGATCCGCGCTTCGGGGTAGCCGTTTTCTTGCAGGCGGGTAATCAGGCAATCCTTGTTGTCTTCTGCGCGGCCGGGCACGGACAGCAGCAACGTCGGTTTGTTGACCACAAGAACGCCAGCGTCCTCGTGGATGATGTGGATGTTGGACAACGGCATTAAAACAGCCTCTTGAGAAACGCCAACGGCGACGTGGGAACCGTCTCCGCAAAGAAGGTGCCCAGGTCGCCGTGGTGTCGGCCGGATCGGTTAACGATCTGGCAGGGTGATGTTGAGTTCCAGAATCGAGCAACTGCCGTCGTTTTCCAGCGCGACATGCACGTCATCGTTGCCGATATTGACGTATTTGCGAATCACTTCTACCAGCTCTTTCTGCAAGGCGGGCAGGTAATCCGGCGTGCTCCGTTGGCCGCGTTCGTGCGCCACGATGATCTGTAGACGCTCTTTCGCGACCGACGCGGTGGTTGGCTTTTTGTTGGCGCGAAAGAAGTCGAGAAATTTCATTGTTTAGTTGCCTCCAAAGATACGCTCGAAGAATCCCTTCTTCTTGACATCGAGGAATCGATGTTCCACGGACTTGCCCAGCAAGCGATCGACGGCATCGCTGTAGGCCTGGCCAGCGTCGCTCTGGTCGTCAAGAATGACCGGCACACCTTGGTTGGAAGCCTTCAAAACAGCCTGGGACTCCGGAATCACGCCCAGCAGGGTCACGGCGAGGATTTCCTTGACGTCTTCAACGCCGAGCATTTCTCCGTTGCTGACACGCTCCGGGTTGTAACGGGTGAGCAGCAAGTGCTCCTTGATCGGGTCCTGGCCTTCTTCAGCACGCTTGGACTTGCTGGCCAGCAGGCCGAGCATGCGGTCCGAGTCACGTACCGAGGACACTTCAGGGTTGGTCACGACAATCGCTTCGTCAGCGAAGTACATGGCCAGGTGCGCACCGGTTTCGATACCGGCCGGGGAGTCGCACACCACGTATTCGAAGGTTTGTTTAAGTTCCATCAGAACTTTTTCGACGCCTTCTTTGGTCAGTGCGTCCTTGTCACGGGTCTGGCTGGCGGCCAGCACGTACAGGTTTTCCAGGCGCTTGTCTTTGATCAGGGCCTGTTGCAGGTTGGCTTCGCCGTTGACCACGTTCACGAAGTCATACACCACGCGGCGCTCGCAGCCCATGATCAAGTCCAGGTTACGCAGGCCGACGTCGAAGTCGACGATCACTGTTTTATGGCCGCGCAGTGCGAGGCCGGTACCGATAGCGGCGCTGGTGGTGGTCTTACCCACACCACCCTTGCCGGATGTAACCACGAGAATCTTGGCCAAGGTGTTTCACCCCTAAGGAAAAAGGACTTTTTAGCCCCTGAATAACATCTCTATTAACGACGGCAGGTGAACAGTCCTGGCGGATGATCGTTCAGGTCGGCGTTTACAAGCCGTAAGCGCTGGCTGATTGTTGATTTCCTACAAGGTTTAAACTGTTTTCTCTACGCTGTTGAGATGGTTGGAAAATGGCGAGAGTATCCGTTAAAGACGGGTGATGTTCAACATGTCACTTGACAGACTGATTTGAACCCCTGCACCCCACAATGGATCACGGCGCAGGTCTTCCGACACTTTGTACTTGCCGGCAATCGACACCAGCTCGGCGCTCAACTGCTGGCAGAAAATGCGCGCCTTGGTGTTGCCTTTATGCCCGGCCAGTGCTCTACCGCGCATTGGCCCGTACACATGGATGTTGCCATCGGCCATAAGTTCCGCACCGGGGCTGACCGCCGCCATGACCACCAGGTCGCCCCCTTCGGCATACACCGTCTGGCCGCCGCGTACGGGGCTGGTGATGATGCGGGTCGGCTTGACCACAGGCTCGGGCGGTTTTTCGGGTTTTTTCTTGACCTCGGCTTCGACCGGTTCAATCGGCCGCTCACGGGCGCCGGACGGCGGCAGCACAGGCAGGTCGATAGCAATCGCGGCGGCAATGTCTTCAATGCGGCTGGCGCGAATGGCCAGTGTGCGCAGGCCATGTTGACGGCAGACACGCATCAGGCCTGGCAAATCAATCGCACCTTCACCGGCGGGCATTTTGTCCAGCGCCAGGACGAGCGGGGTATTACTGAAAAAATTCGGGGCTTGGGCCACTTTGGCAGCCAGTTGGCGATCCAGGGCTTCAAGGTTGTTTTTGGCCAGTTCCAGCACCGTGATGGCGAGCATACTGCCCTTAAGCTGGAACACAGGGGCTTGGTCTAGCGATTCGGTTTGGCTCATGGTCGGCTTAATGCGGCTTGTCACTTAAAGTGCTGAGACTTATAACGAGATCGCCCGCGAGCCGCAAGCGGGGTCGAACGATGTAGAATGCCCGGCCCTTGTGTCTGTCCGGAATCATTAATGGATCGCCCGCGTTTTCGTGCTGCTTTTTTTCACCCGCGTTTTTGGCTGCTGTGGCTTGGCCTTGGCCTGCTGTGGCTGGTGGTGCAGCTGCCTTATAAAGTGCAATTGGGGTTGGGGCGTGTGTTGGGCGCGCTGATGTACCGGGTCGCCGGTGATCGTCGGCGCATTGCCGCGCGCAACCTGCAATTGTGTTTCCCCGAAAAGTGCGCCGCCGAGCGCAAGCACTTGCTCAAGCAGAACTTTGCGTCCACCGGTATCGCATTTTTTGAAATGGCCATGAGCTGGTGGTGGCCCAAGCCGCGTCTGGCCCGGCTGGCCCACGTAGAAGGGCTGGAGCACCTCAAGCAGGCGCAGCTGGAAGGCAAAGGGGTGATCCTCATGGCGTTCCACTTCACCACGCTGGAAATCGGCGCGGCCCTGCTCGGGCAAAAGCACACCATCGATGGCATGTACCGCGAGCATGGGAACGCGCTGTTCGATTTTATTCAGCGACGGGGCCGCGAGCGCCACAACCTGGATTCGCTGGCCGTGGAACGTGATGAGGTGCGCGGCATGCTCAAGCTGCTGCGCTCGGGGCGTGCGATCTGGTATGCGCCGGATCAGGACTACGGCGCCAAGCAGAGTATCTTTGTGCCCTTGTTTGGCATTCAGGCGGCCACCGTGACCGCCACCAGCAAGTTTGCCAAGCTGGGCAAAGCGCACGTTGTGCCCTTTACTCAACAACGACTGGCGGATGGCAGTGGCTACAAGTTGGTGATTCATCCGCCTTTGAAGGATTTCCCCGGAGAAAGCGATGAGGCCGATTGCCTGCGCATCAATCAGTGGGTCGAGCGGGCCATTCGTGAATGCCCCGAGCAATACCTGTGGGCCCACCGCCGTTTCAAGACCCGCCCGCCGGGCGAGCCCAAGTTGTACGACAAACGCCGCTGACCCGCGCTGCCTGCAGGGCGCCCGTCGATGAGCGGCGTGGCGCCGGTAACCGGCCTGATTCTCTCGGGCGGCGGCGCGCGTGCCGCGTATCAGGTGGGGGTGCTGGCGGCCATTGCCCAGTTGCTCCCCAGCGGGGCGCCTAACCCGTTCCCGGTGATCGTCGGCACCTCGGCCGGGGCGATCAACGCGGTCAGCCTGGCCAGCGGCGCGCTGAACTTTACCCTCGCCGTCGAGCGATTGACCGCCTTCTGGCAGCACCTGCAAAGCCATCGGGTGATGCGCAGTGACTGGCCGGGCGTGATTCATCAGGCCAGCCGTTTTGTGAGCCGCAGTGTGTTGGGGCTTGGCCCTCAGGCGCCGGTGGCCCTGCTCAACAGTTCGCCATTGCGCGATTTGCTCAACGACAACATCAGCTTTGCGGGGATCGATCAGGCCATTGCGGCGCAGCAGTTACGCGCCGTGGCACTGACTGCCTTTGGCTATACCTCGGGTCAGGCCGTGACCTTTTACCAAAGTGAGCGCGCCATCGATGGTTGGTTGCGCCATCGCCGTATCGGGCGGCCAGCCGCCTTGACGGTCGAACACCTGCTGGCCAGCTCGGCCATCCCGCTTTTATTTGCTCCGGTCAACATTGGCGAAGAGTACTTCGGCGATGGCGCCGTTCGTCAGTCCGCGCCCATCAGCCCGGCCTTGCACTTGGGGGCCAATCGGGTATTGGTGGTCGGTGTCAGTGGCAACCCGCGCGGGCCGGACCCGCAGGGTGCGCAACGGCGCCCGTTCAATGCCCGGCAGCCGACGCTGGCGCAGATCGGCGGGCACCTGCTCAACAGCACGTTTATTGACAGCCTTGAGAGCGACATTGAACTGCTGGAGCGCCTTAACCACTTCAGCCGTTTACTGCCCGACCAGCCCCACAGCCTGGGCCTGGCGCCCGTGGACGTGCTGGTGATTGCCCCCAGCCAGCCCCTCGACGAAATTGCCGCCCGTCATCGCCACGAACTGCCTGCCGCCCTGCGCCTGTTTTTACGTGGGCCGGGTGCGACCAAAACCAGTGGCGCAGGTGTGCTCAGCTATTTGTTGTTCGAGAAGGGTTACTGCACCGAGTTGATCGAACTGGGGCGCAAGGATGCGCTGGCCCAACGTGCGGCACTCTCGCGCTTTTTAGGCAGTGACGCCCACAGTCTGTAAGGGGTGCTGACGCGCACCGGGAGCAGATACCCGGCGGCACACGCTGTTGTGTCGCGCCTGCTTGCACTCAGGCGCGTGCTGCATCAGTGCGTTGTCAGACTGTCCAGCGATTTATCAACGTAGGCTTTGGCCAGTGCAACCAAATGCGTGATCGATAACACCAGGTCGCGCGCCGGCCCGCTCATGCCATTCCCCGCCTCAGTCGCCGATGCCCCGGCGCAGCGCAACAAGTCTGACGCTTGGGCCAAAGCCGCTTCTAAATTGACACTGTTCGCGATGGCATACGTGGTTGTGTCCACGGGGCGAGTGGGCTTATGGCCGTGCAGGTAGTAATCAAGCGCGCGATTGGCGGCGGCCCGGTCCAACAACTGTGGATCGCACGGCGCAGCGTCTTGCGGGGTGAAAGCGGGTGGGTCGGGGACGAGCTTTTTCATGGGTCAACTCCAGATGCATGCAAAGGAGCTGTCACCTGTCGCGACTAAACGAGGAGGTGGCAGCCGTACGCAGGTTAGTCGACCGGTGCATCTGGAAACCGGCGCGCCACGAGGGCGCCCTGCGCACGGCCACCATAAAACGCAGGCCGTAAAAAAGCGCCTCGCGGAGGTGGCGCCTTGCGCCAGATGACAAACCGGGCGACTAAACCCGACCGCTGAATGGGCAGCGATGGGCCGAGACTAGCCCTCGATTGGCAGCGGCGCAAGCGCGCGGGATTTTCTCGGAAATTTCGCATGATTGAAAGGGAATTGTCATACGTGACGGCCGCACAGTGAGAGTGAGGGGCGGAACGGTTTAGGGGTTAATTGGCCGGTGAGCTTTTCGAGCCAGAAGTTGTCGAGCGGGTTTGCTGGGTGGTGGCGTGTTTGGAGGGGAGGGACGGCGGTGGGTGTCCTAATGGAAAAGTGGGGTACCTGTCATTTCTGACAGTATTCAGCCGCCATAAAAAGGCGTTCAATATTTTTAAGCGTTTAGAAATATTAAGGTACTCATAGCGGAAACTATTCGTTCGATAGTGTCATGCCTCATTAATTTGTTTTTGGCTTCGGCGCTTTAACAAGCACTTTACCTGTTCGTGCAAGGCGAAAACCAAGTTTCTATCAGTGGTGCTGAGGTACTGGTACTTTATCTGTGAATTGAGGGTTACACGATGAATATGCTTGAAAGGAAATTGGCTGCCAAAAATGCGCGTAAGGCTTTTTTTAAACGTCGTGGTGAGTTAAGGCGTGCGGGTGAGCATGCCAAGCCTACGGTGCAAGGTGTTTTGCCTGGTGATCCGCAAGGGCTCATCCCTATAACGCTTTTGACAGCCCCTCTGAAAGTTGAAATACCGCATTGGGTGAATTTTCCAGTCGATCCAAATAAACCGGGTGATGAATTAAGGCTGCAATGGCGGCCGCAAGGTAGCACAGATGATGCAGCTTATACAGACCTCCTAGATCCTCCTGTTATGGTCATAAAAGGGAATTACCCAAATCCCATGATTCAAGAGATACCGCTAGTTTCTTTTGAATATATCCACGGTGCTTTTGAGTTTAGATATCTCGTAGTGGGCGGAAATGATGGCGGAGCTGCTACACCTTCAGAAACCACACCCATCGTGCTCGATATTATTCCGCCTTATGGCAATGAATATCCCACAAACTTAGATCTTACTGATGGCCCTATTACGGATGCCAACAGCAATGCTGTAGTAGCGACTATTCCTTCGTATCCAGACCAAGCGGATGGCGATAAAATTGGCGTCTATTGGGTAAAAGACAAGGTGCCCGAAGATGTTTCAAATTGGCCACCCATCGGTGGCTTTCAAGCTATTCCGACAGACCGAAAGTTCCCCATTCCTGAATCAACTATCCTCGAGGAGGGGGATGGTGACTTTTTCGCGTGTTATATCCTGCTGGATAAAGCGGGTACTGACAGTCGCGTTGGCGGGTCCGAGAAAATTTCAGTAGCGCTTGGGCCCTTACCTACGGCTCCGTTCCCTGCGCTAGCGGTGCGCCATGCCGATGAGATTTCAGATGACTTAATTGACCGTGATGATGCGTTTTTGGGTGTGTATGCCGATATCAAGACGGAGATAACCAACTGGAAAATTGGCGATAGTCTTACGGTCACGTGGGGAGACCAAACACTGGATACCCCTTATCCGATCAACCAGTTTCCAGTTAATATTCCTGTGCCGTGGACTGTTTTGAAAGCGGCCTATGATTTTCAGACGCCTGGTTCTCAAGATACTATTGTCCAGTACGATTATTTTCGGGGCTCGCTACTCTTGGGTTCTGCCAATGTAACGATTAAGGTTGATTTGTCCAAGGTAGGCCCTGAAAATCCGGATGAGCCTAATCCAGTAAACCCAGCACTGGGCGTAGTGACCGTAAAAAGTTACACGAGTTTAATCGATAAGATAGAGACTGGTGATGTTAACCATGAATCGCCCCTAGTTTCGTAGACACCTCCAAGCCTTAAAATGAGGCCCATTAGGAGGTGCCATGAGCAACCAGCGATATCCCGAAGAATTCAAAATCCAGGCGGTCAAACAAGTGACCGAAAAGAAGCTTCCTGTCTCGGAGGTGGCTGCACGATTGGGTGTGTCCGTGCACAGCCTCTATGCCTGGGTTAAGCGCTACACCAAGCCCCAGGAACAGCGCGTTGAGGAGGATGATCAGAGCGCTGAGGTTCGTCGTCTACGGGCCGAGCTGAAACGGGTGACGGAGGAGCGAGACATCTTAAAAAAGGCCGCCGCGTACTTTGCCAAGGAGTGCGGCTGAAGTACGCCTTTATTAAGCAGCAAGCGGGTCATTACGCGATTCGACGGCT
>NZ_JYKY01000032.1 GCF_001042985.1 Pseudomonas lundensis
GCTTTTCGGTCACTTGCTTGACCGCCTGGATTTTGAATTCTTCGGGATAACGCTGGTTGCTCATGGCACCTCCTAATGGGCCTCATTTTAAGGCTTGGAGGTGTCTACGAAACTAGGGGCGATTCAACATTCGTATAAAAGGTGAAAAAGACTTTAATCTTTATACCCATCAATTTTTCAAACAAAAAGCTCCACTAACGCCATTTGGAATACCAGACCTCTCCCACATCATAAAATAAACGTAAGCCCCTCTAATAAACCAAAAATTGGAGGGGTTACACATTAATACACCAAGGCGTTACACGTTAAAATCCAGAGCAAAAACAAAAGGTATCATGCTTTAAATTACCAGAATAGCTTTTTACTTTCTCCAAAAGAGGATTTTTAAAAAAACCTTTCGCATAATGCACTCCCCTGCATACGCCTCATATATACGCACGCACCCACACACGTCTTTAGTTTTCTATATATAGATATCATACAAACCAGATAACTATAATATAGATTACTATACCGCACGCACACACCCAACCAACACCCCCATACAAAACCACCTACACCATCATGCTTGATATACATTTTTTATGTGGTTCAATATATATATGGTTCAATTTTCAAAAGAAGCCATTTAGAGCATACCTGCTATGTTAACCATCCCACTTTTGCTACGCAAAAGATGTTACGGTTAACACAGGTGCCTAGTCGGCATGACAGAAGCAAAAGCCAAGAGCAAAGACCAACCCACTACTGAGGATAAAATGAATGACACCAATCTGCAGACAATCACACTGACTAAAAGAGATCGAAACTACTCCAACCTGAAGGGGTTGGACAGTTCGTTGAGGCACTCGCTTAGACTGGACCAAAACGAGTATGACGACTTTGAATTCAACCCCAATCCAGACCACCCAAATGTCGCCATTGTAGGTGGTATTGAACAGATATTAACAAGAGAATTGGCAGAGCAATTACTGGCTGACTTCAACGACCAACTACAAACCAAACTCAAAGCAACAGAAGCGACTGACGAGATAGCAGCAGAAAAAGAAAAGCTCCGAAAACTAAAATCGAAGCTGGTCAAATTCATCAACGCAACCGAACCGACTGAGATAAAAGAATACGTCACATCGGTAATAGAAGGAGAAAGGCCGCTGGTAGTCGGAGACTACGCCGCCCTACTCAACCAGCACAAAATCAGCCGTATATCCCAACGTATCGACCTTTTAGAGAACTACACCACCAAGAAGCGAGAGATCGAACAAAACGCACCAGATCGAGCCGTATCAAGGACGGTCAATAGGGTTAAAGAAATCATCCTTGTAATCCCTGAACCTAATAAACTGGCAATAACTAAGGCTTACACAGACCTTTTGCAGAAAGCCATGCATCAGTTTTATCAAAAAAATTTCCCGAACAACAAGATGCTTTTCTCATTCAGTCATCTGGACGAAACAACAAACCACGTTCATGCGTTTCTTGACCTTCAAAATGAGAAGACGGGGAAATATGATTTTTCCGCTCAAGAATTTGAATTCGCATCACAATACTACGCGAGGAATAAAGCTCACCTTGAAAAAATATCTGAGCCGCCAACACTAGAAGACTTCAAACTGCCCAACCGTAGCGAAGAAAAGCAAAACCATAGATTTATCCGAGAACGCGAATCATGGAAGTCAAAAGTAATGCAGGCGGCCTTTTACGAACACTTTAACGGATTAGCCGCTGCATATGGCTTGCAAGCCAAATTCCTACCTAAAACAAAGGAAAACACCGAATATTTAAGCCCTATTGAAAAGGAAGCCAAAAAACCGAAAAGTGAGCGAAGCCACAACTATTACACCAGACAGCTAGAAAAGCTGCAGCAAGAACTAACCAGTAAGGAGGTCAAACTTATCGAGCAAAGGGCTACTGTCGTCACACTTAACACCACGATAAAAGACCTACAAGGAACGGCTAGCAACTACAAAGCAACCATACAGAGCTTAGAAATACAGGCCAGCGAGCAGAGAAAAGAAAATGCCGAGCTAGATAGTCAAAAGCAGAAATTAGACGACGAAATAACGGTAAAAACCACAAAGACTGCAGAGCTGTCATCTAATTTCAAAACCATGAAATCCAGAATGACAAAAGAATTGAAGGAACTACGCAAGAAAATTAAAGAGGACACCAGCAGAAAAACCATCTTGGAAAAAGCAATCAAGGCATACGAGGAAGAGCTTGAGCCTTTGATGAAACGTTTTGATATTTTGGTGGATCGACTACTTGAAGCCCGTAGGCTCGACGAGAACCCAGAGCAATACTATAAGAGATTAAGAGAAAACACGTATGAAATGGCTAGTCGCTTGGGCAAAGAGAAACGAAAGGACTATCTATTCAACGTTGCCGAACAACTCAAAGAACAAGGCTTGGACGATACGCAAGCCGCATTAGGATTTACCGACAAAGTAAAACTTTGGGCATCTGACACATTCACCAGCAAGCAAATAGTAGAATTTGAAAAGGAAGAAGCGGAGCAGGCGAAGCAAGCAAGAAAAAGAAGGCTTCTAAAACCTAAGCCCCCAAGCCCATTTCAAGACCCTTATCAATAACAAAACCCATTCAATAAAAACCCCGCAGCAATACGGGCTTTTTAGTATTCAAGTTTGACAAAGCTCGAAAGTGTGGCAACTTGAAAGGAGCAGAAAAAGAAAACCACCTTGGGGAAGGTGGCGAATGATACTACAATAAAATTTTAAAAACTCCAATCAACACAACCATTTAATCATCATAAAAATTATTGTCAAGTCATCTCCCAAGGTTTTCTTTTTCTAAATAACTATTAGAAGAGGATAACAATGGGATGCGTAAAACTATTTGAGGACTACTTACCAAAGAGACCTTATCACACAGACGATTTAGTCAGTGGCTTAAAAATCAATAAAAAAGAAAAAGCAAAACTTGCACGACTTGTTCAGCCCAATGGGCCTACGCATAGATATTGGATGGTGTTTGACTTAGACCGAACCGATGCCGGTATGCACTGGGACAACGTAGGGGCACCAACTCCGAACCTAATAGCTCGAAATCCAGCCAATGGGCACGCTCACCTACTCTACCTGCTACAAACCCCTGTCCGAACGGCTATGGACGGCAAAACCGCCCCTTTACGCTACGCTGCGGCTATCGAGGCAGGATTGCGTAACCGTTTAGGAGCAGACAGAGGCTATTCCGGGTTGATCTGTAAGAACCCGATCAATTCCCACTGGATAGTGACCCAATGGCAGGCCGATCCATACACATTGGACGACTTGGCCGACTACATCGACCTAACCCCGGAAAAGGCCAAACAGAAGCCCGTAGAGGATTACGGCTTGGGTCGCAACTGTATGCTTTTCGATGAGTTAAGGGCGTGGGCATACAAAGCCATCCGCCAAGGCTGGCCCGACTACAACCAATGGCTAAACGCTTGCCTAGACCGTGCCACAGGCTACAACGTCAATTTCTCCACACCCTTGGACACATCCGAGGTTAAACATACGGCAAAGAGCGTAGCCAAATGGACGCATAGAAACTTTAACCGTGGAACCTTTGATGATTATGTCGCCAGAACCCACACAAGCAGAATACAGGCCATAAGAGGTAAGAAAGGCGGTACTGCAAAAGGCAAAACTAAAAGAGAGCAAGGGATTATTTTACTTGAAGCAGGGACGTCTATTCAGCAAGTCATGAAGAAATTAAATGTAAGCCGTAGAACCGTGTTCTACTGGAAGCAATGAACATAGCATTATAATTAGTGCAAATAGCCTATATCAGATAATAGCACCCGGTGAGGGTGTTTCTTCTCCCTCCCCGCCCACCCCTTCCCTTTCCTCCCCGTATCCCCCACATATACATACACCGCACCACCGATAGCGATATAACACACGGAGTTGGTCAAAATCGGCCTTCTTCCACTCCTTTGATACAACGACACCAAGCCACACCACTCCACTCCTAAAATAGCCAAATGCGTTACACCTCGCAGCATTATGGTTAGTGTAAAAAGTCTATATCAAAAACAGTCCAAAACAGCGTTAACCACTCAACCCAATACTTCCATAGGTTCGGAGATATATCCCCTAACCTATATGTATGTATACATACATATCAAATTTCTCTCCTGATGAAAATTTCGCACTTTTCAAAATTCATAAAAATTCATCAAAATGGGTGAATATCACTCACTGGGCTGATGAGCCTAAATATCCCGAAAGCGATTAGGGGCAGTAACCAAAAATCGACTTTTTCAAAAAGTTATTTTCTTGAAAAAACTGTCGTGAAATTTAACGTTTTTATCGAATTTTTTAGATATTTAATTTTTCATAACCATTGAATTATGGCTTACTTACAGCAAAATACCTTGTCAATAGCAAAATGAAAATAAATATAACATCCAACCTTAATCATCAAATAGGGTTCAACCCTACTTAAATCACTTAGTTGACTTTTGCCACGAAGCAGATCAAAAAATGACACTGCCAAAACTCAAAAATCGCTCTCAAATGAATTTCACACAAAAAGGTGGGGTATCGGTCACGTTAGAAATTTAAAAATCAGAATATCCAATTTCCTACAACGTATATCCCCGAAGTAATGTTATAGGTTCGGAGATATATCCCCTAAGCATTGACATATCAAAACCCTATGGTATTGGTATTATAACAACATAGGAGCTCTAATTATGAACAGGATGGAATATGCAGGAAAAATAGGCGGTATGGTTGGTGGATTTAAAAGACGTGAGCGTCAAAAATTTTTAATTATGTTCGTAAAAATAATAGAAATGGATGAGCTTCATGAGATACGAATGACCTCAAGCCTCGCTAAAAAGCTAATAGCAGCATTTTCAGGCTGCAAATCAATATCCAATGATGTTCTAATCAAGGAGTTTGCAAGAAGCGGGAACAGTGTAAAACAACAAAACCTTGATATGATTATCCATTCCTTAGTAGCACGATGGCAAGACCTTTATGAAGAACAGTGGAAAGAAGCAAAAATAAAAATAGACATTGAAGCCGACGAATACAAGCAATCCATTATCGAAAAGCTGGACATTAAACTATAAATACATGTAAAGCCCCACTTTACATACTTATACCCGTGAAGCTATTTTTCGCTTTGCGGATATACACATTCCTACACCGTAGGAATTTACAACCACTATGTGTCCTGCCACGATACATACTTGTATCTTTAAACCAAATAATGACCTTCACGGACATATATCCTACTCCCATAGAGTAGAAAATACCGCCTATCTTTTCGTTGAGCTAAGCAGCCATAGGTTCAAGGATATACCTCCGAACCATTATCTATCACACCACACTACAACCACTCTTTTATTGTTTTTGTTTTAGGTTATATTAAATATAACAACATAAATAAAAATCATGACGAAAATTCTAAAAAAATCAAACGAGCTTTACACTTTTTGAAATGCTCCTTTCTCTATTTATCATAATGTCGCTGGCCATTGACTTCCTCATTAATCAACCATACCATTTGGAATTTTGTTATTAACACAACAACGTAAGGCACCATGAAATAGTCAAACAAAAAACACTGAGCAGATTTGCATTTTTTACATATTGAAACGGCCAACCTCGCAAGGATAATCAACGTCGATTTTCTACATTGCGATTTAAAGCCTAATAATGTAGAATATTAAGCGACTTCGACTTCGACTAAAAATCAAAACAGCTACTAAAATAAGGATATACTAATGCCCAGCACCCAGCACCCAGCACCCAGCACCCAGCACCCAGCACCCAGCACCCAGCACCCAGCACCATAAGGTAAAATATACTATAGGGGCAAAAATTTTCATATTATTTTTAATCTTGGCTCTAACAGCAAGCATCGCTGCTCTCTTACATGTAACTGTAGGATATTAAAAATGAGAGCAAATGAAAATTTAAATGAAGAAATCTCTCTTTTTGATGTCTATGCTTTTTTTATCCGACAAATCAAATTAATTTCAATTGTTTTCCTTATAGTCTTTGTAGTAGGTATTACATATTCGACAACGAGACCTACATTATACAAGAGCACTTCAAACGTAACTATCGGCAAAAGCGTAAGTCTAAACTCCAACACTGTAGCCCTGCTAGAACGCCCAGAAGAAATAGCCTATAAATATTCAAATAACGCTACTATAACCGCAATAAAAAATACCGATATAATTAATATTTCATCAACCAATGAAGACCGTGAACAATCCATAAAAAACGTAAAACTAACAGTAGAGGAAATAATTTCTAACCAAAAAAAAATATATCAAACACAAGAAAAAAACCTCATTAAATATATAGAGTTTTTGAAGATTACAGACACTGCGAATTCTAAATTATTGGACATTGTAGAAACCGCATCTAAATCCTCGACCACTCAGCCGTCCGAAATTATAACAACAGAACTTCCGTACTCAGGAAAAATCAAACAAAATTTATTACTTACTACTTTTGTTGCACTTTGCACAGCCTTAATATCTGGCGGACTTAGAGAGCTAAGCAGACGACAATATAGAAACAAACAATCAGCCAACTAAATCTTCCAAAAGCATAGAAAAATTATTTTTCTCGCCAAACAAGTGCAAAGCTCACACCTGTTTGGCGGCATCTAATGCTCACCAATGCCATCCCCCGCACCTTTGGCGACCTAGATCACAATTATTAGAAACCACTAGACCCTGCGAAATCGGCGCCATCGACAACTGCGGCTGGCCATAGGGCGCGAAGGCCGCCGGGATGCCGTCAATCAGCACCGTGGAGCGTGGCGACAGGCGCGAGGTCAGGCCGCGCCCCCCCACGTTCAGGGAAATATCACTGCCGCCGGTGCCGTTGGAATCCTGCACTTGAACGCCGGGGATGCCCTTGAGCACATCGCGCACATTCATTGCCCCTTGTTCGACCATCGCTTCGCGGCGCACCACGGTGCGGGCGCCCGGGTGGTTTTGCACCACCGCCTGATTGGCATCGCCCAGCCAGTCGCCCACCACTTTCACATCCAGCGGGGCCAGTTCAAGGGTGCCGCTGGCTGACGAGGCATGGCTGAACGGCGCTTCACCCAGGGTCACGGCATCACCGTCCAGGGCGTAACTCAAGCCGCTGCCTTGCAGCAGTTGCGCCAGCGCCTCTTGCGCAGACAGCTTGCCGTTCACCGCAGGCGCCTGTTTGCCCGCCACCATGTCCGGGTTGAAAAACACCTGCAAGGCGGTCTGTTGGGCCCATTGGCTCAACGCACTTGCCAGCGGCTGGGCCTGAATGTGAATGGCGCCGGATGTGTCCTCCCCGGCGGCTGCAACAGGCAGAGCAGCATTGACGGCCAGCGCCAGTGCCAAGGGCAGCCAGCGCGCCCAGCCACCACGAGGCGGGGTACTCAAAGCGCAGTTGAACGAAGAGAAGCGCCCACGAAGCTTGTTATTTTTCACGTCGAGTCTTGCCCTATTGATCGCATCTGAAGTGCGACTGTTAATGCAAACCAGTCTCAGTTGTTCAAGAAGACGAAGAACTCAAAAAAAACCTGAATTCAGCGGGCAATTATTTCCTGACTGCCGTCTTCGCGGGCGCGAATCGCCACCGGCAGGATCTTGGGCAATGCCCTGAGCAGTGCGTCGGTGTCATCCACCTTGAACACACTGGACACACGCAACTGCGCCAGCGCAGGGCTACTCACCTGCAACGGCTGTGCGCGATAGCGCGACACTTCGGCCGCCACTTCACCGAGGGTCGCGTTATCAAACACCAGTTGGCCTTTGCGCCAGGCCGTCAGTGCCTGAGCGTTCACAGCCTGCACCGCCGCGACGTGCCCCTGGGCACTTACCTGTGTGCCCTGACCGGCCGTCAGGTTGACCCGGGTCTGCGGGTCGACGCCCTGCACCTGCACATGG
Source organism: Pseudomonas lundensis (assembly GCF_001042985.1). Classification (GTDB taxonomy): domain Bacteria; phylum Pseudomonadota; class Gammaproteobacteria; order Pseudomonadales; family Pseudomonadaceae; genus Aquipseudomonas; species Aquipseudomonas lundensis. The sequence goes on from NZ_JYKY01000032.1 coordinate 7,907, forward strand.
CCCGACTCAACGGCCACCCGCGCCTGCTCGCCATCGCGGCGGACATCAAAGCGGGTCCCGGTGACCGTGATCTGCCCCGGACCCGCCTGCACCACAAACGGTCGGGCGCTGTCATGGGCCACGCTGAACATGGCTTCGCCTTCGCTCAAGTCCACATGGCGTCGGTCAGCCTCGAAACTGACCTGCACCCGGCTGCGGCTGTTGAGTTCGAGGGTGGAGCCGTCGGGCAATGTCACTACGCGCCGTTCCCCCGGCGCAGTGGCAAAGGCCGCCTGATAAGACGATGAGGACAGTTGATACCCCCAAAAACCGGCCCCGGCCGCAAGCGCCATCAGGCTGGCCGCCAACCCATAACGCAACAGACCGCGCCGCCTGAGCGGCGCTGACGGGGTTGCGCACAGGGTCTGCAAGCGCGACGCAGGCAGTGTGTCGAGGGCCGACCACATGTTCAACAACCACTGGTACTCGGCTTCATGGCGTGGGTCTTGCCCGCGCCAGGCGGCCAGCTCGCGCTGCTGCCCGGCCGTCAGGCTGCCCGCTTGCGCCCGCGCAAACCACGTGGCGGCAGCCTCGCGCACGCAGGCATGGTCGCCCGCGCCCGGCGTCTCTGGGTCGGTGGTGGGACGATCACACTCGCCAGTTGAGCGGATCACGGAGCCTCCACGCGTTCACGCAAATGGCGCAGGGTGCGGATCATATATTTTTCCACCATGTTTTTGGTCAGCCCCAGCCGCTCGGCAATTTCGGCCTGGGTCAGCCCTTCGATCTTCTGCCACACAAACACCTTGCGGCAGTTGAGGGGCAACTCCTGCAAGGCCCTTTCGACCGACTCGGCCAACTGCAACGCACGCATGAACTGCTCCGGGTCGCCTGTCTCCGACGCGCTAGGGGCCATGGTTGCCCGTTCCTTGACGTCGCGGCGTTCTGCGCGGCGAAAGTCGTCGACCGCAATATTGCGGGCGGTCTGATGCAGATAGGCACGCGGCTGCTCGACCGTGGCCGAATCGGTTTCGAGCACGCGCACGAACGTGTCATGGGCCAGGTCCTGTGCCTGCTGACGATTGCGCAGGCGGCGAGTCCAGGTGCCAATCAACTCTTCGTAATGTTCAAAAAAGCCCGTTTTACGGGGCGGCTTATGGGTCATTGCCATGGGCTGCGAAGGCGGGGCGCGAATAGTAATGCTTCCCATTATGCCCAGCAATCATTACGTCCTAACGCTGCACGCTCGCCAGCAATCGCTGCTCCACCTGAAGGCCGCGTGCAAACCCGAACCCGCGTGCCGTGAGCAAACCGACCAGTCCCATGAGGGCGCAGAACGCCACGCAGACCCACGGGCTCCACGGCATCAGCGCAATCAGCAACAGGGGCGTGGTACTGGCCCACAGTGCGTAAGCGATGTTGTAGGTGAAGGAAATCCCCGACACCCGAATCGGTGCGGGAAACAACCCCACCATCACCGACGGCACCACCCCGACGATGCCGCAGGTCAGCCCGGCAAACGCATAGGCCAGGCCCGGCAAGGCCCACTGCCCCACCAGGCTGGCGTACAGCAAGCCAATGCCCAGCGGCAGCAACAGGCTGTACAGCACGATACTGCGCCACACACCGATGCGGTCCACGATCAACCCGGCCAGCACACAGCCCAGATTCAAGAACACGATCCCCAGACTGCTGAGCGCAAAGGTGTGACGGGCGTCCATGCCAAAGCGCTGCTGCATGACGGTCGGGGTAATCACCACAAACACCACCACCGCACTGGTCAGCACACACGTCAGCAATGCCGCTGGCAGCAAGGCACTTCGATGGTCGCGTAGCACCGTGCGCAGCGGGAACGGCGCCCTGCCCTCGTTGCGTTCGCGCAGCGCCAGAAACACCGGGGTTTCGCTCAGCCAGCGGCGCAACCACACGCCAATGACCCCGAATACCCCGCCCAGCAGGAACGGAAAACGCCACGCGTAATCAAGGATTTCGGCCGGGGTAAACACCTGCGCCAGCAACGTGGCGGTCAGGGCGCCCAGCAAATAGCCGAAGGTCAGCCCGGCCTGCAAGAAGCCCAGCGCATACCCGCGTCTACCTGCCGGGGCATGCTCGGCCACAAACACCCAGGCACTGGGCACTTCGCCCCCCACCGCTGCACCTTGCAGGATGCGCAGCGCCAACAGAATCAATGGCGCGAAATACCCGATGTCGGCATAGGTGGGCATGACCCCGATCAGCAGGCACGGCAGCGCCATCATCAAAATACTGAGGCTGAACACCCGTTTACGCCCCAAATGGTCGGCAAAGTGCGCCATCAGAATTCCGCCCAGCGGACGCGCCAGATAGCCGGTCACAAAAATGCCGAAACTTTGCAGCAGGCGCAGCCACTCGGGCATGTCCGGCGGGAAAAACAGCTGACTGAGGGTCAGGGCGAAAAACACAAAAATAATGAAATCGTAAATTTCCAGCGCCCCGCCCAAGGCCGCCAGGCCAAGGGTCCGGTAGTCGGACCGGGAAAATCGCACCGAAGGGGCTTGAGTATCAGCAGGCATAAATACGCTCAGTAGGAAGGGGGCACGCCTCAACAGACGCTGCGCTCAGGGGCGCGAGCATAGCAAATCCACACCCCGGTTCTTCAACCCCGACCTCAGCGCCGCGCCGGGGCCGATGCCTCCCAGCCACCGCCCAGCGAGGCATACACGTCCACCAGCGACAGCGACACCGCCGCGGTGCTGTCTACCCACGCCGCTTCGTTGGCCAACAACGCGTTTTGCACGGTCATCACGTTAAGGAAATCCACCGTGCCCTGTGCGTATTGCTGGTGCACGCTGTCCAGCGCTCGCTGGCTGTGCCGCACGGCCTGCTGCAGACTGTCGCGTCGCTGCTGGCTGGCCTGATACGCCACCAGCGCATCATCCACCTCATGCCAGGCGCGTAGCACGGTGTGCTGATACTGGACCGCCGCCTCTTGCTGACGCCCTTCCTGCAACTGCAACGCCCCCTGCAACCGCCCGCCTTCGAACACCGGCAGACTCAGGCCGGGCCCGAACGCAAAACTGCGCGAGCCCCAACTGCCCAGATCCGACAACTGCAGGGCTTGAAACCCGAGGTTGCCGGATAGCGTGATGCGCGGATAAAAATCGGCCCGGGCCACACCTATGGACGCCGTTGCGGCGTGCAAGTGCGCGTCCGCCCCGCGGATGTCCGGGCGACGTTGCGCCAGCTCGCTCGGCACACCAATGGGTACATCGCCCTGGTACGACGGCACTTGCCCAGGGGGTGCCAATTGCGCCTGCAAGGCACGCGGCGCCTTGCCCAGCAACAGGCTCAGGGCATTGATCAACTGCGCGCTGTTTTGCTGCAACGGCGCCAGGCGCGCTTGCATCTCGGCCACTTGCGAGGCGGCTTCAGACACTTCCAAATCCGTGGCGACGCCCTCCTGCACTTGCAGTTGGGTCAGCTCCAGCGTGCGTTGCGCAATCTTCAGGTTCTGCTCCACCACCGCCTGCGCCTGCTGGGTACCGCGCAACTGGATGTACTGCTGCGCCGTTTGCCGGATCACCAGCAATTGCACGCCGTGCCGGTCTTCCTTGGCCATGCGCACCGAGGCGTCGGCCGCCTCCACTGAACGTTTGACGCGCCCCCACAGGTCAGCTTCCCAACTGAACCCCAGGCCACTGTTCCACAGGTTGAACGCCTGTTTACCGCTGCGGCCCGACGGGTCGTTCAAGCCCCGCTGACTATTACGGCCGCGGCTGTACTCCAGCCCTGCGTCCACCGCTGGCAGTGAATCGGCCGCAATCTGGCGACGCAGGGCGCGGCTTTGCTCAAGCCGACTGGCGGCCCGTTGCAGGTCGAAATTACTGCGCAGCGCGTCACGCACCAACGCCGACAGGTGCGCATCACCAAAACGGTCCCACCAACGCGGGTCGACCTCCCCTTCAACGGCCCGGCTGTGCCCCGCTTCACCGGGCGTGAGCGCCCAATGGGCGGCCAGCGGCGTGGTTGGAGTCTGATAGTCCGGGCCCATCACGCAACCGGTCAGGTTCAAGGCGCAGTAACCGGCCACGGCGCAGGCCAATCCACCGAGCTTCATCGCGCACTCACCTGTTCGGCCGGGGTCGAGGCCGTGTCGATGGCCGCGTCCACCGACATGCCCAAGCGCAGTTGGCTGGCCAGCGGCTGATGGGGATCCAGGGCGATTTTCACCGGCACCCGTTGCACCACCTTGGTGAAGTTGCCCGTGGCGTTGTCCGGCGCGATGGCCGAAAACGTCACGCCCGTGGCCGGGGCAATACTCTCTACCGTGCCGAGCAGGGTTTCTCCGGGGAAGGTATCGACGTTGATGGTCACCCGCTGGCCAGGGCTCATGCGGGTCAATTGGTTTTCCAGAAAATTGGCCACCACATAGGCCTGCGCCAGCGGCACCACGGCCATGACCGTGTCGCCGGGCTTCACGTAGGCCCCAAGCCGCAGGCTGCGACGCCCGACCACCCCATCAAAGGGAGCCACCACGCGGGTGTGCGACAAGTCCAGTTCGGCGCGCGCCAACACGGCCTGGGCGTGTTGCACCGAAGCCTGGGCGGCGGTGTGTTCGGCCACCAGCACGCGGGTTTGCTGACGCGCCGCCTCCAGCGCGGCCTTGTGTTGCGCCAACAACGCCCGCGCCGTTTGCGAGCGATTTTTGGCCTGCTGCGAATTTTGCAGCGTCCCGGCGCCCTGCCCGGCCAGGTGTTCGTAGCGCTGCAACTCATGGGCCGCAAACTCCACCTGTGCCAGATCCGCGTCCACCGTGGCGTTGGCCTGCTCGATCAGCGACCGCTGACGCTCCATCATGGCCAGTGCATTGGCCTGTTGCGCCTGCGCTGTGGCCACGTTGGCCCGGGCTGCCTGAACCTCAGCTTGGTAGTCCTGCGGGTCGATGCGCGCCAGTAACTGGCCCGCCTTGACCGGCTGATTGTCCTGCACCAGCACCTCGTCAATAAACCCCGCCACTTTCGGCGCCACCAGCGTGAAGTCAGCACTCACGAAGGCATCATTGGTGCTTTGCACCCCGGTGGTGCCAAACACCAGCCGCCACAGGCCATACAGCACCACGACCGCCAGCAGTCCCAGCCCGGCCTTCAGCACAGGCGTGCGCGCACTTGTTGTACTCATTTCATGACTCCACACAGGTTCAGCGTGCGGCCCGTGGCGGGTAAATCCGCGTCGGGCCGAAAGGGATTAAAACGATCAGCAGCACGGCCAGACCGGCCATGCACAGGTAAAGGTCAGACGAGGTCAGCACCATCGCCTGCTGGTGCACGCGGTGCGCCAGATCGGCGCTGTCGCTGACCCACGGCGAATTGCCGAGCCGGTCCACCAGCATCATCGAGTGAAAGTGTTCGCGGTTGACGGTGAGCACCTGCAACAAACTGCCCGCCGCCATGGCCGCGAACCCTTTGACCGTGTTGAACCAGGCCGACGCAAACGGCCCGTCCGCCGGGTTCAGGCTGCCCGTGGCGAGCATCAACAGCGGGATCACCGCCATGGGCTGGGCAATGATTTGAATCGCTTGCAGCGCGTAGAAATTGTCGCGATTCCACACCGACGTCACCTGTGAACCCAGGCCGCAGGCCAGCGCCAACAAGGCCAGGCCGATGGCCAACACCCATCGGCAATCCACCCGACGCAGGTTGCACAGCGCGACCACCAATGGCAGCGCGATCAATTGCGGCACCGCCACCAGCAGCATCACCGGCGCGGTGTCCAACGGTCGGTAACCCTGGATCTGTGCCAGATACGCAGACGGAATCTTGATCACCGCCAGCAGCACGAACAGCACCCCGCCCAAGGTGATCAACGCATGCGCAAGGTTGCGGATCTTGAGCAACTGCAACTTGAAAAACGGCAGCGGGTGCGACCACTCATTGATGAAAAACAGCACCAGCAGTCCCAGCCCGCCGACGATGAACACCCGGATCATCGACGACTCAAACCAGTTCATCCGCTGACCCAGTTCCAGCCCCAGCACCAGCATGATCAACCCCGGTAGCCCCAACAGCAGGCCGCGCCAGTCAAATTGTTTGAAACGCTCAAGGCGCAGCGGGTCCTGCGGCAAGCCCCAGGCGACACAGGCCATGGCCAGCAGGCTCAACGGAATGATTTGCCAGAACGCCCATTGCCACCCGGCGTATTCCACCCACCAGGCCGACAGCGGCGTGCCAAAACTGGGGCCAAACGTGGCGGTCAGCGCGTAACTGCCCAATCCGTACAGGCGAATCCCCGGCGGCAAAAACCGCAGCGCCACCGACATCAGCATCGGCGGCAGAGCGCCCCCGGCGAAGCCTTGCAGGGTGCGCAACAGCATCAGCACCTCGACATTGGGGGCCAACGGGCAGAGGATGCCCAGCAGCAAAAAAGCACCGATCGCACACAGGCTGAAACGCCTCAGGGAAAACGTGGCCGCGCACCACGGCGCAAAGGCCATGGCGCTGATCGAGGTCGCGGAATAGACCGCCAGCAGCCAGGTGCTGTCGTCATAACTGATGCCCATCGCGCCGCGAATATCCGGCATCGCCACCTTGGTGACGTTTTCGTTGAAGCCCGACACCAGTACCGCCAACAGCACACCCACCAGCCCGGTGAAAATCCGCAGGCCAAACGCCGCGCTGATGGCCGGGGCCGCTGCCGGGGCGGTGGGCACACCGACGTTCAACGCCGTCACTGTCCAGCTCCCGCCGCGCACACCCGCGCACTGTTAACACCGCCGTACATGGCTGACTCCGTCACCTTTAAAGATGACGAAAAGTTTAATCAGCACAAACCGTTATAAAAATTGATCTCTCGGCACGTCTGGATTGCAGCAAACGCAATCCACCACCGCGATTTACGCCGTGGCGTTATCGCACAGGGTTTTGAGGGTGCGTCGCAGCCAGCGGTGGGCGTGATCGTTATCGAGCCGCGGGTGCCACGCCTGAGTGATTTCGACCGGTTTCAACGGGATGGGCAGCTCAAAGGCCCGCAGCTTGAGGCCAAGGGGTTCGAGGGTTTTGAGCAACAATTGGGGCATCAACGGCAGGATCAGCTCCGAATTGGCCAAGGCAAAAATCGCGGAATAGAACGTCGGCGTGGTGAACAGCACCCGACGCTCAAGGTCCATTTCGGCCAGCACTGCATCAATCGGCCCACGGGCGCGGCCCCGGCGCGAGACGCTGATGTGGTCGTACCCGGCAAATCGCTGCGCGGTGATGGCCTGATCGAAAATCGGATGCCCTTCGCGCGCCAGCCCCACAAACGGGCAGGTAAACAGCCGCTGCACCTTGAGGTCCGCACTCACCGGTAGCGTGGCACCGATGGCCAGATCGATCCGCCCTTCACTCAGGGCTTCATCGTCGGTAAACCCTTCGGGCACCACCCGCAGCGCGGCATTGGGCATCTCCAGCGCCATTTGCCGGCGCAACGCACCGCCATAGACCCCGAAGAACACATCGTTGGCGCGGATGCTGAAGGTGCGGTCCAACTGGCTCAAGTCGCTGTTCTGACTCTGGGTAAACACCCCGTGCGCCAGTTCCACCACGCCACGCACCTGCTCGCGCAACTCCAGTGCACGCGGCGTAGGCACCAGCCCGCGCCCGGAGCGCACCAAAATAGGGTCATTCAGGGCGTCGCGGATGCGCGTCAGGGTGCGGCTCATGGCCGGGGCGCTGAGGTTCATGCGCCGCGCAGCGCCCACCACCGAGCCCTCTTCGAGCAGCACGTTGAGGGCAACCAGTAAATTCATGTCAGGTATGTGCATGGGGCCGAAGGTTAGCGCCTAAGCGTTGACGTGAACAGTTCCAGACCGCCCGCGGTGTCCATCCCGTGCTCGAAAACGCACCATTGTTGCGCATCAGGTAAAACTGTTTCGCGCCTCCTTAGCTAGCTAACTAAGTGGCCCATTGATACATTCTCGTCCGTCAGGTCAGTCCTGACGCTCTCTTTGGTTGAGATAGTTGGCCATTACCGGATCCCCATGATGGTAATGGCCTTTTTTACGCCCGCTTGCTCAGCCTCCCCCTGTCTGCTGGTCTTTTCTGCCGCCTTTGTCGTGCCTGAACTTTTCCTGCGCGGAACTTAAACCGCCGATTGTGCGAATCGTCCCACGACCGTAGAGTCCCTTTGCACCTCCCTAAAAAGATGCCTGGCCACGCCCGTGCTCAGGCGCGCGATAACAAAAAAGGGCTTGAGATGAATCACATTCCTGCGCAACACCCTGACCCCGACGATCAGGCACTGGACGGGGCTTATCGTAAAACCGCGTGGCGCGTCATGCCGCTGTTGATGGTCTGCTTTCTGGTGGCCTATCTGGACCGTGTCAACGTGGGGTTTGCCAAGCTGCAAATGCTCGATGACTTGGCGTTCAGCGAGGCCGTGTACGGGTTGGGCGCCGGGATATTTTTCATCGGCTATCTGATGTTTGAAGTGCCCAGCAACATCGCCCTGCACCGCTTCGGCGCCCGGCGCTGGATCGCGCGGATCATGGTGACCTGGGGCTTGCTGTCCGCCGCCATGATGTTCGTGCAGACCCCCTGGAGTTTTTACGCGCTGCGCTTTCTGATTGGCGTGGCTGAAGCGGGGTTCTTCCCCGGCATTATTTTCTACCTCACCACCTGGTTTCCCGGACACCGGCGCGGGGTGATGGTGGCGCTGTTTATCTGCGCCCTGCCGATTTCCAACCTGCTGGGGTCGCTGATTTCCGGCTACATCATGCAGTACATGAACGGCGTGGCCGGTTACGCCGGCTGGCAATGGCTGTTCGTGATCGAAGGCTTGCCGGCCGTGTTTCTGGGCATGGCCGTGTTCTGCCTGCTGCGCGACCGGATTGCCGACGCCAGCTGGCTGAGCGAAGCCGAAAAGCGCGGTATGCAAGCCGCGATTGACCGCGACAACCAGGGCAAACAGGGGCACTCGGTGCGCGAGGGGCTGCTTAACCCAAAAATCTGGTTGTTGGGCGCGGTGTATTTTTGCCTGGTGATGGGCCAGTACATCATCAGCTTCTGGATGCCCACCATCATCCGCAACAGCGGCATCGACCAACCGTGGGTGATCGGCCTGTTGTCGGCCATTCCCTTTGCCGCAGCCGCCGTGGCAATGGTGCTGGTGGGCCGCAGTTCTGACCGCCATCACGAGTACCGCTGGCACGTGGCGATCTGCGCGACCCTCGGCGCGGCCGGCGTGCTGTTCGGCACTTTGTTGGGTGACAACCTGTGGCTGGCCATGATCGGCCTGACGGTCGGCACCGCGGCAATGATCAGCAGCCTGCCGGTGTTCTGGGGCATGCCGACCGCCGTGGTTGGCGGCGCGGCGGCGGCCGCCGGGATTGCCTTGATCAACTCGATGGGCAACGTGGCGGGCTTCTTCGCCACCATCGTGGTGGGCTGGATGACCCAGCTCACTGGCAGCACTCAAGCGGCGATGTACATGATGGCGGCCGTGCTGGTGATGGGCGGCGCGCTGGGCTTGTGCGTGCCCAAGGCCAGACTCGACCTGCGCAGCGCAGCACCTGTCGCGGCGGCGCAACGCCCTTGAGCGTCAGGTCGGCCCGTTGCTCAACCGGCGACTGCCGGGCCATTGCCCCTGCTCACCCATGCGGTTGACCACCTCCCCGATCAGCGCGGCCAGTGCCTCACGCGCCGGGGTCGGCGGCATGCGGGTCGACACGCAGATGCCCAGCGTGCGATACAGCGCCGGGCAATCGACGCGGTGGGCGGTGAGGCGCCCCTCTTCAAGCTCGCGACGGGCCAGGTTGAGCGGCATCAAGGTCGGGCCCAGCCCAGCTTGCACTGCACTTTTGAGGATGTGTACCGAATTGACTTCCAGCGCGGGAGGCGCCGCACACACGCCATGGCGGGCCGCCACGCGCTCGACAATCGCCCGCGTGCAATGGCCGTGGGCCGCGCCCGGCCAGACCAGCGGCCGGGCAAACGCCTGCTCCAGGTCGAGCACCTCACCGGCAGGCCACGGGTCATCCGCGGGCGCGCACAGCCAGTAGAAGTCTTCTTCGAGCAACGGGGTGAACGCGATCTCGGGCGGCAGCTCGGCATCGGTGAACAGCGCCAGATCGATACGCCCGTACAACAGCTGCTCGAACAGGTTGCCGGTCAGCTCTTCATTGAGGTTCAGCCGCACTTGCGGGTAGCGCGTCGCCACCTCGCGCAGCAACGGCAAGGCCAACGGGCTGGCCACACTCTGCGGCAACGCTACCACCACCGGGCCGCTGACCGCTTGCGCCGAATCCAGTACCGCGTTGCGGGCGTCCTGCAGGTGCTTGAGGATGCCCTGGGCGTATTCGTAAAACACCTTGCCCGGCGCGGTGGCCGTCACACCGCTGTGGCTGCGGTGCAACAGTTGCACCCCCAGCTCTTTCTCAAGGTCGAGGATCTGCTTGCTCAGGGCGGACTGGGCGACAAACACGTCGCGGGCCGCCCCACTGAGGCTGCCGTTGTCGAGAATGGCGACGAAATACTTGAGCTGACGAATTTCCATGCCGCGGATTCTATACACGCCGCGATTGCAGCGTCACCTGACAATCCCGGCGAGCAGCGCGCCCACGCGTCGTGTTAATCGCGCCGGAAAATCTTGCCGGGGTTCATCAGCCCTTTCGGGTCCAGCGCGTGCTTGATCGACTGCATCACATCCACCGCGTTTTGCCCGTGTTCAACGGCCATGTAATCGCGCTTGGTCAGGCCAATCCCGTGCTCGCCGGTGCAACTGCCTTCACAGGCAATCGCGCGCTCGGCCAAACGATGGGCGACCGCCTCGGCACGGGCCACTTCGTCCGCGTCATGGGGGTCCACCAGTATCAGCGCATGGAAATTGCCATCGCCCACATGGCCAAAAATGGGTGCCAGCAAGCCGTTTGCGTGCAAGTCGGCAGCCGTGGCTTCAATGCACTCGGCCAAGCGCGAGATCGGCACCACCGAATCGGTGGTCAACGAGCGACACCCCGGACGCAGCGCCACCGAGGCGAAGTAGGCATCGTGCCGCGCCTGCCATAAGCGGGTGCGGTCCTCCGGGTTGACGGCCCATTCGAAGTCCTGCCCGCCGTGTTCATCGGCCACCATGCGCACGGTTTCTATCTGTTCCTTGACCCCGGACTCGGAGCCGTGCAGCTCGAAAAACAACGACGGGGCTTCGCGCAAATCGGTGTGGCTGTAGGCGTTGATGGCTCGCACCGTCAGGGCGTCGATCAGCTCAATGCGGGCAATCGGCACCCCGAGCTGGATGGTCTGAATCACCGTGCGCACCGCATCGTCCACCGTGGGGAAGGTGCAAATCGCCGCTGAAATGGCTTCCGGCAAGGGGTGCAGTTTGACGGTCAATTCGGCAAACGTGGCCAGCGTGCCGCCCGAGCCCACCAGCAAATGCGTGAGGTCGTAGCCGGCCGACGACTTGCGTGCCCGGCCGCCGGTTTTAATCACCCGGCCATCGGCCAGCACGGCGGTCATGCCCAGCACGTTCTCGCGCATGGTGCCGTAACGCACCGCATTGGTGCCCGAGGCCCGGGTGGACGCCATGCCCCCCAGCGAGGCATCCGCACCCGGATCAATCGGGAAGAACAAACCGGTGCCATGCAACGCCGCATTCAGCTGTTTGCGGGTGACGCCGGGCTGCACCGTGACATCCATGTCGTCCGGGCGAATTTCCAGCACCTGATTCATCCCCGACACGTCGATGCACACCCCGCCCTGCACCGCTTGCAACCAGCCCTCGAGCGAGGTGCCGCTGCCATACGGAATCATCGGCACGTCATGGGCATGGCACAGCCGGGAAACACTGACGATCTCGTCCAGGCTCTGCACAAACGCCACCGCATCCGGCGGTATCGGGCCCAGAGACGAAATGTCGCTACCATGGTGTTCGCGCACGCTGGCAGACGTCGACAAGCGGGGGCCCAACAGCGCCTGCAACGATTGCAGTAACGACGCGGGCAAGGGTGGGCGGGTCAGCGGTGCCTGGACAGCATTCATCAGCACTTCCTCATTTATTTTTTTGGGCCAGTTGGCGTCATCTTATGCGCTGTACACGCGGCCCCGGCCATAGGAAATACAGAACGTGCCATCTGCAACCGGCATGGCCACGCCCGGCGCGTGTGGAGGACTGCCCGCCCTTGAACTAGGCTCACAGCCCATTGCGGATCATGGGTGGGAGGCGACATGCACTTGGGCAAAAAGATCTCGACGCTGGAACAGTTGGCCTGTCGCTATTACCGCTGGATTCACGCGACCCGCATCAGCCTGGCGTTTTTAATCACCTTCGCGGGGATCCGCTGGTTCAAGCTCGAAGACGCCTCCTGGGCCTTGATTACCATGCTGATCGTGATGGGCCCGCTGCCGTACTGGGGCAATGTGTTCTCACGGGCCGTGCAACGAACCGGCGGTACGGTGATCGGCGCCCTGTCGGGGCTGGTGGCGCTGTACCTGGAAATGTATTCATTCCCCGCGATGCTGCTGTGGTGCGCGGTGGTGATGTTCGCGTGCGGCTACCTGACCCTGGGCAAACACCCCTACATGGCGCTGCTGATTGGCGCGACCCTGGCCGTGGTCAGTTGTTCGGCCCCCAATGACATGGACGCCGCGGTGTTGCGCAGCGCTTATGTCATGGCCGGCTCGATACTGGCGCTGATCTTCACCAGCATCTATCCGCAACGGGCCTACACCGACCTGCGCATCAAATTCAGCCAGAGCATGGGCACACTCAACGACCTGTATGAAGCCTACTTTTCGCCGCAGGTGCTGGAGCGCCCCCACCTGGACGACACACTCAAAGATGAGCTGGACGCGGTGGTCAAGTTGCGCAGTTACATCGTCGCCGCAAGCAACGAAAGCCACCTCAAGCAGGACGTTTTCAATGGCCTGCAAACGTTGCACCGCAATGTGGTCTCCACACTGATTCTGATGATCGATGCGTACTGGTCTTCCCGCGAAAATCATTTATTGATTAAAAACGAACCGGCCTTAAGTGACTTGCACCGCCTTATACCGTTGGCCTTGCAATCGTTACAAAACAAATTAGTCATGGGCATTGGCGATAACGAAATCAGTTCACAGTTACGTAAAAGTTCGCACCAGTTACGCGAGTTGGCACTTAAGAGTATTAGCGACAAAGAAATAGAAACGCCTTTTTATGCCTATGTATGGCTCAGCCTTGAAATGCTCAAACAACTGGCTGAATTGAACGATCAACTGCACGCGGCGCTTTACCATCCGGGACATAAACACTTGTTTAAAAACAACGAGCCGCCTGCGGACCATTGAGCGTCAGTGCGGCACATCCGAGGGTGAGCACGTCGCGACACATTATCGAATACCGATACAAAGACTACATTCAGACAGGAAAATACCTACAACTAAATATGAAAAAAGAGCCGCGAACATGAAGATTTTTACCTGCCACATGGCCAAATAACATCTCTAAAACCCACCAAACCCCATAATAAAATCACCATAAACTACTGTTTTTAAAGCAATTATATAAATTTGATACGCTTTTAATATTCGTCAAGTGGTCCTGTGCGGCCTTTTTCCCTGCCTGGTAGTTGTTCATCGCTGCAAAATTATCGTCTACGCTCTGATCGCGCCCGTCTTGATGGAACTGAACGGAAGAGCCCATGACCACTGAACACACCCATACGTTTAAACACCTGATGCGTCGCCCCGTGGCAACGTGCTCAGTGTACGCGTCACACAACGTGCTCACGTTCAATAGCACCCCGAGAACGGTCGCCCTGCATCAACACTGCAAGACAACCGCCTGCGTGATACCCGCTGTGTTGAATACAACCATTACCGCGTGAAGAAACCCTGCGCCACATTCAACCCGTTGCATCCTTGCCCGTTACCGAATGTTGAAACAAGGGTTTGTCCGTCTGACCGGCACATTGAAACTTAACGATTAAGCGCACTGTGAATAGGAGGGCTTATGCAGCTCACCCCGAGAGAAATCGACAAATTGATGATTTACACCTTGTCGGACGTGGCACTGCGACGCAAGGCGCGTGGTTTGAAGTTGAACTTTCCCGAGGCCGTTTCAATTATTACCGTCACGGCGCTTGAAGGGGCACGGGATGGCAAGTCGGTGGAAGACGTCATGACCGAGGCGGGCAAAGTACTGACCAAAGATGACGTCATGGAGGGTGTGAGCGACCTGATCCCCAACGTTCAGGTGGAAGCGATTTTTACCGATGGCAGCCGTCTGGTCACGGTTCACGACCCGATCAAATAACGGCCGAGCAGTCAAGCCGGTTAACGCCAAACACACCCGTTTGAGGATTCCGTCATGAGCAGCAAAAAGCCAGCATCCCCCCAGCCTTCCCAATCACCGCATCAGGACACCCATCCTGACCACCACATCCCCCACGCCAAAAACCCCGGGGGTGTATCCACCGGCAATGAAAGCAATGTGCCGCTGGGCGGTTGCATCTACGCCAGCACGCCGATCACCTTCAACGAAGATCGTGCGGTGACCAAGGTCAAAGTGCGCAACACCGGCGACCGGCCGATTCAAGTGGGTTCGCACTTTCACTTTTTCGAAGTCAACCGAGCGCTGGAGTTCGACCGCGCTGCCGCGTTCGGCAAGCGTCTGAACATCACCGCCACCACGGCCATCCGTTTCGAGCCGGGCGATGAAATTGAAGTGCCGTTGATCCCCTTCGGCGGCAAACAGACCCTGTACGGCTTCAACAACCTGGTGGACGGCTGGGCCCCCGACAGCACGGTCAGCGGCCATGAACGCCCGGAAAAACTGCAAGCCATCCAGCGTGCAGCCGATCGCGGCTTCAAGTTTTCCAAGCCATCCAACTAAGCGCCGCATTTCACATTTTGCCTGCGCGTCGTTGCGCCATTGACGAATGCGCCGCATGAAGGAAGGAGCCACCGATGCCAACTATTTCACGCAAAGAATACGCCGGGCTGTTCGGCCCGACCACGGGCGACAAGATCCGCCTGGGCGACACTGACCTGTTTGTAGAAATCGAAAAGAACCTGCGCGGCTATGGCGAAGAAGCCGTGTACGGCGGCGGCAAATCGCTGCGCGACGGGATGGGCGCCAACAACCACCTGACCCGCGATAACGGCGTGCTCGACCTGGTGATCACCAACGTCACCATCGTTGACGCCATTCAGGGTGTGATCAAGGCCGACGTGGGGATCCGCGACGGCAAGATCTGCGGCATCGGCAAAAGCGGCAACCCCGGCACCATGAGCGGTGTGACCAATAACATGGTGGTGGGCGTGAGCACGGACGCCATTTCCGGCGAGCACCTGATCCTCACCGCTGCCGGGATCGACACCCACATTCACCTGATCTCGCCGCAACAGGCTTACCACGGCCTGTCCAACGGCATCACCACGTTCTTCGGCGGTGGTATCGGCCCTACCGACGGCACCAATGGCACCACTGTGACGCCGGGCCCGTGGAACATCCGCCAGATGCTGCGCTCGCTCGAAGGCTTGCCGATCAACGTCGGCCTGCTGGGCAAGGGCAACTCCTTTTCTCGCGACCCGCTGGCAGAACAAATCATTGCCGGCGTGGCCGGGCTTAAAGTCCACGAAGACTGGGGCGCTACCTCCAATGCCCTGCGCCATTCCCTGCGC
Organism: Pseudomonas lundensis; assembly: GCF_001042985.1. GTDB lineage: Bacteria > Pseudomonadota > Gammaproteobacteria > Pseudomonadales > Pseudomonadaceae > Aquipseudomonas > Aquipseudomonas lundensis. Next base: position 23,500 of record NZ_JYKY01000032.1, read on the forward strand.
ACCGCCGATGAAATGGACGTTCAGGTCTCGGTGCACACCGACAGCCTCAATGAATGCGGCTACGTCGAAGACACCATCGATGCCTTTGAAGGCCGTACTATTCACACCTTCCACACCGAAGGCGCAGGCGGCGGTCACGCCCCGGACATCATCAAGGTGGCCAGCCAGCTCAACGTCCTGCCGAGCTCGACCAACCCCACCCTGCCCTACGGCGTCAACAGCCAGGCCGAGTTGTTCGACATGATCATGGTCTGTCACAACCTCAACCCCAATGTGCCGGCCGACGTGTCGTTTGCCGAAAGCCGGGTACGCCCGGAAACCATCGCCGCCGAAAACGTGCTGCAAGACATGGGCGTGATCTCCATGTTTTCCAGTGACTCCCAGGCCATGGGCCGGGTCGGTGAAAACTGGCTGCGGGTGATGCAAACCGCCCACGCCATGAAAGTCTCGCGCGGCAAATTGCCGGAAGACAGCGCGGGCAACGACAACTTCCGCGTGCTGCGTTACGTGGCCAAAATCACCATCAACCCGGCCATTGCCCAAGGCGTGAGCCACGTCCTGGGGTCTGTCGAGGTGGGCAAGATGGCCGACCTGGTGCTGTGGGACCCGCGCTTCTTCGGGGCCAAACCAAAACTGGTGATCAAGGGCGGCATGATTAACTGGGCCGCCATGGGTGACCCGAACGCCTCCCTGCCCACGCCGCAGCCGGTGTACTACCGTCCGATGTTCGGCGCCTTCGGCAAAACCATGCAAGACACCTGCGTGACCTTCGTGTCGCAGGCCGCGCTGGAAGACGGGGTCAAGGAAAAGGCCGGGCTGGACCGTCAGGTCATGGCGGTGCGCAATTGCCGCACCATTTCCAAGAAGGACCTGGTGCGCAACGACCAGACGCCGCACATCGAAGTCAACCCTGAAACGTTCGAGGTGAAAGTCGACGGCGTGCACGCCACGTGCAAACCGATCGATGTGGCCACCATGAACCAGCGGTATTTCTTCGGCTAAGGCAGACCGCCCGGCCGCCACCCGTGGGTGGATGGCCGGGCATCAAGGAAGGAGTTTGCGACGTGATTTTGATTGAACACATTCTGGGCAATGCCAAGAAAGACCCGGTCTGGCAGCGCAGACTCGAAGGCGCTCACATCGACCTGCTGGTGCTCGATCAGCGCGAAGCGCAGAAAAGCCGCTGCCGCCGCACCAGCCTCGGCGGGCGCGACCTGGGTATTTCGCTGGAACGCAACGTGGTGCTGGCCGACGGCGATGTGCTGATGTGGGATGAGGCCAGCAAAACCGCCGTGGTGGTGCAACTGAACCTGCGCGACGTCATGGTGATTGACCTCAAGGAGCTGAAAAAACAGCCCCTCGATGTCCTGATAAAAACCAGCTTCGAACTCGGCCACGCACTGGGCAACCAGCACTGGAAAGCCGTGACCAAAAACAACGAGGTGTACATCCCGCTCACCGTGGAAACCAAGATGATGGACTCGGTGATGCGCACCCACGGCTTTGAACACCTGCCCTACGCCTTCATCGGCGGCGCCGCAATCCTGCCGCACCTCACCAGCTCCGAAGCCCGCCTGCTGTTCGGCGGCGCCGAAGAAACCGACACCCACGTCCACGTCGCCAGCCCTCAGGACAAGCTGGAGGCCGCGGCACTCAAGATTCACGGCGTGCACAGCCATGGCGACGGCATCAGCCACAGTCACAGCCATGACCATGACCATGACCATACGCACCACGACCATAAGCACTGAACCTTGCAGAAGGCGTGACCATGAAGGCAGCAGATCTCATCCGCATCATGCAGTTTGGCGACTCGGTGTTACCGGTCGGTGCGTTCACGTTCTCCAACGGGGTCGAGTCCGCGATCCAGACCGGCATCGTGCACGATGTGGCATCCCTCAAAGGGTTTGTACTCACGGCGCTCAAGCAGGCCGCCAGTTGTGACGGCATGGGGGTGGTCGCGGCGCACCGCGCGGCCATCGCTGATGACCGTGAAGGCATTTTGCGGGCGGACTGGGCGGTCAATAACCGCAAGCTCAACGAAGAAAGCCGCCTGATGGCCACCCGCATGGGCAAAAAACTCGCGCAGATGTCAATCCATGTGGTGGAAACCCCGTTGGTGCGTTGGTGGCTGGAGCAAATCAAGGCCGGCAACGCCGCAGGCACGTACCCCGTGACCCAGGCCGTGGTGATGTCGACCCAGGGCATCGGCGCCCGCGAGGTGGTGGTGATGCACCAGTACGGGGTGGCGATGACCATCCTCAGCGCCGCCATGCGCCTGATGCGTGTCACGCACCTGGACACCCAGCACATCCTGTTTGAACTCAACCACGACATTGAAGCGTTTTGCGACATCGCTGAAATCGGCGACATCGAGCAGATGTCGTCCTATGTGCCCATTGTCGACGTGCTGGCTGCGGTCCACGTCAAAGCCCATGTGCGGCTGTTTATGAACTGACCCGCTGCACCGCGCCGGCCCCCTGCCGGCGCGGTACCCGATGAAAAGACTGTTTCAGGAGCAAGTCCCGTGAAAAAAATTACACGTATTGGTATTGGCGGCCCGGTCGGCTCGGGTAAAACCGCAATCATTGAAGTGATCACCCCGATCCTGATCCAGCGCGGTTACAAACCGCTGATCATCACCAATGACATCGTCACCACCGAAGACGCCAAACAGGTCAAGCGCACCCTCAAGGGCATCCTCGACGAAGACAAGATCCTCGGCGTCGAAACCGGCGCCTGCCCGCACACGGCGGTGCGCGAAGACCCGAGCATGAACATTGCCGCAGTCGAGGAAATGGAAGAGAAATTCCCCGACAGCGACCTGATCATGATCGAGAGCGGCGGCGACAACCTGACCCTGACCTTCAGCCCGGCGCTGGCCGACTTCTACATTTATGTGATCGACGTGGCCGAAGGCGAAAAAATCCCGCGCAAAAACGGTCCGGGGCTGGTGCAGGCCGACATCCTGATCATCAACAAGATCGACCTCGCGCCGTACGTGGGCGCCAGCCTGGACGTGATGGAAAGCGACACCAAAGTGGTGCGCGGCAACCGCCCGTACATCCTCACCAACTGCAAAACCGGCCAAGGCATTGAAGAACTGGTGGACATGATTGAACACATGTTCCTGTTCGCCCAGAAACCCGCCACCCACGAGGTCACTGCATGACTGCTCAGAGCCTGAACATCGTGAACACCCCTTCACGGCTTCGCGCTCATGCATTGGGTCAGGACGCGCCGGAGCTGGCGGAGTACCAGAATGAACCGCCGCAGATGCACAGCGGCGCGGTCGGCAAAAGCGGTTACTTGCGCCTGGGGTTTGAGCGGCGCGGGGAGCGCAGCATTTTGGCGGATGTCGAGCGGCGCGTGCCGTCACTGGTGCAGCGGGCCTTGTATTGGGACGAAGAAATGCCCGGTCTGCCCTGCGTGACCATGATTTCGACCTCCGGCTGCGTGCTGCAAGGCGACCGCCTGGCCACCGACGTGAATGTGGGGGTGGGCGCCTGCGGGCACGTGACGACCCAATCGGCCACCAAAGTGCATTCGATGAATGCCAACTATGCCTCGCAAATCCAGCAGTTTCGGGTCGAGGAAAACGGCTACCTGGAGTTCATGCCCGACCCGCTGATCCCGCACCGCGATGCACGGTTTATCACCGACACCCGGATCACGATTCACCCCACGGCCACGGCGATTTACAGCGAAATCCTGATGTCCGGGCGCAAATACCACCACGTGGATGAGCGCTTCGGTTTTGACGTGTTTTCCTCGCGGGTCTGCGCCCAAACCCTTGAGGGCCGCGAGCTGTTTGTCGAGAAATATGTATTGGAGCCCAAAAAGGAAAGCCTCGACGCCATTGGCGTGATGCAGACCTTCGACGTGTTCGGCAACGTGGTGCTGCTCACCCCCAAGGCGCATCACGACCGGATTGTCGAACGCATGCCTGCCCTGTTCGATATCAAGGCCGGGCTGGCCAGTGGCGTGACCCGCCTGCCCAATGACTGCGGGCTGATCTTCAAGGTGCTGGGCAATGACAGCGGTGAGGTCAAGGCTCAGGTCCGCGAGTTCTGGAAAGTCGCCCGTGAGGAAATTCTGGGGGTCACCTTAGCGCCGCCGTTTCTCTGGCGCTAGGCGACTCGCACTGCGCAGTAGTGACCGGGGCCGGCTGCGGCGCCGGTGATTGCACACCCTTTGCAGCCCGAATGGAGAAGCATCTATGGATGTCGCCAAAGCGCCCGGTTCCACATGGACCCAACTGGCAAACGGCAATCGGGGGATCGAGTTCATCGACGTCACCCTGCGCGGTTGTGCCCAAGTCATGTTCCAGAACAACCCGTTGACCGGGCTGTTGTTCTTCGCCGCGATCTTTGTCGGCGCCTATGCCGAAGGCATCCCGGCCGTGGCCTGGGGCTGCGTACTGGGCACGGCGGTGGCGACCCTCGCCGGGCTAAGCCTCAAGGACCGCGCCTCGTGGAAGGCCGGGCTGTACGGCTACAACGGTTGTCTGGTGGGCGCGGCGTTGCCGACCTTTCTTGAGGTCACACCGGTGCTGTGGCTGTGCATCATCCTTGCCAGCGTGGTCTCGGTGATCGTCATGCTCTGCATTGCCGACATCCTCAACACCTGGAAAGTCGCCGCCCTGACTGCCCCGTTTGTCTTGGTGACCTGGATGATCCTGCTGGCCAGCTACGCCTTTGGCGGCCTGACCAATACGGCGCTGCCGGTGCCCAACCTGCCCCACGATCTGGTCGCCCACAACAGCAACCTGTTCGACGGTATTCACCTGCTCGACGGGGTGTTCAACGGCATTTCCGAAGTGTTTCTGATCAGCACCCTGATCGGCAGCGTGCTGTTTCTCGCCGGGCTCGCGGTGTCCTCGCTGTGGGCGGCGGTGTTTGCCGTCTGCGGTTCGCTGCTGGCGGTGCTGACGGCTACCGTGCTGCAAGCCGAGCATGCCAGCATCAACAATGGCCTGTACGCGTTCAGCGCCGTACTGACCGCCATTGCGCTGGGCTCAACGTTCAACACGCCCAGTTGGCGGGTGCTGATCTACACCCTGATCGGGGTGATTTTCACGGTGTTTGTGCAAGGGGCTTTGAATACCCTGCTGGCACCGGTGGGCATACCGACCCTGACCATGCCGTTTGTACTGGCGTCGTGGTTATTTCTGGTGCCCAACAAAGACGTTATGCCTGCCCACCGCCAGTAGCCTTCATCCTTTTGCGGAGCCTTTACATGACAGCCATCGTCGAACCTCTGGCCCCAGCAGCGCCCTCCACGACCCGACGCAATGCGATCTGTTTGCTGACCGGCCTGATCGTCGCCAACGCACTGGCATGGCTCTGGGCCTTCAGTGAATTCGGCACCAACCCGGTGCTGATGGGCACAGCGCTGCTGGCCTACAGTTTTGGCTTGCGCCACGCGGTGGATGCCGACCACATCGCGGCCATCGACAACGTCACCCGCAAGCTGATGCAACAAGGCAAAACCCCAATTGCCGTGGGCACGTACTTTTCCCTCGGGCATTCCACCATCGTGGTTCTGGCGTCGCTGGCCATCGCCGCCACGGCCATGGCGTTCAAAGACGACATGGCGTGGTTTCACGAAACCGGCGGGCTGATCGGCACGTTGGTATCGGCGGTATTCCTGCTGTTGTTCGGGGTGCTGAACCTGGTGATCCTGATCTCGGTGTACAAGACGTTCAAGCAGGTCAAGGCCGGCAAAACCTTCACCCCGCACGAGCTGGACGGGCTGGTGAGCAACAACGGCGGCCTGTTGGCGCGGGTGTTTCGCCGGGTGTTCAACCTGGTCAACAAAAGCTGGCACATGTACCCGGTGGGGTTTCTGTTCGGGCTGGGGTTCGACACCGCCACTGAAATCGGCCTGTTGGGCATCAGTGCCACCAGCGCCTCCCATGGCATCAGCCTGTGGTCGATCATGGTGTTCCCGGTGCTGTTCGCCGTGGGCATGGCGCTGGTGGATTCGCTGGACAACTTTGTGATGATCGGCGCCTACGGCTGGGCGTTTTCCAACCGGTGCGCAAGCTGTACTACAACATCACCATCACCGCCGCTTCGGTGGTGGTGGCCCTGTTTATCGGCGGGGTTGAAGCCCTCGGGCTGATTGCCGACAAACTGCAACTGACGGGCGGTATCTGGACCCCGATCAACGCCATCAGCGAACACTTTGGCGAGATCGGCTACTGGATCATCGGCATGTTCGTGTTGTGCTGGCTGATTTCAGCCTTGAACTACTACCTGCGCGGTTATGACCATTTAGGAGCCAATGCCTGATGAACAGATTCAGCAAAAGGACGTGCGCGTTAGCCGCTGACCTACACTCCATCCATTCTTTAACTGAGGCGTCGTAGGAACCATGACTTTAAAAGAGGACGTAAAAGCCAGATTCTCCTTTGCCTACGGGGTCGCCCTGCTGGTGGCCATCAACGGTTTTCTCTTGTTCTTACCGGTGTTGCAACGCGGCGTGGCGCACTCCAACGACGCGTCCGGCCTGTTCAGCTCCTGGAAGGAAGCCCTGAGCTTTCTGGCGCTGCTGGAAATCCCCGGCTTCGTGGTGGGGCTGGTGTTGCTGTTGATGTCCATCGGCCTGCTGATCAAGTCGCGCATCAGTTGGTTCTTTTGCCTGCTGTTGCTGGTGGCCACGGTCTGCGTCGACGTGTTCATCCTGAAGCAACCCGATGGCGTGACGTTGTTCTCGCTGTTCACCATTGCCGTGCTGGTGTACTTCTGGCGCCGCTTCGACCACTACAGCCTGGCCACCGGCAGCTTTTTCGCCGTGGTCAGCATCGCCTCGCTGATCGTCTACAGCATGCTTGGCACGCTGTACATGGGCGAACAGTTCGCGCCGCAGGTCACCGACCTGCCGACCGCGTTCTACTTTGCCATCGTGGTGATGTCCACCGTGGGCTTTGGCGACATCGTCCCGCACACCACCGATGCCCGCATGTTCACCCTGACGGTGATCATCCTGGGCATCACCATCTTCGCGATCTCGGTGGCGTCCATTGCCGGTCCGCTGATCAGCAACAACATCCAACGCATTGTTAAGGGCAGGATTTCTCACATGGCGCGTAAAAATCACTACATCCTGGTGGGCATGGGTTCTCTGGCACAAAACGTCTACAAAGGCCTGACAGAACGGGGCGAACACGTGACCGTGGTCTGCCCCCCTGGCAGCCCGCACGACTTGCCGGAAAAGGCCGACATCATCGAAGGCGACACCTCGGCCGTGTCGACCCTGAAGCTGGCCGGCGCCAACGAAGCGAAATACATCGTGGTGCTGTCGGAAAGTGACGCGGAAAACGTGTTTGTGATTCTGGCGGCCAAGGAAGTGGCCGGTGACGACACGCAAATCATTGCGCTGGTCAACGAAACCCAGAACATGGCCAAGGTCAAACGCGTCAACCCGACCATGGTGCTGTCACTGCCCTTGTTGGGCAGCGAGCTGCTGGTGCGTACCCTGCAGGGGGATGCGATCAACAATGACCTGATCACCGAAATGTTCTTCGGCAAGCGTACGTCGCTGGGCTAAGGCACCTAGGCGCAGGCGCGGGCCACCCCCGCGCCTGCGCTCGTGCGTTCAGGCTTGGCTATCGTCCGCCGGCCGGGCAGGCCATTTCGCCCCGGCAATCAACCCCAGTTCGACCGCCGCAAAACCGATCACCAGGCTGGCCACCAGGTAGCAGATGGACACAAAGACCCCGGCCGGGTCTTTCATCATTTCAACCGCGCCAAACACGAAGCTGGAAAAGGTTGAAAGCCCGCCCATGATCCCGGTCCCGATCATCACGTGTACGTACTGGTTGATGCGGTTGCTTTTGAACAACGACGTCGCGACGCCCAACAAAAACGCCGCCACGATGTTGGCCACGAAGATATCCATGGGAAAACCGTCGGCCAGGCGTGGCACCGATAGCATCACAAACTCGCGGCACATGGCGCCAAACGCGCCGCCGACAAAAATCAACATGATCAGATTCAACATGGTTCCTGCTCCTGATTAACGCGCCAGCCAGGCGCCGAACGCGGCAGCCGCCAACCCCAACACCACCGAAACAATCAGATACCCGGCAGCCCAGGCACGGTCCTTGGCGCTGGCCAGTTTCGAGGCGTCCAGTTGCATGCTGCTGAAGGTGGTGTAGCCGCCCAGAATGCCGGTGAGCACGGCCGCGTTGAGAAAATCACCGTAACGGTCACGCCAGTCGACGCTGAACAGGATGCTCAGGTAACCGATCACAAACGCACCGCTGACGTTGATCACAAACGTGCCCAGCGGCAGCGGCCCTTTATACAGTTGGCCAACCCGTAAACCGATCCACCAGCGCAGCAGTGACCCCAGCCCGCCCCCCAGTCCGACCCAAAAAACGTCCAGCGCAGTCATGAAAATCCCTCTCGTGTCTGTCAGTGAGTGGGAAGAACTCTAGTTCATATCTGCGGGCCGGACGTTTCGCTACCTGCCGCCGGATTTGCCGCGTCAGCCCGGCGAAAAAGGAGTACCCTGCCGCCCTGATTTGCATCCTGCCCACACGGAACACTCATGTACCCCAATGCTGACCGCTACAACCCTGACACCGAATACGCCAACAAACTGGTCGACCGCATCGGCCAGACCCCGGCCTGGATTGCGTCGCGCATCGGCGTGACGGAAAAGCGCATGCGCTACATCCTCGCCGGTTCGCGCACGATCAAAAATGACACCACTGAGATTTTCATGAGCTACGCCGAGCAGTTCTGCATGGAGTGCCTGGCCGTCGAAGCCAAGGCCGCCAAGGACCGGGCCAAGTCCAAAGCCTTGGCTGAGGCGTCGGACAAGGCTTAAAACAGGCCCATCTGCCCGCCCACCAAGGCGCTGAAGTCGTCGTCGACGAACACCAGAATCGCATCGGCCACCGGCTGAAGCTGGCGCGTCAGGTAATGTTCGTAATCCACCGCGCCCGTCAGGTTCTCCAGCGGCTGCGGCCCGGCCAGGGTGATGATGTAGCTGATGGTGCCACCGCGCTGGTATTGGCGGGGTCGTCCGTGACGGTCGTTGTACTCATCGGCCAGCCGCGCGGCCCGCACATGGGGCGGCACATTGCGCTCGTAGTCGCTGAGCGGGCGACGCAGGCGCTTGCGGTAGATGAGCAAGTCGTCATGCTCACCGGCCAGCGTACTGCGCACAAAATCACGCACGTAATCCTGATACGGCTGACGCTTGAAAATGCGTTCGTACAAGGCCTGCTGGAACTGCTGCGCCAGCGGCGACCAGTCGCTGCGCACCGTTTCAAGCCCCTTGTAGACCATCTCGAACTGCCTGTCGGGGCGCTCCACCATCCCCGCATAACGCTTTTTGCTGCCCTCCTCGGCCCCACGAATCGTGGGCATCAGGAAGCGCCGGTAATGGGTTTCGTACTGCAATTCAAGCGCGCTGGTCAGCCCGTACTCTTCGCGAACATGGTCTTGCCACCACTGATTGACGTGCTGCACCAGCTCGCGGCCAATGCGGCTGGCGTCGGCTTCGCTGTGTTCACTGCGCAGCCAGACGAAGGTGGAGTCGGTGTCGCCGTAAATCACGCTGTAGCCCCTGGCTTCAATCAGCGCCCGGGTTTTGAGCATGATGTCGTGCCCGCGCAGGGTGATCGAGGAGGCCAGTCGCGTGTCGAAAAACCGGCAACCGCTGGAGCCCAGCACACCATAAAACGCGTTCATGATGATTTTCAGGGCCTGGGACAGCGGCGCGTTCTGCTCGCGCTTGGCAGCTTCGCGGCCATTGGCCACGCGCTCGATGATGGCCGGCAGGCAATGCCGGGTGCGGGAAAAACGGGCGCCGCGAAAGCCCGGCACAGACGCGGTATCGCTGGGGTCGCGCAAGCCTTCTACCAGCCCCAGCGGGTCGATCAGAAACGTGCGAATGATCGACGGGTACAGGCTTTTGTAGTCGAGCACCAGCACCGACTCGTACAAACCCGGCTGCGACTCCATGACAAACCCGCCGGGGCTGGCCTGGGGCGGGTTCTCCCCCAGGTTCGGCGCCACGAACCCCTGACGGTGCATCAGGGGCATGTACAAGTGGTAGAACGCGGCCACCGAGCCCCCGCTGCGATCGGCCTCCAGCCCCGTGACCGACGCACGTTCCAGCAAGAAGGTCAGAAGTTGCGTTTTCTCGAAGATCCGCGTCACCAGCTCGCAGTCCTTGAGGTTGTAACGCGCCAGCGCCGGTTTGTCCTCGACGAACATGCGGTTGATTTCGTCCATGCGCTGGTACGGGGTGCTGATGTCCTTGCCTTCGCCGAGCAACGTTTGCGCAACGTTCTCCAGACTGAACGAGGGGAATGACCAGGTGGCAGAACGCAGGGACTCGATGCCGTCGATAATCAGCCGCCCGGCCGCGCTGGCAAAAAAGTGGTTGTTGCGCGCGCCGTGTTCGCGCCACTGCATCTCACTGCCGTCGCGCCCCAACGCCAACGGGATGCCAAGGCGGCGCGCCTGTTCGTGCAGCACCCGCATGTCGAACTGCACCACGTTCCAGCCAATGATGGCGTCCGGGTCGTGCCGCGCAAACCACTGGTTCAGGCGGTGCAGCAGCTCGGCACGGGTGGCGCAGAACTCAAGGTCAAAATCCACCGGGGCATCGGCGGCCGTTGCCTTGCCCAACATGTACACCTGACGCTGGCCGCAGCCTTCAAGGGCAATTGAATACAGGTCGCCTTGCTCGCTGGTTTCGATGTCCAGCGACACCAGCTTCAAGCGCGGCCGGTAGTCGGGATGGGGTTTGATCTGCGCCTCCAGCCACAGGCCGTCCGGTTGCGGGTGCCCGTGAAAACTGACGGGCGCCGTGATGAAACGCTCCATCAGGTAGCGTTCCGGGGGGCGGATATCAGACTCGTAAACGTCTACCCCGGCACGCCGCAGACGCTGGGCGATGTCAGTCAACTGGCCGTATTGCTGGCAGTACAGCCCCACCACCGGGCGCGAATGAAAGTCGCACATCGCCAGTGGCCGACATTCGAGCCCGCGCTCAGCCTGCAACAGCGCTTGCGCCTGCTCGCGCTGCTCGGCGGGGATGAACGCGGTGCACGACTGAAGCGGCAGGCGCAGACGTTGCGGCCCGTTGTCGGTGGCCAGCCAGAACTCGACTTCAATCCCCGACGGGGTGTCGCGCCAGTGGCGGGTCAGCACAAAACCGTGGTGCAGGCTCACACGCGCCCCCTCAACCCCGGGACCGCGTAATTACAGACAAGTGGCCATCGCCGCCATTCGGCGCATGGCCACACTGTCATCGGGTTTGGCGGCGTAGTAACTCACCGAGGTGCCCGTGCCCTGGGGCGTCAGGTCGGCAAACGATTCGGCGCCCCGGGTGTAGACCGTCATGCCGCCGTCTTTGGCGGTGTTCATGTAGCCGCTGGCATCCACGCCGAACACCGCTTCGTCCTGCCACGAAAACTGAATGCACTGTGCCACCAACGGCGTGGCTTTACTGGAGGCCAGCACCCGCACCGGCGTCTGGTGACGCGCCTCATTCATCGCAGAGGAAACACAACCGCCCAGCAGGGCCAGGCTCACAGCGCCAATCAGCATTCGCATCGGATTACCCCTCGGAAAAGGGGTGCACGATAGCACGCGGCCAGCCGGGGTTGATGCCTTAAGGGGCTAAGTAAAGCGTACGCACACACTTTGGATCCAAAAAAACGAGCAAGCAAAAAAAAGCCCAAGTAGCTGATGGAAACTTGGGCCTTAAAAAATGCATAAACCGTGGTAGGTGAACGCGGGGCGATCTTACCTCAGCGTTACAACTCGTAACAAGATATTTTGCACGTTTTTTTTCAATTCGTTACTGACCTAAGTCATTAAATAAACACATGTTTTTAATAAGATTAAGCCCATAAGGTTATTCCAAATGGCTATAAGCTGAATCTTTTCAGCCGTGGGCCAAAATGGATCCCATTCCACGCCTCATTTCACTTTGCGGCTCAGGTCTTCAACGCTGCGCTTCAACCCTTCCATTGCGCGCTGCTGATCGCTCACTTCGCGCTTGAGGGAAGACAGGTCGGCGGCACTTGAGTTTGAACCGGCACTGCGTTTCACGTCGTCGAGCTGACGCTCCAGTTTGTCCAGGCTGTTGTGATGACTATCGACTTTGTTTTTGAGTGCAGACCATTCACTGGCACCCGAGCTGGAACTGGAACCGGCATTGCGCTTGAGGTCTTGTACCTCCCTGTCGAGCTTCTCGAGTGTACGGGCCTGGCTGTCGAGCGTGTTTTTGAGCGCCGTTACGTCAGTGGCGCCCGCGTTACGCTTGAGCACTTCCACTTGTTGCGCGAGCTTGTCGAGTTCTTTCTTTTGCTCTTCGGTGGTGCGTGTCAGCCGCGACAGCTCGTTGGCGCCGGTGCTGTGAATCGACCCGGTGTCGCGTTTGAGCGCTTCAATCTGGCGCGCCTGCTCACTCACCGTCTGCTTGAGCGACTGCAGTTCAGCGAGGGCCCGGCTGTTGTCGTCGAGGTTTTTTTTCATCTGTTGCAGGTCATTGACGGTGAAACCCGCACTGCGCACGGTGTAGGTTCTGCCCGCCTCGCTGGCACCCGCCAGAATGGCGTCGTTGTACACGGCACTGAACGGCCCCATGACAATACGCGTCGGCTCACTGGCGGCTTGAGCCCCACTCCCTGGCATCAGCAACGCTGCACCCAGGACGGTCATCGCAAAAAAAGGGTGGCGGGCACTGAACATCGAATGATTCCTTTCCAAAGGGCCGATATGGCACATGGCTATGACTGAGCAATCGAATGCCGGTTCCCGCCGCGCGCATCGATAAATGGATCGACCCGGCACCCGAAAGTGCATTGGTGATGGCCTAACCGCCCGGGATTTCGCTAAGCTCTGGCCCCCAGGGTCTGTTACCACTTCATCGCCGCCGCGACGAAAGCCCACGGGTGCAGGGCAAAGCGCGAGAGGCGTGGTTGGGTTGCTCCCAACACGCGTCGAGCAACGCCGCACTGCGCTACGTGGACGCTCGTCCCTTAGGGTCGCGTGTCACCGTTAGCCAGCGACGCGGCTTGCAATGAAACGGCAACAGACCCGCGTTCAGCCCCTGTTGCGTGAGCCGTGCAATGAGAACCGATATGACCTGCCAGTTTGAGACACACGATGCCTTCTGCCCGACCTCCACAAGTGATGCCAGCCATCATGTCCATGCCTTCGGACCCCAGACGGTGAACGCATGATCGAAGTGACTGAAGTATCGATTGCCCACTTACGCGCCGCGCTGGAATCCGGGCAAACCACCGCCGTGGCGCTGGTGCAGGCTTACCTGCAACGCATCGACGCGTATGACGGCCCGGACACCCCCACCGCCCTGAATGCCGTTGTGGTGCGCAACCCGGATGCACTGGCCCAAGCGCGCGCGTCAGATGAACGCCGCGCCGCAGGCCAAACCCTGGGTCCGCTGGACGGCATCCCCTACACCGCCAAGGACAGTTATCTGGTCAAGGGGCTGACCGCGGCTTCCGGCAGCCCGGCCTTCAAGGACCTGATTGCTTATCGCGATGCGTTCACCATTGAGCGGCTGCGGGCGGCGGGCGCCATTTGCCTGGGCAAAACCAACATGCCACCCATGGCAAACGGCGGCATGCAACGCGGCGTATACGGCCGGGCCGAAAGCCCTTACAACGCGCATTACCTGACTGCGCCGTTTGCTTCCGGGTCATCCAATGGTGCGGGCACCGCCACCGCCGCCAGCTTCGCCGCGTTCGGTCTTGCGGAAGAAACCTGGTCGAGCGGCCGCGGGCCTGCGTCAAACAATGGCCTGTGCGCCTATACCCCGTCCCGGGGGGTGATTTCGGTGCGCGGGAACTGGCCCCTGACGCCGACCATGGATGTGGTCGTACCGTTTGCCAGAACCATGGCCGACCTGCTCGAAGTACTCGACATCGTGGTTGCCGACGACCCTGACACCCGTGGCGATCTGTGGCGCTTGCAACCGTGGGTGCCTGTCCCGAGCGCCTCTTCAGTGCGCCCCGAATCGTACCTGCAACTGACGGCCGCGCCACAGGCCCTGGCGGGCAAACGCTTTGGCGTGCCCCGCATGTACATCAATGCCGACCCCGACGCCGGCACGTCCGAAAAACCGGGGATCGGCGGCCCGACCGGGCAAAAGATCATCACCCGCGACTCGATCATCGAGCTGTGGCAGCAGGCGCGCCGGGCGCTGGAAGCGGCAGGCGCTGAAGTGATTGAAGTGGATTTCCCGCTGGTCTCCAACTGCGAAGGCGATCGCCCGGGAGCGCCCACGGTGTTCAACCGCGGTTTGGTGTCCGAAACGTTCTTGCATGACGAATTGTGGGAGCTGTCGGCCTGGGCGTTCGATGATTTTCTGCGTGCCAATGGCGACCCGAAACTCAACTGTCTGGCCGATGTGGATGGCCCGAAAATCTTCCCCCATGACCCCGGCACCCTGCCCAACCGTGAAGACGACCTCGCGGCCGGCATGGACGAGTACGTGAAAATGGCCAAACGCGGCATCACGCCCTGGGATCAGATTGCGTCCTTGCCCGATGGCCTGCGCGGGCTGGAAAAAACCCGAAAAATCGATCTTGAAGACTGGATGGACGACCGCCAACTGGATGCCGTGATTTTCCCGACGGTCGCCGATGTCGGCCCGGCCGATGCCGACGTGAACCCCGAGTCAGCAGATATCGCCTGGAGCAACGGCGTGTGGGTGGCCAACGGTAATCTGGCTATCCGACACTTGGGCGTGCCGACGGTCACAGTGCCGATGGGCATCATGCACGACATCGGCATGCCTGTTGGCTTGACCTTTGCTGGCCGCGCCTACGATGACTCGGCATTGCTGACCTTGGCCAGCGCATTCGAAGCCACCGGCTCGAAACGCAAGGTGCCGCCGCGTACTCCACCGCTCAGCAAACCTTAAGCACTCAGGGGTTGGCGTCACCCTCGCCAACCCCTGTTCGTGTGCAGCCTGCTCAAACGCCAGACACGCCAAATCGCTTCGCACAGACAGGGCAAAGTGAGGATCGGTGGTCACGTTTGAATAAGCTGCTTACGCAGAACGCGCGGCAGAAGGATGCGGGAAACACGATGAGAAATGGCAGGGGCGGCTGGATTCGAACCAACGCATGGCAGGATCAAAACCTGCTGCCTTACCGCTTGGCGACGCCCCTGTATCTGTTGCGATGAGTGCCTGGCACTCGGCTCCCGTTCGCTCAGCGCAACGCTCATAAATAGCTTTGGGCTGCAGGCCATGTGGCGACCTGTCCGGGAATGCGCGCAAATTTACCAACATTCGTAACATCTGGAAACCCCCAAACGCACAAATTTATTAAAAAACAGCCACTTAGTAGGAAAAGTTGATTTCAACGCCCCAAAAGCGCCACGACGACAGTGCTCGCCACGCAAGAAAAATCCATTGCCCCCCAGCAAAGCTTCAACTGGGGGGGGCAATGCCTGAGGGGTTAATTCTGTGGAATCACGCGCGCATCACTGCCCGCGCCTTCGATATACACGTGCATCCCCGGTGTGAGGACAGGGTTGATTGGCTGGGTAACCGAAACCAATACACCACTTTTAACCCGCACGATGATTTGCTGAACTTGCCGCGGCTGGTCATAGCGCTGCCGTTCGGTGTAGTTGCCGCCCGCCGCACCGGCCAGTGCGCCCGCCACCATCGCCACATCACGCCCGGTGCCGTGACCGATCAAGCTGCCAATCCCTGCCCCGGCAATCCCGCCCAAAATGGCGCCGACCCCGCTGTCATGGTTGGTCTGTGCCTGCGTCAGTTCAATTTGCTCAATCACCCCGGTGCGGATTTCATACTCATTGGGCCCCGGGTTATTAGCGCCGCCATTCACACACGCGGTCAGAACGAGTGCTGCCAATGCGATTGACAGTGTGGACAGTATTTTTCTCATCGCCGTCTCCATGGTCCAGAAAGGGGTTAATCACGCTGAAAAGGAGCGTAGCACACGGTTTTTTTGACGCTCGGGAGTCGTGCATTGCGCGGACACCTGAATGAAAAACCCCGCACTAGGCGGGGTTCAGGCGTGCGGGATTGACCGCTGCGAGATCGACGCCGTTATGACGCCGCGTCCAGCTCAGCTTTAAGCGCCTTAGCGCTGGAGCGAGCACGCACCCAGCTAAAAGCAATCGCGAGGATGAGGGCAAAACCTACGTAACCCAGCAGTGGGTAAACCGTACCGACCAGCTTGCTAAAGCCACCCAGGCTCAAGGCCAACCCCACACACACCGCGACAGCACTTGTTACCTTGAAACGGCGCGTTTCAGGTTTGGCGAAGCGGGCGCTGAACGCAAAGAACATCCCTACCGCCGTGCTGTACACCATGCAGACCAGGGCCAGAGACATCACCACTGACAGCATCGGCGAGATGCGGCCAGCCAGTGCCAGCGATGGCATTTCAATGCCCTGCAGTTGGTTGATGTTGGCGAACAGGCCAATGTTCAACAGCAGGATCAGCACGCCCAAGCCCAAACCGCCAAGAATGCCGCCCACCGCCGCAGCCTTGGGTTGCTGGGTCATGCCACCGATCACAGCCAACATCGGGAAACCGACCGCGATATTGAACGAGGCATACAACAAAGCCCCGACAAACCAGTTGCCGGACACCGTCTCGTTGTTTTCACGGGCGACTGCGTCGAGGGTCTCGACGGGGGCGTTGTAGCTGAAGATTGAGTAGGTGGTGATAATCAGCACCATGGCCAACAGAAACGGCATGACCGCGCTGATCAAATCAATAATGCGCTTGACGTTCATGCACAAGGTAACCATCACCAGGACCGTCATCAGTACGCCGCCAAACAAAGGGGGCATGTCGTACTGCTGAGCGAAGATCGAACCGCTGCCTGCCAGCATGACCACACCAACGCCATACAAGAAGAACGACAACACCACATCCACGACCCACCCAATGCGTGCGCCGAACAGGCTGTAGAGAACCTCTTTGTGCGATTTTGCTTGCATCTTCGAGCTCATGCGGGCGATTTGCATGCCCAAAAAAGCAAACATCAGGCCGCTCACCAACGTGCCTGCGATGCCGATTAGCCCATAGCCGGTAAAGAACTGCAGTACCTCCTGCCCGGAGGCAAAGCCACCGCCAATAACGACAGACATATATGCAAGGGCAATCTGGATGGATTGTTTATTCATGACACGTTCTCTTTCTTAGACTTATTAGGTGCACGCCACAGGAGAAGCCGCCAACGCCCTCCTCTGTGCGTAAGCGCATCGACAGAGCAGGTTCTCGAATCAGTCAGATAGGAGGTGCTGCGCAGGTAAATAGATGCCGAGCGCAGTATAGGAAGTGTCTTGTAGTCCTTTTCACCATATACACCGCCATATCTGGTGAAAAATGTGGCCTTACTGACTTTGGCCTCATAAAAGTCTGGATCTGGTGTTTATTAACCCGAAAACAATTGAAATATATTGATACAAGATATTCTTTACAAATCAGACAGTTAGATTATATGTCGCGCGCAAGGTGATTCAGGCGCTGCGGCATAAGGCCAATGGCTTGAGCGATAGGTGGAACATCCACAGGGTGGCTGACTGAATATTCGGGACAGGTGGGCGCCCGCCGCTACTGTCCTGACGAAGGCGTCGAGTTGTCGGCTTTTGGCTTACTTGGCGCAATATCGCACTGAAGGTCGTGACAGCGTCGACTGCCATCCGGATGCGGTAACCACGCCAGGTGCGGGCGCCAGCGGCAAAAAAACCGGTAACCCAGATTCAGTAAGGGCCTCATCACGGGCCATGACAACGGGGTGACCCAAATGCCGAGACCGGCGGCGCGCCAACTCCACAAGGTTGCGTCCAACCCCATCACCCAGTCCCCATCACTGAACCTGGCATGCAAGGATGACTGCATGGCCTCAAGGGAAAACCCCACAGCGCTGGCGTCAAATCCATCTTCACTGATATCGACAAAAAGAAGCCGGGCCGGTGAGGCTTTGGCGCGCAACAGTTTTATTTCTTGGGCGCAGAGCGGGCATGCGCCATCAAAATAAAGCGTGAGCGGCCACTGCGCATTCTTGTACATAGTCTGATTACCTGTATAAGTTTTTTCACACACTATTCTCAAAAAATCAGGCTGACAACCGGCGTGGTCACTCGCTTGAAGGTGCCCATCCGCTCAGGGTTCAAACGCCCCGCAACCGTTGCACACAGCAGTAGCGCGCGCTCAAGGTTTTGCACTGACAGCCGATAAATCAGCACTGAAGGTTCGTCCATATTTTAGGAAACGCATCATGCTCAATCTGTTCCGTAAGAACCGTGTACTGGACGTTATCGAAGCGATTGAGCAAACACAGGCCGTCATTGAGTTCGACATACAGGGCAATATTCTGCGCGCCAACCAACTCTTTCTGGACCTCTTTGGGTATTCCATTGAAGAGGTTCAAGGCCGTGCGCATAGCCTCTTTACCAAGGCCAGTGATGCAGACAGTCAGGCATACAGTGATTTTTGGCGGGACCTTCGAAGCGGAAAACCACAGTCAGGCGAGTTCAAGCGCTACACCAAACACGGCACACCGGTCTGGATTCAGGCGACCTACACCCCTGTTTTTCGTCGCGGCAAACTGCAACGCATTATCAAATTCGCCACAGATGTGACTGCCTCCGTTATTGAACATGCGCGCGCGGACGCTCAGATTGCCGCCATTAACCGTGCACAAGCCATTATCGAGTTCAGCCCTGATGGCACGATTCTCGATGCAAACGATAACTTCCTTAAACTCATGGGTTATTCACTCGACGAAATTCGGGGTGAAAAACACTCTATTTTCGTCCCGCCCGCTCAACGTCAGTCGAAAGCCTATGCTGACTTTTGGCAAAAATTGCGGGCGGGCCACTACGAAACGGCCGAGTATCAACGAATGACCAAGCGTGGAGATTCGGTGTGGATTCACGGTAATTACAACCCGATCATTAATTCTGAAGGCAAGGTTGTCCGGGTGATCAAATTCGCAAATGACATCACGGCAGAAGTCATGCGCAACCGCGAGTTCAAATTACTGTCACTGGTTGCCAACGAGACCGATAACGCCATTGTCATTACAGATAAAGACGGGCTTATCCAGTATGTGAATCAGGGGTTTACGAAGTTGACGGAATACAGCCTGGAGGAAGTTCGAGGCAAAAAGCCGGGGCATTTCCTTCAGGGCGCCGCCACGGATCCCCACACCGTGGAGCAGATCCGGGATGCCGTCAGTCATCGCCGCCCGATCTATAACGAAATTCTCAACTATAAAAAATCCGGAGGTCACTACTGGATTTCCTTGGCCATCAATCCTGTTTTCAGTGACGCCGGTGAACTTGAGTATTTCATTTCTATCCAGGCCAACATTACCGACACCAAAGAACTCTCCCTTGAGTCGGACAAGCGCTTTAAAGCCATCAGTGTCAGTAACGGCGTCGCGGAATGGGAAACCAATGGCCAGATGAGCACGGCCAACGACTATCTGGTGCATCACTTGGCTCACACCGATTTACCTGAACTCTTGGCCCGTAAACACAACTTGCGCACTCTCCTGAGCCCGGAAATATTCACGAAACTGCTTAAGGGCGAACAATTCGCGGGCGGTTTCGCCATCCCGTCCAAAGACGGTCGGTCCATCCAATTCAGCGGCGCGCTGTGCCCCATTACCGACTCAATCGGCAATATCAAGCGCATCGTAAGTTATGGCGTGGACGAGCAAACCAAGCACGATGCCTCGCAAGTCACTGACCGTGAAATGCGACGCGTACAAGAATCCAGCACACAAATTGCCAATATCATCGGCACGATCAATTCCATCACCGAGAAAACCAACTTGCTCGCCCTCAACGCCGCGATAGAAGCCGCACGCGCGGGCGACTCGGGCCGGGGGTTTGCAGTCGTTGCCGACGAAGTGCGCAAGCTGGCCCAACAGTCTGCCGTTTCGGCTAAAGAAATCACTCAACTGGTGAACGAAAGCAGTGGCCGAATCGATCGCCTGAGTGACTCCCTCAACGCACTTCTCTCTTCGTCATAAACAGACTTTTCAAGTTCTGAAGTGGGCACCCCACTGCCCACAGCGACCATATCCCTCTCCACCAATCAACCAAACCCGGCTGAATAAAAACCATCGTGGCCCTTGAAATCAGGTCCATTTCACAGGCTGGCCGTCTTCGTGCGCCAGGCGCTGGCCTTGGTGCAGAGCGAGGTATTCAAAGCCCTCACAACCGAACATTGAACCTAGATGCGCGCGTGCGCTGGCTCACCTGAAAAGGCGGTCTTCAAGGGCATCCCGATTAATAAACCGACTTCGCGTTCAAGCCAGGTACAACAATCAAGTCTATAGTATCGGAACTGTTTTTCATTCACGTTCCCGGCATCCTACTGCACAAACACAATCCTTACTGAAAAGGACTGAGTACTGATCCCACTTACCCGGTTGAAAGATGATGTCCTGCTGATTCTTAACCTGATTAAGCACGCTTACGCTTAGTTGATGCGGCCTACTAGCCGTGCAATAAGTAATGCCCAAAAGCACATCATCTTGTTATAACTAATGACATCCAGAACTGCTAATTTACCCAAAAAACAATTTCCAGGGCTGATATTTTTCAAAAGAACGGGGTGTATTATGCTATGGCGACTTAGCAACGAATCACGGAACTCGGTTCATTGTCGTGATCACAGCGGTGAACGACTCGCAGGACAGCCAATTTCGAACTATTTTTGCGAGCTTCTACCACCTTGGTATGTCATCGCATTTTTCTTTTCAGTCGGCAACGCGCATGCTGAGAATGGCGAGGTTGTTTTCCTTAACAATCCAAGCGAGCAGCCCTCATCGGGACCCAAAAATTGGGCCTTACAGGTAACGCCCTATCTTTGGCTAGCTCAACTCAACGGGCATGTTTCGCCGTTCCAGCGAGGCCCCACAATCCGCGTTGAGAAATCATTCTCCGACATAGTGGATAACCTGAACCTGGGCGGATTCATAAATATTTTGGGCCGCAGAGACCGTTTTGTCTTCTCAGGCGACATCATGTATGTCGATACGACAGATATTCATGGTGTAGGTCCGTTGCCAGCACTCTCCGTTCCCGGTGTCGGAATGATACCTTCAGGTGGCAACCTCGATGCAAAGGTCGATACCAAACAATTCACTGCAACACTTATGGGGGGCTACCGGATCATAGATGCGCCTAAGCTCCGCTTCGACGTCCTAGCCGGGGCGCGCTTTTGGCACATCTCTAATAGCATAAAGGTTACCGGGAGCCACGGAGATATGACCGGATCTGCAAGCTATGATGAAAGCTTCGGCTGGACTGATCCGCTGATCGGTTTCCGGGCATTCATTCCCATAACGCATCAGTTCTCTGTACAGAGCCAAGCTGATATCGGTGGGTTTGGCGTGGGCTCTGACTTTACATGGTCGACGCTGGTTACCGTTAATTATGCCCTTGAAGATAGTTTTTCAGCCTCAATAGGCTATAAATTGCTCGACGTCAATTACGATTACAATGGTCAGGTCTACGACACGCAACTTAGGGGGCCTGCCATAGGAATGACTTATCGATTCTGAACCAACAAAGATTCCGTAAAGCCTCTTAAAATGAGTACTTGGTATGTCTCGATTTGCACTTGCTCTCGCAACACTAACTTTTGCAGGCCTACTTGGCGCCGAAGTCCATGCCTGTACAAGGGCTGTCTATCATGGACCTGACGGGAGGAATATTACCGGCCGCAACATGGACTTCAAGGACCCGATGGTTAGCAACTTTTGGGTCTTTCCCCGCGGTATAAAGCGCAATGGCGCTAGCGGTTCACGCTCACTTGAATGGACATCGAAGTTTGGCAGTTTAGCCGTTTCTGGCTATGACATTTCTACGGTCGATGGAATGAACGAAGCAGGCCTCAATGCCAGCCTACTCTGGCTCAACGACACCGAATTTCCAGAAGATGACGGACATACACCGCGAATGTCGCTCTCCATTTGGGCACAGTTTTATCTTGATCAGTTCGCAACAGTTTCTGAGGCGGTGGCGTATACGCGTCAGAATCCCGTGGAGGTGGTAAGCGGTGAAGTGCCCGGTCGCCCAGGGAGTCTCGCTCCCCTGCATTTGACGCTCTCCGATGCCTCCGGCGACAGTGCTGTGTTCGAGTGGATCGGCGGAAAGCTAAACATTCATCATGACCGTACCTATCAGGTGGTGACGAACGACCCACCTTATGGATACCAACTCGCCAATAAGAAGTATTGGAGCGGGGTCGACCCCCTAAATTTCCTTCCCGGCAGTGGTCGTTCAGAAGACCGCTTTGTACGCGCTAGCTTTTATATTAATGCAGTGACACAAAGCGACGACCCTCGAATCGCCGCCGCCGCTGTGTTCAGTGTCATCCGTAACTCTTCGGTGCCCTATGGTGTAAGTCTTCCTGAAGCGCCGAACCTTTCAACGACTCGCTGGCGTGTGGTGGCCGATCAGAAAAGCATGCTTTTCTATGGTGAATCCGCAACTTCACCTAATGTTTTTTGGGTCGACTTTAAGAAGCTTGATTTCTCTGAAGGTGCACATGTGCGCAAACTGAACCTCGGGGTAGACATGAACCGCGTGCTTACCGGTGAAGCATCGGGGCAATTTGTGCCTGCAGAGCCGTTCGGGTTCATGGCAGTTGAATGAAATTTTCAAAAGTTCAGTCGTAATTCCAGACTCTAAAAAATCCGGCGTGATTCAAATTGCCGATAACAAAATATCACGTAGCCAAGGAACTCGCGTTTATGCATTTAGAGCGGCTCTATTTAACGGCGGGCCAAGGCCTGGACTGGATTTTTGCAGGGTGAACTGCCGCCTTGGTGTCTTGATTTCTGGAACACTTACCCAAAACGCCCTTTCAGCATCACCCTTTCCCAAACCCCAGAAACGACAAAGCCCGTCTAGGACGGGCTTTGTCGGTGTAGCAATATGGCGGAGGCGTTGGGACTCGACGACGTTAAAAACCAGTGACAGTAAGTTCGCTAATGTCTGATAGCCGTCAGTAGAAGTTAAAAGCTTTTTGCGCTCAAGCGGATCAACTTCGCTAGAGCCTTGCACTCGGGGTCAGTCTCAGCCTCAACACAAGCGTCCTTCATGGCCAGCTTGGAAACACCACCCCACTCCAGCACAAAACCTGCACGCCGCGCTAACGCATCCAGGTACTCGCGTTGTGTACGACCGTTACCTTCGCGGAAAGGATGAATATAGTTGATACGACCCAGTGCAACCCCAGCCTCGGCAGCGAAACCTTTCAGATCCCCGTTCAAATCCGAAAGAAAGGCACTTTGCTCGAGGCGTAACCACATATCGTGGAAAGCCACCTCAATATTTTGGTGCGCGAGAAATATGGTGTCGTTCTTGGCGATATCGACTTTGCGGCACTCACCTGCCCAAGGGTAAATATCTTGGAACATGAACCGATGAATAGCTTGCAGGTGCTTTAGCGAGAAATCGCCTTCGATGGGCTCTTCCTGGAGCTGAATGATGCGAACCGACGCAAAGTCAGTCTCAGCCTCACCCAAGGTGGCGGTGTCATGAATGTTCAGGAGGTTGATCAGAACGCCGTTGGGGTAGACGTAAGGGTCGTCTTCGACTGAATAACCCGCGACGTAGTAGTGATCATCACCCCCATCGTGGGTGAGATCACTGGTCATTTGGAGGCGTAGCGGGCTTTGGTAGCAGCTAACAGCTCTGCTGAAGATATCTTGCCTTCACGGTACTCAGCCATTTTGCTCGCAACGAACGCGCTGGTGCGTGCACCTTCTAGGTTATTTGTGGCGACGACGTGGTCGACATTTGCAGTTCGGGCTGTGGATTGGCTGTTGAGCATGGAGCTACCCTCGGAAGATCTACGGCTTACTGTATAGAAGAACGGTATCGGGCTTCAAGGTGAAACCTTGTCAGATGGTGCAGACCACCCGAAAAATCAACCTCGTAGATACACTGCGCCAACGTCTGCAAAGGCTAGGGATTCGAACGTTTTCTGCGTGCATTGCGCGCCTCTACAGACCGTGAATGCGGAGTATTTGGTGCACTATCTAAAGCCTATACTGGCCTGATGAGGCCTCACATTTGCCCTAAGATTGCCCTAATTAACGGTCTTATCAAAGTTTGTTATCCGCCTGCCTGGACAGCGGTTCATGGTCGTCAGAAATCGGCCAAATGCGGACGGTCGGATCAGGTCCAGTTTGGCAGTAAAAAAAGCGGTCGATCGACAAACTGAATCGCCCCTAGTTTCGTAGACACCTCCAAGCCTTAAAATGAGGCCCATTAGGAGGTGCCATGAGCAACCAGCGTTATCCCGAAGAATTCAAAATCCAGGCGGTCAAGCAAGTGACCGAAAAGCAGCTTCCTGTCTCGGAGGTGGCTGCACGATTGGGTGTGTCCGTGCACAGCCTCTATGCCTGGGTTAAGCGCTACACCAAGCCCCAGGAACAGCGCGTCGAGGAGGATGATCAGAGCGCTGAGGTTCGTCGTCTACGTGCCGAGCTGAAACGGGTGACGGAGGAGCGAGACATCTTAAAAAAGGCCGCCGCGTACTTTGCCAAGGAGTGCGGCTGAAGTACACCTTTATTAAGCAGCAAGCGGGTCATTACGCGATTCGACGCCT
>NZ_JYKY01000033.1 GCF_001042985.1 Pseudomonas lundensis
TCGGCGGGTTTGCTTGCGCTTGCCGGCGTACTCAAAGTCGGAAAAGCTCATCTGGCTCATGGGCGGCTCGGATCAGGTGTTGCGGGGATTCTCGCATAACTGAAGGCTTGTTCGGAGATTCCCTAACCATGCGACAAGACAAATTATGACGACTGCCATTAAAAACTCGAGTGTCATGCTGCGGCGCAAGGCATTGACTGCGGCAGAGTATTCTCCATTTCGAACTGACCGCTCCAATACCGGACTTAGGTGAAAGCGGTTCAGCGTGGCTAAAACGATCATCCCAGCAAAGAGCAATATTTTCAAAAACAGCAGCTGGCCATAAGTACTGAGCATCACTTCATCGAGATTTGGACCAATGACAAACAGGTAATTCACTACGCCTGTGATGCTTATGATCACTACGATTACAGCGCCGGCCGATTCAAAACCAGTCAGCACCCGTGCAAGAATTCGAGCTTCCTGTTCGCCCTTTAGCGATTTCAACCGCAGCAGTAGAGCGAATGCCAATAGAGCACCCAACCAGCCACCGGCGGCTAAAAGATGGAATATATCGGTGATGAAATGCCAGTAGCGTCGGCTGCCTTCATCCATGGCGCCGTGCCCTGTCCATGCCAACGTCGCCAACGCAATCGCTCCGCATACGGTGACGATCCAGAGACTGGGTGTCGGAAATCGCTTATTCAACGCGACGCCAATAATTGCCATCACCAAGACAGCTATTCGGACCATCCAGGTCAACCCGACGTCGGTCCCCATGAGGACCATTTCAAAAATATGGTGATGTAGCTCCATAAGCTCCGACACACCGCTCATTGCTTTCGCAAGCAACAACATGGCGACAAGGGATAGAGCTACACCTGCAACAGAAGTACCGTAAAGAAGCGACTCAAAATTCAAGGCCGTGCCCGATACTCTTTCCTTTCCCCTGAGGCTGTACAAGCCGAAAATTGCCAATCCGAATAACAACATCAGGTCGAAATAAAGAGCAAAGCGAACCACAATATTTATTGAGTCGCTCATAAATCATTTCACTTTAAATGAGAAGTTGCCGGTGATCGGGTGAGTGTCCGAGGAAACAGCACGCCATTCGACTTTGTAGGTACCGGTGGTCAGAGGTGCTGCCGGTGTAATCACCATCGTTTTCGGATCACCGCCACCAGCGACGGCGGCCTTAACACCCATTGGGGAGTTCGGCATGCCAGGCATATCGGTCATGATCAGTTTTGCACCGGAAAACTGAGTGGTGAGATTCTCAGAAAAGTGCAGTTCAATTTTCGAAGGGGCCGCCGCATTCGAGCCTTCTGCCGGAGTAGAAGAAAGGAGCTTTGGATGTGCTTGAGCAACTGCACTCAGAAGCAAACCAGCGGTAAGTGCAACAGCTACGGTCGTAGTTTTAAGGAATGACATGCAAGACTCCTCACAGCAAGAGCTGTTGATTCGAGGTTTGTTTGGGAATATCTAATTTTTACTTTTCGATTCTTGTTAAAACCACTGATGATTAGCTAGTAGCCTCCGTGTTCTAGGTCAGGTTGAACACGAGAAACTCACTAGACCCCAACGTCACAGTGCAAGAACACGATGCCACACGAACGCAAACTGTTCGATTACATTTCAGTCAGCTTGACGCGGTGTTTGGCCTCGAATTGGCGGGCGTAGCGAGACTTAAAGACGAGACCGCGTGCCCCAGATACTAGGGTTCTCACTCATTCAAAAATAACGAAAGTGGACGCTGGGCGCAGGCTGAGAGATCGCCGTTGATCACAAATGCGCCGTTGATCAGCTGACCTTCAAGTCAACACTAGGAAACTCTAGATGAAAGGCCGTTTTCCCGTCACATGATGTACACCAGATTTTGCCATCATGCGCCTCAACAATTGATCGGGTAATCGACAGCCCTAGCCCTGCGTTGCTTGGACTCCCTTCTCGCCGCGCTGGGTCCACGCGATAAAAACGATCGAAAAGCTTCTCAAGATGTTCGGGGGCAATGGGTTCTCCGTGGTTCTCCACGACGACCAATACCGACATCTCCTTCTGGAGGATTTCGACACTGATCGTCTTCCCTTCAGAGGTGTAGCGAAGCGCGTTAGAGAGCAGGTTAGAAATCGCTCTGTGGAGCATAAGAACATCGCCTCGGACGCTGCCCCTTCCTGAAACCTTGAGTTCAATCCCCCGCTCATCAGCCAAAAGGCGGTAGTACTCAAGCAATTTTTCCACGACTTCCACCAGGTCTATTGGTTTGTTCTCGTGTGTGATCAGACCGTTGTCAGATTTCGCCAGAAAAAGCATGTCATCAATCATCCGACTCATACGCTTCAAGTCATCAAGATTTGAGTACAGGTTGTCTTCGTAGTCCTCAATATTCCTTTTTCTTGAAAGCACCACTTCGGTGTGGGTCATCAAGTTGCTCACGGGGGTCCGTAGCTCGTGGGCAATGTCTGCGGAAAAGTTCGATAACCGGACAAATGCATCGTCGAGCCTGGACAACATTGCGTTAAACGACAGCACCATTTGCTGAAGTTCTTTCGGAACGGGTGCTAAGGGGATGCGCTCTTTGAGTGATTTTGCTGACATTGAGGCAGCGACCCGCGTGACCTGGCGAATGGGCCGCATGCCACTGCTTGCTACCATCCAGCCGAGTGCAGCACTGACCAATGCGCTGATCACCAACCCTATCCAAAACCATCGTTCAAGCGTCTCGAAAAAGGACATATGCTGAGTAACGTCAAAGATCAAAATGACTGTCAACGGCTTGTTTTGCCCCGTCACAACGGCTTGTGCCGTCACTCCACGGAACATCTGCCCTTGCTCCCGCCACTCCCAGACGTTGTTGTTTGTGGTTGTGCGGAACTCCTTCGGAATATCTACCGGACCGGGATCAGCAAACAGCAGCTTGCCGTCACTATCGATTATTAGGGCAGTCAAATCACGGTGAGCCCCCAGCAGCGCCTCCAGCTCAGGCTTAAATTCGCTGAATTGATCGATGCTGTTCAACCCGGACAAAATTCTCTGGGTCGAGTGGAGCTTTTCGTTCAATGCCTGCTGATCCAGCATCTTAAAGTGATGCCGGCTGAGGTTATTGAAACTGAGTCCGGCGACCGTGAGCACGGCCGTTACCGCGAGCATGAACATCAGACTCATGCGGGTCGTCAGGGACATTCGGTTCATTCCGATTCCGAATCAGGCGCGTCGAGCATGTAACCCATTCCCCTTGAGGTATGAATCAACTTGACCTCAAAGTCGTCATCTATCTTGGCCCTCAACCTTCTCACTGCAACCTCGATAACGTTGGTATCGCTGTCGAAGTTCATATCCCAAACCTGGGAGGCGATAAGTGACTTTGGCAGCACCTCCCCTCGACGTCGTAGCAACAGCTCAAGCAACGCAAACTCTTTGGCCGTAAGGTCTATGCGCTTACCTCCACGAATGGCCCGACGCTTGAGCAGGTCCACCTCCAGATCAGCCAATTTCATATAGGTTTGCGAGGGAGCGCCGTTACCCCGACGCAGCAACGTTCTGACACGGGCCAGCAATTCAGAAAATGCGAAGGGTTTGATCAGGTAATCATCTGCCCCGAGTTCAAGTCCTTTCACTCGATCTTCAACGCGGTCTCGCGCCGTGAGGAAGAGCACGGGAACATCTTTTCCGGATGCACGAACCTTCTGAAGTACTTCCCAGCCATCCAGCCCAGGCATCATGACGTCTAGAATCAGCAGGTCATAGGCCTCGCTCAAAGCGTGCTGAAGCGCCACTTTGCCATTGGTAAAGCGATCCACATTGAACCCCGCCTCCGTGAGTCCTTGCTGCAAATAGATACCTATTTTGGGTTCGTCTTCAGCAACCAGAAGTCTCATGAGGGTGGCTCTCGGATAATGATGAAGCGCAGTCTGCAACGAAACACGCCAGCCAACCAGCAACTGACAGAAAAGTAATATTGGCTTCAGGTAGATGTCAGCGAGCGCTGTCTAGGGTTCAAGCATGAGTACTTCCTGGTGCTCGACCGACTCTTCAGCATGAAACGTTTGGGAGCCGGAAAACAATTCCATAAGGAGTTGCCCCATGAATCGCCTGAAAATGCTGTTTTTTGTGAGCTCGATACTCGTCTCAGCTTCTGTATGGGCTGAAAGTGGCGGAGACCGGGTGATAGAGCGTATGGAAGGCCTGCGCGACAGGGCTGAAGCCGTACTGATTCAAGCTGAAAAAGCCCCTGAAGGACAGCGTCATGTCCACATGGCCGAGCATATGAAGATGCTCGGCGACATCATGAGCCAACTCCATAAAGATCATCCAGACGCATCAATGCCACCTCAGCAGCACCTCGCCTGGATGGAAAAGCACGACAAAATCGTCGATGACGTTTTGAGCCAAATGCAGCGCGAGCACAAATTGATGCTTTCAGAGTGCCATCAGTAATAAGTGCTCGACGCATTTCTTGGTTAGAGCTGATTAACACGGCGTCACCTGAACGCCGTGTTTTTTTGAAAACTGACAGAAATGTAGTGTTCAGGTCAGTTAACTGGCAGCTCCGTGTCTTTAGCATAGCCAGTGCTCCCACTCTTACTCTCGAGGTCACTATGAAAGCTAATCTCGTTTCCCCTGTCATCGCAGTAATCACTCTACTCTTCGGTGCTACGGCTATGGCCAGCGCAGGGCATGGAAAAGAGGACATCGGCCAGCCCGGAGTCGCCTCTGAGGTTACCCGTACGGTGGACGTCGAGATGGGCGATGTTTTCTTCAAACCTGAAAGCATCGACGTAAAGCCTGGTGAAACTATTCGATTTGTACTTCGCAATGAGGGTTCGCTGCTGCACGAGTTCAACATCGGCAAAGCCGCTGCTCATGCAGCACACCAAAAAGAAATGGCAAGCATGTTCCAGAACGGGACGCTTAACCCCACCGGTACCGGGAAAACGATGAGCGGTATGAGCCACAGCATGGGTGGAATGAAGATGGTCGGAATGGAGCACAACGACCCGAACAGCGTCCTGATTGAGCCTGGCGCAACCCAAGAGCTGATCTGGACCTTCAACAACAGCACAGGCCTTCAGTTTGCCTGCAACGTGCCGGGGCATTATCAGTCAGGGATGGTTGGTCCGTTTGACCTGAAGTAAGCCGGAACTGGCTGCTAACACCGCTTCGACGCACGAGTTAGCTACGCTCTGTCGCAGAGATCACAGCAACGCTCGCACAGTGGGGTTTAGATCATGAATAACCATCAGCATCCGGATGGAAACACCACCGCACCATTTTGGAGGCGCAAAACAGGCGTTTTACTAATCATGCTCATTGCGATTGGTGCCTTCTACGTGTTGCGGGAGCATTTCAGCCACGTTTATCCATTTTGGCCTTATCTGATTCTGTTGATCTGTCCATTGATGCATTTTTTTGGACATGGACATGGCGGACATAGCCATGGCGATCAGGCAGCAACCCACAAGGACGAAAAAGGGAAATAGCCATGCCTACCATATCGAGCCACCACGACCACAGTCACGCCCATGCTGCTCCGCTCAATGACGATGATCTACGTGACCCGGTGTGCGGAATGGCAGTCACTTCATCAAGTAAATTTGGTGAGTCTTATCAGGGACAGACATATCAATTTTGTAGCCTGAAATGCCAGGAGAAGTTTCGAGCTGATCCTGAACGCTTCAGCGGTAATGTTTCGAGCGCCGAATCCCGCGTCACCACTCCAGAGTCTGCGGTACAAACAGGCACTGAGTTTACCTGTCCGATGCACCCGGAAATACGCCAGCCCAGACCCGGCAACTGCCCTAAATGTGGCATGACATTAGAGCCGGTCATGCCCGCGCTCGATGAAGAAGAAAATCCTGAACTCCGGGATTTCGCCCGCCGCTTTTGGTGGTCGCTGCCATTAACCGTGATAGTGACCGTGCTCGCTATGGCGGGACACTCGTTACAACTCCTCCATGGCTCGATCCAAAACTGGATCGAGTTCGCTCTGGCGACACCGGTGACTTTATGGGCAGGTTGGCCCTTTTTTGTAAGGGGCATAGCCTCTATTAGAAATCGCAGTCCAAACATGTGGACTTTGATTGGTTTGGGTACCGCCGCAGCTTACCTTTACAGCGTCATGGCAACGCTCTTACCCCAAAGCTTTCCCGCCACCTTCATGCAAGATGGACGTATCGGCGTCTACTTCGAAGCCGCCGCGGTCATCATCTCGCTCACCTTGCTTGGGCAGATTCTTGAGCTCAAAGCCCGATCGCAAACTTCCGCCGCCATTAAGTCCCTACTCGGCCTGTCGCCCAAAACCGCACGCCGGATCAATGCCGATGGCCAGGAGGAAGACATTCCTCTCACCCATGTTCACCTAGGAGACCACTTGCGGGTCAGACCAGGTGAAAAGGTACCCGTTGATGGTTCAGTAATAGAGGGTGAAAGTGCGGTGGATGAGTCCATGCTCACTGGCGAGCCAGTTCCGCTAATGAAGAGAGCTGGAGATAGCCTGATCGGCGCCACGCTGAATACACATGGGAGCTTGGTAATGGAGGCGCAGAAGGTCGGCGCCGAGACTATGCTGTCACAGATCGTACAGATGGTCGCTCGGGCTCAGCGCTCCAAAGCACCAATGCAACGAATGGCCGACTCGATTGCCGGCTACTTTGTGATGGGTGTTATCGCGATTGCGATACTGACATTTGTCGGTTGGGGGCTTTTTGGCCCTGAGCCCAGTTGGGTGTTTGGTCTGATCAACGCTGTCGCCGTGCTGATCATCGCTTGTCCCTGTGCGTTGGGTCTTGCTACGCCCATGTCGATCATGGTTTCGACAGGCAAAGCAGCCAGCATGGGCGTGCTGTTCAGGGATGCCAGTGCCATCGAAAACCTTTGCAAGATCGACACGCTGATTGTCGATAAGACAGGCACCCTGACAGAGGGACGGCCAGTGTTTCACAGTGTGGAGGCCACACCCAGTTTCAATCCCCACGATGTTCTTCAGCTGGCTGCCAGCCTTGATCAGGGCAGCGAACATCCCTTGGCTCATGCAATCGTCGATCACGCCCGAACCGAGAACATTAAGCTCATCAAACCAGAATCCTTTGAGTCTGGTTCAGGTATCGGGGTCAGTGGCATTGTTGATGGCAAGAAGATCCAGCTGGGGAACACCGCGTTAATGGAAGCCGCAGGCGTGAGGACCAAGCCCTTACAAGAGCGTGCAGAGCTTTTGCGTCTTGATGGCATCAGCATCATCTACCTCGCAGTCGACGGGGTATTGGCAGGGTTGTTGGCAGTATCAGATCCAATTAAGCCGACCTCCAAAGAAGCAGTCACCAAGCTCAAGGCTGACGACATCAAAATCATCATGGCTACTGGCGACGGGCTCACCACCGCTCGGGCTGTCGCCAGGGAGATGGGGATTGAAGAAGTCCACGGTGAAGTGAAACCTCAGGATAAGGAGCGTCTGGTCGCAGACCTCCAGCAATACGGCCGGAAGGTCGCTATGGCTGGTGACGGTATCAACGATGCTCCGGCCCTGGCGCGAGCAGATGTGGGCATTGCCATGGGGACAGGGACTGACGTTGCGATGAATAGCGCGCAACTCACGCTGGTAAAAGGCGACCTGATGGGGATTTTACGAGCAAGGGCTCTTTCGGTCGCAACAGTAAAAAACATGCGGCAAAACTTAGGTTTCGCCTTTCTTTACAACTCGATGGGTATCCCTCTAGCCGCAGGCCTGCTCTATCCACTGACTGGGCATCTCCTGTCGCCGATGATCGCTGCCATAGCCATGAGCGTCAGTTCTGCATCTGTAGTTTTCAATGCATTGAGACTGAGGAATACCCGAATTGACTGAGCTTCAATTGCGAAATTGCAGCGCACTTGCCATGCGTTTGCATACGACCTGACCAGTCATTTGCATTTGACTGACCACCGATTGCAGAGGATTTGACCAACCAGACATCAAAGCTGAGGGACTCATAACGGCCAGTTCCGGTCGTTCGCCAGTCCCGTCGAGCAGTCATTCCAACGGCTGATCCGCTCCGAAACTTGCCCGGTAGAGACAATGCCGTTTCGCTGACCTTAGCTGGGGCGAAAACATTCCGGAAGTAATGCGACCAACCTCACTTGTCTGTCGCCATTACATCTGTCTGCCATTGCGGGCAGCGATCGCAACGGTGGTCGGCGAATCAGCAAGTGAAACGAATTGTCGTGTCGCCCCATCAAGCGCATCGATGCAACCCGCCTCGATGTCGTAGACCCAGCCGTGCAGATTCATACGCCCCTGCTCGAGCGCGAGTGCCACCGATGGGTGCGTACGCAGATTCGCCAGTTGCGCGATCACGTTTTCGCGCACGAGGCCGTCGAGCTTCGCGCGAGGCGTGTCGAACTCATGCGCCCCGTTAATCGCTTTCGCGGCGTCCGAGTGACGTAGCCAGTTAGCGACCGCCGGAAGATGGTCCAGACACGTGCAGCGTGAAATCGCGCCCATCGCTCCGCAGTCCGAGTGGCCGCAGATCACGATGTCCTGTACGCCCAGCACTGCGACCGCATATTCGACGGTAGCCGAGACGCCGCCCGGTTCGGGACCATACGACGGCACAATGTTACCGGCGTTGCGAATTACGAACAGCTCGCCCGGTTCGCGCTGTGTAAGGAGTTCAGGTACAACACGACTGTCCGAGCAGGTGACGAACAACACCTTCGGATTTTGTGTCGTCGCGAGCTGCCTAAAAAGCTCGACGCGTTGCGGATAAACCTCGCGCTGAAAGCGCAGAAAGCCGTCAATAATGTCACGCATGGAGTCCTCCAAACCTGCCGGATGCCGGATGCTGGCACGAGCCCTCGATATGCCATCGCGCCGCTGTGGTCGTCATTATCGCAGACCTCCCGCGCCTTGGCTGTACTCGATCAACGATGGACTTCGAGCCGCGACCAGCGCGGCGGATGTCCGATGCACCCCGGCAGCCACCATTTATCTATCGCTGGCCTGCAAGGCGAGTGAATTGCCCCGTTTTTTATAGACATCCCATTGCTTCTGGCCGTTCTCTGCCGGCCATGGCCAAGAAGCGTACTGGTCGAATACGATGCAAATGGTTGGTCAGGTCAAATGCAAACGGGTGGTCACGTCTGTGCAATTATCCATCAATGACGCTTGCAACTCGAAACAGATAACTGTTGACCTTACTATCGTGTGAACGTTGATGCTGTCGGTGCGGTGAAAAGAGACCGCTCAGCACGAGAGGAATAACCATGTTCGTCTTAGATGTATCAGGCATTGGATGCGGCAGTTGCGTCAGCAAAATCACCAAAGCGATTCAGTCACTGGACAACGAAGCTACGGTTTCCGTGGACCGGTCAGCCAGTAAGGTGAGTGTTGAAAGCAGCGAAAGCCCAGAGCAGATTCGTAAAGCTGTCGAGGCGTTAGGTTTTCCTTCCCAGATCAGCGCTTGAATGCTGACACCTGCCCCTGGTCAGAGCCCCGTATGCAGAGGGCTCCCCTTGGTGAACCCTCAGGGAGTACCGAAGCAGCCGCGTCGGCCACAATTACCGCTCGCAAGCCCCTGCGCTGCTAATCACCTCGCAGAGCTTTGAGCAAACCTTTGAATGCTCCATTCAACCGAGTAAAAGCGGCGTCGAAACGTATTCCATTTTCTGCGTACTTTGCGACCTCGATCTGCTGATCGACAGTATTTTGATCAATGGCAGGTTGAGCCGGTGTGCTGTAAAGCAAATCACCTCCATAAATATCACTTGCTGATTCTTTTCCGGCAATGTGTTTTTCATTTGTTGCTTTCAAAGAAAACGGAGTAGCAGGTGTTTTTTTGTCTGGCTTGCAAGCACAGTAGAAAAATCTAAATCTCGGGCCTTGAAGTTCGGCGTATCAGCGTTTGTGATATTGTCACTCAGGATCTCAGCTCTTTGACTACGATAAATTAACGCCCTTTCTGCGGAGCCAAGCGCTTTCTCAAAATTAATACTCACACTCAATCACCCTCAGCAGCGCTACTATTCCCCATGAACATCGAACACTTAAGTGTTGACACGGTGCATCCAGGTTCACATATGCAGTTCCAGTGAAGAAACTAAAAAAGTCTTCACCTTGAAAATTAACGGAAACTTACAAAGTTACGCACCTCAAACTGATACTCAGTAAATAGCGGTGTGACGCTGGAAGATCGAAAACTTACGGATTAAATAGCGTGTTCCTCAAGAGAAATATCGCAACCTGACACAACTGTAATATTCACCTAAGGCTCCTGACAGGGGATGAGTCTTATAGTCCTATTGAGCCTTAAGCTCTCCCCTAAGAATCATCACTTGATGTGGATCCGGGGGATTACCAATACTCATCAGAGGAAATTCAAATGAACCCCATCAAAACTTTGTTCGTCATCGCAGCCCTGACCGTCTCTTCTTTGGCAATGGCTGAAGGCGGTGGTGACCGGGCGTTCGCACGTATGGAAGCGGCTAGGAATAATTCAATGGAATCGTATCAAGTAGCCCAAAAGCAAAGCACCCAACCTCCCATCGCAGAAAGCCAAGCCAAAGCGATGGACCACAAGAATTGCTGAATAGCTTGCTGCGTTCCCAAGCTGACAGAAATGTAATCACTGTGGTGGTTCAAATGTGGCAATTTCTAAGCTCGCTTGCCGTAAGAACTCGTTTTTAGTGACGGCGAGCGAGCTCATTCGGGCTCATTACACCCCCCCGAAAGAGTGCCTTCACCTGTTTGAGCAACTCATTGGTTGTTTCGCACGGCTTCCCTTTTGACTGATCGGACATAAACGGCATGCATTCCAAAACCTCTAGGCGGACATTCGTTAAAGGCCTGGCCGCTGGTGGCATTCTCGGCGGCCTTGGTCTGTGGCGCACTCCTGTATGGGCAGTGACCAGTCCTGGTCTGCCGAGCGTTCTCACCGGTAACGAATTTGATCTGTTTATTGGTGAAACCCCTGTAAACATAACTGGCTCGCCGCGTACAGCCATGACCATCAATGGTTCGTTGCCCGGACCTTTGCTGCGCTGGCGCGAAGGCGAGACGGTCACACTGCGTGTGAAAAATCGCCTAGACCAAGACACCTCCATTCATTGGCACGGGATCATTCTGCCCGCCAACATGGACGGTGTGCCGGGTTTGAGTTTCCATGGCATCGCGCCCGATGGCATGTACGAGTACAAATTCAAGGTGCATCAGAACGGTACGTACTGGTACCACAGCCACTCTGGTTTGCAGGAGCAGGCAGGCGTTTACGGTCCAATCGTCATCGACTCGAAAGAGCCTGAGCCTTTTCAATACAACCGCGACTATGTGGTGATGTTGACTGACTGGACCGATGAAGATCCTAGTCGCGTCATGGCCAAGCTCAAGAAGCAATCGGACTACTACAACCACCACAAACGTACCGTGGGTGACTTTATCGACGACGTCAGCAAGCAAGGTTGGTCTGCTGCCGTGGCCGATCGGAAGATGTGGGCTGAAATGAAAATGAACCCCACTGATCTCGCAGACGTCAGTGGGGATACTTACACCTATCTCATGAATGGCCAGGCCCCTAACGGTAACTGGACCGGTATTTTCAAACCGGGTGAAAAGCTGCGCCTGCGCTTTATCAACGGCTCAGCTATGAGCTATTTCGACGTCCGCATCCCCGGTTTGAAAATGACCGTGGTGGCGGCTGACGGCCAACATGTCAAACCAGTCAGCGTCGATGAGTTTCGCATCGCCGTGGCAGAAACGTATGACGTGATCGTAGAACCTGCCAGCGAAGAGGCTTACACAATCTTCGCCCAGTCCATGGATAGAACCGGTTTTGCACGTGGAACCTTGGCAGTTCGCGAAGGATTAAAGGCACAGATACCGGCGATCGATCCTCGGCCGCTTTTGACCATGGATGACATGGGTATGGGCGGTATGGCGGGCATGGACCATGGCAGCATGGCTGGTATGGGCGGCGGCGATATGAAACAAGGTGACATGTCAGGCATGGCTGGCATGGACCACAGCAAGATGGCGGGAATGGACCAAAGTGACATGACCGGGATGACCGGCATGGACAGCGGTGACATGACTAACATGGCCGGCATGGACCACAGCAAGATGTCGGGCAAGGACAAAGGCGACATGTCCAACATGGCCGGTATGGACCACAGCAAGATGGCGGGAATGGACAAAGGCGACATGTCCAACATGGCCGGCATGGACCACAGCAAGATGGCGGGAATGGACAAAGGCGACATGTCCAACATGGCCGGCATGGACCACAGCAAGATGGCAGGAATGGGCGGTATGGGGGGCGAAATGCAGACTCACCCAGCGTCCGAAACCAACAACCCCTTGGTTGATATGCAAGCCATGAACCCAACGCCCAAGCTAAACGATCCAGGCATCGGCTTGCGGAACAATGGTCGTCGAGTACTCACCTACTCAGACCTGAAAAGCACGTTCCAAGACCCTGACGGTCGCGAACCCAATCGCACCATTGAGCTTCATCTGACCGGTCACATGGAGAAATTTTCGTGGTCCTTCAACGGCATCAAATTTTCTGACGCCGAGCCGCTTCGTCTGAAGTATGGGGAGCGTCTTCGCATCACCCTGGTGAACGACACCATGATGACCCATCCCATCCACCTTCACGGCATGTGGAGCGACCTTGAGGATGAGAACGGCAAGTTCATGGTGCGCAAGCACACAATCGACATGCCACCAGGTACCAAGCGCAGCTATCGAGTTACCGCTGATGCCTTAGGTCGCTGGGCTTATCACTGCCACCTGCTTTTCCATATGGAAATGGGCATGTTCCGAGAAGTACGGGTTGATGAGTAAAGGAGACGATCTGTGAGCACATACCTAAATCGTAAATCGCTGGTCGGTTGCCTCTTTGCCGTCGGCTTGATGGGTGAACTCTCGTCCGTGGCGCTGGCAGTCGAAGATAGTAGTGATCATTCACCTGCTACTCCTGCAAAAACAACGAACAAGCCTGCAACTACGACAAACGAGTCAAAGCCCGATCACGGGTCAATGGACCACAGCAAGATGAGCCATGAGTCGATGGATCATGACCAAAAAACCAAAAAGGCAGATTGAGATCATGACCAGTAAGTTTCTACGCCCAACGTTGATGGCACTGGCAGTCTCTACCAGTCCTGCTTTCTTTGTCGTGGCTCACGCCGCTGAAGAGATGGATCACTCCAAGATGGACCACGGCTCAATGGGAGCTATGGACCATAGCAAGATGGGGGCTATGGATCACAGCAAGATGAGTATGGGTGACGGGCAAATGGACGGAATGGAAAGTATGGATGGAGGGGCTACCACCAGCCGAACTCCAATCCCTGTACTGACCGACACTGACCGTGCTGCCGCCTTTCCAGATGTGGCTGGTCATGGGGTTCACGACAAGAAGGTCAACTCCTTCATGCTGCTGGATAAGTTTGAGTATCAGGATGCTGACAACGGTAGTGCATTGGCCTGGGATGCAAAAGGATGGATCGGCGGTGACGTTGACCGACTGTGGTTGCGCTCGGAAGGCGAACGTACCAATGGCGTAACGGAAAACGCTGAACTCTCAGCACTTTGGGGGCACTCCATCGGTCCATGGTGGGATGTCGTCACCGGCGTACGACAAGACTTCAAGCCCGGTTCACCACAGACTTGGGGAGCGCTCGGTATTCAGGGCATGGCCCTCTATAACTTTGAAGCCGAAGCGACTGCCTACATCGGTGAGAACGGTCAAACCGCTGCTCGATTGGAAGGCGACTACGACATTCTGCTGACCAATCGCCTGATCTTGCAGCCGACGGCCGAAGCCAATTTTTACGGAAAAAATGATCCTCAGCGCGGCATTGGGTCTGGATTGGCAAACACCGAAGTAGGGCTCCGATTGCGCTATGAGATTGTTCGCCAATTTGCCCCTTACATTGGGGTTAGCTGGAGCCGCTCATACGGCAATACGGCAGACCTGGCCAGCGATGAAGGAGAGGATGCGAACGAGGCGCGATTTGTCGCCGGTATTCGGATGTGGTTTTGAGGGCCTGACATGAAAAGAACATTGAAAACATTGACTGCTGCCGGGGTGGTCGCCGCAATAGTAGGTGCCGGCGTGGTGTATTTTGGTGTGATCAATGTTGGGGCGGATGATCCGCATTTCGGCCCCGTTCACTCACTTCTTTCCACTGCTCGGGATCGCTCGATTGCTGTGCGCTCACGCGATATTAAAGTCCCCGACCTGAGCGAAGAAGCTCTCATCCGCGCAGGTGCTGGCAACTACAACGCTATGTGCATCGGTTGCCATCTGGCTCCGGGTATTGCAGGAACCGAGTTAAGTAATAGCCTTTACCCTGCACCTCCGAATCTTTCAAAACTGGGCGTTGATGGAAACCCTGCCGCAGCTTTCTGGATCATCAAGCATGGAATCAAATCCACAGGCATGCCCGCTTGGGGTAAAAGCATGGCCGATCCCTACATCTGGGGAATGGTCGCTTTTCTCCAGCAGTTGCCTTCATTGGATGCAGAGCAATACAACGCTCTAGCAACCAGCAGCGATGGTCATCAACACGGTGGCGGCGAGAGCAAAATGCATAACCATGAAGGCCAGCATGAGGGCCAAAAAGGGGCTGCCGCTGGGCATCATGATGCGGGTGCAGCCGAAGAGATAGCCGAAGCAGGCGACCATCATGGCGAGAGAAACAGCGCCCATGCCCATGAGGCGGCCTCAGCGCCTTCTCAGGATGAAAGTACCGAACACGCCCATCCTCAGGTTGTGGAGGCTTCACATGACGCTCCTGCAACTCCGGCCGTTCAGCCAAAAACTCATACCCACGCTGATGGGAAGGAGCATACCCATGCGAAATAACTTTCTTCGTCCCGGTCGAGCACTTCGCCTCGCTGCATACGCGGCTCTGTTTATCAGTTCAGCTGGTCATGCAGCAGAGTCGCTGACGATCGACGTCCATCGTGACGCTAACTGTGGATGCTGCAAGAAGTGGATCCAGCACCTTGAAGCTAACGGCTTCACCGTCGTTGATCATGTAGAAACCAACATGAGCGCGGTCAAGCAGGATCTCGGTGTTGCTCCACGACTCTCGTCCTGCCACACAGCAATGATCAATGGAAAGTTTGTTGAAGGTCACGTGCCCGCCGAGCAAATCATTGCGATGAGCAAACGTGACGACCTTCTTGGGATCGCCGTTCCTGGCATGCCAGTTGGATCTCCAGGCATGGAAGTCAACGGAAAACGTGATGCTTATCAGATAATCGGCCTGACCAAAGCCGGCGCGGATCAGGTCCTTGCTGAATACCCCGGCAATTAATCTGGCCCTGTCCATCTAACACTGCATGGCTACCGTCCACCATGGCCATGCAGCGAGAAATGCTTTTTCCATTACGTGTTCAAGCAGTAGAAGAAGTCGTAAGGGGGCCGAGGACAGCAACAAGGGAGGACGCAGTACAACTGTGGCCTAAACTGCGGCGTTCAATTGTGTTTTTTTTTGCAAGCTTTTCAGGCGCTGGGTCGCACGTTGTACAGCGGCCATCTTTTCTGGACGCTTCATCCGCTTCCATTTTCTGATGTCTTCCTTGGTGCGACCGCAGCTCAAACATAGTTCGCTGTTCAGCTGGCAAACGGAAATACATGGGTTTTCGATGTCCTTGGCCATGGTTTAACTCCGCGTGGATCGTGTACGTGTTAAACGCTGCCGCCAGTCACCGGCATTCGACCGCTGACATTGCTCTTCAGTATCGAAATGCACGTTGGCCGACACCTGACTGACGTGAACATTCGCTTCACTTAATGCCAGGGTCGTCAATTCGAGCATCCGCTTGTCTTGCCCATTGGCAAGCACCACATCCCTGTTGGCATCGGTGTCGAAGACCCAAACAACCATCAGACTGGAGGGAAATCGCGCGTAACCCACATCGTGAGTCAACCAAGAGAAGCCTACTATCTCCGCTTTGGCCGTCTCGCAGGTCTTGGTCAGGGCAGCAATCAGACGACGTTCGATTTGCGCCTGATCCCGTTTGCTCACAAGCATATCTCGATCCTTATTTTCATTTCAGTCGACTATGCGTTCATTTCTATGCCGGAACGGAGACTTGTACCGGTGAGTCAGCTCCCAGCTTCGTGCGGTATTCAACAGTCAGATGCGTGACTTCATGAACCGTAGCAAGCCGTTCTCGTATGTCTTCGGCATTCACTGCGGGGCTGCCCAGAACACTCACAATCGCGGCTCGGGCCTGAGGCCCTACCTGCCAGACATGAAGATCAATGATCGAAGCATCTCCAGGCGTTTCAACCAGTTCACGAATTTCTTGGGCGACATGATCATCTGTCTGGTCGAGCAATACACCCGCAGTCACCCGCATCAACGACCAAGCCCAGCGTGCAATGACAATTGCACCCAAAATCCCCATTGCAGGGTCGAGCCATACCCAACCAAGGTATCGGCCAGCAAGCAGAGCAGCGATGGCCAGAACCGAGGTCAGGGCATCTGCAATGACGTGAACGTAAGCAGAGCGCAAATTATTGTCGTGACCATGTGCATGGTGAGATTGATCGTGGCCATGCCCATGGTGATGATCATGTCCGCCAGAAAGCAAAAGCGCGCTCACGACATTCACTGCTAATCCGACAACTGCGATAAGAGTCGCTGTCCCGAATTGCACTTGAGTCGGTTGAAAGAGACGGAATAGCGATTCTCCAGCAATTCCCAAGGAGACCAGTCCCAAAATCAGAGCAGAGGCGAAGCCACCCAAGTCTCCCACCTTGCCAGTTCCAAAACTGTAGCGAGCACTTGAGGCATGTCTTTTTGCGTAACCGTAAGCAGCTGCGGCTATGCCAAGTGCTCCAGCGTGCGTTGCCATGTGAAAACCATCGGCAAGCAACGCCATGGAGCCAGTGAGATAACCTGCGGTGATTTCAGCAACCATCATTACGACGGTCAGAGCCACCACCCACAACGTTCGCTTAGCGTTTTCTTCATGTGATTTCCCCAGGAACATATGGTCGTGGGAATAGTCGGCGTACGAATTACTCATCTGGGCAAATCCTATTTGGAATAGCGGCGAATGGCTTCGAGCAGCTCATCGACGCCTTTCGCTCTTTCTTCGTTGCTGAGTGTCGGATTCGCGACATGTTCACGAGCGTGGTCTTCAATGATTTCATCCATCAGCCCATTGATCGCGCCACGGGTCGAAGCGACCAATAGCAAGGTTTTCGAGCAGTCATCATCAGAGTCGAGTGCTCGCTCAATCGCCTGGATTTGCCCAGCGATTCGCTTTACACGCTTAAGAAGATTGTCTTTGCTCGATCTCACATGACCCATACCATACCCCCCCTACCTATAATGAAAGTATGATCACACGTTCCAACAAGCCATACAAGCCAGGGAGGGAATACATCCGACCGGCAGCGTCGCAGCATTTGAATGCTGCAATCGAAACATTGAGCCCGTCGCCTCGCCGTGCAGAACCAATACAAGCCGGCGGGCGGGCCCGCACTTCAGTAATTCGATAGATGGCGTAGCACCTATTTCTTGAGCTGCCATGGACTATGATTTAGGATCGAACCATATCCCCCCTGGGGGGATATTCGCACTGAACAGAGACGAAACCAGCTGATTGCGTCTCTTCGTGAAAAGTTAGGTAACCGCCTGGTCACGCACGTCGCCACCTGAGATCTTCCATGCTGAAAATCCTAGCCAGCCGAACCTACCGTCATCTCTTTCTCGCCCAAGTAATCGCGCTCGTAGGGACTGGACTCGCCACTGTCGCGCTGGGCCTGCTGGCGTTCGACCTTGCGGGCGCCCAAGCAGGTGCTGTCCTCGGTACAGCGCTGGCGATCAAAATGACGGCCTACATTGCCGTTGCACCAATCGCAGCGGCTTTTGCTGAACGTCTACCCCGTCGAGCGATGCTGGTCTCGCTGGATCTGGTGCGAGCACTGGTCGCGCTCGCTCTGCCGTTTGTGACGGAAGTCTGGCAGATCTACGTGCTGATTTTTGTTCTCCAGTCAGCCTCGGCGGCGTTCACACCGACATTTCAGGCAACCATTCCAGACATCCTGCCGGATGAAGACGACTATACCCGCGCCTTGTCGCTATCACGTCTCGCCTATGATCTTGAAAGTGTCGCCAGCCCTATGCTCGCCGCCGCGTTGCTGACCGTTATCAGCTTCCATAACCTGTTCGCCGGCACTGTCATCGGTTTCCTCGCTTCAGCGGCCCTGGTCGCCACAGTACTGCTGCCAAAGGCGAAGCCGACGCCACGACGCAGCATCTACGAACGAACTACCCGTGGCATGCGCATATTCCTGGCCACCCCTCGCCTACGGGGGCTGCTGGCTCTTAATCTGACAGTAGCTGCTGCCAGTGCCATGGTCATCGTCAATACGGTGGTGCTGGTGCAGTCGCGCTTCGCTCTGCCTCAGAGTTCTACGGCATTGGCGCTGGCCGCGTTTGGTGGTGGCTCCATGATCGCGGCCCTGGCCTTGCCACGCCTGTTGGAAAACATCAAAGACCGAACGGCCATGCTGTTTGGTGGAGGAATACTGGTTGCAGGTTTGGCCGTTGGCATCAACCTGAGCACCTACAACTTCCTGCTGCCGCTGTGGATGGTACTGGGCGTGGGCTATTCCTTGGCTCAGACCCCAAGCGGTCGGCTGTTGCGTCGCTCAGCACATGCCGAAGATCGCCCGGCGCTGTTTGCCGCCCAATTTGCGCTATCCCATGCCTGCTGGTTGATTACCTACCCATTGGCGGGATGGCTGGGTGCCAATATCAGCCTCACGGCCTCGTTTGTTGGGCTCGTTGTCGTGGCTGGTAGCGCATTGGCGGTCAGTATAGTGATCTGGCGTCCAGCTCATGACCAAGAGTCGATCAAACACACCCATGAGAACCTGCCGGATGATCACATTCACCTCGACGGCCAAGATGGTGCAGATCACGAACACCCCTATGTGATCGACGATCAGCATCGCCGCTGGCCAAGTTGAGGGGTCTTTAGTTTCAAAGATTTGCCAAACCTCAGACCAGAAACCGTAAAGCTTGCAGAGCGACAAGATGGCCCGAATAGAATCTTTAGCCCCACTGCCGCACAGGCCAAAACGTGTAGGTGAACGTCTGACACAGAGGCCAGAGTCTGATCAGCGGCGCAACGAACGCAGCGCTTAAGACCAGAGATGAATAGACTTCCAAACCCAATGCCCTGGTTACGATGCCGCTACGAGTGCTGCCCAGCAGACATAAAACCGCTGGTAGCAACCAAAGAACACCAGACCTCTTGATCGCTAACAAGACAGGCATGTGCCCTGCCCTGTTGCAGCAGTTCAGCGAAGCTGGGCATTTCAGACCTAGAGATACTTGGTGATTTGCTTGAAGGCTTCCAGTGGTGCGCGCTCGCCATTGTTCAACGCCGAGACGGTGTCCTCCAGGCAATGATCAATGTGATCCTGGATGAGCGTGCGTTTGGCTTGGCACACCGCCTTTTCCACTGCATGCAGCTGCTGAGCAATATCGACGCACTGACGACCTTCTTCAATCATGGTGATGATGCCGCGTAAATGGCCATCCGCCCGCTTGAGGCGCTTGATGATCGCCTCGTGACTTTGGTGGGTGTGGGGATGGCTATGTTCGTGTTCTTGTTCACTCATGACTTGAGCCTCAGGCCTCAATGAATTACGCTGGCATCCTATCCCCCCTAGGGGGATATGGTCAAACGTATTGCGGCCACAACAAACGAGTTAGAACCCCGGACACTATGCTCAACAGATCCCTGACAACGACAGTGGTATTCGCACTTGTTCTCGCCATGTTTGTGGCCTGGGCTGGGCATACCTATACGTTGTCGGTAACGACGAAACCGCCTGCCTGGGAGATCGCACAAGACGCCTATCACTCCCATGAAGAGCAAGCCGAGATGTCGTGTGCGAGCTGCTCGGATCACTATCACTCCCCGTTGACCCCTGACCATCAGCACGAAACGCCACAGCTCACTTCCGCGTTGAGTTTGGCCGCGCAACCGAAGCTCTCTATGCAAGTCGATGCACCACGCTATTCCGTTCCCCGCCCGCCGATTTTCTTGATCGAGCGGCCGCCCCGTCCTTCGTTCGCATCCTGACCATGGCCGCACTGCGGCCTTTGATTCCTGCAACGTAGGATTGATCTATGTATTCGCACTCGATGAGCGGCGTTGACGCATTTACTGCGCCTTCGCGTCGCCTGCTACCGCTGCTGTTTTTATTTGTCGCATCACTTTTCCTTGCAATGCCCGAGGCGATGGCTCATGCCGTCGCCGAAGGTGACAAGGGATTC
Organism: Pseudomonas lundensis; assembly: GCF_001042985.1. Taxonomy (GTDB): domain Bacteria; phylum Pseudomonadota; class Gammaproteobacteria; order Pseudomonadales; family Pseudomonadaceae; genus Aquipseudomonas; species Aquipseudomonas lundensis. Next base: position 20,269 of record NZ_JYKY01000033.1, read on the forward strand.
ATCCAGGAAAGCTCCGGCGTCATGTTGCTGCCCTTCATCTACATGGGCGCCAAGCACATGATGACGGGCTACGACCACTTGCTGTTTCTGTTCGGGGTGATCTTCTTCCTCTACCGCCTGAAAGATGTTGGGCTCTACGTCACGCTATTCGCCATAGGCCACTCGGTCACGCTGCTGCTGGGTGTACTGACTGAGATCAGCATCAGTTCTTACATCATCGACGCCATCATCGGTTTTTCGGTGGTGTACAAGGCGCTCGATAATCTGGGCGCATTCCAGCGCTGGTTCGGTTTCCAACCCAACACCAAGGTGGCCACGCTGATCTTCGGTCTGCTCCATGGTTTCGGTTTGGCCACCAAGATCCAGGAGTACGAAATCTCGCCTGACGGCCTGATTCCGAACCTGGTCGCCTTCAACGTTGGTGTCGAGATCGGCCAATTGCTGGCCCTCAGCGCGATTCTCATTCTGATGGGGTATTGGCGGCGCACCGGCAGTTTCTGGCGCCACGCCTATACCGTCAACGTCGCCATGATGAGTGCCGGTTTCCTCCTGATGGGTTACCAGATCACCGGCCTATTTGTCTCCGCGTAAGGAATTCTGACCATGTTCAATACTCCGCTTCCAACTGTTAATGAATTGCCCAGCACTCGCAAACTGGTGCGCTCGACTGTCATTGCACTGCTGACTGCGATCGGCCTGCTGGTAACCGTGGTCATGCCTTCGGAATATGCCGTTGATCCTACAGGCGTGGGCCGCGCACTGGGTCTGACCCAAATGGGCGAGTTGAAGATCATCCTCGCGCAAGAGGCGCTGGCAGATGCAGCGCCGCCGCAAGCAATAGCTCCAGCTCCAGCTCCAGCTCCGCAGATTGCGCAAATACAACCTGCTGCGTTACCTGCGACCCAACCAGCGGCGGCAACTGCCCCAGCTTTGAAGACCAATCAAATGACCGTCACGCTCAAGCCAGGTGAAGGGACAGAAATCAAACTGGAAGTGCTGAAGAACAAGACTGTTAGCTATGAATGGACAGCGGTTGGTGGGCCTGTGAACTACGACACGCATGGCGAGCCCTACAACGGAGAAAAGGGTTACTTCCACAGCTACAACAAGGGCAAGCAGGTCAAAAGTGATAAAGGTGAATTCACCGCCATTTTTGACGGCACCCACGGCTGGTTTTGGCGTAATCGCAGCAACAACGATGTGACCATCTCACTGAAAACGACCGGCGATTACTTGAGCGTCAAACAGTAACTCGAAGCGGCGATGGCTGTTTTACTGCCGAAAATGCAGCGCTCAGCCTTACCACAGCCCATTTATTTCATCCATTTTTGAAGAGTCTTCCCATGCCCCCCCCCAACAACGCTGATTCGTTCGATGGTCCTGATCTGCTTCCTTGGTCTGATGACGGCATGCGGTGGTGGAGAGAAAGGCGCAACCTCCGAAAGCGCTGAGCACGGCCATTCACACGAGTAACACCCTAAAAAACAAGGCCGCAAATGCGGCCTTCGTTTCTACATTTATTCTTAACTCAACAACACCCTCCTCACCCGGTACTCTTCAACCTCTACAACCGTCATGCTCCACTCCTGCCACTTGAGCTTATCCCCAACTCATGACCAACCCCGCGAGCGTCTGATAGTCATCAGTTGAGGTCAGCTCAGATTATTTGATTCAAAAAGCAGCTTCAGTCACTGCGACCGCTTGCACTCAACTCACCATTAATAAAAAGGGCAATGAAGAGGCGGTGCCCCACAAGCTGCTAGTAAAGAACGGCAAAGAGGGGTAAACCTTTGAAAGGTCGACGTAGACCTTACAATTTGACCACACCACAAGAGCCGACACCCGGCTGCATAAATTGATGTGGATCAACCGTGGCACTTCGATGTGCTGTAATGTTGAAAAATCAAAACCCGCTAATCAGTACCGGAGATTCTCCATGTTCTGGTTTCGCCATCGTCAACCAACGTTCATACGCCTCGCCATCGTGCTGTGGGTGTTAGCGTTTGGTCTGGCAGCGACCCAGGGATGTCTGGTACAGCCCAGCCACAATCCGGCAACTCATGTCTCGCTGAACACCGCGCAAGATCACGATAGCCACGACACCCATGCCCTCGGTTGCCTTCAGCACTGCGCCGATGCGGCGATAGCTGTAAGTCCTTCGCTCCATCTTCAAATATTTAACCTGTCCAGTTGGACGTTTCTGTTCCTGATCCCGGCGTTGCTGATTTCGTATCCCGCCAACCCCTCCGCTTTTGCCTTTCTTGCATTACGGCGCCCTGTACCGGCCAGACCGCCTGCCCGCTTGATTTTCGTCCGTTCCAACGATTAATCCGACCTTCTGCGCGCCGATCTTCGGCGCACTGTCTGACTGCGCCAACCCGGTGCGGCTTGGTATTACCTGAGTTGTCCTCACCCTTTGGAGATTGCCATGCATGCCTCATTGAAATTTATCCTCGCCACCCTGCTCGTGAGCAGCCCACTCATGGCCTCGGCAGTCGATGAGCATCACCCGGAGCAGGCGCCGACCACGCCCGCCCAGACAAGCGAAGCAGCTACACCGATGCAAAACAATGTCATGACCGAGCAAATGCAAAAAATGCAGGCTGCACATGACAAGGCAGCCGCCGCCAAGACCCCTGCCGAGCGACACGCCGCCATGCAGGAGAGCATGAAGACGATGAAGGACAGCATGGCCATGATGCATAAGAACTGTCATGGCATGGGCATGGCCGGCAACAAAGACGGCATGGAGATGGGAATGATGAACATGATGATGAAAATGATGGATCAGCAATCGAGCATGATGAAGATGCCGATGAGCAAGTGACGCGTACAAGCCTGTAGGCAATGCAACGGCGGTTTTACCTTTGCCAATATGCCAAGGGTAAAACTGCCGCCCGTTGACCTATACGACGCATCACTAACAGCACTTCCCTCAGGAGTACAGAACCATGATGAATTCACCACATTCCGCTAACACCTCCCCAACATTTTGGAGGAGCAAACCCGGCATAGCACTCGGCATGCTGCTGGTGATCGTGCTGTTCTATCTGGCAAGAGAACACTACGGCCATATGCTGGGCTTACTGCCTTACATGATTTTGCTGTTGTGCCCGCTGATGCATTTTTTCGGGCACCACCACGGTGGTCACCGTCATCACGGCGAAACCTCAGCCTCAACCAAGGATGCGAACAGGAGTTAGCTCATGCCCACCCCTGAGCTTCGTTCAGAGCACGACCCATTACAGAAGTCTGAACCCCAACTCACCGGCTCCCATGATCCGGTATGTGGCATGACCGTCAGTAACGACAGCCAGTTCAGCACGGAATATGAGGGGCAAAACTACCGGTTCTGCAGCCAGAAATGCCAAACGACCATCAGGGCAGCGCCCAAGCGTTATCGAATATCTCAACTGAAAATCGAACAAGTCCAAATTCACCACGATGCTCGCGCTGGTTTCCGCCGGACTCGGCGTCGGGTTACTACCCGCCCATGCCGGGCGGGCGCTGCCCGCCAATGTCATTTTCAAACCCTTGGAACTGGGGAGTTGGTTGATCCGCCAGCTCAAAAAAGTGCGCGGAATGCAGCCTACCGGTGTGTCCAAAACCCTCGATACCCGTAGACAGGGTCGCACCACGCAGGCCCATTTCTTTGGCCAAATCAACAATCCATTCGCCGAGCATCTTCCCTTGATAGCGACGATTCTGTTGAGTAAAGAAAACCACTAGAAAACCTTTCATGTTCATCTCCTCAGCGCGTGCCAATCATTTGATAGGACAAAAGCCCGGCAGCGGTCATTACCAACGAGCCTACGACGTGTAATGAAATTGAGCCGAACGCCCAGAGCAGTCTGCCCTCCTGAATCAGGGCAACTGTTTCGGCTGAAAACGTGGAGATAGTAGTAAGCCCCCCACAGAACCCCGTGATGATCAGCAGGCGCCACTCAGGGCTTAGGGAGGGGGATGCGGCCAAGAATGCGAGGGCCAAGCCAATGATGTAGCCCCCGACCATGTTTGCCACCACAGTCCCAGGGGGAATTGTCGGGAACAACGCGTTTAGCTTTATACCTAGGAGCCAACGTAACCAGGCACCAAGCGATGCGCCGATAGCGATAACTAGTAGTGATTTCATCATGGTTGCATGTCTCCTCTGGGCTGATTTAGCCGAGGAGGTGCTGATAACCGCACAGTACGAGAGGGGGCTGATATGAGATTTGAAGTCACGATCCTGTCCTAAATTGGAGGACAGGGACACACCTACGCACCCTGTCCAGGGTTCACGTAGGCATCATCAGCACGAAGGCGATTAAAGGAGGAATGCCATCTCCTGTTTTTATCCTATAGCAGCGGCGCTAAGACTTTCAAGCCACCAAATGTTGATAGGCACGTACTTTTCAAGACTAGCAGTTGTGACCAGGCGGTTATCGACTGAACAGGTTTCGCATCCACAACGCCGACCAGAATACCCCACGCCCCTCGCATTGCCGTTCAAGAAATGGATCGTTTTCCAATTGATCATTGAGTCGAGGCATCAATACAACCCGCTTTGGTGTATACACCCGACTGCTCCGGGACACCTTTGTTGACACTCGACAATGAGGCGTACAACTCGACCTGTGCCTGACAATTTCCTTTTCGGTTCAGGGTTATGCTGTGAGGCACTGGGCTTACCGAACAAGAGCCCTCTTGCTTGAGTACAAGGTACGCATGTTTTTCAATTGGGCTTAGCAGGCTCTGGGTGGAGAAGGAACACCCACTCAGAATCAGCTTTTCCCCTGAAATCTTGAAGGCAAGGGGCGCCTGATTCTGAGATTCGGAGGTGGTCCATTCACCTTCAGCCCAAGTCCCAACAACCGTTTTATCCATTTCAAACGATTGCTTAGGGGATGACTCTTTTTGATCGCAGCCACTGCCTAGCAACACTGCGAGCAAAACGGGTGAAACAGTTAAGACACTTGTGAACCGGTTCATGACTTGCCTCCAACACTTGCCTGCCTTACCTCAAATGCCTGGCTGCTGGTAGCGATTGGCTGCAAGCCTTTCAGAGCGGCTTCACATCGCCTCGGCATGCCTCGGTAACCCGATAGAAATCAGTGCTGCGAGCAGCACAAAGGCGCTCGATATCCACAAGCACGCGCCTAACCCATACACCTGATAAACCCAGCCGGAGAGTACCGTGCCGATCAACCGTCCCATGGCGTTGGACATGTAATAAAAACCCACATCCAGCGACACGCCATCTTCCTTGGCGTAGGACACGATCAGGTAGCTGTGCAACGACGAGTTCACCGCAAACAGAGCGCCAAAAACCATCAGTCCGCCGAGCAACACCACCTGTTGCGACAGCCCGGTGTTCAGAGCGAGAGCAATGGCCGCGGGCAGGCCCGCCAGTGCAAGTGCCCACAAAAACGCCGCACGACCATCCGGTACGTGCCCCCGTTTCTTTCCAGTGATGTTGGGCGCGAAGGACTGCACGATGCCGTAGCCAATCACCCAGACCGCCAGAAATCCACCGACCTTCCAGAAGTCCCAGCCGAAGACACTGCTCAGGTACACCGGCAAGGCCACTACAAACCAGACATCGCGGGCGCCGAACAGGAACATCCGCGCCGCTGAGAGGATATTGATCGCCCGGCTTTTGGACAGAATGTCGCGAAACTTTGGCTTGGCTTTGGCTTTGCCCAAGTCCTTCTTCAACAGAATCAAGCTGCTGATCCAGATCAGCGCCAAGACACCCGCCATGGCCAGCAAGGCGCCTTTGAAGCCGATGAGTGCCAGCAAGGCTCCGCCGAGAAAGAAGCCGACACCCTTGAGTGCGTTCTTCGAGCCGGTGAGGATCGCCACCCACTGGTAGAGCTTGCCCTGCTGCCCATCAGGGACCAGAAGCTTGATGGAGCTTTTGGCACTCATCTTGTTAAGGTCTTTGGCAATCCCCGACAGCGCCTGAGCGCCCATCACCCATGGGATGGTCAGCCAGGCTACCGGAACCGTCAGCATCAGCAGCGCCGCGACCTGGATGCCCAGCCCGATGTTCATGGTTCGGTTCAGCCCCAACCGAGCGCCTAGGTAGCCACCCACCAGGTTGGTGATCACGCCAAAGAGTTCGTAGAACAGAAACAACGCCGCGATTTGTAGTGGGCTGTAGCCCAACGCGTGAAAATGCAGCACCACCAACATGCGCAAGGCGCCGTCGGTGAGGGTGAATGCCCAGTAGTTGCCCGTCACGAGCAGGTACTGCCGCACTTCCGGAGCGAGGGCTGACAACGCTTTCATGACCGCTCCTTAGACTGCCAGACCAACCATTTTGGCCAGTTCGACGGTACGGTTGGCATAGCCCCACTCGTTGTCGTACCAGGCGTAAAGTTTGACCTGGGTGCCATTGATAACCATGGTCGACAGCGCATCGATGATCGATGAGCGCGGGTCAGTACGGTAGTCGATGGACACCAACGGACGCGTCTCGAAACCGAGGATGTCTTTCAGCTCGTTCTCGGCAGCGTGCTTGAGGAGTTGATTCACTTCTTCGACGGTCGTGGCGCGCTCGACCTCGAAGACACAGTCAGTCAGCGAAGCGTTGGCTAGCGGCACGCGTACGGCGTGACCATTCAGTCGTCCACGCAGCTCCGGGAAAATTTCGGCGATGGCGGTGGCCGAGCCGGTGCTGGTCGGAATCAAACTCATCCCCGAAGCACGCGCACGACGCAGATCCTTGTGCGGCTGATCGAGAATGCTTTGGGTGTTGGTCAGGTCGTGGATGGTGGTGATCGAACCGTGGCGAATGCCCAGCTTTTCGTGGATCACTTTCACCACTGGCGCCAGACAGTTTGTGGTGCAAGAAGCAGCGGTGACGATTCGATGTTCAGCCGGCTTGAACAGCTGATGGTTGACGCCCATGACGACGTTCAATGCCCCTTTTTCCTTCACCGGAGCGCAGACCACCACACGCTTCACGCCTTGGTCGAGGTAAGCCTGCAACACCGCCACGGTTTTCATCTTGCCGCTGGCCTCGATCACCAGATCGCAGCCCGACCAGTCGGTGTCCGCAATCGCTTTGTTCGCGGTGACCTTGATGCGCTTGCCGCCAATGACCACCTGATCGCCTTCAGCGCTGGCTTCGTTGTGCCAACGACCATGCACCGAGTCGAAATTGATCAGGTGCGCATGGGTTACTGCATCGCCTGCCGGATCGTTGATCTGCACGAACTCAAACTCCGGCCAGTTCCAGGCGGCTCGCAGAGCGAGGCGACCGATCCGGCCAAAACCATTGATGCCAACTTTGATAGTCATGTTGTTGTGCTCTGTATCTGTTGTCAGTGAGAGTTCGACTGAGTGTCGAACTGGCCGATGTATTCAATGTGGGCTGGATGCTGGATGGCCCGCGGACGCAACGACTGAACATCGCGGATGGCATCGCTGAATGGCACACCGCTTTCGATCAACAGTTGAGCCGCGATCAAACCGGTACGGCCCGAGCCGCCCTTGCAATGGATGGCAATGGTTTTCCCTTCGGTCAGCAACTGCTGGAGTCGCGGATGATGCTGTTCCCATGCGGCTTTGAATGCTTCGCCAGGCGCTTGATCGTCTTCTACTGGCAGGTGAAACCACTCGATGCCTAGCATTTGGCATTCTTCCGGCAGCAGGTCGATCTCGTTTTGAAGCAACTCTTCGGTCGGCATCAGCGTCAGCAAGGCCGAGGCCCCCGCTTCCTTGAGGGTTTGCAGCGCCTCGAAAGGCTTGGTGCCCTTCGTGCCTGGACACGGGGTGAAGATCAATTGACCATTGAACTGTGCCAGCGACAGTACGGAATATGGGTGTTGTTGCACGGCTAAAAATCCTCAGATGGAGCGCTGATTGACACGTTTCATAAGTTCTTCCGCCGACTCTTTGCGCTCGGAATAACGATCCACCAGATAGTCCTGGCGGTCGCGAAGCAGCAGCGTGAATTTCACCAACTCTTCCATCACATCAACGACACGGTCGTAGAACGGAGAAGGTTTCATCCGGCCGTTATCGTCGAACTCCATATAGGCCTTCGGCACGGAGGACTGGTTGGGGATGGTGAACATGCGCATCCAACGTCCCAGCACTCGCAGCTGATTGACCACGTTGAACGACTGCGAGCCACCGCATACCTGCATGACCGCGAGGGTTTTTCCCTGGGTCGGGCGTACCGCGCCCATCGCCAGTGGCACCCAATCAATCTGCGCTTTGAACACTGCGCTCATGGAACCGTGACGCTCTGGAGAGCACCAGACCTGCCCCTCGGACCACAGCATCAGCTCGCGCAGCACCTTCACACGTAGATGATCGTCGGGTGCGTCATCTGGCAGCGGCAAACCTGACGGATTGAAAATCCGCGCCTCGGCGCCGAAATGCTCCAGCAGTCGAGCCGCTTCCTCTACCAAAAGGCGACTGAAGGAGCGCTCACGGGTCGATCCGTACAGCAGCAAAATGCGCGGCTTGTGGATGGAGGTCTTTTCGATACCGAGTTTGTCTGTCGATGGGAGATCAACCAGTTCGGTATCGAGTTGGGGGATAGGGTCATCAAACATAGTCTTTGTCCTGCGCAATGGCGCTCTTGGATTCATCGAACCAGCGGCGTTTCAACCAAAGGGCCACACCGACCAGAGAAATAAGTACCGGTACTTCCACCAGCGGACCAATCACCGTGGCAAAAGCGACCGGAGAAGCCAGGCCGAAGGTGGCAATGGCCACGGCAATTGCCAGTTCGAAGTTGTTGCTCGCGGCTGTGAAAGCCAATGCGGTGGTGCGCGGGTAGTCAGCCTTGAGCAGCTTGCCCATCCAGAAGCTAATGAAAAACATCACCACGAAGTAGATCGTCAGAGGGATCGCGATGCGCAATACATCCAACGGCAATTGCAGCACCACATCCCCCTTGAGGCTGAACATGGCCACGATGGTCAACAGCAGCGCCACCAGCGTCAGCGGGCTGATCTTGGGAATGAAGCGTTCCTGGAACCAAGCCTCGCCTTTACGGGCGATGAGAATCTTGCGGGTAAGAAATCCCGCCAGGAACGGCACACCCAGATAGATCAGAACCGACTCGGCAATGGTGACAAAGCTGGTCTCGATCACACTGCCTTCCAGCCCGAACAGCGGCGGCAATAGCCCCAGAAAGATCCAGGCATACACGCTGAAAAACAGGATCTGGAAGATGCTGTTGAACGCCACCAATCCGGCGACGTACTGATTGTTGCCACCTGCGATCTGATTCCAGACCAGCACCATCGCGATGCAACGAGCCAAGCCGATCAGGATCAGGCCGGTCATGTATTCCGGCTGGTCCCGCAAGAAGATGATCGCCAGCGCGAACATCAACACCGGGCCGATGACCCAGTTCTGGACCAAGGACAAAACGAGGATGCGCTTGTCCTTGAAGACTTCCGGCAGCTCCTCATAACGAACCTTGGCCAGAGGCGGATACATCATCACGATCAAGCCAATAGCGATGGGTATGTTGGTTGTGCCCACGGAAAGACTGTTGAGCCACTGCGGCCTGCCTTCGAACAGGCTCCCCAAACCGATGCCCAAGGCCATGGCGAGAAAAATCCACAGGGTCAGGTATCGGTCCAGGAAGGAAAGGCGGCTTTTACTCATGATCATTGCTCCTGTGGTTACAGCGTGCTAATCAGGGCCAGCTCTGCCTTGAGCTGTTCGGCATTCAGTTGGGAATGCGGTAAAGCCAGGAAGGCTTCAATACGGGTTCTGATCTGCTCCAACGTGGCTTCAAAAGCCGCCTCGATCTCTGCTTGAGTTCCGTGGTATTCCGAAGGGTCAGCCAGCCCCCAGTGGGCCTTGGTGGCCGGTCCGAAAAATACCGGGCAGGCCTCACCGGCAGCCTTGTCGCACACCGTGATGACAAAATCGGGAGCCAGGTTCACATGGACATCGCTGGACTTACTGAACAATCCGTCTGTCGAAATAACTGCTTTCTCCAACGTTTTTAGACTCAGCGGATGCACTCCCCCTTTGGGCTGACTGCCAGCGCTGTAGGCTTTCATGCCTTCCGGTGCCAAGTGATTGAAAACCGCCTCACAAAGGATGCTGCGACAGCTATTGGCAGTGCAGAGGAACAGGATTTTCATCGAGCGATCTCGTAGTCGAAGGCGGAATCAGGCGATTTTGCTTTCACAGCACACGGCTGCCCGTTCAGGACGGTCACCCATTTCATCAAGGCGTTTGGCATCAGGGCTCAACCAGTGCTTGTTGCTTTCCAGCACGGTGGTCAGCACTTGATGAACCCAATCAGGGAGATTCGGGTGCAGTCGGTAATACACCCATTGGCCTTGCCGACGGTCCGACAACAGGCCGCAAGTACGCAGTTGCGCTAGGTGCCTGGAGATTTTCGGCTGACTCTCGTTCAACGCGCAGGTCAGCTCGCAAACACAAAACTCTCCTTCACGGGTGATGAGCATCATCGTGCGGACCCGAGTGTCGTCAGCAAGGCATTTGAAAACAGTGGTCGGTGTCAGATGGTCAGCCATATCGTTTTCTCAGTGTTTGTTTTTGACCAAGACGAACATCTTGATGCGCTCATGAATTTCGTGAAGGGTGTGACGGAAGGCATCGGGTTTGGTGCTGGTGACCGGGTCTTCAAAACTCCAGGCCAATGCCTCACCCGCTCCAGGTAAAGACAGGCATTCCGCTGCGGCTTTATCACACAAGGTGATGACGTAATCGAAACGCTCACCACGGAATTCGTCTATCGACTTGCTACGTAATCCTTCGGTGCTCACACCGATGTGTGAAAGCGCCTCGAAGGTGCGCGGATCTACCTGAGTTGGAGTTGTGCCGGCGCTGAACGCCTCGAAATGCTCCGAATCGGTATGCCTCAGCAACGCTTGGGCCAACTGGGAGCGTGCAGCGTTGGCAGTACAGACGAACAGGACACGGGCTTTGCTGGTCATTGTGAAGCCTCAGCTCATATGCGGTTTAACGAATATATGTTTTTCCGCATGCAAGATAAAGAGTCAACGACCCATTAATCCATCAAAACGATTGGACTCCGCCGAGCACCTTCAATGAAAGCTGTGTATTAAGGCGCTAGCCAGCCTTCCGTGTCTCTTCAAATATCTGCGGCGGTGCATATATGGTTTCTGTAATGAATCTGTTACTCACCCAGAAATAGGTCGCTCCTTGGTTCAAGGACTACCTGGACGTGCAAAAGAAAATAAGAAGGTCGCCCCTAACCCGCCCCGGTCATCGAGGGCGGGTTCGGTTACTGCGCACTAGGCTTTGCAACAACCCGGCGAGGTACGAGGCGCGGCCTCAAGGATTGTCTCTCCGGTGCCACAACAAGACGTCTGACTTGCCGAAGCCTTCAAGCGATCATCGACTTCATCGAAATCCGAGTTGCAAATGCCCGTTTCCGGGAGGATCAGCTCAACCCTTTTGGCCGCATCCCAATCACCCGCCAGCGCCGCGACGACAGAGCGAACTTGCTCATACCCAGTCATCAACAAGAACGTAGGCGCCCGACCATAGCTCTTCATCCCAACAATGAACAAACCTTCCTCAGGATGGGCAAGTTCTATCGCGCCATGAGGTCTGACCGTACCGCAGCTGTGCTCGTTGGGATCGATCATTGGAGCGAGCAACACTGCGCTTTGAGTTGCGGGATCAAGTGCGATACGCAACTCGGCGAGCAGGCTCATGTCAGGTCGGAATCCGGTCGCCACAATGATTTGGTCCACAGGTGGAAGTATCTGGTCTCCCGCCTTCACAACCAACCCTTGGCCATTGCCTACAACCTGATCAATAGCGACGTTTTTGAACAGCTCGATCACGCCGTCATTCAGCAATTGGCGAATCTTCAGGCCGAGCTTTCCGCGCTCTTCCAATTGATCATTCGCACCACCACCCAGAATGCGCTCAAGAGAATTACCCCGGATCGCCCATAGCACTTTGGTTTGCGGTGCCTCCTGAATCAGACGCACCAGATCCTGTAGGGCGTTAAACGCGGAGTGACCACCACCCACCACCAGCACTCTTTTGTTGGCATAGCGATTCCGCGCACGACCCAGCACCTCCGGAATGCCGTACGCAATGTGCGCTGCATGCTCGATCTCGCCCAATGCAGGGATGCCATGGGCGCCCATCCAGTTTGGTGTCAGGTAGGTGCCCGAGGCATCAATGACAGCACTGGCAAGCACATCCTGTTCACCCGCCGGCCCTGCGACACGCAGTAAAAAAGGAGCTGCCGATCTGCCCTGGGTCTTCATCACATCCTGACCGACGCGAGTGGCTGCCAGAACACGGGTATTGAACTGCAAGTGACGCTTGATCTGTTCGAGGTCGGCGAAAGGTCGAACAAACCGGTCCAGCAGTTCACGACCCGTTGGATACTCGTTCTCCGGTGGTGGAGTCCAACCATCGGCCAGCAGAAGATTGGCCGCCTCCTTGTCCACATTGAACTGCCACGGAGAGAACATCTTCACATGCGCCCATTCTTCAATGCTGGCCCCAGCCTCCGGACCAGCTTCCAGGATCAGCGGAGTGATACCTCTGGCCAGCAGGTGAGCGGCTGTGGCGAGGCCCACTGGGCCTGCACCGATTATGGCGACGGGAAGGTGAGTGTTATCCATGATCGACTCCTTCAGGTTGGCTGATTGTTCGCGAACAGGCGCTCGACAATCGCGCAGTCGAGCCAACGTCCTTCTAGGCAGGCGTGTTTTTCATATACCCCCACTTGGCGGAAACCGCAGGCTTCGCACAATGCGAGGCTGGAGTGATTGAAGGTAAAAATGCGTGAAAGGACTTTCCAGAATCCGCGAGCTTCGGCTTCTTTCAGCAGTGCCTGAAGTAACTGTTTGCCTAGCCCCTGGCCGCGAACACTGCGATCTAGGTAAATGGAAAAATCCGCAATGCCGTCGTAACAGGCACGAGCGCGATAACTACTGAGTCCTGCCCATCCAACAACCTGATCCGTCTCATCGACCATGACCAACACTGGATAGCGCTCCATTGATTTGATGCGATCAAGCATGTCTGCCGGGCTTCGAGGAGTCGTTTCAAACGTAGAGCTACGCTCCTCGATCCCCTGGTTGTAGATGGCGGCTATTGAAACAGTGTCTTTAGTTTCAGCTAAACGAACTCGCATTGTTGGAGCCCCATTACGTTGGTAGTAACAACATTATTGGCAAAAAAAGGGAAGTTCTTCCCTTTCATTCCTTGCTCTTCACGGCTGGGCAGCACTCATTCACGAGCCCGCAGCGAATCTCCGTGGCCCGCGTAATCTGTCTGAGTAAACTCAGCGCTCCCTGCCTAGCCTCAGCTGAGAGGTTCTCGATCATCGCTCGCTCCTCTGCAATCAGGTCAGCTCTGATTTTCGCGTATAGCTCACGCCCAGCATCCGTTGCCTGGATTCGTACTGCACGCCGATCTTCATCATCCTCAACACGTGACACATACCCCTTGCGTTCCAGGGTATCGATCACTCGACTCGCCGTGCTCTTGTCCAAGAACATTTCTTCGGCCAAAACCTGAAGGCGCAGTGCGCCCCTTTTGACCAGCGTCTCGACGGCATAGCATTGGGTGACCGATACGTCGTAACAGCAAATCCGATCACGATCACGGAACTGATGGACGCGAACCAACTGATTCAACGCTTCGTATAGGTCCTCGGAATCCTGAGTCAACTGATCGTTTTTACGCTTCGTCATAACCGTCACAAATTAGTTGTTAGCTGCAACAATAATCCTGGTATCCCGAAAGCGTCAACACCGATCTCTCGGTTGACGATAACCAAAGGAAGGCGATAGCTTGTTGTTACTGACAACAAAAAAATGAGCACGTCGGTCATGACACTTCCAGAACAGATCCATCCCCCGATCAATCGCTCCAGACTCGTATGGGCGATGGGTTTTACTCAAATTCTCGCCTGGGGTTCGACCTACTACTTGCCCGCAGTGCTTGCGTCTCCGATAGCCAAAGAGACGGGATGGTCCATCACCAATGTGGTGGGCGGTCTGTCCTGGGGACTTTTGGTAGCGGGAGCCTCCTCGCCGGCCGTTGGTCGTCAGATTGACCGCCACGGCGGACGCTCTGTCCTAGCGGCCAGTTCACTGCTGCTGGCTCTCGGCATGCTACTAATGGGACTGGCGGGCAACGTTGCCACTTACTATGTCGCCTGGACGTTGATCGGTGTTGCCATGGCGGCGGGTTTATACGACGCAGCCTTCTCAACCCTGGGACGACTGTTCGGCGAAGGGGCTCGAACGTCAATTACCGGGCTGACCTTGTTAGGTGGGTTCGCCAGTACCATAGGTTGGCCGGTGATCGCAGGACTGGAAAGTTGGATCGGCTGGAGAAACGCCTGCTTTGTTCTCGCGGCTGCTCATCTCTTGATTGGGCTACCCATCCACTCGCTGTTGATTCCTGGAAGCACAAAACAACCACCCCACCCCGTCATAACAGAATCACCCAGCGCGTCCGAGCTTCACCCCAAGACCACCAATTATCTATTCTTATTGATTGGCGCCATGCTGACGGTTCTAGCGCTGGTCGTATCAGGTATCTCAGTACACCTGCTTAATGTCCTCAAGCAGCTGGGAATCGCGACCGCTGTGGCCTTGGCCATCGGCATGGTGATTGGTCCCTCGCAAGTCTTGGCACGGGTGGCAGAGTTTTCCATAGGCAGAAATCTCCACCCGACCTGGTCAGCGCGGGTCGGTGTGTTTCTATGCCTGGTCGGGTTGGGATTATTGATCTCAGGGATGCCCTGGATGGCCTTCGTGGCGATCGCACTCTACGGCGCAGGCAACGGCATCCTAACGATCGCTCGCGGCACCCTCCCCTTGGCGCTGTTTGCCCCGCAAGGCTACGGAGCGAGAATGGGGCTTCTCGCCAGGCCGGTACTCGTGGCCCAGGCCGGCGGCCCGATAGCCGCCGCATTTGTTTTGCAGAACTTTGGAGCCTCGGCACTGCTTGTCGTTATGTGCGGTTTGGTTTTGCTGTGCTTCATCGCCAGCTGGCGCCTTCCAACGACTCGACGCACTGACTAAACGTTGCTGCGGTTGAGATTCGTCAACTGCCAAGTTGTCTTCTAAACAGGCATACCGCGGACAAATCGCATCAAGCTGGGCATGATGTAAGACGCATCCTGGCCGACACCTCTGAGGGTCGCTGAAGCAAAGTTCCGTTGCTTCGGCAGACCGACAAAATACAGCCCAGGTAGGTGCTCGGCCTGCCCGTTACGATGAGCCCAATATTCATCGCCTGGGCATTCCAACCCGCTCAAAAATTCCAAGTTCGGGCGAAATCCGGTAGCAAACACCAGGCTATCGGCTTCAGTGTGCTGCCCATCAGCCCAGATCACGCCGGTTGGTGTTATCGCCTCGAACATCGGCTTACGCTCGAACAACTTTTTCTTAAGGGCTCGACGATAGATCCCGTCATCAAGCACCGGCGTACTTTGGTCATTCAACCAACGGGTCTTTTCCAACCCCGACCATTTCAACCACGCATGAAAATCCAGACCCAGTATCTTTTGTGGAAAAAACCGAATTGGCTCCCTGCTTGCCAGCACGACTTTGCTCACATGGGCCAGTTCATAAGCAATTTGAACAGCCGAGTTCGCAGCACCGACCACAACCACTCGTTGATCACCAAAGCCTTCGGCATTTCGATATTCCGCGCTGTGCAAACTGCGCCCGAGAAAGCCCTGAAGCCCTTGAATATCTGGAATGAACGGCTGATTGAATCCCCCCGTACACACGACCAGCGCCCTGGAGCAGAAAATTTCTCCATCGTCCGTTTGAAGCTGAAACAGCCCGCGCGCTCTTCGTACATGCTGCACGCGGGTGTACTGACGAACTGGCAATCTGAATGCCTTTGCATAGTCTTCCAGATAGCGTACGACATCATCACGAAGCGGGTAATGATCAGGTTCTGCCGGGAAGCGCATGCCTGGCAATGACGAGTAAGCAGCTGGAGAAAAAAGCTTCAGACTGTCGTAGTAATTGCGCCAATTCCCTCCCGGTGACCGCTCAGCATCCAAAATCAGGAACCTAAGGTTTTGCTGCTGTAAGTGCCAACCGCACGCTAATCCTGCCTGGCCTGCACCGATCACAATGACATCCAAGATTTCATTTATTACATTCATATATGCACACTCATGCACACTACAGAGCAAAAAAAACTATCCGGACGTACCTGGGCAGCAGAATGGGGCGAGGCTTTTCATATGCTGAAGAATGGCTTCGAGGCGTGTCACCACTGCCGGACCATCCACCTCGTAGAACATCTGCCTGCTGACCTTGGTACCGCGGACGATACCTGCCTCTAACAGTACTTGCAGATGCCGGGAAACAACTGAGCGTTCCTGGGGCAGTGCTTCCGCAATCTCTCCGATGTCGGCGCGCCCCAGTTGCATCACGCGCTTGAGCACAGCTACACGCGAAGGCTCGCAAAGCGCCTTGAAGAAAGCGCCATCGAGAGACTCGATTGCAGCGTCAATTGCGCGGGTTCGGTTAAGGATTCGATTAGTCATGCAACCGACTATATGTGCATATCCATGCACACGTCAACACTCTGCAATTGCACCTCTCCTAAGGCTAAAAGCTGTGCCGTGAAGGTAACCAACTCACCGAGAAAGCCAACAATTTAGGGTGTAACCCCAGGTGGTGTTGGTAAAGATTCCACCGAGAGCCAGTCGTTTTGTAGGGGTAAAAACGCTCGAAAATAAAAAGGGGTCGCGAGATAAAGTCTCGCAACCCCTTGATTTATATGGTCGGGACGGAGTGATTCGAACACTCGACCCCTAGCACCCCATCTCCTTTTTCATACTTCTTGAAAGCTTCCAAAATTTTACTCTGGATTTTTCTAAGCTAGTATTTACTTGAGCTCCAGCGGTGTTCTGCGCTACGAGAATCCAGTAACGTCCATCAAGAGCCGACGTTTTTGTGGGGGTAAAAGTAGGGGGAGTCCGTTTCATGGCCAAAATTACCATCAAAGAACTCGAGTCGCTGACTCCCAACGATGCCGGCCGAATCCTCCGGGAGGATGGCAATCTGGCCGGTCGAATCTCAGCCCGCAAGGACGGTGTGTCGGTCAGCTTTTTCTATCGTTATCGCTGGGGCGACCAGAACAAAGAGTACGCCTGCGGAACCTGGCCGCGCAAATCCCTGACGGACATCCGCAAGGCGCGTAACCAGGCCAGGGCGCTCATTGATGAGCAGGTCAATCCCAACGAGCAAAAGAAAACCGCCAAGGCACAGGCATACGCCGCTGCTAACGTAGAGGCCGAACAAGTAAAAACGACGAAGGTGCAAACGCTGACCGTCCAGGATCTGGTCAAGGCCTGGCTGTTGGATGGCGTGGCGCGGAAAGACGGCAATGCCGAGTTGCAACGACGCTTTAACAAGGACCTTTTGCCAGCACTCGGCAAGACCGCGGTGAGCAGCGTCTCCGAACACGATGTTCGGGCGCTGATCCGCGCCGTGGTCAACCGCGGCGCTCACCGGCAAGCCATCAGTTTCTTCGCCGACCTCACTCAGATGTTCAACTGGGCCAGAAAGCGTCAGCCCTGGAGGGCCTTATTGATCGAGGGCGATCCGACTGAGCTGGTCGACATCTCCCCATTGATCCCTGCCAGCTACGAAGCGGAAAGAAGCCGCATCCTTTCCCCGGCTGAGCTGTTGGAACTGCACAACCGCTTCCAGCAAATGACCGCCGATTACGACGCCCTCCCCGCGGGCCAAAAATACGACGGCATTCGACCGCTAAAGAAGGAAACGCAGCTCGCGCTCTGGATTAGCCTGGGCACGTTGTGCCGGATTGGTGAGTTGCTACAAGCCGAATGGAAAAATGTCGATCTGGACCAGCAGACCTGGTTCCTACCCAGTGAAAACGTCAAAGGTACCCGAGGCAAGAAACAAGACCACCATGTCTTCCTCTCGCCCTTCGCCCTGCATTTCTTTCAGGAACTCAAGACCCTGACAGGACATTCACAGTGGTGCTTTCCCAACAAGCAGGATGATGGGCATGTGGACGTGAAAGTGGTGAGCAAGCAGGTGGGCGACCGCCAGGCCCGGTTTAAAAACCGCAAAGCCCTTTCAAGACGGCGCCATGACGATACGCTGGTGCTAGCCGACGGCCAGAACGGTGACTGGACGCCGCATGACCTGCGCCGCACCGGCGCGACCATGATGCAGGCCTTGGGCGTTAGCTTGGATGTTATCGATCGCTGTCAAAACCATGTGCTGGCTGGCTCCCGGGTGAGACGCCACTATCTGCATCACGATTATGCCGAAGAGAAGAAGCTCGCCTGGAACCTGTTGGGCGATCGACTCAGTGCCGTTCTTTCCTCAACCTACGAGCACCCACCGATCGTGTCGATGATGTCTTTTCCAGCGTGTACCGCGACCGGATCCCTACCGCCTTCATAAGTCGGTGTCTTTAGTGCTGAGTCCTTATAGTTTCGTGGAAATCGCCGAGCGTTTTCTTCAGATCGATCCCGGCCTGTTGACGCCAATGCCGAATTGCCCCACGTGGCTATGTGAGACGAACCCACCTCAAAATCAGCATTAATCTGGAAGAGGTAACGGTGCGAGGAATCAGACTGGGTCAGTGAATCTCGGCAACCAGGCCAATTTGGCGTCGGCACCGACAATCTACCCACTGAAAGTCAATCCAAGCGACACACTTTGACGCACCCACTCGGCAACCTAGCGCTATTGGTCACCAGCAGGATAACGCTATGCCAGTCTCTCCGCGTCCGTTCACCCTCGTCTGTGCTTGCTGCTCTTGGAAGGAAACTATCCTGCCTCATAGCCATTTGGCAGCGCTCAGCCAAGACACATGTATGAGTTGCCCCGAGTGCCGCAACCCTTCGCTTGAGCGCCGAGAGGCGAGCCGTCATGAAGTTCTCAGAACCCGCCTCGATGAATTTCTCATCCTCAACAAGTGAAGCTTGAATGTCGCGACACAGATTTTCGCTCCATCGTGGAAAATGAGCAAAAAAGCCTAGGGGAAGCCGACTATGAAAAACCTGTTTGCTGTCATCGGATTGTGTGTGGTGCTGAAGAAAAGCTACGAATTTTACCGGGAGTACAGCGAACTCAAGCGCGACAGGCAACGGCCCCGTCTTCGGCCTCTTGAGTCAAGGCACCGGGCCACGATCATTCTCAAGTTCCATACGCCGCTGCTGAAAGACTTTGGTCTTATGCAACCCATATATAGATGGCACATAGCTATCCAAGTGAGTAGCATCGACGCCAGTTTGATGTTCGTCAATGGAGATGCAGAACAAGGAAGTCATCATGTCCCAAGCGAAAGACACGCTACTCAGGCTATTCGCATTATTGCGCCTGATCCCCACCGAGCCGCAGCGTATTGCAACACCTACCCTGCTCGAAAAGCTTCGAGAACGGGGCTTTTCCGTGACCCTGCGTTCAATTCAGCGCGACTTGAACCGGTTGTCGATCCCCTTCTCGTTACAGTGCAACGACAGCGAGGTTCCTTTCCGCTGGAGCTTCACCCGTGATGCGCCATTGAAGCTGGAAGACATGGATGCCTCCACGGCATTGGCGCTGTATCTCTCGGAAAGTCATTTGAACAACCTGCTGCCCCAGACTGTTTTGGCCCAGCTAGGTCCACAGTTCAGACGAGCGCGTAATTTCCTTGGTGATCTCGGCCACAACGGATTGGCCGATTGGGCGCGACGGGTTCGAGCGATCCCCAACGGAAAAACCTTACTGCCTGCTGCGATTGCTCCCGAGGTGTGGGCGCAGGTGTCTGCTGCCTTACTGGAGCGAAGGCAACTGGAGGTTTCCTATCGGAGCCGAAGCAAAAGCGAACTCAAGCAGTTTCGCTTGCATCCCGCCGGTTTGGTATCGCGGCATGCCATCAGCTACTTGCTGGCATCCGTGGATGGCTATGACGACCTGCGTCAATTCGCGCTGCATCGTATCCAGCATATGCACGTGCTCGACGAACCCGCGGTGCTGCACGCTGGCTTCGATGTCGACGATTACATCGCGAGTGGCATATTCAGCCATCGCCAGACCGACACCCAGGTGGAGTTGGTTGCGGATGTTCATCCGCAGATTGCCTTCCTCCTCGACGAGACACCACTGAGTCACAGACAGACGCTCAGCGATATTCCTTCCAACACCTGGAAACGCCTGCACGCGTGGGTACCACTGGATCGCGAAACGCTGTGGTGGATCTTCGGCTTGAACGACAACATTCGTGTCCATGCCCCGCAGGTCTGGGTCGAGGAAATCCGTCAACGAGTGAGCGCGATGCTGACGCTCTATCGGGAGGCCTAGTTGACCCGCATTGGACACCATCGTTGCTCATCCGATAACGCTTCAAGGATTACACCTGAGCAATCCCCATGGATAAGCCTCGGGAAATCCTACCGTTACTTGTTTCTCTGGGTGCCTGGCAGTGAACAACGTGGCGGCATGGCGACCAGCCAACCCATTTCATTAATTCTCAAGGAGTCTTGTCTATGAGCAACACCCCATTCGATCCGTCGAAATTCACGGTACCGAAAGCCAAACCGGTGCCGGTAATTCTGTTGCTCGATATCAGCGGCAGCATGGAGAGCGAAGGAAAAATCCACAGTTTGAATGATGCTGTACGCGATATGCTCAATGTGTTCCAGGACACAGAGAGCGGTGAGACTGAAATCTGGGTTTCGATCATCACTTTCGGTGCACAAGTCGAGCTGCATCAGCCGCTGATCAGTGCTGGCGACATCCGTTGGCAGGACCTTTCAGCGGGTGGGATGACGCCGCTCGGTGTCGCCCTCAAGATGGCGAAAGCGATGATTGAGGATAAGGATGTCGTGCCATCACGCGCCTATCGCCCCACGGTTGTGTTGGTCTCCGATGGGCAGCCGAGCGACGATTGGGAAGGCCCGTTGAATGCGTTCGTCAACGATGGACGCTCCGCAAAATGCGACCGCATGGCGATGGCCATCGGTGCCGGTGCAGACGAGGCTGTACTCGGAAAATTCATTGAAGGTACTGCGAACGTTCTCTTCTACTCCGAGAACGCTAAACAGCTACGGGATTTCTTCAAGTTCGTCACCATGTCGGTGACCATTCGCACAAAGTCACAGACGCCGAATATCCTGCCTGATGCGAGCGTCATTGATATCCAGCCAGCCACGATCGACGCTCGGCAGGAGCATGTGAAATCGGTGACACCGAAATCCTCGGATGAAGATGGAGGATATTGGTAATGGCACAGGCAATCGCAGACCCGGACGAACTCGAGCGCTTTGCGTATTCGTTGCAACAGTTCACTGATTCACTCAACGATGCCGTCAGCAGCCTTAACGGTGCATTCGCTTCGCTCGGTGACACTTGGCAGGACGATAAACGAGCGCAGTTTGAAGAAGAGTACAACGCGCTCCTCCAGCAGCTGCATCAGTTCGATGCCAACGTGACAGAGCAGGTTCCGTACTTGAACGCACTTGCCTCACGCCTGCGCGATTACTTGCAAAGCTAGGGGCGCGGGAGTCGCAATGGCACAGGTTTCAATTGGACAAGTGGAGAATCTGGAAGACCTCGTGCGCGGATTGCAGTCCGTACTCGAGGTACTGGAATCCTCATGCCGCGAACAGATCGCTTTTGCGGAACAGAAATCCGAAGAAGCTCGCGACGAAACACAGAACAGCGAGAGCTTGTTGGACAGTGCCACCCGGCAAGAGCAGGCAGTGCAGCAAGAAGTTGATGACGCTCAGGAGGCGTTGGCCAGCAGTCAAAGTGCGCTCGATTCCGCCCAATATTCGCTGTCGGCCTGCCTTTCTCAACCGAGTGATGATGATGAAACTCATCCCGACTGCTCCGATGAGTACGCTTGCGTTGCTGACTTCGAAGCCGATGTCGAGCAGGCTCAAGGCATGCTGGAACAAGCAAAAGCAGATTTCGAGCTAGCCACGGAAAATCGTCAAGCGATGGAACAGCGCCTGGAACTCGCGAGACAGGCGCAAGCGATGGCGGAACAAACGCTGGTACAGGCTCAACAGGAATGCAATGCACGGCTGGCATCTGTCGGCCGGGCTGTTGAAGTTGGCACTGCTCGGTTGACTGCCGCACAACAGGCACTGAATGCATACCTGGCGACGAATCCGTCCGCTGGACAGTTTCATGCCTGGCTGAAATGGGACCCCACTCAACAGGGCGGCCCCATCACACCGGACATATTGCGAGACCGGATGAACCTGTCGTCAGAACATCAACGGATGCTTCAGGACTATCTATACGACCGCAACCCTGGGTATCGGAAACTGGTTGACCGCTATCGCGGCCAATGGGCAGACGCGAAGGGCGACGCCGAGCGCAACATCGTCGCACGCAAGGCTCGTATACATCTGAGTGGTGAATTTGGGGAGCAAATAGCGCGGCACGCACTTGCACCTCTGGGCGGACGAATCGAGACACAAGGTCGCACGTTCGTTGGCGACGATGGACGCTACACAAAAACAGATCTACTGATAACCGACTTACGAGTCCCGATCATTTTGGGACGTGGCGAGGGCATGGGAGCTCCTGTGGGAGGCTCGCTGAACTGGTCAAGTAATCCCGGACACCATTTACGGTGCTTATGCCGCTTTTTGCTCCATGGCTATTGGCGACAGGTAGTTGTTGTAGCTGTGGAGCCTGGTGCGGTTGTAGTACATGAAGAATCGCA
>NZ_JYKY01000034.1 GCF_001042985.1 Pseudomonas lundensis
TCTCGTCAGCGGGAGGCGAATTCTACAGCGTTACACGCTGCTGTCAACACCTCATTTCCTGCTTCGATGATTTGAAGCTGGCATCGTTAAAACCGTCTAACTCATTGAAACTCAAGGAGTTTTCCGTTTCGACTGCGCCGGAAGTGGGGCGAATTATAGGCCGTTGAAATCCTGAGTCAAGCCCCGTGTTCGCTTTAGTTGTGAAAAGTTCAAAACCAATGTGCCCCCCCTCAATTGCGCACTATATTGCACAGCCTTTATAACTTGCGCATCATGCCCCTCTTAATGCTACTGCATCCCTTCTCAGGCCACCCCTATATGACAAAGCAGACTCAACACCTTACATCAGTTCTATTACCGGTCGGCTTACTTCTGATAGCCATGGCGTCTATTCAATCTGGCGCTTCGCTTGCCAAAAGCATGTTCCCGATCGTGGGCGCGCAAGGCACCACTACGCTGCGCCTGATCTTTGCCAGCCTCATCATGCTGCTCATTCTGCGTCCCTGGCGAGCCAAGCTCACCGCCAAGTCCCTGAAGACTGTGATTGTTTATGGCATCGCGTTAGGCGGGATGAATTTCCTCTTCTATATGTCATTGCAAACGGTCCCACTCGGCATAGCCGTAGCACTTGAATTCACAGGTCCTTTGGCAGTCGCTATTTATGCATCCCGCAGAGCTATTGATTTCGTCTGGATTGCGCTTGCGATCACGGGCCTCTTACTACTGATTCCGGTTGACGAAAGCACACATGGCATTGACTTATTAGGGGCCGGGTACGCCCTAGGGGCTGGTGTTTGCTGGGCGCTCTATATCTTGTTCGGACAGAAAGCAGGGGCTGACAACGGCGTGCAGACTGCCGCACTGGGCGTGATCATTGCGGCGTTATTCATTGCACCGATCGGCATCGTCCACGCAGGCGCAACGTTATTGACGCCAAGCCTGATCCCGGTGGCCATCGGTGTAGCTGTACTGTCGACAGCCCTGCCCTATACCCTGGAAATGGTTGCGCTCACCCGCATGCCCACGCGCACATTCGGCACGCTCATGAGCATAGAACCAGCGTTTGGCGCACTGTCAGGCCTGCTGTTTCTTAATGAAGTGCTGTCGTTCGTACAGTGGATGGCCATCCTGTGCATCATCATGGCGTCAGTCGGAGCAACGTTAACCATGCGCGGCCACACAAAGCCTGTAACTAAAGCCGAATGACAGTCCATCGCTATAAGCTCTGGCAATTGACTCTCATTTGAGCGATGTTTAATCACCGTGAGAGTCAATTGGGGCGGTTCAAGACAAGGAGATCTATAAATAGCCACGGGCAAGGCAGTTCGGCACCCACCTCCGCAACCCGACGCTAACGCTTAAGGACAGGAATGAAACGCTTTTTGATAGGTTTGACAGCATTGGCACTCGCAGGCTGTGCGGCAACCTCAGAAACCACTGTGAAACACGGCAAACGAGGGATGCATATCAACTGCTCAGGATTGTCTTCATCGTGGGACAAATGTTATGCCGAGGCTGCGCGATCCTGTGGCGAAAAAGGGTTTCGAACCCTCGCAAAATCAGGCGACTCCGCCGAAGAGCCGGGAGATTATCCCTTCGGCTTGAACCCGGCAGGTTACACCAGCCGAAGCCTGATCATCATCTGCAAGTAAAACAGCCATAAAAGTCAGCCACGCAACCCTCTGAAATTGATTGCGTGGCTTTCTTGTTATGACCGCGTGTTGACTACAGGCTCAGTGCACGTGTTCAGCCAGGCCAGCGCATCGCCTGCCAGCAACGGCGACAAGCGCTCACGAACGTGCGCGTGATAGCCATTGAGCCAATCCACCTCTTCGCACGTTAATAGCTCAACTTGAAGACAGCGCGTGTCAATCGGACACAACGTAAGCGTTTCAAACTTCAAGAACGTGCCAAATTCTGACGTCCCCGCTTCTTGATTCAAAACCAGGTTTTCAATTCGCACTCCCCAGCGACCCGGCCTGTATGTACCGGGTTCTATAGAGGTAATCATTCCCGGCAGCATGGCCGTATGCGGCGCAGTTGCGGCCTGATAGGCAATCACTTGTGGGCCTTCATGCACGTTCAGAAAGTAACCGACCCCATGTCCGGTACCGTGCCCGTAATCGACGTTATCCGCCCAGAGGGGTGCGCGCGCGATCGAGTCCAGCAAAGGAGACAAAATACCTTTCGGAAAACGGGCCCTGGACAATGCAATCACACCTTTGAGCACGCGGGTGCAGTCCTGTTTTTGTTCAGCACTGACCTCCCCCACCGGCACCATCCGCGTGATATCCGTTGTGCCACCCAGATACTGCCCACCCGAGTCAATCAGGAGCAGGCCATTACCCTCGATCACAGCATGTTCCTGCTCGGTCGCATGGTAATGAGGCATCGCACCATTTGCGTTAAATGCCGCAATGGTATTGAAGCTCAATGACACAAAACCCGGACGACGTGCCCGGGCAGCCGTCAATCGTTCATCAATGGTCAGTTCGGTAATACGCTCGCGGCCCCAAGCGGACTCCAGCCACGCAAAGAACTCGCACAACGCAGCGCCGTCCTGCTCCATTGCCTGACGGATGTGAACGGCATCTTCGGGCTTCTTTTGGGCTTTAGCTAACGTTGTAGGGTTTATGCCTTCAACCAGCCTGACCTCCTTGTTTACATTGGCAATCAGCCCACATGTGACACGCGCAGGATCCAGCAGCAAACGGGTCGATGCTGGCAAGGCCGCCAAGGCGTCTGCGATCTCGCTGTAATCACGCAGCACTACGCCCTCACGCTGCAAAGTACGCTTGAGTTCGGCACCGACCTTGTTCAGATCGACAAACAAAGAGGCTTGTGTGTGTTCAATCAATGCAAACGAGAGGAATACAGGATTAAAGGAAACGTCCGAACCGCGAAGATTAAAAAGCCAGGCGATATCGTCCAACGTAGCAATAAAGTGCGCATCGGCCTGACGCTGTTGCAGCGTTTCTCGCAATTGCGCGAGCTTTTCTCCACGGCTCACAGTGGCCTGTGGCGCTCCATGTTCGTACAACGGCTGAACAGGGAGCGAGGGACGCCCCTCCCACACCAGCCCCAACACGTCGATATCGGTACGCAATTGCGCACCCCGCTCTTTCAACCTGTTTTCCAGTGTGCGGGAAGACGCCAAGGCCAGCACTGAACCGTCCACCGCGACGGTTTCACCTTCAGGGGTTTGCTCGGCCAGCCATTCAAGCGGGCCAGGTTGCCCGGGCATCAGCTTGACCAATTCGATGCCGCTGCCCGCTAGCTCTTTGGCCGCCTGTTCCCAGTAGCGGCTATCGGCCCACACACCCGCAAAGGTCGGCGTCACGATCAACGTACCGACTGACCCCTGAAAACCCGATAACCACTGCCGGCCTTGCCAATACGCAGGCAAATACTCTGATAGATGAGGATCGGCGGAAGGCACCAGCAACGCATGGACGCCATGCTCGCTCATGACTGACCGGACCCGCGCCAGGCGCTGCACAACCGATCCTTGATTCAACAACTGAGTACTCATCCTCTCTCCTGCAGGCCAATGGTCATTGTTATGAAGCCCTGATCATGAATCAGCAACTAAGGTTGAGCAACTGCCCAAAACGGCGTGGCGACTTGTGTTGCCGCGTGAATAGCGCTGGCCAGCGCATCAACGTCTTCTTCAGATGTAAAGCGTCCAAAACTCAAGCGAAGGGTGCGTGATGCTTCTTCTGCACTCAGGCCCAAGGCGAGCAGTACATGGGACGGGGCATGACTGGCCGAATTACACGCCGACGTGGCCGAGTACGCTACATCAGCCGCCAGCACCGCACTGTCGAAGTTGCCCTCAACGAAAGTCAGACTCAGCGTGTGAGGAATCCGATGCGTCTGACAACCGTTACACCGCAAACCGGCAATACCGGCCAGTTGATCCAGTAAACGCTCACGTAAGCGGCAGATATGCGCCAGCTCTTCACTAAACTGCTGCTCGGCCAGCTCAAACGCCGCGCCCATACCTGCAATTTGGTGTGTGGCCAACGTACCGGAGCGCAGACCCAGCTCATGCCCCCCGCCATGCATCTGCGCCTGCAGCCGCTCCTGAGCCCGTGGGCCAACATACAAAGCGCCAATTCCTTTAGGCCCGTAAATCTTGTGCCCAGAAAAGGACATCAAATCCACCGGCCAACTGCCGAGATCAATGGCCATCTTTCCTGCGCCTTGTGCGGCATCCACGTGGAAAAGGGCTCCATGCTCGCGCACCCGCTGCCCGATGGACTGGATATCGTTGACTGTTCCCAGTTCGTTGTTCACCAGCATCAACGAAACCAGCAAGGTATCTTCGCGCAACGCATCCCGGACTTGCTGCACACTGATCAGCCCGTTGACGTCCGGCTTCAGCCAGGTCACATCAAAGCCTGATTGCTGCAAAAACAACGCGGTGTCCAAGACGGCCTTGTGCTCGATCTGGCTGGTAATGATATGTCCACGGGTCAAGCCACTGCCTGATGCCACCCCCTTGAGCGCCAGGTTGTTGGACTCCGTGGCCCCGGATGTCCAGACAATCTGTGAGGGCATGGCTCCAACCAACCGGGCAACTTGCGCCCGGGCCTGCTCAACCACAGCACGCGCTTGCCGACCAAACACGTGTGAACTGGAAGCCGGGTTCCCGAAGTTACCCTCGAAACCGAGGCAATCCACCATCACCTGAATGACGCGAGGATCGGCAGGTGTGGTGGCAGCGTAATCGAAATAAAGAGGTCGTTTGTCCATTGTGAACACTCACTGATCGAATTCCGGCATCAGGCATTGCTTGATAACAGAAGCGGGAGGCAAACAGGTTCAGGGGCCTTTACAACTACCCTACCGAAGCCTGCGAAAAAAGAGCCGCGCACAAGAAAAGCCGTAGGAGCATTCCCAAATTCTGATCTTGCACCGCAATGGCCTTAATAAAGCGCCAGAACACCGATCAAGCGCAAGTCTTATATGCAATACGGATATATAAATATGGAATTAGATAGATTTAAGGAATATAAACCCTCGCCTTTCAAGCTGACTCCGACTGACCGGTGAAAGTCTGCGCCTCAAGCAATGGCAGCGTCGGGGTCATTGGGGGAAACCGGCAATAACACTTGCACCGGCTGCAGGGCCGCGCGGTTTGTTTTCCCTGACCAATTGCTGAACACCTGTTGACCCAGCAGCACGTGGCAAATCGTCGACATGCCTGTCGCCGCCCTGTCGGGTTATGGGTAAGATGATGCCCTTCCCGCGCACCTGCGCCGTACGTCCCGCCGAATTAAGTCGATCCCATGCCTTTTGAACTCAGCGTAGATTTGACCACCCTCGCCATTCTGGCTGCCGTGGCCTTTGTGGCCGGCTTCATCGATGCCATCGCCGGCGGTGGTGGCCTGCTCACCACGCCTGCATTGCTCACCGCAGGGTTGCCGCCGCACCTGGTACTGGGCACCAACAAGCTCAGCTCGACCTTCGGCGCCGCCACTGCCAGCTTCACCTTTTACCGACGCAAGCTGTTTCACCCACGGGAGTGGAAACTGGCGATTTTCGGCACGTTGGCGGGCGCCCTGATTGGCGCCATCGTCGCGCACTACATGCCTGCCGAATGGCTTAATAAAATGCTGCCGGTGATTGTTTTTGCGTGCGGGTTGTACCTTTTATTCGGTGGCACGCCCAAAACCCCGATCGACAACGATGCTCCGATCAAAAAGAAGTGGCAGTTGCCTCAAGGTTTCAGTCTCGGGTTCTACGACGGCGTTGCAGGGCCTGGAACGGGGGCCTTCTGGACCGTCAGCAGCATGCTGCTTTATCCCATCGATCTGGTGAAAGCCAGCGGGGTAGCGCGCAGCATGAACTTCGTGAGCAATATTGCAGCCCTGTCGGTGTTCATCTTTTCCGGGCATGTGGACTGGATCATTGGCCTGAGCATGGGCCTGGCAGTCATGGTCGGCGCCTTCTTTGGCGCCCGCAGCGCAATCAGCGGCGGGGCCAAATTCATTCGTCCGGTATTCATCACCGTGGTATTGGGGCTGACTGTACGCCTAGCCTGGCAACACTGGTTCGGCCAGGCCTAAACGGCGCGCCACGTACAGGTCGATGAGATAACGCGCAATCGAGCGCGACGCCGGCAACGGCGGCAGGTGATGCACATTAAACCATTGCGCATCCTCAATCTCATCGGGCTGCGGCACGATCTCCCCGCCGGCATACTCCGCATGAAAACCCAACATCATGGAGTGCGGGAACGGCCAGCACTGGCTGCCCACATACTGGATGTTCTTGACCTCAAGCTGCACTTCTTCGCGCACCTCGCGGATCAGGCACTCCTCCGCCGACTCCCCCGGCTCGGCAAACCCCGCCAATGTGCTGTAGACACCAGGGACAAAGCGCGGGGACCGCGCCAACAACACCTCATCTCCTCGGGTGATCAGCACGATCATGCTCGGTGAAATACGCGGATAACTGCGCAAATCGCAAGGCGAGCAGTACATCGCCCGCTCCCCGGGCACTTGAGTCATCGCCCGGCCGCAACGCCCGCAGAACCGATGCTCGCGCGCCCACGTCGCAATCTGAGCGGCATAGCCCAACACCTTGTACAGCGTGTGATCGCCTTCCAGCATAAAGGCGCGCAACCCTTGGCAGCGACAGCCTTCCACCTCCACCGCGCGCTCCAGCTCCAGCACATACACCGGCTCGCCATCCAGATAACCGATCCCGTGTTCAGCCATCACCGGTAACGACTGTGAAGCCAGCCATTCACGCGAAAACAGCGGCCCATCATCGTTAACCAGAAAGCCCTCCGGGCTGCGCGCCACGGCACGGCCGCCCGAAAGGTTGGTGTCCAGTACTGCGGTGGTCCAACGCGGTGTCATACAAAGTCCTTGTCAGGGTTAAACGCTGACGCCGCGCAGGCGTCAGTCGAGAAATTGCGGGGTGTTCTTGGTCATGTGCGCCGTCATCGCGACGCGCAAATCAGCGGATTGCAGCATGGCTGCGTTCCAGGTAGCCACGTACTCCAGGCCGTCGTCCACCCGGTGATCGCGCATGTAACCGATCATCTGCTTGGTGCCACCAATCGCAATAGGCGACTTGCCGGCAATCTCACGTGCGATCCCCATAACGCCTGCAAGCAGCGCCTCATGGTCGGGGTAAACACGGTTGACCAGCCCGATGGCGCGCGCTTCTTCGGCACCGACCATACGCCCGGTGTAGGCCATTTCGCGGAGCATGCCATCGCCAATGATGCGCGGCAAACGCTGGAGAGTACCCACGTCGGCGGCCATGCCCATGTCGATTTCCTTGATCGAGAACTGCGCGTCTTCTGCGGCATATCGCATGTCACACGCGGCAATCAGATCAATCGCACCGCCCAGACAGTAACCTTGAACCGCCGCCAGTACAGGCTTACGGCAGCGATCCACGGCATTGAAAGAGTCTTGCATCTGCAAAATCTTGCGCCGCAACAAGCGCGCATTGCGCCCTACATCCTTGCCCATTTCGTTGGCGACCGAGGCCAGCAACATGAGGTCGATACCCGCCGAGAAATGCTTACCGGCACCGCTGATGACCACTGCCCGCACGGCATCGGTCTCGTCGATCCAGCGGAAAATATCGATGATCTCAGTCCAGAACGCCGCATTCATCGCATTGACCTTTTCCGGTCGATTGATCCGCACGTGAGCAATATTGCCGTCTAACTCAACCTCAAACGCCTGGTACTGAGACATCACCTGAATCCTTTGTTAAGTGCCGTTGCCGGCCATAAGCCAAGGACTATAACAAGCCGCAAACCACGCTAGCAGGCCGCGATCCTGCCAAACGCCGGACAAAATGACTTACTCAGTGCTTCTGAGGCCGAAGGACAAAGCGCTCGATCGCCTGGGCAACACCGTCTTGCACATTGGTGCCCGTGACATGGGTCGCCTTCAACTTGATGGCTTCGTCCGCTTGCCCCATGGCGATTGATAGCCCGGCCTTTTCGAACATCGCCGGGTCATTGCCCCCATCGCCAATGGCCATGGTCCGGGACAACGGCACATCCAGCATGTGCGCCAGCGCCACCAGGGCTTCGCCCTTGTTCGCCTTCGGCGCCGTGATATCGAGATAGAACGCCTGAGAACGGCTCGCCAGCGCCTTGCCTGCCAGTTCGTCGTGCAGGCGATCTTCAAGCTGGATCAACAATGGCGCGTCACGACTGGCGGCCACGATTTTGTCAACGCGCTCCAGGTGCGGCTCAAAACGGTCAACCACCACAGGGGCGTAGCCGAGTGCGCGCTGCTCATGATCCACCATCGGGCTGTCAGGATCGCGCAAATACCATTGATCATCAGCGAAGACCCACAGATCCACCGGGTAGGCTGACAACAGCTTCAAGCTCTGGCGTACCGCGTCTACCGGTATGTGGTGCGACTTCAGGTACTGGCCATCTGCATCGACCAATACTCCGCCATTGAAGGCCGCCGTGGGCAAGATGATGCCCAACTGCTCGATCTGATCGCGCATCGCGCGCGGCGGGCGCCCCGTGGCCAACGTGAAGAACACGCCAGCATCTTGCAGTTGCCTGACCGCCGCCACCGTGGCCTCACTCAGGGAGTGGTCCGGGCGCAGCAGGGTGCCGTCCATATCGCATAGCACCAGTTGGATTGAATCGGATTTCACGCGTTCATCCTATGTTCAGCCACACCCGGCCATCGCGGGCCAGCAGGTCTTTAGCTGCTTCAGGCCCATCTTCGCCAGCCCTGTAGGATTGGACTTCAGTGTGTTCGCGCCAGGCGTCCAAAAAGGGCTGCACGCCTCGCCAGCCGTTTTCGATGTTATCGGCGCGCTGGAACAGCGTCTGATCGCCCGTCAGGCAATCGTAAATCAACGTTTCGTAACCCGAAGAAGGCTGGATCTTGAAGAAATCCTTGTAGGCAAACCCCAACTCGATATTGGCCATTTTCAGGCCCGGTCCCGGACGCTTGGCCTGCAAGTCAAACCACATGCCTTCATTGGGCTGGATCTGAATGCGCAAATAGTTGGGCTGCATGCGCTCAACGTCGGTATCACGAAACTGCGCATAAGGCGCAGGCTTGAAGCAAATGGCAATTTCCGTGTCCCGGGCACTCATACGCTTGCCGGTGCGCAGATAAAACGGCACACCCACCCAGCGCCAGTTATCGATCATCACTTTGAGAGCGACGTAGGTTTCCGTCGTGCTGTCGGGCGCCACATTGTTTTCTTCGCGGTAACCGGGCACTGGCTTACCGCCGGACTCCCCCTGGGTGTACTGCCCGCGCACTGAATATTTGCGCGCGTCTTCAATCGACCAGGGACGAATCGCGCCGATGACCTTGGCCTTTTCGCCCCGCACCGCGTCTGCGCCGAACGCGGCAGGTGGCTCCATGGCCACCATCGCCAACAACTGAAACAGGTGATTGGGCAACATGTCGCGCAACGCACCCGTGTGTTCGTAAAAACTGCCACGTGTCTCGACCCCCACGGTTTCGGCCGCGGTGATCTGCACATGGTCAATGTAATGGTTGTTCCAAAAGGCCTCGAACAGCCCGTTGGAAAAGCGGCTGACCAAAATGTTCTGAACCGTCTCTTTGCCCAGGTAGTGGTCAATCCGGTAGATCTGCTTCTCGCTCATCACTCTTAGCAGGCAAGCGTTCAATGCCTGGGCTGTTTCGAGGTCCGAGCCAAAAGGTTTTTCAATCACGACCCGGCGAAATGCATCCGGTGTTTCATTGAGCAACCCGCTGGCTCCCAGACGCTGCGCCACTTCACTGAAAAAGCGTGGCGCAGTGGCCAGGTAAAACACCGCATTGCCCGTGCCACTGGCGGCAATCTTCTGTTCCAGCGCCGCGTAGGTGCTGTCGTCCAAAAAGTCGCCCTGCACGTAACTGATGTTTTTTGCCAGCGAAGCCCATAACGCAGCATCCAAGCCATGACCATCAGGATGATCGACCTTGCTGGAGGCTTCCGTGCGAATGAAGTCCTCCAGTTTCTTGGCAAAGCCTTCATCACTGATCGCATTGTGGTCAACGCCCACAATGCGCAGGCCATCGTCCAGCAACCCGTCACGACTCAAGTTATACAGCGCGGGCATCAGCAAGCGCTTGACCAGGTCACCGTGCGCACCAAACAGAAACAGTGTGGTGGGCGGTGCCGGCTTGGCGTCGGGTTGGCTGGACAGGTCAGTCATTTTTTAGGGGTCTCAACGTGGCCGCCGAAACCAAAGCGCATGGCCGACAACATTTTGTCGCCATACAGGCTTTGCTGACGGGAGCTGTAACGGGCAAACAATGCGCTCGACAGTACAGGAACCGGCGTCGATTGCTCCATGGCCGCTTCGATGGTCCAGCGACCTTCGCCGCTGTCAGCCACCGCACCCGAGAAACCGTCCAGCGGTGCGTCGGTGGCCAGAGCATCGGCTGTCAGGTCCAGCAACCAGGACGACACCACGCTGCCACGGCGCCAGACTTCAGCGATATCGGCCAGGTTGAGATCAAAGCGCTGGTCTTCCGGCAAGTTTTCAGAAGCCTTCATTTTCATCACGTTGAAGCCTTCGGCATAAGCCTGCATCAGGCCGTACTCGATACCGTTGTGGACCATTTTCACGAAGTGACCGGAACCTGCCGGGCCTGCATGGATGTAGCCACGTTCGGCACGGTCATCGTCAGACACACGGTCTTTGGTACGCGGGATGTCTCCCATGCCCGGCGCCAGCGTGGCGAACAACGGGTCGAGGTGCTTAACCACCGCCGTGTCACCGCCGATCATCATGCAGTAACCGCGCTCCAGGCCCCACACACCGCCCGACGTGCCGACATCCACATAACGGATGCCTTTTGCGGCCAGCGATGCGGCCCGACGGATGTCATCTTTATAGAACGTGTTGCCACCGTCGATGATGATGTCATCGGCGTCGAGCAGTTGGCTCAAGGTCTCGATGGTGTCTTCGGTCGGTGCACCGGAAGGCAGCATCACCCACACTGCACGTGGCTTGGACAGGCCGTCGACCAGCGCCTGAAGGTCGGCAACACCGGTTGCACCGTCCTTTTCCAGCGCGCTGACGAAATCGGTATTGCGGTCAAAAACCACGGTGGTATGCCCATTGAGCATCAGACGCCGTGCGATATTACCGCCCATACGGCCCAATCCAATAATTCCCAACTGCATGTACTGATGCTCCAAACACAAAATAAAAAAGGGTTACAACACTCTAGTGCAGCGATGCGTAAAGTGCCTCGCTGAGGATTAGTCCTAGCGCATGGCGCATAGTTTCGCACATGAGAGGTAACAGATTCCCTATTCAATACGTTCTGGCGACGGACGAAGGCACGCGGACAACAAAAAATATAAAAGTTCACTTCCCCGACAAAAGAAATCACAATTCACCCCGGCAGTGACCCACGACCCGTAGCGGGCCGTTCGGGTACTCGATCGAAGATGTCAAGAAAGAGGTGAACCATGACCACAGTACTGTCCGCACGACCCGCGCAAACCCTCTATGTCACGATCCGTCGTGATGAGTTGCGTCAGCTCAAGGACGACAACGCGCAGTTACTGCAACAGGTCGAGCACTTGCGCCAGCAACTGGCCCTCGGCCAATCGCCTCTTTCCCTGACACGCTCAGCCGCTCACCTGAACTGACACCCGCCTGCCATGGCGAGTGAATGCTCGCCATTTCGCGACAAAGTTTTCACATCCCCTTGTTGATACTTCAACGCTCGAAGGCTGCTCAACGCTTGATGCAGCGCTGACGCGTTGGCCACGCCTTGCTGCGCCAACCATCCAAGTGGTTATCAGCTGGAGCGCTGTATGGGGATGTTTAAACGCGATGCCACCTCGGCTAAAGGGTTCGACTGGGCAGGCCTGGGCTGGCTGTTTCTGTTCTTCTGGTACTTTTCCGGCATCACTCAACTGTTGATCCAGCTGACCGGCACCTCGGGCTTTTCCGGCTTCCGTCAGGCCTTCGTCATGAGCGCAATCTGGCTGGCCCCGATGCTGCTCTTCCCCGCCCGCACTCGCGTGCTCGCGGCGATTATTGGCGTTGTGTTGTGGGCTTGCTCCCTGGCCAGCCTCGGCTATTTCTTCATCTATCAGCAGGAATTTTCCCAAAGCGTCATCTTCATCATGTTCGAATCGAACATCTCTGAAGCGGGCGAGTACCTGACCCAGTACTTTGCCTGGTGGATGGTACTGGCCTTCCTGGCACATACCGCCGTGGCCGTATTCCTGTGGACGCGTTTAAGGCCGGTGTACCTGCCCCGCGTCCAGGCATGGGCCGCCGCCGTCGGTATTCTGGTCGCCGTCGTGGGTTACCCGCTGATCAAGCAAACGCTCAAGCACGACACCCTGGCCGCTGCGATGGAAAGCTTTGAAAGCCGCGTCGAACCTGCGGTGCCATGGCAGATGGTAGTGGCGTATCGCCGTTACCTTGAGCAACTGGACAGCATGCAGGGCATGTTGGCCAGCGCCAGCAAAATCCCGCCGTTGACCCATCTCAAGGACAGTGAAGCGGGCAAGCCTGCCACGCTGGTGCTGGTCATCGGCGAGTCAACCAACCGCCAGCGCATGAGCCTGTATGGCTACAACCGCAAAACCACGCCCAACCTCGACGAACTGCGCGATCAGCTGTCGATTTTCGACAACGTCGTGACCCCGCGTCCGTACACCATCGAGGCCTTGCAACAAGTACTGACGTTTGCGGACGAAGAAAACCCGGACCTGTACCTGAGCACGCCGTCGCTGGTCAGTGTGATGAAGCAGGCGGGCTACAAAACCTTCTGGGTGACCAACCAGCAGACCATGACCAAGCGCAACACCATGCTCACCACCTTCTCCGAGCAAGCGGACGAACAGGTCTACCTCAACAACAACCGCAATCAGAACGCCCGTCAGTACGATGGCGACGTGCTGGAGCCGTTCTCGAAAATCCTCGCCGACAGCGCACCGCGAAAACTGATCGTGGTTCACTTGCTGGGCACCCACATGAGCTACCAGTACCGTTACCCGCCCAGCTTCGACACATTTACTGACCGCACAGGTGTGCCCGCGGGTCTGACGGACGATCAGGTGCCGACCTACAACAGTTACGACAATGCGGTGCTGTACAACGATTTCGTGGTGTCGAGCCTGATCAAGGACTTCGCCAAGACCGATCCCAACGGTTTCCTGCTGTACCTGTCCGACCACGGCGAAGACGTGTTCGACTCGGTCGGCCACAGCACGCTGGGGCGCAACGAAGCCAAACCGACGGCTCCGATGTACACCATTCCCTTCATGGCCTGGGCCTCACCGAAATGGCGTGAAAACCACCCATGGAATTTCACCCGTGACCTGAGTCGCCCGTACAGCAGCTCGCAATTCATTCACACCTGGAGCGACCTGGCCGGGTTGTCCGCCGATGAGCTGGACGACAAGAAAAGCCTGGTCAGCGATCAATTCGTGGCCCGCCCGCAACTGATCGGCGACCCCTACTCGCGTCCGCAAAAAGCCTTGATCGACTTCAGCCTGATCAAACCCAAACACCCGGCTCCCGGTGAAATCGCCAAGCAATAACCCCCGCCACGAGGCGGCCCGACCGCCTCGTTGACTTTCAGTTGCGCCAAGACATAATTTGAAATAAGAACATTTCCCATTTGGCTAATTTGCCTCCTTATCGCTCGTTTTATGTGAACCACTTCACAACAACGATAAGGAGCCGACAGCCATGTACGCGCCCAAACCCCGTCCCGTCACGTTCGCCCTCGGCCTGCTTGGCAGTGTTTTCACCGCCCAACTGCTGGCAGCGCCCGAGGCCGAAAAGGATGAGCCAGCCCCATCCCCCACGCTGGAACTCCCCAAAACCAGCATCACCGCCCAGGGATTAGGCGCCATCACTGAGCACACAGGCGCTTACACCACCGGTTCTACCAATACCGCCACCCGGCTTAACCTGAGCATTCGCGACACCCCGCAGTCGGTTTCGGTGGTCACCCGTCAGGAAATGGACGACTTCAACCTCAACACCCTCACCGAAGCGATGCGCCATACCACCGGCGTGGTGGTGCAACACAACGACACAGATCGCGTCAGTTATTCATCCCGGGGCTATTCCATCCAGAACTTTCAAATCGACGGGATGCTCAACACATTCAGCAACATGAAAACCGACGCCGACACGATCATTTATGACCGCATCGAGCTGGTGCGCGGCGCCACGGGCCTGACCACCGGTGCGGGTGATCCGTCCGCCACTATCAACATGATCCGCAAGCGCCCGACTCATGAACTGGCCGCCAAAGTGGGCGTCAGTGGCGGTAGTTACGACGACTATTACAGCTACGTGGATGTCGGCGGTCCATTGGGCCTTGACGGCCGTTTGCGCGGCCGCAGCGTACTGGCCTACCGTGACGCCAAGTCCTTTCGCGATCACTACGCCCTCAAACGAGAAGTGGCCTACGGCATTCTTGAAGCCGACCTCACCGACGACACCACCCTCTCGGTGGGTTATGACTACTTCAACAAAGAGGTCCAGGGCACATCCTGGGGCACATTGCCCTATTGGAATGGCGCAGGGGGAAAAGCCGGGCTGGGCCGTGCAACCAATTGGGTAGCGCCCTGGAGTTCATGGCCCAAACAAGACAAAACGGCGTTTGCCACGCTGGATCAACGTCTATTCAGCGACTGGCGCCTCAAAGCGGCTTACACCCATCGCATCAGCAGTACAGACGGCAGTGTTTATTACGCCGGGGGCGGTTTTCCGCAAGCCGATGGCACGGGCATGCAGGCCTATACCAAGCACATGACGGGCGACGAATCCATGACCGCCATGGACATCAATATTTCAGGCACGTACCCGCTGTTCGGTCGCGATCACGAGCTGATGTTTGGCTACGGGGAGGCAACGTTCGTCAATACCTCGCCCTGGTTAATTGATCGCAACCCGGAAGGTTACATACAGGTGCCCGACTGGCAGAACCTGAGCAACGTGCCCAAATTCCAGGACATCAACACCGGGCTGGAGCAAAGCCGGGACACCACCCAGCAAAAAGCCGGGTACCTGGCAACACGCTTTAACCTCAGCGATCAATGGCACGCGGTGCTGGGCACGCGTTACGGCAGCTGGAAAGGCACCAACCTCAACAAGGAATACGACGAAACCACGTACCGACTGACCCAAAAAAACAAAGTCACCCAACTGCATAACGACATGCTCACCCCGTACGCCGGGCTACTCTATGACTTCACCGAGCACCTCACGGCCTACGTGAGCTACACCGATATTTTCAAACCGTCCGAAGAGAAAACCATCAACAAGACTTACCTTGAGCCGGTGGTCGGCAGTAACTACGAAGTGGGCCTCAAGGGCAGCTTTCTGCAAGAACGGTTGAATCTCTCGAGCGCCGTGTTCTGGAGCACGCAAGACAACGTACCTGTGATAGATGACTCCGTGCCCCGCGGCCCGAATGGCGAGGAATATTACAAATCAGCCGGCAAAGGCAACAAGATCAAGGGCTTTGAAATAGAACTGGCCGGAGAAGTCATGCGCGACTGGAACATGATGGCCGGTTACACCTACACCCATTCGCGGGACAGTGAAGGTCAACGCCTTAACAGTGCATCGCCGTTAAACCTGTTCAAGCTCTCAAGCACCTATCGGCTGCCCGGCCAATGGCGAGCCCTGACAGTGGGTGCGGCCGTAAACTGGCAAAGCGACATATTCCGTGAGGCTTGGCGCCCAACCGGTGGCAAAGATGAAAAGGGCGAGCCGATTACCGTCGCCGATACCATCACTCAAAAGTCCTACACCCTGGTGGATCTGATGGCCCGCTACGAATTCGACAAACACCTGTCGGCCACACTGAACGTCAAAAACCTGTTCGATCAGAAGTACTACGACAATGTCGGCTTTTATAACGGAGTGTTCTGGGGGGATCCCCGTACCGTCAACCTGGGGATTGAATGGAAGCTTTAGCCCGCCCGTCGTAGGCAGCGGGCAACGCAGGGCACCAACGGGGCTGGCGCCAGCCGCCCCGGGCAATTCATATGCGGCTCGCCGGGCACCCGCCTGAAGCCACCGGCGGCAAGCCTTACAAGTATTTATTCCAGAACAGCATGCGCCCGTGCGCCGGATTCAGTTGGCCTTCGCTAAAGCCAAACTTGCGATAGGAGCCCTGAGCCACCGGATTGCCTTCCAGCACTTCGAGGGTGATTTTGCAGCAACCGCGCTCACGGGCGATGGCTTCAACTTTCTCAAGCATGTGCTGGCTCAAGCCCAGCCCCCGATAGGTATCGACCACCGACACGTCGTGAACGTTGACCAGCGGCTTACCGGCGAAGGTGGAAAACCCTTCGAAGCAGTTGATCAATCCCGCGGCCTGGCCGCCTACAAAGGCCAGCACGCTGAACGCATGCGGGCGCTTGGCCAGTTCAGCGGGCAACGCTTGAAGAACCGCATCCGATAAGGCTTCACCGCCCCCCATCGGGTCCCGGGCGTAATGGTTGAGCACATCCCTGACGGCCTGTGCGTGTACAGGATTCAAATAGTCCGCTTGCACCACAACGACGTCTGACATGCCACCGGCTCCTTTATGAACGCGCTTAAGAAGCCCCGGACATTAACGGGCCAACCTCAGCCCGCCAAGCCTGACGTGGTGTCCGGCACGTCAATGCTCTGCATCAACGCGTTGACCCGTTATGCAACGTCATGGGCACTGGCATACACCAGCACGTGTTTGTATTGCGGGTGCTCCTTGCAGGCGTCGGGTCGATCAAAACCCGCAGCGGCCGCCATGCGTTGACTGATCAGCAACACATCAAACGCATGTTTCTCGGCATCCCCGAGCCCCAGCAGGGCTTCAATCCGGTCCAGTGGCGCAATGCGGAAATAGCCCAAACCGTTAAGCGCCCTCTCTATCTTCAGAGCCTCTTTTCGCTCTGCGTCGGCGATCAAGATTCGCAATGATTTCGTTGGCATTTAAGTTGAACCATCAGCAAGTGTGTCGTTGGAACGTTTACCGATGCCTGGCAGCGCCAGGCCACGGCACCAGCAAAATAAGTGCTGCCCACACCATTTCAAGGGGCCATTTGTCTTGTCAGGCGCCCGATTCATCATCATCCAGATAAGGCGCAAGCAGTTCATCGAGCCTTTCCATGCTTTGATACAAAGCGTCTACAGTCTCGGTCAGCTCGGGCGCATGGCTGGCAGCACAGGCGTCTTCGAGGCGCTCACACCGCTGGATCACGTCCCGCGCGTCGATCAGGCGCGCACCGCCTTTGACCCCATGCCCCAACCCCATCAACCCCTTGCGATCGCCGTCCACAAACAATGCCAACAGCCGGGCCATGTCCTGCTGATTGCTCGCGGCCAGAGCGGCCAGCATTTTTTGGACCTGTGCGTCATCCCCCTGACTGGTCTCGCGCAGGTACCTCAGGTCAATC
Source organism: Pseudomonas lundensis (assembly GCF_001042985.1). Taxonomy (GTDB): domain Bacteria; phylum Pseudomonadota; class Gammaproteobacteria; order Pseudomonadales; family Pseudomonadaceae; genus Aquipseudomonas; species Aquipseudomonas lundensis. The sequence continues at coordinate 17,413 of NZ_JYKY01000034.1, forward strand.
TCTGGCGCGGCGCCGCAAAGCGCATCGGCCTCCTCCCCACCAACCGACGCCAGGCAGTCGCTCAAATCCTTGAGGCTGATGGGTTTGAACAGGCATTTATTCATCCCGGCTTCCAGACAACGGTCAACCTCTTCGGGTTGAGCATTGGCCGTAAACCCCAGGATCAGGCACGGTTTCATGCCCAGCAGGTGTTCTTGTTCGCGTATGGCGCGCGCCAGGTCATACCCGTTCATGACAGGCATGTTGCAATCGGTAATGACCACGTCAAATGAGCGCGCATGCCACCTTTCAAGCCCTCGCGCGCCGTGCTCGGCATCAATCACTTGATGCCCCAGATAGCGCATCTGTTGAGCCAGCAACAGACGGTTCGCCGGATAATCGTCCACCACCAGAATCGTTAACGAACGGCTTTGTACCGGCGCTGACTCCGGCTCAATGGGCATGGCCATCGGCTCAAGACGCGGCACCTGCAACAGCACCTCAACCTGCGTCCCCTGCCCCAACACACTCTGCAGGCGTAACGTTCCGTCCATCATTTCGCACAGGGTTCGGCAAATAACCAGCCCCAGGCCCGAGCCACTTCGGGCGGATTGCGTGTTGTTGCTGGCTTGAATGAACGGGCTGAACAACCGTGACTGATCGGCCTCAGAGATGCCCATGCCCGTATCGATGACGCGCACGCACACGCTCAGGCGGGAAGGGTCGCGGCCCGGCGTCACGTGCAAGGCCAGCTTCACTTCTCCGGCGTCCGTGAACTTGATGGCATTGCTCAGCAGGTTGGAGACAATCTGCTTGAACCGCAAAGGGTCAATCCAGGCGTCCGTCTCGGGCACTTCACAGACCACGTGGCTGACCAGACTCAGACGTTTTTGGCGTGCCAGCCCGTCAAACATGCGCAACACCGACGCGACCAATGCCTGAATATTGGCCCGTTCAGGGCTTAAAGACAGATGCCCGGACTCAATGCGCGCGATGTCCAAAATGTCCCCGATCAGCGCCAGCAACTCTCGCGCCGACCCGGAAGCCACCTCGATGGCAAAACGGTCCAGCACACCCTGCTCGGCTTTTTTCATGGCCAGCTCGAGCATGCCGATCACAGCATTCATCGGCGTACGAATTTCATGACTCATGGTGGCCAAAAACGTGGTTTTGGCCCGGTTCGCCTCATCAGCACTTTGCTTGGCGGCCTGCAGCTGCTCCAGCAATTGCTGACGTTTAATGACCGCGCGGCGCAGATAAGCAATCCAGCCCAACGCCACCGCCAACAAAACAGCGGCAATCGCAAAGCCCTGAAGAATCGCGGCACGATTGCGCAACCAATAACTGTCTGTCTCTTGCCCGGTGGTGCGCCAGCGCTGGGTCAAGGCACTCATTTCTTCAGGGCTGATACTCAACAAGGCTTTGTCGAGAATGCTGCTTAACTCGGATGAGTGCCGCGCCGTGGCGAATCCGATATGCGCGGGCTGTGTGCCGACCGTGCTGGTGATATGCAACTGCTCGCGGAAATAGCGCGAAATCATGTAGCGCGCGCTGATCAACGCATTGACCGCCGCTGCCGCCTCACCTTGGGCCACCTTGTTCATGGCTTCCCAGGCATTTTCCACCTCAAGCACCTGCACCTGCGGGTAGTGATGCAGCACAAACTCACGCAGCACAGTGCCCCGCACCATGGCCACCCGCTGGCCCGCCATCTGGTCCAGGGTGGTCGGGCTGCCCGGCGCGACCCGCGTGACAAGCACAAAGGGCGTGGTGAGATAAGGCCGGGAAAAGCGCAATTGCCCTTCACGGGCGTTGCTGGGCGTGAAAGCGCCCATCAAGTCGGCTTCGCCCGTGGTCACCAGCGCGATCAACTCCTCGACAGAATTCCCCGTCACCGGCTCGAACACCAACCCGGTTCGAGCACTGATATTGAGCAACACATCCGCGCTCACGCCTTTGAAGGCGCCCTGCTCATCAATAAATGACAGCGGCAGGTAATGGTCATTGATGGCCACTTTCAATCGCGGGTGTTCATTCAACCAGCGCTGTTCGTTACTGCTGAGGTTTAATCGCCAATGACCGCTTACCTGCGGCCCTTCCGAACTCCAGCGACGCAGGATCGTCATGCGTTCACTGGGCGGAATGGCCGACAGAGCGGCGTTCACAATATCCAACAGCCTGGTGTTATCCCGTTCAAGGGCGAAGGCAAACGGGGTGACTTCCATGCGCGAGAAGTCAGCCAACTGCACATTGTTCAAGTAATTTCTGTTGATCAGGTAATTGGCGCCGATGAAATCGCCTAGGTAGACGTCTGCCTGGCCGAAGGCCACCGCGCCGATCGCGGTCAGGGTGGACGGGTACAGTTGCAGGATGGCCTTGGGGTAAAACGCCTGGACTTTTTGCGGCTGTAAATAATGATCCAGCAGCGCCACCCGCAGGCCAGCCAGATCGGCAGGCAAATGGCCTGTTCGCGCCGTACGCGTCACCAGCGTCGGCGCGTCTTCGGCGTAGGCCTGGGTCAACTTGAGCGCCCTGTCCTGGGCCTCAAAGTCGTTGGCGCTGCCCAGCAGGTCGACTTCACCTTGCTTGAGGGCTTGCACGGCAAGGGGCCTTGAAGGGTAGCGCCTGACCTCGATCGCGATGTGCAGCAACTGCGAGAGGAGTTGCGCATAGTCCGCCGTGATGCCTTCAAGGTACTGCTCATCTTCGACCAGCTCGAAAGGCATGTTGTCGGGGGCAGACACCCCTAATCGCAAGACACCCTTTTGCTCAAGCCAGTGCTCATCGGCGGCCTCAAGTGCCACGTTGTACTCTTCGACATTCGAGCGTCCCAACAGCTGCAAGGTTTGCACTGAGGGGTCAGCAAAGGCTTGTGGCCACCCGAATACGAGCACCACCATGCCAGCCCACGCCCGGAGGATGAGCGCGTTCATTTAGATCAGGTCATTACGTTTGGCAAACTCTGCCAAGTACACCACCGACCTCATGTTCAGCTTTTCAATCAGACGGGCTTTGTACGTACTGATGGTTTTACTGCTGAGCAACATGTCTTCAGCAATTTTCTTGTTGGTTTTACCCAGTGCCAGTTGTTTCAGAATGCTCAGTTCACGGCCAGATAAACGCTCGATCAACTCCTGCTCACTCACGGCGCAATCGCTGCTACGCACCGAGCTATCACTCAAGTTGGGAAAAAAGGTGTACCCGTCAAGCACGACTTTTACCGCTTGCAGAACTTCGGAAAGGCCTTTGGTTTTGGTGATAAACCCGGTCGCACCGGCTTTCATGCAACGCTGTGAATAATGCAGGGGCGAATGGGAGGTCAGCACCAGAATACGGCTCGTAAGGCCCGAGGTTTTTATGCGCCTGATGACTTCAAGGCCATCGAGCCCTGGCAGGCTCAGATCAAGAATAATCAGATCGACATGATGCTCGCGGGCCATTTGAACAGCGTCCACCCCGCTATCGGTTTCCCCCACGACGTGATAGCCGTGATTGCTCAAGATGGCGCTCACGGCAGAACGGATTAACGGATGATCATCAACAATCAAAATCTTATGCATATGCACCCCAGCCCGTAGTATCAATGCCGGTGTACACCGAGCGAAAATCACCGTTTTGAATAGACACGATTTAATTTCAACCCAAAAAGACAGAGTTATTGAGACCTAAATGAAGTATAGGAAAAATCCTACAAACTTCTTTCATCAGGCTCAAAAAAAACGCTGCCGGGTTAAAACCGATTTCAAATCAAGCTGCGGATAATGGCCAAAAAAAAACCATCGCGAGGAAGGGCGCTGGTGACTCTTGTTGTAAGAATTCCCTTAAAGATGCTTTCCGTTATCCCGAAGTTACTCCGTGGTACTCGGGCTCCAAAACGCCTGGACCACCAACGTTGATGTGGAAATTCGCGCGACCAGTGCATCCAGCTCGTCGCCGTCCACGGAAGTGGCAACCAGCGTGCATTCAATCTCGACTTCGTCCTGGCCAAACGCATGCAGATCCAGATCCCGCGCCGGGTAATTGCTGCGCTCAAGCTCGGCTTCCAGCAAGGCGAGCACAGCCTTTTGTTGATGACGTCGCGCAATCACATAGACCATGTAAGTGACTTCGGACGAAATCACGTCCAACGGCTGGCGGTTGATGTTGTTCACGATCGGGCGCAACAGGGTGTTGGCCGCGAGTACGAACAATGTGCCCAGCAGCGCTTCGAGAATCAGGTCGGCCCCCGCACACGCGCCCACGGCGGCAGACGCCCAGAGCGTGGCGGCAGTGTTAAGTCCGCGCACATTGCCTTCTTCCCGCATGATGACCCCGGCCCCTAAAAAGCCGATGCCGGAAACCACATAGGCCACCACCCGCACGGCGCCTTCAGCCCCGCCCAGGCGGTTGGCCATGTCGACAAAAATGGCCGCGCCCACCGCCACTAGCACGTTGGTGCGCAAGCCGGCGGTGCGTTGACGGAATTGACGCTCGAAACCGATCAACCCGCCCAGGACGAACGCCGCGCTGAGGCTGACCAAGGTGTCGATCAGTGACGAGAGGTTGATGTTGTTGAGTGCTTGCATGGTTTCATCCCTGACTCAATCGCTGTGTGGCATCGCCGCCCGGCCAGGCGGCGATGGGTAAGCGCTGGCGTTACTGCCAGCCGAACTTGCGGATGTAGAACCCTTTCACCGCTTGGGTCAGCCCCATGTACGCCAGCAGGATCACGGGCAAGAACACGAAGTACAGCGGTGGCAGCGCCTCCAGTTTAAAGTAGCTGGCCAATGGCCCCATCGGCAGGAAAATCCCGATCGCCATGATCACCCCCGTCATGACCAGCAGCGGCATGGCGGCGCGGCTTTGCAGGAATGGAATCTTCGGCGTGCGGATCATGTGCACGATCAGGGTCTGAGTCAGCAGGCCAACCACAAACCAGCCCGACTGGAACAGCGTCTGATGCTCGGGCGTATTGGCCTGAAACACGTACCACATCAGGCAAAACGTCAGGATGTCGAAGATCGAGCTGATCGGTCCGAAGAACAACATGAAACGTCCCACGTCGGCGGGCTGCCAGCGCTGGGGCTTTTTCAACATGTCGTCATCGACGTTATCGAACGGGATTGCAATCTGCGACACATCGTAGAGCAGGTTTTGTACCAGCAGGTGCATCGGCAGCATCGGCAAGAACGGGATAAAGGCGCTCGCCACCAACACCGAGAACACATTGCCGAAGTTGGAGCTGGCCGTCATTTTGATGTACTTGAGCATGTTGGCGAAGGTGCGACGCCCTTCCAGCACGCCCTCCTCCAGCACCATCAGGCTCTTTTCCAGCAGGATGATGTCAGCCGCTTCCTTGGCAATGTCCACGGCGCTGTCGACCGAAATCCCGATGTCGGCGGTGCGCAATGCCGGGGCGTCATTGATCCCGTCGCCCATAAAACCGACCACATGGCCATTGGCTTTGAGCAAGCGCACGATGCGCTCCTTGTGGGTGGGCGTGAGCTTGGCAAACACATTGGTGGTTTCCACAGCCACCGCCAGTTCGGCATCGCTCATGCGCTCAATGTCATTGCCCAGCAACAAACCCTGCTGGTCCAGCCCCACTTCCCGGCAAATTTTCGCCGTCACCAACTCGTTGTCACCGGTCAGCACTTTAACCGCCACGCCGTGTTCAGCCAGTGCCTTGAGCGCGGGCGCCGTGCTCTCTTTGGGTGGATCCAGGAACGCCACGTAGCCGATCAGGGTCAGGCCTTGCTCATCCGCCAGGGTGTAGGTGTCGCGCCCGCGCGGCATGGAACGTGCGGCGACGCCCACCACCCGCAGGTCTTCTTCGTTGAACGCTGCCGTGACGCTGCGAATGCGGGCCAGCAGTTCATCGGTCAGTACTTCTTGCGCATCGCCGTGGCGAACGTACTGACACACGGACAGGACTTCTTCGACAGCGCCTTTGCAAATCAGCACGTGCGGCCGGTCGTGCTCGGCCACCACCACCGACATGCGCCGCCGGTTAAAGTCGAAAGGAATTTCGTCGACCTTGCGATAGGCCGTGCCCACGTTTAGCTCGCGGTGCACCTCAACATGCTCCAGCACCGCGACGTCCAGCAGGTTCTTCAAGCCGGTCTGGTGATAGCTATTGAGGTAGGCCATTTCCAGCACGTCGTCGGACTCTTGCCCCCAGATATCCACGTGGCGGGCGAGAAAGATTTTGTCCTGGGTCAGGGTCCCGGTTTTATCGGTGCACAGTACATCCATCGCACCAAAGTTCTGGATCGCATCCAGCCGTTTGACGATGACCTTTTTGCGCGACAGAAACACCGCGCCCTTGGCCAGGGTCGAGGTCACGATCATGGGCAGCATTTCAGGCGTCAGGCCCACGGCCACCGAGAGTGCAAACAGCAGGGCTTCGGGCCAATCGCCTTTGGTGAAACCGTTGATGAACAGCACCAGCGGCGCCATCACGAACATAAAACGGATCAGCAACCAGCTGACTTTATTGACACCGGTCTGGAACGACGTCGGGCCACGGTCGGTGGCCCCGACGCGCTGGGCCAATGCCCCAAAATACGTGGCATTGCCGGTGGTCAGCACCACGGCGGTTGCCGCCCCGGACACCACGTTGGTGCCCATGTACACGATGTTGTCCAGCTCCAGCGGGTTGCGGGTATCGCGGTCTGCCTGGTGCGGGAATTTTTCCACGGGCATGGATTCGCCCGTCATGGCTGCCTGGCTGACGAACAGGTCCTTGGCACTGAGCACGCGGCAATCTGCCGGAATCATGTCCCCGGCCGACAACACGATCAGGTCGCCCGGCACCAGTTGCTTGATCGGCAACTCGATGCGTTGCGCGCCCTTGATGTGCAACGACGCCCCATAAAATTTGCCAAACACCGGCGCCGCATCGGCACTGAAGTCACGGCGCATCACCGTGGCGGTGTTGCTGACCATGGCCTTGAGCGCATCCGCGGCCTTGTTGGACTTGGCCTCTTGCCAGAAGCGCAACACTGTGGACAACACCACCATGGTGCCAATCACCACCGCGGCCTGGACGTCATCGGTGGCCAGCGACACGCCCGCCAGCAAGGTCAGCAACAAGTTGAAGGGGTTTTTATAGCAGTGCCACAGGTGAACCCAACGGCTGAGCGGTTGTTCGTGCTCGACCTCGTTAAGCCCGTGCTGTTGGCGCAAGGCCTGCGCTTCAGCTTCGCTCAGCCCGTCAGTGTGGGTGCCGAGCCGGTCGATCAGCTCAGCACTGTCACTGTGGGCCGCGGCTACCAGGGTTTGCGCCAGGGTGGGCGGCACTTCGCGGCTGACGGTGGTGTGGGTCACGCTGTCGAGCACGGCCAGACGCCGAAAATGCCGTGCGATGTGCCGGGTCCGCAGAAAGCCTGCGAAAAATTCTTTAAGGGTGAGTTTCATCGTGCTACTCCTGCGCCGCCTGCGCTCACCCTCATCGGGGCTTACGCAGGCGGCCTTAATCTCGAACCGTCATTCATGGTGTGAGTACTCGCGAGCAGGTCAAATACCTGCGTTTAACGGGGCAATCGCACACGGCCCGGCAAGGCAGGTCGATGATGGCGACGGCGGATTGGCATAAATGTGTTACCCATGGTGAGTCCTCTGACAGACAACGTCAGCGGGATTCCACGGCAGGTCCAGGCGAGCACAGGCGCTACGCCGCAAACGCGGGGCATGAGCCTGCTTCCTGAGGTAACCGGCCTGGCAAAAGGCGTTGGTCACACAGGTTTAAGTGTCGAAGAGAGGGCTTGTCGGATCAGGTCACAGGGGACCGGTTCCAGGCGCCATTTCTCGCTGTTCAGCAAGAAACGGCAGGGGAAGCTGCGCGTTAACTTGCCGAGTATGTGCCAGTCTTGAAGACCGGCCGACTACTGTCACTCGAACTGGTACCCACTGAGGGACTCCGCTATTGATGAAAACGCCGGCAGCTTACGTCCGACCTTTTGCAGAGTAAACCGTGAAAACACGTCCCGTTGACGAATCAAACAGTTCTTCAGCACGGGTTCAGAAATGACCAGTCACCCACTCAAAAAACGTGAGCGACTGGAGGGAGGCAATGGCCAAGGCATGGAATAGAGCGCTGCGACAGGGCCTTAAGTAGGGGCAGGTTCAGACGGCGGCGGCCAGCATTTGCTCAGCGCTGACGCCGCTCTTTGTACGATCTTTCTCGTAACCATACAAAGATGCTGAAATTTCCTCGGCACGAATCGGAAGAACCGACAACAAGGTATCGCTCAAACCATGGCTGGCCTGACAGAAGCCTTGCATGTAGATCCCTGCTTTGCATCGCTCGTCGGTGACGATTCGATAATCGCGGTCCACTTCAAACTCGCCCAAGTATTCAGCCAGCGGGGCCAGCAGGTGACGGTGCATGTGCCGCTCATAGCCCGTGGCCAGAATCACTGCATCGTAAGCCTGCGTGCTGACCTCACCGTTGGCGGAATTACGCAGCGCCAGGGTGATGCCCTGCTCGTCAGCCACGGCGCTTTCAATGCCGGTCAGGCTGCGGAACGCGTGACGGGCAATGCCCGAGACTTTCTGACGGTAGAAAATCCCGTAAATACGCTCGATCAGGTCGATGTCGACCACCGAGTAGTTGGTGCTCTGGTACTCGGTAATCAGGCGCTCGCGCTCGGCGGTGTTCTGCTGGTACACCAGATCGGTGAACTCCGGCGAAAACACTTCATTGACGAACGGGCTGTCATCGGCCGGTTTGAGGGCCGAGCCGCGCAGGATCAAATCCACCTGGGCCGACGGGAAGCTGTCATTTAAATCAATGAAGGCTTCGGCGGCACTCTGGCCACCGCCAATGATTGCGATACGCATGGGCTGGCCGCTCACGCAAGGCTGCGAAGCCATCCGCGCCAGGTACTGCGAGTGGTGGAACACGCGGCTGTCATCTTTGAGTGCCTTGAACGCCTCTGGAATGCGCGGTGTACCGCCCGCGCTGACCACCACCGAACGCGTGGTGCGCACGTGCTGCTGGCCGTGGGCATCGCGGGAAATCACGCGCAGCGCTTCGACCTGTTGCTGATGCAACACCGGCTCGATGGCCAGCACTTCTTCGCCGTAGCGGCTTTGTGCTTCAAAGTGCGACGCGACCCAGCGCAGGTAGTCATTGAACTCCATGCGGCACGGATAAAAGGTGCCCAGGTTGATGAAATCCACCAGGCGCCCGTGGGCTTTGAGGTAATTGACGAAAGAATACGGGCTGGTCGGGTTGCGCAATGTCACCAGATCCTTGAGGAAGGAAATCTGCAGCTCACTCTGGGTGACCAGCGTATTGCCGTGCCAGCGGTAGTCCGCCTGCTTGTCCAAAAACAGCACGTCCAACGGGCCTTGCACCTGCCCGCGTTCTTCCAGAGCGATGGCCAGGGCCAGATTGGAAGGCCCGAAACCGATGCCGATCAGATCATGAACGACGGCCGAAGCGATTGCCTGTGTCATTTCCAGTGTCCTCTGGATTGCCCCTCAACAGAGGGAAGAAAAAGCCCATGACCCGATTGCGCTGTGGCAGCGCAGCAGGTCGTCTGTTGAGTAGGAACGAGGCTACAGAAATAAAATTTAAGCGTGGTCCCACTGCCGAATCCGAATTCGGCAATGCTTCATGGCGTTCACGATGTGCTTCTCGACCACACTGCGGGACACACCGAGGCGTTCGGCAATTTCCAGGTGGGACAGCCCTTCGAGCTTGCGCAGCAAGAAACAGTCGCGGCACACCGTCGGCAACTCATTGAGCGCGCGCTGCACCATTTCCAGACGCTGCCCCTGCGCCAGGGTGGCCTGCGGGGATGGGCTGTAAAAGCGTTCGTCGGCGTCCAGGGCCTCCAGTGGCTCGATCTGGCGCAGCGTGTTGCGGCGATGACCGTCAATCACCAGATTCAGGGCCGTGCGGTACAAAAAGGCCCGCGGCTGCTCAATCGGCTCATCGCTGGAACGCTCCAGTACGCGTACATAGGCGTCATGCACCACATCTTCGGCGGCCTGTGCATTGCCCAGTCTGGCGCTCAAAAAGCTGACCAGCTCGCGGTAGTAGTTTTCCAACGTGACTCCTGACCGCAACGGGTGCGGTAACTTTCCATGAGCGCTGAAACAGGGCCGAATCAGATGGCGGCATGATGATGGCACTTTAGGGGACGTAATTTATAGTAATTCTCATATAGATTTAAAGTCCGACTGTAGAAACAAACAGGAAATATTCAGTAACAGCCCATTCCGAACAGCCTTAAATTCATGGCTCACGCCTACGTCTACTCAACAGCTCCCCGTAACTGTCATCTCGCGACAGCGTTAGCTGTAGGGCATTTCAGCTCGATAACCTGACGACGGGCCGAATCCCATTGGCCGGAACCCTGCATGAAACGCCCCCGACAGACCCGCCGCGCGTTGCTGATCGTACTTTCTTCACTGCTGGTTGGTGCCTTGGTTGCCTGGCCTTTTCTGACACCCGGTCGCGAAGCGTATGACACGGTGCCCGTGACACGCGGCAACATCGAAAGCAGTGTGACGGCACTCGGCACGCTGCAACCGCGTCAGTACGTCGACGTCGGCGCCCAGGCGTCCGGGCAGATCCGCAAGATCCACGTCGACGTCGGTGCCGAGGTCACGCAAGGCCAGCCGCTGGTCGAGATTGATCCGTCGACGCAAACTGCAAAGCTCGACGCCAGCCGCTTCGCCATTGAAAACCTCAAGGCCCAGTTGCAAGAGCAGCGCGCCCTGCACGATCTGGCGCAACAGAAATACCAGCGCCAGCAGCGCCTCGCCCAGGGCGGCGCCACCCGCGAAGAAGACATCCAAAGTGCCCGGGCTGAGGTGCGCACCACCCAGGCGCGCATCGACATGTTCCAGGCACAGATCCGTCAGGCCCGGGCCAGCTTGCGCAGCGACGAAGCCGAACTGGGCTATACGCGCATCTTCGCGCCCATGTCGGGTACGGTGGTGGCCATCGACGCCCGCGAAGGGCAAACCCTCAACGCCCAGCAGCAAACGCCCTTGATCCTGCGGATCGCCAACCTGTCGCCCATGACGGTCTGGGCCGAGGTCTCGGAAGCCGACATCGGCCACGTCAAACCGGGCATGCAGGCGTATTTCACAACCTTGAGCGGCGGCAACCGGCGCTGGGCCAGCACCGTGCGGCAAATCCTGCCCGTGCCGCCCAAGCCCCTGAACGAGGCCAGTCAGGGCGGCGGCAGCCCCGCCAGCTCAGGCAAAAGCGGCAGCGCGCGGGTGGTGCTGTACACCGTGCTGCTCGATGTCGACAACACCGACCAGGCGTTGATGCCTGAAATGACGACCCAAGTGTTCTTCGTCGCCAATCAGGCGCGCGATGTCCTGCTGGCGCCGGTCGTGGCGCTGCAAGGCAGCACCGACAGCGATCGCCAGACCGCGCGGGTGGTGGCCAAAAACGGTGACATCGAAACCCGCCAGATCCGTACCGGTATCAGCGACCGCTTGCGCGTCGAAATCCTTGAAGGGCTCAACGAAGGCGATCACCTGCTGATCGGCCCCGCTCCCGGCAACGGAGGTTAAATGCCCACGCCCCTGATTGAACTGCATGACATCCGCAAGGTGTACGGCGGTGTCGACACCCCGCAGGTGCAGGTGCTCAAAGGCGTCAGCCTGTCGATCCATGCGGGTGAATTCGTGGCCATTGTCGGCGCCTCGGGTTCCGGCAAGTCGACGCTGATGAACATCCTCGGCTGCCTCGACCGCCCGACGTCCGGGCGCTACCTGTTCGCCGGCGAAGACGTGGCCAGCCTCGACACCGACGAGCTGGCGTGGCTGCGCCGCGAAGCCTTCGGCTTTGTGTTTCAGGGCTACCACCTGATTCCCTCTGCCTCGGCCCAGGAAAACGTCGAAATGCCTGCCATTTATGCCGGCATGCCTGCCGCCGAACGCCATGCCCGCGCCGCTGCCCTGCTGACGCGCCTGGGCCTGGCCGAACGCACCGGCAACCGCCCGCATCAACTGTCCGGCGGCCAGCAACAACGGGTGTCCATCGCCCGCGCCTTGATGAACGGCGGGCACATCATCCTCGCCGACGAACCCACCGGTGCCCTCGACAGCCACAGTGGCGCCGAGGTCATGACGTTGCTCGATGAACTGGCCAGCCAGGGCCATGTGGTGATCCTGATTACCCACGACCGCGATGTCGCGGCACGGGCCAACCGCATCATCGAAGTGCGCGATGGCGAGGTCATCAGCGACAGCGCCAATGGCGCGCGCCCCGTCTCTGACAACCCGAACGCCTTGCAAGCCATCGACCTGCGCCAACGCCTCAACCAGGGCAGCGAAGCGCGCGGTGCCTGGAAAGGCGAGCTGGTGGACGCCGTTCATGCAGCCTGGCGGGTGATGTGGATCAATCGCTTTCGCACCGCCCTGACCTTGCTCGGTATCGTGATTGGCGTGGCGTCGGTGGTGGTGATGCTGGCCGTGGGTGAAGGCAGCAAGCGGCAAGTGATGGCCGAAATGGGCGCGTTCGGCTCCAATATCATCTACCTCAGCGGCATGTCGCCCCGGCCTCGGGCACCGCTGGGAATTATCACGCTCAATGACGTGGCCGCGCTGTCCACGCTGCCGCAGGTGAAGATGATCATGCCGATCAACGGCGCCGAGATTGGCGTGCGCTATGGCAACGTCGATCACACGATGTACACCGGGGGCAACGGCATCGATTTCCCGGCCATCTTCAACTGGCCGGTGGTGCAAGGCAGTTTCTTCACCCAGGCCGACGAAGACGCCGCGGCCGCCGTGGCCGTGATCGGCAAGAAAGTGCGGGAAAAGGTACTCAAGGACGTGTCCGACCCGATCGGGCGCTACATTCTGCTGGAGAATGTACCGTTTCGCGTGGTGGGAATTCTGGCCGAAAAAGGCGCCAGCTCCGGGGACTCGGACAGCGACACGCGCATCGTGGTGCCCTATTCCGCCGCCAGTGTCCGCCTGTTTGGCACCCACAACCCGGAATACGTGGTGATCGCCGCGGCCGACGCGAGCAAGGTCAATCAGACCGAAAAAGCCATCGAGCACTTGATGCTCAGGCTGCATAACGGCCATCGCGATTTCGAAATCACCAACAACGCCGCGATGATTCAAGCCGAGGCCAAGACCCGCAACACCCTGTCGTTGATGCTCGGCTCGATTGCTGCCATCTCATTGCTGGTGGGCGGCATCGGGGTGATGAACATCATGCTGATGACGGTGCGTGAGCGCACCCGTGAAATCGGTATTCGCATGGCCACCGGGGCGCGCCAACGCGACATCCTGCGCCAATTCCTCACCGAAGCGCTGATGCTCTCGGTGGTGGGGGGCGCGGCTGGCATCGGCCTGGCTTTCATCGTCGGCGCCGTGTTGTACCTGTGCGACGTAGCCGTGGCGTTCTCGTGGATGGCCGTCCTCGGCGCCTTTGGCTGCGCCCTGGTGACCGGCGTCATTTTCGGCTTTATGCCGGCCCGCAAAGCTGCCCGGCTCGACCCGGTCACGGCCCTGACCAGTGAATAAACAATTGATAAAGCCGTCCTTGAGCCTGTTGTCCGTGTGCCTGTTGCTGGGGGCTTGCAGCCAGAACGTTGCGCCTGACGCGACGGCCGTTGTCCCGCCGCCGAGCTGGCAGTTTGCCCAAGAGCGCGCCTCCCTGGCCGTCAACCAACCATGGTGGCAACAGTTTGGCAGCCCTGAGTTGAATCGCCTGATTGCCCAAGCTCAGGCGGGCAGTTACGACCTTGCGGCGGCCGTCGCCCGCGTGCAGCAAGCGCAAGCCGGCGCCGTGATTGCCGGTGCGCCGCTGCTGCCCGAGGTTAAGTTCGGTGGCAGCGGCAACCGGGAAAAACTCCTGCGCGGCAACGGCTACAGCCAACTGGATGCCACCGATGACAACAAGGCCGTGGACTACTTTGATGCCAACCTGACCGCCAGCTATGAAGTGGATTTCTGGGGGGGCAAGGCCGCTGCCCGAGACAGTGCGGTTCAGGCGCTGCGGGCCAGCGAGTTTGATCGCGCCACCGTGGAGCTGACCTTGCTCAGCAGCGTCGCCAACCGTTACGTGCAGACCCTGGCCTTTGATGAGCAACTGCGTATCGCCCGCCTCAACCTCGCCAACGCTCAACGGGTGCTCAAGGTGGTGCAAACGCGCCATGACGCGGGCTCGGCCACGGCACTGGAACTCGCCCAGCAAACCAGCCTGGTGGCCAGCCAACAACGGCACGTGCCGCTCGTGGAACAGCAAGCCCGAGAGGCGCGCATCAGCCTGGCCGTTTTGCTGGGTAAGCCCGTGCAACAGCTGCAACTGGGGGCGACGCCTTTCGCGCGCCTGCACTGGCCAAGCATTGGCAGCGGCGTGCCCAGCCAATTGCTGAGCCGCCGCCCGGACATCGCCAGCGCCGAAGCCAAACTGGCGGCGGCACACGCCGACATCACCGTCGCACGGGCCGCCATGCTGCCCAGCCTGACCTTGGGCGCCAGCCTGGGCTCGGGCGCCGACCGCTTGAGCGACGTGCTGCGCAGCCCGTTCTACAACCTGACGGCAGGGCTGGCGGCGCCCATCTTCAACAATGGCCGCTTGAGCGCCGAACGTGACAAAGCCATCGCCCGCCAGCAGGAACTGCTGCACACCTACCGTGCCAGCATCATCAGCGCCTTTGCCGACGTCGAGAAAGCCCTGAACAGTGCCAACGGGCTGGACCGCCAGCGGCAGTGGCAAGACGAAGAACTCAAGCAGGCGCAACAGGCGTTCGACATTGCCCAACACCGTTATGCCGCCGGAGCAGAGGTGTTACTGACGGTGCTGGACACCCAACGCACGCTGTACCAGGCGCAAGACCAGCACGTGCAACTGCGCCTGGCGCGCCTGCAAGCCAGCATCGCGTTGTATAAAGCACTGGGCGGGGGATGGCACGCGCGGTAACGGCCAAAGCCACCTTCAGTGCGGCGCTGCTGTGCCCATAACGCCGTAAACGTCACCCTATATATCTACCCCTTCAACGCCCCCGCCCCGCCTTAGAATGTCGACATGCCGTTAACAACAACGGCATTTAACATTCATCACCCCACATTAAGCATGCGAATGAGCACGCGTTGTGGCTGAACTGACTCGCCTCAACATTGATGCGACGGCGAGTACTCGGCTCAGGCCGTATTTAATTATTTTCTTTATCCACTTGCACTTTACCGTGCAGAAGGAGTGACGCTTGAACACACATTCCAGCGATAACAGGTTCAACCTACTTTCGGACACGCAGCCCCAGGACACTCTCCCCTGCCAGGCTTGGCAACTGGTTCTTCCTATAGAAGGCACAGGTATTAACAGCGGTGTTTCGGCCGTCGAACATCAGGGCAAGTTATATGCCTTCTATAACAAAGGCAGTAGTGCGCAAGACGGAATAATTGGCTATGCCATCGTGTCCAAACATCCAAACATCCAAACATCCAACTTGTTTTAGAGGGCCTGCATGAATTGCCCACTGAGCCGGGTATTCAATACCGACCTCTAGGGGGTTATCGTCCTGCGGTCACGGTGTATCAAAACAGGTTGTTCTGTTTTTACAGAGATACCAGCGGCGGTATTAGCTTCAGTGTGGGCTCAGGCGCTTTCTGGGAAAACGCGCAACAGGTGCCCAACGTCCTGACCAGCGACGCCCCCTCTGTGGCAGCGTTGGGCGAACAACTGTTTTTGGTACTGCGAGGTACAGAGGGCGGTGACTTTTATCACAAGGTGCTTGAACCTTCAGGCTGGCAGCCGCATCAGCGCGACCCTCACATAAAATTCAATGGCAGCCCTTCCCTCTGCATCGCGGGCGGCCTGCCCACCGTCGCCGTCAAAGGACTGGATGAACGTCTGTACCTGTTCAACTTCCATGAGAGCGGTTGGGCACCCGTCTTGACGTCAGCACTGAACGATATATATGAGGCCCCCGCCGTTGCCGGATGGGACAGGTTCCTGGTTGACGCCTCACTCAAACACTCAAACAACCACTACACCACTGAACTCGTTCGCTCCCCCACTGAATTAAACGACTACTACCAGACCGCGGGCGCCTACACCTCCCCACCGTGCCTGGTGAACTACCACAGTGACCTGTATTTAATTGGAAAGCGCCCCTGTGATGATCTGGGCATTTCGATCTTCAACCCTGAGTGCATTAAATAACCATTAACTTATCAACATTAAAGGTGCGCTCTTGAGTACTGAACCCGACCATTCCGCCCTTCGACCCACACGTCAAGTCTTGCCTCAAGATCCGCAGAAAAGTATGCCCTGCGAAACATGGGATCTTCATTTATTGATTGAAGGCACCGGCATGTCCACCGGCGCCTCAGCGGTTGAATTCAAAGGCAAGTTATATATTTTTTACGCCCTGCAAAAAGCACCGGGAGTGTTTACGCTGGGTTTTACCGTGCTGTTCAAAAACTCAGCAAATCAGATGATTATCCAGCACATCTCTGAATTGCCGACCACACGGATCCGCCAGCTTCGACCTTCCGTCACCGTGTATGCAGATCACTTGTATTGTTTTTATACCGCACCTGATCAATCCATACGGTTTATCACGTTCTCCGGCACTCAGTGGTCGCCCGTCGAAACCGTCCCCCAGGTGTTAACGTCTGATGCTCCTTCGGCAGTGGGTAATGGTGTCAATCTTTATCTCGCCTTACGCGGGGCAGACAGCCGCGCGCTGTATTACAAGGTGCTGGAGCCTTCCGGCTGGCAACCCCACGTACGCGAAGACCACAAAAGCGTCGTTGAAAGCCCTTCACTGTGTATCCATAGAGACATGCCCTTCGTTTCTACCCGAAGCGCCGCCGGGCAACTGGTGACCTTTCAACTGATCGATGAGCAATACCCGATACATGTGTCCAACCAACCAGATACCTATGGCGCCTCCGCGCTGCATACCCAGGGGGAATACTTTTATTGCGCCACCCGCAAACGGTCGGGCAACCAATACACCGTTGAAACGTTTCGTCCGTATCTCGATGTGGATATCTACTCGCAAACGGCAGGACGCTTCGTGTCTGCGCCCTGCCTGACCAGCTACCTGAGCGATGTGTACCTGATCGGGCAACGGCCTTGCCAAGACCTGGCCCTCCTGAAACTCAACCCGACTTGTGTGAAAAAATGAAAGGCCATCTTGGCCGTTGAGTTCATGACGTGTAACCGTCACGGCCCCCCACCCGTTACGCCCGCCTTCAGGGTCACTCGCGGTGCGGGGCCTTGGTCACCAGATGCCGCGCATACCAGGGGCGGCGCGGAATTTTTCGGAACAAGCTGTCCAGGGTCTTTTCATTCCCAAAGGTAATGCGTAACGCCAGTTTCATGGTTTCAGGGTCCATTTCCACGGTTTTGCCCGACGCCAGCCCCGGCGTGGTGCTGCACCCGTGGGTGAGCGGCCCCAACCACGGGTCGTCGACTTCGACCCAGCGACCCGGTGCGAACCACGGCACACCGTTGACCTCCCTACGCGTCAGTTCGCCAGGGTGAAAGCGTTCGTGGGCGCGAAACCAGTCTTCAAGGCGATCATCGATCCAGCCGTGAAAGCACCAGAACACGGGGTTGACGTGGGACGAAAACGGATCGCCCAGAAAGTCGTTTTCAGGCACGTACCAGCGCGCCGAAAAATCCGCCGGGTCACGCGCCCAGGGCACCGGAGCGCCGTTGGAGGGATCGCGCGGCACTGATGCCCAACGCATGTGCAGCCAGTCATGCAGCCCCAGCTCAACCTCGGAACCAAACTGGCCGAGGGTCAATGTCGACAGGTAACGCGGGTCACGGTAGCGCGACTCCCACACCTCAAAATTACTGTGAAAGGTCTCAGGCTGTTTGATGTCACTCAGCCACTGGGTGTAGAACTCATCACCCTCCGCCAACCAGGTCGGTGGCAAGGCGCTGCCGTCGTGGTTGTCAAAGTAACGGGCGAACCCCGCGCGGTCGCGCTCCAGCTCCGGCTGGGGCATCGGGAACGCGGGCCACGAGGGCAAATGCTGCATCGAACGCGCCGTGCGCAACATGTGCCGGTGCATAAAAAAGAAATCCACCCCCGAGCCATTGCGGTCTTTGCGTGGCCCGCGGGCGTCGCGCTCCTTGTCGCGCTGACCGGGCTGCCAGCCGATGCCGCGCAAGGCATTGCGCTTGGTCTCGGACAAGTCGTGCCAGGTGTCGCGTGAGGCATGCCAAAGCTGGTGAAACAAACGGTGTTCCGGGGACACCAGCCACGCCAGCAGGGTCGGGTTCAGGCCGATACGCTCGCGGGCTTCAGGAAAGGTGCGTTTGAGCGCGACAACGTGGTTGTCCTGCTCGGGCAATGCCAGCGGGCGATCCAGACGCTGCACCCGGCCACTCAACGTGCCGCTGCCCGCGTTGCCATACATGCCCCACACCTCATCAAGGCTGAAACTCAACTCGTAATCGGGCACGCCATGAGGCGCATCGCTGCGCGTCAGGCGCCAGTGCAGGTGTTTGGCGTCGGGTTCAACCAGGTCGCCCAGAATGCGGTAGCGCGGGGTTTGCTGGCTGTGCAACACCTGCGCCGTGTCCAGATAGCCACGTACCCCTCGGCCACGCGGCGCGATGTCCAGCCACATTTCGAGGTCATCGGACGGCAAGCCGTCCAGCCCGGCATCGCGGCCGTGGAAGCGGATCGTCCACAGGCCACGCAGTTGGTCAGCCAGTTGCTGCCCGGCGGTGTCCGCGAGGTCGACCGTTGCCTCGCCGGGGGTGACCGGCTGGTCCACCCGGGTCAACTCGCGATGGCCATAGAACGCTGCTGGCGCTGCTGCGCCGGTGATCGCTAAACCCGCGATGAACCCTCGTCGAGAAATCGTCATTGCCCTACCTGTCCCAGCCTGAATGCAGGCGTTATCCAAGCTAGAACGTGCGTGCGCCGACGAAATTTAGGCCGTGAGCCCGTATCCGGCAGCCGGAACTCCTGCGCGTGGGCGCACTCAGTGATTCATGACCTGAACTCACGAGAGCTTTGTCTCAGGACGGGTTTTTCAGACCCGCAAGGACAGGGATACTCAGCCTCATTCTTACAACCTCCAAGGAGTTATCCATGACAGTTCCAGCCTTCGGCCTCGGTACTTTTCGACTTAAAGGCCAAGTGGTCATCGACTCGGTCACAAACGCCCTTGAACTGGGTTACCGCGCAGTGGACACCGCGCAGATCTACGAAAACGAAGCGGATGTGGGCCAAGCCATTGCCGACAGCGGTGTGGCGCGTGACTCGCTGTACATCACCAGCAAGATTTGGGTCGATAACTTCAGCCAGGACAGACTGATCCCGAGCCTGAAAGAAAGCCTGAAGAAACTGCGCACCGACCATTTGGACCTGACCCTGATTCACTGGCCGTCCCCTCAGGGCGCCGTTCCGGTTGCCGAGTTCATGGGCGCACTGCTGGAAGCCAAAAAGCAAGGGCTGACCAAAGAAATCGGTGTGTCCAACTTCACCATCGCACTGATGAAAGAGGCGATTGACGCCGTCGGCGCCGAACACATTGCGACCAACCAGATCGAACTGCACCCGTACTTGCAGAACCGCAAAGTGGCCGAATTCGCCAAGAGCTAGGGCATTCACATCACGTCCTACATGACCCTGGCGTACGGCGAAGTGCTGAAAGACCCGGTGATCCAACGTATCGCTCAACAGCACAACGCCACCCCGGCGCAGGTCACGCTGGCGTGGGCCATGCAACTGGGCTATTCGGTGATCCCGTCGTCCACCCAACGCGCGAACCTTGAGAGCAACCTCAAGGCGTGTGCATTGAAACTGACTGAAGACGATATGCAGCAGATTGCAGCGCTGGACCGCGGCCACCGCCTGACCGACCCAAAAAGCGTGGCCCCGACGTGGGACTGATGTCGTCGGAGGCCTTAAGGCGGCAATTACAGAGGCTGGCCGAAGCGTTGTAACTGCATTTCCTGCAATCGGCTTAAGGTGCGGCGGAACGCAAACGCCAGGTAGCCCTGGGTGTACAACTGATCCATGGGCACCTGCGCCTCAATGCAGACCGGCACTTTGCGGTCATAGCATTCATCGATCAGCGCAATGAAACGCCGCACGCTGTCGTCGAACTTGGACAGCTGCGGCAGCTCCCGATCCCCTGCCTCAACTTTCACTGCCCCATCCTCAGTGCCGCGTGCAATCTTGCCTTCACGTTGCTCGGCACTCAGGCAGGGGACGTCGCTGAGCAACAGGACCTTGTAACGGTCGCACAGGTCCATGAAGTCCGTGGCAGCCAGCGGTTGCTCGCACAGTTCATGAAAGCTGCACCACAGCACGTTGTCACTGGCGCCCCGGATGTTGAGCGAACGGTGCCCGACCACCCTCGACTGATGGCTGCGGGTCTGCCCCTGTGTGAGGCGCTCGAATAAAGGCCCCATGACGCTGGATGGCCCCGCGGGTGTCACCCAATAACGCTGTTCGGCGATGCCCGGATGCAGGCGATGATCCTGCGCACCGTCGACCGAAATCACGTCCATGTGCTTGAGAATCGCGGTAATTGCTGGCGCAAAACGATCACGGTTGAAGCCGTGGCCATACAACTGCTCGGGCGGCTGGTTGGAGGTGCACACCAACACCACGCCTTCATCGAACATCACCTGAAACAGACGGCCGAGGATGATCGCGTCGCCGATGTCATTGACGAACAGTTCATCAAAACACAGCACCCGCACTTCGTGAGCCAGCCCTTGCGCCAAGGCCTTGAGCGGATCAGCGGTCCCGATCAACTGAAACAGACGCTGATGCACCCACTGCATGAAGTGATGAAAATGCTGGCGTCGGGCTGGCACGTGCAGGCTCTGATAGAACTGATCCATCAACCAGGTTTTGCCACGCCCAACCGGGCCCCACAAATACACCCCTTTGACCGATTTCACGCCCTGGTTCAGTTGCTCATGACAACGCTGCAAGGCTTGCACCGCGCGCCATTGCGCGCCATTGCGCGGGGTCGTGAACAAAGCCGTGTTGTGCGACGGCCTGCTCCCAGGCACTGAGGGGGGAATCCACATTCATACGATGGCTGGCTCCAGAATCTGACGCGGCAGTATGCCAGCAAGGCCTTGATGACGCGCCCTTGAAAAGGTGATCGACGTCACCACATTGTTACCCATGCGGTAACACAGCCTTTTGCCATCAGGGCTTTTTCAGAAGATTAAACGGCGTAAACTTTGCGACATGTAATACACAACTTATGAACTGTCTTACCGGTACTTCGTACGGGCTTATTGAATAATCAACGGGCGCCGTAACTTCTTCCCGCCCGCCTGGCAAATGAAGTCAGTCAGTGTTACCCCTTGATTACTTTAGAGGCCACTTTAATGAAACAGTTAATTGCTTTATTGATGGCTGGCATGGCAACAGTTGCCATGGCCAGTGAAACAACCCACCCTTCGCAACCGGCGGTCGAGCACTATTCCTACGGGTCGAAGCTGGACATTGCCAAAGTCATTCATTTGTCGACCATCCCGAAAGTGTGTGAAGTGGTACCGGCACAGATGACCTACGAAGACCATCAGGGTCAACGTCATACCGTTGAGTACCAAGTGATGGGCGACGGCTGCAGCACCCACTAAAACCGTGCGCTGTACCTCCGGTTGCCCGCACGGATGCGACCCCAGGCCCCCTCTTTGCAGAGGGCTTTTTTATGGCGGTTAAAAACACCGTATTGTTACCGATCCGACAATACTTCTTGGCGATCTTTTGACTTTAATCAATGTTTTGATTCGGTACTCTATGTACATCCCTAGCCGAAACATTGAAACAGGGCACGGTACTTCGTGTTACGTCATTGAGCACTCATGACGTAACAACTTCTCCCGCCGACACGGCAATTGAAGTCAGTGACACGTGATTGTTTTAAGGTCTTGAATAAATGAAACGTTTGATCGCACTTGCTTTGATGGGTATTTCGACACTGGCCGCTGCAGATGAAGTTCACGTTGCACAGGCCCAACCGGTGGTTGAACACTACACCTACGCCACCGATCTCGACGTTGCCAAAGTTATCAGCGTGACCCCGACTGCCGATGTGTGCGAAGTGGTCCCGGCGCAAATGATCTACGAAGACCATCAGGGTCAGCGTCACATACTTGAGTACCGCATCATGGGTAACGGCTGTTCGAACGGCTAAGCCCGGCACACCACAACCCTTTGCAAAACAAGCCTCCGTTGAACGGGGGCTTTTTGTGCGTGTAAAGCACGCTCGGCAGCGTCCGGCCCTTAGGTAAGGGCCGGACGTTCAAGGCGATTCAGACGCCGAGGATCAGTCTTTTTTCTCGGAAATCACTTTGCCTGTATGGTCAAACGTCGTTTCGACCTCTACTTCCACACCATCGATTTTCTTCACGCCTTCCGCTTTCCAGATACCCGTCGCCGGGTTTTCCAGTTCGATTTTCTTGATGGTGATGTAGCCATTTTTAGTCTTGAGGACTTCAACGGCTTCTTTTGAGAACGCCCAGTTTGCATCAGGCGCCGCCATCGCAGCGCCAGCGCTCAACAGAACAGCAGCAGTGATTGCAGCAGTAAGGGTTTTTTTCAACATTGTCTTAACTCCATTAATTGATGTTGCGTCTGTTACCTAGGCTCTGTACGTAAAGTATTGTCGCAAGCACCGCATAGCGCAGGCCAATGAGACCATCGCCGCAAAACTTGTTGCGAGCTTGTCGAAGCGCGTCACGATGCGACGGTTCTCCTTCAGCCAGCCAAACATGCGTTCGATGATGTTGCGCTGCCGATATTTGGGGCGATCAAAAAGTCGAGGCAATCCTGGCTTGGTTTTGCGCTTCATGCTTCGCAACGGAATGACTGGCTGCATGCGATAACGATCACAATACTGGCGCAGCGCTTCAGCGTCGTAACCCTTGTCAGCCAGCAACCAGCGGCAACGCTTGCGTGGGCGACCGCGCAGGCTGGGTATGCAAGCCTGATCGAGTAGCGGTTGGGCATAGGCTATATCGCTGGCTTGTCCGCCTGACAACAGGAAACGCAGAGGCACACCATTGGCGTCGCACAGCATGTGAATCTTGGTCGTCAGGCCACCCCGGCTGCGCCCGAGCGCGTGGTCTTGCGGTTCTTCAAATCCCCTTTTTTCCCGGCACCTGATGAGGCCCGGGTTGCTCGTACGGCAGTGGAGTCGATCATCCATGTTTCCAAGTCAATCAAACCCTGCTCATTCAATCGGATATGAAGACGCTTGAGCATCTGATCAAAAGCTCCGCAATCACGCCATCCCCGGAACCGTTGATAGATCGTTGACCAAGGGCCGAATCGTTCGGGCATGTCTCGCCAGGCTGCGCCAGAGCAAAGCACCCAGAGAATACCGTTTAGCATCAGGCGATCATCGGCCCGAGGGCGCCCGGTGCGCTGATTTTTGGTGAAGATATCTGCAACCAGATCCCAGGCTGCGTCGGGGAGTTCATACCGCTTTGCCATCTTGGCCTCCTGGCTTTAATGGCGGTGTATTTTACAGAAAATCGTATTTCTTGAGTTTACGTACAGAGCCTAG
>NZ_JYKY01000035.1 GCF_001042985.1 Pseudomonas lundensis
TTGGTTGGTCAATGAAGTCGCAGATGACCAGCGACGTAGCCATTGATGCACTGCTGATGGCGGTTTGGAGACGTAAGCCGAAGCAAGAGGTGATGATCCACTCGGATCAAGGCAGTCAGTACAGCAGTTCGGACTGGCGAAGCTTCTTGAAAGCTAACAACCTGGTGGCCAGCATGAGTCGTCGAGGTAACTGCCACGACAACGCTGTGGCGGAGAGCTTTTTCCAGTTGCTAAAGCGGGAACGGATCAAGCGTAAAATCTACACTACACGCCAGGATGCTCGGGATGATGTGTTCGATTACATCGAGATGTTTTACAACCCAAAACGACGCCACAGTTTCAACAATCAGCTGTCACCGGTAGAGTTTGAAAAGCGTTACGCAGCGAGCCTGGAGAGTGTCTAGAAAACCCGGGGCGATTCACCTTGAGTTGATAGTGAGGAGAGGGGGGTGATAAAAATCAATAAAACTTTTTTGTTTGTTTTTTTGCTTACAAATATTCCTTTTCTATATGCGTATTTTTACAATGATCCTAACGGACTTGTAAGTGTTGATTTCTCATTAAGTGAAGCTATTGTTTTACATGTTTTGTGTACTGTTTTTTTTCTTGCTGGATACTTTTTTACCTTCTTGGTTTCTCGAAAAAGTTATGTTAATAGATGCTACACTTTAAGAGGTCCGGTATTTGTTGTTTTGATGTCGCTGAGTGTTCTTGGAGTTTTTACTTCGATCTGGCAGATTCAGCAAACCCTGCCAATTATGGATTATTTTTCCTCCATGCTAACTGGTCAGGCTGGCGCTGAAGGTAGAGATGCATATCTGTTGGATAGTCGTAGTGGAGGTTTGCCGGGTTATATTAAGATATTTAATAACGCACCGTTAGCTGTTTTTCTGTTCGCATGTGCAGCGGTTAACTATTTGAATTTAGATCAGGCCTCAATGAGGCAAATGAAACGGTTATTGTTTTTTTCATTCTTTTTTGTAGTATTTAAGACCTTCTTGTCTCTGGATAGAATTACTATATTGGCTCTGATGCTGTGTTACTTTGATTATGGCGCTAGGAAAGGTTTTACTTTCAAGCAAGTTTCTGTTTTGTTTTTTTTGTTGGTTATAGCAAATATACTTTCCATGAGTCGAATGCAGGGGTATAGCGTTTTTGATTTTGTATTTATGTATATGAAGCTAGGGCTTATAAATTTGCAATTACTGTTGCAAGTCGATTATGACTATACTTTTGGTTTTCAAACAATTTTTCATTTTCTAACATATGTTTGGCCCGGCGTAAACGATTCATTGGGTATTGAGTTTCAAGATTATAAGTGGTTTTGGAATCCGGCATTATATTTCGCTTCTTATGGGTATCTGGATTTTGGGTATTTTGTGTTGCTGTTATATGCCTTTTTAGGAGCTTTAAGTGCTTTCTTTGATACGGGGGTTAAACGCAATAATAGCAAGGTCCTGATTTCACTCTATTTTGTATTTTTGTATGCGGTTGCCTCTTTGTTTACAGTTCCTGTCATTCGTGGTGTTGAGTTTGTCTTAGCAGTTTTGTTGGCCTCATTTTTTGCTATTTTTCTAGTTAAGAAGGTGTAATTTGATTCTCATAGACGGCATTGTGTTTTCACTTCAACGCTCTGGTGGTATATCTGCTTGTTTTAAGGAATTGATAGGATTCCTGATTTCGGATGATGTGAAATTCAAATTTTTATCGTATGGAGGGAATGACATGTTTGATGTGTCATGCATTCCTGAGTTTCAGCAGGTTGCCTCTAAATCCCCTTATTATCTACGGCGTTTAGAGCGCTATATGGATCAGCCTGTCTCTGAAGATATAAAGATATTTCACTCAAGTTATTATAGACTCCCTAAGAATAAAAAAATCAAGACAGTCACTACAGTGCATGACTTCACCTACGAGCATTTTGAGGTCGGAGCTAGGCGCATAGTACATACCTTTCAAAAGCGTCGTGCTATTTTAAATAGTGATATTGTCATATGCATATCTGAAAACACTAAGAATGACTTGTATGAATTCATACCTGAGGCCCGAGGGAAAGATGTTCGAGTTATCTATAATGGGGTTTCTCCTAACTATAGAATCCTTAATTGCGTAGATGAGCCTTCCACAGCGTTTGTGCTGTTTGTAGGAGCGCGCTCTGGGTATAAAAATTTCTCATGCTTAGTGGCTTCTCTGGAACATTTGCCCCAATATCGTTTGGTGTGTGTGGGAGGGGGGGCGTTTAAGCAACAGGAATTGGCACAGCTAGATGCCTTAATTCCGGGCAGATATAAGCATGAAAGCTATTTGACTAATGAACAATTGAATAAACTTTATAATCAAGCTTTCTGCCTTGTTTACCCCTCTTTATATGAGGGGTTTGGTATACCTGCTTTAGAGGCAATGAGGGCGGGTTGCCCTGTGGTAGCCGCTGCGTTCTCATCTTTGCCTGAGATATGTGCTGATGCCGCAATACTATTGGCTGAGGTTTTGCCAGAGACCATTAAAGGTGCTATAGAATCACTCGAAGATAAATTGCTTAGAGAGTCGTATATCCTTAAGGGTTTAAAAAATTCATCCAGATTTTCATGGGAAAAAAACGCCCAGGAAATCATTGGTATTTACAAAGAGTTGTGTGGAGAAGCACGTGAGTAAAAAAATAGCGTTGATCACAGGTGTCACAGGCCAGGACGGTTCTTATCTGGCGGAGTTTCTGCTGGAAAAAGGTTATGAAGTTCACGGTATCAAACGCCGGGCTTCGTCCTTTAACACGCAACGTGTGGACCACATCTATCAAGATCCGCATGTCGATAATCAGAATTTTGTTCTTCATTATGGCGATTTGACGGACTCTTCAAACCTAACCCGTATCATTCAGGAAGTTCAGCCTGATGAAGTCTACAACCTGGGTGCTCAATCCCACGTTGCGGTCAGTTTCGAGTCACCTGAATACACGGCTGACGTCGATGCGATGGGGACCCTACGGATTCTCGAAGCTATTCGCCTGTTAGGACTTGAAAAAAAGACCAGGTTTTATCAAGCATCGACGTCTGAGCTTTATGGGTTGGTGCAGGAAATTCCTCAGAAGGAAACGACGCCTTTTTATCCTCGCTCGCCTTACGCAGTCGCGAAAATGTACGCCTACTGGATCACGGTTAACTACCGTGAGGCTTATGGCATGTACGCCTGTAACGGCATTTTGTTTAACCATGAATCCCCACGTCGTGGTGAAACGTTTGTGACCCGTAAGATTACCCGTGCCTTGGCCAATATTTCACAAGGCTTGGAGTCCTGTGTCTTCTTGGGCAACATGGACGCGTTGCGTGACTGGGGTCATGCAAAAGACTACGTGCGCATGCAGTGGATGATGCTGCAACAGGAACAGCCTGAAGATTTTGTGATCGCGACCGGCGTGCAATATTCGGTGCGTGAATTCGTCCGCTGGTCGGCCGCTGAGTTGGGCATTACCTTGCGTTTTGAAGGTACCGGTGTTGAAGAAATCGGTGTGGTCGAATCCATCGATGGCGCATTGGCTCCTGCCCTCAACGTGGGTGATGTCGTGGTGCGTGTCGATCCGCGTTACTTCCGTCCCGCTGAAGTTGAGACGTTGCTGGGCGATCCGACCAAGGCCAAGACCAAGTTGGGCTGGACACCGGAAATCACTGTGCAAGAAATGTGCGCCGAAATGGTGCGTGAAGACCTTAAAGTCGCTCAGCGCCACGCCTTGCTGAAGCAGCACGGGCATGATGTCCCTGTCGCCACGGAGAACTGATCTGTGTCCCGGGATCTTAATGAAGCAGTACTGGTAGTCGGGTATCGCGGAATGGTCGGTTCGGCCATTGTGCGGCGTTTGCGGGATCTGGGTTATCAGAATGTTTTGACTGTTGGCCGTGAAGATTTGGATTTACTGGATCAGCAAGCGGTCAAGGCTTACTTCAACGCTCATCAGATTGATCAGGTGTATTTGGCAGCTGCGAAAGTGGGTGGTATTCACGCGAATAACACGTATCCCGCAGATTTTATTTACGACAATCTGATGATTCAGGCGAATGTCATTGAGGCCGCTCATCGCGCAGGCGTACAGAAGTTACTGTTCCTCGGATCTTCGTGCATTTACCCCAAGCACGCTGAGCAACCAATGACCGAGCAGGCGTTGCTCACAGGCACTCTGGAACCGACAAACGAACCGTATGCCATTGCCAAGATTGCCGGTATCAAACTGTGTGAGAGTTACAACCGTCAACACGGTCGTGATTACCGAAGTGTGATGCCTACCAATCTGTATGGCCCGCATGACAATTATCACCCGGATAACAGTCACGTCATCCCTGCTTTGTTGCGCCGCTTTCATGATGCTGTTGCGCAAGGTACAGAGGAAGTCGTGATCTGGGGCAGTGGGCAACCGATGCGTGAGTTTCTCCATGTTGATGACATGGCTGCTGCCAGTGTTCATGTCATGGAGCTGGATGCTGATATTTACCAGGCCAATACCCAGCCAATGCTGTCGCACATTAATGTGGGTACCGGCATTGATTGCACCATTCGTGAGCTGGCAGAAACGATCGCCAAGGTTACCGGGTTTGCGGGGACACTGACGTTTGATGCCAGCAAGCCTGATGGCGCACCCCGCAAGTTGATGGATGTATCACGCTTGCGCTCTATGGGTTGGGCGGCAAGTATTGATCTGGAGACGGGTCTGGCAAATGCCTATGAGTGGTTTGTTGCTCACCGGCAAGCGGTGCGAGGCTGATATGTATTTGGAGCATGACACCTTCAAAACGGTTGTCGACTCCACATGCCTGGTTTCTATCGATCTGGTCATCACGCGTAGCGACGGTCGAGTTCTGCTTGGCCGTCGAGTCAATCGACCGGCGCAGGGTTATTGGTTTGTTCCGGGCGGCCGAGTCTTCAAAAATGAGTCACTGGATACGGCATTCTCACGTTTGACGGCACTTGAGCTTGGTACCTCTTTTGAACGCACTAAGAGTGCTTTTTTAGGTGTTTACGAGCATTTTTATGACAACAGTGTGTTTGACGCTCAACCGGTGCAAGTCAGTACTCACTACGTCGTCATGGCGCATCATGTGAACCTGGCGGAGTCGGTGGAGTTAAACCTGCCTTCTGATCAGCATGCGGCCTATGTGTGGTGGACGCTTGACGAAATAAAAGACAGCCCACTTGTTCACCATTACACTCGTGCCTATTTGGCCGCGTTGACCCAGTAAGAATCAAAGGATGATTTCGATGTTTGTTCCAGTAATTATGGCGGGTGGTTCGGGCACCCGTTTGTGGCCACTGTCCAGGCAGTTGAACCCCAAGCAATTCCTGCCGCTTGTTGATGCTGATTCCACCATGCTTCAGGCTACGCTCAAGCGTCTTGAGGGATTGGATCAATCGATGCCTGTGCTGATTTGCAATGAGCACCATCGTTTTCTTGCGGCAGAACAGCTTCGGCAAGTCGGCATGGAACAGGCCACCATCATTCTTGAGCCAGTAGGCCGTAATACGGCGCCTGCGATTGCCCTGGCTGCGATGCAGGCTACGCGTGACGGCGCTGACCCGATTATGTTGGTGCTGGCTGCAGACCATCTGATTAAAGATGTAGCAGCGTTTCAGGCAAGTGTCCTCATCGCCTTGAATCTTGCACAGACGGGTAAGTTAGTGACCTTTGGGATCACGCCTACACACCCGGAAACCGGTTATGGCTATTTGCAAATGGGGAAAAGCGTAGGTGAGGGCGGTTTCGAAGTCAGCCAGTTCGTCGAAAAACCGGATCTGAGCACAGCCCAGGCGTACTTGGCAGACGGCGGGTATTACTGGAACAGCGGCATGTTTATGTTCCGCGCAAGCCGCTACCTTCAAGAGCTTGAGGTGTTCCAGCCTGATATTTTGGCTGCTTGCCGCGCGTCTCTTGAGCAAGGCCAAACGGACATGTTTTTCACCCGCGTGAACAGTGACATCTTTGGGGCTTGCCCGGATGATTCGATTGATTATGCGGTGATGGAGAAGACGGCGCATGCTGTCATGGTGCCACTTGACGCGGGTTGGAGTGATATCGGTTCATGGTCTGCACTCTGGGAGGCTGGCGAGAAATCAGCTGACGGCAATGTCATCAAAGGTGATGTGCTCTCAGAAAACACAACTGGGAGTTACGTTCACGCTACTCATCGATTAGTCACAACGGTGGGTATAGAGAACATGATTGTTGTTGAAACCAAAGATGCAGTGTTGGTTGCTCATAAAGATCATGTACAAGACGTCAAGAAAATTGTCGATCAATTGAAGAGTTCCAAGCGCCACGAACAGGTCAATCACCGCGAGGTGTACCGCCCTTGGGGTGTTTACGATTCAATCGATAACGGTGAGCGGTATCAGGTCAAGCGGATAACGGTCAAACCCGGCGAAAAGCTCTCTGTTCAAATGCACCACCATCGCGCAGAACACTGGATTGTCGTGAGTGGCACGGCGAGCGTCACCAATGGTGATAAAACGTATCTTGTGACCGAAAATCAGTCTACCTACATTCCGATAGGGCAAATTCACGCGTTGGAGAATCCTGGCATGATCCCGCTTGAATTGATTGAGGTTCAGTCGGGTTCGTACTTGGGTGAGGACGATATTGTCCGCTTCGAAGATATCTATGGTCGTGTGAAGGGTTGATGCGTTGAAAATTTCCATTGTTACCGTTTGCTATAACAGCGCTGCCACGATCCGCGATACGCTGGAGTCCGTACTGTCACAGACTTACAACAATATTGAATATATTGTTGTTGATGGGGCTTCTAAGGATTCCACGCTCGACATTGTGAATGAGTACGCAGGCCGGATATCGACAATTGTCAGTGAACCTGACAAAGGTATTTACGATGCCATGAATAAAGGCGTCAACCTGGCAACGGGCGACTTTGTCGGAATTTTGAATTCGGATGACATTTTCGCCAGTGCAACGACGATCGAAAAGCTTGTTGAGTTTTTGCTTGCCAACCCCGGTTGTGACGCATCTTATGCGGATTTGGTATTTGTTGAACGCGATAATACGGATTCGGTAACCCGTAGATACTCGTCAAAGGGTTTCTCGCCCTGGAAGGTGCGCTTTGGCTTCATGGTGCCTCATCCGACGTTTTATGCCCGCAAAAAGCTGTTTGAGCAGTATGGTGTTTACAAGTTGGGCTACCGAGTGTCAGCCGATTTTGAATTAATGGCGCGCTTTATTACCCGCAGTATCAACTTGCAACGCCATGATGCAGTGATGGTAAAAATGCGGGAAGGGGGTATCAGCACAACAGGATTCTGGTGGAAGGTTCATCAAAACATGGAGATTGTACGTGCCTGTAAAGAAAACGGGATCTATACCAATATTTTCATGGTTGCAATGAAGATTCCTTTCAAGCTCGCCAGTTATATCTTCAAGTGAAGCCGATGAAAACCCTATTGTTAACCGGAGCAACTGGTTTTGTAGGCTCTGCTTTATTGACGCATCTCTGTGCACATACTCAGTATGAGGTGCGCGTTGCTACCCGGTCTGAGCCTGCTGCAGATTTGGCACAAGCGTTCAAAACATTCAACGTAGGCGATTTTTCATCCAGCCCAGACTGGGGGGAAGCACTCGCAGGTGTCGACTGCGTCGTTCATATGGCGGGGCGTGCGCATGTGATGGCACGCGAAAAAGATGCACTCTCACTCTTTCGTAGAGCGAATACGGATGCAACCCTCGAACTGGCTCGCCACGCGATTGAAAAGGGTGTTCAGCGATTCGTTTTCATCAGCTCAATAGGGGTTAATGGCGCCTATACACCGTCAACGGCGTTTGATGAAACCTGTCCGGCGAATCCCCATGCCGATTACGCGATTTCTAAATGTGAGGCTGAAGAAAGCCTGAAGGCGTTGTGTGATTCGCATGCCATGGAGCTAGTCATTATTCGGCCTCCATTGGTGTATGCATCCCATGCACCAGGCAATTTTCAACGCTTGCTAAAGCTGGCTTCAACGGGTGTGCCTCTTCCATTTGGAGGCGTGCGTAATAGCCGAAGCATGATCGCATTGGAGAATCTGGTTGATTTCATTTCGCTTTGTATGGTCCATCCACGGGCTGCAAATGAACTTTTTCTCGTCAGTGATGGCATAGATATCTCAACGCCTGACTTGGTCCGGTGCATCGGCCGCGGTATGGGGCGCCGGATTGTGATGTTGACGATTCCGGACCCGATGATGCGCCTCATGGCTTCATGCATCGGCAAGCAGAATCTGTACACACAGTTGTGTCGCTCATTGACGGTTAATTCCACCAAGGCCCGTCAACTTTTGGGGTGGATTCCTCCCGTTACCACTGAGCATGCACTGGTCCAGGCAGGTCGTGAGTACATTAACGCCAGATCAATTCGATCGTGAAATGAAAGGACAGGGGCAGTGCTTTATGGAGTGTTGTAAATGATGTGGGTACTTTTATTGGTTGCAGGTTTGGCTGCATTGCTTTTGACGGGTGCGCTAAGGCGCTACGCCTTGGCCAACAGCTTGATTGACACTCCCAATGCTCGTAGTTCGCATACTGTCCCTACGCCTCGCGGTGGGGGCGTAGCCATTGTCATCAGTTTTTGTGTAATGCTCCCTGTGTTCGCCTATCTGGGCGTGATTGATGGGGCCATGACGTTGGCGCTGCTGGGGGCTGGCACTGGCATCGCAGTGCTGGGTTTTCTGGATGACCACGGCCATATTGCTGCACGCTGGCGGTTATTGGGGCATGTGCTAGGTTCTGTGTGGGCCCTGTTCTGGCTCGGGGGCTTACCTGCAGTGACAGTCTTCGGGGCAAGCATTGACCTTGTCTGGTTAGGGCATATCGGTGCCGTTTTATACCTGGTGTGGATGCTTAATCTCTATAACTTCATGGACGGTATAGACGGGCTTGCCAGTGTCGAAGCCATCACGGCGTGTTTGAGTATCGTGCTCATTTACAGCCTGTGTGGTTTTGCTGATTTGATCTGGGCGCCTGCTTTATTGGCAGTCACTGTGGCAGGTTTCTTGTGCTGGAACTTTCCGCCGGCCAAAATTTTCATGGGCGATGCCGGTAGCGGCTTCCTCGGCATAACCCTCGGTATTCTGTCGCTGCAGGCCTCATGGGTATCGTTTAACCTGTTTTGGGCGTGGATTATCTTACTGGGCGTTTTTATTGTTGATGCCACGTTTACCTTGATTCGACGCTTGGTTCGCGGTGACAAAGTGTATGAGGCGCATCGCAGCCATGGTTACCAATTTGCCTCGCGTCGCTTCGGCAAACATCTGCCGGTGACCTTGGCCGTGGCAGTGATCAATGTGTGTTGGCTACTGCCCATTGCGCTATGTGTCACCTTGTTGGGGCTAGATGGTCTGTTGGGTGTGCTGCTGGCGTATTTGCCTTTGATTTTGTTGGCGGTCAAGTTTCAGGCCGGTCAGCTGGAAGTTGCCAAGCATTAACGTGTGTGGGCGGACCTGTTCAGGTTAAAGCTTTTTGTAATCCGTTTTACGCGGTTAACGGTGGTAGAGGAACTTATGGATAAACTTCGGTCTTACTTGCTAGCTTTACCGCGGCGTTATAAACGTGTTTTACAGATAGGCACAGATGTAGTACTGGTCTGGCTTGCACTCTTGCTGGCATTTCTCGTGCGCCTGGGCGTCGACGATATGATCAATCCGGTCAAGCTGCACTTTTGGCTTTTTGTCGCTGCGCCGCTCGTAGCCATCCCCCTGTTCATCCGCTTCGGCATGTACCGAGCCGTGATGCGTTATTTCGGTAACGACGCACTCATCGCCATTATCAAAGCGGTCAGTCTTTCTTCTTTAATATTGGCCGTCGTCGTGTATTGGTACAGCAATCACAACAATGTCGTCCCGCGTTCGATCATTTTCAACTATTGGTGGCTGAGTCTGATCATGCTCGGGGGCTTGCGTCTGGGCATGCGTCAATATTTTCTCGGTGACTGGTTCGCTGCTGCTCAGCATGTGCCCTTTACCAGCCGTGATGACGGTCTGCCGCGTGTTGCCATTTATGGCGCAGGCGCTGCCGGTAATCAGTTGGTCGCGGCGTTGCGTATGGGGCGGGTCATGCGGCCTGTGGCGTTCATCGATGATGACGAGAGCATTGCCGATCGGGTGATTTCAGGGTTGCAGGTGTTCAAGCCTGATCATATTCAGCAGATGATTGATCGCACCGGCGCACAAGAGCTGCTGCTGGCGATTCCTTCTTCTTCCCGTGGGCGACGCCGCGAGATTCTCGGCCTGCTTGAAGGGTTCCCGCTGCACGTACGCAGTGTTCCCGGCTTCATGGATTTGGCCAGTGGCCGGGTGAAGGTTGACGATATTCAGGAAGTGGATATCGCTGACTTGCTCGGAAGAGACGCGGTGCCGGCCCAGGGCGAGCTGCTTGAGCATTGCATCAAAGACCAGAGCGTCCTGGTTACGGGCGCAGGCGGTTCCATCGGTTCCGAGCTGTGCCGTCAGATTCTGGCTTTGCGCCCGACCACGTTGCTGTTGTTTGAACACAGTGAGTTCAACCTTTACAGCATCTTGTCGGAGCTTGAGCAGCGGGTTAATCGCGAATCGCTTTCGGTCAGGGTGTTGCCGATTCTCGGGTCTGTACGCAACCAGTCGAAATTGCTGGATGTGATGCGGACCTGGAATGTGGACACGGTTTATCACGCGGCGGCGTACAAACATGTGCCGATGGTCGAGCACAATATCGCCGAAGGTGTGCTGAACAATGTCATCGGTACGTTAAACACGGCTCAGGCGGCGTTGCAGGCTGGCGTGGCTAACTTTGTACTGATCTCGACCGATAAAGCCGTGCGGCCGACCAATGTGATGGGTAGCACCAAGCGTCTGGCGGAAATGACATTGCAGGCTTTGAGCCGGGAAGTGGCTCCGGTGTTGTTCGGCGACAAAGCCAATGTGTCACACGTCAATAAAACCCGCTTTACGATGGTGCGCTTTGGCAATGTACTGGGCTCTTCGGGGTCTGTGATTCCGTTGTTTCACAAGCAGATCAAAGCCGGTGGGCCTTTGACCGTCACTCACCCGAAAATAACCCGCTATTTCATGACCATCCCCGAGGCCGCGCAGTTGGTTATTCAGGCGGGCTCCATGGGGCAGGGCGGTGATGTGTTTGTGCTCGACATGGGCGAGCCGGTACGCATCGTGGAACTGGCGGAGAAGATGATCCATTTGTCCGGCCTGAGCATCCGTTCTGACAAGAACCTGCATGGCGACATCGAGATTGAATTCACCGGCCTGCGCCCCGGTGAAAAGCTATACGAGGAATTGCTGATAGGCGACAACGTGGTTGCGACTCAGCATCCGATGATCATGAGTGCCAACGAAGACATGTTGTCGTGGGAAGAGCTGAAGCATCGATTGTCCAGTTTGCTGGAAGCTGTCGATAACGATGATTACACCCGCGTTCGTCAGTTGTTGCGCGATACCGTCAGCGGTTATGCCCCAGAGGGTGAGATCGTGGACTGGATCTACCAGCAGCGTCGTTCTGAGCCTTCTTGAGGACATACTCTGCAATTGACACATTTTTGACACTCGCAAGCCATCGTCTAGGTTTTGGAGACAGCTCAGGAAAGCTGTTTCCATTTAACGATGTATTGGAGTGTCAATTATGCGTATCACCCTTGTTCCTTCGTTTGTCATGGCTGTCTTGTTGGGCTTTTCAGGTGCTGTTGTGGCTAACACTGCCCCGGCATCGCCAGCACCCGTGGTGTCTGAAGCCGTGATTAGCCCTGACGCCCAAGTCGTGACGATCAATTTGAACACCGCTGATGAAGCCACCCTGCAGCGTGAATTGTTGGGCGTCGGGGCTGCCAAAGCCAAGGCGATCGTGGCTTACCGCGAAGCCAACGGTGATTTCGCGTCAACGGATGAGTTGATGGAGGTCAAGGGCATTGGTAAGGCGATATTCGAGAAAAACCGGGACAAAGTGGCGATTAACTAAGCGATCCCGTTGAATGAAAAAGGCCAGTCATTGACTGGCCTTTTTGCAGGTTGGGGGTCAGGCCGACTTGCCTGAGGCTTTCAACGCGAGGATTTTCCCGCGAAGCGCTTCGCTCTGCGCACCGCGCGCGAGTACGAGTGCTCCCACCAACGCGGCAAACAACACAATGCTTTGATCTTCGGCATCTGGCCCTTGAAGTTCGGCCTGGATTTGTTTGAGGCGAGCGTTGATGACGTTGTCGGTGATGGCACTGCGGTTGCCGTTCTGCGCCATCTCAACCGACATGGTCGGCAGTGGGCAGCCTTCATGGGGGGAGGAGAGGTGCCAGTCGGACAAATACGTATCGATGAAGGTATGCAGCGCGCTCGGGCCGTTGAAGAGTTCAGCGCAGCGTCCATCGACTTCCTGCGCCGCGTGCTGAAGGGCTTTGTCGACCAGCTCATCCTTGGAGGCGAAGTGGGCGTAGAAGCCGCCATGGGTCAGTCCCAATGCCTTCATAAGAGGTTGCAACCCCGTGGCGCCTATGCCGTCACGTCGAAAGCGTGTGGACGCTTCCTCAATGATGCGCTGATGGGTTTGGGCCTTATGGTGTTGGGAGTACCTCATGACGGCTGTCTCTTGATTTCAAACAGCCATCATATGCGTCAGTGCGTGAGCAGCGCACTGGGATATTCATCCAAACGCGTGTAGGCAATTGGCTATGAGAGCGCACGACTCATCCCTTGCGGCGGCCGGGACGTCAGTTGTCTTTCGACTCCTTGGCGTCCATTTCGGCGTTGCGCTGCGCCACGCGTTGACGCTGTTCGTCAGTGAGTTCGACTTTGTTGGCGGTGTCACGCAGGGTCATGAGGCCGCCCACGATGGCGCCAATTGCAACAATGAGAATTAACCAGGCATACCACGGCATAAGACTCTCCTTGAATGATCGTTCATCCGGGCTTCGGGGGCCCGGCGAGTGGCGTTATGTAGCTGTGAGTGCTCGCAGCCGTCAGTGGTTCAATTGTAGGCTGCTTGTGCCGCGACGCCTGTTTATTGTTCGGCACCGACTAATAGGGTGAATTTACAATCATCGGGTGCCGGTGAGCGGTAGGTTCCGCTACAATGCGCGCCGATTTCGACCAGCCTGAGAACCCGCTAATGTCCGATTGCCAGACTCCTATTATCGTCGCCCTGGATTTCCCTACGCGTGACGCCGCATTGAAACTGGCCGATCAGTTGGACCCCGCGCTGTGCCGCGTGAAAGTGGGCAAAGAGTTGTTCACCAGTTGTGCCTCGGAAATCGTCGGGACACTGCGTGACAAAGGTTTCGACGTTTTTCTGGACCTTAAATTTCATGACATTCCAAACACCACGGCGATGGCTGTCAAAGCGGCTGCCGAGATGGGCGTGTGGATGGTCAACGTTCATTGCTCGGGCGGCATGCGCATGATGGCGGCGTGCCGTGAGGTGCTGGACAAGCGCTCCGGGCCGCAACCCTTGCTGATTGGTGTCACCGTGTTGACCAGCATGGAGCGCGAAGACCTTGCAGGTATCGGTTTGGACATCGAACCCCAAGAGCAAGTGCTGCGCCTGGCAGCCCTGGCACAAAAAGCCGGGATGGACGGTCTGGTGTGTTCTGCGCTGGAAGCCCAGGCTTTGAAAGCCGCACACCCTTCGTTGCAACTGGTGACGCCGGGGATTCGTCCTGCGGGCAGTGCGCTGGATGATCAGCGTCGCATCCTGACGCCGCGTCAGGCTCTGGAGGCTGGTTCGGATTACCTGGTTATCGGGCGTCCCATCAGCCAGGCCGCAGATCCTGCCAAGGCGTTGGCCGCGGTGGTCGCAGAGTTGGCGTAAGCGCTGACGCTGCCTTGCAGGTGTCGATGCCTTCGCAATGAACGTATCGACACCTGTGCGGCTTAAGACTGTTGACGAGCGCGTTTAGACTTTCAACACCAGCTTGCCGAAGTTTGCGCTGTTGAACAGTTTCATCAGCGTCTGCGGGAAGGTTTCCAGCCCGTCGACAATGTCCTCCTTGCTTTTCACTTGGCCCTTGGCCAGCCATCCCGCCATTTCTTGCCCGGCCGCTGCATAGCGATCGGCGTAGTCCATTACCACAAAGCCTTCCATGCGTGCGCGATTCACCAGCAACGACAAGTAATTGGCCGGGCCTTTCACAGCCTCTTTGTTGTTGTACTGGCTGATGGCACCGCAAATCACCACCCGCGCCTTGACGTTCAGACGACTCAGCACGGCATCGAGAATGTCGCCGCCCACGTTGTCGAAAAACACGTCAACCCCATTAGGGCATTCACGTTTAAGGCCGGCGATCACGTCTTCGTTTTTGTAGTCAATGGCGCCGTCAAAGCCCAGCTCGTCGGTCAGGTAGGTGCACTTCTCTTGACCGCCTGCAATCCCGACCACGCGGCAACCTTTGAGTTTGGCGATTTGCCCGGCAATGCTGCCGACTGCACCGGCCGCACCGGAGATCACCACGGTGTCTCCGGTTTTGGGCGCGCCGACTTCGAGCAAGGCAAAGTAGGCGGTCATGCCAGTCATGCCCAGCGCGGACAAATACACCGGCAGCGGCACCAGTGTCGGATCAACTGTGTAGAAGCCGCGAGGTGCGCCGAGGAAATAATCCTGCACGCCCAGTGCGCCATTCACGTAGTCGCCCACCTTGAAGTCGGGATGCCGGGAGGCGATGACCTTACCCACACCCAGCGCGCGCATGACCTCGCCCAAGGCCACCGGTGGAATGTAGGACTTGCCTTCATTCATCCAGCCCCGCATGGCCGGATCGAGGGACAGGTATTCATTTTTAACCAGCACCTGCCCTTCGGCGGGTTGGCCCACCGGCACTTGCTGATAGGTAAAGGTGTCACGTGTGGCTGCACCGACTGGGCGTTTTGCGAGCAGGAACTGGCGGTTGGTCAAATCGGTCATGGCACAGACTCTTTAAAAGGCAAAGGGTGTTGATAGACGTTATGCGGTCGGACATCAAGTGAATGCGTATTCACGAATGGTTTTTCATCAGTGGTGATGATGGTAGTGGGCAGGGTTTTATCACTGGGATAAATAAAAGAATGACTGTCTGGGCTGAGGAGGATAAAAACAATGAGCATGACGTTTGCAGGGCGTGTGGCGGTCGTGACCGGTGCCGGGGCAGGCATAGGGCGCGCCACCGCGTTGGCGTTTGCCGAACAGGGCCTGACGGTGGTGGTCTCCGACGTGGATGTCGCGGGCGGCGAAGCGACGGTCCGGCAAATTGAGACGGCCGGGGGGACAGCGGTTTTTGTGCGGTGCGACGTCACGCAGGAAGCCGATGTCCAGCACCTGATGGAGCAGACGATCAGTGCGTTCGGGCGTCTGGATTATGCCTTTAACAATGCCGGGATCGAAATTGAGCACGGACGCCTGGCAGACGGCACGCTGGACATGTTCGACGCGATCATGGCGGTCAACGTTAAAGGCGTGTGGCTGTGCATGAAATATCAGTTACCGCTGATGGTGGCGCAGGGAGGTGGTGTCATCGTCAACGCCGCTTCTGTCGCCGGGTTGGGGGCAGCGCCGAAGATGAGTATTTATGCGGCGTCCAAGCACGCGGTCATCGGGCTGACCAAATCCGCAGCGATTGAGTATGCGAAGAAAAAAGTCCGCGTGAACGCGGTGTGCCCGGCGGTGATCGACACCGATATGTTTCGCCGTGCCTATGAGGCCGACCCGCGCAAGGCCGACTATGCTGCGGCGGTGCACCCGGTCGGGCGGATTGGCACTGTGGAGGAGGTCGCCAGTGCCGTGTTGTACCTGTGCTCTGAGGGCGCCGCGTTCATCACCGGGCATGCGCTGGCAGTGGATGGCGGAGCAATGGCGATCTGATCGCCCCCGAGCGTGTAGCCGCAAACCTGCGGCTACACGGTTGCAGAGGCCGGTTATTTACCCTTCCAGCTCAGAATCATTAAAGTCAGCACGCCCGCCACAATCCCCCAGAAGGCCGAGCCCACCGAGAACAGCGTCATGCCAGACGCCGTGACCATGAACGTTACCAACGCGGCCTCGCGTTCTTTGGATTCGTTCATGGCGATGGTCAGGCCGTTCATGATTGAGCCGAACAGCGCCAACGCCGCAATCGACAGCACCAGTTCTTTGGGAAAGGCCGCGAACAGGCCGGCCAGTGTTGCCCCGAAAATCCCCGCAATCCCGTAAAAAATGCCGCACCACACGGCTGCGGTGTAACGCTTGTTCGGGTCTTCGTGGGCGTGCGGCCCGGTGCAAATGGCAGCGCTAATGGCAGCCAGGTTGATGCCGTGGGAGCCAAACGGTGCCAGCAGCAGTGATGCCACCCCGGTGGTGGTGATTAGCGGGGAGGCGGGCACGGTGTAGCCGTCTGCGCGCAACACCGCCACCCCCGGCATATTTTGCGAGGTCATGGCCACGACAAACAGGGGGATGCCGATGCTGATCGTGGCGGCGAGCGAGAAGGACGGCGTGGTCCATTCCGGTACCGCCACCTCAAGGGCGAAACCGTTGAAGTCCAGCAGCCCCATCCACCCTGAAATCAGCGTCCCGATCAACAATGCGCCAAGCACCGCGTACCGCGGGGCCAAACGCTTGACGATCAGGTAGGTGAAAAACATGCCCAACACCAGCCCGGTTTGGTGCTGGGCGGCGACGAAGATTTCACTGCAAATCTTGAACAGAATCCCGGCCAGCAGGGCGGAGGCCAGTGAGGCCGGGATGCGTTTGACCAGACGCTCAAAACTGCCAGTCACGCCGCACATGATCACCAGCACCGCGCACGTGATGTACCCGCCGATCGCCTCGGGGTAACTGACACCGCCCAGGCTGGTAATCAGCAAGGCAGCGCCGGGGGTAGACCAGGCAATGGTGATCGGAGTGCGGTAGCGCAGCGACAGGCCGATGCTGCAGATTGCCATGCCGATCGACAGCGCCCAGATCCATGAGGAAATTTGCCCACTGGTCAGGCCGGCCGCCTGACCCGCCTGAAACATCAGCACCAGCGTGCTGGTGTAGCCGGTCATCATCGCGATGAAACCGGCCACCACGGCGCTAGGCGAACTGTCTGCCAAAGGGCGTAAACGCAGAGGGGTGGCGTCAGTCATCAAACGGTATTCC
Source organism: Pseudomonas lundensis (assembly GCF_001042985.1). Classification (GTDB taxonomy): domain Bacteria; phylum Pseudomonadota; class Gammaproteobacteria; order Pseudomonadales; family Pseudomonadaceae; genus Aquipseudomonas; species Aquipseudomonas lundensis. The sequence continues at coordinate 17,075 of NZ_JYKY01000035.1, forward strand.
TTATTCTTTAAAAGGATGGAGCAGGGCGTCAGCCTAAACGCAAAAGTTACACTTCATTGCAATACAGCCGTGACTGCAAACAGCCGTACAGTCGTACTGGCAATCTGGGTTGTGTACAATGCGCGCTGTTTTTTAGTATTAATTCATTACCAGCGGTGCCCGTTTACCGACTAACGTAAACCCTCTTACGCCGCCGCTATCCCACACGAGACCTCATGAACGAACAGTTGCAGCCCCTCAAGAAACCCACCCGCACTGGCAAGGCCGGTCGCAGCGGCACTCAGGACGATATTGTCTACGCGCATATTTTTGAGGCCATCCTCGAACAGCGATTGGCGCCGGGCACCAAGCTGAGTGAAGAAGCGCTGGGTGAAATTTTTGGGGTGAGCCGCACCATCATTCGCCGTGCATTGTCGCGTCTGGCCCATGAAGGTGTGGTGTTGTTGCGCCCCAACCGCGGTGCCGTGGTGGCCAGCCCCAGCATTGACGAAGCGCGGCAGGTGTTTTTTGCCCGGCGTCTGGTTGAGAAAGCCATCACCGAACTGGCCGTCGAGCACGCCACTGCCGAAGACCTTGCCGACTTGCGCAAGATGGTCCAGGACGAGCGCGACAGTTTCTCGCGCGGGGATCGCGGCGCGGGGATTCGGCTGTCGGGCGAGTTTCACCTCAAGCTGGCCGAAGCGGCAAAAAATGCCCCGCTGATCAGCTTTCAACGCAGCCTGGTGTCCCAGACCTCGCTGATCATTGCGCAGTATGAGAGCGGCAACCGTTCCCACTGTTCTTATGACGAGCACATGCAACTGATCGACGCGATTGAAGCGCGTAACGGCGAGCTGGCCGTGAGCCTGATGATGCACCACATGGATCACATCGACAGCAAACTCAACCTCGACGAAGAAAGCGCCTCGGACGATTTGCACGCTGTGTTTTCGCATTTGCTGCAAACCAAAGGCAAACCGGCACGTCCCTCGGCCAAGCTGTAACGGGGTGCGTGCCGGCGGTGGTCGGGCGCCAGCGTCCGTAAACCCTGGCCCCGATATCCCAAACACATGACGGACCACTTCGCCCTGCGCGTCAGCGACGTCGCAGGGCGAGTCTGTCAGCGCTGGTGCACCTTGTTGCCCGCCGCGAAGGTCTGCTGAACGGTGCGGTCGTCGCCTAATGTCATCAGCACAAACAAGGTTTCCGCGATGCTCTTGGATTGCTTGAGGCGATAGCTGAGCAACGGGGTCGCGTTGTAGTCCAGCACCACAAAGTCCGCGTCAGTGCCCGGTTGCAGGGTGCCGATGCGGTCTTCCAGGCGCAGTGCCCGCGCGCCGCCCAAGGTCGCCAGGTACAACGATTTGAACGGGTTCAGGCGCAGCCCTTGCAGTTGCATGACTTTGTAGGCTTCGTTCAGGGTGTTGAGCAGCGAGAAGCTGGTGCCGGCGCCCACGTCCGTGCCCAGCCCTACGTTAAGGTTGTGCTTCTCAGCCATGGGCAGGTTGAACAGACCGCTGCCGAGGAACAGGTTTGAGGTTGGACAGAAGGCCACGGCCGAGCCGGTTTCGGCCAGACGTGCGCACTCGTCATCACACAGGTACACGCCATGGGCAAATACCGAGCGTTCACCCAGCAGTTGGTAATGGTCATACACGTCCAGATAGCCTTTGCGTTCAGGGAACAGGGACTTCACCCACTCAATTTCCTGAAGGTTCTCGCTGATATGGGTGTGCAAGTACAGGTCCGGGTATTCGCCCAACAACTTGCCGGCCAACGTCAGTTGCTCCGGGGTGCTGGTGGGGGCGAAGCGCGGGGTGACGGCGTAATGCAGGCGCCCTTTGCCATGCCAGCGCTCGATCAGTGCTTTGCTCTCGCTGTAGCCGGTTTCTGCGGTGTCTGTCAGATAGTCCGGTGCATTGCGATCCATCATCACTTTGCCCGCGATCAGGCGCAGGTCCAGGCGCTGTGCCGCTTCAAACAGAGCATCCACGGACTGCGGATGCACACTGCCAAAGACCAGCGCTGTCGTCGTGCCGTTGCGCAGCAGTTCCTTGAGGAAGACCTCTGCGACTTCTTGCGCGTGGCCTTTGTCGGCGAACTGGCTTTCACACGGGAAGGTGTATGTGTTGAGCCAGTCAAGGAGCTGTTCGCCGTAGGAGCCGATCATGCCGGTCTGCGGGAAATGGATGTGCGTGTCGATGAAACCCGGTGTGATCAGCGCGTCGCTGTACGTGGTCACTTCGACGTCTGACGGTAAGGACGCCAGTAAGTCGCAGGCGTTGCCCAGGGCTTTGATCTGACCGTTTTCAACGATCAGCAAGCCGTCTTCGAAGTATTCATAAGAGGCATCGATCCCGACCTGCGCCGGGTCGGCGATGCTGTGCAGGAGGGCGGCGCGGTAGGCTTTACAAGTCATCATGTTTCTCAGTTCGTGGCCTGGCTGCGTCGTGAGGACGGCAGCAGTTGTTTAATGGGTTCAACGCTGGCACTCGGTTGGCCGAAGTGGGCGTTGTAGGTGGCGATAATTTCGCCGGCGATGGAGATGGCGATTTCAATCGGCAGTTTGCCTTTGACTTCGCTCAACCCCATGGGGCAGCGCATGCGCTGCAAATGGGGGGCGCTGATGCCTCGCGCACGCAGGCGATGCTCGAACTTCATGCGTTTGGTGCGAGAACCAATCAAGCCGAAGTAGCCAAAGTCGTTGCGCGTGAGCAAAGCTGCACTGAGTTCCAGGTCCAGGGCGTGATTATGCGTCATGACGATGCAGTAGCAACCCGCGGGCAGCCCTTTGATTTCATCCACGGGCTCATCGGTAACGATTTTTTGCACGCCTGCCGGGATCAGTGCCGGAAATTCCTGTTCGCGTTCATCGATCCAGCGGATGCGGCACGGCAGGTCGGCCAATAATGGCACCAGCGCCCGGGCCACATGCCCGGCGCCAAACACGGCGATTTGCGCTTGCACCTGGCCCATCGGCTCAAACAACAGCACGGCGACGCCGCCGCAACATTGCCCGAGGCTGGCGCCGAGGTTGAAGCGTTGCAGATCGGGCGCCTGCTTGCCGTTGGCCAGCATGTCGCGGGCGATCTGCATGGCCTTGTATTCCAGATGGCCGCCGCCGATGGTGTCAAAGGTCTGTGTGGCGCTGATGACCATCTTCGACCCGGCGTTACGCGGCGTGGAGCCCTGTTCTTCGATGAGGGTGACCAGCACGCAGGGTTCTCCCTGACGCTGCAGGTCGGCGAGGGCGTTGATCCAGTTATGCATGGCGTTCACCGTGCTGGCGCATTTGCTCGCAGCCCCACAGCACGCGCTCGGGGGTGGCAGGTGCGTCGATTGCGGGCTGCACGCGGTAGTCCGCCAGGCTCGCCACGGCATCTTTGATCGCGCACCACGCGGCAATGCCGAGCATAAAGGGCGGCTCGCCCACGGCCTTGGAATGGAACACGGTGTCTTCGGGGTTTTTGCGGTTTTCCACCAGCTTTACCCGCAGATCCAGTGGCATGTCGGCGACTGCGGGGATTTTGTAGCTGGCGGGGCCGTTGGTCAGCAACTTGCCTTTGGCGTTCCACACCAGTTCTTCCATGGTCAGCCAGCCCGCGCCTTGAAGGTAGCCGCCTTCGACCTGCCCGATGTCGATGGCCGGGTTCAGGGAAGCGCCGACGTCATGCAGGATGTCGGTGCGCAACATTTTGTACTCGCCGGTCAGCGTATCGACGATCACTTCGGCGCAGGCCGCGCCAAATGCGAAATAGTAAAACGGACGGCCCCGGGCCTGACTGCGGTCGTAGTAGATTTTCGGGGTCTTGTAGTAACCCGTGCTCGACAGGGACACCTGCCCGAAATACGCCTGCTGGATCAGGGTCTCGAAACTCAGTAACAGGTCGCCTGCTCGCACCTGGCCGTTGTGAAACTGCACGGCCTGTTCACTGACCGCATATTTTTCGGCGGCAAAGGCAATCAGCCGTTGCTTGATGATTTCGGCAGCGTTCTGCGCGGCCTTGCCGTTCAGGTCTGCCCCGCTGGAGGCCGCCGTGGGCGAGGTGTTGGGCACTTTGTCAGTGTTGGTGGCGGTGATCTGCACGCGGCTGATGTCCACCTGGAAGACTTCGGCCACCACTTGCGCGACCTTGATATTCAACCCCTGGCCCATCTCGGTGCCGCCATGGTTGAGGTGGATGCTGCCGTCGGTGTAAATGTGGATCAGCGCGCCCGCCTGATTGAGAAAGCTCGCGGTAAAGGAAATACCGAATTTGACCGGTGTCAGCGCCAGGCCTTTTTTCAGGATCGGGCTGTTGGCGTTGAACGCCCGAATCGCCTCGCGCCGCTCGGCGTATTGACTGCTGGCTTCGAGGTCGGCGGTCATTTCTTCCAGCAGGTTGTGCTCCACGGTCTGGTAGTAGTGGGTCACGTTGCGATCGGTCTTGCCGTAGTAGTTGGCCTTGCGCACGGCCAGCGGGTCGAGCCCCAGATGGCGGGCGATGTGGTCCATGACCTGTTCGATGGCCACCATGCCTTGCGGGCCGCCGAACCCCCGGTACGCGGTATTGGAAGCCGTGTTGGTTTTGCAGCGATGACCACGGATGGTGGCATCGCCCAGGTAGTAAGCGTTGTCGGCGTGGAACATGGCGCGGTCGACAATCGAGGCGGACAAGTCAGGGGAATAGCCGCAGTTGCCCGCCAGGTCCAGTTCAATGCCTTGCAAGCGCCCGCTGGCGTCGAAGCCCACATCGTATTCGACGTAAAACGGGTGGCGCTTGCCGGTCATGTGCATGTCTTCGACCCGCGGCAGGCGCATCTTGGCCGGTTGCCCGGTGAGGCGCGCGACCACGGCGCACAGGCACGCAGGACTGGCGGCCTGCGTTTCCTTGCCACCGAAGCCGCCGCCCATGCGGCGCATGTCGACCACGATGTTGTTCATTGGTACGTCAAGCACCAGCGCCACCAGTTTCTGGATTTCGGTGGGGTTTTGGGTTGAGCAGTACACGATCATGCCGCCGTCTTCGGTGGGCATGACCGAAGAGATTTGGGTTTCCAGGTAGAAGTGTTCCTGCCCCCCGATATGCAGCGTGCCTTTAAGTCGATGGTCGGCGTGGGCCAGCGCCGTGGCCGAGTCACCGCGCTGATGGGTGTGGCTGTCGAGGACAAAGTGTTGATTGCGCAAGGCCTGCACCACGTCGAGCACCGGTTCCAGGTCCTCGTATTCGATGATGGCGGCCATCGCGGCGTTGCGTGCGGTCTCCAGGTCGCAGGCGGCCACGGCCAACACGGGCTGGCCGACAAACTCCACGGTGTCGATGGCCAGCAGCGGGTCGCCGGGCAGCAGCGGGCCGATGTCTTTCAGGCCGGGGATGTCTTCATGGGTTATGACCAGTCGCACGCCGTCAAAGGCGTAGCAGGGCGTGGTGTCGATGCTGAGGATTTTGGCGTGAGCCCGATCCGACAGGCGCGCGTAGAGATGCAACTGGTTGGGGTACTCCAGCCGGTCGTCAATGTATTGGGCTTCGCCGGACACATGCTTTTCGGCGCTGTCGTGTTTGACGCTGCGGCCTACGCCGGTTGTCAGGTCTTGCGCGAACAGGGCGGTGAGTTCGGCCTGGGACAGCTCGGTCTTGTGATGGTTAGACATACGCTGTCACCCGCGTGTCGAAAGTTGGGGTTTGCAGTTCGAGGGCGTACTTGCGCAGCAGGTTTTGCGCGGTCAGCAAGCGGTATTCCTTGCTGGCGCGAAAATCCGACAGCGGTGTGAAGTCTTCGGCCAGTGCCCGGCAGGCGCGTTCGACGCTGGCGCTGTCAAAAGGGTTGCCAATCAGCACGGTTTCGCAGGCCGAGGCGCGCTTTGGGGTAGCAGCCATGCCGCCGAACGCAATCCGCGCGGCGGTGACGATGCCGTTATCGAGGGTCAGGTTGAAGGCGGCGCACACGGCGCTGATGTCGTCGTCCAGCCGTTTTGACACTTTATAGGCGCGCAAGGCGCGGGCTGCGGTGGCGCGTGGCAGGACGATTTTCTCGATGAATTCGCCTTCCTGTCGGGCGGTCACCCGGTAATCAATGAAGTAATCCTCAAGTGGCAGGCTGCGGCAGGTGTTGCCCTTGCGCAGCACGAGGCTGGCCCCCAGGGCGATCAGCAAGGGCGGCGTGTCGCCAATCGGGGAGGCGTTGCCAATGTTGCCGCCCAGCGTGCCCTGATTGCGGATTTGCAACGAGGCGAAGCGTTGCAGTAATTCGCCGAAGTCCGGGTATTGGGCATTGAGGACGGAGTAGGCGTCGGTGAGGGTCACGGCCGCACCGATCTCGATGCGGTCTTCAATGAATTCAATGCGCTTCATTTCGGCCACGTGGCCCACGTAGATCATCACCGGCAGCGGGCGATGCAATTGCGTGACCTCCAGCGCCAGGTCGGTGCCGCCGGCCAACAGCCGCGCTTGCGGGCACGCCTCATACAGGTCGGCCAGGTCGCTGAGGGTCAGGGGCAGCAGGCAGCGTTTGTCGCCGCTGTTGAGTTCACCGGTCTGCTGGGGGGCGATGGCATTGAGTGCGGCCAGGGTGGCCTGCTCGCGTGCATCAAATTGGTCACCCCCCTGCACCGAACAGGCGCGTTCGGCGGCTGCCAGAATCGGCCGATACCCGGTGCAGCGGCACAGATTGCCCGCCAGCGCTTCATGGGTCTGATGGGCGTCGGGTGCGGTGCTGTTCTTTTGCAGCGCAAACAGCGACATCACAAACCCGGGCGTGCAGAACCCGCACTGCGAGCCGTGGCACTCGACCATGGCGCGCTGCACGCTGTGCAATTGGCCTTGATGCTTGAGGTCTTCCACGCTGATCAATTGCTTGCCGTGCAGGGCCGACACAAAGGTCAGGCAGGCATTGAGGCTGCGATAGCGCAGGCGTTGCTGGCCCTGCGGGTCGGTCTGGATTTCGCCCACGACCACCGTGCAGGCGCCGCAGTCGCCACTGGCGCAGCCTTCCTTGGTTCCGGGTTTATGCAGGTGCTCGCGCAGGTAATTGAGCACGGTCATGTTCGGGTCCAGCGCGTGCTCGGTACGCAGCGTCTGGTTGAGTAGGAACTGGATCACGGAAGGCCTCGCAAAATCATTATTGTTATCGAGCGGGATGGGCTGAATTTAGTCATAACTGACTCGCGGGTCAAGAAAATGAACAAAGGCCTGCAAAATGGTGTTCTGCGACGGCGATTAGCCATTTATTTGCGGGTTTCGTGCCAAATTCACTGTTGTGGGCACTCCGCTAGAGCCCGGCAAGTGCGTTACACTTCGCCGCCTGCACTGATCAAAGATTTTGAAGGTAAAACATGACGTTCAAGGCGCCGGATAGCCTCGCCGAGCAAATCGCTCATCACCTCGCCGAACGGATCATTCGGGGCGAGTTACAGCCAGGGGAACGCATTCAGGAACAGAAGGTGACGCTGGCGCTCAATGTCAGTCGCGGCTCTGTGCGCGAAGCGTTGCTGATCCTCGAACGTCGGCACCTGATCGCCATCCTGCCGCGACGCGGCGCGCACGTCACCGAGCTCAGTGCGCACAAGGTGCAAAGCCTGTGCACGCTGATGAGCGAGCTGTACATCCTGCTGGGCAATGCCGTGGCGCAACGTTGGGCGGTTCAGGCCGACCTCGGGCCATTCCTGCAAATCCAGCAGCGCCTGACCGCCAGCCTTGAGCGCCAGGACATCAGCGCATTTGTCGAAGACAGCTTCAATGTCATGCGCGCGGCCTATCCGTTTGCCAACAACCCGTACCTGCAAGAAACCGTCGAGAACCTGCATCCCGCCATGAGCCGTGCCTATTACCTGGCACTGGAGCAACGCAAGGCGGCAATGAGCGAATTCCTGGCCCTGTTTGCGCAGTTGCTCGACGCAGTACTGGCGCGTGATCTGCCCAAGATCCGCCTGGTGCTCGGCAGCTACGCCCAGCGCAGTTGCGATTTGGTGCTGACTGCCTTGACGGTTGCCTGAGCGTGCGGCTCAAGTGCATCAAGCTGGCCGGTTTCAAGTCGTTCGTCGACCCGACAACGGTTAACTTTCCGAGTAACATGGCGGCGGTGGTCGGCCCCAATGGCTGCGGCAAATCGAACATCATCGACGCCGTGCGCTGGGTGATGGGCGAAAGCTCGGCCAAGAACTTGCGCGGCGAGTCGATGACCGATGTCATCTTCAATGGCTCCACCAGCCGCAAGCCCGTGAGTCAGGCGAGCATCGAGCTGGTGTTTGATAACTCCGACGGTACGTTGCTGGGCGAGTACGCGGCTTACGCCGAGATTTCGATCCGGCGCAAAGTGACCCGCGACAGCCAGACCACGTATTACCTCAATGGCACCAAGTGCCGACGCCGTGACATCACCGACATCTTCCTCGGCACCGGCCTGGGACCGCGCAGCTACTCGATCATCGAGCAGGGCATGATCTCGAAACTGATCGAGTCCAAGCCTGAAGACCTGCGTAACTTTATCGAAGAAGCAGCGGGTATCTCCAAGTACAAGGAGCGCCGCCGCGAGACCGAAAACCGCATCCGCCGCACCCACGAAAACCTCGCCCGCCTCACTGACCTGCGTGAAGAGTTGGGGCGTCAGCTGGAGCGCTTGCACCGTCAGGCCCAGGCGGCGGAGAAGTATCAGGAATACAAAGCCGAGGAGCGTCAGCTCAAGGCGCAACTGTCGGCGCTGCGCTGGCAGGCCCTGAACGAACAGGTTGGCCAGCGCGAAGCGGTCATCGGTAATCAGGAAGTCAGCTTTGAAGCCCTGGTGGCCGAGCAGCGTAATGCCGATGCGAGCATCGAGCGTCTGCGCGACGGGCACCATGATCTGTCAGAGCGCTTCAATCTGGTGCAGGGCCGTTTCTACTCCGTGGGGGGTGACATTGCCCGCGTCGAGCAGAGCATTCAGCACGGTCAGCAACGCTTGCGCCAGTTGCAGGACGATTTGCGTGAAGCTGAGCGTTCGCGCCTTGAAACCGAATCGCACTTGGGGCACGACCGCACGCTGCTGGCCACGCTGGGTGAAGAACTGGCGATGCTCGAACCCGAGCAGGCGCTCACCAGTGCCGCCGCCGAAGAGGCGGGTGCGGCGCTCGAAGAATCCGAAGTCACCATGCAGGCCTGGCAAGAGCAGTGGGATGCCTTCAACCTGCGCAGCGCCGAGCCGCAGCGTCAATCTGAAGTCTTGCAGGCGCGGATTCAGCAACTGGAAACCAGCATGGAGCGCGTGGCCGAGCGCCAGCGTCGACTGGCTGAAGAGCGCGCCTTGCTCGCGGCCGATCCTGAAGATGCGGCCATTCTGGCGTTGAGCGAATTACTGGCCACCAGCGAGCTGACCCACGAAGAGCTCCAGGGCAACGAAGAGCAGCTCGTCGAGCGTCTGGAGCAGGTGCGTCACGACTTGCAGCAGGCGACCCACCGTCAGCAACAGGCTCAGGGCGAATTGCAGCGGCTTAATGGCCGTTTGGCATCACTGGAAGCTTTGCAACAGGCTGCCCTCGATCCGGGCGCCGGCACGGGTGAATGGCTGCGTGCGCATCAACTCAACCAGCAACCGCGTCTGGCTGAGGGCTTGCGCGTTGAGCCGGGCTGGGAACTGGCGGTTGAAACCGTGCTGGGCGCCGACCTGCAAGCGGTGCTGGTTGACGATTTTGCCCTGCTCGATCTGGCCGGCTTTACTCAGGGCGATTTGCGCCTGTTCAGTGCCGGCACGCCCGGCCACGCTGAAGCAGGCAGTTTGCTCGACAAGGTTGAATCGGATTTCGACCTTGCACCCTGGCTGGGGCGGGTCAAGCCGGTCGACACCCTTGAACAGGCGCTGGCCCTACGCCCGCAGCTGGCTGAAGGGCAGAGCCTGATCAGTCGCGATGGTTTTTGGGTGGGGCGCACGTTTTTGCGCGTGCGCCGTGCCAGTGAAGCGGAAAGCGGGGTGCTGGCCCGCGGCCAGGAAATACAGCGTCTGGAGCATGAACGCGATGAGCGCGAAGCCACGTTGGCAACCCTTGAGGAGCAGTTACAGCGCTTGCGCGAGCAGCAACTGACCCAGGAAGAAGCCCGTGAGCAGGTGCGTCGGCGTTTGCAGGATGAAGCGCGTCAACAGGGTGAGATCAAAGCCAGGCTTTCGGCCAGTAAAGCCAAGGTCGAGCAATTGACCCTGCGCCGTCGTCGTCTGGATGAAGAGTTGGCTGAATTGGCTGAGCAGCGCGCCCTGGAGCACGAGCAGGTGGGTGAAGCGCGCCTGCAATTGCAGGAAGCGCTGGACGCCATGGCCACCGATACCGAGCAGCGCGAGTTGTTACTGGCCCGGCGCGACAGCTTGCGTGAGCGTCTGGACCGGGTGCGTCAGGACGCTCGTCAGCACAAGGATCACGCTCATCAGTTGGCCGTTCGGCTGGGGTCGCTCAAGGCGCAGCACGATTCCACGCGTCAGGCCCTTGAACGTCTGGAGTTGCAGTCGGAGCGGCTGGCCGAAAAACGCGAGCAACTTTCGCTGAACCTGGAAGAAGGCGAGGCGCCTCTGGAAGAGCTGCGTCTGAAGCTCGAAGAGTTGCTCGACAAACGCCTGAGCGTGGATGAAGAGCTCAAGGTCGCGCAAACCGCCCTTGAAGACGCCGACCGCGAATTGCGCGAGGCTGAAAAACGCCGAAATCAGGCCGAGCAACAATCGCAACTGATTCGCGGCCAGCTCGAACAGCAGCGCATGGAATGGCAAGCGCTGACCGTGCGGCGCACCGCGTTGCAAGACCAATTGCTGGCCGATGGCTATGACCTGCACGGCGTGCTGGCTACCTTGAGCAGCGAGTTGAACGAGCAGCAGGCCGAAGAAGAGCTGGAGCGCATTGGCGCACGAATTCAGCGCCTGGGGGCGATCAACCTGGCGGCCATCGATGAGTACCAGCAGCAGTCCGAACGCAAACGCTATCTGGATGCTCAAGATGCGGATCTGGTTGAAGCGCTTGAGACGCTGGAAAACGTCATTCGCAAGATCGACAAAGAAACCCGCAGCCGTTTCAAAGACACCTTTGATCAGATAAATGGTGGATTACAGGCACTTTTCCCAAAAGTTTTCGGTGGCGGCAGCGCTTACTTGGAACTGACGGGCGAAGATTTACTCGATACAGGGGTAACGATCATGGCGCGGCCGCCAGGCAAGAAGAACAGCACCATCCATTTGTTGTCCGGTGGTGAGAAGGCATTGACTGCGCTGGCGCTGGTTTTTGCCATCTTCAAGTTGAATCCGGCACCGTTTTGCATGCTCGATGAAGTGGATGCGCCGCTTGATGATGCGAACGTAGGGCGTTATGCCCGTCTGGTTAAAGAGATGTCACAGACGGTGCAGTTCATCTACATCACCCACAACAAAATCGCCATGGAAATGGCCGATCAGTTGATGGGGGTGACGATGCACGAGCCCGGTTGTTCGCGTCTGGTGGCGGTTGATGTCGAGGAGGCCATGGCAATGGTGGATGCTTGAGCTATAAGCAAAGAGGGACAAAAAAATCTTTGCATAAGATATTTCCCAAAGAGTTGACCGATTTGGTTTGCATGCTTGTAGGGCTTCGGCATAGCTCAATGCGACAGACGGTGTAAAGTTATCTTTGGTCGTGCTAATTTAGCGTCTAATTTTTTTATACGTGGGTAAAACGCCATTCAGAACATAGAGTTGGCGCCACGTTTTAAAGGGCTTTAGGCTCTTCTTCATAGAATCATTTTTTAGGGGCACGGGATTACATGGAAATCGGTCTGCGCGAGTGGCTGATCGTCATCGGCATAGTGGTCATCGCCGGTATTCTTTTTGATGGCTGGCGCCGCATGCGCGGTGGCAAAGGCAAGCTCAAGTTTCGTCTTGATCGAAGCTTTTCAAACCTGCCCGACGAGGAGGAGACCAGCGCCGAGTTGCTCGGGCCTCCGCGAGTGCTGGACACCCCGCATCACAAAGAGCCGCAGCTTGATGAGCACGACCTGCCATCGGTGAGCATGCCGCCTCGTGAGAAAGGCGCCAAGCGCGGCAAGCGTGGCAGCGAGCCAAGCCAGGGCGACTTGAACCTCAATCTGGACCTGGAAGACGACGGCCCGAGCCTCAGCGCCGCCCGTGATGACTTCCCGGCAGAATCCAAACCGGCCCGCGGTCGTGCCACGGCCAGCCCGTCGGTGTCGGCAGTGGCTGAAGAGAAAGAAGCGCCGCAAGCGGCAGAAGAAGTGCTGGTCATTAGTGTCATCAGCCGCGACCCGGCGGGCTTCAAGGGGCCAGCCCTGTTGCAGAACATTCTGGAAAGCGGCCTGCGCTTTGGCGAGATGGATATTTTCCACCGCCACGAAAGCATGGCCGGCAATGGCGAAGTGCTGTTTTCGATGGCCAACGCTGTGAAGCCGGGTGTATTCGATCTGGACGATATCGACCTGTTCAGTACGCCTGCCGTGAGTTTCTTCCTGGGGCTGCCGGGGCCGCGTCATCCCAAGCAGGCGTTTGATGTGATGGTGGCCGCGGCGCGCAAGCTGTCGCAGGAATTGAACGGCGAGCTCAAAGATGACCAGCGGAGCGTGTTGACCGCGCAAACCATCGAGCATTACCGCCAGCGCATCGTTGAATTTGAACGTCGCGCATTGACTCAAAAACGCTAAGCCCTGTGGGAGTCAGCCTGTTTGCTCCCACTCCAGCGCGAACGAATTAACTCAAGAGCAGCCTCGGCTGCTCTTTTGCATTGTGAGAGAACACCCCATGACCGCCGCCCATGACCGAATCCTAGCGCTGCGCGCTGAACTGGATCAGCACAACTATCGCTACCACGTGCTCGACGAGCCGAGCATCCCGGACGCCGAATACGATCGTCTGTTCCATGAGCTCAAAGCGCTGGAAGCCGAGCATCCCGAGTGGGTCACGCCGGACTCCCCGACCCAGCGGGTGGGCAGCGCTGCGTTGTCGGCCTTCACGCAGGTCCGCCATGAAGTGCCGATGCTGAGTTTGGGCAACGCCTTCGATGAGGCGGACATGCGCGAGTTCGACCGCCGGGTCAATGAAGGGCTGGATTTGCCCTCCGGCGACCTGTTTGGTGGCGGTGCCGAGGTCGAATACAGCTGCGAGCCCAAGCTGGATGGCCTCGCGGTTAGTCTGTTGTACCGGGACGGGCATTTGGTACGCGGTGCTACGCGAGGTGATGGCACCACGGGTGAAGACATCAGCGTCAACGTGCGGACCGTGCGCAACATCCCGCTCAAGCTGCATGGCAGTGGCTGGCCCGCCGTGTTGGAGGTGCGGGGTGAAGTGTTTATGTCCAAGGCCGGGTTTGAGCGCCTGAACGAAACCCAAATGGCGGCAGGCGGTAAAACCTTCGCGAACCCGCGTAACGCGGCGGCGGGCAGCCTGCGGCAACTCGACTCGAAGATCACCGCCAGCCGTCCGCTGGAATTTTGCTGTTACGGCTTGGGCCAGGTGTCTGAAGAATTTGCTGACACGCACATCGGTAATCTTAAGCAGTTGCAAAAATGGGGCATGCCCATCAGTCATGAGCTGAAGTTGGCCAAGGGCATTGCCGAGTGTCTTGAGTATTACCGTGACATCGGTGAGCGGCGCGCTTCACTGCCGTATGAAATCGATGGGGTGGTGTTCAAGGTCAACAGCCTGGCCTCGCAGCGTGAGCTGGGGTTTCGTGCCCGCGAACCGCGTTGGGCCATCGCCCATAAATTCCCGGCGATGGAAGAGCTGACCGAGCTGCTGGATGTGGAGTTTCAGGTGGGCCGAACCGGCGCGGTGACCCCGGTGGCGCGTTTGAAACCGGTGAAGGTGGCGGGCGTGACGGTCTCCAACGCCACGTTGCACAACATGGACGAAGTGGCGCGACTGGGGTTGATGATCGGCGATACCGTGATCATTCGCCGTGCTGGCGATGTGATCCCGCAGGTGGTGCAAGTGGTGCTGGATCGCCGTCCGGAACATGCCCGCCCGGTGCACATTCCGCACAACTGCCCGGTGTGCGGCTCGCATGTCGAGCGCACGCAACTGATCAAGCGCAGCAAAGGCCGCGAAACGGTCACTGAAGGCGCGGTGTACCGTTGCGTCGGCCGTCTGGCCTGCGGTGCTCAGCTTAAGCAGGCGATCATTCATTTTGTCTCGCGCCGGGCGATGGATATTGAAGGGCTGGGCGAGAAAAGCGTTGAGCAGTTGGTGGACGAAGGTTTGGTGCGTTCGCCGGCAGATCTGTACATGTTGAATTTCGATCAGATTGTCGAGCTGGACGGTTTTGCCGAGTTGTCGACCAACAACCTGCTGGCCGCCATCGCTGACAGCAAGCGGCCGACACTGGCCCGCTTTATCTATGCCCTGGGCATTCCGGATGTGGGCGAGGAAACCGCCAAAGTGCTGGCGCGCTCGCTGGCTTCGCTGGAGCGCGTCCAGCAGGCGTTGCCGCAGGTGCTCACGTACTTGCCGGATGTCGGTCTGGAGGTCGCCCATGAGATTCACAGCTTCTTCAGTGATGAACATAACCGGCAGGTGATCCAGCAGTTGCTGGAGCGCGGCCTTGAGTTGCAGGATCAGGGCGATCTGGGGGCTGAATTTGCTGCGAGCGCGACGTTGGGCGGCTTGATCGACAAACTGCATATCCCGTTTGTGGGTCCGGGCGGCGCGCAAAAGCTCGCCGACAAGTTTGGTTCGTTGCAAGGCGTGATCGATGCGGATTGGCTCGACATGCGCCAGGCCTTGCCGGAGAAGCAGGCCAAGGCGGTGCGAGCATTTTTTGATAACCCCGACAATGCAAACCTTGCGCTGGCGATCGAGGCGCAGTTGCGTGATTTCGGCATGCACTGGCACAGCGAGAAAAAAGTCGTGGCCGGTTTGCCACTGGCCGGGCAGACCTGGGTGCTGACCGGGTCGCTGGAGCTGATGAGCCGCGATGTGGCCAAGAACAAGCTCGAAAGCCTGGGCGCCAAGGTCTCGGGTTCGGTCTCGGGCAAGACCCATTGCGTGGTGGCGGGGCCGGGTGCGGGGTCCAAGCTGGTCAAGGCTAACGAGTTGGGACTGAAGGTGCTGGATGAGGAGGCGTTTGTCGCCTTTCTGGCGCAGCAGGGCATCAGCCTCTAAATCTGTGCAGGCGCTGCCGGGCGGCGTCCGGCAGCGTAGCCGGGTCAAAAAAGCCGTTTTTGTCGCTCGAAGGGAATCGCGTGCTGCTGATTTTCCCCGCAGGACGCCCGACCCTGGCCTGAGATTCGCGGACGCTACCCCGGTAATCCAAGTACTTGAGCCCATTCATTTTTTTATTCTTGAATAGGCGGTTGTAACTTTTCTTCAGACAGGTACAATGGCGCCGTTCGCTGCTAGGCGAATGTTGTTATGGTGACCCTATCGGTCCCCCCGCAACGATTACCCGTGAACCTGGTCAGATCCGGAAGGAAGCAGCCACAGCGGGAACATTGTGTGCCGGGGTGTGGCTGGTGGGGGCACCACCTTAGTTCCAACTTCTTGATTTCTAACGGTTTTTCGCTCTGATCACGCCAGTGATCCAAAGGGTGATCCACCGTGTCTTCCGTACCTTCTTACCTCTGGTTGTCCCGACACTCGATCTTCTATTTCAGAGTCGTAGTGCCGTCAGTCCTCCGTCCATTATTTCCCTGTGGCGAAATACGTCGTTCTTTGCAGACTCGCTGCAAGCGCGAAGCGTTGATCCGTGGCCGTGAGTTGCTCTTGCAGGTCCAGAAGCTCTATACCCAAGCTTTCCAGGGGATTAGGCCTAGCCTCGATTCCTTGCGTGGTGCTTGGGAGGCGGGCGGCAAGCGAGTTGCTAGTTGGGCGGCTTGGCTCCGTCAGCAGCAATTAGTTCATTTGGCGGACAGTGCCGCGTCTACTTCTCCAGTGCCCGTGAAAGGCAGCGGCAAGACCTCGCTGAAGGCCCGCATAGCTTCTTCACGAGTAAGCCCGGCGCTGAACAAGGGGTTCTTGGGGGATCTTCCTAGCAACGCTCCTCGCTTCTCCAAGGTGGTTCACGAATGCCTGGAGCACCAACGGCAGGAAGGGATCGCTGCAAAGACGATTGCTGATAAACGATCAGTAGCAGAGATGATGATCCGTATCGTTGGTGATCTTCCCGTCGACCTGATCACTCGACAGGACGCCCGTAAATATCGAGAGACAGCACTTAAGCTGCCGCCTCGCATCTACCAGTTGCCCGAGGGGCAGTCGTTGGAGCAAATCATCGAGAATGCGTCCACCACGATCAGCCTTACCACGTTTAACAATTACGTTAAAAACCTGACTACGTTTTTCTCTTACGCGATTCGCGAGGGATACTGCGAGCGCAATCCGTTCGATGGCCTTCGTGTCAGGCAGCGAGGCAAGGTCAGCGAGGAGCGCAGCATCTTTACTGAGGACGATCTGCGTCTTCTGTTCTCGAAGCAGGTTTACGCATCAGCGAAGTCGGCTCAGCCACACAAGTACTGGCTGCCACTTCTCGGTCTTTACACGGGGGCAAGGCTCAATGAGCTATGCCAGCTATATCTGGATGACGTGGTCGTTATCAACGGCATCGACTGTCTTCATATCCGTGCGACAAGGCCAGATCAGAAGCTGAAAACCGTCACCTCGGAAAGGATCGTGCCGATAC
The DNA here is from genome assembly GCF_001042985.1 of Pseudomonas lundensis. Classification (GTDB taxonomy): domain Bacteria; phylum Pseudomonadota; class Gammaproteobacteria; order Pseudomonadales; family Pseudomonadaceae; genus Aquipseudomonas; species Aquipseudomonas lundensis. Next base: position 33,636 of record NZ_JYKY01000035.1, read on the forward strand.
ACTCGAAGTTGAAAGCGCTGGGGTTCCTTGAGTTCGTTCGCGCGCAGCGAGAGGCTGGGCATCAGCGCGTCTTTGCGGAGCTGAGCACGCACAAGTCTCACGGCTACGCTGCAGCTCCCTCCAAGTGGTTCGCTCGGGTGCGTGATCAGTTGGGCTTCCGCGAGGGGAGCGAGCGTAAGGACTTCCACAGCTTCCGCCATACGCTAGCAGATCATCTGAAGCAGAAAGGGATAATCGAGTCGCTGGTTGGCGGCATTCTTGGACACCAGAGCGGTGGGATTACTTTCAGTCGGTACGGGAAGGATTTCAGACCAGAGGTGTTGGCTCCGGTTATAGAGTCCGTCGACTTCGATGCTGTCGAGTGGCTGCAGTGACTACATGACTCCGGGTTGGCCGGTATCAGTGGCTGCGTTCCTATGTGCGGCGACGCCATCGGAAGCTAGTCGGTCATTCCGGCGGATGAGCGCTGACCAACCACAGACGACAGTCCGTCGCGCTCGGTGGTGAGCTGCTTGTTCTCGCTGGACAGCCGGTCGATCTTCCGCTGGAGAATCTCGATGGCCTTCAAGACGAAGGCGTCCTCGTCCATCTCGCCGGTCGCTACCTTCTCCTCGCCCATGATGTAGGCGCCGTCCTTGCGGATGGCCGGGAGAACGTCGCGGGTTACCCAGTCTTGGAAGCGCTGGGCCTCGGGTTTGTCCGAGCGCATGACCAGCTTGTACAGACCGGACTCGGAGATAAGGCTGACGGAACGCACCCCTTTCTGAATCTGTTTCAGAATGACTTCATCATCGGCCAGCTTCTTGAGGATGTTGGCGTGGGATGTCTGCGGGTATCCCATCCCGGCCAGCGCATCCTTCGCCACGAACCAGGGGTTGCCTTCGATCTCAACCACACGGATCTCGGTGGTGTCCTCGAACTTGTAGATGCTCACGTTGCTCATGTTCTGTCCTCCAGAAAAGACGAAGCCCGCTCAGAGGCGGGCTATGGGTGTTCGCTGGTAGTGAGGGTTTTTCCGTGATCGTGGAAAAAGGTCAGAGGGCTGGGCTGACCAGGGCTTTCAGGTTCTCGGCGGTCTCCTTGGCAGCCTGGGCTTCTGCGATCAGCAGCAGGTTCTTCTCTTGCAGTCGGTCGATCTGCTCGGTATTGCGGCTGACCTCGATGTTGTTGGTGGCGGTCAGTTGTTCGAGCTGGTCGATGGTCTTCGAGAAGGACTTGAGGATCTTGTGGAGCTGGATCATGCGGGCCTCGTCGGGAGGCAAGACAGAGAGGCGAACTATGCGTGTGCGGTTAGCTGGACTGGCCGATTGGGGCGCGATGCCGCTGTAGCCCTGATACTGAGTGGCGCTGCCAACTATTGGGTTATGCATTTGATTCTGCATTGAAAATGACGCGAAAGTGGAAACGTTGAAGCGCCCCGATACGGTCTGCTATCTGTAGCGAACACGACAAATGAATCGGAGGTTTCGGCCAATGACCGGCAATCAATTTGGCTTCAGCGTCTCTATTGGCAAGGCACGTTTTTGCTTATTCATCGGCGACGTGTATGTCCGAGTTCCAAGGTGCTTTGAGTTGGCCTGGAATAGCTCTGGCTTCTATCTAGGTAAGGACGGAGCGTGACGCACATGGAAACCACATTCAGCAAACACGCTCTGGCTTATGATCGGTATGCCCTTGTCCAGCTTTTCAAAGCGATTGAGGAGTTCCGTGGCGTTGATCCTGAGATGCCTTCACAAAGTGCTGCATTGTTTCTCTATTCGGCGATCTACCCAGGCTGCACGATGACGGATCTGCAGACGAATCTCGGGATGAGCCAAGCGTCCTGCTCAAGGAATGTCTCGGCCTTGTCGGAGTGGCATCGTCTCGAAAAACCAGGGCTCGGACTGATAGTGGCAACGCCAGATCCGATGGAGCGCCGCAGGAAGATCGTGCAGTTGACCGAGAAGGGGCAGCAACTGGCCGTCTCCCTGACCGAGGCGGTGATGAACCCGGTTCGACTGTCGTCGTTCTCCAAGGCGGCACGGTAAAAAATAACCCCCAGCACCAAGCCGATAGATCGGCCTCCTGGCTGGCCAGGCGAAGGGTGATGGGGGTTTTGTTAGTTGCTGCTTGTAGAGGTCAGCCTGAGCACCGGAAGGTTCATCTGCTGGGCTGCTTTCCATCTGCGCTTGTCTGCGGCCAGGATCTCGCTCAGCAGCGGATGTTGGACGGTGCCTTCTGCTGTGGCGGCCATGCCTGAAGCGCTCCAACTCCTGGCCTTCCTCACTTCGTTGGCGATCTTTTTCATGATTGAGACCCTTCTGTTGATCTCTGTTTGGATCGAGCAACCAACTTGAAGTCGGTCTGCCAGACGATGCAGAGCAGGTATGCCAGAGGAACTAAAGGCCAGAGCAGCAGCGCGCCCAGGAACATCAGCTCAGGTAGGCGCATCAGGCTACCTCCGCTTGGGTCTTGATGTAGTCGCTCGGGTCGATGCTGTTTCCGTAAGGCAGGTTCAGCACGGCTTCGATCTGTGACAGAGTCATGCCGCCAATTAGCATGGTCAGGGCGGAGTCATAGGCTCGGCTGTACTGATTGAGGTCTTCGGCACTAAGCGAATCCCTAATGGGGCGGCCAATTGAGACTCTCCATTCGCTGGCAGACAGCCCGGTCATCACTCGGCATACGAGCGACATCAGGCTTGCTCGCATTTCCATCGCTTTTTGACTGACAAGGCTTTTGGACAGCTCTCCAGACTTCGCCTTTTCGCCAGCAATGACGAACGCCTGATGAGCGACCTGATTGTCGATGCTTGTGAGCATGGAGCCCCTGATCGGGGTATAGCGGATGAGCTTGAAGGCCAGCTCTTCCATGTCGAGGAAGTAGTGCCGCACCTCGCTCCCTTCTGGGGTTTGTGTGCTCATGGCCAAATGCGCCGCGCAGTTACGGCTGAGAATGTAGTCGGTGCGGGGCTTTCGCGATGATGGCGTGCTCTTCTTTACCACCTCCGAATAATGCCCGAACTCGTCCATTATTCTTGCTGCGCCGCGAGAGACCCATTTGTCGAAACGGGCTTCGGGTCTGCCTATTTTCTCCCAGAGCCTTCGAGCATCAATACACGGCTCTGTTCTGCTCTCGACGAATGGGAGTATCCGGCGAACCTGGATCATCCTCTCGGCCTGTTCGTCGGCGAAGCCAAGAGTCTGCATGACGTGCTTCGGACAGTCAGCCGGGGTGTAGTTGAAGGTCTTACCAGTGCGTTTGCTTTTCATGGTGCGTTTCCTTTTTGTTCAGCCGTCAGAGTCCCTTCCATCCATGCCACCAGCTCCCCACACCAGGGGAAACATGGACGGCTCGGACGGCTGGACAAAACGGGCTGGGTTTGTGGGGGATCTGCAAGGGATGCAGGGTTGATGCGGGTGACTTGCCCAGGAGTTCCCCGGTGCCTGAGTGCCATCCATGGGCCAAAGCCTGGGCAGCAGTGGTTGCCTAGGTCGCTACTGTGCTGAGGCCAGGGCTGATGTATGGCATAGGCGAATGGGAAAACTCCTGGGCGGAGTCATCTGGAGGTACATGAAGATGAGCAGGAGGTGGACTGGCAGAGAGGCTTGGGCTTCCTGACAACCACTGACGGGGATGGTCACTGACAACATCGTCATCGGTGATCATCGATCCTGTGTCAGCAGTGTTGGGGAGGCATCAAGAGCAACTTGCGGTACAGCTTGAAGAGCACCTGTCAGTGTCTCCGCAAGACAGACTTGATGCTGTCTCATGGCTTCGTTCTTCATTGATTTATGAATAGTAATAACCATGGATACTGAACAGCTTAAAGACACTCATAGAGTGGCTTCGCCATCCACCGCTACACCCCGCGAGTCATCGCAGGTAGCCAGCCTCGACTAAGTGCCATCACCTCTTAGTCAGCTATGTCAGGTTCGTCATCACCCGTGACTGCTGACCGATCTTTCGGGGCAGTGAGAGGGGCTGTACGCCTGAAGCTCAAAGTAGCAGTAGGTACTCGACAGTGGCCTCGATGGGCTGCCGCCTTTCCCGGTTCGATCAGTCTCTCGGCGGTTTGCCAGCGCGGATGATCGAGCGTCGTGGTCGAGGATTGAACGTGCTAGGTTGCGCGTTCTCCTCTCCATAACTGTGTGTTAATTGATCGTCGTCGAACGTGCTGTGATCTTGCAGATTTATCAGAGGAGCAAAACCCTTGCTGCCGCCCACCGGTAGAGCGCTTGATGACAGTTTGCTCAACACAGGTTATAGCCATGCGTTTGATCTGCTCCCGTCTGTAGTAAGCTCGTCGGCATTTTTGTATTACTGCGTGGAGATGTGCCTTGGTCACTGGAGATGTAGAAAAGCGTTTGTGGGCTGTAGCTGACCAACTATGGGCCAACACAGGGCTGAGGCCGGGTGAGTTCTCGGTGCCTGTTCTGGGGCTGATCTTCCTGCGATATGCCGAGAAGATATACGCCGCTGCCGAAGAGAAGCTGGGGCCGATTGGCTCTGGTGGTCGCCGCAAGGTCAGCAAGGATGACTATCTGGCTGAGGGCGTGATCTTTTTGCCAGAGAATGCCCGCTTCTCGTATCTGCAGACGCTCACCGAAGGCGATGTCATCGGATTGGCAATCAACGAAGCCATGAAGGCTGTCGAGGAAGAGAACGTCGACCTCAAAGGTGCGCTGCCTCGCAACTACGTCCAGCTCGGCAACAAGGTGCTTCTTGAACTGATCAAGCTGCTTGGCCCTGTGGATCTGAGCGGTGATGCCTTCGGTAAGGTCTATGAGTATTTCCTGGGCAACTTCGCTATCAAAGAAGGGCAAAAGGGTGGTGTGTTTTATACCCCCGAGTCCATCGTGAAGCTGATCGTGGAGATCATCGAGCCCTATCACGGCCGGATCTTTGACCCTGCGTGTGGGTCAGGCGGCATGTTCGCCCAGTCGGCTGACTTCGTTAAACGCCACCACAAGACGGCGATGGAAGAAATCTCCATCTTCGGCACCGTGAATCGCCCCTAGTTTCGTAGACACCTCCAAGCCTTAAAATGAGGCCCATTAGGAGGTGCCATGAGCAACCAGCGTTATCCCGAAGAATTCAAAATCCAGGCGGTCAAGCAAGTGACCGAAAAGCAGCTTCCTGTCTCGGAGGTGGCTGCACGATTGGGTGTGTCCGTGCACAGCCTCTATGCCTGGGTTAAGCGCTACACCAAGCCCCAGGAACAGCGCGTCGAGGAGGATGATCAGAGCGCTGAGGTTCGTCGTCTACGTGCCGAGCTGAAACGGGTGACGGAGGAGCGAGACATCTTAAAAAAGGCCGCCGCGTACTTTGCCAAGGAGTGCGGCTGAAGTACGCCTTTATTAAGCAGCAAGCGGGTCATTACGCGATTCGACGCCT
>NZ_JYKY01000036.1 GCF_001042985.1 Pseudomonas lundensis
CGTCCTTCTCGATGTACTTCTGATACTCGTTGAGCGTGGTGGCGCCGATCAGGTTCAGCTCGCCGCGCGCCATCATCGGCTTGAACACGTTGGCCACGTCCAGCCCGCCTTCGCCGCCACCCTGGCCGGCACCGACGATGGTGTGCACTTCATCGATGAAGAGAATCATCTCGCCCTGGTGCTCGGTCACTTCCTTGAGCACCTTCTGCACGCGCTCCTCGAACTCGCCGCGATACTTGGCGCCGGCCACCATGGCGTTGATGTTGAGTTCCACCAGACGCTTGTCGCGCAGCGTCTCGGGCACTTCGCCGGCGACCATCCGCTGCGCCAGTCCTTCGACAATGGCGGTCTTGCCGACGCCGGGCTCACCGATCAACACCGGGTTGTTTTTCTTGCGCCGGGCCAGCACCTCGATGGTGGTCTCGATCTCCTGCGCACGGCCGATGACCGGATCGAGCTTGCCCTCGCGCGCCATCTTGGTGAGGTCGCGCGAATACTTGTCGAGTTCTGGCGTGTTGGTCGGCGTCTCGGCGCGGCCATCCTCGGCGCCTTTGCCGACCACCTTGCTGACCTGTTGGCGCAGCGCCTGCGGCGTCAGGCCGTAGCGGCGTAGCAGGTTGGCGGCCAGCCCTTCGCCTTCCTCGGTCAGACCGATCAGGAAATGCTCCGGACCGACATAGGAATGGCCGAGTTCATTGGAGGCCACGAAGGCGCGGCTGAGCGCATCCTTCACGCGCGGCGACACGCCGATCTCGCCCTCGAACGGCTTGTCCCCGCGCTTGGCCTCGGACTCGATCTGCCGCTTGAGGTCATCGACCTTGATTTTGAACTGACCCAGGATGGTCTTGACCACGTCGCTGTCGGCCAGCGCCAGCAGCAGATGTTCGGTATCCACCTCGGAGCGGCCAAATTCGGCAGCGTGTTTGGCGGCCTCTTGCAGCAGGGCTTCCGACTGTTCGCTGATGCGGCTGGCCAGCCCACTGCCGCGCCGGCGCGGTGCACCCGAACCTGCGGCGGCGGGTTCGCCAAACACGGCATCGACCACGTCATCGGTATCGGCGGCAAAGGGCGTCGCGTCGTCGCCGATGCGGAAGAAGTCACTGCCGAGGAAGTCCTCGAACAGGCCGCTGCGCGAGCCGAACAAGGCTTCCAGCGGCGAGACGGTGCGCTTTTGCTGGCGCACCAGTTGGCGGTAATGGTCGTCGCACAACAGCATGGTGCTGTGACGCCCGTTGAGATTGGCTTCCACCCGCACGGTGGCGGGTTGGCCGCAGACCTGGCATTGTTTTCTGGCCATGCTGATGCTCCTGAGAAGGTTGACAAGGTTGAGGCGACGAGGCATCGCGAGCCGCGACACCTCGTCTCGTACCGGGTTTTTCTTGTGACGAACGAGCCGGCGACGTCAGCTGTTGATCGGGATCGAACGTCCCTGCTTCGGCGCGCTGACCTCGCGCTTGTCGATCGTGACCGTGAGCACCCCGTTCTTGAACGATGCCTTGATCGAATCCTGATTGGCGTCGTCAGGCAGGTTCAAGGCGCGGTGAAAGCTGCCGTAGGTGCGCTCCACACGGTGGAAGCCACCTTCCTTCTTCTCCTGTTCCTGGCGCTTCTCGCCACGCACCACCAGCACGTCGTTGTCGAGGGTGATCTGGATGTCCTTTTCCTCGACACCGGGCACTTCCAGGGCAATCTTGTACTGCTTGTCGGTTTCCTGGATGTCCAGGGCCGGCTTCAGCATGCCCGACCAATCGGATGGCAGCCGCGGCATGGCCAGCGCCGGAAAACCGAAGCCCCGGAACGCGTCATCGAACAGCCGGTCGATCTCGCGATGCAGTTGCAGGATCGGGCTGACTGGCCCGCTCGCCGCTGGCAGGTCATTGCGCTGCACCGGCAGGGAAGAGGCGGTCTGCTGCTCTTGCTGCTCGTTCTTGAACCAGTTCCAGGGAGCCAACTTCTTGAAATCGATGTCCATGTCATACCTCCAGAAAAATTGAAAAACGAGTTACTCAAGCCCTTTACCTGCTGCGACGGGCAGTGCGCCCAGGCGACACGGGCGGCTCGGATGACTTCTGCTGTTCACGCTTGCGCATCACCTCCTTCTTTGCTCCGGCTCGGGTCTGATCATTGATCCACTGATCGATTTCACTTTGACGAAACCGCCACGTCCCGCCCACCTTGAAAGCCGGAATTTCCCCGTGCGCGGCGAGCCGATAAAGCGTCCGCTTGCCGACTTTCAAGTACGCAGCCAATTCATCGAGCGTGAAAATCACCTGTAGGTGCGCTTTCATCTCACCCTCTCCAATCGCGTCGCTTTGCGGTTCCGGCCAAGGAAATCCTTGCAAGACTTTGCAAGATATTGCGCTTACCAGGACAAACTTCAAGAGTCAATGTACAGCGATCTCCCGCCCCATTGATGCAGGTCAACTGCTCAGGCCAACGTGCGGAATTGCCCAGTCGTCGCTGCGGATCGCGTTCCAGAGTCGGGCCGAAACACTTCCGTTGCCCCAGACAGCGTAGTTCAACAGTATCCGTCCGGCCAACACACCTTCCCGACACCGCCGCCGAAGGCCATGGCCCATCAAGCGGATTTTCCATGCCCCCTCAGCGCCGTACCTACAGCAAATCTTTCAAGGCCCAGGTCATTCAGGAGTGTTCTGAACCCGGTGCCTCCATCGCAAACATCGCCTTGGGCTACAGCCTCAATGCCAACCTCGTCCACAAATGGATTCGGCTGCATACCCAGAAAACCACGGCTATCCAGCCAGCGTTCATCCCGTTGCCTTCTCAAATGCTCGGCGCGGGATCGCATGCTCAAGTGCGCTGTTGCGATCATGAGTTTGATCCAGTCGGCCCGTAATAATGGGCACGATCCGTATGCCTATCTCAAGGATGTGCTGACACGGTTGCCGACGCAGCGGGCGAGTGAGATTGCAGAGCTGCTGCCGCATAGGTGGCATCCGGCATAGTCGCGCAAGACGGTTTGCCCGCACGCTTACGTTCAACAGCTCAAGCACCGTCCGCCCTTCGCGGGATCGTTGCCGCCAGAGCCACACGCCGAACTTTTCCACCTTGTCGTCGCCGGCCTGCGGTCAGTCAGGCAAGCCCAGGTGCTCGTTTTCCTGCTTGATCGCGTGGTCTCGGATCGCGTGCACCCGGGAAACGGCATCCACGAACTGCCACCATCTCTTAGCTTGGCGGGGTCAAGCCAGCCGGGATGCCCGGACGGTTACGCTGGTCCGCGCCCAGTTGCAGCACCAAGGTCGGCCGCAGTGATGAAGCGGGTCTTGATGCCGCACTGCGCCGCCCGATAGCGCAGTGCGATGGCCAGATGCGTCTTGCCGACTCCCAAGGGGCCTATATCGCCTTGGCACGGCTCCGGGCAGTTTCGGGGAGGCTGCACGCAGTGCGCGACAAGATGTATCGCAGCCGAACTGCGGTGTATTCTGCAATCAGCCTAGGGCCGCGCGTATCCGCTGCTTCCAGTCGAACACCCGGGCATGGTTGGCCCCAGGTGAGCTTTCTTTCGGGTGATGCACAGAGTGCAAAGGCTCACAGTACTTCGCCATGGTGCCTGGCCAACGCAACGAGCCTTTCACTGTCTCCCTCAAGATCCTGTCTATGCATTTTCCTGCCTCAACACCTGCTTTGAAGCCCATGATCCGCGTTGACATGGTCTTCCGGTTGTCTGAGGTATCTATTTCTAGAAGGTAGCGTTGATCGCCGTTTTGCAGCTTGAACCTTGCCAGCAGATAGCAGCGTGATTTTTCGTGATCAATCAGGGGGGCATAGAGAAAACGGAAAAAATCGTACGATAAGCCCTGCTGACAGCCTGCAAGCCCTTAGGTTGTGTAGTCGGTGTCCGAATGGGGTATGCCTCAACCTGGCGTCAGACCGGACGACCGAAGTACGTCAAGATAGGGGCTATTTCGGCTTTTCCTGACGTTTCCCTACAAACCTCTATGACTTCAACCTGACAGGCCACGGCTTCAGGCTGCTTGGTTGTCATTGGGTTTATCAAAACTTGAAGAAGTGGCGGGCTGCCGCTATTAGTTAAGATTCACTCAACACAAGGACGCGACGATGATTCAGAGATTTGTTGTTGTTCCTGCGATCCCCATCGAAACAGGATCGATTCGTAATGGAACTCGCTTTCACTCCACTACAGTTCCTGGCGGGTTTGATATTTATGACAATCAAGATAAGCAGCGATTGCAGTTCACCTACCCGACACAGATAGAAGCAGATGCTGAATGCGAAAGACTGAACATGGAGCACTATCAAACCTCTATGACAACACCTACCGGCATCAGCTCACCATGATCTAGTCGTTCTCTGCTCAACGGTGTGGACTGAAAACAAAAGCCCCGGCATCTTGACGGGGCTTTTGTTGAGGGGATCTGATCCTTCAGCTCCCACGATTGTAGTCAAGAAATGAAAGGCAAACCGAGCAAGTGCAAACACTCTGACAGAGACATGCCCGAACTTTGCGGGTCACAGGGCCTATCGTACGATTTTTTCCGTTTTCTCTATGCACCCCTTCTCTGTACCCCCGATTGAACATAGGGTGCGTTACCCGCAACGCGAGCCGGTGTGACCCCGCCGCTGTGCGTGTTCGGCCTCGCCGAAACGGCTCTCGTAAACCAAGCCCCGGCCAAAAGCGCGCCGGGTCTTGGCCCTTCGGGCTTCGATCCTCACGCCTTCGCCCGTCCCGGGCTGCGCGCTCCGCTTGCACCAGGTCAACGTCCCCCACTCTTTATATCGATACAGGGAAAAAGCCGATAGCCCGGGCGATGCAACAGCCCGCGTCCTGGATCTGCGCACGACTCAGGAAATCACCCTGCAGTTATCCACCGCCCGGGCAAGAAACCTCCCGGCCCGTGGATAACTGCATCGCTCGCTCTGGCCTCTGACGGGCCCCGCTCGCTGGGCGATTTTTCATGCGCTGGCCATTGCATCGGAATGCCTTCGGCGACCAAAGGGGTGCCCCCCTTGGATCCGCAAGTTGGAATGGTTCGGGCTTCGCCCGCGATCTGCGCGGGCCTATTCGCCGCTCTCAGCCGCCACCTCTGGCGGGACTTCGACCAGCTCTTTCGAGTCCACAAACGGGACTGCGCACTCAATACATTGAATCCGACCGCTAAGCCCCGGTTTGCCCCATAGATTCAGGTGGCAACTCGGACAGGTGTACTTGCGCTTGTTCTTCGGGTCTTCCTTGCCAGGATCTGGCTGCAGCAAACCCGCCGAGGTCAGCGCCGATATATCTATCGTCGGATCTTCCGGCGTACCTGGCACCGGCTCGCCGCCAGGCCCGTAGAGCAGCACTGCCGACATAGGAACCCGTTTGGTTACCACGTCGATCCAGGACAACATGCGGCCCTGTTCGATCAGTTCCTTGCTGGAAAGATCGAACGGCCCGCCCTCGATGATGTAGTGCGTCATCTGCTGGCCATGACGTTTCCCGCCAGGCTCGCCGGTGTCGGACGGCATCAGCCCGATGGACTGCATTTTGTTCGCCCATTCCGCGTTGTGATACCCGGATCGGGAGCGCTTGCCGAAATGGGCCTGCCACTGGTGGACTTGCTCATGTGCCAGTGTGGATAGGGTCTGCTCTACGCGACGGTGCGCGAAATATGCAGGGTTCAGCGCAATCTCATCGCTCTTTCCTTCGCCGTTCCGGCGAAGAAAGCGCGACTCAGAGTAGTACCCGAACGTGTTGCTTTTGCGCTGCAACGTGAACAGACAGCCAGGGAGTTGGCCATCAAACAGCACCTCGTTGAAGTACGCATAGGCGCCTTCGATTTCTTCGTACAGTTCCTGACTGGCAGTTGCGGTCATGTGTCCTCCTTTTCTCGCACGCGAGAAATCCCCCCTGGCCTGATCGCCTACGGGGGGAGGGTTGTGGCAATACGGAAAGTTTATCCTGTATCGTACGATACAGGATAAACCCCAATAAAAGGGGGCGCCCCCCTTACATTGTTGCCAGTCGATACCCGATGAAAGCACCCACGGCACCGGCGACAATCGCTGATACCAACGCCGTAAGCGTGAACGCCAAGAACCAACGGCGCAGCCCTCCGGCTGCTAGGATCAGCGGCGCCGAACTGCGGTTCAGCTCGTTACCGATCCTGGCGGCGGCCTCACGGCCAGCCTGCAGCAACGCCACCTGCTGGGTTTCCATCATTGACTCGAAGTTCAACCGCGTCTGCAGCAACGCCTTGGCCGCGCCGTCCTTGATCGCCTGGTCCAGTTTCGCCCCCAGTTCGCCGTCCACTTCTTCGAGACGGCGCACCAGGGCGTCAATGTCTTCCATCATCTGAACCGCCAACGCTTCGCGGGCGGTTGTCGGATCCTTGCCCATCGCCGTTACTTCCCTTTCCCGAACAGCGCCGCGTACACGTCATCGAGGTTCTTCCAGGCCGACTTAGCCAGGCGCTGAACCGATATCATCCGTATGGCGTGCTCCTTGTCTTCTTCGGTCTTCGCGTCTTTCAACTGCTCACGGTACGGCGTGGTGTCTTTCACGACCTCGGAAATGTTTTTCTTGAACGCACGCAGCCGCTCGAACACCTCGTTGGAATAGATCACCGCGTCAGGGTTGAGGGTGAATTTCTTCTCCAGCTTGTGAAAGCCGAACACCGCCGAGAAGGTTTGCGGCAGGTCGTCTGCATCGTCAATCTGCACCTTGTTGAACACGACCAGGATTCGCTTGGCTGGTACGCCAAGCGCCGATAGCGTCTTGATCGTGTTGATCGTGTCGGCCTGCTGCTTCTTCTCGCTGACCGTGGGCACCAGGAAGTAATCGAACTCTTCCTGCGAGCCAGCGAACTGCCCCATGTACTTGAAGAAGTCTTCGACGTTCGAGGCTCCCACGTCGACCACAGCTTTGCTCTCGACCATCAGCCATTCTTGCAGCTCGCCGAACTGACGCCCCTTCATACGCTCGATCTCGGCGGCAGTGTCAGAAGCCCCCGCGTTGATTGTCTCGATGGCGAAGCGCGGCGCGTCCATCCGGGGCGACAACAACTGATCAGATACAGTCGTCTTGCCGGTGTTGCCGCTGAAATTCACTACGGCGATTTTACTCATGTGCGTCTCCTTCTGCTTGGGCTCGCACTCTCGTAGCGAGCCAGTTCTGAGGCGTTCACATCATCCCCAGGGTTCATGATCTTGCTCAATTCGTTCGGCGCCATTATTGGCGCCGGTAGATCCTGACTTTCCGTCTTTGTATCGTACGATACAATTTCCAGCTTTTCGGCGGTTGCCTCTGGCACTACCGCAGCTGACTGCGAATTTGGCACATTTGCCGGTGCTTCGACCGTTCCGGCCTTGACCGACTTGCGATACCGATACAGGTAACTTTTCAGCGTCTCCATGCTGATCTCGATCCCCTGCTCCTTGAGCACATTCAGGATCGCTTGGCGTCTAACTCCCGCCTTCAATTGTTGCTCGATAATCGGCATCACCTGGCGTATTTGTGCCGCCTTGGTTTCCGGTTCAACTGCCTGCAATGCAGTCGCTAGGTCTAGCTTTGCCATATTGCACCCTATATGCACCTTATTGCTCTCTTTGTGCATCCTACTTACCCCCTACACATAGTCAAGCTAAACCCTTCCTGCATCCATTGTGCAGCCTTACAGCACCCACCTTGCACCCTACCTGTACCCTCTTCTACGGTCTTCGACCTAAATGATGGATACGCCCTTAACAAGAGCATAATTTTTGATCCTTAACAGGATCAAAATCTTAATACACATCACGCACCTCCCTAGCGGGAGGTCAGCCCAGCATATACAGTGCTTCCAGTGGGTTTTGCCTGAATGCACATGTGATACAGATGTATTACAAATATACAATATGGACCATATTTTAATAGTGTTCTGTGTATTACATTTGTTATACATGAACTCGAAGACCTGGACCCCTCCATTTCAAGGGGGGATTTTGACCGCCATGAGGGGGCAATGTGGGGAAGACCGTACCGATACGTTTGAACGATGAGCAGCTGGCCAGGGTCGAGGAATCGGCTGCTTTGGCAGGCTACAAACACCTGTCCACCTACATGCGTGATCGTCTGCTTGAGCCGTCCAAAGTGGACAGCCACCAGGGCGGAATCGACCAGTGGGCAGACCAACAACGAATCATGAGTTTGCTCGAATCACTCGACCAGGCGCAGGCCACTAACCGAACCATTCTGGCCATCGTGGTCTACCTGCTACGACAGAACAGCACGCAAGGAAAGCTCAGCGAGCTGCGTGCCGAACTGTCCGCATTGGGGAGCAACGAGGAAGCATTAGCCGCTCTGTTGCCCGAGTTGGCTAAGGACATTGAACGTCTATCAGGAGAGGACTAGTGCACAAACAAGAAGTCGATAGCGCAATATTGACGGCGGGGATTGCTCTGCCAATCGCCGGTTGGGTCGGCGGCGCCTACCTGGCGCAGATGCCGTTTACACCATTCCCCGGCGCCTTCCGCGAGACATTGCACCAGACACTGCAGAACCCAATCATGGCCGGATGCACGGTGGCCACCTCCGTGGTGGCCGGTGCCCTGGTCTACTACCTCAATGAGTATTGCGACGATGGGTTCCGTGGCGAACGGTTCATTGAGCATTTGCGCGGTTCTCGCATGCGAAATTGGCACTACGTGGACAGCAAAGTCCGTAGACGTAACGCCCAAACCAACCGTGAACGCCGCAAAAGTGGGCTGGAAAACATCGAACCGATCATGGTCGGCAAAGTGCCGATGCCACTGCACCTTGAAGATCGAAACACCATGATTTGCGCGTCCATCGGTGCCGGTAAGTCCGTCACCATGGAAAGCATGATGGTCTCGGCGTTGAAGCGTAACGACAAGATGGCCGTTGTCGATCCCAACGGCACCTTTTACTCAAAGTTCAGTTTCAAAGGCGATGTGATTCTCAACCCCTTCGATGCTCGGTCAGCAGGTTGGACGGTGTTCAACGAGATCAAGGGTGTTCACGACTTCGACCGTATGGCGAAATCCATCATCCCGCCGCAGGTGGATCCAGGTGATGAACAGTGGTGCGCGTATGCCCGTGACGTACTGGCCGACACCATGCGTAAGCTCAAGGAAACCAACAACCCGAACCAGGACACGCTGGTAAACCTGCTGGTTCGGGAGGATGGGGACACCATTCGGGCGTTCTTGGCCAACACCGACTCCGAGGGCTATTTCCGCGACAACGCTGAAAAGGCGATTGCCAGTATTCAGTTCATGATGAACAAGTACATTCGCCCGCTGCGCTTCATGACCAAGGGTAGTTTCTCGATCCATAAGTGGGTGACAGACCCGAATGCGGGCAATCTGTTTATCACCTGGCGGGAGGACATGCGCTCGACCATGCAGCCATTGGTGGCCATGTGGATTGATACGATCTGCGCGACCATCCTCAGCTATGAGCCCATGACCGGGAAACGTCTCTGGATGTTCCTGGACGAGCTGCAGTCGCTGGGCAAACTCGAATCGTTCGTGCCAGCAGCCACCAAAGGCCGGAAACACGGCCTTCGTATGGTTGCCAGTCTGCAGGACTGGTCGCAGTTGATCACCAGCTATGGCCAACACGATGCAGAAACGGTGCTGTCTTGCTTCCGTAATTACGTGATTCTTGCCGCATCCAACGCACAAACCTCGGACAAGGCCAGCGAGATCCTTGGCCAGCAGGAAGTCAGGCGTATGCGTGTCTCTTTCAGCAACGGCCGCAGCAACCGCTCGCCAGAGATCAAGAAAGAGCCCGTGGTCATGGACTCCGAAATCTCAAATTTGAAAGACCTTGAGGCTTATCTGAAATTCGGTGAGGACTTCCCTATCACCAAAATCAAGCTGCCCTATGTGAATCACAAAGAGAGAGCGCAGGGAATAGTCGTTGCCGGTCAGGCTGCGTAACGGAGGTTGCATGCTCAACGTCACGCCGATTCGAGGAAACAACCAGTACGCTGCAGCACGTTATTTCTCTGCTGCAGACGACTACTACGCCAAGGAAACACCCGGCGAGTGGCAAGGCGAAGGTGCCGAACGGCTCGGCCTGGTCGGCCCCGTCGATCAGCTGCAACTGGCCAAACTGCTTGATGGCAAGTTGCCGAACGGCGAGCGGATCCACACCACGTTCAATGCCGAAACCAACAAGCGGCGCATGGGCTTGGACATGACATTCTCGGCGCCGAAATCGGTGTCGATGCAAGCACTCGTCGCCGGCGACAAAAATGTCACCCTGGCTCACGACCGGGCGGTGGCCAAGGCCATGCACCACGTCGAAAAGCTCGCCCAGGCACGGCGCAAGGTACAGGGCAAGTTCCTGCGCGAACGCACGGGGAACATGGTCATTGGCAAGTTTCGCCACGAAATGAGTCGCGGCAAGGATCCCCAACTGCACACCCATGCGGTGATCATGAACATGACGCAGCGCGCCGATGGTAAATGGCGTGCCTTGTTCAACGACGATATTTTCAAGGTTCAGCATGAAGTTGACGCCATGTACAAGGGCCAACTGGCCTTGGAGCTGCGCGAGCTGGGCTACGAGATCCGCGTACTCGATGGCAAAGGCAACTTCGAGCTGAATCACATTTCACGGGAACAGATCGAAGCATTCTCCAGCCGCAGCAAAGTCATTGAAGAAGCGTTGGCCAAGGACGGGAAAACCCGGGCCGACGCGACCACTCTGGAAAAACAAGTTATCTCAATGGCCACCAGGCCGCACAAAGACGAGCGCGACCACGATCTGGTGAAACAGTATTGGGTGACGAAAAGCCGCGAGTTAGGGATCGACTACGGCCCACAAAGCCGATTGGATGGCCGCGAGTATGGTGAATCAGGCCCAGCGTCAGGCGCTGGCCGCGTTCCATCTGATCCCAATCTACCCGCAGGGCTGACACCGGCCCAAGCCGTTGTGCAATACGCAATCAATCACCTGACCGAGCGTGAACAGGTTGTTACCCAGTTGGACCTGTTGACCGTGGCGCTCCAGCGTTCGGTAGGGTTGGCCGGGCCTGACCAGGTACGGGCCGAAATAGCCCGGCTGGTACAACAAGGTACGCTCATAGAGTCAGCACCGGCCTACTCAATGGCACAGCCCACGGAAAACGCGCCCGTGTTGTCGCCTGCAGGTTGGCAAGCTCACCTGCAGGAGTTGAAAGGCTGGACGGACAAGCAGGCAAAACAGTACGTGGCCACCGCCATCGAGCGCGGTTCATTGGTGCCAACCGAGAAGCGCTACACCACACAGAAAGGCTTGAAGCGCGAGAAAGCCATCCTTGCCATTGAGCGCACTGGCCGGGGCCAGGTGACGCCGCTCATGTCCCAGGAGCAGGTCGCTAAAGCACTTGAAGGATCAACCCTCACCGCTGGCCAACGGCAAGCCGTCGAGACCATCGTCAGCACGGAGAATCGGTTTGTCGGCATTCAGGGTGATGCTGGTACGGGCAAAACCTACTCCGTTGAGCGGGCCGTGCAACTGCTCACATCCGTCAACGAGGCAATGAGTTACGGCAAGACAGAGGATCAACTCGGCTATCGAATCCTCGCATTGGCGCCGTATGGGAACCAAGTTGCCGCACTCAAAAACGAGGGGATGGACGCTCATACCCTGGCCAGCTTTTTCAACACCAAAGACAAGACCCTGGACGAAAGGACTATCATTGTTCTCGACGAGGCCGGTGTCGTCGGCGCTCGCCAGATGGAACAGCTCATGCGGCTGGTGGAAAAGTCCGGGGCCCGCCTTGTTCAGCTGGGCGATACCAAACAGACCGAGGCCATCGAGGCGGGAAAACCATTCGCCCAGCTCCAGCAGAACGGCATGCAAACCGCCCGGATCAAGGAGATCCAGCGGCAGAAAGACCCCGAGTTGAAATTAGCCGTCGAGCACGCCGCCGATGGCAATACTCCCAAGTCGCTGCAGCACATCAAGCACATTGAGGAACTGCGCAACCCTATCGATCGACATCAAGCGATCGTCAACGACTACATGCAACTGACTGACCAGGAGCGTAGAGAGGTATTGATCGTTGCCGGTACAAACAAAGACCGCAAAGAGATCAACACTTTGGCGCGCAAGGCATTGGGCCTTGAGGGCCGGGGGGCGAAGTTCGACACGTTGAACCGCGTTGATATGACTCAGGCAGAGCGGCGCTACGCACCGACCTACCAGCAAGGAATGGTCATTCAGCCGGAGAAAGACTACAAAAAAGCGGGCTTGGTTCGTGGCGAGAACTACACCGTCAAACAGGCGTTACCGGGAAACATCCTTGTCGTGACCGGTGCCGATGGCCAGAGCCGTCAGATCAACTCGCGACAGGTTACAAAGCTCAGCGTCTACAAGGCAGAGCGCCCGGAGCTGTCCATTGGCGACCTGGTACGCATCACCCGCAACACGCCATCACTCGACCTCACCAACGGCGACCGGATGCGAGTTATCAGCACAGCCAACGGCATGATCGAGCTGGCTTCGACCAGAGAGCGCGACGGAAAGCCGGAGCGCGTGGTGAAGCTGCCATCGAACAAACCGCTGCACCTGGAACACGCTTATTCCGCGACTGTTCACAGTGCGCAGGGCCTAACCAATGATCGCGTGATGATCTCCGTGAACACCAAGAGCCGTACCACTTCGCTAAATCTGTTCTACGTGGCCATCAGTCGGGCGCGGTTGGAAGCGAGGATCTACACCGATGCTATCGCCGGTTTGCCGGGTTCTATTGCCAAGCGCTACGACAAAACCACGGCACTGGCGCTGCAAAAAGAGCGGGACGCCCAGCGCCTGCAGAAAGCGCACGCCCCGAAAACGGTTGTGGATGGGCCAAAAACCGAGCGAGCTTTGGAACGCGAAAAACGCATGCGGCCCAACAGCCCAAGCGGCGGCATACCAAATTAGTGAACTTTGCCTTATCTCGGCATGCCCCCTATTACCGTGCCATCCGCTCGGCTTTCGCGGTATTGCACAGCGCCACCGAGCATGTGCGCGAGAAGTCCGTCATGCGCCAGGTGACCATCAGCTTGATTCCGCTGTTTGGCATCAACCTGTTCATTCCGAGGCTGGTCGAGTTCCTGGCGCAAAACCCGGAACTGGACATCAACGTCACCTACGCAAACCACCGCAGCTATTCCAGCGAACCAGCCACTGGCCGGGCAATCACAGCGAGCCGCTGATCTCGGGTGCCGTCTCGCCCTATTGCAGCCGCGAATTCCTTCAGCGCCACGCCCCCATCGACTCGCCCCAGGCCTTGAGCCAACTGCCGTTGCTGCACGACGAAGAACGCGGCACCTGGGCCGAATGGTTTCAAGTCGCCGAGGTCAAGCACGCCAGTGCGCTCAATGGCTTGCTGCTCGAAGACGGGCAACTGGCGCTGACCGGCCTGGGTTGCTCGCTGCTGCGCGAGCCGTTGGTGGCGCCGATGTCGCCAGCGGCGAACTGGTAAAGCTGTTCGACCTGCACGTGGATGACGGCCGCCAGTACTACCTGTGCCGGCGCTCCAACAGCGAACTGTCCGACGAAAACCTGAGCTCAAGCGCAGCCTAGTGACGGCTACGCCAGCAACCGCTGATTGATCACCATTTGCTCACGCCCGCGCGCCACAATCCAAGGGTGGAAGTCGCGGCAGTGGGCCTTGTCGAACGCGCCCTTGGCACCCACCAAAAAATACGCCGACGGCAAGGGCAAGGCCCGGGCAAACGGCCTGATCAAACGCCCATCTGACAACGCATCAGCCACCATTGAGTATTGCGCCAGTACCACACCCTGCCCCGCCAATGCGGCCTGGATTGCCATGGCAGACAAGGAATACACGCGGTAGCCATCGCGAATGCTTTCGCAGTCCACCTGTTGGGCCTTGAACCAGTCACGCCACGAAGGCGGCGAGGCAAACTTCGGTAGCCAGTCGATGGACAGCAGCGGATATGCCAGCAGGTCTGCCGGTTTGTTGAGCAGCACATCAGGCCGCAACAACCAAGGGCTGCACACCGGCACCACGCAATCGCGAAACAGTTCGATGGCGTTTTCCGTGGCCACGTAGTCGCCGTAGGTGAAGCGAAAATCGATGTCGTAGCCCTCTGGCGAAGGTTCGGCGTGACTGCCATCGAGAAACAAATTGAGTTCCGGGTGCTCGTCCTGCCAGGCATAGATGTGCGGTGCCAACCAATCCGACAGCAATGACGGCAAAGCGCTGATGCGCAGGTTGCTGGCGTTTTTCGACCGCTCGACCTCGACCTGGGCGATGCGCAGGCTCTCGAATGCCGCTGCGCAGCTATCGTGATAACGCTGGCCGGCGGCGGTCAGGCGAATACGCTTGCCGACCTTCAAGGTCAGGCTCAAGCCCAGGGTGTCTTCCAGCAGTTTCATTTGTTGGCTGACGGCACCGGCCGAGATACCCAGACGCTTGGCGGCCTCGACAATGCCGCCGAAACGTCCCACGGCTTCAAAAACCTGCAGCGCGCGCAGGGAAGGCAAGCTGTTCATCATCATCTCCATAGCAATCGACGGTTTTATACTTTAGCTGAGCTATAGCAAGCCACAGTTTTCGACATTTTTTGTATATGAAAAGCCTCGTATTCTGGCTTTGGCGGGTATTTACCTGTCCCGGTCAGGAGACGCCCCATGTTGTTACGCAAGACCCGATACGGTGCAGCCTCTGATGTAACCATGCGTACCAAAAAACCATAGTGGCCCGGCGACTCAGCCACCCCGGGCTTATCAGCACCGCGAAAAACAGCACCTTGCAGGCATTTTCCGTGAATTGGCCTGCATTTTGCATTAAATGTATATACAGGTACTATCATATAAAGATTTTTCTGTAATACATCGTTAGCGTTCGATCCGTCAGACAAAGGAAAAACAACAATGAAAAAATTTGTACTCGCCACCGTCTTTGCATTGGCTTCCACCGGCGTCCTGGCCAAGGATTTAAGCGTCATTCGCTTTGGCGTCGATCCGACCTTCGCTCCGTTCGAATCGAAAAACCCCGACGGTCAACTGGTGGGCTTTGACATCGACCTGGGCAACGCCATTTGCGCCGAGCTGAAGGTCAAGTGCGTGTGGGTGGAAAACGCATTCGACAGCATCATCCCGGCGCTGCGGGCGAAAAAGTTCGATGCCGTGTTGTCGGCAATGACCATCAACGACCAGCGCAAAAAAAACGTGGACTTCTCCGACCGTCTCTATAACTCCCCCAACCGTTTGATCGCGAAAAAGGACAGCGGTCTGCTGCCTACGCCAGAATCCCTGAAAGGCAAGCGCGTCGGCGTAGCCCAAGGCACTACCCAAGAG
This sequence comes from Pseudomonas lundensis, assembly GCF_001042985.1. Classification (GTDB taxonomy): domain Bacteria; phylum Pseudomonadota; class Gammaproteobacteria; order Pseudomonadales; family Pseudomonadaceae; genus Aquipseudomonas; species Aquipseudomonas lundensis. The sequence continues at coordinate 15,269 of NZ_JYKY01000036.1, forward strand.
ACGTACGTCAAAAAAATCTGGGCGCCTAAAGGGGTGATCATGGTCACCTACCCCAATCAGGACTTGCTGTATCCGGACCTGGTCAGCGGCCGTATCGACGCCAGCCTGACCGATGCCGCCGTGGCCGAACTGGGTTTTTTGCAAACGCCTAAGAACACCGGTTTCGCCTTCGCCGGCGACGCTGTGTACAACCAGGAACTGCTGGGCGAAGGCATTGCCATCGGCCTGCGCAAGAACGAGCCGCAGCTGATGGAAGCCATCAACCGGGCACTGGCCGAAATGCACAAGAACGGCACCTACGACACCATCCAGAAGAAGTACTTCACCTTCGACATCTACAACTAAAAGCCCTGCGCTTGACCGGTGCCGGAACGCTCGCGGCTTGGTGATCCGGCGCCTTGCCCATCCATTTCGCGCAAGGGCCGGCCCCCGGGCCGCCCTTGCCAACGGAGAGACAGAACATGCTTTTACAGGGCTATGGTTCGCTCATTCTCGAAGGTACGTTGGCGACCATCCAGCTGGCACTGATGTCCATGGTACTGGCCGTCACGCTGGGCCTGATCGGCGCATCAGCCAAACTATCGAAACAACCGCTGCTGCGTCACCTGGCCGCCGGCTACACCACGCTGATTCGCAGCGTGCCGGACCTGGTGATCATGTTGTTGCTGTTCTTCAGCCTGCAGATCTGGCTGAACAACCTGACTGAATGGCTGGACACCGAACAGATTGACATCAACCCCTTCGCGGCCGGGGTGCTGACCCTGGGTTTCATCTACGGTGCCTATTTCACCGAGACCTTCCGCGGCGCTTTTCAGTCCGTGCCAGCCGGCCAGTTGGAAGCTGCCGTGGCCTACGGCATGAATCGTCGGCAGGTGTTTGTGCGGGTGCTGTTTCCACAAATGATGCGCTTCGCCCTACCGGGAATCGGCAACAACTGGCAGGTGTTGATCAAGGCCACGGCGCTGGTGTCGATCATTGGTTTGATCGATATCGTCAAAGTCACCCAGGACGCGGGCAAGAACTCCATGGACCTGTTTTTCTTCAGCGTGGTCGGCGGCCTGATCTACCTGGCCCTGACCACCGTTTCCAACGGCGTGCTGATGTGGCTTGAACGCCGCTACTCGGTGGGCGTCAGAGGTGCGCAGCTATGATCGATATCGTCCAGGAGTACTGGAAAGCCTACCTTTGGTTTGACGGCTACCAACTCTCAGGCGTGGCCATGACCCTCTGGCTGCTAGTCGCTTCCATCGCCATCGGCGGCACCCTGGCCGTGCCGCTGGCCGTGGCACGAGTCTCGTCCAATCCGCTGCTGCGCATGCCCGTATGGTTCTACACCTACGTGTTTCGCGGCACGCCGTTGTATATCCAACTGCTAATCCTCTACACCGGGATCTACAGCTTGCAAGTGGTGCGCGACCAACCGACCCTCGATGCGTTTTTTCGCGAGGGCATGAACTGCACCCTGCTGGCCTTTGCCCTCAACACGTGCGCCTACACCACGGAGATTTTCGCCGGCGCCATCCGCGCCACGCCCTATGGCGAGATCGAAGCAGGCCGCGCCTATGGCATGTCCACCTTCACCCTGTACCGGCGAATCATCCTGCCCTCGGCATTGCGCCGTTCGCTGCCGTACTACAGCAACGAAGTGATCCTGATGCTGCACTCCACCACTCTCGCCTTCACCGCCACCGTGCCCGATCTATTGAAGGTCGCTCGCGACGTCAACTCTGCGACCTACTCCTCGTTCGAAGCCTTCGGCCTGGCGGCGGTGCTGTACGCGCTGATGGTGTTTACCCTGGTCTGGCTGTTTCGTCGCTGCGAAGTGCGCTGGCTGGCCTTCTTGCAACCGCAGGCGCATTGAGTGACCGTCCTTTTGGAGACATCGAACATGTATAAGCTAAGCGTAGATGAGCTGCACAAGAAATACGGCGACCACGAAGTACTCAAGGGCGTATCGCTCAAGGCCAAAGCTGGCGACGTAATCAGCATCATTGGCTCCAGCGGCTCGGGCAAAAGCACCTTCCTGCGTTGCATCAACTTCCTGGAACAGCCGTGCGCCGGAACCATCACGGTAAACAACGAGCAAATCCGCACCAAACAGGATCTCAACGGCGCGCTGCGGGTGGCCGACCCGCGTCAGCTGCAAAAAGTGCGCACCAAACTGGCGATGGTGTTCCAGCACTTCAACCTGTGGCAGCACATGACCGTGCTGGAGAACATCATCGAAGCACCGGTGCATGTGCTGGGCGTCAAGCGCAAGGACGCAGAGGCACGCGCGCGGCAGTACCTGCATAAAGTCGGTCTGGACCCGAGCGTTGAGAAAAAATACCCGTCCCACCTGTCCGGCGGCCAGCAGCAAAGGGTCGCCATTGCCCGTGCCTTGGCCATGGAACCGGAAGTGATGTTGTTCGACGAACCCACTTCCGCGCTGGATCCGGAACTGGTGGGCGAGGTGCTGAAAGTGATGCAGGCCCTGGCCGAGGAAGGTCGCACCATGGTCGTGGTCACCCACGAGATGGGGTTTGCGCGCAACGTCTCCAACCATGTGATGTTCCTGCACCAAGGCCGGGTTGAAGAGCAAGGTCCGCCGGGTGAAGTGCTGGTCAGTCCGCAAAGCGAGCGCTTGACCCAGTTCCTCTCCGGCCGCCTGAAGTAACCCCATTTCGACAGGAGACAACCATGAGTAACGGTTTTCCATCACACCGCAGCTTTACCCAGCAGCGTGAACAATTCCTCGCCGCCGCCGAGGCCGTCGGCGCCCGTCTTAGCCATTACCCGCACCCATTGCGCGGCCCGTTCGCCGAGGCCCTGGGCACAGATGTGGCCCTGCTCGGCAACCCCCAGGCCAAACGGGTGTTGGTGGCCTTGAGCGGCACCCACGGCGTGGAAGGTTATTACGGCTCGGATTGCCAGCGCCAATGGCTGCAAACCTTCAGGGAGCGCAGCCTGCCCGACGACGTCGCGGTACTGATGATCCACTTGATCAACCCGTGGGGCACGGCCTGGATGCGTCGGGTCAACGAGGACAACATCGACCTCAACCGCAACTACCTGGACTTCACTAAGACACCACCCGACAACGCGGCTTATGAAACTCTGCACCCGATCTACACCTGTACCCAACTGCGTGGCCCCGAACGTGAGCGCGCCGATGCCCAGCTCAATGAACGGATCAGCCGCGAGGGCTGGTCGGCGGTGATGTCGATTGTCGAGGCCGGTCAGTATCGCCATCCCGATGGCCTGTTCTACGGCGGTAACAGCTCAAGTTGGTCGAACCAGACCCTGCACCGGATCCTCGGCGAACACCTGGCACACGCCGAGGTCGCGATGTGCTTCGACCTGCACACCGGCGCGGGCGATTATGGCCATCCGATGTTGATGACCATTGCCCAGGCCTCGTACCCGGCACTGCCCCAGGCCCAGGTGTTGTTCGGGCCCTGGCTGTTCACCCTGATGACCAGCGCCAACAGCCAGAGTGACACCGGCGTTGCTGCCACTGCCACCGGTTACACCTCCCAGGCCATCATCAACGCCTTGCCTCATGTGCAACTGATGCCGTTCGTGATCGAGTGCGGCACCTACCCTGGTCAACAAATCCATGCGGTGCTGCGCGACGATCAGTGGCTGCACCTACACGGCGACCCAACCGGCCCCGAAGCACGGCAGATCAAGTTGCAACTGCTTGAACAATTCTTCCCCGCGGACAGCGACTGGCAAGAGTTGGTGTGGGTGCGAACGCGGCAGATCTGGGAACGGGCGTTGTCCGCGATAGGCACGCGCGGCGGTCTGTAAAACGCACAGCACCCAGTGTGGGAGCGAGCAAGCTAGCTCCCACAGGAGATGTTCGTGGGGACGCGATAAACACTTAAGAGAACCTAAACTAAATATCAGTTTTATCCATCTATTCTTACTCAACTGGCCTCTCGTATTCTGGATCCGTCGTTAGCCACGATCCGAAGAATAATAAGGAGAGACCCCATGTTTATGCGCAACGCCTGGTATGTCGCCGCCAGTGAAACCGAACTCGGTGAGCAACTGTTTGCGGTCAAGCTGCTGAATGAGGCGGTAGTGCTTTACCGCAAAGGCGATGGCACCCCGGTCGCCCTAGAAGATGCCTGCCCGCATCGCAAACTGCCGTTGTCCTTAGGGCGGCGCCAAGGTGACGACATCGAATGCGGTTACCACGGCCTAACCTTCGACTGCTCGGGCAGTTGCGTGCGCGCCCCCGGCAGTAAGCACGTTCCCCAAGGCGCCAAGGTGCGCAGTTATCCGCTGGCCGTGCGCTACGGCCTGATCTGGATCTGGATGGGCGATGCCGAGCTGGCCGACGCCAGCAAGATTTGCCACGTGCCCGAATGGGGCGATCCGGCCTGGGGCCTGAATCGTGGCGACAGCATGGTCATCCCCTGCAACTACCTGTACATGACCGACAACCTGCTCGACCCCTCCCACGTGGCCTGGGTTCACCAGTCCTCCTTTGGCAGCGCCGCATGCGCCCAGGAGCCGCTGCAAACTACGGTGACAGACGTCGGCGTGATCGTGTCGCGGTGGATGCGCGACATCGAAGTGGCGCCGTTCTACGCCAAGTTCGTCAAGTTCAGCGGCAACTGTGACCGCAAGCAGCATTACGAAGTGCACTACCCGGCCCAGGCCATCATCAAGGCCATCTTCACCCCGGCCGGCACCGGATCGGATGCCGGGCCGGTGCACGAACAGGTGTTCTTGATGAACTCCTACAACTTCATGACCCCCATCGATGAGTCCACCACCCGCTACTACTGGTTCCAGGTGCGCAACTTCGACCAGGACAACGAGGAAGTCTCGCGCCAGTTCGATGAGGACGTACGTCACGCTTTCGCCGAAGACCGCGTGGTGCTCGCCGCCGTCCATCAAGGCATGGCCAACAAGTGCAGCCCCAATATCGACCTGGCCTCCGACTCGGGACCCCTGCGTTTCCGGCGTAACCTGGCCAAATTGATTGCCCAGGAACAACCTGCGGACTTGATCCCGCTGGTACAAGGCCAGACCGCAAACAGCGGGGGTTTGAGATGAGCAGCCAACCCCAAGGTTTCAAGGCTTGGCGGGTGATCGAGAAAACGCCGGAAAGCGCGGTCATTACCTCCTTCGTCCTCGCGCCGCAGGACGGTCCTGCACCCATGGACTTTCGTCCGGGGCAGTTCCTCACGGTGCGGCTGGTGTTGGGCGACGGCACTCGAGTGCTGCGTAACTACAGCGTCAGTGCCCTCACGGACAACCCGCTCCAGGTACGAATTTCGGTCAAGCGTGAACCCGCCCCGTTCGATCGCCAAGACCTGCCGGCCGGACAAGGTTCCAACCACCTGCACGACGGCGTGCGGGTTGGCGACGTACTCGACATCGCAGGCCCATCCGGCACCTTTGTGCTGGACGAGCAAAGTCCAAGGCCGGTGGTGCTGTTCAGCGGCGGCGTCGGTTTGACGCCCATGCTGAGCATGCTGCATCGCCTGAGCGGCCAGTCGATGCGCCCGGTGCACTTTCTGCACGCCTGCGAAAACGGCGCGGTGCATGGGTTTCGCGATGAAGTGCTGGCCCTGGCCGACCGGCGCCCGGGCATTGAAGTGCACTTCTGTTATCGCAATCCGAGCGAGGCGGATCGTGACCGCTTTCACAGCCAGGGCCTGATCAGTCGCCAAACCCTGCAAAGCCTGCTGCCGTTGGACGACTATGATATCTACCTGTGCGGCCCCAGACTTTTCATGCAGGCCAACTGGCGGCTGTTGCGCAGCCTTGGGGTGGCCCGCGAACGAATTCATTACGAGTTTTTTGGCCCGGCGACGGTGCTTGAGGAAGACGACGTCAGTCCAGCGCCGCCACCTGAGCCGACGCTGAGCGAACCTGTGGCAAAGGACGGTGCCGTAAGTGTCTGCTTCATGCCGTCCGGCACCCGCGTAGCCTGGGATGAAAACTGCCATTCATTGCTCGAATTGGCCGAACAGGCGGGCCTGACTCCGGCGTTCAATTGCCGGGCGGGCTTGTGCAATACCTGCCAGGTGAGCTTGCGCGAAGGTACGGTCGAGTACTTCGACGACCCGCTGGACGCTCCGCAAAACGGTGACATCCTGTTGTGCTGCACGCGGCCCACCAGTGCGATCACGGTGCAACTGCGCCAATAGTAAGCGCCGTAGGCGAAGTCGGCCGCGTGTCTGATGCTGGGCGCGAAAAATCAGATCCAATATTTGGGTACCCGTCTTGGCTATAAGCGTCAGGGCATGGCGCCCAGCAGTTGAGCGCGCTTCTTCGAGGTTGCTGCGGTGATCGGCGACCACCGCCACGTCAACACCGCGTTGCTTGGCGGCAACCAGCGCTCGGGTAACGTCTGGACTGGTGAAGACGTACGCAGCAACGCGGATAGAGCTGGTGGCCGCGTAAATGGTGCGCAAGACTAGTTTCTGTGCAGAGCCCTCGGGCTAGAAACCGACCTCGATGCGACGGCTTGCGTCGCCCTCGTTGTCAGCAGCCAGGGCCAGCACTTGCAGGCTGCCCCCCGCGACCAGTGCCATCGTCAACGCCAGTGGCTTGAAAACTCTAGAAACCATGTTCTACAGGCCCCCAAATATCGTTGGCCTTTTTAGTCAAACCCTCATCGTCCTTGCAGGACTCAACAGTCTCCCCCCGTGCGGCTTTCGTGCGCGAAGGACTGAAATGTCCGTGCTTGTAACGCTTGATACTGAAATATTTCTGGATGTACTTGTCGCAGTCACCATCGCGGGTCATGCCAAGTAGACAAAGAACAGCACCGCAAGCGTCGGGGTTACTGTCATGGCCATAGGGCGGCTGGACCGGTTCATCAGCAACGGCTGGACCTGACAGCAATAACGCTCCCAGCAAAAAAACGGATGGAAGTTTTTGCATAAATCCCCCTTTTCTCGCGTGCGAGAAATTCAATTGATGATCTGTACGAAAGATGGCTCGACTTGCGCTTGCCCTTGGCCGGATGCCAGCGCAGCGGCTGGTTTGGGATCAGCGAAGCGTTGGAACTGTTCAACCGGCGCAGCATCGCCAGTGTCCAGCGCAACTTGAATCCTTGACTGCTCAGGGCTCGCCGGTTGCATCGCAGCCTGTTGAGCGGGTTGCGGTGCCTGGCCGTTTTCGTCGGTCACAATCACCCATGGGTCACTATGTTTTGACGAAGCTGTACGAGCGCGCACAGGCGTTTTTCGTGCCCCTGGTGATGCAACCGCTACGGGTATCGCCTCATCGCCTGCAGTGGCCTCCACAGCAGGCACAATCGGATCAGCACTCGAAGGATTCAGGGCACCGACCACAACTTTCTGCACGTAGGACAGATCACCCTCTTTGTCCGGGCGATAACCACGTACAGGGTTCCCGCTGTAGTACATCGAGAGCGAGTCGCGCAGGGCTTCTTGTGGGTTCGGATTCGCGGTCAGGGCTTTGGTGTAGTTCTTGACCATCAGCTCGCTAATCGCCTGCAGGTTGCGGCACGGCTCAAACGCTTGGGCGTAGCTCAGGCCGAGAGCCCGCATGTTCGTCACCAGGAGCTGGCCAATACCGACCGAGAAACGGAAGCCTTCGCGCTCCAACCGTTCGGCGGTGGCCACCGCTTCACGCAACGACTTGGGCTGACGCTCCAATCGGCCATCGACAACCCCAATAGCGTAAGGGTTGTAGGTCGATTCATTGCCGATCAATGACTTTAGGGTCTGCGGATGCACGGTAGGCGCGCACTTAACGGCCAGCTCAGAGAACGGCACCGGGGCTTGTTCATCGGCCCAGGCCTGGCCGAGAGTGCAGGCCAGTGCCAACAGCGTTACCGCGAACTTAGGCAGCTTTTGCATATTGAACCTCCGAGATGTAGCGACGGCCATCAAAGCCGTACTCCCACTGAATGACGACATCGATCAGTTGCCGCGAGTATTCGATCAGTTGCGACTTGTTCATTTCGGCGCCGCCACGCGCAGCCATAGACGCCAGGCGGTCGAACATCATTTCCGGCGAGTCCGAGTGAATCGAGGAAAGTGAACCGCTGTGACCGGTGTTCAACAGCTCCAAAAACGGGAAGGCTTCGCCGCCGCGGATCTCGCCCATGATTGCCCGGTCGGGGGTCAGTCGAAGAATCGACTCAAGCAGGTCAAACGGTGTGACCTTGGCGCGACCTTGACCGCCACGTGAATAGATCAGGTGAACCACGTTCTTGTTGGGTGTGCGGATCTCGCGGGTGTCTTCAATGGTGACGAGACGTTCATGCGGATCAATGTGCTCCAGCATCCCGTTGAGCCAGGTGGTTTTACCCGCGTTGGTCCCGGCTGAAATCATGATGTTCTTGCGGGCTTTCATGATCCCGATGAAGAACTCTTTCCAGCGCTTAGCGCGATACAGCGCTATCAGGTGATCGTCGGAATAATCGCTGTGCAACCGAGGCTCGTTGATATGCTCGAAAGCCCCGGTGTCCTGGTATTCGTCCAGGGTGATTTGCTTGATACCGGGCTTACGGATACAGACGATGCCGCCAATGTGCTGTTCGACCGCAGGCGCCAAGACAACCTGCACGCGGTAATCGCCGCGCTGGTTGTCTGGCACACCCTCGGCGAGATTGATCGGAATACGGCCCGACAGAATCGGCGTATACGAGTCAACCTGTTGCCCGGTATGAGCGGCAATCACCTCACCGAGCGAGGTAATTAATCCAGTTGTTACCCCCTCGATCTGCACCGGCTTCATGAACCGACTGCCGTGATAACCGGCCCAGACGTTGCCAGGGCCGTTGATCGCAATTTCGGTCACTTCTGGATCGTCCAGCAGCGTGACCAGGTTTTTCAGTTTGGCGCGGAACGATGCAATCTCAGACATACCGCTTCCTCACTGGATGAAGGTGACGCCGCCACTCTTGGCGTGCTCGATCTCGGCCTCGAATTGCGAGGTGAAATCCAAATCGCGCTGCAGGTAGATCACCACACGCGAGCCATGGGGCACGGTCAAAGTTGGTTGGATACTGGCGTAGCGACCCAGGATCGTTTGGGCCGACTCAGACGCGGCTTCCTGTACTTCCGTGCGATAGCGTGACGCCGAGTTTTCCTGATCGCCGGACGACACTCCGGTATTCGAGGCACCGGCGCCGATGATCGAAACCGCTGCAGCAACACCGAAGATTTGCCCCCAATGGTTATCGACTACGCCACCTTGACCAGCGGTGCCCAACTGGTCAGAGCCCGCGCTATTGATCGCGATCTCCATTGCTGGGCGTCCAGGCAGGTTCGGCGTACGTAACCAATTCCAGATGGTGAACAACCGTTCTTGACCAGGGCGAAGACTGGCGTTGTAGCTGCCGCAAACCGTCGAGCCCCACGGAATCAGAACCCGACGACCGACAGCCGCGTAAACGTCCTGCTGAATGTCTACGCAGATCTGCCCCGGCAACTGACTTTGGGCGCGGGGCTGCAACACAGCCTCGATAACAGCGCCCTGCAGAACCTTGTACTCCAGGTTTTCCATCTTGCGTACCTTGGATACCGTAACCCCATCGGTGAACGTCGAGGATGCGTAAGCGCTATTGGCATTTGACGGGACAGGAGCGTTTCTATCGCTCCCCACGCCCAAGGATCCAGACCCACCCTTCTGACCCTCAGCTTCATCCGTGAAGCCCTCGTCTTTCGCAGTGGCGATGATGGCCGAGCGTTGACGTGCGGCCTGCATCTTCTGTTCTTCAAGCTCACGCTGCAGCTCAATGGCCTGGCGACGCTTCTCGGCTTCGCTCATACCAGTTTGATTTTGACGGTCTACCACAGTGCGCGGCGTGTCAGCGGGTGCAGTGCTGCCGTCATTGCTGACAGGAGCGACCTGCGCCGCTTGACGCTTGAGGGTTGGATCCTGCACACGGCGCGGCTGTGCGGCGGTGATCGCGTCATTACCAACGCTGTTCCCGGCTACAGGTTCATCACTGTGTTTTAACCAGTAGACAAACCCACAAAGCGCAACCGCCGTGAGCGCCACAGCGACACCGGCAGCCTTGTTTGAGCCGGGCTTCGCTTTGAGCATCGAGTTCGACTGTGATTCGTTCCACTCACGAAGTTCGTCCTCGCGAGTTTTCTCCGGAACGGGTTTGTTGTCGTCATTGTTCATGCTTAAGCCCCTCCGCCATCACGAGCGCCTCGAGTAACGGTGCGCTTATATGGGTTGGCCAGGTTCTCCACGCAGACATGGGCGTTGCCGTCACGCAGGACAAACATACTGTCCAGGCGCTCTACGACCACGTAATCACCCTCACGGCGTTTGTTGACCATGGCCTCAGTTCCATCGGGCAACACGCGGTAGAACTGCGGCATGTCAGCCCCTTTCTTGAGCAGGAACTTGGTGAACTGGCCATCATCCATGACCGACTGCAAACCAATGGAGTCCTTGTCACCTGCATAGCCGTAGTTGATGTTCGGGGAGCCTGGCGTGCCGGTGCTGACCACAGGCGGGGGCTCATGGCTCTTGACCTCAGTGAAAGAGGACACGCGGCTGCTTGGGTAAATGAAGCGAATCAGGTACGACTGGCCGGTGTTTTTCTTGGAGCTACCCAGCTGGAAATAGTAAGTACGCTTGCTGGTGATCACGGTCAGGTTGGTGTCCGCGTTTTCCTCGACCGGCTTGAGGAACAGACGATTGCGGAACGGGATGGTTTGCCAGGCGATGGTGTCGCCCAAGGCAACCACTTTCACCATTTCATCCGCTTCAAATTCGAGGGATGTTTGATAGTTATAAGTGCCCACCAGTTCGTAGACTTGGTTCGGGTCATAAGTAACTTGTTTAACCCGTTTATCGGTCAAGAGCGGGGTTGGCAACTTAGCGGCGTGTGCAAAACCACCAAAAAAACACAAACTCAGGGCGATAGCGGTCGGCAAAATGCAATGTTGCTTCATGATTTTAGTTTCCTTGAATTGAGTGAATTACCGGCGGCTCAGTTCTTCACTTTTTCGATAAAGAGTAATCACAGTACCGAGCGGGTTAACCCAGCGATCACCGAGCTGACGCGGTACAAGTGTGTTCGCTATTTTCAGATTCGCTGTGTAGTTCGTTGGTACGGGATCAGCTTTCCCTGCTTGATGAAAGTTTGACGTGAATGAAATTTGATAAATGTCACCTACTTTATTGATGCTGTACGCCTCGGCTTCAATCCACTCCTTTTCACCCAGCAATGCGTAGGGGTTTCTTGGATTATCTGGATTGATTTCCTGCTCGTACTGGCGCGCAACCTCCGGCGTTGTGTACAGGTGGCAGGTGTCAGAAAGTGACTGCCTTCTGCGTGGATCAAAGGTGTTGCACGCATTCACGAAGGCGTACAGGTCTGACTCGATCAAGGCTTGTTCTGCCGACACATTTTCCTTGTCAATGACGCGCATTTTCAGGACTTCACCGTCTGCGCCGATGGTGGCTACCACGGGAATTACAGTGTGCAGATCCGACAGGACATAGACCGCACAAGCCAAAGCAACAATGGAAATCGCCTGAGCACCATTGAGGAACAGGGAGCGATTGCGTTCCTGTTTGACCTTCTGCTGCTCTCGCAATGAATTGCGGCGCACGGCCTCATCATTCTTGAATGTCTTGTCCATTACATTTTCACTCCCAAAGTTCTAACAGCCATCATCACCAGCGACGACCCCCCTACAGTTGCACCAGAGGACAACGCAGCGGCCCAACCGCGAACTTGCAACATGCAGATAATCAAGACTCCTTCCACGATCAATAATGTGCCGTACTGTTGAGCCGTCATTAGGGCTGCGTCACTGATAGTAGCGGTTTGCGCAACTTCGTTAATGGCGTCTCCGAAGACAGAATAGCCGAATCGGATAATGGCGATGGACAGAATGTAGATAAGCGAGAAGTTCAACATCTTGCTTAGCCAATTCATTCCCCAACCCCGTGTTTGTGGAAAGAAGAAAAACGCGACCAAGATCGGCAGAATCGACATGCTGATAGCTGCACCAAACTTAGCAATCAGCATGTTCAAGATCGCGACCACGAACAGAATGCAGTTAATAACGAATAAGCCGTAGCCCATCATGATCATTGCAAACTGCCGCCAACTGACGTTCATCAGAACGCTGGCTACTTTCCCGACATTCACATACAAGGCGTCGAGCATCGACGTCGAATTGACACCCCCGCTCATGATTTTCGCGGCAATGGATTCTGTGAAACCGCCCCATGCCTGGTAGAACACAAGCCCTCCCGTAGACCAATTCAGCGTCAGGAACACCATGGCAGTGAGGAACATCCTTTGCGCCAGATCCCAATACTTGATGGCTTGGCCGTTGTAGATCGTGAACCCGAGCACTGCCCAGTAAGCAACGGCAATCAGGTACACGGCTGGGGAAACCAGTTCCGCCAAGTCAGGAAACACCTGGGCGACGAAGCTGGTAGTCAATTCGTCAGTGGCACCGATTAAGCCCTCAAGGGTCAGCTGCGCCATGGGTTCGATGCTCCGTACACACCCTGGAAGTGGGAGAGCACTTCGGGGTCGCGGAAGTCACTGGCACTCAACTGCACACCGGTTTGTGCCTTGATCTCCCTGGAAGTCTGTTCGATGCAGCCTTGAACCAGCGAACCGCCGTACGACGACGACTTCATGTAGATCTCAGCAAAGCAAGTGCCGGGGAACCAGTTGCCAACGTCGCGTTTTGATGCGCTCAACAGAGGGTTTTTCCCGACGCTGATCGGTGCTGTTGGATTGCCTGGTTCAGCAGGTTCCGTCGAGAAGTACGAAGCGGTATTGATGTAAACCACGCTACCGACAACGACCACGGCAACGACTACCGAAAGGACGTGATGTAGTTTGAATTTAAGCATTGCTGCGCTCCTGGTCTGCTGTGACAAACGGGGTGAACTGGCAAGCGCAAGGCGACTTATCAATCTTGCCGGTGTTGGTGACACAGCCCGAGGCCGCACTGACCACCACGGCCAGCAGCACCACTTTCCAGAGCTTGAACACCACCCACAGCGGGAGCCAGATCGGGAGGGTGACGCCTTTGAAGATGAAGACGATTGCTTTCATGCGGTTACTCCTTTTCTCGCACGCGAGAATTACTGATCTTTCCACTTGAAGAATTTTTCGTTGTCCGACGTAGCCTGGTTCTCAGCGTTGTTCAAGTTCGCTTGCAGGTTCATGTTCAACGCTGACAGCTTCGATTGAGCCGAGGACAACATGCCGTTTTCAGCGGCAATACGGTTTTGCAGGTCTGCGGCGTCTTTGGCATTGGCGGTGTGATCGACTTGCGCCGAGAGCGTGGCCAAGTTGTTCAGGTGGACTTGCACCTCGCTGTACAGCGCGTCACCACCAGACATTGCAGCGCGAACAGAGTCAGAACTGAGCTGATAATTCTGAGCCCGTTGGCCCTGCGGGTTGTTGAACAGTTCCTGCGGCAACGTGTTGATCAGTTGTTCGTAATACGACTGCTTGCTGCCATAAGCGCCCGAGCTTTGACGGGAAACGACTTCCTGCCATGAACCTGGCACGACCGAGGCCGAGTTGATCGCGTCATTCAGACCGATAGCGCCGCGACCGTACGAGCCTTTGAGGCTGTCCAGGGTTCGGCTTTGCGTCTCGTAGGACTGTTTCAACGTGTCAAATTGATCTTTCAACACGAGGTATTGCTGGGCCAACGCAGCCCAGGTGCCAGCGTCACCAGTTGGAACACCCGTTGCGTGTGCTTGGCCGCTGATAGCCATAACCACCGCCGTAGCGAGGCACAGCTTTTTGATAGTCGTCATCATTTGACCGCCTTCAAGTTGTGAGTGTTTTTGGCTTTGGCTTCGGCCATGAAGACCGGAACCCATTGCTCTGGATCGTCAGTGCCCAGGCGCTTGATAATCGACTCCATCAGAGCCACACCAACATCGTTCGAGGACAGCACGGGGATGAAGTCGGACAGATCGGCCTTCGGATCCTCTGAGGTCAGATCGAATACAACCTTGATCGACTCTTTGCCGCGACGGATAAGGAACTTGCGAGAGCCCTGGCCGATTTCGCGGATCCACTTACGTTCAGCGACGGTCAGGTTTTGATGATCTTCATCAGTGGCCGCGTCGTTCGACAGATAGATCTTGGTGGCACTCTGTTTGTCGATTGAGTCGGTTTCACTGCGGAAATACTTGGCATCAGGCGTGACAAAGATAATCAGGCCGTTTTTGCGACGGATCTGCATGATGAAGTTGTCGATTCGCTTCTTCCAATACTCGTTCTTCACCAGGTTTTGCCCTTCCTCCAGTACCAGGATGAAAGGCGTGCCATCCATTGCTTGCTCGATGCGATGCAGTGGGTAGCTCAACACGACCGGAAGTTCTGGCCGCGCCTCACCGCCCTTGAGCAGTTCCATCATTTCAAAGCAGTAGTGCCGCGACGTGCTCAGGTCGATGGAGTCATTCACGTTGTCGAAGACACCGGCATTCGCGCCAGTGACACCCTTGGCGCCGTGCCAGATGGCCATAACATCGGCCAGCTCGCCCTGGCCATACGTCCACACGACATTGCGGAACCGGCGATCCTCGAACGGCAGGCTGTAGTTTTCGTCCACCAGAGCCTTGAAACGCTTGATGTCATCAGCAGACGTAGGGGTTGATGCGTAGCACTGACGCATCAGCACTTGCAGATCCACCAGAAACGCACGGTTTTCAGCCGTATCGGGCAGCTTGAAGGGGTTCCAGTTCATGCCGCTATGAGGGGAAAGCGTGGTATGCACACCGCCCATAGCTTTCATGAACACCTTTGCGCCGTAGCGGTTATCGAACCAGAATACTCGTGGCTCGGCTTTGTCGGCCTCACTGACCATCAGAGAAATAACGGTGGTCTTACCCGAACCCGTATCAGCGGCAATTGCCGTGTGCCCTGCAACCATCCCTTCCAGTTCGCGATGGAAGTTGAAGTTGTAGGAAGTCCCGCTCTCAGTTTCAAAAGCGGTAATGGCTGGCCCCCACAAGTTGCCATCCCGACGCCCCTTGGCGAAGTTGTGCAACGAAGCAAACCCCGCGAAGTTGGTCGATTTGATCTTGCCGCGACGACCAATCAGGTTCTGTGCTTGGCCTGGCAGCTGCGACCAGTAGAAGGTTTCCAGGCCCATCCACTCGCGTACCGATTTGACGTTCAGGTCAACAAAGCAGTTTTCCACCAGGCCCACGGCTTTATCGAGTTCGCTAGCGTTCTGCTTACGGTTCGCTTCCGAGTCCATAGGCAACGACGGCACATGCACAAAGATGGTCAGGTGGTGCAGACCGTTGACAGCATCACCACGGCGCAACGCCCGAATCCCCTCAGTCAGTTCCTTGCTGTCATCGTCGGCGATGCCGTGAGTGTCCGAGACAGTCAGGCGCCGTTGTTCTTGCGTCATCGCCGATTCAGCTTCGATTCGGTTAGAGAAGAAGAACGATTGCGTGATGATGTATTCCACCGGCTGCTGCAGGAACTTGTTCATCATCCGCGATGGAGTTCTGCGCGGCCATTCAGCCATGCTCAACATCGCGCCGATACGCGAACTGGTGCTGCCACGTACTTCGCACATGGTTGCCAACACACGAAAGTTAAGGCGAGCGTATGGCAACATTTCGCAGAGCTTCTGATCGCTCAGGGGGATCTTGCGATCCTCAAGGTTGATCAGGTAGTTGAAGAACGTACTGAGTTCGGAGAATTCCTCTCCCAGGAAGTCATACACGACCTCAGAAGGGTATTGCTGGTGATCGCCGTTGTGCTCTTTGAAATCCGCCCAGCTCCAACGGAAACGACGCACCGCGTCATAAGCCCGGTCACGGTCGATCATCTTTGAATCGGTTTTAGGGTGCCGCTGCACTTTCAGGCGAGTCGCACCGTACTCGGACAGTCCACCCAGCAGCAGATTCGCAGCCTTGTACAGATCCTCAGCCATGTCGTCATAGGATTCAGCATCCTGCTTAGTCGGGCTGGTCCCTGTAATCAGCGCAATGCCTCGATCCATCAGCCCTGGTACACCAGACCGGAAACGGTTGCGTACCAGCGAGATATAGATCTCGTTGACGTAGAACCCTTTGTGTTGATAACGGCCACGCCAAGCAGCGTTGAGTTGCTTGGAGAACCAGGTGCCGCCCTCGCCTTCAGGGAAATCAAAGACCTTACGGCGGATGGTATGCACGTACAGGCCCAAGTTACTGAATGCGACGGTACGTAGCAGCGTGTTACGGCGAACTTCAAACTGTTTAACCTGTTCTTCGGTCAGCGAATCAAAGAGCAAGCCATCAATTTTGATAACTTGGACTAACGCGCTTTCCTTGGTCATTACCGTCTGATCATCGTAGTGATAGTCATACGGCACCATTGCGCTGACTTCCAACTCCAGCAGATCCTCTTCGGATCCTGCTGGCTGTTGAACGCCTAGCGACAAGTCAAGATTGCGCGTCAATTTCCTAAGCGCTTTATCAACGAGGCGCATAACTCCGATACCCCCACAAGTTCCTATTCCGAGAGGCCCGTAAACGAAATGCAGATTGCAAGACACCAAATAAATAAACGTCTTTGCTGCAAATGTAATACGAAATTCCAAACAGAAGTGGTATTGCCCCAACCGGCCATAACGAGCGAATTACCAATGCTGTTATTAGCGGTCCAAAGATGCTGATAAGAATGCTCGATAGCGTGAAGGCGCCGACCATAGATGGTCGAGCCATCGCTAAGACAAGCACCTCACCCTCATCGGGTGCGTGCTCGACCGCACTCATTGCAGTGAGGTTGCAGCGCCGGATTTGATCTCGGCGACGATGTTCGGTGCGAAGAACACCAGGAACACACCGGCGACAGTCCAACCGA
Organism: Pseudomonas lundensis; assembly: GCF_001042985.1. Classification (GTDB taxonomy): domain Bacteria; phylum Pseudomonadota; class Gammaproteobacteria; order Pseudomonadales; family Pseudomonadaceae; genus Aquipseudomonas; species Aquipseudomonas lundensis. Next base: position 32,076 of record NZ_JYKY01000036.1, read on the forward strand.
AGGTGGACCACTCGACACGGCCCGACTTAGCCCGGAAGCCCTGCACCACAATGGCCAGGATGCCCAGGTAGTAACCGATATCGAAGATGAGGAAGCTAACAATGTCTTTCAGCAGGTTCTTGACCGAACTGAAGTCCATCGCCGCGTTGGCAAATTCAGGGAGAAGGCTCAGGGAGAACAGCGACCCGATGACGACGATCTTTTCTGCCTTGGCAGTCCAGTCTTTGCGCATCAGGGCCGCATGGTTCATTCCGTGTTTCGGGGTGACGATATTGCGAAGGGTTGTTACCGTGTTGCTTTGTTGAAGCTTGGTTACCCAGGATTGTTTGTTAATGGTTTCTGACTTACGGAAATTCGATTTTCCTGTTTCGAGTTGCATACCGTTGCCTCTTCATAGTCATGACGGGGAATCCCCGTACGTTATGGTTATTGCTTTGTGCGGATTGTTAGGACAGGTCTCTTTTATAAAGTCGATAGCAGTATCGGCATTTTTAAAAAGTCTGGTCTTCCCTAACGCTGTAACAACCGAAAACACTTGCCCTGTTGACGGACTTTCGATGATGAGTTCCCACTTCCGAACATTATCCAAGTACCGCTCTTGTAGATGAACTCGGTAATCCGGTTGGGCGTTGGTGAAAACCACCAGGTCTTTTTTATCTAGGGATTGCATCATGTCCTCTGAATAGCTCAGCGCTAAAAACAGAGGGGATACTGTAGCCCCTGACATTTTTCTTCTAGATCCCACCTCGCATTTTCTTCCTCTTTAGCGTTTTGTTTAACGTTTTATGCATTTCGTTACTCAATATATTCTTTTCATTTTATGAAATCAACATTTCATGTTGCGTTTTTTGGATTCCGAAAAGGATGGGGACGAACGAATGCCCCAGGAATAAACCTGCGTACTGATGGGTAGCGATAAGTGATTGAGACATAAGGCGTTTCACGATCTATCCATTGAGGCCTGGCGGCTTCATGTCGTGTATGAGGTAAGGCAAGAGGGCATAGCCTTCCACGCGGGTGTGACAGCGGGGATGGGATTTTTCTCAACTATTTGAAAAAAAGCTGATGACCGGTATTGAGCTGAGTTGAACGAATGTTCGACGTGAGGAGGGGCAAAGGTCGCGAAGTCGAGCAGCCGTGAAATGAATTCTCGCGTGCGAGAACGCGACGCGGTGTCGTGTATTTATCGCATGCGAGAAAAATACAAAGTAAACCCTATTTTTGGGTTGACCAAAGGGTTTACCATATGCAAACTTGAATCACGGTCCACTATCGGACAAGTCGGAGATCATGATGAAGATCACAACTGTAGCGAATCAAAAGGGCGGCGTAGGGAAGACCACCCTAGAGATTCACCTGGCAGCATGCGCGGCAGAGGATGGTAAGCGTGTCCTGGTCGTAGACCTTGATGAAGGCGACCTATCGCAGTTTTTTCCCCAAACAGAGGATGGCGATAATACGCCTTATCTAATGTCCAGCCAGTTGTTCAATGGCGAGCATGAAGGGCGTCAGCCACGCCAGGTCGGTCCCAACATCTGGTTGATCGAAGCTGACGTAGCACTGCTCGACGTGGACGATATGGATCTAGACGTAATCCACGCTCTACGGCCTGCACTGGAACGATTTTCTGACGATTTTGATCTCTGCATGATCGACACCCCACCGAACTTGCAACGTCGCATGGTTGCGGCCCTGACGGCCTCCCATGCCGTGGTGGCCCCGTTCAATATCAGCGCCTTTACCCTTGCTCGACTCCCAAAATTGATGAACACCATCGAAACTGTGCAAGACAGGTACAACCCTGATCTGCGCTTTTTGGGCTATTTGCCGAACTTGGTGAACAGCCGTTCGCCCGAGGAAATAGACGCCCTCCCCGGACTTCGCGAGAGCTACGGTGATGCCATGTTCGCGGAGCAGATCATCTACCGGCCTTGTATCAACAAATCGCTGGCCGCTGGTAATCCGGTCTGGTGGAAGGCCCGCAGCGGCAGTCAGCGTGAAGCGGGCCGGGAAATGAAACGGGCTTGTAAGGCCGTTCTCGATAAAGTTTGGGCTGAATGAGGGCCATGTCATGACAACGAAGAAACCCAACGCATTCGGGGGTGCAGTCAAAAAGCTTTCTGACTTTCAGAAGCAAAAAACGGCAGTTCTGGAAGGTGAACGCATCATCAAGGTCAACCCCGACGAGGTTGAGTGCAAGCCGCAAATCCGAGGCAAGGACAACCCAGGCTTCACACAAGAATCTCTGATTGAACTGGGCGACGACATTGAACAGAACGGACAGGCAGAGGCTGCCGTCCTACGGCCCCACCCAAACCCTGGAAGCGGGTTCAAATACCTAATGGTCGCGGGTGAGCGACGGTTGCGGTCTTGCGCACTCAAAGGCCTTTTGCTTGAAGCAGTAGTGCGCGACCTCACAGACGCCCAGGCCAAACGGATTCAACGTTCTGAGAATGTCCAACGCGAAGGACTTCTGCAAATCGAAATAGCCCTGTCCCTGAAAGCCGACAAGGAAGAATTAGGCACCCTGCAGGCAGTTGCTGCCGAATGGAAAAAGAGCATCAGTTGGGTGGCTGAACGCTTGTCCTATCTGGATGCCATCGAAGCCGGGGGAGCTACCAGCACAGCAGTACAGAACGGAATAACCGCTGACGTATCAGTGGTAAACGACCTAGCGCGCCTTGAACGTCTCGACCCCGCTGCAGCCGCCAATGTGGTACAGCGTGCCGAAGCTGATCCTGACCTGAACGTTCGCAACGAAGTACGCACGGAACTCAAAACAACCAAGGCGCTCAGGATAGGCGGGGGCAAAGCCAAACCCAAGACACCAGGCAAAGCGACAGAACTCGATTTGTTGAAAGAACAGGTTGCCCTCCTGACTGAGCAGGTAAATACCTTGAAGTCTGAAAAGGTGTATCTCTCTGAGGAACTGGAGAAAGCACGGCAACAAATCGCCGACCAGTGGAAGCCTGCAGAATGACTACCCGCCTCACTGACCAGGATCTACGAATACCACCCGAAGACTTCGAGCGTATCCGCAGTAACTCAAAGATGCATAGCCGCAGCCTTGACGTGGCTTTTGAAATCCTCGTTGAGGGCAAAAAGCTTGTAGCAGTGGCCAATGCTCACGGACTGACGAAACAGCGCGCTTTAGCCATAAGGGACAAAATCTACTCAGCCTATCTACTCCAGGCTCCCGAAGGCTGGAGCTATGCGCAGATCTGCGCCCCCGAGGAAATGATCAATCGTTTCGTCAAAGAGGCCGACACGGAGCGATTGAGGTATTGGCAGAGTAAATCCACAACAAAGAAGGACAAGGACGCATGATTCGGTAAAGCGACTATCGAGCAATCTCAAAACTGCTGAAACCGCTATCGGGGATGGCAGCACAGAAGCTTGAGCATTGACTGTGGGACTGTTTCTTTAGGGCATACATGAATTGAGACAGTCAGAGGCAAACCGGGCAGGGCTTTACTTAGATTAGTGATACGTTCAATTTGATACACTCTTAAATGAACACTCAAAATGATACGAAGGAGTAGAGCCCGTCATGTTCATCCGTTCTTACCTGCGAGCATCGACCATCGAGCAGGACGCTAACCGAGCCAATGACGCGTTGGAACAATTTGCAGCTGACCATGGCCAGGTTGTTGCCAGTACATACACAGAAAATGCCAGCGGCACCGAAGCGAACAGGCCAGAACTTCTTCGCTTGCTCAAGGATGCGCGCAAAGGCGACGTGCTCCTGGTTGAAAGCATCGACCGGCTGTCACGGATGGAAGATTCTGATTGGCGGATGCTCAAAACGACCATCGACTCAAAAGGACTTCGCATCGTCGCGCTGGATCTGCCCACCAGTCACCTGGCGTTAAGAGTCACCCAAGGCGACGAGTTCACCAGTCGCATGCTTGGAGCAATCAATAACATGATGATCGAAATGATGGCGGCTATTGCTCGTAAGGACTATCAACAACGCCGCGAACGGCAAGCCCAGGGAATCGCCAAAGCCAAAAGCTCCGGGGCGTATAAGGGCCGCCCCATTGATTCCGATCTGCACAAGCGTGTACGTGAACTGCTTGCTGCAAATTTGGGGATTAGAGCAACTGCCCGTCACGCTGGTTGTTCAACCACGACCGTTCTCAAAATCCGTGACCAGGTTCAACAGCTCAGTTAATTGAGCCGGTCGGAAGTGACTGACTAGCGGAGGCGAAGCCGTAGTCTGTCAGGCGCTTACGAGTGGCCGCCGCCGGCAGGCGACTTTGACTTATCAACCCCAAGGTTAACAGCGTGGCAGAGGACGACAGTTAGAGATCATAAGAGGCAGGACTTCTGACCCCTTGATTTACGGGGCCTCCAGAGCAGTAGATAGCTCAGCCTATGAGCGAACCTTCGGTCATCATCTGTGAACCAACCTCGCTCATAGACCGTGATCTAACCTAGCTCACGTTATGAGCTACCCCTCGCTCATCGGTGTTCGATAGCAAACATCCTTGAGCTACCCGTAGCTCACAACATGAGCTACCCCTAGCTCATTTTTTGCGCGATATCCGACAAGTCTGTCAGATAGCGAACAAATTTGATCTACCAATAGAGCACAGCGTGAGCTACCCTTCGCTCATTCTTGCTCGCTATCTGACAAGTTTGAGAGATAGCAAACATCACTTTTGGACGATCTGACAGGAGGGTCGATGTCTGAGGAAATCCGCAATCTACACCAACCCGCGCCACGCGGGACTTGGGTTCAGACAGAGCGTGCTGGACACGAAGCATGGGCGCAACTGATTGCGCACGCTCCACGTGCGGCCCAGCTGCTGCACATACTCGTGGCCAACATGGATAAGAGCGGTGCCCTGATTGCCAGCCAAGCTACTTTGGCCAAGCTGATGGAAACTTCTACAGCAACGACAAAGCGAGCGTTGTCGGTACTGATCGAGCAGGCTTGGATTCAGACAATCCGGCTGGGGAGTGATCGAGGCGGAGCGCTGGCCTACGTGGTGAACAGCAGGATCGCTTGGGCGGATAGCCGCGAAAATATCCGCTTCGCACGGTTCAATGCGCGTGTGCTTGTGTCGTCCGAAGATCAAAGTGACCTGGGCAGCGGCAAACTGTTGAAAGCACCGGTCATGGCACCAGGTGATTTGCAGTTGCCAGCTGGTGATGGTCTGGCCCCGCCAGTTCAAGAAACGTTCGAAAGCATGCTGCCAGACTTGCCGTCGATCTCCGACAATTCAGAAGCCTGAAACGACGAAACCCGCAGCACGGCTGTTGGCGCTGATTGAAAACTGACCCACCCTGCCGATTGAAAATTGACCCAGGACGGATTGCTGATTTCTGTCCCAGCAATTGTGGATAAGCTTAGCAGCAGTGGGCCGATTCAAGACGCATCAAC
>NZ_JYKY01000037.1 GCF_001042985.1 Pseudomonas lundensis
CCGTACGCAGCCCCTTGCTGCCCTCGAGATAGGCCTTGATGGCGGTGAGCTTAAATTGCTCTGTGTACTTGTTCATGTTGAAAACCCAAAAAGTTGGATGGGTGTCCAACTTTTTGGGGGCAGTTCAAAGGTGTAGGACAAATTGATCACACCGTCGCCATTGAGGTCGTACCAACTGGCGCCACTGCGGGTCAGTTGGTCAGCGGCCTGATCGACCGTAAACGATGGCTTGCCGTTGACCAGGTGATTACCGCGGTCATAGAAATGACTGAAGTTATCCACTTGGGTGAAGGCAGAACTGGTGCCGTTGGCCGCAAACGTCGGGTTGACGGACAGCGCTGCTTTCTCTTTAAGTTTCGACATGTAAACAGTTCCTTGTTTAGCAGTAGAAAAGTTTTTGACAGATATAGACGATCCCATGGCGAGATCGTCCTATCACTCGCCGTTTATTGGCCGGGCGAAGTTGACACACTTCGAAATATTCAGTCCAGCACTTTTTTGACGTCAATAAGCGACTTTTCCGTAAGTAGCCGTAAACATTAGAACTTTTACTGAAAGCATTCTCCTTAAAGCTTTAAGGATGCTGGCTATATTCGCCGCAGGAATATCACTACAAACAAATACAGCGCTTAAGGTTCATGATGTGACCGATTGGTCAGTTCATTTTTGTTTAAACTTCCAGCCTGCTCACTCGTATTACAGAGTTGGCCAGCCGCAAACCCATCGCCATGTAAGCGTTTGCCGATCAAAAGTCGCTTGTCATATCACCACCACCTTCCAAACTTCATAAACGACACAATGAACAACTCAACACCCCGCAGGCCACGTATAAACAACGTCGCTTATGTGTAAGTTTCAGGCGCATCAACTTTTAACCATCGTCCACACTTCTGGCCAACTACACGCCTGTATGACAGCGTGCCTTCTTAAAGCGATTGTTTAAGTGCGATAAGCCACGCCCGTTCACCTTTAAGTCGAATCCGACACTGGGCGGTTTGATTAAGAGCACGTTGAGGGTGGATGGCCCGCCGTGCCACCAGCCCCCTGTGTCACAGGCTGGGCGAGCCCCATGCACATGTTGTCCTACAAACGGCACTTGACGATCAGAGGTGATTTGAGTTTTCCTGAAACCGGTTTCAGACCCTGTGCCGAGACCGCCTGCGATAACAACCCATAAAAGGTTCAGGCCGTGAACAGTTTTTCAGCCGCTCAACGCTCCCGCGTCACCATGCTCGATGTTGCCCTGCACGCCGGGGTGTCCAAGGCCAGTGTTTCGCGCTTTATCGGCGAGGACCGCGCGTTGCTCTCCGAAGCCACCGCGCAACGCATCGAGCGTTCAATCGAGGCGCTGGGCTACCGCCCCAATCAAATGGCGCGCGGTCTGAAGCGCGGGCGTACCCGCCTGATCGGCATGTTGGTCGCAGACATTCGTAACCCCTATTCCATCGCCGTCATGCACGGCGTCGAAACCGCCTGCCGGGAGCACGGTTACAACCTGGTGGTGTGCAACACCGACCGCAGTGATGAGCAGGAAAGCCAGCACTTGGCTGCTCTGCGGGCCTACAACATCGAAGGGCTGATTCTTAACACGCTGGGCCATCAACCTGACGTCCTGCAGGCGCTGCATCAAGAAATGCCCATCGTATTGATCGACCGTAACGTTGAGCAGTTGTATGCGGATCTGGTGGGGCTGGATAACGCCGGGGCGGTGCGCACCGCGCTGCAACACCTGCAAGCACAGGGTTTTCGCGACCTGCTGATGGTCAGCGAACCCGCTGATGGCACCAGCTCGCGCCTGGAGCGCATCGCCAGTTTTAACGCGCAACTCAACGACTGCCCCTCACTGCAAGGCACGGTGATTGAAACCGGCCCTGAACTGCGGTCTCGCATCCAACAGTTTCTGGACACCCCCGGCACCGGCCCCAAGGCGCTGTTCTGCGCCAACGGCGTGGCCGCGCTGGCCGCCACTCAGGTGCTGCGCGACCTGAACCGCCACCTGTTTGAAGACATCGGCCTGATTGCGCTGGATGACCTTGACTGGTTCCCGCTGGTGGGTTCGGGGATTACCGCTCTGGCGCAACCGACCCAAGCCATCGGCGCCAGCGCCTTCGAATGCCTGCTCAAGCGCTTGCGCGGCGATACCGCAGCACCTCAAGCCCTGGATTTTCCTGCGCAACTGATCGTGCGCGGCTCGACCCAACGCCCCCACTCCTGACAGCGCTGCCAAGACGCAACCCGCCTGGCAGTCCTTGACGCATAAAATGAAACCGGTTTCAGAGATTAATAACAATGACTACATTCCCCGTTTCCATCAGTTTGTCGAGCTACGGAGCCGATCTGGTTCGCCAACGCGGCCAAGGCAGTTTTATTGAATTACTGGCCAATGCCGGTGCCCGGCGCATTGAACTGCGTGAAGAGCTGCTGACGGACGAAGACCCGTCGTCCTTCGCTGAAGCAGTGGCCGCTCAAGGGCTGGAGTGTGTGTATTCATCGCCTCTGGAACTGTGGCAAGCGGGACAGACACGGCCCAATCCTCTGCTGCGGGCGACCCTGCACAAGGCCCATGCTTTTGGTGCGGCCTGGCTCAAGGTGTCGCTTGGCTACTACACCGAGCAGTGCGATTTACACACCCTGGCCGCCTGCCTCAAGCAACAACCGGTCAACCTGCTGGTGGAAAATGACCAGACCTCCCAGGGCGGACGCATCGAACCTCTGCAACGGTTCTTCGATGCAGTGGATCAACGGCAAGCCCCCATCAGCATGACCTTCGACATCGGCAACTGGCAGTGGCAAGACCAATCCGCCAGCACCGCCGCCCGCTTGCTGGGCCGTCATGTCACCTACTTGCACTGCAAAGGTGTCGCCCGGCGCCCGGATGGCAAATTGATTGCGACGCCGCCAACGGCCACCGACCTGCAGATGTGGGAGCAGTTTCTGCCGCATATGCGGCCCGGTCTGACCCGCGCAGTGGAATACCCCCTGCAAGGCAATGACCTGCAATGGCTGACAAAAGTGCATGTCGACACCCTGGCGACGCTCGGCGCAGCGCAACGGGAGTTGAGCCATGTCTAAGGTCGATGTGTTGTCGTTTGGCGAAACCATGGCCATGTGGGTGGCCGAACAGACCGGCGATCTGGCGCAGGTCGAGCGCTTTCACAAGCGCATTGCCGGGGCCGACAGTAACGTCGCCATCGGGCTGGCGCGGCTGGGCTTCAATGTCGCGTGGCTCAGCCGTGTGGGCGCTGACTCCCTTGGGCGGTTTGTGCGCGCCACGTTGCAAGCCGAAGGCCTCAATTGCCAGCACGTTGAAACTGACCCGCAGCACCCCACGGGCTTGCAGTTGAAGTCCCGGGTGGACGATGGCAGTGACCCGCAAGTGGAATACTTTCGCCGCGGTTCGGCGGCCAGTCACTTGAACCGCAGCGCCATCACCCCGCAATTGCTCGGCGCTGGCCACTTGCATGCCACGGGCATCCCCCCTGCGCTGTCGGCCAGTTGCCGCGAATTGTCTTTCGAGCTCATGCAAGGCATGCGCGCGGCCGGGCGCACGGTGTCGTTCGACCCCAACCTGCGCCCGTCTCTGTGGGCCAGCGAACAGCAGATGATCCGCGACATCAACGCCCTCGCCGCCCACGCCGATTGGGTATTGCCGGGCCTGAGTGAAGGCCGCTTGCTGACCGGGCGCGATGACCCGGCAGACATTGCGCGCTTCTATCTGGATCAGGGCGCAGAAGCGGTCATCATCAAACTGGGCCCAAAAGGGGCTTATTACCGCACCACCGACACCGAGGGCTTCGTGCCAGCGGTGCCTGTGGAGGTGGTGATCGATACCGTCGGCGCCGGCGACGGCTTTGCGGTGGGCGTGATCAGTGCTCTGCTGGAAAACCTTGGCTTCGAACAGGCAGTGCAGCGCGGCAACTGGATTGGCAGCCGCGCCGTGCAAAGCCGTGGCGACATGGAAGGACTGCCGACCCGCGCCGAGCTGGAGGGGCGCGACCTCACTGCAACCGCTTTACCTGCGTAACGTGCTGCACCCGTGACCTGCTGCGACAAAAACAACAAGCTCAGGAGCTACGCCATGCAATCGCTAAAACTCGCTGCCCGCCGGTGGTGGTACATCATGCCGATCGTATTCATCACCTATAGCCTGGCCTATCTGGACCGGGCCAATTACGGCTTTGCCGCCGCCTCCGGGATGGCCGAAGACCTGCACATCACCCCCGGCCTGTCGTCGTTGCTGGGGGCGCTGTTTTTCCTCGGTTACTTCTTTTTTCAGGTGCCGGGGGCCATTTATGCGCAGAAGAACAGCGTCAAAAAGTTGATTTTTGTCAGCCTGATTCTCTGGGGCGGTCTGGCCACGCTCACGGGTGTGGTATCCAACGCCTACAGCCTGATCGCCATTCGCTTCATGCTCGGCGTGGTGGAAGCCGCCGTCATGCCCGCCATGCTGGTCTACCTGTGCCATTGGTTCACCCGCGCCGAACGCTCCCGGGCCAATACCTTCCTGATCCTCGGCAACCCGGTGACCATGCTCTGGATGTCCGTGGTCTCGGGCTACCTGGTGCAGCATTACAGCTGGCGCTGGATGTTCATCGTCGAAGGGCTGCCCGCAGTGATCTGGGCGTTCATCTGGTGGCGACTGGCCGATGACCACCCTGCCGAAGCCACGTGGCTCAGCACCCAGGAAAAACAGGACCTGCAACGCGCGCTCGATGCCGAGCAAGTCGGCATGGCCCCGGTCAAGAACTACGCCGCGGCCTTCCGCTCCCCCAAAGTCATCCTGCTGGCCTTGCAGTTCTTCTGCTGGAGCATCGGCGTCTACGGGTTTGTCCTGTGGCTGCCGTCGATTCTCAAACAAGGCGCGCACATGGACATGATCGAGGCCGGCTGGCTGTCGGCCCTGCCGTACCTGGCCGCCGTCATCGCCATGCTCGGCGTGTCGTGGGGCTCAGACAAACTGCAAAAGCGTAAGCGTTTCGTCTGGCCGCCGCTGCTGATTGCCTCGGTTGCGTTCTACGGTTCCTACGCATTAGGTGCAGAGCACTTCTGGTTGTCCTACACGTTGCTGGTGATTGCCGGGGCCTGCATGTACGCACCGTATGGCCCGTTCTTCGCGATCATCCCGGAAATCCTGCCGTCCAACGTGGCAGGCGGGGCCATGGCGTTGATCAACAGCATGGGCGCGCTTGGGTCATTTTCCGGTTCCTATCTGGTGGGCTACCTGAACAGCGAAACCGGCTCCCCGGGGGCGTCCTACCTGTTGATGAGCGGTGCGTTGCTGATCTCGGTATTGCTCACGGTCATGCTCAAACCCGCGTCCAAAGACCCGGCCGCGTCGACAGTCAGCGCCACGGCGCGTCTGGCTCACTCTTGAATTGAAGGTTGGTGATTGCGTTGAAAAAACATGTCGTGCTTTACAAAACACTCTCCGCGCCCTTGATGCAGCGCTTGCAAGATCGCGCCGACGTCACGCTGATCGAGCGGCTGGATGCCCAAGGGCTGGATCAATTGCGTGCGGCGTTACCCCAGGCGCAGGGCTTATTGGGGGCCAGCCTGAAACTGGACGCGCAGTGGCTGGATCTGGCGCCCAGGCTCGAAGCCATTGCCAGCGTGTCCGTGGGCATCGATAACTACGACCTGGACTACCTCACTGCGCGCCACATTCTTTTGACCAACACTCCGGACGTGCTGACCGAAACCACGGCCGATACCGGGTTTGCCTTGATATTGGCCAGCGCCCGCCGCGTGGTGGAGCTGGCGATTCGCGTGCGCAACGGGCAATGGCAAAAAAACATCGGGCCGGAACATTTCGGCACCGATGTGCATGGCAAAACCTTGGGCATCATTGGCATGGGCCGCATTGGCGAGGCGTTGGCGCAACGGGGGCACTTTGGCTTCGGCATGCCGGTGATCTATCACAGTCACTCGCCAAAACCGGCGGTCGAGGCCCGATTTGGCGCCCGCTACCGCAGCCTCAAGGCGTTGCTGCAAGAGGCGGACTTCATTTGCCTGACACTGCCATTGACCGCCGAAACCCAAGGTCTGATCGGCGCAGAGCAATTCGCACTGATGCGTACCGACAGTATTTTCATCAACATTTCACGGGGCAAAGTGGTCGATGAAGCCGCGTTGATCCACGCCTTGCAGCAGGGGCAGATTCGCGGCGCGGGGCTGGATGTGTTTGAACGCGAACCGCTGGACCCGGCCTCGCCCTTACTGACGCTGGATAACGTGGTGGCCACCCCGCATATCGGCTCGGCCACCATTGAAACCCGCGAAGCCATGGCCCGCTGCGCCGTGGACAACCTGCTGGCCGCTCTGGACGGGCAGCGCCCGCCCAATCTGGTCAACCCAAGCGCATTTGACCAGGGCCGCTGATCATTCCCCGGCCTTGATTCGGGTCCACAGGCGCGTGCGCACACGGTCGATGTTGAGCGGCATGGCTTGGAGGGCGAACAGCGTCTGCAGCATTTGCGGCGTCGGGTAGACCTTGGTGTCTGCCTTTATTTCGGGGTTGACCAGCGCATCGGCCTGCGCGTTGCCGTTGGCGTAGTGCACGTAGTTGCTGATCCCTGCCATCACGTCCGCCCGCAGCAAGTAATTCATGAAGCGGTAGGCGGCTTTTTCATCCGGCACATCGGCGGGCATGGCCACCATGTCAAACCAGATGGCGGCGCCTTCTTTAGGGATCGAATAGCCGATATCGATGCCATTCCCGGCTTCTTTGGCACGGGTTTCGGCTTGCAGGATGTCCCCGGAAAACCCCACGGCGACGCAAATATTGCCGTTAGCCAGATCGCTGGTGTACTTCGAGGAGTGAAAGTAACTGATATAAGGACGCACCTTCATCAGCATGGCTTCGGCCTTTTTATAGTCTTCGGGGCTTTTGCTGTGGTGGGGCAGCCCCAGGTAGTTGAGCGCGGCCGGCAAGACTTCAGGGCCATTGTCGAGAATCGCCACCCCGCACTTGCTGAGTTTCTCCATATTTTCGGGCTTGAAAATCAAGTCCCAGGAGTCCACAGGCGCGTTCTCCCCCAACACGGCCTTGACCTTGGCAACGTTGTAGCCAATCCCGGTGCTGCCCCATAAGTAAGGGAAACCGTGCTCATTGCCGGGGTCATTGACTTGCAAGACCTTGAGCAACGCCGGGTTGAGGTTCTTCCAGTTCGGCAATTGGTCCTTGTCGAGTTTTTTCAGCGCCCCGCCCTGTATCTGCCGCGCCATGAAATGGTTGGACGGAAACACCACGTCATAACCGGATTGGCCGGTCATCAATTTGCCATCCAGCGTTTCATTGCTGTCGTACACGTCGTAGCTGAACGCAATGCCCGTGTCACGCGTGAAGTTTTTCAGCGTGTCGGGGGCGATGTAGTCGGACCAGTTGTAAATTTTCACGGTCTCGGCCGCCTGGCACAACGTGCCAGCCAGCATCAGGGGCAACAGGGCGATGCGGATCATGATTCGATTCCTTGCGTATTGTGTGTCGCTGTTTTTATGGGCAGGGTTCGGTGATCAAAGGATCAAAACATAGGTCTTGCGCACGGTTTGCTGGATGTCCCAGACCCCGGTGCTGTTGGCCGGCAACATCAGTGCATCGCCCGCTTCTATGTGAAGGATTTCCCCGTCATCGGGGGTAAATGTGCAGCGCCCTTCAATGAAATGACAGAATTCTTGCGCCACGATCTGCCGCCGCCAGCGGCCCGGCGTGCACGCCCATATCCCGGTTTCAACGCCGTCAGTGCGCTCGACACAGGTCACTGAGGTCTCGGCCACCAGGGTGCCGAGGGGCACCGCCACGGGTGAGGAGGTTTGCAGCGCCACGTGGGCGGTGTTTTTGAAGTGAGTGATGCTCATGGAGCGTTCCTTGTGGGTGCCAAAGGGGGGGGGGTTACTGCATAAAACCTTCCATCACATTGGCCAGCCCCCGGGCGAACCCCCGCCGCCAAGGGGCGGCATGCGGGTTGGCCAGGGTCTGGTCTTCGTAGACAAAACTGCGGATAACGGCGTTGTAACCCAACCAGCGGCACGGCTCCGGCTCCCACGCTTTGAGCGCGTTGAGACCACCGGCGGTCAGCACCCAAGGCTGCTGCACCTCAAGGGTGTCGCGCTGCAAGATCAGGTCCGCGAGGGTGCGCCCGCCCAAATGGCTCGCGCCTACGCCCTCCCCGCCATAACCGCCGGACAAGGCAATACCGTGTGGCCGGTCACAGAGCATGTGCGGCTGAAAACGCCGCGCCATGCCCAGATTGCCGCCCCACACGTGGCTGATGTGCACATCCTTGAGCGCCGGAAAAAGCTCGGTGAAGAGGTAGCGGCGCACCTCGATTTCAGCCTGAGTCAGGTTGAAGTCGTGGCGCAAACGACCCCCAAACTGATAGCCGCCACGCGCGCCAAACACCAGGCGGTTGTCGTGGGTACGCTGCCCGTACGTCACCTGGCGGCTGTTTTCGCTGAACGCCTGACCGGCCGACAGCCCGATTTCATCCCACACGGCTTCAGGCAGCGGCGCCGTGGCGACGATCAGGCTCTGCACCGGCAATTGATAACGCCCCAACGGCGCCAGGGTGTTGGCATAGCCTTCAACCGCGGGCACGACCCAGCGCGCCCTGACGTGTGCATGGGCGGTGCGCACATGGCCGGGCTGCCACGCCGTGACCGGGCTTTGCTCGAAGATCTTCACGCCCATGCGCTCAACCGCCCGGGCCAGCCCACGTACCAGTTTGGCGGGCTGAATCGTGGCAACGTGCGGGGTGAAAATCGCACCGTACGGCGTGGCAATGCGCAACTGCTGCGCCAGTTCAGCAGGCTCTAGCCAGCGGTAATCCGCGTCGTTGAGACCTAGAGCGTGAAGTGCCGTCAAATACTGACGCAGGGTGGAGGCCTGCTCGGGGTAGCGTGCGGCACAGAACAAGGCACCGCCTTTGCGGTAATCGCAGTCGATGCCTTCGCGATCAATGACCTGTTTGACTTCATCGGGAATGCCATGCAGCAAGCGGTAGGACTGACGCCGTTGCTCCACCGACAGACCGGCGAGCATGCGGTCCTCGCCCAGCAAGTTGCCCATCAGCCAACCACCATTGCGCCCAGATGCGCCAAAACCCGCCGTTTGCGCTTCGAGGATGGCAATGCTCAGTTCGGGCGCATGGCGCTTAAGGTAATAGGCGGTCCATAACCCGGTGTACCCGGCCCCCACAATCACCACGTCTACGTCCAGATCGTGCTCAAGCGATGGGCGCGCTGTGAGGTCGTCCGCGAGTTGGTCCATCCATAAGCTGATTGAGCGCCAGGCTGGCATTGCGGTCTCCACACTGTTTTCAGGAATGGAGCGATCCTAGCGCCTGTTCTCAAGGTACGTCTTGCGCGCGTGCCCGCAAAGAAATGTGCCGCGCATAAGCCTTGGGTGATTGCCCGGTGTGCCGACGAAAACAGCTGTAGAACGCCGACAGCGAGTTAAAGCCCGCGGCAAAGGCCACCTCGTCTACTTTAAGAGGCGACACGGCGGCGTCCATGGCGGCCAATACATGGCGCAGACGTGCCTGATTCACGTAGCGATAGAAGCTTTGTCCCAGCACTTGATTGAGCAAATACGACATCTGGTTACGCGTATAGCCACAGGCGTTGGCGACGTGTTGCAGGTCCAGCGCGGGGTCGAGGTAAGGTTGCTGGCGCTCGAAATAGGTTTGCAGGTCCCGAGCCATAAAGCTCAGCTGCCGGGCTGACAGGCCCAGGCGACTGACCGCAGGCCGTATCGGGGTTTGCCCGGCGGGGTTTTCAGGGGTTTCGTGCACCAGCGATGCGTATTCATTGACGTGCCAGATCAGACCGTCGCGCACCGTGATGGCTTCGCTGGCCCTGAATGACACCAGCCCGTGGCTACCTCGCAGGGTGATGCGGTACTGAATGAATGCCGTGTTGCCGTCCAGGCGAATGCGGTCACTGTGCTCCAGGGCCTCATCCGCTGCACGGGGCATGGACGCTTGAACGTAGTCACGCAATTGGGTAAAACCCATCACCCGATTCTGGAAGAAGTCGTGGTACACGACACCGGGGTGGTAAAGCGCCATCACCCCGTCAAGGTCGCGGTGTTTCCAGCACAAGTGGTAACGCATGACCGTATCACCGGTGGCGCGGGTCTGCTCGGGGCCGTCTTCAGGGGCAAACATGGCAAGGCTCGGTGAAATAAAACACAGAGTGCCGAGTTTATGAGCGCGCTTCAATGGTCAAGCACGGGTACACCCCGCACCGCTAAAACGCTTCAGTGCATGATTTGCATCAAAGCCCGGCGAATCAATGGGCCCGTTGGGCACAAAACCCTTATCGTGTCGGGAGCACAATGCTAGGTTTGAACACGAAACGCTCGCACATACACGCGGCCGGGGCGACCCGAGACCGCACACCCACTGAGCAAAAGGAAGCGCTCGATGAAACCGGTGAGCAATACCACGAAAGTGACATTTCCCAATGCCTGCCAATTAATGCGCTGGCATTTCCATCCGATGGGCTTCGAAGCCACCATGGACGCCCCGCGCAGCATGATTGCCCGGCTGTTTGACCGGGCCAGCGGCGAGACCGTGATCGCCATCGCCGGTATCCCGTGTGCCACCGTCATGACCACCACCGAAGTGGCGCGCATCATTCAGTCCGTGGAAGACGAGCTTGAGAGCTTTGTCCCGCCACAGGCGTGGCAAGAACTGGCGTGAGCAAAACCGCTTGCTGACACGCTTTCGCGAACATTTCTGACCCCGGCGTAACCTTTGCTACCTCCCCCTCACCCCACCTGTGTCGCCCCCCTGTCGGCAGGGGGCGTGCGCGGGCGGGTCAGAGTATCCGGTACAGCAGGCGCTCGATCCGCACGCGGCTGACGCGGCGCAGGAACTTGGCGACGGCAGGCGGGTAATCGGTCAGGGTTTCGAGCTGCCTGAACGTGTCAATGCGCGTGGTGTGGGCAAAGATCGCGTCCAGTTCTTTGCGGCGCGGTTCCAGTAACTCGCGGCGCGGGTCATCGATCAGCAAGCCGTTTTCCAGGTCCAGCCTGAACGCGCGCGGGTTCAAGTTGTTGCCTGTCAGCAAGGTGTAACGATCGTCCACCCACATGCCCTTGAGGTGGTACGAGTTGTCGCCATCGCGCCACAGGTGCAGGTTCAGCAGGCCACTGTCGATCATCGCCTGGTGGCTCTTGGCAAAGCGGCGCAAGCTCAGCTCATACAAGTACGGCAACGCCGCAATCACCTTGAAGGGCTCGCTGGGCGGGATGTAAAAGTCATTGGCCGTTTTGTCGCCCACCACGATGTCGATGCGCACCCCACGCTCCAGCGCGCGATTGATTTCGCGGGTCACGGGCAACGGCAAGTTGAAATACGGTGTGCAAATGGTCAGTTGCTGCTGGCTGCTGGCGATCAATTCGCAAATAACCCGGCTCAACGGGTTGTTTTTGCCCAAGCCCAACAACGGGCTGACCGACAGACCAAAGTGGCCGACCGTGCCTTGGCGGGTGTCGTAACTGGCTTTTTTCAGGCGACTGCGTAAATCCCCGATGGCCGACCGCAGGCTGCGCGTGCTCGGTAGCGTCGGCAGGTCCAGACGGTGCACGGCCTTGGTCTGGATCAGGTCATGCTCGATGAAGTGCTGCATGGAATCGGCCAGCGGCTTGTTATTGAGCACGTGG
The DNA here is from genome assembly GCF_001042985.1 of Pseudomonas lundensis. Classification (GTDB taxonomy): domain Bacteria; phylum Pseudomonadota; class Gammaproteobacteria; order Pseudomonadales; family Pseudomonadaceae; genus Aquipseudomonas; species Aquipseudomonas lundensis. Next base: position 11,666 of record NZ_JYKY01000037.1, read on the forward strand.
TAGCGGTCGAACCGGTACTTGTCGAACTTGTGCAGGTACACATTGTTGAGACTGGCGCCGCTGTAGATCACGCAGTCATCAATGATGAAGCCCTTGAGGTGCAGCACGCCGAACAACTCGCGGGTTTGCACAGGCACACCGTAAATCGGCACGTGGGTGTCATGGGCTTGCGTCTGGGCCTGATACCAGGCGGCATTGCCCGGCTGCTTGCCCGCACCGATCAGTCCGCGCTGGGCACGCAGCCAATCCACCATGACCACGATTTCAAGCTCAGGTCGGGCCGCTTTCGCGGCGTGCAGGGCATCGAGGATTTCCTGACCGGCTTCATCCTGTTGCAGGTACAACGCCACCAGCGTGATGCGCTGGCGTGCATTGGCGATGTGCTCCAGCAGGCAACGCCGAAAATCGGCCGCACCGGGCAAGATGCTGAACGCGTCGGCGGACAACGGAAAGCTGCGCAACTTGGGCAGCAGAGAGCGTTTGAAGAGCGACGGCATAGGGCTCGCTAAGGTCGAATGCAAATAACCGCGAAGCTTACACGATTCTGTGTTTCAAGCAGTAACCTCGCTTCGACCCCACGCCTTATTGGCGACCCAGGCTCCACAGTCGCGCAATGTCCCGCGCCCGATCGGTCAGTAACTGCGACGCATGGGCGCAGGCGTAGTCCAGCGTCATCGGGCCACTGGCCACAGCAAACGCGGCATGGATGCCGTGCTCGTACAACGCTTGATACCCCTCCCCCAAGGTGCCGGCCAACACCACCACCGGTACGCCATTGCTGCGGGCGATGCGCGCCACCCCGAACGGCGTTTTACCGCGCAGGGTCTGCGCGTCAAAACGGCCTTCGCCGGTGATCACCAGCGCAGCGCCTTGCACGGCCTCGTTGAGGTTGACCAGCTCGGCCACCACGTCCACGCCGGCCCGAAACTGCGCGCCGAAAAACGCTTTGGCAGCAAACCCCAGACCGCCCGCAGCCCCTGAACCCGGCTCGTCACGCACGTCCTTGGGCAACACCTTGGCGCAGTGATCGGCAAAATGCCCCAACGCGTGGTCCAATTGCTGCACCTGTGCCGGGGATGCGCCTTTTTGCGGACCGAAAATAGCCGAAGCCCCATGTTCGCCACACAGCGGATTGTTGACGTCTGCGGCGATTTCAAAGCGCACGTCGACCAGGCGCGGGTCCAGCCCTTGCAGGTCAATGCGCGCCAGTTGTGCCAGCGCCAGACCGCCATGCGGCAGCGCGCGGTCCTGCGCATCAAACAGCCCAAGCCCCAGCGCCTGCAAGGCACCCGCCCCGGCATCATTGGTGGCACTGCCGCCAATGGCCAGGATGATGCGTTGGGCGCCCGCCTCCAGCGCGGCCTTGATCAGCTCACCGGTGCCATAGGTGCTGCTGACACACGCATCGCGCTGCTCAAGGGCCACCAATTGCAAACCGCTGGCCTCCGCCATTTCGATGATCGCGGTGCGGGTTTCCGGCAACCAGCCCCAGTTGGCGTAAACCGGCTCACCCAACGGCCCTTGCACCTGCTCTCGGCGCAGTTGGCCATTACCGGCCGCCACGATGGCGTCAACCGTGCCTTCGCCTCCATCGGCCATGGGGCATTTAATCAACTGCGCATGGGGCAACACGTCGGCCAGGCCGGCCGCAATGGCATCAGCGACTTTTTCCGCACTCAGGCTGTCTTTGAACGAGTCAGGGGCAATGACGATTTTCATCAGACGAATCTCCAGTTCTTATGCCATTCATGCTGCCAGTATCGGCGCGCAAACACGCCAGGCCGCTGCACAAGGGATTACGACCTTTGTTGTACATTTTCACAAGCCTGGCGCCTTCAGCCGGACAAGGGTTTGACTCGCACGCCACACTGGCCGAAGCTGGCGCTCATTACGCACGCCTGCTTCTGGAATTTGCATGCTAAAGCCACATCGCTACCTGTTGCTCAGCCTGGCGTCCGCCGTCGTTGCCACCTGCCTGTGGTTCTGGATGCGCCCTGCGGCCACTGTCACCCCGACCAACCTCAATCACAGTTACGCTCAGGCCCTGGAGCAAGCACATAATGGCCAGCCCGGCGCTGCCCGTGTGCTGTACCAACAATTGGCCCGCACGGACTTGTCCGACATACGCCGCGCCAGCCTGCACGCCGAACTGCCCAACTACCCCAGCCCGCACGCCCTGAAACTGGCCGATGCCGACTTGCATCACCCGTCTGCGCTGGTACGCGAAGCCGCCATCCAGAGCATTGTCGGGCTGGTGCCAGGGGCGCAACGCACGTTGCTGCTCGGCCCGATCCTCGAAGACCCGGAGCAAAGCGTGCGGTTTGCCGCGGCCAACGCCTTGCTGGGTTTGTCCCCCGATGAACAAGGGGTGTACTTCGGCCCGCTGCAGCACGTGATTGACGAATATGAGCGCACGCTCAAGACCCAGCCCGACAGCGCCCAGGCCCAGGGCCAGCTCGCACGCCTGTACCTGCACGAAGGTCAGTTGGACGAGGCACAAGCGGCGCTGGAAAAAGTCACCCACCTTGAGCCGGACAACCTCAAGGCCGTGGTCGCACGCGTGGAGCTGCTCGATAAACGCGGCCAAAGCGACCGCGCCCGCGAGTTGCTGGCGCAGCAGTTGGAGGCGCACCCTGATTCGGCCTATTTACAGCATGCATTGGGCATCTGGCTGCACAATCACGGGCAAACCGAATATGCCCTGCTCGGGCTGGCCAAGGCCGTCGAGCTGGAACCTGACAACAGCGACTATCGCTACACACTGGCCATCGCCCTGCACGACTTGGACCAACTCGAAGCGGCGCAGCGCCAGCTCGAAGAGTTACTGCAACGCCAACCCGCCAATCGCAAGGCTCGGGTACTGTTGATCCGGTACTGGAAGGAGTCGGGGCAACTGCAAAACGTGCAGGTGCTGCTGGCCCAACTGGAACAACAAAACCCCGACGACCCCGCGCTGCAGCAAGGGCTATAGGCTCTTTTTTGGGTGATTCCAGGGCCTTCGAATAGATGCATTTGAATATATATTTCAAAACGTTGAACCGCCACCATGGCTCAAGGTCAAGACCATATAGCCGCATACATGCGGGTAATTTTTGAGTCGAGTATCAATAGGCGGGAAATTCTGTGATTGCATTGGGACCCACCGAGGAGCGCGCCCTGATTCTCACGTGCCCCGGGCTAGAAAAGTCGGTTGATCTGCATCAACTGGCTTCAGGCGGCGTGAACGGTTTTGAACTGGCCTGCATGGACCACCTGCACCCGGCCCTGCAACAAGGTGCCGGATTGCTGATAGTCGAAGCCGACTCGCGACAGTCTGAGGCCTTCGAGCAACTGAGCGATGTGTTGTTGAAACAACCCGACTGGTCGGATCTGGCCGTCATCGTGCTGACCGCTGAACCTCACTGGTCGGACCTTCAACTAAGCCACCTGAGCGAACAATTGGGCAACGCTTTTTTCGTGGCCTCACCCTGGTCGCATGCGCAGTTGCTGTGCCTGTCAAAAAACGCGTTGCGCACACGCAAACAGCAATACGCCGCCAGGGATTGCACCCACCGCCTCAGCGAACGTGACAAATTTATCAAGAACACGCTGCAACCCATTGATTTGGAAGTAGATCGTCGCCTCGAGAAAGCCCTGCAACATAACGACGACGTGCGCCACGCGCAAAAAATGGAAGCCGTCGGACAACTCACCGGGGGCATTGCCCACGACTTGAATAACATGCTGGCCGGGATTATCGGCAGTATGGAGTTGCTGCGGCGCAAGGTGGCCCGGGGCAAGCTCGATGATCTGGACCGCCTTATCGACATGGGCGTGACCTCCGCTAACCGTGCGGCGGGGCTCACCCATCGACTGCTGGCGTTCTCGCGGCGCCAGTCACTGGACTCCAAACCCACCATGATCAGCGAGTGGCTGCTGGCGCAGCGGGCGTTGCTGGAACAAAACCTCGCCCCATCCACCCGACTCACCCTGGAAGCCGATGACAACCTGTGGATCGCCGACGTTGACCCGCAGCAGTTGGAAAACGCGTTGCTGCATTTGGTGTCCAACGCCCGCGATGCCATGCCCGAAGACGGTCACCTCACCGTCAAGACATACAACGTGCAGGTTGATACCGCCTTCAGCGAAGCCAACGGGCACTTCACCCCCGGCGACTACATCGTGCTCAGCGCCAGCGACAATGGCTGCGGCATGCAAGAAAGCACGCTCAAACGCGCCTTCGACCCGTTTTTCACCACCAAACCCATCGGTCAGGGCACCGGCCTCGGATTGTCGATGATTTATGGGTTCTGCAAACAGTCACGCGGCCATGTGCGCATCATCAGCCAGGAACGCAGCGGCACCACGGTGCAATTGTTTTTACCGCGCTGTAACGGCAGCAGCGGCGAGCTTAGCGCGCAAGGCCTGTCACAGGCAGAAACGGCCGCCAACGCCGAAAAAACGCTGCTGGTGGTTGAAGATGACAACGCAGTGCGCAGCCTGGTGATCGAAGTGCTGCGAGAACACGGCTACACGGTGCTCAGCGCCGAAGATGCGAATGCTGCACTGCCCATTATCGAGTCGGCGCAAACCATTGATTTATTGATCAGCGATGTGGGACTGCCGGGCATGAACGGCCGCCAGCTGGCCGAGATCAGTCGTCAGGCGCGCCCGGACCTCAAGGTGCTGTTCATCACCGGATACGCACAGCATGCGACTGCGCGTGGCGGTTTTCTGGATGAAGGCATGCAGTTGATTACCAAGCCCTTCACCTTTGACCTGCTGACGGCCAAGGTGAATGAGATGCTGCTGGCCTGAATCCTCTTTATCAAGCGGATGTCAGATCAGCTGGTTCTGGATGATTTCTTTGAGCTTATCCAGATCGAACGGCTTGCCCATAATAGGCGCCTTGCGCGTGATGGGGCTGTCCGTCTCGCGTATTTCCTGCGGGTAACCGCTGATAAAAATCACTTTCAGGTCCGGCCGCAGTTTGACCGCAGGCTCGGCGATCTGTACCCCGGAAATACCGCCCGGCAGCCGAAAGTCCGTGACCATCAGGTCCAGATGCGGCTTGCTGGCCAGGATCTCAAAGGCCTGCTCACCGTTTTCGGCCTGCAACACGCGATAGCCTTCGCCTGACAAATAGGCCGACAAGACCATCAGGATCGAAGGGTCGTCTTCGACAATCAGAACCACATCTTGTGCATCTTCACTCATGGGGGAAACCTTAATTGCTGCAAATGCTGCCAATACGACCATGGGGTCGGCCATAGGTTGCGGCTAATTTACGCGTTTTGCGCCAATGGCAGGCTGACCCGGAATACAGCGCCCTCACCCAGGGCACTTTGTACGGTGATTTTGCCGCCGTGGGCCGCCACAATCTGCTCGGAGATGAACAACCCAAGCCCCAGCCCGGCCACGGCATGCTTGGCTGATACCCGCTCAAACTGCTGGAAAATGCGTTGCTGGTTTTCTTCGCTTATGCCAATGCCCTGATCGCGGACTTCCACGATGGCGTTCTCGCCTTCGACATACACTGAAACATCAATCGGGCTTTTGGCCCCATAGCGCAACGCATTGGTCAGCAGGTTCGACACCACCTGTTCGATGCGAAACTCATCCCACAGCCCGACGACCGGACTGTCAGCACTCAGATTGACACTCGACTGAGCCGCGCTGATCTGTGGCGCAAAGGTTTCCACCAGCGTGCTCACCAAACGCGACAAATCGAACTGCCCCGGCCTGATTGACAGTTTGCCGGTGCGAATGCGCGACACGTCGAGCATGTCTTCGATCAGACGAATCAGGCTTTGGATCTGGCGCTCATCGCGTTCCACCATGGCCTTCATTTTGTCCAGGGTAAAGGCTGCGGCGTTGTCCCGGGCCAGGTGCATTTTGCGCAGCTGGGTTTCCAGGATCAGCCCGTTGAGCGGCGTACGCACTTCATGGGAGACGATGGACATGAAATCGTCGCGCATGCGCACGGCGTGCTCCAGCTCGCCTTGAGTGACCTGCAACTGCGCCAGCAGCACTTCCTGCTCGCGGCGACTTTGCTCCAGGGCTTCGACTTGCTGCTTGACTGCTTTTCGCTGGCGGTACAGGTCAACGAACACATTGACCTTGCTTTTGACCGCGTGAATATCCAGCGGCTTGTGCAGGAAATCCACCGCGCCGCTTTCGTAGCCCTTGAAGGCGTAATTCATTTCGCGCCCTGCGGCGCTGACAAACACGATGGGAATATTTTTGGTTTTTTCGGTGCCGCGCATCATTTCGGCCAGCTCGAAGCCGTTCATGCCCGGCATCTGCACGTCCAGAATGGCCAACGCAAATTCATGTTGCAGCAGCAACGACAGCGCCTCGTCGGCTGACAGGGCCTTGTAGACGGCGCGGTCTTCGCGCTTGATCAACGCTTCCAGTGCCAGCAGGTTTTCTGGCAGATCATCGACGATCAGCAGCTTGGCTTGAATATCACTTACTAGCATTCGATTCGTTCCAGCTCGACAAGCAGACGGCCGATGCCGCGCAAAGGGAGGATGTAGTCCGGTTCCATACGGTCCAGTGCCGCTTGCGGCATGGTGGAAACCAAGGCTTCTTCAGGGTCTTGAACGATGGTCAAACCGCCCGATTGCTTGACTGTGGCAATCCCCTGAGCACCGTCCTGATTGGCGCCAGTCAGTAAAATCGCAGCCAGACGCGCTTCGTACGTGTCTGCCGCGGACTCAAATAAGTAATCAATCGAGGGCCGCGAATAATGCACCCGCGCCTCCTGACTCAATGAAAAACTGCCATCGCGTTCCACCGACAGGTGATAGCCTGGCGACGCAAAATAGAGCGTTCCCGGTTCAATCATGTCCTTGTCGGCGGCTTCTTTGACCTTGATCGACAAGCGTCGTGCAAACACTTGCGCCAACTGACTGCGGCGCTCATCGGGCAGGTGCAGCACCACAATCAGCGGCAAGCGAAAGCCTTGCCGCAGGTCCGCAAAAATCGTCAACAAGGCTTCAACACCCCCGGCGGACGCACCGACCACGACGGCGTCGACCTGCCGCAGGCCAATGAACGTTTCAGGCTCGTTCATCATAGCTTGCGGTAAATCCGCTCTTGCTTGAGCACAGGCGTGAATTGCTTGCTGTAGTCCGAGAAGTCCAGCGTCTCTTTACTGCCCAGCATCAAGAAGCCACGGTGGCACAAGGAGTCGTGAAACAATCCAAACGCCCGATTCTGCAAACTTTTATTGAAATAAATCAGTACGTTACGGCATGAAATCAAATGTGTTTCTGAGAACACGCTGTCGGTCGCCAGGCTGTGGTCGGCGAACGTCACGTTCTCGCGCAAGCTTTTGTCGAAAATTGCGTAGTCATAGGCCGCTGTGTAGTACTCCGAGAACTCGCGCTGGCCGCCGGCCTTCAGGTAGTTCTGGGTGTAGCCGCGGATGTTTTCGAGGGAGAAGATCCCCTGCTTGGCCTTCTCCAGCGAACGCGGATTGATGTCGGTGGCATAAATGATCGTGCGGTCCAGCAGCCCCTCTTCGCGCAGCAGGATGGCCATGGAGTAAACCTCTTCGCCCGTGCTGCACCCGGCGATCCAGATTTTCAGCGACGGGTAGGTTCTGAGGATCGGTACCACTTCCTGACGCAACGCCAAAAAATGCTCGGGATCGCGAAACATCTCACTGACCGGGATCGTCAAGTACTGCAATAACTGCATGAACGCGGTCGGGTCGTGCAGCACCCGCTCCTGCAACGCCGAGATGGTATTGCAGTCGAATTGGCGCATGGCGTGATGCACCCGGCGCTTGACCGAAGCGCCGGAGTAATCACGAAAGTCATAGCTGTATTTGAGATAGATCGCTTCAATCAGCAGACGTATTTCAATATCGGTGTTTCGCGGCACTTAAATACGTTCCATTTTGGGCAACCAGACCCGGATCAGCGAAAACAGGCGATCCAGGTCAATCGGTTTGGCCAGGTAGTCATTGGACCCGGCTTGCAGGCAGCGCTCCTGATCGTCTTTCATGGCCTTGGCCGTGACAGCAATGATCGGCAGCTTGCGCCAGCGCGGGTTTTTGCGAATTTCAACAGTGGCTTCGTAACCGTCCATCTCGGGCATCATGACGTCCATGAGCACCAGATCGATATCATCCTCTTCGTTCAAGCGCTCGATCGCCTCATGGCCATTTCGGCCAATGACCACAATGGCGCCCTTATGCTCCAGCGCGCTGGTCAGGGCGAAGATGTTTCGTACATCGTCATCGACCAGCAAAATTTTGCGCCCTTCAAACACTTTGTCCCGACTACGCGCGGTCTTAAGCATGGTTTGACGTTCATGGGACAACTGGGATTCGACTTTGTGCAGAAATAAAGTCACCTCATCGAGCAGGCGCTCCGGGGAGCGGGCGCCTTTGATGATGATCGAACGCGAGTACTTGCGCAGCTCGGCCTCTTCATCGCGGGTCAAGTTACGGCCGGTGTACACAATCACCGGCGGGAACGAGCAGATGTCTTCGGTGGACATGCGCTTGAGCAAGTCGCCGCCCAGCATGTCCGGCAGCTTGAGGTCGATGACCATGCAGTCGTAGATGTGGCTGCGCAGCAGGTCCAGGGCTTCCTGCGCGTAACCAACGGCGGTGATTTCGATGTCATCGTCGCCGATCAGGCGGGCAATGCTGTCACGTTGCAGATCATCGTCTTCGACCAGCAATACGCGTTTGACCTTCTGCGTGAGCTTGGCTTCAAGGCGTGCGAACACGTCCTTGAGCTCTTCGCGGGTGGTGGGTTTGACCGCATACCCTACGGCGCCCATGTGCATGGCCGCTTCAACGCGGTCTTCAACAGAAATCACGTGCACCGGAATGTGCCGGGTCGGCGCCAGCTCCTTGAGTCGCTGCAACACCGTCAGGCCGGAATGGTCGGGCAGGCGCATGTCCAGCAAGATTGCATCCGGGATGAACTCGGCCGCCAGGCTGAAGCCCTCATCGGCACCGTGGGCCACCAGGCAGTGATAGCCCAGCTCATGGGCCAGGTCGAAGAGGATGCGGGCAAAGTTGGGCTCGTCCTCAATCACCAGAATGCAGCGCGTGGTAAACGGTGCTTTCTCGCGATCATCCATGAACCGCGGAATCTCGACGTTCGGCACATTCATCACCGGTTGCGGGGCTGGCGGCGCAGCCGCGACCACGGCTTTGGCCGGCTCCGCCACTGGGGCCTGGGCGTACGGCTCATCCTGTTCGACGAACTGTTCAGGCAGGAGCAGCGTGAAAATACTGCCCTGACCCGGTTCGCTGGTGACGCTGATCGAACCACCCAGCAAGTTGGCCAGATCGCGGGAAATCGACAGCCCCAGACCCGTACCGCCATAACGGCGGTTGGTGGTGCCGTCTGCCTGACGGAACGCCTCGAAGATGCTTTCTTGCTGCTCGGCTGCTATGCCGATTCCCGAATCGCGCACGGTGAAGGCAATGCCCTCGTTCGGTTGGCGCGACACGGTGAGGCTGACCTGGCCTTTTTCGGTGAACTTGATGGCGTTGGATAACAGGTTTTTCAAAATCTGCTCCAGGCGCTGACGATCCGTGAAGATCATCGGCGGCGTGCCCGGTTGCAGCTCGACCTGGAAATCCAGTGCCTTTTCGCCGGCCAGCGGCTGGAACATGCTTCGCAGACCGTCCACCAGACGCGGAACGCTGGTGTTTTCCGGGCGCACTTCAAGCTTGCCGGCTTCGACTTTCGAGATGTCCAGAATGTCGTTGATCAGATTGAGCAAGTCATTGCCCGCCGAGTAGATCGACTCGGCAAACTTCACTTGTTCGGCAGTCAGGTTCTCGTGCGGGTTTTCCGACAGCAATTTGGCCAGGATCAACGAGCTGTTCAGCGGCGTACGCAGCTCGTGAGACATGTTGGCCAGGAACTCGGACTTGTATTTGCTGGAACGCTGCAACTCTTCAGCGCGCTCCTCCAGTTGCACTTGAGCCTGATTGAGCTCGGTGTTCTTCTGATCCATCGCATCGCGCTGCGCGGCAAGTGCCAGCGCCTGATCGGCCAACTGTTCGTTGGTCTGCTCCAGTTCGGCCTGCTGGGTTTCCAGATGGGTCTGGGACTCCTTGAGAATGCGCGACTGCTCTTCCAGCTCTTCGTTGGCGGTCTTGAGTTCTTCCTGCTGCACCTGCAACTCTTCGTTGAGCTGCTGGGTTTCGGCCAGCACTTCCTGCAAACGCTGACGGTAGCGGGCCGCTTCAATCGAGGTGCCAATGTTGTCGGCAATCAACTCGAACAACTCAATGTCACGCTCGGTCAAGGGGCGCAAGAAGCCCAGTTCGATCACGCCGTTGACCCGGTCGTCGTCACTGGTGGGCACCACCAGCACGCTGCGCGGGCTGCCTTCGCCCAGCCCTGAGCTGACCTTGAAGTAACCGGCGGGCACATTGTCCAGGCGAATCAAGGTATCTTGCTGCGCCGCCTGCCCGACAATCCCCTCGTCGTTGTGAATCAGTTGGTCTTGTAGCTCCTGCTCGCGGGAAAAACCGTAACTGGCCACCCGCTTGAGGCCGCCGTGGTCTTCACGCACATAAACGGCCGCGACCACCGAACCCAAGTACTGCGCGCAGAACTGCAGAATATTGCGGCCCAGCATGTTCAGGGTCAGACGCCCCAGCACCTGTTCAGCCAGTTCGGTCTGACCGTTGCGCAGCCAGGCCTGCTGTTCAAGACGTTGCGCACTTTTCACCTGTGCGTCGAGGGTGTCGCTGTAACTCTTTGAAAGGTTGACCAGATCGCGGCGTCCGACATAGGCCAGAAAACCGCTGAGGCCCAGCACAAACAGCAGGTAAAGGCCGATCACCAGGATCGTGGTGCGGCTCACATCATCGTTACGCTCAACACGCAACTGTTGCTCCATGGCAATGAATTCGTCGAAGGCCTTGCGCACTTGATCGGTCAGCCGCTTACCGCGCCCCGATAGCACGGCGCCACGGTAATCGCCATTGCTGCGACGCAGCTCAATCATGTCCTGAGCGTACCGGCTCCAGTCGTTTTGCAAGGCCTGTAGACGTTTGAGGCGGTCCACCTGCTGCGGATTGTCGCTGACCAGTTCTTCCAGGCCACGCAGCTGCGCAGTGATCTGCGGTTTGGCCACTTCATACGGGTCGAGAAAATGTTCGTCGCCGGTAATCAAATAACCGCGCATCCCGGTTTCAAGATCAACCGTGAGCTTGATCGCCTCGTTAGCGTTATTGATCACGCGGTCAGTGTGTTGCAGCCACTGAATGACCGACAGCAAATAGCTGATCATCACCACAAACAAAACGGCGCTGAGCACGCCCACACCCAAGGGCAAACCGACGTTGCGACTCAGGAGTTTGCGAAAGCTACGCTCATCAACCGATGCTGGTGCATTCATTTTTCTGGCCCGTGAACAGTGTTAAAAAACAGCAAGTTTGCCGGATTATCGAGCAATTAATCTATTTTCTTACGATAAACAGTACAAATTCGTACTCAAGTACGGACTCAAAGACTACATACAGCTATCCTTGCAGACCTTGTTCGAAGATATTTTTCGTACAGCAGCGGGAACTTGTCCGGGGATGCGGCTTACTCATAAGGCAAGTCGATACGTTTTGGCTTCACCGCGCTCACCACTTTTCGGGATACCCACTATGCCTGCAACACCCTCCACCATCCTCGTTGTAGAAGACGATGCCATTGTTCGCATGCTGATCGTGGATGTGCTGGAAGAATTGGAATTCACTGTGCTGGAGGCAGATGGCGGCGAAGAAGCACTGACGTTCATCAAGAACACCGAACTGGTCATTGATCTGCTCATGACCGATGTCGGTCTCCCGATCATGGACGGCCGTGAACTGGCTGAGCAGGCACTGCTCTTGCGGCCCACGCTACCGGTGCTGTTTGCCAGCGGGTATGCCGAAAGCCTGGCTAAGCCTGACAACGCCTTCGTTATCGGCAAGCCCTTTTCAATTGATCAGTTACGCGACAAGGTCAAGAGCATACTTTCCTGACACGTGAATTGACGCCTCCCCCGCTGCCATGCTCTCCTACACATCTTGTATCAGGTGCCCTTCACAGGGTGAAACGGGAAACCGGTGCGTCAGGCGCTCATCGCCTTGATCAGTCCGGTGCTGCCCCCGCAACGGTAAGCGAGCGGAACATCACAACCACTGTGCCCAGGCATGGGAAGGCGATGTTCAGCGGTTCAATGATTTGAACCCCTCGTGAGCCCGGAGACCGGCCTGTTCACATCCAATGACAAACCCGCGGTGGGCGGGCGCTGTTGAACCCTGCGATCTTCTTCGCGGGGTTTTCTTGCGCCTCTCCCCCGCTGTCTGACCCGAGGGAAGCGCCATGTCCATCAGCACCAGCCGTACGCAGTCTGCAACGTCCACATCCACCCAAAGCCAGCGCATCGTTGCGGCTGTCGGCGCTGCCGTGCTGGGAGCGTTTCTGGTTTACTTCGCGGGCTTTTCTCACATTGACGCGGTACACAATGCCGCGCACGACACCCGTCACAGTTCAGCCTTCCCCTGCCATTGAGACCCCGGCCATGATTAAGCGCATTGCTCAAACTGCCGGTTTTACGGGCTTGCTGGCCGCCCTGTTGCTGACCGTGCTGCAAAGCCTGTGGGTGACGCCGCTGATTCTCGAAGCTGAAACCTTCGAAAAGCCCGCCGAGACGCCCGCGCATACACACACTGACACCCACATGGCTGCCCATACCCATGACGCTGAGGCCTGGGAGCCGGAGGATGGCTGGCAGCGCGTGTTGTCCACCACCGGCGGCAACCTGGTGGTCGCTGTGGGGTTTGCCTTGATGCTCGCAGGCCTGTACACACTGCGCAGCCCGACCCGCACCTCTCAGGGTGTGCTCTGGGGATTGGCGGGGTATGCCACGTTTTGCCTGGCGCCGACGCTGGGCCTGCCGCCCGAGCTGCCGGGCACCGCTGCGGCAGATTTGCTGCAACGTCAGGTCTGGTGGGTGAGCACCGCAGCGTCCACTGCCGTGGCCATTGCCTTGGTGGTGTTTGGCAAGCATTGGGCACTGAAAGTACTCGGGGTGGTGATTCTGGTGATCCCCCATGTCCTGGGCGCCCCCCAGCCGGAGGTTCACTCAAGCCTGGCCCCGCAAGCCCTCGAAACCCAGTTCAAAATGGCTTCGCAATTGACCAATGTGGTGTTTTGGCTGGCGCTGGGGGTGATCAGCGCGTGGTTGTTCCGACGCAAAGCTGATGGCCAGTACGCTGCATGACCGCCGCGCCCACCGCCCCCACCTTCGTGGTGGGGCTGGGCTGTCGACGCGGCTGCAGCGCTGAAGAACTGTTGACGCTGATCCAGACGTCTCTGAGCCATGCCGGGATCACGCTCAGCGAAGTCCGGGCCTTGGCCAGTATTGATGGCAAACGGGACGAACCCGGTCTGATCCGGCTGGCGCAACAGTTGAAACGGCCTTTGCACGTCTTCAGCGCACAACAGCTTGCCGCGTTTGCCCCCCGGCTCAGTCACCGGTCCCCCGTCTCGTTCACCCACACCGGCTGTTTCGGGGTGGCTGAAAGCGCGGCACTGGCGCTCTGCGAGTGCTTGAGCGGGAACCGCGCGACGCTGCAGGTCACGCGCCAGACCTCTGATAACGCGACGTTTGCGTTAGCGACCCGGCAATAATCAGGCGATACTTCGCCGCCTCACTATGAGCGTTGTTCAAGCGGCGCTCTATTTCGCATCGTTCAAGAGACTGCCATGACTGTGTATTTCATCGGTGCCGGCCCCGGCGATCCAGAGCTGATTACGGTCAAAGGCCAGCGTCTGATCCGCAGCTGCCCCGTCATCATCTACGCCGGCTCACTGGTGCCCGCCGCCGTGCTGGAGGGTCATCAGGCCGAGCAGGTGATTAACAGCGCCCAATTACATCTGGAACAAATCATCGAGCTGATCCAGTCGGCTGACGCTCAAGGTCAAGACGTGGCCCGCGTCCATTCCGGCGATCCTAGCCTGTATGGCGCCATCGGTGAGCAAATCCGCTGCCTGCGGGCGCTGGGCATTGCGTTTGAGATCATCCCCGGGGTCACGGCGACCGCCGCGTGTGCCGCCCTGCTCGAAGCGGAGCTGACCCTGCCTGATATTTCGCAAACGGTAATCCTGACCCGCTACGCGGAAAAGACCGTGATGCCCGCGGGCGAAGAACTGGCGAGTCTGGCCCGTCATCAAGCGACCATGGCCATTCATTTGGGGGTCAAGAACCTTGCCTCGATCGTGGACGAACTGACACCCCATTACGGCAGCGATTGCCCGATAGCCGTCATCCACCGCGCCAGTTGGCCGGATCAAGACGCCGCCAGCGGCACCCTGGCTGACATTGTCGAGAAAGTTCAGGCCAAAGGGTTCAGGCGCACGGCGTTGATCCTGGTCGGTCGCGTGCTGGCCAACGACAGCTTCAGCGAATCGTCGCTGTACCGCGCTGGTCACGCACATCTGTATCGCCCGTAGCGGTCTTGCGCTCAATCGGCAGGCATAAAAAAACGGTGCTCACGGGGCACCGTTTTTTTATAGAACGCGCAGCGAACACCTTGGGACTGATGAATCAGTAGTAGGCGTTTTCTTTCTGCGAGTGGTCAGTCACGTCACGCACGCCTTTGAGCTCGGGAATACGCTCCAGCAAGGTGCGTTCGATCCCTTCACGCAAAGTCACATCGGCCTGACCGCAACCCTGGCAGCCACCGCCGAACTTGAGGACCGCAATGCCGTCTTCTACCACTTCGATCAGGCTGACCTGACCGCCGTGGCTGGCCAGACCGGGATTGATCTCGGTTTGCAGATAGTAATTGATGCGCTCGTTGATCGGGCTGTCGGCGTTGACCATGGGCACTTTGGCGTTAGGCGCCTTGATGGTCAGTTGCCCACCCATGCGATCGGTCGCGTAATCCACAACGGCGTCTTCAAGAAACGGCTCGCTGACCGCGTCGATCCAGGCGGTGAAGCTTTTCAGGCCCAGCGCGGTATCTTCTGGTTTGATTTCATCGCGCTTGCAATACGCAATGCAGGTTTCAGCGTACTGGGTGCCGGGTTGGGTGATAAACACGCGGATGCCGATACCCGGGGAGTTCTGCTTGGACAGCAGATCAGCCAGGTAATCGTGTGCGGCGTCGGTAATCGTTATGGCGCTCATGGAATCTCCTCGCAGACATGGGGCGCAGTTTACGCCAATCGGCGCGCCTGACAAAGTCCTAGTATTTTTGTCAGGAAAGCCGCACCCCACGTGGGTGAAACAAATGACCTTTACAGGTTCTCGTAGCGGTTCATGTCCAGCACGCCCGCCTCTACAGGGTCGGTTTGGTTAATGTATTCGCCAATGTCATGGAAGTACTGCCAGAACTGCGGGTGGCTGCGGCGAATCCCCCAGCGCTGGACGATGGCCTCAAACGCGGTTTGATCCTGGCTCGCCTCCATCGCCTCGACAAAAGCCTCTACCTCATCGGCCGGAATGTTGAACATAAAGTTCGGGTAACTGCTGAGCACGCCCGGGTAAATGGTCAGCGTGTCCAGCCCCGGCTGCAGGCGGTATTCCTCGCCCAGCATAAAGGCCACGTTGGTATGCGCGCGGTTGCGCAACAGGCTGTACATCTCACGTTTACCGTCGGCACTCTCGATACGCAGCATGGTGGCTTCGGGCAATTGGTTGATGACCGGTAAGCCGGCGGCAGGACGCGAGGTCAGACGGCTCAGCGATTGCTCGGCGTACTGGAAGGCACGCGGGATGTTCGGCCGCGAACAATAAGCGCCCGTACAGCGGTTGATCGGGTCCGGCCGCGCATTCAGGGTGCCGGTGCGCTCAATCAACTTGAGGGCAAAATCGCGTTTCGGGTCGGCCGGGTCCAGCTTCATACCGGTTGGGGTGTCCGTGTCGATCTTCTGATAGTCCATCCACATCTTCAGCTTGCCGCTGTTTTGATACCAGTCGCCCAGAATGGCGGCCCGCGCGTCGGCAGGCATCAAACGCAGAAAGTTGACCTCGGCGCCGTTGCGGATCAGATCGAAGTAAAGACGCGTCTGGGCCTGATGCGAGACGTTGCCGAACACATCGAAGTTAACGGCCAATTGGTAGTAGGTGCGCTCTAGCAGCGGGTAATCGAACAGCCACAAGGTCTGCGGGATTTCACCCACCAGCCCCTTGCTGACACTGGCACTGTCGAAATGCCGGAAGATGGTCAACAGCGCGTTGTCATTGCCTGCCCACAGGGTCGACCAGCTCGGCGGCGGCATGTCGGCGTACGCTGCCTGGCGCAGGTCTTCATACTCGTTGCGCTTGTCCCGGTAGTTGTGCCACAGCGAAATAATGCTGCCCACATCGTCGATCTGCCCCGGCATCGCTAGTAACGGCGTGGCTTTGCCGCGGTACGCCGCATCGGTCACGTAACGGTCGCGGGCGGGCTCCTGGAACACCGCCCAGAAGTTGTCGCGGATCACGTCAGTAGCAATTTGCCCGCGGCACACAGGGCCGCGAATAAAGGTGCGCACGAAATATTCCGCGTTATCCAGCATGAACTGATAACGGGCCACCGCCGGGATCGCTTCAAAGGTTTCAAACGGATTGGCGCGCCCTCGTGGTCCATACCCCGGTAGCTTGGCGGCATGCCAGTCGCCGCTATAAAACAGTTGCTTGACCCGTTCTAGCTTGCGCTGCCCCATCGGGTATGTGATGTGGGTTTTATGAACGATCACCCCCTGCACCGGCATGATCCGATAATAGAAGGTGGTGCCCGGGTCGTCGTTGGGGCGCCGGGTAGCGATCAGGTCAATCGGTTGCCCACTGGGCGTGCGCGAGCGCACCCACTGGAAATAGTGACCCGGCACGCCATTGTCGAAATAGGCGTGGGCCAGAAACAAATGCTCATACAGCCAACGGGCCACCAGCGCCTCAGTCGACCCCGGGCGATTGAGCAACTCTTCCCATTCGGCAATCTGACTCGCCTCGATGGCGGTCGGCTTAATGGCGTTTTGATCGACCGGGGCGCCCTGCGCCAGCCAGGTTTGCACCGTGATGTATTGCTGATCCGTCAGGCCGGTCACGGCCAACGGCATGCCTTCGTTGGGGTGTTTTTGCGCATAATCGTTAAATTCGCCGGGGGCCGGGCAACTGTTTTCACGGTTGAGGCCCAGCACAATGCCTTCAGGCAATTTGGCATTCGGGGTCAAGGGGGCGCTGTGTCCCAGTTCGAGCATGCGCGCCATGAGCGCCGCTTGTGCCCCTTGTGCATCCAGCACCGAATAGAAACCTTTATTGCGCCACTCTTGTTGACCTTTGGCGTCATAGAAAATCCGCGTCGGCGCAACCGCCGTGGTTCGATCGCCCTGATACACGGGCACCTTGCTGGCACCCCGGGTCGCGCCCTCCGCGCTCCCGAGATTGAGCTGGCAGGCCGCATCGTTGCAGGCGTGACAGGCAACGCACTTTTCGGTAAGGATCGGCTGGATATCCCGGGTGTACGAAATAGCCGGGCTCACCAGCGGGGTTTGGCCCAACGCTGTACTGCACACCACCAGCGTCACAGCGCCGGTGAGGAGGCGAAAAAACATGTGCCATTGTCCTGATATTAAAAATGTCGCGATTCTACCCGTCGAAGGCTCGCCTCAACATGAATGAAATTCATGAAAAACGGCGAACGATCAAATCCCACGCAGGTTTGTTATGATTTGCCCTCTTTTGCATGGCCCTAACAGGTAGTCCTATGTCTGACCGCAGCGCTCGTCTCCAAGCACTTCAGCACGCCCTCAAAGAGCGCATTCTGATTCTCGATGGCGGCATGGGCACTATGATCCAAAGCTACCGTCTTGAGGAACACGACTATCGTGGCACACGCTTTGCCGACTGGCCGAGCGACGTCAAGGGTAACAACGACCTGTTGGTCATCACCCGCCCGGATGTCATTGGTTCGATTGAGAAAGCGTACCTGGATGCCGGTGCCGACATTCTCGAAACCAACACCTTCAACGCCACTCAAGTTTCCCAGGCCGATTACGGCATGCAGGCGCTGGCCTACGAGCTAAACGTAGAAGGCGCCCGACTGGCGCGCAAGGTGGCCGATGCCAAGACCCTTGAGACCCCCGACAAACCGCGCTTTGTGGCAGGGGTTTTGGGCCCGACCAGCCGCACCTGCTCGCTGTCACCGGACGTCAACAACCCCGGTTACCGCAACGTCACATTCGATGAACTGGTGGACAACTACACCGAGGCCACCCGGGGCCTGATCGAAGGTGGCGCAGACCTGATCCTGATCGAGACCATTTTCGACACCCTGAACGCCAAGGCTGCGATTTTTGCCGTACAAGGCGTATTTGAAGCCTTGGGCATCGAGTTGCCGATCATGATCTCCGGCACCATCACCGACGCCTCCGGCCGCACCCTGTCCGGCCAGACCACTGAAGCGTTCTGGAACTCGGTGAGCCATGCCAAGCCGATTTCGGTGGGCTTGAACTGCGCGCTGGGTGCCAGCGAGTTGCGTCCCTACCTCGAAGAACTGTCGAACAAAGCCAGTACCTACGTCTCGGCACACCCGAACGCCGGCCTGCCGAATGAGTTCGGGGAATACGACGAGTTGCCTGCACAAACGGCCAAGGTGATTGAAGAGTTCGCCCAAAGCGGCTTTTTGAACATCGTTGGCGGCTGCTGCGGCACCACGCCGGGCCATATCGAGGCCATCGCCAAAGCCGTTGCCGGTTATGCGCCACGCCAAATCCCGGACATCCCCAAGGCCTGCCGCCTGTCAGGGCTTGAGCCGTTCACCATCGACCGCAACTCGCTGTTCGTCAACGTGGGCGAACGCACCAACATCACTGGCTCGGCGCGTTTTGCCCGCCTGATTCGTGAAGACAACTACACCGAAGCCCTGGAAGTGGCCCTGCAACAAGTTGAAGCCGGTGCGCAAATCATCGACATCAACATGGACGAAGGCATGCTGGACTCCAAAAAGGCCATGGTGACCTTCCTCAACCTGATCGCGGGCGAGCCGGACATTTCCCGGGTGCCGATCATGATCGACTCCTCCAAATGGGAAGTGATCGAGGCGGGCCTCAAGTGCATCCAGGGCAAGGGCATCGTCAACTCGATCAGCATGAAAGAAGGCGTCGAGCAGTTCATCCATCACGCCAAACTGTGCAAACGCTATGGCGCGGCCGTGGTGGTGATGGCGTTCGATGAAGCCGGTCAGGCCGACACCGAAGCCCGCAAAAAAGAAATCTGCAAACGCTCCTACGACATTTTGGTCAATGACGTCGGCTTCCCGCCGGAAGACATCATCTTTGACCCGAACATCTTCGCCGTGGCCACCGGTATTGAAGAGCACAACAACTACGCAGTGGACTTCATCAACGCCTGCGCCTATATCCGCGACGAACTGCCGTACGCCCTGACGTCGGGTGGCGTGTCCAACGTGTCCTTCTCGTTTCGTGGCAACAACCCCGTGCGCGAGGCGATCCACTCGGTATTCTTGCTGTATGCGATCCGCGCGGGCCTGACCATGGGCATCGTCAACGCCGGGCAACTGGAGATCTACGACCAGATCCCGACCGAACTGCGTGACGCGGTGGAAGACGTGGTGCTCAATCGCACGCCCGACGCCACCGATAACCTGTTGGCGATTGCCGACAAGTACAAAGGCGACGGCAGCGTCAAAGAAGCCGAAACCGAAGAATGGCGCGGCTGGGACGTCAACAAGCGGCTGGAGCACGCGCTGGTCAAAGGCATCACCACTCACATTGTTGAGGACACCGAAGAGTCGCGTCTGTCGTTCAAGCGTCCGATTGAAGTCATCGAAGGCCCGTTGATGTCGGGCATGAACATCGTGGGTGACCTGTTCGGCGCGGGCAAAATGTTCCTGCCGCAGGTGGTCAAATCGGCCCGCGTCATGAAACAGGCCGTGGCGCACCTGATTCCGTTCATTGAACTGGAAAAAGGCGACAAGCCCGAAGCCAAGGGCAAGATCCTGATGGCCACGGTCAAGGGCGACGTACACGACATCGGCAAGAACATCGTCGGCGTGGTGCTCGGCTGCAACGGCTATGACATCGTTGACTTGGGCGTCATGGTGCCTGCGGAGAAGATCCTGCAAGTGGCCAAGGAGCAGAAGTGCGACATCATCGGCTTGTCCGGCCTGATCACCCCGTCGCTGGACGAAATGGTCCACGTTGCCCGTGAAATGCAGCGCCAGGACTTTCACTTGCCGCTGATGATCGGTGGCGCGACCACGTCCAAGGCGCACACGGCGGTCAAGATCGAACCCAAGTACCAGAACGATGCCGTGATTTACGTGACCGACGCCTCCCGTGCCGTGGGCGTGGCCACACAATTGCTGTCCAAAGAGCTGAAAGCCGGCTTCGTCAACAAGACCCGCGACGAGTACATCGAGGTCCGCGAGCGCACCGCCAACCGCAGTGCGCGCACCGAGCGCCTGAGCTACGCCGCGTCCATCGCCAAAAAACCGCAGTTCGACTGGGCCCATTATCAGCCAGTAAAACCGACGTTCACCGGGGCCAAGGTGCTGGACAACATTGACCTCAACGTACTGGCCGAGTACATCGACTGGACCCCGTTCTTCATTTCCTGGGACCTGGCAGGTAAATTCCCGCGCATTCTGACCGACGAAGTGGTGGGCGAAGCTGCTACCGCGCTGTACGCCGACGCTCAGGAAATGCTCAAGAAACTGATCGACGAGAAGCTCATCAGCGCCCGCGCCGTCTTCGGCTTCTGGCCTGCCAATCAGGTGAACGATGACGACCTCGAGCTGTATGACGAGAGCGGCCAACCGTTGGCCACGTTGCACCACTTGCGCCAGCAAATCATCAAGACCGATGGCAAGCCCAACTTCTCGCTGGCCGATTTCGTTGCGCCTAAAGACAGTGGCGTGACCGACTACGTGGGCGGATTCATCACCACAGCCGGGATTGGCGCAGAAGAAGTGGCCAAGGCCTACCAGGACGCGGGCGACGATTACAACTCGATCATGGTCAAGGCCCTGGCCGATCGCCTGGCCGAAGCCTGCGCCGAATGGCTGCACCAACAGGTGCGGACCCATTACTGGGGTTACGCCAAGGACGAGCAACTGAGCAACGACGCGCTGATCAAAGAGCAATACAGCGGCATCCGCCCTGCCCCTGGCTACCCGGCGTGCCCGGATCACACTGAAAAGGCCACGCTGTTCACCCTGCTCGACCCTGAAGCCGAAGAAATGTGGCCGGGCAAAAGCGGCGTCTTCCTGACCGAGCACTACGCCATGTTCCCGGCTGCCGCCGTCAGCGGCTGGTACTTTGCGCACCCGCAGGCCCAGTACTTTGCCGTCGGTAAAGTCGACAAGGACCAGATCGACAGCTACACCGCCCGCAAAGGCCAGGACTTGGCCGTGACCGAGCGCTGGCTGGCGCCGAACCTGGGTTACGACAACTAAGGCCCCGGCACCCGTGCGGCCTGTGTGCTGTCGCTGAACAAGCGGCAGCACACAGGCTTTTTTTGCCCGATTACGGTGAAAACCGTTGTGTTACTGACCGTTCAGTTTGGCGCGTTCAAGATGAGACAAGCGTTCGTAAAGCGTTTCAAACTCTCTTTTTTTCTTGCTGCCTAACGCTTTTATTGCCGCGTTGTAAGACTCATTTATAACCGGGTAGCGATCTTCCAACTGGTCTGCTTCTGTTTTTAGCTGCAACTCCAGCGCCTGGCACTCATCAGGGTATTGCGCCTTTAAATAACTGATCCATTTCTCCGAGGACAATAAATAGTGGCTGAACTCGGGAGAATTATCGGTCGCAATGACTCGCTCGTAGGCTTTTTGAAGTGTCACGTTAAACGGTTCATCCAGCTCCACTGAAGGGTGTTCAACCAGATTGCGGTAAATCATGTCTTTGGGCTGTTTGGGCAATTGCAGGCGCTCGGCCAGACTGATGCGAAAATCCAGTCGCACTTCAGCAGGGTCTATCGTCGGGTACTGAACCATGAATTCCCGGGCAATTTCTTCCACCCGCTCCAAACGATACAAACTTTTGTACAAGCCCAGCAGAACTGAACCGGCTTCACTGGAACTGACGCCCTTAAGTACGTTGAACTCATGGACCTTCACTTCCAGATCACTGAATAACAGAATGCGTCCGTCACCACAGGTATAGGGTGAGCGTGCCTGAACGAAAAGCTCGCTGCCCAAAGCCTCATTGTTATAAGCAGCCTCAAGCACGTCCCATACCCTCGCCGTCAGGAGTGCCTTGCCTTCAATGAAGTCCCGGGTATTTTTTAACTCGGTGAGCAGATGAAACAACCCGTCACTGCCCTGGCGGCCAGACACCACGTCCCATATACGATGCTTCGGCGAATCGGCTGGCACCTCGTTGAACCAGCGCGCTTTTTGAACCGACGGCGACTCGTGGATGCCTGCATCCAGATCCTCATCGGCTTCTGGTTCGGAATCACTTGCAGAGTCATCAGAGTGATGCAATCCCGATTCCAGTTCTTCGGCCGTGAAGCCCAGTCCGTTGCCGGTTGAATGCTGATAGTCATGCAGCGCTTCAAGGTCGTCATACTCCAATGGATTATCAGTTACATCCGTACCGGCCATCAGGTTGTTGTAGGTGCGGTCATAGAGTTGATCGGGTATGTGATGGATTCGATTATTACTGAGGTCCAGTTCCGACAGCTCAGAGAGATTCATTACACCCCCAGGCCAGCGTGTCAGGGCATTACCACTGAGATTGAGCGTACGCAAAGCAGGCAACTCACCCGCATTAAAGCTTTCCAGGGCATTGGTGCTTAAATCCAGCCATTCCAGATGGGCCAAAGAACGCAACTGGCTCTGCAGCATTTCGGTGTTCACCAGGCGGTTATGAGCGGCCTCCAGGCGGGTGAGATTATCAAGCCCCTCTACAGCACCAGGCAGTTCTACCAGGGCATTGTTGTTGATACGCAACGTACGCAATTGAGGCAAAGAACGCAGGAAATCATTTGAACCGTGCGCCGTTAACCTCACACCGCTCAAATCAATAGAGGTGATGTGTTCTAACACAACAGGCAATTGAGGCAGGTCCCCCACACACAAGTCCGAAAAATCGATGACTCTTGCATGACTCGCGCCCTCAGGTGTCTCGGCGGTAAGCATTTGACGCCAGGCACGCATGAGCCGATCCGAGGCTCTTCTGCGATCCAGAGCACTTACCCATTGGGCTTCGACTCTGTAGCTCTGGCTATCAATCCAGCGGTTGAGCTGCCGGGTCATCGCGTTGTACTGACGATGCCAACTGTCGAGTCGGGCGTGAATGTCTAATGCACCCTCACCGCTGCTCATCCAGCGGTCAATGCAGTTAACCGCATCGCGCAAACTTAACTCAGGATCAATGCTTTGCAGCCTGGCGGCAGGCGTAAGTGAGGTATCGCTCTCAGCGAGATCAGGAACAGAAGGCAATAGCATGTCCGGATTTTGCGAGACCTCCAGGGGGAAATACTCAGGCTCACCGCCTGTTTTACCTTCCATCAACAAGCCTCGGGGTATCCACCCGGCACTCACGCTGTTTGTTCGGTGTGCATACCCCAGCAAGTCCAGACAACTGTCGCGGCTCAGCGCACATCCCTCAAGCCGGGTGTTGCTCATTAACCTGTCATGCCCGTTAAGCGCAGCCTGCGGCACATCGGTAACCCCACTGCGGGACAAATCAAGCTTGCGCAGGCGAGGCAAATCGAACACACCCTGAGGCCACGCCCTGATCGCCGTCTGGCTCAAGTCAAGCTCTTCGAGCTGCTCCATCATGCTGACATTCAACGTATCCACCCGATTGCCGCGCAAACGTAATACGCGTAGTTGGCGCAATCGATCCAGACGTGACTGCGCGTAAGGCGTGACCGTCAGCTCGTTATGCGATAAATCGAGGTGTTCAAGCTGGCTAAACTCGGTGAGGGAAGACGGTATACGGTGGATCTGGTTGTGGCTCAGGTTTAACGTTTTGACATGAGTGAACGACTCAAGCAGGTGATCCAGTGACTCGCCGGGGGCAACGTGACCTGTAATTGTCAGGTGCTGAATATGCTCAAACCCGCTGCTCGGTATACGTGCAAGACTGCTTATTTCATGACCGCCATTAAGACTTAAGTGCGGGTTAACCCTACCAATCCCGGCCTGCCCCTCGCCTGCAAAGCGATGGAAAACGCCATCTTTCCAGGCTCGTCGCAGGTTTGCGGCGACGCCTGAATCCGCAGGAATCTGATTTCCAATCGTCCAGGTATCAAGGCCCTGCGTTAAGACCGCAAATTCCTTATTAACGCCCAACACCGTTATAAATTGTTCGTGCAGAGGAACTTGCCGCCTCCGGAATTGGGACAACAGGTTGTTAGGCTCTGTACGTAAAGTATTGTCGCAAGCACCGCATAGCGCAGGCCAATGAGACCATCGCCGCAAAACTTGTTGCGAGCTTGTCGAAGCGCGTCACGATGCGACGGTTCTCCTTCAGCCAGCCAAACATGCGTTCGATGATGTTGCGCTGCCGATATTTGGGGCGATCAAAAAGTCGAGGCAATCCTGGCTTGGTTTTGCGCTTCATGCTTCGCAACGGAATGACTGGCTGCATGCGATAACGATCACAATACTGGCGCAGCGCTTCAGCGTCGTAACCCTTGTCAGCCAGCAACCAGCGGCAACGCTTGCGTGGGCGACCGCGCAGGCTGGGTATGCAAGCCTGATCGAGTAGCGGTTGGGCATAGGCTATATCGCTGGCTTGTCCGCCTGACAACAGGAAACGCAGAGGCACACCATTGGCGTCGCACAGCATGTGAATCTTGGTCGTCAGGCCACCCCGGCTGCGCCCGAGCGCGTGGTCTTGCGGTTCTTCAAATCCCCTTTTTTCCCGGCACCTGATGAGGCCCGGGTTGCTCGTACGGCAGTGGAGTCGATCATCCATGTTTCCAAGTCAATCAAACCCTGCTCATTCAATCGGATATGAAGACGCTTGAGCATCTGATCAAAAGCTCCGCAATCACGCCATCCCCGGAACCGTTGATAGATCGTTGACCAAGGGCCGAATCGTTCGGGCATGTCTCGCCAGGCTGCGCCAGAGCAAAGCACCCAGAGAATACCGTTTAGCATCAGGCGATCATCGGCCCGAGGGCGCCCGGTGCGCTGATTTTTGGTGAAGATATCTGCAACCAGATCCCAGGCTGCGTCGGGGAGTTCATACCGCTTTGCCATCTTGGCCTCCTGGCTTTAATGGCGGTGTATTTTACAGAAAATCGTATTTCTTA
>NZ_JYKY01000038.1 GCF_001042985.1 Pseudomonas lundensis
CGAGGTCGGAAGGCGTTAAAGCAAAGGGAGCAGCGGGACGGGCCATTTGTACAATCAGTCCATGACGTTGGGTCATCACTTTACCGTCGCCTTGATGGATAGTCGAACTAACCGCTCAGGACACTAGAGTTTAAAAACGTGAGGAGCCGTGCGCGTTCCAACAGCACTCCGACCACTCGATCTGAGAGAAATGTGCAGCAAACGATGAGTCCCCCGGGCTGCTGGCAAAAAAGCCGAATTGAACACTCTCCTGCGCATGGAACAGGTGAAACATACGCATCATCATGAAGTCGACACCGTCGACTGAATTTTCGAGAAGAAAGTCACTGCCACGTCGGCTTAAACGATAGTGCATGGTTTGCGTCACACGATCAAAGTTGGCCATGGACCAATCCGAGAAGCCGTTATTCGTCACCACAGAGAACAGCTGCTGGTAGCCATTACTCTGGTACTCAATGCCACTTTTCATCCAGTTGTTTTCGTCCTGATAGATAAACAGGCCGCACTGATCAAAGTAGGTTGTCGAGGTAAAGGCCACCTTGGCTTTTAACGTCCAGAACGGCTCATCACTGGCCAGTACAATGCCGGGTGCATTGTTGTATTCCAAACCGTAATACGTACCCCGCCAAAAATCGGTGTCCGGTGAGGTGTGAATGACTATTTCACTGTCGGAAAGTGAAAATTGAGCCGGTTTGTTTATCCATTTCAATGCTGAAATATCAAAATGCTTCATTAATTATTGCCCACACATCCATTGTTTAATTTGATCATGGTGTTCAACACGAATGTCTGTCGCGCTTAGGTTTTGCTGCCCTGAGTTAGGATTCTGATAACCCACACACCGCATTGCCGCTGCCTTGGCAGCGGTCACACCGTGATGCGAGTCTTCAATCACCAGGCATTGCTCAGGCGCTATGCCAAGCCGCTTTGCGGCCAGCAGGAATATGTCGGGATCAGGTTTGCTGTGCGTGACATCATCGCCACACACCACCGTCTTGAAGAACGTGAGCAATTGCGTTTTACGCAAAATAATGTCAACCAGTTCTCGGGGTGAAGAAGACGCCACAGCGCACGGTATGCCGGCATTGTTTAACAGGGTTAGAAGTGCTGACACCCCCGGCATAGCCAACAACGGTTCCTTGGCCAGACGGCTCAACAATTGCGCATGATGTTGAGCCATCAACACCTCAAGGGATTCTGTCAGTGCGTAATCCTGCTTGATGACACTCCACATATAACGTTGCGTGGTACCGACAAACTTTGACAGTTCGGTTGGGTCCAGCGTAACGCCATAACGCGCATAAGAGCGCTGTTCCTGTTCCATGTACAACGGCTCACTGTCGATCAGTACCCCGTCCATATCAAAAATAACGGCTTGAACGTTCCGCATCAGTGCGCACTGCACAGTTCATTTTCGCGCTTGAAGTGGAGGAAGTTATAGTGCGTACGCGCTTCAAATGCGTGAAGTTTGAACGCGTTGGTCATGTCAATATCTTGATAGCCCTCGCCGTCAGTGAGGGTGGTTGTCTCTGAACCACCAATAATGATCGGCAGTTGCATAAGCATGATTTCATCGACCAAATCTAGATTGAACACTTGCCAATTCAGATGGCCGCCGCCTTCAACCATGATGTGTTTGATGCCTCGCGCTTCCAACAGAGGGAAGAGCTGTTTGAAATCAACGCGGTCAACACCGGAAAATATGACTTCTTTCCCTTGCGCGCGGATCTGATCAACCATCGCGTGATCACGCGCCTGTTCAATCGTCACAATAATCGTGTGTTCAGGAGAGCTTAAGACTTTAGACGATAAGGAGAAGTCCAGTGAGGCGGTTGGAATGATTCGGATGGGATGACGACCACTGCCAAAGCGGTTATTTAACTGAGGGTCATCCGTCACAATGGTGTTGCGCCCCACCATGATGGCATCCACCTCGCCTCGAAACTTATGAATGAAGCGCATGTCTTCATCGTCGAAGTGCTTAAACAAGGGTTTGCTTGATGCTTGACTGCCGAGTGTGAGTTTTCCATCAATTGAAACTTGGCTAAATACAGTAACTTTCATCATAAGTCCTTTAAGTGAATGACGGCTGAGTATTACAAGTAGTCTGGATTCGGGGTGAATACGCATTTCACCATGGGTGCAGAAGGGTCATTTAACAGCGCGTCAAACGCTATTGAATACGCCTCCAGTGAATAGCGATGGGTGACCAGCTTCCCCAGCTCTGGAAGTTTATGAGCTAACCGAATCGCTCGGGGAAAATGCTGGTTGTATTCGCCAGCAGCTATAACGCTGATGGCATTCACAAGAAAGTGCTTAACCGGCAGCGAGAATTGATAATTACCGTTAAACCCAAACAACAGGATTCTGCCTGCGCGGCGGACAACCTGAGCGGCTGCGTCAAGCTGATTGCCGACCGTGTCTATCACGGCATCAAATTTCTCGTGCTCTGGCCTATTTAATTCAAGGGATTGAGGGTGAATGACCGTTAGTCCCAATGCGCTGGCAAACGCGACACGGAAAGTGTTCAGGTCTGTCGCAACTGTCTCAACCCCCATGGCACGAAGCAGCAACTGCGCCACCAGGCTCATAGGGCCAGAACCCAGTAACAAAACGCGCTCCCCCGGCTTGATCGCGGCCTGATCAATGTTGTTCAAAATACAGGCGACCGGTTCAATCAATACACCTGTCTCCCACGTCATGTCGTCGGGCAGGCAATGGACAAACCGTTCGCGGGTGATAAAGCGATTGGCAAACGTACCGTGCTTATTCACCCCGGCAATATCGAGCCCCTGCTGAGCGCCACCGGTGCACAAATGGGTTTGAGCGCTGATACAAGGGGAGCAACTGCCGCAATATTCATTGGGATCTATCACTACGCGCATGCCTGGACGCAGTGTTTTAACACCCTCACCTACCCTGACAATGATTCCGACCGCTTCATGACCGCGAACACTACCTGTTTGCCCTTCTTCTCTGCCTGCTAAAACGGCCAGATCAGTTCCGCAAATACCGGACATGACGATGTCGATTTCAACACCATCGGCGGGTAAGGTATGCGTCAACGAATATTCAATCAGCCCTATTGTGTTCGCGCCCACCAAACTCAGTGCTTTCATAAATCATTAAAACCTTACGGCATTGCCAGTGAAATACGCAGTCAGTCACGACGTGCGCGAGTTATTCATAGTGAATTCGAGTGATGCCGGTGCAACCCAAAGCGGCGACAGTGTGCAGTCGAGGGATATTAAATTTCATTCGCCCAAGATTTACGGGGTAATTCAAAATAGTGCTGTATGTTTCAAGTTGCTGTCAGATTAGTGGCTATTGTGGATTGCTCCCGACTGTTTCAATGTCAGGTGAACAATACCTGCGCACGTTAGATCGAATGAACGCACTCAAATAGTTACAGTTTCCGTACTCGCACCCTTGTTATTTGAACTGTATTGAGTCTTGGACTTTTATTGGCGGTTTCAAGAAAGAGTGCCAGGGCGACGTCTTCTTCTCATAAGTCTTTGCGTCAAACAAGGCGGTTGGGGCGCGCGAATTTCGATAAAACCCGCAGAGTCGGGCATGGCTCTGCCGTTCCCTGGCTCAAGAAGGTGCTGACAGGGGTGTTCGGTTGCAATGCTCCGCCAACCCCAGCCATGACAGAAAATTTAATTGATAGCCCCCTAACAAAAAGCGCAGGCTAGAGGGCTTGGCTCGGGTTTATATCATTCCGGATGATAATGACCTTCGCTGGGTTCGATTCGTGCGCCAGCACATGCGCCAGCATTATCCGTCCCATCTCAACAGATTGGCGGACTCCCCCTCATGGAACGGTCACTTAAACATTTGCGCTTCCCACTGGCCGCTTTGGCCATCGTGGTGATGAGTGCATGCGGCAAAACCCCTCAAGCGACTGCCCCCGCGCCCGCTGCGAAAGTCAGTGTGGCCAAGGTGCTTGAGCAACCCGTTAATGAATGGGACGAGTTCACCGGTCGTCTTGAGGCGCAGGAAACGGTCGAGATTCGCCCTCGCGTGTCAGGCCAGATCGATCAGGTCGCCTTCACCGAAGGTGCGTTGGTGAAGAAAGGCGACGTCCTGTTCCAGATCGACCCGCGTCCGTTTCAGGCACATGTTCGCCGCCTCGAAGCCCAGCTCCAACAAGCCCGCGCCAACGCCACCCGCAGCGAAAATGAAGCCCAGCGCGGCGAACGCCTGCGCCAAAGCAATGCCATTTCCGCAGAGCTGGCAGATTCGCGCAGCTCCGCGTCACAGCAAGCGCGCGCCGCCGTCGCGGCTGTGCAGGCCGAGCTGGACCTGGCCAAGCTGAACCTGAGCTTTACCCGCGTCACCTCCCCGATAAGCGGGCGTGTGAGCCGCGCGCAAATCACGGCGGGCAATATCGTGACAGCGGATGTCACGCCGCTGACCAGCGTGGTTTCTACCGACAAGGTGTACGCCTACTTTGATGCCGATGAGCGCGTATTCCTCAAGTACACCCAACTGGCCCGCCAAGGCCAGCGCGGCCAGACCACGCCGGTGTACCTGGGCCTGTCCAATGAGGACGGCAACCCGCACTTGGGCCACATGAACTTCGTCGACAACCAGGTCAACCCCAAAACCGGCACCATCCGTGGTCGTGCGGTGTTCGACAACGCCGACGGCAGCTTCACGCCGGGGCTGTACGCGCGCCTGAAGCTGGTGGGCAGCGGTACCTACTCGGCCGTGCTGATCAACGACGAAGCGGTCGGCACTGACTTGGGCAAGAAGTTCGTGCTGGTCGTGGATGGCGATAACAAGTCGATCTACCGCGCTGTGGAGCTGGGCCCGAAAATCGAAGGGTTGCGCATCGTGCGTAACGGCCTGCACAAGGACGACACCATCGTCGTCAAAGGGTTGCAGCGGGTGCGTCCCGGCTCGCCGGTCACCCCTGAAATGATCCCGATGGCCACCGAACAAACCCTCGCCGCACTGGCACTTCAACGACAAGCCCTGGAAGCCAGCAACCTGCCCCCAGTCAAGCCCGCCAACGGCGCGCCAAAGCTGGCCGGTGTCGCGACTCCTCGTGGTTAAGGGACGATAACTCCGATGAATTTTTCCCAGTTTTTCATTCAGCGGCCGATTTTCGCCGCTGTGCTTTCCCTGCTGATCCTGATTGCGGGCGGCATTTCGCTGTTCCAGTTGCCGATCAGTGAATACCCCGAAGTCGTGCCGCCTACGGTTGTCGTGCACGCCAACTTCCCGGGTGCCAACCCGAAAGTGATCGGTGAAACCGTGGCTGCGCCGCTGGAACAGGCCATCACCGGCGTGGAAAACATGTTGTACATGTCTTCCCAGTCCACGGCCGACGGCAAAATCACGCTGACCATTACCTTCGCGCTGGGCACTGACCTGGACAACGCGCAGGTGCAGGTGCAAAACCGTGTGACCCGCACCCAGCCCAAGTTGCCCGAAGAAGTCACGCGCATTGGTATTACTGTCGACAAGGCCTCGCCTGACTTGACGATGGTGGTGCATTTGACCTCGCCGGATCAGCGCTACGACATGCTGTACCTGTCCAACTACGCCATCCTTAACATCAAGGACGAACTGGCGCGCCTCAATGGTATTGGCGACGTGCAAATGTTCGGCATGGGCGATTACTCGCTGCGTGTCTGGCTGGACCCGAACAAAACCGCGTCACGCAATCTGACCGCGACCGATGTGGTCACCGCCATTCGCGAACAGAACCGTCAGGTCGCGGCCGGTGCCTTGGGCGCGCCCCCTGCCCCGAATGCCACCAGCTTTCAGTTGTCGGTCAACACCCAGGGACGGCTGGTCACTGAAGAAGAATTCCAGAACATCATCATTCGCTCCGGTGACGATGGTCAGATCACCCGCCTCAAAGACATCGCCCGGGTGGAGCTGGGCTCCAGTCAATATGCCTTGCGTTCGTTGCTCAACAACCAGCCCGCAGTGGCGCTGCCGATCTTCCAGCGGCCGGGCTCCAACGCCATTGATATTTCGAACGACGTGCGGGCGAAGATGGCCGAGCTCAAGCAGAGCTTCCCCGAAGGCATGGACTTCGACATCGTCTACGACCCGACCATCTTTGTGCGCGGCTCCATCGAGGCCGTGGTTCACACCCTGTTCGAAGCCCTGATCCTCGTGGTGCTGGTGGTCATTCTGTTCCTGCAGACCTGGCGCGCCTCGATCATCCCGCTGGTGGCCGTGCCTGTTTCGTTGATCGGCACCTTTGCCGTGATGCACCTGTTCGGCTTCTCGCTCAACGCGTTGTCGCTGTTCGGGTTGGTGTTGGCCATCGGTATCGTGGTCGACGACGCGATCGTGGTGGTGGAAAACGTCGAACGTAACATCGAGCTGGGGCTTAATCCGGTCGACGCCACCAAGCGTGCGATGCGCGAAGTGACCGGCCCGATCATCGCCACGGCGTTGGTGCTGTGCGCCGTGTTTGTGCCCGCCGCCTTTATTTCTGGCCTGACCGGCCAGTTCTATAAACAATTCGCGCTGACCATCGCCATCTCCACGGTGATCTCGGCATTCAACTCGCTGACCCTGTCTCCGGCGCTGGCCGCGGTGCTCCTCAAAGGCCATCATGCGCCAAAAGACCGTTTTACCCACCTGCTCGATCGCCTGTTCGGCGGCTGGCTGTTTGGTCCATTCAACCGCTTCTTCGTCAAGGCCAGTCATGGTTATGTCGGGGCGGTACGCCGGATCATCCGTGGCAGCGGTATCGCGATGTTGCTGTATGCAGGCTTGATGGTGCTGACGTGGGTCGGTTTTGCTCACACGCCGACCGGTTTCGTTCCCCCGCAAGACAAACAGTACCTGGTGGCTTTTGCGCAACTGCCGGATGCCGCAAGCCTGGATCGCACGGAAGCGGTGATCAAGCGCATGTCCGAAATCGCCCTCAAGCAACCCGGCGTGGCGAACTCCGTGGCATTCCCGGGCCTGTCGATCAACGGCTTCACCAACAGCCCCAACAGCGGCATCGTGTTCACCCCGCTCAAGCCCTTTGATGAGCGCAAGGACCCGAGCCAGTCGGCAGCAGCGATTGCCGCAGCCTTGAATGCGCAATTCGCTGACATTCAGGATGCCTACATCGCAATCTTCCCGCCGCCGCCAGTGCAGGGGCTGGGCACCATTGGCGGTTTCCGCCTGCAAGTCGAAGACCGCGGCAACCTGGGCTATGACGAGCTGTACAAAGAAGTGCAGAACATGATCACCAAGAGCCAGAACGTGCCTGAACTGGCGGGTTTGTTCACCAGTTATCAAGTGAACGTGCCGCAAGTGGACGCCGCCATCGACCGCGAAAAAGCCAAGACTCACGGTGTGGCCATCAGTGACATCTTCGACACGCTACAGATCTATCTGGGTTCGCTGTATGCCAACGACTTCAACCGCTTTGGCCGTACTTATCAAGTCAACGTGCAGGCTGAGCAGCAGTTCCGCCTGGCACCTGAGCAGATCGGTCAGTTGAAAGTGCGTAATAACAAGGGCGACATGATCCCGCTGGCGACCTTTATCAAGGTCAGCGACACCGCCGGTCCCGACCGGGTGATGCATTACAACGGTTTTGTCACCGCCGAGATCAACGGCGCAGCAGCACCGGGCTACAGCTCGGGTCAGGCTGAAGCCGCGATTGAAAAATTGCTCAAGGAAGAACTGCCTAATGGCATGACCTACGAGTGGACCGAGCTGACTTATCAGCAAATTCTGTCAGGCAATACTGCGTTGTTTGTATTCCCGCTCTGCGTACTGCTGGCGTTTTTGGTACTCGCCGCGCAGTACGAAAGCTGGAGCCTGCCGCTGGCGGTGATCCTGATCGTGCCCATGACCCTGCTGTCGGCGATTACCGGGGTGATTATGTCCGGCGGTGACAACAACATCTTTACCCAGATCGGCTTGATCGTACTGGTCGGACTGGCGTGCAAAAACGCGATTCTGATTGTCGAGTTCGCCAAGGACAAACAGGAAGAAGGCCTCGACCCGCTGGCGGCGGTACTGGAAGCCTGCCGCCTGCGTCTGCGGCCGATTCTGATGACCTCGTTCGCGTTCATCATGGGCGTGGTGCCCTTGGTGCTGTCGAGCGGCGCGGGTGCGGAAATGCGCCATGCCATGGGCGTCGCGGTGTTCTCCGGGATGCTGGGCGTGACCTTCTTCGGCTTGCTCCTGACCCCGGTGTTCTACGTGTTGATCCGCCGCTACGTGGAGCGCAGTCAAGCGCGCAAAGCCGCCCGGCACATGAAGCTGGAGTCCCAACAATGAGCCGCAACCTATTTCTTCCGAGCCTGTTGGTGCTGGCGTTAAGCGCGTGCGCCGTGGGGCCGGACTATCACACGCCCAAGACCGAGCCTGCGCAGATCAGCGCCGAGTACCTCAAGGGCTTCGACCGTGCGCATTTTGAAGGGATCTGGTGGCAACAGTTCGACGACCCGACCCTCAACCAGTTGGTGACGCAGTCGCTGGCAGGCAACCGCGAGCTGCGGGTGGCGTTTGCCCGTCTGCGGGCTGCACGGGCCATCCGCGATGACGTCAGCAATGACGCGATGCCGACCATTACCAGCCGCGCCAGCAGCGATCTGGGCAAGGGGCAGATTCCGGGGCAGACCGATCAACGCGTCAACAGCGAGCGCTACGACCTGGGGCTGGACATGGCGTGGGAACTCGACCTGTTTGGCCGTATCCAGCGTCAACTGGAAGCCAGCGACGCAGACGAACAAGTCGCCGCTGCGGATTTGTATCAGTTGCAAGTGACCCTGATCGCAGAGCTGGTGGACGCCTATGGTGAGCTGCGCGGTTCGCAACTGCGTGAGCGCATTGCTCTGGACAACCTGAAAAACCAGCAGGAATCCAAAACCATCACTGAAAGCTTGCGTGATGCGGGGGTGGGCGATCAACTGGACGTGATGCGCGCTGACGCACGTCTGGCCGCCGTTGAAGCCAGCGTGCCGCAGTTGCAGGCGCAACAGGTGCGTGAACGCAATCGGATTGCCACCTTGCTGGGCGAACGCCCGGAGCAGATGAGCGTGGATTTAAGCCCGGCCAAACTGCCGGCCATTGCCAAGGCCCTGAACATCGGCAACCCCGGCGATTTGTTGCAGCGTCGGCCGGACATCCTCAGTGCGGAACGCAAGCTGGCGGCGGCGACGGCGCGCATTGGCGTGGCCAAGGCCGACCTGTTCCCACGGGTCAGTCTCAGCGGCTTCCTGGGATTTACCGCGGGCCGTGGTTCGCAGATCGGCTCAGCGGCCGCCAATGCCTGGGCACTGGGCCCGAGCATCACCTGGCCAGCCTTTGATTTGGGCAGTGTGCGCGCCCGTTTGCGTGGCGCGGATGCTCAAGCCGAGGGCGCACTGGCCAGCTACGAGCAGCAGGTGTTGTTGGCACTGGAAGAATCGCAAAACGCGTTCAGTGATTACGGCAAGCGTCAGCAACGGTTGGTGTCGCTGATTCGTCAGAGCGAGTCAAGCCGCACCGCTGCCGACCTGGCGGCGATCCGTTACCGCGAAGGCACGGTGGACTTTCTGGTGTTGCTCGATGCCCAGCGCGAACGACTGGCGGCTGAAGACAGCCAGGCGCAAGCCGAAGTCGAGTTGTACCGCGGCGTGGTGGCGATCTACAAAGCGCTGGGCGGTGGCTGGCAAGCTGAAACGGTGGCCAGCGCGCACTGATGTTGACCTGATTTAACGGCTCCTTTGGTTGGTCGCATCCAACCGTTTAGCCCCGCGTTCATTCGGTCGCGGGGCTTTTTTTTGGCGTGCGTTTCAGGCCACTGGCCGTGCCTGCACGCCGTGCGTGTGGGGCAACAGTTGCACCCCGAGGTACAACGCCAGCATGCCGTTCAGGCTCAGGGGGTCCACCCCGCTCAGTTCGGCAATCCGTTCCATCCGGTAGCGCAAGCTGTTGCGGTGGATACCCAGCGCATCGGCGCACGCCTGGCTCTGACCGTCATGCTCGCACCAACTGCGCAGGGTCGCGATCAATTGCCCGTTGCTGTCCTTGGTCACTACCTTGTGCAGCGGATTGAGCAGCTCTTCCAGTGCATCGTCATTGCGATGTCGCCACAGCATCACCGGCAACCGGTAGCGGTCGAGACTCAGTAGACGGGTGTCGGGCAACACATCACGGCCATAGGCCAGTAAATCCCCCACGCGGCGATAACACCGGCGCAGCCCTTTGAGCGCATCCGCTTGCCCGCCGGCGGCGATGCGTAACACATTCCAGCCGTGGCCATCGAGCCGCTCCAGCAGACGCATGTCGTCCAGCGTGGTGGTGGCCGGACGGCACCACAGCAGCGAGGCGTCGGCCGGGCACACACACCAACTGTCCGGGTAGCGCGATTGCAACCATACGCTCAGGGCCTCGGCACTCTGGCCCTTGCCCAGTTCAAACAAATAAGGAATGCGCGACAGCTGCGGCTTGAGCCCCAGTTGCTGAGCCTCGTCGATCAGGCGCGGTGAGTCGCCGCTTTCACTCAACAACAGCGCCACCAGGTCGTCGCAGCGTTGACGCCGCCATTGCTGTTCGGCCTGCTGATGGCGTTGGCCTACCAGCATTTCGGCCGTCATGCGCACCAGTTCGGCGTAGGTGCGCAACTGCTCGGGTTCCCCGGTAAGCCCCAGCACCCCGATCAGGCGCTGATCGAGCAACAGGGGCAGATTGATGCCCGGCTGCACGCCTTTCAGGCATTTGGCGGTTTGCGCATCGATTTCCACCACCCGTCCGTTGGCCAGCACCAGTTGCGCGCCCTCATGGCGGGTGTTGATACGCTCGGGTTCGCCGCTGCCAAGGATCAGCCCCTGGCTGTCCATCACGTTAACGTTGTACGGCAAGATGGCCATCGCGCGATCCACGATGTCCTGCGCCAAATCATGATCCAGTTCGAACATAGGGTGACAATCCTTGGAAACATTTGTTCGTGCGCACAGCCCCAGCGAGAAAACGCTGTGCGGCAGCACAAAGACAGCAACGTTTGGGTGACCGAGACTC
Organism: Pseudomonas lundensis; assembly: GCF_001042985.1. Classification (GTDB taxonomy): domain Bacteria; phylum Pseudomonadota; class Gammaproteobacteria; order Pseudomonadales; family Pseudomonadaceae; genus Aquipseudomonas; species Aquipseudomonas lundensis. The sequence continues at coordinate 10,981 of NZ_JYKY01000038.1, forward strand.
ACGCAGCGACCAACGTTAACCTCGGATCGCAAAAAAACATAATAAAGAGAGACAAGAGATGTCACAGAGCGCCCCCGCTTCGCTGACCGGCGATGACGATAAAAACGCCATCTACAAACGCATCACCCTGCGTTTGATCCCCTTCATTTTTATCTGCTATCTGTTCAATTACCTCGACCGGGTAAACGTTGGCTTCGCCAAATTACAAATGCTCGACGCGCTGAAGTTCAGCGAAACCGTGTACGGCCTGGGTGCCGGGATTTTCTTCATTGGTTACGTGTTGTGTGGCGTACCCAGCAATCTGGCATTGACCCGGTTCGGCCCGCGGCGCTGGATCGCGGTGATGATGATGACTTGGGGCATCTTGTCGACCTGCCTGATGTTTGTCACCACACCGACCCAGTTCTATACCCTGCGCCTGTTCACCGGTGCCGCCGAAGCCGGGTTCTTCCCCGGCGTTGTGCTGTACCTCTCGCAATGGTTCCCGACGTTCCGTCGTGGCCGGATCATGGCGCTGTTCATGTCTGCCATTCCGGTTTCCGGCTTGATCGGCGGGCCATTCTCGGGCTGGATCCTCAGCCACTTTGCTGCGGGTCAGGGCGGACTGGCCGGTTGGCAGTGGATGTTCCTGTTGCAAGGTATCCCCACTGTCGTGTTGGGTGGGCTGGCGATCTTCCTGCTCAGCGACAGTTTTGCCAATGCCAAGTGGCTCACGCCTCACGAGCGCGCCGTGCTCGACGCTGACCACCAGCTGGACGCCGCCAACAAGCCGTCCACGGCCTCAGACTCGCTGCTGGCGGTGTTCAAGAATCCGACGATCTGGGCCTTTGGCCTGATCTACTTCTGCATCCAGAGCGGCGTGTATGCGATCAACTTCTGGCTGCCGTCGATCATTAAAAACCTGGGCTTCAGCGACACCCTGGTGATTGGCTGGCTGAGTGCGATTCCTTACTTGCTGGCCGCCGTGTTCATGTTGCTGGTGGGCCGTTCGGCCGACTTGCGCAAAGAACGGCGCTGGCATTTGGTGGTGCCCATGCTGATGGGCGCACTGGGGCTGGTGATTGCAGTCAACTTCGCCACTCAACCGGCCATTGCCATTTTGGGGCTGACCATCGCCACCATGGGTGCCCTCACCGGCCTGCCGATGTTTTGGCCTGTGCCCACTGCCATGCTCAGTGCAGGCGCGGCTGCTGGCGGCCTGGCCTTGATCAACTCCATGGGTCAAATGGCGGGGTTCCTGAGCCCGTATCTGGTGGGTTTTGTCAAAGACGCCACGGGCTCGACCGACGCTGCGCTGTACCTGTTGGCGGCGGTGATTGTCGGGGGCAGTGTGCTGGCCTTGCGCATGACCCGCGGCATGCGTCACGCCTGACGCCATCGATTTTGCTGCGCAGGGGGCGTTTTGCTGCCCCCTGCGCAGGCTATCGGCTCAGCAAGATTTGCCCTACAGCCCTTGGAGCCTCAAGCTACGCGCTTCTAATAATCAAAATGCGCGTTTCAACGAGGCTGTTGTGTCTAAAGGTATTGTTTTATCAGTTCTGGCATCGAGCCTGTTCGGTGTCATGTATTACTACACATCCCTGCTCTACCCATTGAGCGGCGCCGAAATCTTCGGCTGGCGGATGCTCCTGACCCTGCCCTGCATGACCCTGTTCATGTGCTTTTCGGGGGATTGGCGGCTGGTGCCGACGATCGTCACCCGCCTGCGGCAACACCCCCGGCTGTGGATTGCACTGTTGGCCTCCAGTGCGCTGGTGGGCCTGCAACTGTGGCTGTTTTTGTGGGCGCCCCTCAACGGGCACAGCCTGGACGTGTCTCTGGGGTACTTTTTGCTGCCGCTGACCATGATCCTCACCGGCCGTGTGGTGTACGGCGAACACCTTTCTCATCTGCAAAAAATTGCCGCCGCGCTCGCGACGTTCGGGGTTGCCAACGAGGTGTACCGGGTGGGCGGGTTTTCCTGGACCACCTTGGTGGTTGCCATCGGCTACCCGTTGTATTTCGTGCTGCGCAAGCGGATCGGCACCGACAACCTGGGCGGCCTGTGGATGGACATGCTGTTGTTGATGCCAGCGGCGTTTTTGTTCGTGCAAACAGGCGAGCACGGTTTCGATGTGGCCAGCCAGCGCGAGGCCCTGTACACGCTGATCCCGCTACTGGGGTTGATCAGCGCCCTGGCCTTGATCAGCTACATCATGGCCAGCCGGATGCTGGCCTTCAGCCTGTTCGGCCTGCTTAGCTACGTTGAGCCGGTGTTGTTGGTGTGCGTGGCGTTGCTGCTGGGCGAGAGCATCAGCGCCGGGCAATGGCTGACTTATTTGCCGATCTGGCTGGCGGTGATGGTGCTGGTTTTTGAAGGGTTCAAGCATATGGTGCGTCAGCGTAAATCCGTGTAAGGCGCAGCTCATGAGCTGAATTGTCAGCTCATGACAGCTTTCAGGCCCCATCGGAGGCTCACCGGCGCCTACCGTTAATCTTTTTTATCGACAACACGAACGCGTGTTTTAAACGGGTTTGGCCCAGTATTTGCTTACTTGTTACACGAATCAACCAGTTGGCTAACTTTTCTAGCCAACTTATTGGTTTAAAAGGCATTTGCCACGGGTGTTCCACGGCCTCAAGCTACGTGCCCACTCATACGAGTAACGCAGTAGATTCATCGAGGTTGTTGTGTCCAAAGGTATTGTTTTATCGATTCTGGCTTCATGTTTGTTTGGCGTTCTGTACTACTTCACATCCCTTCTGCGACCGCTGGACGGTCAAGAAATCTTCGGCTGGCGGATCCTGATTTCGCTGCCCTTCATGACCCTGTTTATTTGCCTGAGCGGCGACTGGAAATGGGTCCCGCTCATCTTTGAGCGTTTGCGCGCCCGCCCCGCTTTGATTCCCTGTGTTGCGCTCACCAGTTTTCTGGTGGGGGTTCAGCTCTGGATGTTCATGTGGGGGCCGTTGAATGGCCATGGGCTGGATGTATCGCTGGGGTATTTCTTGTTACCGCTGACCATGATCCTGACAGGGCGCATCGTCTACGGTGAACACCTCTCCCACCTCCAAAAAATCGCCACCGGACTGGCAGTGCTGGGGGTGGCTAATGAGCTGTACCGCACCGGCGGGTTTTCCTGGACCACGCTGGTAGTGGCCATCGGCTATCCGATGTACTTCGTGTTGCGTAAGAAAATTGGCATCGATAACTTGGGCGGCTTATGGCTGGACATGCTGTTGATGGTGCCCGTGGCGCTGTGGTTTCTGCTGGCCGGCGAGCATGTCGATCTGGACGCGCAACGGCCAGCGCTCTACGCGCTTGTGCCACTGATGGGCATCATCAGTGCAGCGGCGGGCTTCGCTTACATATTGGCCAGCCGGTTGCTGCCCTTCAGCCTGTTCGGGTTGCTCAGCTATGTCGAGCCGGTGTTGCTGGTGGCTGTCGCCCTGCTGCTCGGTGACAGCCTTGAGGCGGGTCAATGGCTGACTTACGGCCCGATCTGGCTGGCGGTGGCCGTGCTGGTGCTTGAGGGTGTCAAGCACGTGAGCCGACAGCGACGCTTGATCTGACTTACACCGGCAACCACAACCGAAAACGCGCACCGCCCAAGGGGGACGCTTCGCTGCTCAGTGTTCCGCCTTGGGCTTCAAGGGCACGGCGACTGATCGCCAGCCCCAGACCGAAGCCTCCTGTGGCGCGGTCACGGCTGCGGTCCAGTCGATAAAACGGCTCAAACACGCGCTCGCGGTCCGCTTCAGGAATGCCGATGCCATCATCGTCCACCCACAATTCACAGCCTTGCGCAGTGACATTCACCCCCACCTGAATACGCCTGTCGCAGTAGCGCATGGCGTTGCGTAGCAAGTTCTGCAACGCGCGTGCGGTCAGCCGCGGGTCCAGCGCAAAGCGCTCCTGAGAGCCGTGCAGCAGCACGTCCAGTACGATGTCGGGGGTTTCCAGTGCTTCGTCGAAGCTGCCGAGAATGCTGTCCACAAACTCATCGAGCGACACCTCGACGCGTTCCGGCACCAGCGCCGGGTTTTGCAGGCGGCTGAACGACAGCAGCTCCAGCACCAGTTCATCCAGCTCGCGAATATGCCCGACCAACAGCTGCAAGCGCTCGCGGCTGGCGGGCGGCAGATCGTCGCACAACACCAGCGCCAGACCGAAATCCAGCCGCGTCAAGGGTGTGCGCAGTTCGTGGGAAACCGCGTTGAGCAGGTCGCGTTGCTGGTTGAGCAGGCTTTCGATGTCCTGGGCCATGGTGTCAAACGCGCTGGCCAGCCCGTGAATGTTTGACCGGGGGGAGATCTGGGTGCGCTCGCTCAATTGCCCCTGACCAATCAGGGCCGCCGTGCGTTTGAGGCGTTCCAGGTCGCGCCAGTGAGGACGCAGCCACAGCAGTAAACAGCCGAGCAACGCCGCGCCGATCAGCACGTTGATGCTCCAATACAACACGTTCATGTCGAAGGGATCGGGGGGCATCACCAATTCAATCGCCTGCTGCCGGCCCAGAGGCGACACCACCCGCGTACGCCAGCCCCATTCGCCAATGCGCAACACGCCCTGCCCTTGCTGCAATTGGCGCTGTTCATCGGCATCGAAGGCGGGGTCATTGACTGACAACAGATTGACCCGCAGTGGCGCGAACTGGCTGTCCAGCTCTTTGGCCAGCGCGGGCCATTGTTCGGCGGGTAATTGATGAAATTGTTTGACCAGCAGGGTTTGCATACCGCGCGACATGTCGACGTTGTAATTCATGAACCGATCATGAAACAGCGTGACGATCAACTCGGGCACCAGGTAAATGGCGGCGCCGAACGTGACCATGGTGACCAGATACAGCCTGAGCAGGACCTTGAACATGGTTTCAACATTCCCACTCGGAACGGCTGAACAGGTAGCCCTTGCCCCACACGGTTTTGATCTTGCGCGCTTCCCCCGCGCAGTCGTCGAATTTGCGCCGCAACTTGGAAATGGCCACGTCCACCGAGCGGTCGGTGCCATTGAACTCGATGCCGCGCAAACGCTGGAGGATCTGGTCGCGGCTGAGCACTTCTCCGGCATGCCGGGCCAGTACCACCAACAGGTTGTATTCACCGCTGGACAGCTCAATGTCTTGCTCGCGCCAAGTGACGCTGCGTTCTGACAGGTCAATGCACAAGTTGCCAATGACGATCCGGTCATTGGCCACGTGCGGCTCGATCAGGCTGCTGCGCCGCAGTAACGTGCGCACGCGAGCCAGTAATACCCGCGGCTCGCAAGGTTTTGTCACATAATCGTCGGCGCCCATCTCTAGCCCCAGCACCTGATCATGACTATCGTCGCGGGCCGTCAACATCAGGATCGGCAGGCTGGCCGAATCAGCGCGCAACAAGCGGCAGACTTGCAGGCCATCAAGGCCTGGCAACATCAGGTCAAGAATCACCAGGTCGGGGGGATTGCTTTTGGCTCGATCACGCACCAGGTCGCCACGGGCAATCACGCTGACCTCGTAGCCATTGCGTTCCAGGTAACTGGCAATCAGCTCCGAGAGCGCGGCGTCGTCTTCGACCAGCAAAATAGTGGGCATAATAAATGCTTACAACTCGGGGAAAGCCAAAGGATATACAACCTCACACGGATAGGAGCATAACCTTCACACTTTTTCACACACCTCCTACACAGCTTCACAACGCCTCTTGCGTGCTGCACTTAGCATGCGCAAGCACTTACAGAACTATCCTGCATTTATAAGAAGGCACGCTCATTGAAAAAGCTCTTTGCCCCGCTATGCCTTTCAGCGCTGGCACTGGCCCTCGCGGGGTGTGGCAAGACCCCCGACGCTGAAGAGAAAACGCCCCTGGTCAAGGTGCGAACCGAAGTCATCGCCACCGCCCCGCTGTCAATCAATAACGAATTGAGCGGACGCATCGTGGCCCCGCGCGTGGCCGAGGTGCGCGCCCGGGTGGCCGGCGTTGTTCTCAAGCGTGTGTATGAAGAAGGCAGCGAGGTCAAACAGGGCGATGTCTTGTTCCTGATTGACCCCGCGCCTTTCAAAGCCGATCTGGACAGCGCACTGGCCGCCCTGCGCAAATCCGAAGCGCTGGCCTTGCAAGCCAGGCTGCAAAGTGAGCGATATGCCGCGCTGATCGACAGCAACGCCATCAGCGCTCAGGAATACGACAACGCCCGCGCGCAGGCGCAGCAGGCGCAAGCCGATGTCGCGGCCAATAAGGCAGCGGTGCAGCGTGCCCGCTTGAACCTGGGCTATGCGACCGTGACCGCGCCGATTTCCGGCCGCATCGGCCGCGCACTGGTCACGGAAGGGGCGTTGGTCGGTCAGGGTGAAGTCACGCCTTTGGCCCGCATTCAGCAACTCGACCCGGTGCACGTTGACCTGACCCAATCCACCCGTGACCTGGACAACCTGCGTGCGTCTTTCCGCGCTGGCGAATTGCAGCAAGTCGGCAGCAATCAGGCCCGCGCAACCCTGATCCGCGATAACGGCAGCCTGTACCCGTTGCCGGGCAAATTGCTGTTCACCGACGTCAATGTAGATCCCAGCACGGGGCAGGTGATTTTGCGCAGCGAGTTTCCGAACCCGGATAACGACCTGTTGCCCGGCAGCTTTGTGCGCGTGCGCCTGGAGCAGGCCTTTAACCAACAAGGCATCAGCGTGCCGCAGCGCGCCATCTTGCGTGACAGCGCCGGAGTGGCGCAGGTGCTGCTGGTGGAAGCGGACAATCGCATCAAGCAACAACCCGTGCAGTTGGGTAACGCACAGGACGATCGCTGGATCGTCAACGGTGGCCTGAAAGCCGGCGACCGCATTGTCATCGAAGGCCTGCAACATGCCCGAGCGGGCGAACAGGTGCAAATCGATGACCCCGCACTTCCCCTCGTACAGTCCACGGATCGGTGAGCATGCCGCAGTTCTTTATCGATCGGCCCATTTTTGCGTGGGTCGTCGCGTTGTTCATTCTGCTGGCGGGGGCGTTGGCCATCCCGCAATTGCCTGTCGCGAAATACCCCAACGTTGCACCGCCCAAGGTTGAGGTCTATGCGGTGTACCCCGGCGCGTCTGCCCAGACGCTGGACGAAAGCGTGGTCAGCCTGATTGAGCAAGAGCTCAACGGCACGGATGGCCTGATGTATTTCGAATCCCAGAGCAGCCTGGGCAGTGCCTCCATCACCGCCACGTTCAAGCCTGGCATTGACCCGGAGATGGCGCAGGTCGACGTACAAAACCGCCTTAAGGCCGTTGAGTCCCGTTTGCCTCAAGCGGTGATGCAGCAAGGGCTACAGGTCGAGAAAGTGTCGTCCGGCTTTTTGATGCTGGTGACGCTCACGGCCCATAACAGCCCGCTGGACGAGGTCGCGTTCAGTGATTACCTTGCCCGCAACGTGATGAACGAAATCAAGCGGATCGAAGGCGTGGGCAAGGCCCAGCTCTATGGCGCCGAACGGGCCATGCGCATCTGGATCGATCCGCAGAAGCTGATCGGCTTTCACCTGACCCCGGCAGACGTCAATCAGGCGATTGCCAATCAGAACGCGCAGGTCTCGGCGGGCAGCATCGGTGATTTGCCGGGCCGCCCGACCCAGGAGATCACTGCCACAGTGCTGGTCAAAGGCCAACTTTCGACCCCTGAAGAGTTTGGCGACATCGTGCTGCGGGCTAACCCGGACGGGTATACCGTGCGTGTGCGCGACGTGGCGCGGGTTGAAATCGGCAGTCAGGAATACCAGTACGGCACTCGCCTCAATGGCAAGACCGCCACCGCCTTCAGCGTGCAACTGGCGCCCGAAGCCAATGCCCTGAGCACTGCCACCCTGATTCGCGCCAAGATGGACGAATTGAGTCGCTACTTCCCGGCAGGCGTTGAATACACCATCCCGTACGACACATCGCCCTTCGTCAAAGTCTCGATTACCAAGGTGATGTACACCCTGGTCGAGGCGATGGTGCTGGTGTTTGCCGTGATGTTTCTGTTTTTGCAGAACATCCGATACACGCTGATCCCGACACTGGTGGTGCCGGTCGCCCTGATGGGCACGTTTGCCGCCATGCTGGTGCTCGGTTTCTCGATCAACGTGCTGACGATGTTCGGCATGGTGCTGGCCATCGGGATTCTGGTGGACGACGCCATTGTGGTGGTGGAAAACGTCGAGCGGATCATGGTGACCGAGGGGCTGTCCCCGCGCGAAGCCACACGCAAGGCCATGACCCAGATCAGCGGTGCAATCATCGGTATCACCCTGGTGTTGGTGGCGGTGTTTATCCCGATGGCGTTCATGCCGGGCTCTGTGGGGGTGATTTACCAGCAGTTCTCGCTGTCGATGGCCACCTCGATCCTGTTCTCGGCGTTCCTGGCGCTGTCGCTGACCCCAGCGTTGTGCGCAACCCTGCTCAAACCCATCGCCAAGGGCGAGCACCATGCCAAGGGCGGCTTCTTTGGCTGGTTCAACGCGCGCTTTGAGCGGATGTCCCAAGGTTATGAGCACTGGGTGGTGCACGTGATCAAGCGCAGCGGGCGCTACCTGCTGGTGTACGGCGCCCTGCTGGTGATCCTGGTGGTGTGCTTTACGCGTCTGCCCTCTTCATTTTTGCCGGTCGAGGATCAGGGCTACACCATCACCGACATCCAGTTGCCGCCGGGTGCCAGCCAGGTGCGCACGATCAAGGTGGCCGAACAAATCGAGGCGCATAACGCCCGTGAACCAGGCGTGGGCAACACCACGATGATTCTGGGCTTCAGCTTCTCCGGTAACGGCCAGAACGCCGCACTGGCATTCACGACCATGAAAGATTGGTCCGAGCGCGGCACCAAAGATTCGGCATCAGCAATCGCGGACCGTGCCAATGCCGCGTTCAGCGACCTCAAGGATGCCGTGGCATTTGCCATCCTGCCGCCGCCCGTCAGCGGGCTGGGCACCTCGAGCGGTTTTGAGTTCCGTCTGCAAGACCGTGGTGGCGTCGGATACGACGTGCTTATGCAAGCGCGCACTGAACTGCTGGCCTTGGCCGAGAAAAGCCCTGTGCTGACCAATGTGCGTGAAAGCGCGCTGGCCGAGAGCCCCCAGGTGCAATTGGAGGTGGACCGCAAGCGCGCCAATGCATTGGGCATTTCCTTTGCCGATATCGGGAACGTGTTGTCCACGGCAGTGGGGTCGGCTTACGTCAATGACTTCCCGAATCAGGGGCGCATGCAGCGCGTGGTGGTGCAGGCCGAGGGCGATCAGCGCAGTCAGGTTGAAGACCTGCTCAAGATCAATGTGCGTAACAACCTCGACAAGATGGTGCCGTTGTCGGCCTTTGTCCAAGCCCGCTGGATTCAGGGTGCCTCGCAGTTGACGCGCTACAACGGTTATCCGGCCATCAGCATTTCCGGCGAAGCGGCCCCTGGCCACAGCACCGGCGAAGCGATGATCGAGATCCAGCGCCTGGTCGCACAGCTGCCTGCTGGCATGGGCATGGAATGGACCGGTCTGTCGCTGGAAGAAAAAATCTCCGGCGCACAGGCGCCGATCCTGCTGGGGCTGTCCTTGTTGGTGGTGTTCTTGTGCCTGGCAGCCCTGTATGAAAGCTGGTCGATTCCCACGGCGGTCCTGCTGGTTGTGCCTCTGGGCGTATTGGGCGCGGTGCTGGCAGTGACGTTGCGGGGGATGCCCAATGACGTGTTCTTCAAGGTGGGGTTGATCACGATCATTGGCCTGTCAGCCAAGAACGCGATCCTGATCATCGAGTTCGCCAAGACCTTGTATGACGAAGGCCATGATTTGGTGGATGCAACCGTACAGGCGGCGCGCTTGCGTCTGCGCCCGATTGTGATGACCTCGCTGGCCTTCATTCTCGGCGTCGTACCGCTGGCCATCGCCACCGGTGCGAGCTCCGCCAGTCAACAGGCCATTGGTACGGGCGTCATTGGCGGCATGATCGTGGCCACGCTGGCGGTGGTTTTCGTGCCGGTCTTCTTTGTGGTGGTCATGAAACGGGTGAGAAGAACACCGCGAGCCGATTAAGCGTCGACGGCGCGTGCTAAGGTTCAGCAATACCTCGTTACAGGGACTGTTTATGCCGCACCTTGCACGCACTCACCCTCGCCTGACCGCTGCCACTGTTCTGGGGGTGGCGGTCGGGATTTTCGCCCCCGCCGCGACCCTGACCACACAATTTTTACTGGGCTGGAATGTCGGTGTCTGGCTGTACCTGGCGTTGACGCTGTGGCTGGTCATTCGCGCTAAAGCCTGCGATGTCAAACGTACGGCAGAGGTCGAAGACGAAAATGCCAGCATGGTGCTGTTCACGGTCTGTGTGGCGGCATTGGCCAGCCTGGCGGCGATCACCCTTGAGCTTTCCGGCAACAGCAAACTCAGCAACGCCGATCAGGCCATGCACTACGCGTTTACCGGCATGACCATCGTCGGGTCGTGGTTGATGATCGGGGTTATTTTCAGCCTGCACTACGCCCGGCTGTTCTATAACCACGAGGGGCCGGAGCCTGCCCTGCGCTTTCCTGAGGGGGAGCTGGACCCCGATTACTGGGACTTTCTCTACTTCTCGTTCACGCTGAGCGTGGCGGTACAAACCGCCGACGTAGCGATTGCCACCCGCGAGATGCGAAAAGCCGTGCTGGGGCATTCGCTGCTGGGGTTTTTGTTCAATACCGCTGTGCTGGGGTTCTCGATCAACATCGCTGCCGGATTGTTTTAGCCTCAAAAAAAACGCCCGGCCGAATGATCGGGCGGGCGTTTTTTTAGGTGTCAGGATCAGTCTGCGGTCAAAACACCGCGACGCACCTGATCGCGTTCGATGGATTCGAACAGGGCTTTGAAGTTGCCTTCGCCAAAACCGTCGTCGCCCTTGCGCTGGATGAACTCGAAGAACACCGGGCCCATCAGGGTTTCGGAGAAGATTTGCAGCAGCAAGCGCTTGTCGCCCTTGTCGGACGAGCCGTCGAGCAAGATCCCGCGAGATTGCAGGGCCTCTACCGACTCGCCATGGTTGGGCAAGCGGCCTTCAAGCATTTCGTAGTAGGTGTCTGGTGGCGCGGTCATGAAACGCATGCCGATTTTCTTCAGTGCGTCCCAGGTCTTGACCAGGTCATCGCTGAGGAATGCCACGTGCTGGATGCCTTCGCCGTTGAACTGCATCAGGAACTCTTCGATCTGCCCTGCGCCCTTGGACGACTCTTCGTTCAACGGGATGCGGATCATGCCGTCCGGGGCGGTCATGGCCTTGGAAGTCAGGCCGGTGTACTCACCCTTGATGTCGAAGTAACGAATCTCACGGAAGTTGAACAGTTTTTCGTAGAAGTTAGCCCAGTACGCCATGCGGCCGCGGTACACGTTGTGGGTCAGGTGATCGATGATTTTCAGGCCCGCCCCCACTGGATGACGGTCCACGCCTTCAATGAACACGAAGTCGATGTCATAGATCGAGCTGCCTTCGCCATAGCGGTCGATCAGGTACAGCGGCGCACCGCCGATGCCCTTGATCGCGGGCAGGTTCAGCTCCATTGGGCCGGTCGGGATTTCAATGGGTTGTGCGCCCAGCTCAAGGGCACGGGCATACGCCTGCTGCGCATTGCGCACGCGAAAGGCCATGCCGCACACGGACGGGCCGTGTTCGGCAGCAAAGTAGGAGGCTACGCTGTGAGGCTCATTATTGAGGATCAGGTTGATGTCGCCCTGACGGTACAGGTGTACAGCTTTGGAGCGATGGGTAGCGACTTTGGTGAAACCCATGATTTCAAAAATGGGTTCGAGGGTATTCGGCACAGGGGATGCGAACTCGATGAATTCAAAGCCCATCAGACCCATTGGGTTTTCGTATAGATCAGCCATTTTGGCGCCTCATCATGGTCATTTTTAGAATTAACGTAGGGTTATTTGCTAAGAATGCAGAGGCTGTCAGGCGGCGCACAGGAGATGCCACGTACACTGCGCGCAAGGAAATCACCGTGAATCAGTTGGAACCCGAATATCTTCATGTCGACCCATCTCGTGCGGGCGGGGCTTCTGCTTGCAGAAGTCATTATTCTTGTATGCGTAAGCGGATTCTACATGGCGTAATCAGGTTTGTCCCCGCCACGCGTGAATTTGTGGCGTACCAATGCTAGCCTTTTCCTATTACGGCCCACCTTCTTTCTATTTATAGCCCTTTGTCTGTGCAGGAACCTGAATGCCTTTGACGCTGAAGTTGACCCGCAGATGGACAGAGCGTTACGCGTTGGTTGTGCTCAGTGGTTTACTGCCCGTGGTGCTGGGCCTGTTCATCATCGCCTGGCAGGCTGACCGCTCACTCAAGCTGGTGGCTAAACAGACCGTCACCGAAGCGGTCAGGCAATTCGACCAGATGCTCGATAACGCGGCACTGGCCACCGACGTGGTGTTGCCCTTATCCGGCCAGGAATGCACCCAGGTCGAACTGGCCCTGCGCGATCAAGTCACTCGTCGTCCCTTTGTCCGCTCAGTCAATCTGGTGTGGGACAACCAGCTGTATTGCTCTTCCTTGTTTGGCAATTTCAAAGAAACCGTCAACCCGGAAAATTACGTGGCAGGTCGATTGTGGTTGATGTCGGGCAACCCGGTCACCCCGAATGAACCGCTGTTGATCTTGCGCAAACAGAAAGACCATCAAGGCGTGTTGGTCAGCCTTTATGGTTTTCACCTGGTCAATGTGTTGGGGCTGATCAATCATAAAACCCTGTTATTGCTGCAAGTGGGCGACGCCTGGATAGATCGCTATGGGGTCGCTCGCACAACGCCTGTGCCTGACTATCCGGTGGCGCAGGTCAGCTTGCCCTCTGCGCAATACCCTTACCGCGTCGTGGCCGGTTTCAGCGACGGCGAGGTGTGGCGTTTTGCGTTTATGGAATACCCCGGATTGATCGCCTTAATGATCTTTTTGGGCGTGGTCTCGGCGGGCACCGTTCGCTGGTTGCAAAAGCGCGCGTCGTCTCCCAGCCATGAACTTCAGCGTGGGCTGGAGGCCGGAGAATTCATTCCTTTCTTTCAGCCCATCGTGCGGGCTGATGACCGACAGTGGGCGGGCGCGGAAGTATTGATGCGCTGGCAACACCCACGAGAAGGTTTGGTGCGCCCTGATTTGTTTATACCGTTTGCCGAACACTCCGGGCTTATCGTGCCTATGACGCGATCTTTGATGCAGCAAACAGCAAAGCTACTGGCGCCACATGCCACTAGCATGGAGCCGGGGTTTCATATCGGGTTCAATATCACGGCGCGTCACTGCCAGGATCTGGAACTGGTTGAAGATTGCAGGACGTTCCTTAAAGCGTTTGCGCCAGGGCATATCAAACTGGTACTGGAGTTAACGGAGCGCGAATTAATCGTGCCCAGCGAATTGACGCACCGCTTATTCGCCCAACTTCATGAATTAGGGGTGATGATTGCCATTGATGATTTTGGTACCGGACATTCCAGTCTGGGCTACCTGCACGAATTCAATGTCGATTACCTGAAGATAGATCAAAGTTTCGTCGCCATGATTGGTGCCGATGCGCTGTCCATTCATATTCTCGACGCCATTATTGAGCTCAGCGCAAAACTGGGCCTGGGCGTTGTCGCTGAAGGGATTGAAACCGAAGAACAAAGCCAGTATCTGGCGGCCCGGGGTGTGGCGTTTTTACAGGGTTATCTGTTTGCGCGCCCGTTACCGGCGGACCAGTTCATCGTGTCTTTGCGCGAGCGACCGGCCCGAAAAACTTAGAGGGGCGATCGTTTATCAGCCTTAATTGAACCCTTCGTACTAACTGCGTGTGGTGTGTGGCAGTTTGCAGATTAACAACTACAATTTTTTTGACCGAATCCAGGTCGTCCGAATAGTTGTGTTACTGGGCAGTCATTGTCAAAGAACGGATGAAATACTGCCCTGTCTACCTTATGTTGCCCATCTTTCTTTCTACACATCGGTTAGGTACATACCGAACCCACGATCGGAGTAATGACTTTGAGCAGACTTGCCGAGTTTCGCGCCGCTGAAAAGGCGCTGCAAGAACAAATGGCGCAGTTGGAGGCCTTGAAAAATGATGCCGGTTTAAAAAAGGAGATTGAATTCGAGCAAAAACTTCAAGGATTGATGAAGTCCTACAATAAGAATTTGCGCGACATCATTGCGATTCTTGATCCTCACCCGGTGACATCAAAGGTTTCGACGGCCCCTAAACAGCGCAAAGCCCGTGTCGTAAAGGTCTACCACAACCCGCATACCGGTGAACTGATTGAAACCAAAGGCGGTAACCACCGCGGGCTCAAAGCCTGGAAAGAACAGTACGGCGCATCAACGGTAGAAAGCTGGGTGAGAACCTGACCCTTCATCCAAAAGCCCTGTTCGTCAGGGCTTTTTTTGGCGATTTATTCGGCGTCTGCCTCTACACAGCGTATTCGCCCGAGGGCCGATCGTGCGCAGACCGTTCAGCCGGCAGACCGGTCCGATAGTCGCAGGCGCATCAATATTCACAATTTTTTCACACCGCAGGTTTCAGGATGAAGGCTGCTAAAGGACTAGCGCCCCATACCCGCTTCGGCGGGCTTCTTTTTGCCTCGAATTTATCGAGTGCGCGCTGTCAATCATCACGGCTATCTGCCCCCCGGCCCTGAATCCGGTTTGGCGCATGGCGTCACATTCCGTATCATTCCCCTCATCACGCTCACCGTAGCGACCAATCATCCAAGCAACACCTTCGGAGGGTTCATGAGCCTGCAAGAACTGAACAACATTCCCGGCGTTACGGCTACGCCAGACAGCGCTACCCAAAATTTTGTGTTTAACCACACCATGTTGCGCGTCAAGGACATCGAGAAATCCCTGGATTTTTACACCCGCGTTCTGGGTTTCTCCTTGGTGGAAAAACGTGATTTCCCTGAAGCAGCGTTCAGCCTGTACTTCCTGGCGCTGGTCGACAAAGCACAGATCCCGGCCGATGACGCCGCGCGTACGGTGTGGATGAAGTCGATCCCCGGCATTCTGGAGCTGACCCACAACCACGGTTCGGAAACAGACGACAGCGTTGTGTACCACAACGGCAATACCGACCCGCGCGGGTTTGGTCACATCTGCGTTTCAGTGCCGGACATCGTTGCCGCCTGCGAGCGTTTCGAGACACTGAATGTCGATTTCCAGAAGCGTTTGAGCGACGGCCGCATGAAGTCCCTGGCCTTCATCAAAGACCCTGATGGCTACTGGGTCGAGATCATTCAGCCCACACCCCTGTAACAAGCAACGCAAAAAAAACCCATGATCGCTCATGGGTTTTTTTCTGTCCGGCCCTTAATCAGGGGCAGACGTGCGGATCAAATGATCGAAGGCACTCAGCGACGCCTTGGCGCCCTCTCCTACCGCGATCACGATCTGCTTGTACGGCACGGTGGTCACATCACCGGCTGCAAAAATACCTGGAATTGACGTCTCGCCGCGAGCATCCACCACGATTTCGCCCCGCGGTGTCAATTCGACAGTGCCTTTGAGCCAATCCGTGTTGGGCAGCAAACCAATCTGTACAAAAATGCCTTCGAGCTCGACGTTGTGGATCTCGCCGGATTGACGATCTTTGTAACGCAGGCCATTCACTTTCTGCCCGTCGCCGGTCACTTCTGTGGTTTGCGCGTTAGTTATCACTGTGACGTTCGGCAAGCTGTTGAGCTTGCGTTGCAAGACGGCATCAGCACGCAGCTTGGTGTCGAACTCAAGCAACGTGACGTGGGCAACGATACCGGCCAGGTCGATGGCGGCTTCAACCCCTGAGTTACCGCCACCAATGACGGCCACGCGCTTGCCCTTGAACAGCGGCCCGTCGCAGTGCGGGCAGTAGGCGACGCCACGGCTGCGGTATTCCTGCTCGCCGGGCACGTTCATTTCACGCCAGCGCGCACCGGTCGCCAGAATCAGTGTCTTGGCCTTCAAAGACGCCCCGCTGGCGAATTTCACTTCGTGCAGCTCGCCAGCTTTGCCGGGAATCAATTGATCGGCGCGTTGCAGGTTCATGATGTCCACGTCGTATTGCTTGACGTGCTCTTCAAGCGCCGTGGCCAGTTTCGGCCCTTCGGTTTCCTGCACCGAGATAAAGTTTTCGATGGCCATGGTGTCGAGCACCTGCCCGCCGAAACGCTCTGCTGCCACGCCGGTACGAATGCCCTTACGGGCGGCATAAATGGCCGCTGCCGCGCCGGCCGGGCCGCCACCGATCACCAGCACATCAAAGGCGTCTTTGGCGCTGATTTTCTCGGCCTGACGTTCAATGGCGCCGGTGTCCAGCTTGCCAAGAATCTCTTCCAGGCCCATGCGGCCCTGACCAAAGTTGACACCGTTCAGGTAGACGCTGGGAACCGCCATGACCTGACGATCATTGACCTCGTCCTGAAACAGGGCGCCGTCAATCGCCACGTGGCGAATATTAGGGTTGAGCACGGCCATCAGGTTCAGCGCCTGAACCACGTCCGGGCAGTTCTGGCAGGACAGCGAGAAGTACGTCTCGAAGTTGAACTCACCTTTCAATGAACGGATTTGTTCGATCACTTCGGGACTGGCTTTCGATGGGTGGCCGCCTACTTGCAGCAATGCCAGCACCAGCGATGTAAATTCGTGGCCCATGGGGATGCCTGCAAAACGCAGGCTGATATCACCGCCCGGGCGATTCAACGAGAACGATGGCTTGCGCGCATCGGTGCCGTTGTCCAGCAAGGTGATCTGGCTGGAAAGGCTGGCGATTTCTTTCAACAAGTCATGCATTTCACGGGATTTCGCACCGTCGTCGAGGGAAGCAACGATCTCGATCGGCTGGGTGACCCGCTCCAGGTATGACTTCAACTGAGCTTTTAAATTGGCGTCCAACATACGGGCGATCTCCTTAACGGTTTAAGACTGTGTAAAAAAAACGCCCGAGCGAATCTCGCCCGGGCGTTTTGAGGGCGATGCTGCTGACAACTCAGGTGCGGATCACCGCCCTTGGCTGGCTCACAGGCTTAGATCTTGCCGACCAGGTCGAGCGATGGTGCGAGGGTGGACTCACCTGCTTTCCATTTGGCCGGGCACACTTCACCCGGGTGGGCAGCCACGTACTGAGCCGCTTTGATTTTGCGCAGCAGTTCGGAAGCATCACGGCCAACGCCGCCGTCGTTCAGTTCAACGATCTTGATCTGACCTTCAGGGTTGATCACGAACGTGCCGCGATCCGCCAGGCCTGCTTCTTCGATCAGTACGTCGAAGTTGCGAGAGATGGTCAGCGTCGGGTCGCCGATCATGGTGTACTGGATTTTGCCAATGGCTGGCGAGGTGTTGTGCCATGCCGCGTGAGCGAAATGGGTGTCAGTAGACACGCTGTAGATTTCCACGCCGAGTTTCTTGAACTCTTCGTAGTTGTCAGCCAGGTCTTCCAGCTCGGTTGGGCAAACGAAGGTGAAGTCAGCCGGGTAGAAGAACACAACGGACCATTTGCCTTTCAGGTCGGCGTCCGACACTTCTACGAAGCTGCCGTTTTTGTAAGCGGTGGCTTTGAACGGTTTTACTTGGCTATTGATGATAGGCATCGTTGACTCTCCGTCAGGGTTGAAAAGTTGATGGGGTGAATCCTAACAACACATTTTGTATCTGGCTCATTGGGAAAGCTGATGCTGGTGATTGGTTTTGGCTATCAGGTTGCTCTATTAATAGAAGAAACCCGAATACCACTCTCTGCCAGCCCGCTCACCCGCATCTTGATCCCGATCAAGGCCCGATACGTTTTTCTGCCGCAATGCTCATCCCGGTAAACGGGGTCGGTTCAACATAGCGCATCGCTGACTTGACGTCCTTCCAGCCGACGTAATTCATCAGGGACTTAAGGTCCCAGCCATTGTGATGCGCCCAGGTTGCAAAACCGCGACGCAATGAATGGCTGGTGTACTGCTCGGCGGGAATCCCCGCGCGCTCCAAGGCTTGACGTAACAAGGGAATCACACTGTTGGCGTGCAAGCCCGCTTCGCCCAGATTGCCCCAGCGATCAATTCCCCTGAAGACCGGGCCGCGCACCAACGCCGAAGCGTTGAGCCACTCGATATAGGCCCGCACCGGGCACAGGCGCAGCAATGCCGGGGTCTGGAAGGTTTTGCCGAGGTTGTCTCGGTCTCCTTTACTGCGCGGCAGATACAGGGTGATCCCCGAACCCGCTACCGTTTGCACGTGCTCAACTTGTAAGCGGCACAGCTCGTCACTGCGAAAGCCCCGCCAAAACCCCAGCAGTATCAGCGCAGTGTCGCGACGCGCCCGCAGCCAGCCGGGCTGGTCAGCATTGGCCTGTGCGGTTTGCGCTTCGCTTTCGAGCCAATCAATCACTGTCTCCAGGTGCCGCAATTGCAGGGGTTCTGCCTGTTTTTCCTGCGCCGGGTGTAGTGCGCGTATGCCTTTGAAGACTTTACGCACCACCGGCGCTTTGGTCGGGTCGGCAAAGCCCTGGCTGTTGTGCCACTGAGCGATGGCCGACAGGCGTAATTTCAAGGTGTTGATCGAGTGCTGGCCGGCATGCGCGACCAAGTAGCGCGCCACGCTGTCGCTGGTGGCGGGCAGGAAACCGCCCCAGGTCACTTCGAAGTGTTCGATGGCGGCGCGGTAACTGCGTCGCGTGTTGTCGCGGGTGGCCGCGTTCAGATAGCGATCCAGATCGCTCATGGGGGGTATCTCTCGCGTTGGCGTACTGGAAACAGGCCCAAACATCACAAAACGGCCTCTAGTACGGGATAATACCAGTATATCCCGCCTGAAAAATCATAAAATATGACAGAAAAATAGAATTAATATAGTATGCAATTACATGATACATACCACAGTACATAATCGTAGGAGAGACCCATGGCTCGCGGCGGCGTAAACAAAGCAGTGGTGCAAATTGCACGCGCGGCAATCCTGGCCCGTGGTGAACACCCGAGCATTGATGCCGTACGAATCGAGATGGGTAATACCGGCTCCAAAACCACCATTCACCGGTATTTGAAGGAGCTGGATGACAGCGATAGCCGTCGTGGCGTATCCCATGAAGCGCTGGGGGATGAGCTGGCAGAACTGGTCACCCGCCTCGCCCATCGGCTGCAAGAGCAAGCACAAGAACCGATTGATCGCGCCCAGGCGCAGTACGAACAGCTGAAAACACAGCTGCAGGCCCAATTGTCTGAAGCGCAGCAGACGCTGTCCGGGCTACAACAGGATCTCGAAATTCAGGCGACGGCCTTGCATCAGGAAAGCGCCAACCTGGAGTCCACGCGCTCCATGCTGCAGACCGAACAGACGCGCAATGCGGCCCTCAATCAAGCGTGCAGCGATTTTGAATTGCGCCTCAAAGACCGTGATGAGCAGATCCGTTCACTGGAAGAAAAACACCTCCATGCGCGCGATGCACTTGAGCATTACCGCAGCGCTACCAAAGAGCAGCGCGAGCAAGACCAGCGACGCCATGAAGGCCAGTTGCAACAGGTGCAAATGGAACTGCGCCAGGCACAGCAAAGTGCCCTTGTACGACAGGATGAAATCACACAATTGCACCGCGATAACGAACGCGTGCTCAGTGAGAACCGTGCACTGGCCAAGGAAATCCATCAGGTCAACGAACAGCAGAAAAAGCTGGGACAACACAACCAGCAATTGAGTCATCAGGTGAGCCAGCTGGAGGGCGAGCGCACCCTGCTTCAAGAGCGGCTGCGTGTGGCGACCCATGAAGGCGAAGCGCTCAAAAAAGCCCAGGCCGACACTCAACACGCCGTGACAGCCTTGACGATGCGCGCCATGAAAGCAGAAGCGGCACTGGAGACGCTCAAGGCACTCAAAGACGCCGAAACGCCTGTGACACCAGCCCCGACCGACGAGTAATCACCCGGCGAAGCGCTGCCGAAGACGCTCAGCGCTCCTTTAATGAGGGCTGAGCGGATAGAGGCCGGTTATTCCGGTGTTGCCGGTAAAGAATTCCCGGGGCCGGCAGGGGCGGTCGTTGGCACGGCAACCTTCCAGGTCGACGTCACCCTTCCCGGCTCCCCCCACGCCGCACTGCCCTCCAGCACTTGCAGCGCACCCGCACGCGCCACCTGACTGATGTATTCGCTGGGCTTCAGGGCATTGGCACGCAATTTCATGTGTAGGGCATTTTTCGAGGGTGCTGCAGCTGATCCGCCCGAGGCGTGATCCTCTCCATCAACCTGCCTTCATGCTCTGACCCACTCGGCGCGTACTTGATCAGCGCACCCTCGTGCGCTGAAAAATAGTGCGTTTGCGCACACTGACGTTCCTCAATGGCGGCGCACCGCTCATGAGGTTCGAGCATGTTGCGATATAACTGCTCTTCTTCGGCAGAAGGCCATAACTGTGACGGCTGCCCCCGATGAATGTGGTACACCGCAACCACACGGTACCCGGCGGGTATGGATGCACTGGCCCCTCATGCCTGATCTGCTGATGAACATGCCGCGCGGCATCATCGGCACTCAGAAAGTCCGGGCTTAGATCCGGGTAGACAGCATTGGCCTGTAGCCAATTGGCGCCGCACTCGATTGGGTAAGGGTTTCATGGGGGTTATCCGTCAGCGTTGAGTTATGCCTCAGTTGCTGAAGGATCGTTCATGAGTGCATGCACACAGCGGTGGTTGATATGTACGGCGCGCGGGATGCGCATCGTGTTGAGTGACTGCGGCGAGCATGGCGCGACGCCCGCAGCAGTCTCTCTACGCATTCGATTAGCGCTTGGTGGGCGTGCGCATGGTGACAAACTCTTCGGCCGCCGTGGGATGGACACCAATGGTTTCGTCAAAGTGCTGTTTGGTTGCGCCAGCCTTCATGGCAATGGCCAAGCCCTGCACAATTTCCCCCGCTTCGGGACCGACCATATGGCAACCCAACACTTTGTCCGTTTCGGCATCAACCACCAGCTTCATGAACGTGCGTTCCTGGCAATCGGTCATCGTCAGTTTCATCGGGCGGAAACTGCTTTCGAAGATCTGCACCTGATGCCCATCCTCGAGGGCTTGCTCCTCACTCAAACCGACGGTTCCGATAGCGGGCTGGCTGAATACGGCCGTCGGGATCATGTTGTAATCCACCGGGCGGTATTGCTCAGGCTTGAACAAACGGCGCGCCACGGCCATGCCTTCTGCGAGTGCAACAGGCGTCAATTGCACACGGCCAATGACGTCGCCAATGGCCAGAATCGAAGGTTCATCGGTCTGGTACAGGTCATTGACGTTAATGAAGCCGCGCTTGTCGAGTTTGACGCCCGTGGTTTCCAGACCAAGGTTGTCAAGCATCGGCCGGCGCCCCGTCGCATAGAACACGCAATCGGCTTCAAGCACACGACCGTCTTTTAGCGTGGCTTTCAGGCTGCCATCGGGCTGCTTGTCGATTCGCGCGATATCGGCGTTGAACTGCACGTCCATGCCGCGCTTGAGGAGCTCTTCGTGCAAATGTTTGCGCACGGAGCCGTCAAAACCGCGCAGGAACATCTCGCCGCGATACAGCAGAGACGTCTCGGCGCCCAACCCTTGGAAAATCCCCGCAAACTCGACGGCAATGTAGCCTCCGCCCACAACCAGCACGCGCTTTGGCAGCGCCTTGAGAAAGAACGCTTCGTTCGAACTGATGGCGTGTTCATGCCCCGGGATCTCGGGGATCTGCGGCCAGCCACCGGTGGCGATGAGGATGTGTTTAGCCGTGTGCCGCTGACCATTGACCAGCACCTCGTTCGGCCCGGTCAAGGTGGCGTGGCCCTCCAGCAACGTAACACCACTGTTAACCAGCAAGTTGCGGTAGATACCATTGAGACGATTGATTTCACGGTCTTTGTTGGCAATCAGCGTGGACCAGTCGAAGCTGGAAGCACCCAGTGTCCAGCCAAAGCCTGACGCCTGCTCGAACTCTTCGGCAAAGTGGGCGCCGTAGACCAGCAGCTTTTTAGGCACACACCCCACATTGACGCACGTGCCGCCCAAATAGCGGCTTTCCGCCACGGCCACCTTGGCACCAAACCCGGCTGCAAAACGGGCAGCGCGTACACCGCCGGACCCGGCCCCAATCACAAACAAATCAAATTCGTAGGACATCACTATCTCCTGAGCAGTCCATCAGCATAATCCCTGCGGCGCGATTGACCAGCGCCGAGGATGACTGAAATCGGAAAACGAGAAAGCCACCCGTAGGTGGCTTTCCCTTGAAGCAGTCAGCACGCTCGTGTTTCTTAGTAAGCCTTGCCGGTTTTGTAGAAGTTTTCGAAGCAGAAATTGGTGGCTTCAATGTAGCCTTCCGCACCGCCGCAATCGAAACGCTTGCCTTTGAATTTGTACGCAATCACGCAGCCGTTTTGCGCCTGCTTCATCAGCGCATCGGTAATCTGGATTTCGCCACCTTTGCCTGGCTCGGTTTGCTTGATCAGATCAAAGATGTCCGGGGTGAGGATGTAACGACCGATAATCGCCAGGTTCGAAGGTGCATCTTCGGGCGCTGGTTTCTCAACCATGTTGCGCACGCGGTACAGGTCATCACCAATCAGGTCACCGGCGATGACGCCGTACTTGTTGGTTTCCTGCGGGTCAACTTCCTGGATGGCAATGATGGTGCAGCGGTACTGGTTGTACAGCTTGACCATCTGGGTCAACACGCCGTCGCCTTCCAGGTTCACGCACAGGTCGTCCGCCAGGACCACGGCAAAGGGTTCGTCGCCGATCAGTGGACGGCCGGTCAGGATAGCGTGACCCAGCCCTTTCATTTCGGTTTGACGGGTGTAAGAGAACGAGCATTCGCTCAGCAGGCGACGGATGCCGACCAGGTATTTCTCTTTATCGGTGCCCTTGATCTGGTTTTCCAGCTCATAGCTGATGTCGAAATGGTCTTCAAGGGCGCGCTTGCCACGACCTGTGACGATGGAGATTTCGTTCAGGCCTGCGTCGAGTGCTTCTTCAACGCCGTACTGGATCAGTGGCTTGTTCACCACCGGCAGCATTTCTTTAGGCATGGCTTTGGTCGCTGGCAAAAAGCGAGTGCCGTAGCCGGCTGCTGGGAACAAGCATTTCTTGATCATATGAGTCCTTAAAAGGGCTGTGCGTACGGATTTGGCGCAGTCTAATCAGGCGGCAGCAAGCTTACAATGCCCCCGATAGCATACTGATACCAACATAGAGAAAATATGTGCCACTTAGTGTCCTGAGCGGTTAGTTCGACTATCCATCAAGGCGACGGTAAAGTGATGACCCAACGTCATGGACTGATTGTACAAATGGCCCGTCCCGCTGCTCCCTTTGCTTTAACGCCTTCCGACCTCGT
>NZ_JYKY01000039.1 GCF_001042985.1 Pseudomonas lundensis
TTGTGCTTAGTCAGGTAAGCTCGGTTCGGTCAGACGCCCATTGATAACGATGTTTTGGAAGCGGGATTGTTTCGCTTAGCAAGCTCAGAAAATTAACTGACTGTTGCACTTGCTCCTTGAGACCGCCATGTTCAAGTCAGTCAGGCGGTCATGACCAGTCGCGTTTCAAGTGCGATCAACAGCCTTCAGCAATACATCAATAACATCGCGTTGGGTTTCGAACCGGGGTACGAACAGGTCGGGATGAACGATGCACAGAAGTCCACTTGGGATAACAGCCTTCATTCCTACTCCCTTTGGCACGCGCATCAACAATTGCGTCATTTTCCTGCCAATTACATCAGCCCTCACCTGCGTATTGACAAGACCGACAGCTTTCAACAGTTAGAAAGCGATATTAGCCAAACCAACTTGCAACCCGGCCATATTAATGCCGCGGTCAACCGCTATCTGGGGCGGTTTGAGGAGTTGGCACAGATTCGCACGGTCAATGGTTACGTGGACGGTGACGCCAACAGTATGGCTCAGAGCCGCTATTATCTGGTTGGCAAGTCCAACGGGGAAAATGCTTTTTATTGGCGTTCCTTGGCCCTGGCTAAACAAAATGGTGCCGGCTCTACCGGTGCCAACCCATCCGCCATGGACGCCTCAGCGCCCACTGCATGGTCAGATTGGCGAAAGCTCCCCATCCCCGCCTCCTATGACATTCCGGACCAAAGCATTCGTCCGGTGTATTTCAACGATCGCTTGTTCGTGGTCTGGGCGCAATGCAGTCAACCCCTGTCTGCTCTTGATGAGGCTGGCACCCCCGCCGAAGGATTGGATATTTTTAATCCCGAGCATATGCAGCACTTCATCAAACGCTACCCCCGCCTTCGCCTCTATTACTCGTTCTTGAAACTGGACGGCAGCTGGAGTTGCCCGCAGATCTGTATCGATGAGTACGCAACCAGCCGATGGTTGCAGAAGCTCTCGATGCAAGACATAAAATCCACGATTACCACGGTTGCAATGGTGGACCCGCACACCGCTCCGCCCTCCTTGTTTTTTGGCTTGGTCGCCGATACCGAACCTTATGCAGATACCTTTCCATTGGTGAAAGGGAAAAATTTCGATTTCTCTCATGCTGTGCGTCTGGACAGTAAACTCAATGTAACGCTGCTGCTGTCAAAGGATTCATTAAACAGTTTTTTCTCGATTGTTCAGGGCGATGCGCCCACTCAAGCCAGTCGTCACTTGGATATTTTTGCAGGTCATAACCGGTTCAAATTTAATTTTGTGGCACCCAGCATAAATGCCGTTGATGTGGCGATACATAAAAAGGAGATGCCGCATAAGGGCTCTGACAGGTGGGACTATCAAGGCACCCAACGCTATATTCAAGACCCTAAGCCAGGCAGTGCAAAGTTCAATAAAACCACCTCCAGTCTTGAGCTCTCAACACACACCGTACTGAGTTTTCCGTCATTCAAAAGTGTAGAGCTTGTTGTTCAACAGGACGGTTTTTGGTTGTTCATGCGGTTAACGGTTGAATCACCTGAGAATGCCCGCAGTGACAGTATCGTGCTCAAGAGTGACTCCTACTTGAATTTGAAGCACCCCCGTTCGACACGTCTGCTCAAGGATTACACAAGCATTGAACTGACCTGCAATAAAACGAACACTGTGTTCAAGAATTTTTTAACATCCGCCACGGCATCGCAAAACCCAACGAAGCCGGCGCCGTTCCAATATTTTGGACAGCCTCAATATTCGGAAAACTACATCCTCGACGGTGTCATGGTCTCCACTGAGTTGTTTAATTATTTATTTCATACTCAGAACACAACGTATTCGGCCAAACTCAAGGTTGAAGAGTCCAGCCAAGCCGCTGGCCTGCTACCCCAAGAAAATGAACTGCTGCTGGAGCGTATCAAGATCACCCGCTTTCAGCGTATCTACAAACAGGTGGTGATGACCTTGCCACCGCATGATAAAGAAGTAGAGGTTATTTACCCCTCGCATGTTCATATTACCAATACCCACCTGATAGGCGAAAGCCATGTCATGCGTCGAAACTTGGTGGGCGGGAAATTTGAACTGCCCGCAGGCCGAACGTTCATCACATCACTTAATATCACTGCCGAACAACTGCCAGACTACATAAGCCAGAAAAAGAAACTTCCCATTGTGCATGGCGTTCTGATACGAGAACAAAATATAGATGACATGAGGTTCAATATACTCGGGTATGCCCTCAAGGCTTTTGAGATTGTATTGAACGAAAATAACACGGCGGATATAACCAAGGGGCCTTGCATTATGCGCCTCTCTTCAGCACCGAGTGGTACGGCGGAATTCATAGATTTCAGCGACTCATCCATTGCTCAATTAAATGCCTCTCCCGGGGCATTGCGGGCGCCGATACGACTTAATACGACACTCGGGGGCGCACTCACCCAGGTCGCATCCGCCGACATGTCCGCGCTCTTTGCGTTATCTCACACCCACCGTGAGCCGCCACTGACCTCAAGTGCCGGGCTTGCTCCCCTCGACTTTCAGGGGGCGTATGGGAAATACCTGTGGGAGTTGTTTTTGTACATGCCGTGGCTGATTGCCCATCGGTTCAATCTGGAGCAACGCTACGCGGAAGCCGAAACCTGGCTCAAGTACTTGTTCGATCCAGCCCGCAAACACTCACAGGTATCACCCGATCAACCCTATTGGGGGCTCTCAGCACTGAATTCAGACAGCGCGCATATGGGCTACCTGCACGATAACCCTGATGACCCCAATCAGATTGCACTCAGTGCCCCGGTGCATTTCAAACGTGCACTCTATGCCCTGTATGTCGATATTTTGCTTAATCGAGGGGATGCGGCGTACCGTCAAACCACCTCAGAGAGCCTTAACGAGGCCAAGTTATGGTACGTGCGTGCTCAGTCATTATTGGGCCCTGAGCCTTCTGTTCAGGTCGTTGATCCGTGGGCCTCTACCACTCTTGGCGATCTGACCCGTCATATCGACGACACATTGCGCGCGACTGAACGCAAAATGGAGCGTGCTGAATTTGACAAGCTGTCATCGGCCGATCACTCAAAACTGGCGCGGGCCATCCATCGGGTCAGCGACTCGCAGTTGCTATGTGTCCCCCCGGACAAGGCCATGTTGGCCCGTTGGGAAAAAGTGCAATCACGGTTATTTAATCTGCGAAATCATTTGGATCTCACCGGTAAACCCCTGCGTGTCCCGTTATATGCCCCACCCGCCTCCCCTCGCCAATTGCTTAACCTCTATGCCAGCCCACGCATGGCCGGGGACGCTTCCTCGGTACGTCGTCAACCTGCCCACGTGGGGCATTACCGGTTCCAGACGGTTCACGCACTGGCGATGGTGGCGGTCGAAAACGTCGTGCAGTTTGGTAATGCCCTGTTGTCGATCATTGAGCGTCAGGATCAGAGTGAACACCTGCAATTGCAGCAGCAACAGGTGTGGCAACTTGCGGGGTTGTCACTTGAGCAACAAGTCCAGAGCCGGATTATCGATGAGAAAAATCAGGATGCCTTGATGGCAGGTCAGCGTATCGTTGAGGGCCGCATTGCGCACTTGGAGCATTTGATCAAAGAAGGCGTAAACGCCAATGAACAAGAGGCCACCCAGGAGCTTCAACGCAGTACCGCCCTGGATACCGTGGCCTATGGGCTACAAGCGGCGGCTGGATTGGCCATGTTGGTTCCCAATATTTTCGGTACGTCCACCGGCGGCTGGAGACTAGAGGGAGGGTTCTATGCCACCCAGGCGGGCATTCAGCTGCTTGCCAATGAAAAGCGCTCCAATGCCAACCATCTGGACCGCAACGAGGCGTTCAATCGACGCAATCAGGAATGGGAGCATGCACTGGGGCAATCGCGCCTTGAACTGGAGCACGTCAAGAAGCAAGTTCAAGTCTTGCGCGAACAGGCCAACAACACGCGCTTGCAACATCAATCCGCCGAAACCGCGCTTACTCAAGCCAGGTTGATGTTTGATTTGTTGGAGAAACGCTTCACCACGCCTCAGCTGTACCAATGGCTGAGTACGCAGCTTTCTGCGTTTTATCTGCACGCGTATGACATGGCCCTTTCGCTGTGCCTCGACGCACAGGCCTGTTGGCACTATGAGCGCGCAGCATCCGACCGCACCTTTGTCCACGCCAGCCAGTGGAGCAGTTATCGCCAGGGCCTGACAGCCGGTGAAGGGCTCAAGCTCAGCCTGATCAACATGCAAGTGGCTTACCTGCAACACAATGCGCGGCCCATGGAAATCACCAAAACAGTGTCGCTCAGAAACCTGAAGGCCAAAGACCCTAATGCCACTCGAAACACCTCTTGGGACGACATGAGCGCAACACTCCAGCGCACAGGTTCCGTTGAGTTTGAACTCACCAAGGCGCTGTTTGACGCTGACTACCCGGACCATTATTTGCGCCGCATCAAAAGCATCAGTGTCACCTTGCCAGCGACGCTCGGCCCTTATGAAGACATTCGCGCCACCCTGACGCAAACCAATCACACCATCCATACCGCAGAGAAAGGTGAATTCGACTATTCGAGCCACCGTGTCAACGAACATATCGCGCTCTCAACCGGACTGAATGACAGCGGGTTATTCACGCTTAATTTCGAAGGGGATGATCGCTACTTGCCCTTTGAGTACACGGGTGCAGTGTCTGGCTGGAAGTTGTCATTCCCCAACCCCGCTGCGCAGTCGGCCATGCTGAGCAGCCTGTCTGACATCATTATTCATGTGCGCTATACCGCTAAACAGTTGGGGGGGCATGCAGGATGACGCAGCCCCAACAAAACGCTGCTGAGGTCTTTACGCCTTCCCTGCCCAAAGGCGGCGGTGCCATCCACAGCATTGGCACCGGATGGGGGGCCATCGGGATGACGGGTGAGGCTTCTTTTAGTATTCCACTGCCGATTTCAACTGGACGCGGTTTCACACCGTCGTTGAGTTTGAACTACAGCAGCACATTGGGTAACGGGCCTTTTGGCATTGGCTGGACCGCTCCCCCCGGCAGTATCCGCCGCGACACCCAAAATGGCGTGCCCCTCTATACCGACGCCGACGGGTTTATCGGCCCGTCAGGGGTGGAGCTGTGGCCCCGGAGAAACGCACAAGGGGTGATCGAGACCACGACCACGGCTCAGTTCAATGAGGTTCAACTCGACGCGACGTACACGGTGACCCGTTACTTTCCGCGCGTTGAGTCATCCTTTGACCGTTATGAGCACTGGGCGTCGAGTCATGATCCGGGTGGTTTTTGGTTGGTCCAGGGCGCAGACGGCACCTTGCATCTCTTCGGTAAAACACAGGCGGCACGTTGCACCGACCCTGAGGTTCAACAGCATGTTGCGCAGTGGCTGCTGGAAGAAAGCCTCACCCCGCTGGGCGAACAGATCTATTACCACTACACGCGAGAGCGGGCTGAGCCACCCGTTGCGCCGGCTCGCGACTGCCGTGCGCAACGTTATTTGCAACGCATTTGTTACGGCAATCGCCAGCATCAGCCTCAGTTGGCCTTATGGACAACGACGTCGCCGCCGGTCAAACAATGGCATTTCGAGTTGGTATTCGATTACGGCGAACGCCCTCTCGATTTCAGTCAGGCACCGTCTTATGCGCCCCAACAGGAATGGGGCGCGCGGCCCGATCCGTTTTTCACCTATGCCTATGGTTTCGAATGGGGCAGTCAGCGCCTGTGCCAGCAGATCCTGATGTTTCATTACTTCCCTGATGAGGCGGCCTTGGGCCCGGAGCCGGTGGCGGTTCGTCGATTGCTCCTTGAGTATGTAACCACCGAACACCGTGGGCGTTTGCTCAACGCTGTGCACAGTCAGGCGTTCGAGCCGTCAGGCAGCGCCCGTTACTGGCCACCGGTCGAGTTCACGTACAGCGTGTTCACCCTGGGCCCCCAATCGGGGCAGTTCGCGCCTTTTGCCGCGCTGCAAGGCCCCGGCGATGGCAAGGATTATCAGTTGGTGGACCTGTACAGCGACGGCATGCCGGGGGTGTTGTACAGCCAGAATCGCTCATGGCATTACCGTGAGCCTGTCAGAGACCCCGATAGCCCTCAGCCGAACGCGGTTCAGTACGGGCCCTTACGCACGTTGCCGCAGATGCCGATTGCCACGGACCGCGAGTCATTGCGCCAGACATTGGCAGATCTCAATGGCGACGGTCAGCTGGAATGGATCATCGCCCAGCCCGCCATGAGCGGCTTTTTCACCCTGAACGCACGACGACGCTGGTCCAGCTTCGCCTCATTTGCCGCGCTGCCGGTCGAGTTTTTCCACCCCCAGGGGCAACTCGCCGACTTGATCGGCAATGGCGCTCCCGACCTGGCGTTGATCGGCCCGCGCAGTGTCAGGCTCTACCTGAATCAGGCCGAGGATGGCTTTGAATCGGGGCGGGATGTCGCGCATGTGCCGGATGACGACGCCTTGCCCTCACTGAGCCGTTCCAGCCGTACCGAAGTGGTGGCCTTCAGCGATATGCTGGGCAGTGGTCAGCAGCATCTGATCCGCATTCGCCACAATGAAATCAAATGTTGGCCGAATCTGGGCCATGGACGTTTCGGCAAGGGGTTTGTCTTTGCGACCCTGCCCTTCAGTTATGCCGAGTTCGATGCTGCACGGGTTTTGCTCGCAGACATTGACGGTTCAGGTGCCACCGACCTGGTGTACCTGGAGCCTGCCCATGCGTTGATTTTCATGAACCTGTTCGGTACGGGGCTGGTGGCTACACCTGTTCGATTGCCCTGGCCCCAGAACCTGATGTACGACAACGGCTGCACGGTCAGTGTCGCGGACCTTCAGGGGCTGGGCTGTACCAGCCTGATCGTGTCAATGCCCCATGCGACGCCCCAACATTGGCGTTATGACTTCGTCAGCGCCAAGCCGTATTTGCTCGTTGGCACGGACAACAACATGGGCGCCAGGGGGCTGCTGACATACCGCAGCAGCGCTCAAGAATGGCTGGATGAGAAACAACAGCGTGCTCGTGAGGGCCGGCCTCCCATCTGCGGTGTGCCGATCCCCCTGCACGTTGTGACGGAGCAACAGCACATCGACGCCATCACAGGCAATCGTCTGACCCGCCGCTTTAAATACCGCGAAGGGTTCTATAACGGTAATGAGCGTAAATTTCAGGGGTTCGGGTTATTGCTTGAAACAGATTCGGATATCTCGGGCAGTGACACGGCCACTGCGGCCCACACTCAAGCCGTGCTGCGCAAAACGTGGTTCCACACCGGCAAGGGCACCGACATGGTGCGCCGCGACTACTTCGACCTCGATCCGCTTGCTCAGCCTCTGGGCTATACGCTTGTCAGCCGCCTCCTGCCCGGCCAGACAGATGACACGCTGCTGGTCGCAACCGACATCGCGCCGTTGCTCAAGGACATCAACCATGCGCTGACGGGCACGCAGGTGCGTCAGGAGGTGTACGCGGCGCGGGATCCGGCGGCCAACGCGGTGCCTTTTTCGGTCAGCCAGCAACGTTATCTGGTGCGCCAGGTAAACGGGCGCGACTCCATGCTGCCCCTGCCCGTGGAGTCCATCAGTTATCGCTATGAACGCGAACGGGACGACCCGGCCTGCCAACACAGCATCCATTTGCGCTGGGATGCGTATGGCAGCCTGACCCATGGTGTGACGGTCTATTACGCGCGCCGCAAAACCCCGGACGATCCGTCACCGTTCACCGATCCTTATCAGACTCAGTGGTGGCAAGACACCCATGATGCGTCGCAGCAGTCGTTTTACCTGACGGAGTCACTGGCGCAGTTCATACACCTTGACCAACCCCAACGGTGGCGCCTGCGTGTGCCGTATCGCCAGCGCACCAACGCCCTGGTGTTGGCCAAAGGCAGTGCTGCGAACAGGCTGTCTTCGGAGCGAATCCGTTACGAGACGTTTATCGATCAAGGCAGCGAGGGGCCTTTGAACCCGCAGGCACAACGCACACTGAGCGGTTTGTCGGTGCAGCATTATCACAACGTGCAAACGGCCTTGCCGTACCCCGCGGGCACGGCTGACTTTCTGGCCCTGGTGGATCACGTTGAAACCGCCGAGCTGGACGACGAGGCACTCAAGGCCTATGAGGACCTTCCGACGTTGCCGGGTGCCGGTGCTTTTGATCTGACTCACGCGCTCACCGAGGCGCATTACCATCGCGCCGAACTGTTTTTGCCGGACAACAACAGTGCGGTAACGCTGTGGTCGATCAGGAAAAACTTCACGCTGTATCACCCGGCCCACGGCTTTTACCGTGCCTACGGGGTACGTCCGACCGAGAGTCACGGGGTCACCACACTTGAGCATGATCGGTACGCGTGCCAGATTGTTTCGGTCAAGACGCCCGATGGCTGCCGCACCACAGCCCAGTACGATTACCGACTGCAATTGCCCGTCCTGATTACCGACCCGCAAGGCACTCAACAGCAAGCCCGGTACGATGCCTTCGGGCAGTCGCAGGTCAACAGTTATTTTGGCCGGGAGTTGGGTCAACCCGTGGGGTTTAACCCGTTGTCGGACTACCGCCGACCGGCTGACGACAGCCCGGAGTACGCCATCGGGCATCCTCAACAGGCACTGCAACAGGCCGCCAGCGCCAGCTTCTACACGCCCTTCAGCTGGATGGGGCAGATTGCACAGGCCGCACTTCGCCCTGAGTGGATCACTCAAGGTTACGTGCTGCCCAACGGGTATATTCGCGCCAGTGCACAGGCGGCCACGCTTGACCTTGAAGACCCGCACCAATTGCAATTGAGCCAGTTGATGCAGGCAGCGCACCGTGAGCCTGTACACGCCGTGGTCTTACAAGCCGACCGCTACCCTTCCCCTACCGATGAATACCAACCCCTGATCCGCATCAGCCTGACGTGCAGTGACGGGTTTGGACGCACGTTGCAGAGCAAACAACTGGCGCCAGGCGGGATGGCCTTCACGATTGGGAGCGACGGCACGCTGAACCTGGACCCGGACGGCAAGCCGGTCAGCCACTACAGCGAGCCCCGTTGGCGTGTCAGTAGCCGGGTCGAGTACAACAATCAGGGGCTGGCCATTCGCAATTACCGTCCTTACTTCGCCAATCATCATCGTTACATCAATGATGCGTCCCTGCGTTTGAGTGCCTACAGCGATCAGGTGTTCTATGACGCACTGGGGCGACCCACCCACACCCTCAATGCGCGGGGCGACCTGAGCCGCCACACGTATTGCACTTGGTACACCATCAGCGAGGATGAAAACGATACACACGGGCTGGACCACAACTTGCCTGCGGCTTGACCGGCGTTAAGGCACAGCTCGCAGGTGACTGCGAGCTGTGCCTGAGTGACGGGTTGATCAGTGAGGGTCTCGGATACCGGCTACCCGATAACGACGATCGCCCAAGTGCTCAAACATCAGGCGGTATGCCCCGCGGCGGCGGCTGCCCTGGTAGCCATGCACGTCGGCAGACCACAACGCGTCAGCGTGCTGGTGCCAATGCACGGCCCTGAAACGGCCTTGCTGCACATGGCTGATGGTCAAGGCAATGCTGTGCCCTTCAGGCCCCAGCAGGAGTTCTGCGACTGCGCTCTCGTCGATGCTGATGGCCTGAGCGGGCTGGGCCGTTGGCGTGCTGATCACCGCCGGTTGTGGCTGAGGGGCCGATGAAGAGGCTCGGGCTGTGCGTTGTCGCGCCACTGCGCGGGGGGTTACGACTTCATGCGGCGTGGGTTCGGCTGCCGGCCTGGACGTGGTGGCTGCAGGTTGGGCACGGGCGCGAATCAAGACGCTCAGGACGCCTTGTTTCCTTGCCTCGCGCGTGGGGGGGCTGGGATTGTTCGAGAGTTCTCCAATCACGGGGTGCAACTGGGCAGGTCCCGCCAGGCCGTAGATCTCGCCGCTTTTGGTGGTCAGAATCCCCAGCGAAACGCCGACTTCCTCATGGATAGCGGCAAGGTTATCAAAGACAAAGTTGAACATCTTGACGCTTTCTGCGGGGCTCAGCTGTTGTAGCGCTGAAAACTCCAGCACTTTGTCTGTTATCGCTTGCATGAACGCATAGTTGTCTGACTCCGTGGGCGGTAGTGTTGAGCGGCGTTGGGCTTCAAACGCCAGGCCTGTCATCAACGCGGCCCCGACTCCTGCCCCTATGAGCGGCGCTTCCAGCAGCGCGCCCAACGCGGCGCCCAGCAAGGTCGCCACAAAAATCCAGAAGCTGAACGCGATCAGCCGATTGGCCGGGTAGTCGCCCGCTTGCAGCCCGTGCTGATCAACACGGCTCATGGGGTTGTTGCCCACCATGGCATATACGTTCAGGCCATCGATCACCCCGGCCGGGTCAGGGCTGATCCAGCGTTGCATCCAGGGTGCGTAATAGCGCAGGCCGTAATAGTACAAACCCGTGGCATCGCGTTCCTTGCCGCTGTAGCGCACGGTTTTGAAGCTTGCTTGCACCGCACTTTTGGCCGCCCACCAGGCTGTCGCGCCAAAGGGGTAGAACCCTTCCTGACTCAGCAATGCGCCCTGCTCGTCCAGCTCAATGACCCCGCTCTCCAGATGATCTGACAACGTGAACCGGATTTGCGCGTTCTGCACACCATCGGGCAAACCTTGCTCCCAGGTGAGCGTCCTGACATTCATGTGCCCGGCTTGCAGGGTCATCAGCGACACATTCACCCCTGAGGCCTCATTCAGGCGAAGTTCCAGCCCTGGCAGATAGCGCACCTCATAGCGGCGGGTCAGCCCTTTGGTGCGATACGTTCGGCGCTTGAGTACGCGCACACCCTGACCGTCGTAGACGTAAGATTCGCCATCGTCCTCCCCGGCGCCCCGCCTGACATGCGTGACCTTGTGCAATTGATTGCGTCCATTCCACGCCATCACTTGCCCGCGCGCCAGCATCCTGAGGTTGCCGCAGGGGTCAAACCCGTCCTCCGGGTTGGGGGGGCCGGACAATTGGCTGCGGTTGCTGGTTTCAGACACCTCCATGCGTTGGGTATAACCTCGCCCGGATGCGGGGACGTGTTGCATCTGCACCAGGTTGGCGCCCGCATCGTATTGATAGTGCCGGGTGTAATTGCGCCAGCGATGGGTATCCGTGCCCATGAGCATGGGCGCAGATAACAGCCGCCCACCACGGTGGCGTGCGTTTTCCCGGCCGGTGGCTTTGATGAGTTGGTACAGGGTGTCGTAGGTATACGTAGTAAAGGCCTCAATGCTTGAATTGTGGCTCCAGGTGGTCGGTTGGGCGCTGTCCAGAATACTCACGACGTTACCCACACGGTCATGGGTATACGCCAAGTCCTGTATCGGGGTCCGATGCGAACCCACACGGTGCGCAGTCAAACGCTGCAAATAGCCATCCGCTTGCGCGTAAGACGCGACCGTCAGTACGCCATTGCCGGAGCGTTCGGAGGTGACTTGCCCCGCCGCGTTGTAGGTGCGTTGATCCATCAAGACCGCGCGTTTACCACTGGCCATCACAACGTCGACCTGCGCCTGTTGGCCGGTGATGCCGTACTGAAAACGCTGGCGGTTGCCCTTGGCGTCGTGCAGCTCGAGCAAATCGCCCACGGCGTTGTAGTGCCATTGCGTGGTGTAAGACTGAATTTCCAGCAGCGCGTCCCGTTGTTCCTGCGCAGACGGCCAATTGAGCGATTCGGGTTGGCGTGCAAAGCGGCGCGCCTGACGCTGCATGGCTCCCGACAGCGCGTAAGCCTCAAACAGCACAGCGCCTGCCGGGTCGTCATGGCGAACCAGACGGCCGCACTGGTTTGTGCTGTTTATCCGGGGTTGGGGCTTGCCATACGTAAAGCGCTCTATACAGCGCGCTTGCGGGTCGTTGCTGAGTTGTTCGTGAATGGCCATCAGCCGGGCGTGGGTGTCGTATTCAAAGCGCTGATGGTTGCCACGGGCATCCCAGGTGGCGAGTGTTTGCAGCCCTGTGCCGCAGAGGGTGACGTGCCACCCGCTGTCGACACTGTCGGTCTTGACGATCTGTCCTGACAAACTGCTGAGGTAGCGCAGATTGGGTTGCGCCTCAGGCGTGATGGCCTCTCGGGCCAGCAAGCGCGGGTCCCATTGCTGGGCCAGAGACCCGCGAGTGTCATAGCGCGATTGATGAATGCGTGACTGTGGGGGCTCGTGCACACTCAGGCGATGATAGTTGACCCTGCGCACGCTCAAGCCCCGGGGGTCAATCGCCGTCAGTGACGGTGTGTAGTGATGCAGTGAAGTCATGGTTACCGACCTGTAAAACGCCATAAAGCCAAGAGCCTATGACTCAGGTCGGGGGTAAAGGTGGTCACATAGTAGTGACGCGGTGCAACAGGCTCGCGCCGTTCAACCGGTTGAGGCGCGCCATAGCGTTGAGATGTGCCTGAAACCGACCCGTGCGGTTTGCAGCAACAACCCCCGCACTTCCGTGAGTGCCGACACCACGCCGCGCGCGACCCCCACCCAGGTGCGGGCGCTGGCACTTTGCGCGGCGGCCGGCGCCCCGGTGATTGCAGCGGCTACTGCTTCAATCCCGACCCCGGCCCAATACGTCCAGGCCTGGTTAAACATGCGGCTCATGCCGCCATGCAGCGTGTCCGTCAAAGGTGGCAGTTGGAGCGTGTGTTGATGCACTTCATGGCGGGCCGTGCGATGACCGCTGCGCAGCACCGTCCCCATGGCGGCATCGTAGGCTTCAATCAGCGGCGTCACGTTGGGCATAAGCGGGCCTGGCACTGACTGGCCATACACCGCATTGGGAATGGTGGCCACACTATAGGCCGCCGAGGCCAGCAATGTTCTGGGCACCCTGGCCATCAGCGGGGTTGCTCCCCAGGAGGCCGTGTCCCCCAGCCCCCGCAGCGCCTGCTGCACGATCTCCCGTGAAAAAGCGCGGATATGCCCGCCCAGGCGTTGACGGGCGACCGGGTCCCACTCCAGTTCCGTATCACCGCCTTCGGCGATGGCGCGCATCATGAACCCCCTGTCGGCGGCTGCGGCAACGGCAAAGCCGATGAGTGGACTCCAACGCATGACCGTGCCCACCAGGCCGCTGCTCATGTGCATCATGGCCAATGCGTCCAGCGCCGCCACCGTATTTCTCAGGGCGTTGTTGAGGGCTGTGGTCGGTTGACGCCCTTCAAAAAGCGCGACGTCCAACCCTGCGCTCAAGGCATTGCTGATGTAGGTCGCCAATGCATCCCGAATCGCCGCCGAGGCCGCCAATTGCAGGCGCGACCTCACTCTGTTGGCCACATGGGTGGTCAAGCCGCGCAACGTCGCGAAGCGGCTTTTGGGCAGGTCAAGGGCTTGGCTTTGCAGCCCCTGGGCATCCAGGCGATTAATCGGGTTGCCCCGCGCCAGCGCATACAGGTTCAAGCCCTCTACGTTGCCGGCCGGGTCGGCACTGAGCCAGCGCATCAGCCAGGGCGCGTAGTAACGGTAACCAAAATAGTAAAGGCCGCTGGCATCGCGCTCCTTGCCCGAAAAACGCAGGGTTTTGTAGTCCGCCTCGATGGCGTTGGAGGTCGCCCACCAAGCCGTCCCGCCGTAGGGGTAGTAATGCTCCTGGCTGAGCAAGCGCTCATCCTGATCCAGTTCCAGCGAATGGTTGCTCTGATGGTCCGACAGTGCGTAACGCACTTGCCCGTCCGGTATGCCCGTTGGACGGCCTTGTGCCCATTGCAGGATGCGCACATTGGCAAACGCAGAGTGGATGACCAGCACATTCAGTTGTTCGCCGGTGGCCGTATTGCGGCGGATTTCCAGCCCCGGCAAGTACCGCGCATCACTGAGGTGAGTGCGTGTGTGGGCGCTTGCGCGACGGGCCTTGTACACCCGCTGGCCATCACCGTCGTAGCGGTAGAGTTCTTCATCGCTGGCGGCGTCATCGCGCTCGATGTGCGTGATGCCCTGCAATTGGTCGCGGGCATTCCAGCGCAATGTCTGCCCCGGCCCCAAGGCCCGTTGATTGCCGTTGGGATCAAAACCGCTGACCCGACCGGGCATCGAGGTCATGTTGGAAGTCGCCGCCCACCCATGATTGCTGGTCCCCGAGAGCGTCAGCTGGCGTGTGTAGCCACTGCCTTGGGTGGGCACATGGCGTAATTTGATTAGGTTGCCGGACGCGTCGTACTCATAGTGCTGCCGCCAGCCCCGCCAGCCCCGCCAGCCCCGGCAGCGCGGTGCGCCACGGGTTGCAAAATCGACCCTGGGAGGCAAGGCCGCCCCGCCCGCTTGATGGGCGTGTTCACGGCCGGTGGCCTCAATCAGTTGGTTAAGTGTGTCGTAGGCGTAGGTGCTTAAGGCCGCAATGCGTGTGTTGTCCGACCATTGCACCGGTTGCGCGGTGTCCTGCACGCTGAGCACCTGGCCTGTAGGGTCGTAGGCATAGGTCAGGTCTTGCAGGACCGTGCGCGGCTGACGGGTGCGGTGGGTAAAGAGCCGTTGCAAACGCTCGTCGGCCGGGTCGTAGGTCCAGGTGCTGCGCACCCCATTACCGGCCTGTTCAGCCTCGACCTTGCCACCAGCGCTGTAGCGACGTTCTTGCACCAGGATGCGCTGCAGACCGTTGTTGAAGAGGATGGCCAGTGATCCAAGCAGGCCATCGACACCATAACGAGGCTGTTGCTGGTTGCCTGCTGCATCCGTCTGCGCCATCAATTGCCCCAACGGCCCGTATTGCCAGTGGGTGGTGTGGCTGTGCGCCTCGACAGCGACATGGGGCAGCGCTGTGAGCATCGGTGCCTCTGCCAGATCCTGCACAAACCAGCGTGTCTGAACGGTGCTGTTCGCGCACAGGTCGTAGCGCTCGAAGAGCACCGTCCCGGCCGCATCGTCGTGGCGTCGCAAACGTCCGCAGCGGTTGAGCAGGGCCTGACGGCTGTGGGCGCCGGCATAACTGAGGCGCTCCGTACACCGGCGGTCCGGCTCACCCGTCTGCTGTTCGTAGACGGCAGTCAGGCGCAGCAAGGGGTCATATTCATGGGTGTGGCGTGTTTGTGCGGCGTCCCACGTGTCCAGTACCTGATCGGCCGGCCCTCGCCAAGTGATGCAGCGCCCGCTATCGACGTTGTCACTCTGCACCACCCGTCCGCTCAGGGAGTAGCGGGTGCGTTGATTGGGGGCTGTGGCGGGTTCGGTTTTTCGCAATGCGCCCAGGCGCGGGTCCCATTGCTCTCGTAAATGACCGCAGGGGCCGTAGACGTGTCGGGTGATGCGCGGCTCAAGGGTCTGTTCGGCGGTGCGCCGATGGTAAGCCACTTCGCGTACCGTCAACCCCCGTGGATCTTGAGCGCCAAGTGTTGGTGTGTGGTGATGCAAGCGTTGAGGCATGGTTCACGTCCTGACTGCACATTGAAAAAGCAGTCTATGAAGCAGGTCTCAACCGCATGCCATAGCCGGGTCTCGCGCGGGGTGCAAAATACGGATTTACAACGTTTTCAGCCAGTTCCTTGGCGTATCAGCGACTTCCCCTACCAGAGTGCAGGCAAAGCCATCTATCCCGCGCGTTGGCTGGGCCGCTGTTGCAGCGGCCCGCGTTCGAGAGAAGGATTACTGACTGACAACAGCGCCTTTGAGTGTGCGGATCTGCTCGATCACGGCATTGGTGCGGTTAACCAGCACGTAATGGCCGCTGAATTGTACCCATTGCGAATCGTCGCTTGGCTGCGGCAAGCCTTTGGCTTTCCAGTTCTTGATGGCGCTTTCTTCACGGGTGTACTGATCCGGTGCTTTGTCGCCGCTGGTGTAGCAGGTGTGGTGATCCATGGACTTGGCCAGTATCGCGTTGTGCTTGCAATCACTGGCGTTGTCGTCTGCGGCCTGCGCTGCATAGGGCATTGCGCACAGAACGCCGGCAATGAGTGATGCAGAAATGATGTTTCGCATGATTGACCTCTTTAAGACGCAATGGACCGATTTTAAAACCTGAGCGCTCGATTGAGCACCCGGGCTGTGTGGATAGACCCTGCGTTCGTCCAAGAGTGCCATTAACGTGCTGCGATTCAGCATTCGCTCACGGCGTGCCGGGCCTGGACCATGCTGTCGAGAAACATCGCCAACCCTACTTCTTCCGCTTTCAGGCCTTTGCGTACTCGGGGTTTGGGCAACTGGGCCAAGGCACCGAGCATGAAGCCGTCGAGCACTGCCGGGTGGATGTAGCACTTGCGGCAAACGGCCGGGGTATTGCCCAACTGCTTGGCTACGTTTTTAACCATGTCCACCACGTGGCGTTTGGCGTCTGATTCCGGCTCCCAATGCAACTCACGCAATACCGCCAGTGCTAATGCGCTACCCGCCCAGGTGCGGTAGTCCTTGGCGGTGAAATCTGCGCCCGTAAGGGTTTTGAGGTAGGCATTGACGTCGGACGACGTGATGCTGTGGCGCACGCCGTCTTCATCCAGGTACTGGAACAAATTCTGCCCCGGGATCTCCAGGCAACGTTTGATGATGCGCGCCAGCCGTCGATCCTTGACCGATATTTGATGTTCGACCCCGCTTTTGCCGCGGAACTGAAACGTGATGGTGGTGCCACTGACGTCGACATGACGGCTGCGCAGCGTGGTCAGCCCATAGGAGCGGTTGTCCTTGGCGTACTGAGTGTTGCCGACGCGGATCAGGGTGGCATCCAGCAGCGTGATGACCGTGGCCATGACTTTGTCACGGCTGAAACCCGGTGCTGCGAGGCGGGTTTCTAGCTGTTTGCGCAATTTGGGCAGCGCCAGCCCGAACGCCCGCAGGCGCGAGTATTTACTGGCATCTCGCACTTCGCGCCAGCGTGCGTGATAACGGTATTGCTTGCGGCCCCGCGCATCGCGGCCGGTGGCTTGCAAATGCCCGCGCGGGTCAGCGCAGATCCACACATCCACATACGCCGGCGGCACCGCGAGGGCATTGATGCGCTGGATTTCGTCCTGATCGACGATGCGTTTGCCGTCCGGGGCGAAGTAACGAAACGTGCCGCGCAACCGCTTGCGGGTAATACCCGGTTGCGTGTCATCGACGTAATGCAGGTCAGGGGGCAACACATCGGGTAACGAGGTTTCTGGCATGGCAGCGATCCTGGAGAAATGGGCCGTTATAGCCATTGACCGCAGACGCTGGCAGACGTGCCGATCGATTGCAGGCGACGCGAGGGTGGTGGAATTAAATAGAGATGTTATAAGATAACTATTCTTGGGCGTGCCCTCTCGCCTGTGTTTGCGATTAACCCTTGTGTGTGACCCTGCCAATGCCCTATTCCTTGACTGCTGCACCGCCGCTTCATCAACGTTTATTGTCCATCGACGCGCTGCGGGGGCTGGTGATTCTGTTCATGTTGCTGGACCACGTGCGGGAAACGTTTTTCCTGCACCGGCAGGTGACAGATCCGATGTCGATTGACAGCACAGAGCCTGCCCTCTTTGTCAGTCGCACCCTCGCCCACCTCTGCGCCCCGGTGTTTGTATTGCTGACCGGGCTGTCCGCGTACCTGTACGGCGAGAAATATCAGGGCAAGGCCGCTGTGTCGTCGTTCCTGTTCACGCGCGGCCTGTTTCTGGTGGTGCTGGAATTGACGCTGGTCAACCTCGCCTGGACCTTCCAGTTCCCGCCGAGCGTGATTTACCTGCAAGTGATCTGGGCCATTGGCCTGAGCATGCTTGCGCTCGCGGCGCTGGTCTGGCTGCCTCGCGCTGCGCTGTTGATCCTCGGGGCGGCTATTGTGGCCGGGCACAACCTGCTGGACGGCCTTCACTTCGCCCCGGATGCGTTCCTGCACGTGCCGTGGGCGATCCTGCATGATCGCGGCTGGATTGAGTTTTCTGACAGCCTGCGCCTGCGCACCTCGTATCCCGTGTTGCCGTGGATCGGTGTGATTGCGCTGGGTTACGGCATAGGGCCGTGGTTTGGGCGTGGCGTCTCGCCCCGCGTGCGTCAACGCAATTTGTGCTACGCGGGCGTCGGGGCATTGCTGGGGTTTGTGGCCTTGCGCGTATTCAATGGCTACGGCGAAGCCCCCTGGACACCGCACGAACAGGTGCAGCAGACGCTGATGAGCTTTTTCAATATCACCAAATACCCGCCTTCGTTGTTGTTCCTGATGCTGACGCTGGGGGTCGGACTGTTGCTGTTACTGGCCTTCGAACGTGCGCAACAACGGCGCTGGATCAGCGCGCTGGCAGTATTTGGCGCTGCGCCGATGTTCGTGTATCTGCTGCACCTTTATGTGCTGAAACTGCTGTACCTGATGGGCGTTGCCCTGTTCGGGCTTAACCACGGCGCCTATTTTGGGTTCGATCACATCAGCGCCGTCTGGGTGACCGCTATCGTGCTGGCCGTCGCGCTGTACAGACCCGTGCGCTGGTTTGCCGCGCTCAAAGGCCGTCGCCGGG
This sequence comes from Pseudomonas lundensis, assembly GCF_001042985.1. Lineage (GTDB taxonomy): Bacteria > Pseudomonadota > Gammaproteobacteria > Pseudomonadales > Pseudomonadaceae > Aquipseudomonas > Aquipseudomonas lundensis. The sequence continues at coordinate 18,383 of NZ_JYKY01000039.1, forward strand.
ACATCCGCTGGCTCAAGTATTTCTGAGCCCGCGTTAATGGCCGCGCGCCCCGTTTGATGGCGGGCAGAGTTTGCGCGTGGATACCCCCTTGAACCGTTGATGGATAAATGACATGCGATGGTGTACGAATGAGCGCCGCACTTCACCAGCAGTCCACCCCCTGAGCACACTGCGTAGCTGCTCGGCCTGGCTGATGGCACTGGTCAGCCCGATGGCGGTGGCCGACTCCGCACAGTCGCAGGCTCATGGATGGATCGAAGACAGTACCTGGAGCGTGCTTAACCGTACGGTCTATGACAGTCGTGAGTATCGGCATGGCGCGCGTAACAGCGGTGCGCGCAATGCCTACAAGCCAAAGAACGAGCGAAACGGGGCTGCCGAGGAATGGGCCTATGGGCTGATGGGCTCGCTGCAATCGGGCTTCACCCAAGGGCTGATCGGTGTCGGTATCGATGCCCATGCTTACCTCGGAGTGAAGCTGGACAGTGGCGGCGGACGTGCAGGTAAAGCCCGCTTACTGGGCCTGGACAATGACGGTTATCCGAAAAACGATTTCAGTCGCGCAGGGGCCGCTTTGAAGCTGCGCCTGTCCAACACGGTGCTGTCATACGGCGAACAGCGGGTCAAAACCCCGGTGTTCAGCTCATCCGACAGTCGCTTGCTGCCGGAAACGGCCACCGGTGCGTTTGTCACCAGCCATGAGTTTGAAGGCCTGCGCATGGTTGGCGGGCACTTCACCGAAAGCACCGACCGCAATGCCAGCAGCCACGATCAGGGCTTCGTGGTCAATTACGCCAATGCGATCAAGGGCACGACCTTCGACCTGGCGGGCGTGGTCTATAGCCCTGGCAAGCAATTGAGCGCCAGCCTGTATACCTCGCGGTATGAGGACACCTGGAATCAGCAGTATCTGGGGGCGATGTTTAGCCAGCCGATCGATGAAACTCGCTCGCTGGCGTTCAACTTCAACCTCTATCGCACCACCGATGAAGGCAAGGCCCTGTCCGGCAGCATCAACAACACCACCTGGAGCGTGTTGTCCACCTACGCGCAGGGGCCACACAGCTTCAGCCTCGGGTATCAAAAGGTGCATGGCGACACGCCGTTTGACTACGTGACACGCGGGGCGATCTTCATCACCAATGCCGTGCAACTGTCAGACTTCAATGCGCCAAACGAACAGTCCTGGCAACTGCGCTATGACCTGGACCTGTCGCCCTGGCACTTGCCGGGCCTGATGTTCAGCGCCGCATATGTACGGGGCAGTGACATTGATGGCACCCACGTCGATCCGCGAGGCGGTTATGCCTATCTGGGGTATGGCAAAGGCGGGAAACACTGGGAGCGGGATCTTGAGGCGCGTTATGTGGTGCAGAGCGGCGTCGCCAAAGGCGCAGTGCTGTCACTGCGCCACAACGTACACCGTGGTAATACCGCTCAAGCCGAACTGGATACCGATCAACTGCGCCTGGCGGTCGAATACCCGCTCAGCGGGCGGTTTTAACGCCCTCCAGCGCTGGCTGTCCCCTCAGGCCCTGACCGTACGATAAAACGTCCGGTCAGGGTGTCGTTCAGTGCATGGCGCCATGGTCGTGCATGGCGTCATTGCCGTGCTTGTCCTTGTGGTGCATCGGCATGCCGTTCAAAGACCGGGCTGTGGCCTGCACATCAAGGGTTTCTTTTGTGCCCGTGGCGTCTTCAACCGTCAAGGTGAGTGGCACGGTATCGCCTTCTTTTATCTGGCCGTTCAGGTCAATCAGCATGACGTGATAGCCCTCGGGCTGGAGCGCCACGGTCTTGCCCGCTGGCAAGGTAACGGCTTGCACTGGGCCCATGCTCATCACGTCGTTTTCCATCTTCATCTGGTGGATCTGCACGTTTTTGGCCACCGGTGACGTGACGCTCAGCAGCTTGCTGTCGGTGGTCGAGGTGATGCGCATGAAGGCACCGCTGGAGGGCTGTCCCGGTACGGTGGCGCGAACCCACGCGTCATCCACGGTGGTTTGGGCCGAGACATGCAGGCTCATGCCCAGCAACGACAACATCAGGTATTTGACGGGTTTCATAGTGTGGCTCTCAAAGAGGCGTTAAATCAGCAGACGGACATCACGGTGAGCAAATCTTCGGTGCACTGCTTGGCCGACAACGAAGGTGAAAGCCCCAGGCGCAGCACGCCCCGTGAGTCAAAGACAAAACTGGTGGCGGTGTGCGACAGCGTATACGTGGAGCCGTTCGGGATCTTCTCGTAGAACACCTTGAACTCTTTGGCCGTGGCCGCTGTTTCTTCCAGCGTGCCGGACAACGCCATGAACGTCGGGTCGAAGGCCTTGACGTAGGCATCGAGCATTGCCGGCGTATCGCGCTCGGGGTCCAGGGTGATGAACACCACCTGCAGCCGGTCCCCGTCCGGGCCCATCATCTTCTTGATTTGCGCCGCCCGCGCCAGCGCCGTGGGGCATACCGCCGGGCACTGGGTGAAGCCGAAGAAAATCATCGGCATCATGCCGCGAAAGCTGCCCAGCATGACGTCATTGCCTTGAGCGTCGTGGAGCTTGAACTTACGGCCCAGAATCTCGTTGCTCAAATCTTTACCGTACTTGTACGACAGGCCACTGCCGGGGTCGCATCCGGCAAGCACGCCCAGACTGAGCAAGCCCAGGCCCTGAACGACACGGCGGCGAGTCAGTAAATCATTCATGTGAAGGTTCCTTTGGCGCACGACAGATCACCGATTCAAACCACGAACCGGTGACATTCGGCGTTTTGGCGTTACAACAGAGGATCGTTAACGGTGTGACGCATTTCATGGGGGCAGAATTTACCACTCTCAGCGCGTTGGAGCACGTTACGTTGGTCATTTAAACGGCGGCGACCTGCATCGAATCGATCTGAAACCCGCCTGCCTCTCTAAGGTGTGTGCCAGGCAATCGGCGCAACGTGCAGAAACTGCTTGAGTTCGTCCAGCACCCTTTGCGCGCTGAAATCACTGTTGCCGCCAGGCTTCACTTTTAAGGCCGGCATGATCCACTGCACGCCGTCATAACGCCATTGCGCCGTCCCCTGCTCTTGCGCCTGTAAAGCATGCTGGAAAATTGCCAGATCACACCTGCCGCGCATCTTGCAACTGACACGTTCAACCCAGCTTTCATACCGCTGACGGATTTCGATGAATGGCCCGTCGATGATCGCCAGCACACCGCACCGGGTACGGTTGTGGAAGGGAATAGCAGACAGGCCGTGATAAGGCGTTTCGCGATCAGCCCTGGATGCCGGACGAGGCGGTAGCGTGAACACGGCCAAATCAATGTTTGGATACTCCTCCAGCACACCCCGAGGGTCGTTCATTAACGCTTCGGTGCGCTCCAGTAATTGCCACTGCCCTTGATATGCCTGTGCGTAGCGCTCAGTGTTTTCTATGACATCCTTGACCAAGGGCAGTAAGGTGCCAAACGTGCTTAGCAGTTGCCGGCTTTCGTTGACCCCGGCATAGGTATGGGTGCGTTCAGCCAGATGATTAAGGCTAAACGCGACCTGCAGTGCGTGCCGGGATGTCCCGCGTGCGTAATCGCCCAGCCGTGCGACTTCAATCAGCAGCGGCGCGTGTCGCTGAGCATGCTCCGGCGCAAGGAATGCGTAAATGGAGGCCAGACCGTCCAGGTCAAAGTGATCACTGGTCACAATCCTGGCATCTGGAAAGTCTCGGGCCTGCGCCATATAGCGCAAAGCACTTTGCGTCGACAAATTGGCCTTGTACGCCTGCGGCGTGCGGTTAGCGGGCCAGTGCGACAAGGTCAGCAGCGTCTGGGGCGTGTGGGTCGAATCCAGCGAAATATTGGCAATGTCGTGCGCCATATTCAGCGGTAAATAGGCAAATCGGCTTGCCCCATCGATCCGTATGGCCTGCCCCAGCAGATCGTCAGTGCAGTGAGCCGCAGGCTGCAGATCAGGCAATTTAAGTTTGACCCGGCCATAGTCCACCGGGATTTGAGCGATCTCGCCATGGCCACCGAGGGTGTAGACCAGTCGGCACAGGTTCTCGCGCCGCAGATCATGCCCCTTTCCATTGCGCGGCGCACTGGCGGGGCCTGCAATGGCCGTTGCCAAATCAATGAAATGATTTTCGAATAACCCTATGGCCCGCCCGCCCAGCATCCGAATGTCCAGCGCACGGCTTGCAAGCAAGACATCTTCATCCGCTACCACGCCATGAACGGCGTTTGCATCTGCAGGTGTGTTCATCAGGGCTACTCCGGTTTTTCTGCGGTCAGGGGTTCGTCAGCCATCAGGGGGGCGGATGTTCCATTGGGCACCGCCTCGCGGCGCAAGACCTGACGCACGGTGATAAATAGCAAGGCCGACAGCGCAGCAAAGACCCCAAACAACCACGTTGCCGCACTTGAAGCTCCGGCAACTCCACCCGGCGAGGTAAAGCCCGCCAGGTTAGCGATCATCCCCGCCAGCGCCGCCCCCACGGCCGTTGCGATTAACTGCACGGTCGTGATGGAAGCGCCGGCAATGTCTTTTTCCGCATCGGGTACGTTGGCAAGAATCCGGGTGAGCAGATGTGGCCAGGCCAGGCCGATGCCGGTGCCCACCAGCACCATGGCCACTGAGACGCCGCCAAGACTCACCAGCGACGCCGATGTCTGGGGGACAAATAAGCCAGCCAGGCCCAGCCCTGTGACCACCAACAGCGGAGCCACGAGCATGGCGCGATTGGCAGCCTCACGCGACAGTCCGCAGCTGTAAAGCGAACCCAAGGTCCAGCCTGCGGCCATCAATGCGGCCACATACCCGGCCACCAGAGGTGTTTGAAGGTGCAGTACCTGCAAGAAATACGGCACAAACACTTCACTGGTCATGCCCATGACCATCAGGCTCATCGACAGGTAAATCGGGAGCAGCAAGCCTCCCGTCCGCACGCTGTTTCGGGGCAACATCCGATGCCTGTCGCTGCCTTCGACCCGCCATACCGCATACAGAAGTAGCATGCCTGCCAGCAGGCCCACTGCGTTAAAGAGCGGCGAAGGCTTGATGCTGCCCACCGAGATGGCCAACACCACCCCGGTTAAAAGCACCAGTTGCACCACCGGCACAGGCGCCTTGGCCGTGGGCTCAGTGGTTTTGCGCGGGAGTATCAGGCTGGCCAATAACACAAACGATAGCGTCACCGGGATCAGCACCCAGAAGGCAGCGCGCCAGGCATCGTATTCAGCGAATACCCCGCCAACGGCCGGTCCGATCAAGGTGGCGGCCCCCCACATTCCTGAAATAAGCGCCATTGCCCGAGGCCACAGGGCTTGGTCGAACACCAGGCGGATCATCGAATAAGGCAATGCAAACAATAAGCCTCCGCCCAGCCCTTGTACGGTACGCCCGAGAATCAATACGCCCATGTCAGGCGCCAGGCTGCACAGGCCGCAACCCAAGGCAAACACCAGCCCCGCGACGGCATACGCCACTCTCGGCCCCAACCCGGTCAGGCAGCGGGCTGACAACACCGAGCCAATGATCGATGCCACCACAAACAACGTGGTATTCCAGGCGTAGTAATCCAGTCCACCGATGTCCTTCACCACAGACGGCAAAATCGTAGTCACCAGATAGACGTTAATGGCGTGGAGTGCCACGCCCCCAGCCAACGCCAATGACCTCAATCCGTTCTTGCCCAGTAATAAAGCTGCCCATCCTGTTGCAGTCGTCATTGCCTTGCCCTGAGTGGTGACATGACATCGATCCTATTACAAAAGGAAATACTTTGATAATTATTTTTCCAGGTTATGGGTATGATCCCCTCCTGTCTGGCCACCCCCCTTACGAGATGTCTGTTCTGTATGTGCGCAACCCCGACTGATCCTGCCAACACCGCACGCAATAACGGCGCTACGGCTGAGCGGCTCCTGTATTTGCTTAAAACCCACGGCCCCTTAAAAACCGCGGACTTGGGGCCGATGCTGGACATTACCCTTGAAGCCACGCGTCAGCAGATCCAGAAACTGGTCGACTCAGGGTTGATAGAAGGTCATGTGATGCCTTCGGCGGGTGCAGGCCGTCCTTCGCGCAAATGGGCGCTCACCGCTACCGCTCAGGCACGGTTTCCCGATACGCACTCGCAATTGACGCTGCAACTGATCGATTCCATCAAGCTGATCTACGGCAGTGAGGGCATCGATAAAATCGTGAGCTCGATCGAGCACGCCAATACCTGCGAGTACGTCAACGCGTGTGCGAAAGTCACCACCCTTGAAGACAAGGTCAAGGTGCTGGTGGGCATTCGCGATGCGGCGGGCTATATGGCCAGCCTGCAAGCCGAGGGGGAAAACTGGTTGCTTATCGAAAGTCACTGCCCCATTTGCGTCGCCGCGCAGGCATGCCAGGGTTTCTGCCGGTCAGAACTGCAGGTGTTTCAAACGGCCTTAGGCGATTCGGCCACTATTGAACGCATTGAGCATTTGATTAGTGGGGATCGCCGTTGTGTGTATCGGGTGAGTCCGCGCAGGCCTCACCCGTAAACCGATCGCTGTTCAGCGCTTATCCGAACCGTCGACTGCTCCCCCGCGCACATCCTCAAAAAACGGCTTGCCTTTGGGCACCCGGTCCGAGGCTTTGGGGATATTCGGGCCTTGGGCATCCTGACGTTCCACGTACCAATAGCAATGCGTGATCGCCCGGGTGATGCCGACGTAGGCCAGCCGTAGTACTTCATCTTTTTGTGCGCTGTCGTAGGGCTCCGGGTCGCCTTCATTGCCCAGGCCAGCCATGCGGTAGACCTGGTTCTTGTAGGGCGATGAGGTCAGGTGCTGACAGTCCCCGAGCAGAAATACAGCGTCTGCCTGTAAGCCTTTGGCACTGTGAAACGTGAGTTGTTTGAGCCGACGCAAGGCAGGTGGCAAGCTAGAATCCACATTAACAACGGCCTGTATTTCTTTTTCAATCAACGCCTTATCGCTACCTTTTCGAAACAGCATTAATACGCGATCGCCTGCGTTGTAATGCTCGGTCAGTTTTGCGACCAGCCCGGTATCGTCCCGATCCAGTACCTGAACCGGCACCAGCGGTTTGGGCTCGCCGCAGGCCTTGGCCCGTTTGCCCGGGATGGAAGGCGCGGCGCGTACGATGTGTTCCGCCGCGTCAATGACATGCTGCTGGCTGCGGAAATTGTCGCTGAGCATCACCCGCGTGGTGGACGGCGAGACAAATTCTTTGTTGAACGCCATGAAGTATTTGGGTGAACTGCCCCGCCAGCCGTAGATCGATTGCCAGTCATCACCGACACACAGCAAGGAAGAGCGTTGCGCGCCTCGTCCCACGTGCATGGCCGGGCCTCGGCTGCGGATCTCGCGCAGGCTGGCGCGTAGCCACGAAACAATCTGGGGCGAGACATCTTGAAACTCGTCGATCATCAGGTGCGAGAGCGGGCGCAATTGCGCGTCGCTGAGCAGTTTGAAGTTCTGTGCGGTGTGCTCCCCGAACAGGGAAAACATGCGGTTGTAAGTCATGACGGGAGGCGTTTGCGCCAACAGATGGCTTTCGAGCGCGCGCCAGAACAGGCTCAGTGCCTCGAAGAAGAATCGGTCCGGGTCGTCGCTGGCGAAACGTAGGTCCCCTACCGCAGACCCGACGTCCAGTCCCAGGTTCTCGATAAAGCTGGCCGCGGCCACGAAACAGTCCAGCAGCGGCGCGGAGCTGAGCTCACCCTTGAGTTTGTAATCGAAGCCCGGCCCGGCACTCGCATCACCGGCCAGGGTGGTCAGAACACGCTTGGATTGCTCGTAAGACTCTAGCCATATCAATGGCTTATCACAAAAAGCTCGAAACAGCGTGCGCTTGACCGCCCACTCCGCCCGCACACTTAATTTGGCGTTGGGCCTGCAGATCTGCGGGTTTTCGCGGGGGTCGAAGCCGAGCACCACCCACGCATCCAGTTGTTCAATGTAGCCGTGGCAATGAAAGGTCGAGCCGTTGATGTTCACTGTTACCCGGCTCGGCTCAATGCCTTGAATCGGCCAGGCACCGGCGGCAAACCACAAGTCTTCGAGGGTGTCGCACAACTCTTCGTCACGCTTGGCGGCCAATTCGGTCACGGCCATGCGTTTTTGCACGTCCGGGTGATCGTGTTCCAGCGCCTTGAGTTGCAAGGCATGTCGGCACAACACGCCGATCGCCTCGCGAAAACGCGGGGTGTCGCTGTATAGGCGGTGATAACAGGCATTCAGTTGCTGGCGTTGCGCATCGTTGATGCGCAAGTCAAACGGGTTGCTGTCGGCGTCATCGTCGCTAGCGCCCCGATGGCTGAGGGTTTCGAAGGCTTGCAGTTGCGCGTAACCCGGCAGGCTGCGCACCATCGGCAAAATCCGCGAGTGGAAGGTGCGCACCACTTCCCGGGCTTCCTTGAGGCTCAGCGTGTGCCCCCATAAAGCGAAGATTTCCTGCAGCTTGGCGATGAAATCCTTCCGCGACTCGCGGGTGAAGGTCACGACCGTCATCGAGCTCAACTCAAAACCGAGGTAGTGACTGAGCAGTAAGATCCGCAGCACCAGCGACGTCGACTTGCCCGCGCCGGCGCCCGCCACCACGGAGGTGGACGGCGTGTCGCTGAAGATCATCTTCCACTGTGCCGCGCTAGGCTGTGCCGTTGCCGGCAACAAAGCGGCGACATCCGCCTTGATCTGCTTTTTCAGTTCGGCGGTCAACGGCAGGCGCCAGTCATCGAACAGGTTGTCGTCAATGCCCGGCGCACGCAGCTCCTGTGAGCGGGTGTCATTGATAAACAGCACTTGACGGCCCTCTTCCAGCCCGTCCGCATGCCCCTCGTCATAGCCGTAATCCACCCCCGCGCTGTGCCCGCTGCGAAAACCGTCCGCCTGCCCCTGCAACCAGGACGCAGCGTGTTGTGCGCGCAAGCGACTTAAACCGCTGCCAAACAGACGGGCTGCCAGACGCTTGAGCAAGGGCAGTTGAGTGACCGGGGATAGGGTTTCGGGCAAATCGTTTTTGTGTTGCGGCACGCTGACTCCAGGGTGTGAGGCTGTCCGGGCGGATGGGCTATGGTCGCTCCATTGCGTCGGGAGTTCTAGTTATTGCTTTAACGTCATAGGTTTAGCAATGGATGTAGAACCTGATGGTTAACAACATATCGTCTGAAAGATCGATTTAATCGATCGTTTTTAAGCGTTTTTTAACCTTTTTATAGATGATTGCCACGCGCACACTGACGCCATTCTCATTCGGGTCACTGTTCATTGCACCCGACTGACCAGAACAGGAGATGCATCATGCTTGAACTCAGACCCTTCAACACCTTGGGCGGCGCCCATCACGGTTGGTTGGATGCCCATCACCACTTTTCGTTCGCCGAGTACTACGACCCGCAGCGCATGGGCTGGGGCAATCTGCGGGTGTGGAATGACGACATCATCGCGCCCGGCACCGGCTTCCCGAAGCACCCCCATCGCGACATGGAAATCATCACTTACGTGCGTGAAGGGGCTATTAGCCACGAAGACAACTTGGGCAATAAAGGCCGTACTGAAGCGGGCGACGTGCAGGTGATGAGTGCTGGCACCGGCATTGCCCGCAGCGAATACAACCTGGAATCCACGGCAACGAAGATTTTCCAGATCTGGATTTTGCCGAATCAGGCCGGGGATCCGCCTTCTTGGGGCGCCAAGCCGTTTCCGAAGGGCCAACGCGAAGGCTTTGTGACGCTGGCCAGCGGTAAGGAGGAAGATCACGGCAGTTTGCGCATCCGCGCCGACGCCCGGGTGATGGCGGCCACGCTGAAAACCGGTGAAACCGCCGATTATCGGCTGAGTGAGGGACGCCGCGCTTATCTGGTGCCCGCCAGCGGAGCGATCGAGGTCAACGGGGTGCGCGCCAACGCGCGGGATGGCGTGGCGATTGTCGATGAACAGGTGCTGCGGGTAACGGCGCTGCAAGACAGCGAAATCGTGCTGGTAGAGGTCGCCTGAAGGCCGTCAGCAAAAGGCCGGATTTACGTGAGTAAATTCAGCCTTTTGGTCTGCGCGGTGCATCACGACAAGGGGTTGTCGATCTGGATATACAGCGAGAATGCCCCCAGTACCATCCAGAAAATGGCAAACAACCACGGGGAACGCACTGAAAACATCAGCGATTTTTTGTACCCCTTGTGGGTGGACTCCATCTCGCAGAACAACGGCGACTCGTCGTACGCCATGCCCATTTGAGGTTCGCTGCTCAGCAACTCACTTTGCTTGAAGTGCCAGTGGTCAATGATGTCGTACGCCGCACGAATGCCTGGCCAGGCATTCAATGAAATCATCAGCCCCAGCACGGCCAGCATCGGCGGCACGGTCAGGGTGAAAAACTTGCCCCACTCCGGGTTCAGATTGGCCATGCACGAGGCGAAGGCAATCACCAAAAACGACTGGGCCGCCAGGTAGGCGTCAGTGCGGTGGGACAGAATGCTGGTCTCGTACTGAATTTCGCGCCGGTAGAAGTCCAGGCGGTCCTTGGGTGATCCGAACATTTTTGCATCATGTTCGGAATGCACCTGTTCAGGGCTTTCGGGGGTAATGATCTGGGTCATCCAAAGGCTCACAGTGTGACTCGATGAAGCTTGGATGCCCCCGTTCGCGACAAAGTTCAGCGCGTTGCAAGACGTTCGGTGGTGGCCCTGCGACGTTGGATCAAATAACCAAGTACAGCCACGGGTGCCGAAGCCAGCATGACGTCCACCGTGATCTCCAGCGGATGCGAGATATAAGCCGACACCACCAGGCTACCGAGAAAGCACAGGCCCAACTGCAGCGTGTTTTGCAAGGCCGCGGCTTTGCCGGAATTCTCTGAAAACGGCAGCAGCGCGTGGGCGACCACGATCGGATAACTCGCGCCGTTCACCAGTGCCATCAGGCAAAACGGAATCAGCAACGTGGTCAGCGTCGGCTCGGTTTGTGTCGCCACTGCATACAGACCCACCATGCTGATGCAGTACGCCAGCAGCAACCAGGGCAGTAATGTGTGACCTTTGATGTGCTGCAACGCACTGCGACAGCTGTAACCGCCGATCAAAAACGCCAGCGTCGGAAAGGCGTAGCTCAAGCCGATGTCATTCGGGCTGTACCCCATGTCGCCCAATATGAAGGGCGAGGCCGTCAGCCAGGCAAAGAAACTCGCCGAGCACGCGGCAAAGATCATGACGTTGCCACTGAACGTCGCCGAACGCAGCAGTTGCCAATAACTCACGCATGCCACGTGCTGTTGAATGCGCGGCCGCGCTTTTTCTTTAAGCAACAGCGTGGGCAGCAACAGCAACATGGCAATGCCAAACAGCACCGTGAAGATGGCTTGCCACCCCAGATGATTGAGCACCACCGCGCCCAGCAACGGCGCCAAGGCGGGAGACAGGCCCATCAACGGCATGATGCCGGCGAATACGCGATTGGCTTTGTCTGCCGGGTAACGCGGTCGATCACCAAGGCTTGCCAGGTCACGGCCGCGGCGCAAATGCCGATGGCTTGAATGAAGCGCAGGCTTAATAGCCACAGTGCGCTGTCGACCCACAGCATGCCCAGGCACCCCAGGGCAAACATCGACAGCCCGGCCAGCAGCACCGGCTTTCGGCCCAGGCGGTCCGACAAAGGCCCCCACAGCAATTGACCCACCGCAAAACCGGCGAGAAAGATACTCAAGCTGGCGCCCACAGCGCCTGCCGACAACTGCAAGTCTGTGCGCAATGTGCCGAATGCCGGCAGGTACATGTCCATGGCCAGATAACCCAGCATGCTGAGCCCGGCCAGATACAGCGTGAATCCAAACGAGTTTTTCATGTGCACCTAAAGCTTCCCATCAAACAATTTGTTGACTGGCGCGCATTATCCGGCTGAGCATTGGCTTGTGAAGCGATAATATTTTCTGTGTGACATCAATTAATTTGAAGGCAGCATTGTGTGGTCTGAATACTCTCTGGATGTCATCGATGCCGTGGCCCGCCATGGCAGCTTCAGCGGCGCGGCTCAAGAACTGCATCGCGTACCTTCGGCCGTGAGCTATACCGTGCGCCAACTGGAAATGTGGCTGGCCGTGCCGTTATTCGTGCGTCGCCATCGCGATGTGGAGCTGACTGCCGCCGGGCAGCTGTTTGTCAAAGAAGCCCGCGATGTGATGAAAAAAATGCTCGGCACCCGGCGTCTGTGCCAGCAGGTGGCCAATGGTTGGAGCGGCCAGTTGCGGGTGGCGGTGGACTGCATCACCAAACAGCCGCGTTGCCAGCAAATGGTCATTGACTTTTACCGGCACTTTCCCGACGTCGAATTGATCGTCCACTACGAGGTGTACAACGGTGTGTGGGACGCACTGGTGGACGCCCGTACCGACATGGTCATCGGTGCCACGCGCGCCATACCGGTGGCGGGCAGTTTTGCGTTCCGGGACATGGGGTTTCTGCACTGGCTATGCGTGGCAAGCCCGGATCACCCGCTGACGGCGTTCGAAGGGTTACTCAGTGATGAGCAGCTACGGCCTTATCCGTCCCTGTGCATGGACGATACCTCGCGCAGCTTGCCGAAACGGGACACTTGGACGCTCGACAACCAGCGGCGAATGATGGTGCCCGACTGGTCATCGGCCCTGGCCTGCTTGAGTGAGGGCCTGTGTGTCGGCATGGTGCCCGCCCATCTGGCGCGCCCGCTCATCGAGCAAGGCCGGCTGGTGGCCTTGCACTTGCAGCGGCCCTTCCCGGCCAGTCCGTCCTGTATTGCCTGGGTCCAGAACAATCACTCGCCCGCCATGAGCTGGCTACTGGAGTATCTGGGGGATACAGACACGCTGAGTCAGGAATGGCTCAATGACCCGGATGAACAGGATCACTGATCGAAGAGAATCGGGTACAGCGACACCACCAGTAAAAGCGCCATTGTCACGTTAAACACCAGCAACCACTTTGGTTGAGTCAATACGTTGCGTAATGCGCTGCCACAACCGGCCCAGAGGCAGACGCTCGGCAAGTTGATGAGCGCGAACACCAGCGCAATCACGCACACATTGGTGAGGTAGCCCTGAGACGGGGTGTACGTGGTGATTGCGCCTACGGCCATCACCCAGGCTTTGGGGTTGACCCACTGAAAGGCGGCGGCTCCCCAAAAGCCTAATGGCTGACGGTGATCGTTGTCTGCGGTGGACAATGGCCCCGACGTGGCGACTTTCCAGGCCAAGTACAGCAAGTAGGCAGCGCCGAGGTAACGCAAGACCGTGTAGGCCATGGGCACCGCCTTGAAGACGCCCCCCAGCCCGAGCCCCACGGCCAGAACCAAAACCATGAAACCGGCACTGATCCCCAGTGCATGGGGAATGGTGCGGCGAAAGCCGAAGTTGACCCCTGAGGCCAACAGCATGGTGTTATTGGGGCCGGGGGTGATGGACGACACAAAAGCAAACAACATGAAAGCAGAGATCAATTCGGGGGAAAGCGGCATAACGACATCCGGCTGGCAAGGGTTGATGATCTACACCCTAACGGATTGCCTGCTGCGCCTTGCGCTACAGCTGAGCTGTATTTCAACCGAACACTTTGCGGGCCTTTACTGTTTTGAATACATGAATTTCACATGGCATTCACATTCAGGGGGCTAGATTGAACTCACTCTGTAGTGGTCAACTCATTCCGGACACGGTTTTGAGTTTTTCTTCAGCTTTGGCCGGAGCCAGTCCATTGTTGAATTGATGGGGCCGGAGCCAGTTGTAGTGGCCCATCAGGTACTGGCTAATATCTC
>NZ_JYKY01000003.1 GCF_001042985.1 Pseudomonas lundensis
GCGATATCAGCCATTTTTTGATGCATCGCTACAATTGGATTAGGCCTCATCAATTCAACGATGGGTTGGCTCCAGCGCGGGCCGAGGAAAAACTTAAAGTCGTGTCCGGGATAAGTTGACCACTACAGTCAAAAACGTTCATGCATGTGGCAAGGCCAGAACGCAGTGGCATCGCCTCGGGCGTGGGCTCGATAGTCTTGGTCGGGATCAGCTTCGGAGCCTCCTCTAACGTGTCTTGCTGCATTTCATGGAGAACCTTATTCAGCATTCGGCGCGCCATGGGGTTGAAGTCCATCTGATCCAGATAGGCCATGGTGGTGCTTAGGCTCTTATGCCCCAGGAGAACCTGGATCTCACGTGGAGAGACGCCGCGCTCGATCAGTTCGCTTACGAAGCTAGGTCGGAAACGTGACGGTGAGAGCTTGAGAGGATTACCATCTTCGTCAAGCAGCCCGTGATCCTGAGAGAACTTGTCCAGGGTCTTATTGAGCTGGTTGCCACCTGAGTTCTCAAAGGAATCTACAACCCCGTATTTCCTGGGAGAGCTTGAGCGGTAAATGAAGAGCTTGTTCTGGGCTTCGACAGGCGCACTCAAGCGAATCTCACGGGTCAGGTGCTTCACATCGTCAAAGATTTTCTTGACCACACGGCCTTGAGAGGTGGTCAGCCAAGAGATCTCCGCATGGAAGATATCTAGATGAAGCATCTTCGCGCCTTCAGAACGCTCTTTCCAATACAGCAAGCAAGGCCGATCCGTTAAGTCATGGCGCTCAATGAAATCATCCAGCTCCAGTCCCAGCAGCGAGTCAGCATTCATCCCGGTAACTTGGGCAAGCCGAGCGATGTACGGCGCAATGACTCGACCATCAACCTGATACTGCACGCCCCAGCTTTTATAAACCTCGAAGATCGAAATTGGCGAAGCCGAGATAATCGACATAAACGCCCGTTGATAAAGGTCGTTTTTATCTACGGATTCGAAGTTTAGGGGCTTGCAGTTGAGTTTGTTCTCAAAAATCCACCGTGCGTTATCCAGAGTGTTAAAGCCTCGGCGTACTCTTCCGTCAGCGTTCAGCGGATCTTCCCCTACCTGGCTTGGAACGTAAGCCTGGGCCAAGCGATTGGTTTCATCAATTTCTTGCTCAATGACCTGCGAAATACGGTTTCGGACAGCCTGGGGATAAGGCTTGTACTGGTCAGTTTCACGCTCAGCATCGAAGCCTGTAGCTGCGACGTAGCTGCTCAGCCCGAGACCCTCGATTTGGACTGCGCGCGCCATCATTTTCCGAGCAGAGCTCATCATCGAACTGCTGTGGCTGGTCGACAGCGAACGCTCCAAGATCTTTTCCTGGAGATATCCCCTGAACTTGGGGAGGGAATACGGGGTTACGAGCTCCCTAATGTCCTCCAAGCCTGTGTAGTTGGCATCCTTGAGATAGGCTCGGAAGTTTTTGAAAGCCTCAATGAAATTCGACTGCCCTGACGCACTACTGCTCTTCATTGATGAAGCACTGAAGAGGTGCAGCAGGTGCTGGAAGGGGCGCTCCGGTTCCGGGCTTACGAGGTCGGACAGGCGATGGATGCGGACTGAGCGCAAAGCGTTGAAGCCGTCTCGCAATGACTCAGTCTTTTCGACTACCGTCTTCGAGGCGATACGCTGCTCGACGGTTTGATAGTTAGGGTCAAGAACACCAAGCTTGCGAAGATCATCGAGAATCTCCTCAAACGTGATCCGCACCAGTTCGAAGCTCGCCCTGGCTGATTTGAAGCCAGCCAATTCAGGAATCTCGCTCATGAAGCCACGATCCCTGATGGTATTGGCAGCCACTGGAATCGCCAGCTTCTCCTCCATAGACATGCCTTCGTACCAGGCAAGCAGCCTACGGCGCCAATCGCAGGCGCCAGACGGATGGCCAGGTACGATAATTCCTTCGGCGCGCATCGCCTCGAAGATCGGCTCAAAGCTTGAGACGCGCTTTGAGATCGTACCTGGGTTCAGATTAGTCTGTTCGATGAGGTATTTAGGAGCCACCGCCAACTCGTCCCCCCTGCTCAGACATACCTTCAGCAACGACTCCCGATCATCAGTGGCGCGGGCCACAAATGACTCAATGACGGCGTCTGCCTGAGCGCTAGTCAACCGACTCATTTCATATCTCCCGCATCAATTTTCAGGCGCGTCTGCTGGGAAAGCTCAGCCATCTCGCCTGCTTTCGTCTTGGTTTCAGTTCCGGGGCGTACGAGCTTCTGGTAGAGGTCGTAGGGGATCTGGGTATAGGTTTCCGACGTGCTGAGGCGCGAGTGACCAAGCGTCTTCTGCACGCTCACTAGCCGGTCAAGGTAATCACTACCAATGTCTGGCGTTCTCAACAGGGCATAAGCATTCCCGTGCCTCAACTTGTGGGGAGAGATCATCCTGTCGATTTTCAGCAGGTTCAGCGCTCGCTCGGATGTGCGCTCCAAGAGCTTGGAGATCGAGCGAGGGGTGTACTCACCCCCTTCCGCATTCAGGAAAGCAGGGGTGTTCTCAGCCCCCTTGAATTGACGCTTAGTCATTTTGTACAGCGGCGAAGCATGGTACTTCTTGATGCGCAGCAGCGTGGCGCGGCTGACCAACGTCTGGCGGGGCTTAAATGAGTCCGCAGGGCCTTTGCTTCCATCAATATGCAGCGGGCAGTAGTCCGCGTTTACCGGTTCTGAAACACCAGGCGAGATGAACAACGTGTCCTGGAATCGAAGGGCATCATCAATGGCCTTGAGGGTCACTCGCGGGACTTCTGAGCGGCGCACGCCTGCGTCGTACATGAACTGGAGCAAGCAGCGCTCACGCTCACTCTGCGTAGCCAGGATGAGCTCTCTGAGATCATTCAGGGAACAAGCCACTACCAAGCTCTTGTTGGGACGGGGGGACAGGTAGCCGGCAGTGTAGGGGTTAGGCGCGGTACGAGGCGCGGGTGCGTCGTCCACTCCCCGGCATAGAGAATCATTGAAAAACGCCATCAAAGACGAATCCCGGTTGCGCACCGTCTTCTTGGAAAGCTCCTCGTCCTCGCGCAGGTGAGCGAAGTACTCCTCGATCACGTGGGTGCGGATTTCCAAGAACGCCGAGTCACGCTCGCAATCACGAAACTCACGGCGGTTCGTCAGGTACTCGCAGGTGTACCCAAGGTTGCGACCATAGGTGATGGCCGTCTGCTGGGATATATAGGCTTTCTGAAGCGCGTGGGATAGGTAACCCGAAATCAAAGGCATGAGGCGCTCATCATCATCAAAGACGGCTGTCCCTGTGACGTTCACGGCTTCCTGAATTGGGGATTCTTCGGATGAGTCGTCCCGCCTGGTTGGGGACTCTCTGAAATCTAGGGGGGCGCCCCTAACTGCGATGACCTTCACGGCTTCCTCTCTCTTCAAAGCGGCCCGTACTATACACAATGTGCATTTCGTATTGGGGCACAATAAATGAGCTTGGAAGGTAAAGCCTTACTACGCAGCCATTGCGTAATGTGCGGTTTCGTCGAGGGGGTATAATAGGCCCAGGTCGTTGGAGCGAATGTAGAGGGTCAGGGAGATTTCCCGGGTCTCGACGTTCGGGTGGAACTGGTACAACAAGTGGCACGGCGGCAAAGCCATTTCGTCGAGTTGGGCGCAGTTCCAGCCATGGAACAGGATACGGCGGCTGCCGGGGTCGTTGATGATCGTGTCGACGCACTGGCGCACCTGATCGATGGCCTTGTAGAGCACCACGTACGGTTGGCCGTCTTCTTCACCTTCGGCGATCTGACGGTAGCCCTGGCTCAGGCAAAGTTCGATGGCCGCCCGATT
Source organism: Pseudomonas lundensis (assembly GCF_001042985.1). Taxonomy (GTDB): domain Bacteria; phylum Pseudomonadota; class Gammaproteobacteria; order Pseudomonadales; family Pseudomonadaceae; genus Aquipseudomonas; species Aquipseudomonas lundensis. The sequence goes on from NZ_JYKY01000003.1 coordinate 3,823, forward strand.
GCTGCGGGCAACCTGCTTGTACGCGGGCCATTTGCGCCATTGCACGCCATAGATTTCGCCCAGGTCGTCTTCACCCTGACGGAACGGGTTGGCCAGCCACTGGGCGTTTTCATTGGCGTTCTGGTCCCAGACTTTGCAGCCCAGGGCGCGGAAGTCAGCCGCGCTGTTGACCGGACGCAAGAAACCGCACATCTCGCCGATGGCCGATTTGAACGCCATGCGTCGGGTGGTGATGGCCGGAAAGCCTTCCTTGAGGTCGTAGCGCAACATGGCGCCGGGCAGACTGATGGTCTTCACACCGGTACGGTTGGCTTGCAGGGTGCCGTTTTTAATGACGTCGGCAACGAGGTCGAGATATTGCTTCATGGTTTTCCTACCGTTTGAATGCAGGGCCGCGCAGCCCTGCGATTCGAATTTAGTGCGCTGCTTGGCGGGCCGCCGGATCGCGGTGGTACGCCAACCCGATCAAGAACAGGCCACCGAGAATCATCGGGATGCAGAGAATTTGACCCATCGTCACCCAGCCGAACGCCAGATAGCCTAGCTGAGCATCCGGCACGCGGACGAACTCGACGATGAAACGGAAAATCCCGTAGAACAGGGCGAACATGCCGGAAACGGCCATGGTCGGGCGCGGTTTGCGCGAGTACAGCCACAGGATCAGGAAGAGTGCCACACCTTCGAGGGCAAACTGGTAAAGCTGCGACGGGTGACGCGCCAGTTGCTGCGGATCGGTCGGGAAAATCATCGCCCAGGGCACGTCGCTCGCCTTGCCCCACAACTCGGCATTGATGAAGTTGCCGATACGCCCGGCACCCAGGCCAATCGGCACCACCGGCGCAATGAAGTCCATGATCTGGAAGAACGACTTGTTGTTGCGCTTGCCGAACCACCAGGTCGCCAGCATCACGCCGATCAGCCCGCCGTGGAACGCCATGCCGCCCTTCCACACTTCAAAGATCAGCAGCGGGTTGGCGATATAGGCGCTCAGGTCGTAAAACAACACATAGCCCAAACGCCCGCCGACGATCACGCCCATCGCCACCCAAAACACCAGGTCGGAGAGTTTCTCTTTGGTCCAGGTCGGGTCGAAGCGGTTCAGGCGGCGCGACAGGATCAGCCAGGCGGCGCCAATGCCGATCAGGTACATCAAGCCGTACCAATGGATTTTCAGCGGGCCGATGGCCAATGCCACCGGGTCAATCTGCGGGTAAGGCAGCATTGCGACTCCTTGTTAGATCAGGAAACTCAAACCGACACAGAACAACAGTGCGGCAAACAGCCGTTTCAGCAAGCGCGGCGATAGTGTGTGGGCCAAACGCGCACCAAAACGGGCGAAAAACATGCTGGTCAGGGCAATCCCGAGCAGCGCCGGCAAATACACAAACCCGAGACTATGCGCGGGCAGGTCGGGGTTGTGCCAGCCAATGATCATAAAACTTAATGCACCTACCAACGCAATCGGCAGCCCGCAAGCGGCCGACGTGGCCACGGCTTGCTGCATCGGCACACTGCGCCAGCTCAGGAACGGCACGGTCAAGGAGCCACCGCCCACCCCGAAAATCGCCGACGCCCAGCCAATCACAGTGCCCGCGAGGGTCAGACCGACTTTACCCGGCACCGTTCGGCTGGCTTTGGGTTTGAGTTCAAGCGCCATTTGCACGGCGATGACCAAGGCAAAAACGCCAATGATTTTCTGCAAATGAGGACCGGCAATCGCTTCGGCCGTCAGCGCACCGATGCCCGCGCCGATCAAAATGCCCAGCGCCATCCACACAAACAGTGGCCAGCGCACCGCGCCTTTGCGGTGGTGTTCGCGGATCGAATTGATCGAGGTAAAGATGATCGTGGCCAATGAGGTGCCCACGGCCAGATGGGTCAGCACCTCGGGATTGAAGCCCTGCAAGGTGAAACTGAACACCAGCACCGGGACGATGATGATGCCGCCCCCGACCCCGAACAAACCGGCCAATACCCCGGCAAAGCCTCCCAGCACCAGATAGAGCAGAAATTCCATGACGCCCCCCAAATTTGACCCGCATGGTAACGGAGCAAGGGCTTGGGCTCCACACATGGCGCGAGACGCCTGAGCAATCTATAAGTACAGGGGTTAAAAAAACATTAAGGACTGACCATGTGCCTGATTGTCTTCGCGTGGCGCCCCGGCCATGCACAGCCGCTGGTGGTGGCGGCCAACCGGGATGAATTTTATGCTCGCCCCGCCAGGCCCCTTGCGCAGTGGGTCGATGCGCCGCACGTGTATGCCGGGCGTGATCTGGAGGCAGGCGGCACGTGGCTGGGCGTTGGCGCGAACGGCCGCTTTGCGGCTTTGACCAATATTCGCGAACCGCACACACCGCCTACACGGCGTTCGCGGGGGGATCTGGTTGCGCGTTTTTTAAGCGGGAATCAATCGACTGAAGAGTATTTAAACGACGTTAGTCAACAATCAGTGAATTACGCCGGCTTCAATTTACTGGTGGGCACCCGCAACGAGCTGTGGCATTTCAATTCCAGGGACGTCGTCCCGATACGCCTGAATTCGGGGGTATATGGCCTGTCCAACGCCGGCCTGGACACACCGTGGCCAAAATTAGTGAAAGCCAGGGCCGCGCTCGGCGACGTGTTAAACGCACCCGACCCGCAAGCGTTGCTGGCCATTCTGAAAGATCGACAGACGGCCTCATTCAGTGACCTGCCCGATACCGGTGTGGGATTGGCCACGGAGCATTTGCTGTCGAGTGTCTTTATTGCCAGCACCACCTACGGCACCCGTGCCAGCACGGCATTGATTGTTAACGCTGACGGTTCAAGGGTGATGGTGGAACACAGCTTCGGGCCCAATGGCGGGCGCCTGGGGGAAGTCAGGCTGGAGCAGCCCTCACCCTGATCCGCTCCTGTGCGAGAGGGCCGGGTGAGGCGGTTGTTAATACGGCTTGATGGCCGCCGGGTTCATCATGCGGGTCAGGCCCATGTTTTTCAGGGCCAGTTGCACGGTGCTGCGAATCACCTGCGGGTTGTCGATGGTCATGACTTCGGCCAGCAGCTCCTTGGCACGGCTGAGTTCAACCTGACGCAGCATCCATTTCACTTTCGGCAAGTTGGTGGCGTTCATCGACAGGCTGTCGAAGCCCATGGCCATCAACAGGATCGCCGCCGCCGGATCGCCCGCCATTTCGCCGCAGATGCTGGCAGGCTTGCCTTCGGCGTGGGCATCGCGCACCACCGATTGCAAGGCTTGCAGCACCGCCGGATGCAGGTAGTCGTACAAGTCGGCAACGCGCGGGTTGTTACGGTCCACCGCCAGCAGGTATTGGGTAAGGTCGTTGGAACCGACAGACAGGAAGTCCACCTGCCTCGCCAGTTCCCGGGTCTGGTAAACCGCTGCGGGGATTTCGATCATCACACCGATGGGGGGCATCGGCACATCGGTGCCTTCATCGCGCACTTCACCCCAGGCACGGTGCAGTAAGTGCAGGGCTTCTTCGAGTTCGTGCGTGCCAGAGATCATCGGCAACAAAATACGCAGGTTGTTCAGGCCTTCGCTGGCCTTGAGCATGGCCCGGGCCTGAACCAGAAAGATTTCCGGGTGATCGAGGGTGACGCGGATCCCGCGCCAGCCGAGAAACGGGTTGTCTTCTTTGATCGGGAAGTACGACAGTGACTTGTCGCCGCCAATGTCCAGGCTGCGCATGGTCACCGGTTGCGGATGGAAGGCGGCGAGTTGCTCGCGATAAATCGCCAGCTGCTCCTTTTCGCTCGGAAAGCGCTGATTGATCATGAACGGCACTTCGGTGCGGTACAGACCTACGCCTTCTGCGCCGCGCTGTTGCGCCCGTGCCACATCGGCCAGCAAGCCGGTGTTGACCCACAGCGGCATGCGGTGCCCGTCCGGGGTGATGCACGGCAGTTCGCGCAGGGCATCGAGGCCCTGGGACAACTGACGCTCTTCTTCCACCACGTCGGCGTATTGCTTGCGCAGCACTTCACTGGGGTTGGTGTAGACCTCCCCGTGATAGCCGTCGACGATCATCTGAATGCCGTCGACCTTGGAATACGGCAGGTCCACCAGGCCCATGACGGTCGGGATGCCCATGGCCCGGGCCAGGATCGCCACGTGGGAGTTGCCCGAGCCCAGTACCGAGACCAGACCGGCCAGTTTGCCCTCGGGCACCTCGCCAAGCATGGTTGCCGTCAGCTCTTCACTGACCAGGATCGTGTGGTCGGGGTAGACCATGGTTTGTTTTCGATCATGCTGCAAATAGGCCAGCAGCCGCCGACCCAGGTCGCGCACATCCGACGCCCGCTCGCGCAGGTAATCGTCGTCCATCAGTTCGAAACGGTTGACGTGGTCCGTCACCACCTGACGCAACGCGCCCTGGGCCCACTGACCGGTCTTGATTACATTTTTGACTTCGCTGCCCAGTGACGCATCGTCGAGCATCATCAGGTAAACGTCGAACAACGCCTGTTCTTCGGGGCGCAGTTGCGTGGCGAGTTTCTTCGACACGGCACGCATGTCATTGCGCACGCCTTCGAGGGCAGTCTTGAACAGGGCGATTTCCGCCGGGATGTCGGTGATGGCCTTGTCGGGCACCACGTCGAGATCAGCCGGGGGCAGCATGACCACCGCCGTGCCGACCGCTGCGCCGGGGGAACCGGGCACGCCGACAAACTTGGCTTCCTGGATGCCCTTGCCCTGACGCCCCAGGCCGCGAATCGAGCCGGTGGCTTCAGCGTGGGCGATCACCCCGGCCAGTTGCGCGCTCATGGTGACCAAAAAGGCTTCTTCGCCTTCGTCGAACTGGCGACGTTCTTTTTGCTGGATCACCAGAACACCGACCACACGGCGGTGGTGGATAATCGGCGCGCCCAGGAAGGCGGCATAACGCTCTTCACCGGTCTCGGCAAAGTAGCGATAGCGCGGGTGATCGGCGGCGTTTTCGAGGTTCAGAGGTTCTTCACGGGTGCCCACCAGGCCGACCAGGCCTTCGTTGGGCGCCATGCTGACCTTGCCGATCGAGCGCTTGTTCAAGCCCTCGGTGGCCATCAACACAAAACGGTTGGTCTCTGGATCAAGCAAATAGACCGAGCAGACCTGACTGCCCATGGCCTCTTTGACGCGCAACACAATAATCCCCAACGCCGCCTTGAGATCCTTGGCGGAGTTAACTTCCTGGACGATCTTGCGCAGCGTATTGAGCATGGCTCGGGGTCGAACTCCGTGTCAGGCGCGCGTTAAAAGGCGCGGGGCAAGCTCTTTGAGAGCGCGACGGTAGACCTCGCGCTTGAATGTCACCACCTGGCCCAACGGATACCAATAGCTGACCCAGCGCCAGCCATCGAATTCCGGTTTACCGGTCAAATCCATCCGCACCCGCTGCTCGTTAGAGATCAGGCGCAGCAAAAACCACTTCTGCTTCTGGCCGATGCACAGCGGCTGGCTGTGGGTACGGACCAAACGTTGCGGCAAACGATAGCGCAACCAGCCTCGCGTGCAGGCGAGTATTTCTACATCTTCGCGTTCAAGGCCAACTTCTTCGTTCAGCTCACGGTACAAGGCGTCCTCTGGCGTCTCATCAGGGTTGATACCGCCCTGTGGAAACTGCCACGCGTCTTGATTGATTCGGCGAGCCCAAAGTACCTGACCAGCATCATTTGTCAGAATAATCCCGACATTAGGACGGAAACCATCGGGGTCGATCACGGCAACAACCTCGCAAACGCATGTCGCCGCATTGTTCCACAAAGGTTGTGAACGCAGCAACGCGCCACCCTGTCTTATGTGCACTCTTCTTAAAAGACCGTATTCTTGTGGGCTTTCAACCGACAGCTCAGCGGGTAATTGCAATGCGTCTGGCTTTATTCGACTTGGACAACACCCTTTTAGGCGGCGACAGCGACCACGCATGGGGCGACTACCTGTGCAAACGCGGCATTCTCGACGGTGAGGCCTACAAAGCGCGCAACGACGCGTTTTATCAGGATTACCTGGCAGGCACACTCGATAACGCGGCCTACCTGAATTTCAGCATGGAAATCTTCGGCCGCCAGGACATGGCGCAACTGGATCAATGGCACCGTGAATTCATGCGCGACTGCATCGAGCCGTTGATGCTGCCCAAGGCCCAGGCGCTGCTGGCCCAACACCGCGAAGCTGGCGATACGCTGGTCATCATTACCGCCACCAATCGCGTGGTCACCGCGCCGATTGCCAGGCACCTGGGCGTGGAACATTTGATCGCCACCGAGTGCGAGATCGTCGATGGCCGCTACACCGGCCGCAGCGCTGACGTTCCGTGCTTTCGAGAAGGCAAGGTCACGCGCCTGACACGCTGGATGGCAGAAAACGGCCACACCCTCGAAGACAGCTACTTTTACAGTGATTCGATGAACGACCTGCCGTTGCTGGAGTGTGTCACCCATCCAGTAGCCGTCGACCCGGACCCCAACCTGCGGGCCGAAGCCATCAAACGTGGCTGGAAGGTCATGTCGCTGCGCGACTGAATGCAAAAGCCCCTCTTTGCAGAGGGGCTCGTCGGGTTCAGCACATGGCTTAAACCGGCTTGGCGCCCATCAAACCGGCGATGGCGACAAAGCAAACGGCACAAAAAATCGCCAACACCCGCGTGAAACGAGGGTGTTTGGCCACGCGCCCCAACCGCAGGCGATTGAGCCTGACCACCAGCCACACCCAGCTCAGCGCGCCCAACAAGTACAAGCAACTACCAGCCAGCAACCACAGTTGACTCAACGGCCAACCCGCCAGATGCACCAGCCACCACCCGCTGACGGGCAAGGCCAGCAGGCACAGCCCCATCAAAGCCCAGACAAAGCCCCACGGGCGTCGCAACGCGCCACCCGACACGTCTTTATCCCCGGCCCGGTTACGGCGAATAACCACCACCAGCAACGCAATGGCGCAGACGAACAGCAGCAGTGTCGACACCCCATGCAACAGCTTCAACGCGGTGAAGGTTTCCATGTCATTGCTTCCTTGAACGGTTCATTGAGCTTAGCGCCTATCAGCCAAGAAACAGCTGATAGGCCGGGTTATCACTTTCATCCCAGTACGGGTAGCCAATGTCCGCCAGCGCGGCAGGCACCAGATGACGCTCGTCCGCAGGCACTTGCAACCCGGCCATCACACGACCATCTGCGGCGCCATGGTTGCGGTAATGGAACATCGAGATATTCCAGCGCCCACCCAGTTTGTTGAGGAAGTTGAACAAGGCACCGGGGCGTTCCGGGAATTCGAAGCGGAACAACTGCTCATCACTGACTTTGTCGGCGTGCCCGCCCACCATGTGGCGGATGTGCAACTTGGCCAGTTCGTTGTCGGTCAGGTCCACCACCGGGAAGCCTTGCTCGCGCAAGCTCGCCAGTAAGGCGCTGCGCGGATCGTTGACCGGGTGCGTCTGCACGCCGACAAAAATGTGCGCTTCACGGCCGGTGTGGTAGCGGTAGTTGAATTCGGTGATCTGACGCTTGCCGATCGCCTGGCAGAACGCCTTGAAACTGCCGACCTCTTCAGGAATGGTCACCGCGATGATGGCTTCACGGCCTTCACCCAACTCCGCGCGTTCGGCCACATGGCGCAAGCGGTCGAAGTTGACGTTGGCGCCCGAGTCGATCGCAACCAGCGTCTGGCCCTTCACGCCACGCTGCTCGACGTATTTCTTGATCCCGGCCACACCCAGTGCACCGGCAGGTTCGGTGATCGAGCGGGTATCGTCGAAGATATCCTTGATGGCGGCACAGATCTCGTCTGTGCTGACCGTGATGACTTCATCCACGTAGTCTTTGCAGATATCAAAGGTGTGCTGGCCAATCTGGCCGACGGCCACGCCATCGGCAAAGATGCCCACGGTCGGCAACACCACGCGCTCGCCCGCGGCCATGGCGGCTTGCAGGCAGTTGGAATCGTCCGGCTCCACGCCAATGACCTTGATGTCCGGCCGCAAGTACTTCACGTACGCGGCGATCCCTGCAATCAGCCCGCCGCCGCCCACCGGCACGAAAATCGCGTCCAGCGGCGCCGGGTGCTGGCGCAGAATTTCCATCGCCACGGTGCCCTGCCCGGCGATGGTGTGCGGGTCATCGTAGGGATGCACGTAGACGTAGCCTTTTTGCTCCACCAATTGCAGTGAGTACGCCAGCGCCTCGGGGAACGAATCGCCGTGCAACACCACGATGCCACCACGGGAACGCACGCCTTCGATTTTGATCTCGGGCGTGGTTTTGGGCATCACGATGGTGGCCTTGACCCCCAGCTTTTTGGCGGCCAGCGCCAGGCCCTGAGCGTGATTGCCCGCAGAAGCCGTGACCACGCCACACGCGCGCTCGGCGTCGCTCAGGTGCATCAACTTGTTGTAAGCGCCACGAATCTTGAACGAGTACACCGGTTGCAGATCTTCGCGTTTAAGCCAAATCTGATTGCCCAACCGCTCGGTCAGCTGGTTGGCGGCTTGCAAGGGCGTTTCAACGGCCACGTCATAAACGCGCGAGTTGAGGATCTTCTTAACGTACTGTTCGAGCATCGGAAAGCGTCACTGTGCGAGTTAGCAGGGACCCAGGAGTCTACCCCAGCGTTTACGCGGCCGACCACACGAAATGGGAGGTTTATACCGCCTCCTTATCCCGACCCTCTGCTAAAGGAACAGGGCACAGGGTCGCACCCGTTGTCAGACCACGCCCACAGCTCAACGCTTGTCCGTATAATGCCGGCCTTCTGTTCCCCTTCCCGCCCCGGAGCCCGCATGACCCAGGATCAACTCAAACAGGCCGTCGCCCAAGCGGCTGTCGATTTCATCCTCCCAAAACTGGATGACAAGAGCATCGTGGGGGTCGGCACCGGCTCCACGGCCAACTGCTTCATCGACGCACTGGCCCAACACAAAGGCGCGTTCGACGGCGCCGTCGCCAGCTCCGAAGCCACCGCCGCACGCCTCAAGGGCCACGGAATTCCGGTGTATGAACTCAACACCGTCAGCGACCTGGAGTTCTACGTGGACGGCGCCGACGAGAGCGACGAGCACCTGAACTTGATCAAGGGCGGTGGCGCAGCCCTGACCCGCGAGAAGATCGTGGCCGCCGTTGCCAAGACTTTCATCTGCATCGCCGACGCCAGCAAGCTGGTGCCAGTGCTGGGTGCGTTCCCGCTGCCAGTCGAAGTGATCCCGATGGCCCGTAGCCACGTGGCCCGCGAGTTGGTCAAACTGGGCGGCGACCCGGTTTACCGCGAAGGTGTCATCACCGACAACGGCAATATCATCCTTGACGTGTTCAACATGCAGATCACCAACCCGGTGGAACTGGAGCGTCAAATCAACGCCATCGTCGGCGTGGTGACGAACGGTTTGTTCGCGGCACGGCCTGCGGATTTGCTGTTGCTGGGCACACCAGAAGGCGTAAAAACCCTGTCGAAATAAAACCTCAGGCATGAAAAAGCCGACGCATGCGTCGGCTTTTTTGTACGCGTTGACTTATCCGCGCTTGTAAACGATTTCCTTGGTGTCACCGCCGCAGGTGCCGACCACTTTGCCATCTGCCGAAGCGCCCTTGTCCACGATCTCCAGCGAGTAGTGTGCAACACCCTTGGCGTCTAGTTTGGCGGCAATTTCGCTTTTCAGCTCACCGCAGTCTTTTGCGGCAAAGGCTGTGCTCGCCAGTGTCATCAAACCGACAGCCACTAAAATCTTCTTCATCCGTCACATCCCCTGTTCAAAACAAAAAGGGTGCGCCGCGCTTGTGCAGCGTCGCACCCAGACGGTGTAGCGGAGTTTATGGCAAACGGCCAGCTCACAAGTTCAAAAGGATTGCGCGACTCAGCTGCTGGCGATGCGGAATCCGACCTTGAGGGTCACCTGGTAGTGCGCCACTTTGCCGTCCTTGATGTGCCCGCGAGTCTCCAGCACTTCGAACCACTCCATGTGCTTGATGCTTTTGTTGGCCTCGGCCAGTGCATTACTGATGGCGTCTTCTATGCTGCTCGGGGACGAGCCTACCAGTTCGATTTTCTTGTAGGTGTGATGGTCAGACATAACGTTCTCCATTTGTCGTAAGTCAAAGCCTAGCAGCGAATGTGCTGAATACTTGGGAAGCGATGCGAAAGGAAAAGTTCAGGTTTACTGCACTTTCTGAAAACACCGGAGTCGGACTTAACACACACAGTCACTCATCAATGCAGGAGAGCCCTAATGGCTAGCAATTCTTTACGTAAAGCCTCATTGCAAAGCATGGAAGCTGAGATCGAGAGCCTGCTTAAGTCTCTGGAAAGCCTCAAAGACGACGCCTCGGAAGAGTCCAAGAAGACCCTTAAGGCACTTAAAGGCAATGCTGAGAACGCCCTCAAGCATTCCCGTCACCTGCTCAGCGAAACCTTCGAAGAAGTGAAGGACAAAACCCGCGAGACGGCCATTGCCACCCGCGAATACGCCCAAGAGCACCCCTACGCCACAGCGGGCGTTGCCATCGGCGCACTGGGCCTGCTGGCCGCTTACCTGATGTGCAAGCGCGGCAACTAAACCGCGTTACGCGCGAGCTCAGCCTTGAGCCATTGCGCCAGTTGCCGGGCGCGCCCATCTGCGGCGCGCTTGGGCAGCCATAACGCCAGTTGCGCCGGGGTTTGCACAAACCCCCACGGCGCAACCAGGCGCCCTGCCTTGAGGTCCTCGGTGACCAGCGGCTGCGGGGCAATCGCAACGCCCAACCCGGCGACTGCGGCCTCCAGCAAGTAGTACAAGTGCTCAAACCCCTGCCCATATTTCAATGCCGTTGCATCGAGCGCATGCTGCTGCGCCCAACTGGGCCATGCCTGCGGCCTGGACGTGGTGTGCAGTAACGCCTCATCGAGCAAGGCGCTGGCCGGTGCATTGCGCAACTGTTCATAACGGGCGAAGCGCGGGCTGAGCACAGGCCCGATCCGCTCGCTGCCCAACTCATACACCTGCATGTCGGCGGGCCACGGCGGCTCAGCGAACACCAGCAAGGCGTCGAGCCCCGGTTTGCGGGGGTCCAGATCGCCTTCACCGGCAGACAGGTGCAAACGAAAATCCGGCAAATCGGCGTTCAACCGCCCCAGCCGGGGGATGAACCAGCGCGCCAGCAAACTGCCCGAACACCCCAGCACAAACGGCGCATCAATGTGGCTTTGCGTGAGTTCGTTGCACACGTTGCGTACCCGATCAAAGGCTTCGCTGCTGGCATCTCGCAGGCGCACCCCGGCGTCGGTCAGCCTCAGGCCACGGCCTTCCTTGACGAACAGGCTCACACCCAAGTGCTCTTCGAGGACTTTGATTTGCCGACTGACGGCGCCGTGGGTGACGTTCAACTGTTCAGCCGCCTGACTGACGCTGTTCAGGCGGGCAGTGGCTTCGAAGGCACGCAGGGCATTTAAGGGTGGGAGGTCGCGGCTCATGGTATCTGTGAGTTTTCCTGACAGGTTGCGGCGATCTTATCGGTTTTCATCGCGGTCTGTCGCGCGTAGAGTCAGGCCCATCGACCTTCGTACCTTTTCAGCTGGAGCGTCCCATGACTCAATCCAATTTGCGTACCGGCCCCGACGCCAATGGCCTGTTCGGTTCATTCGGCGGCCGTTACGTGGCAGAAACCCTGATGCCCTTGATCCTTGAGCTGGATCGCGAATACGAGCTGGCCAAGCACGACCCCGAATTCATCAAAGAACTGGCGTACTTTCAGCGCGACTACGTGGGCCGTCCCAGCCCGCTGTACTACGCCGAACGCCTGACCGAGTTCTGCGGCGGCGCAAAAATCTACCTCAAGCGTGAAGAGCTGAACCACACCGGCGCGCACAAAATCAACAACTGCATCGGCCAGATCCTGCTGGCACGGCGCATGGGCAAAAAACGCATCATTGCCGAAACCGGCGCTGGGATGCACGGCGTGGCCACCGCCACCGTGGCAGCGCGGTTCGGCCTGCAATGCGTGATCTACATGGGCACGACCGACATCGAACGTCAGCAAGCCAACGTGTTCCGCATGAAGCTGCTGGGCGCCGAAGTGATCCCGGTCGTGGCCGGCACCGGCACGCTCAAGGACGCCATGAATGAAGCCCTGCGTGACTGGGTGACCCATGTCGACAGCACTTTCTACCTGATCGGCACCGTGGCAGGCCCGCACCCGTACCCGGCGATGGTGCGTGACTTCCAGGCTGTGATCGGCAAGGAAACCCGCGACCAGATGCAGGCACAGGAAGGCCGCCTGCCCGACAGCCTGGTGGCGTGCATCGGTGGCGGCTCCAACGCCATGGGCCTGTTCCACCCGTTCCTGGATGACACCAGCGTTCAGATCATCGGCGTCGAAGCGGCCGGGTACGGCATCGAAACCGGCAAGCACGCCGCCAGCCTCAATGGCGGAGAGCCAGGGGTCTTGCACGGCAACCGCACGTTCCTGTTGCAGGACAACGACGGTCAGATCATCGACGCTCACTCCATTTCCGCCGGTCTCGATTACCCCGGCATCGGCCCGGAACACGCGTGGTTACATGACATCGGTCGTGTCGAATACACCTCGGTCACTGACGATGAAGCCCTCGACGCGTTCCATAAATGCTGCCGCCTGGAAGGCATCATCCCCGCGCTGGAAAGCGCCCACGCACTGGCTGAAGTATTCAAGCGCGCACCGACCCTGCCAGCCGACCACTTGATGGTGGTCAACTTGTCCGGTCGCGGCGACAAAGACATGCAAACCGTGATGCACCACATGGAACAGTCCCAGCAGGAGAAACACTGATGAGCCGCCTGCAAACCCGCTTTGCCGAACTCAAGGAACAGAATCGCGCCGCACTGGTGACCTTTGTCACGGCGGGCGATCCGGATTACGCCACGTCCCTGGCCATTCTTAAAGGCCTGCCTGCTGCGGGGGCGGACGTGATCGAGCTGGGCATGCCGTTCACCGACCCGATGGCCGATGGTCCCGCCATTCAACTGGCCAACATTCGTGCACTCAGCGGCCATCAGAATCTGGCCAAAACCCTGCAAATGGTGCGCGAGTTCCGCGAAGGGAACAGCGATACCCCGCTGGTGCTGATGGGCTACTTCAACCCGATTCACCATTACGGCGTGGCCACATTCATTGCCGAAGCGAAGGCATCCGGCGTTGACGGCATGATCGTGGTGGACATGCCGCCCGAGCACAACAGCGAGCTGTGCGACCCCGCACAAGCAGCGGGCCTGGATTTTATCCGCCTGACCACACCCACCACCGACGACGCACGACTGCCCAAAGTACTGACCGGCAGTTCGGGTTTTGTGTATTACGTGTCGGTCGCGGGTGTGACCGGGGCAGGTTCTGCGACCACCGATCAGGTCAGTGAAGCCATTGAGCGTCTGCGTCGGCACACCGACTTGCCGATCAGTGTCGGGTTTGGCATTCGCACCCCGGAACAGGCGGCCGCCATTGCCCGCTTGGCCGACGGCGTGGTGGTCGGCTCGGCGCTGATCGACAAGATCGAAAATGCCGCAACCCCGGAACAGGCTGTGGATGGCGTGCTGAGCCTGTGTGCCGCCTTGGCTGAGGGTGTTCGCAAAGCCCGGGGCTGACCGTGAAAAACCTGCTGGCACGCACGCCAGCAGGTTGTCGGGACTGATTTACCGCTTGTTCAGCCCCCTCGCCAGGCGATCCCCTCCCTGCTGAATCACCGCGACCAGCACCACCAGCAACACAATCACAGTGAGCATCACTTGAGTGTCAAATCGCTGGTAGCCATACCGATAGGCAATGTCCCCCAGACCGCCCGCGCCGATGGCACCTGCCATGGCGGAGGAATTGATCATGGTCACCAGCGTGATGGTGAATCCACCCACGATGCCGGGTAATGCTTCAGGCAGCAGGACGTGCCAGATGATGTGATGGCGTTTGCAGCCCATGGCTTGTGCCGCTTCGATCAGGCCGTGGTCCACTTCACGCAAACTGACCTCTGCAATGCGCGCAAAAAACGGGGTTGCGGCGATGGTCAATGGCACGACTGCCGCCCACACGCCGTAAGTCGTACCGACAATCAGCCGGGTGAACGGAATCAGGGCCACCATCAGAATCAGGAACGGGATGGAACGAAACAGGTTCACGAACGCGCCCAGTGCCTTGTTCAGCGCGGGCGCCTGATAAATGCCGCCCTTGTCACTGGTCACCAAAATGACCGCCAGCGGAATCCCCAGCACCAGCGCGATCAACGACGACACGCCGACCATCAGGAAGGTGTCGATCATCCCCTGCCACAAACGATCAAATGCCATAACCGACCACCTCGACGTGTTGTGCCCAGTGTTGGGCGCGCTTGCGCAGTTCTTCCGCGCCCACTGACATGCTGCTGACACTGAGCAGCAGTTGCCCCAAGGCATGGCCCTGAATCTGTTCAACCCCGCCCTGGAGCAAGCGCACCTGGCCACCGAGTGCGGCAAACAGGGCGCCAAGGTCAGGCTCCTGCGCCTGCTGGCCAGTCAAGCGCAAGCGCAGGATCACACTCGATTGCGCCGACACCGGTTGCGCGCTGATGCGCGCCTGCACGCTTTCGGGCAACGCATCCTGCAACGGCGCAAGCAAGGTTTTACTGACCTCGTGCTGTGGGTTGCCAAACACCTGCCACACCGGGCCCTGCTCGACAATGCGCCCCTGTTCCAGGACCACCACGCGATGGCAGATGTCACGAATGACAGCCATTTCATGGGTAATGAGCACGATGGTCAGCCCCAATCGCTGGTTGATCTCACGCAACAAACCGAGGATCGAGTGCGTGGTTTCAGGGTCGAGTGCCGACGTGGCTTCGTCGCACAACAAAATGGCAGGGTTATGCACCAATGCACGGGCAATGCCCACGCGCTGCTTCTGCCCGCCTGACAGCTGCGCCGGGTAGGCCGTGTGCTTGCCTTGCAAGCCCACCAGTTCCAGCAACTCACGGACTTTTTGTTCGCGCTGCAATTTCGGCACGCCCGCCACCTTCAACGGCAACTCCACGTTTTGCCACACAGTTTTGGCGGACATCAGGTTGAAGTGCTGAAAAATCATGCCGATCTGCCGGCGCAGCGTCACCAGCGTGTTTTCATCAAACCCGCCAATGTCGACCTGATCAATCAGCACACGGCCGCGGGTGGGTTGTTCCAGACGATTGATGGTGCGAATCAACGACGATTTGCCCGCCCCGCTGCGGCCAATGATGCCGAAGATCTCCCCGCGTTGAATCGCCAGGTCGATGCCCGACAGCGCATCCACCGGGCCCTGGCGCCCGTCATAGGTTTTACCCACGCCGATAAAGCGCACATGGGCGCGGCTGAGTTCAGGGTGCAGTTCGGTCTGGGTCGCACCGGGCGACTGGGTGTCGAGCCGCGCACGAGCAATGGCCACGCTCATGTCAGCCTCCCCAGCCCGGCTGGTACAAGGTGCCGTAGGTTTTGTCCAGCGACGCTTTGACCACCGGCGAGTGCTGGTAGATGTCCACAAATTTGGCGATGCGCGGATCGTCCTTGTTCTGCGGCTTGATGACGAACTGAATCACGTATTCCGGGTGATCGAGGCCGTCAAACAGCAGGGCGGAACCGGCATCGAAGGTTTTGGCCAGACGGATGTAGGCCGGATAACCTTGCACCAGATCGGCATCATCGTACGCGCGGACCAATTGCACGGCTTCGACTTGCAGAATGTTGATGTTTTTCGGGTTGGCGGTGATGTCGTCTTCGGTGGCTTTGTAACCGACGCCCGGCTTGAGCGTAATCAGTCCCGCTTTAGCCAGTAATTGCAGGCCGCGACCGCTGTTGATCGGGTCATTGGCGATCGCCACCGTGGCCCCGGTCGGCAGCGCTTCCAGGCTTTTGTACGTTTTGGAGTACAAGCCGATGTTGTTGATGATCCCCGGTTTGAACGGCACCAGATCGCTGCCGGAAGCCGCGTTGGCATTCTCCAGAAACGGAATGTGCTGGAAATAGTTAACGTCGATATCGCCCGCCGCCAGTGTGGTGTTGGGCGCGATCCAGTCCGTGAACTCCACCAGTTCCACTTTCAGGCCCTGTTTTTCAGCTTCTGCGACGGCTGTTTCCAGCGGGATGGCAAAGGCGGCCGTCGTGCCAACCTTGAGGGGGTTGTCGGCTGCATGGGCGAATCCGCTGATCAGGCCGAAGGCTAACACCAGTGCGTTGACTGGGTGGGTGATGTGTTTTTTGTTCATGGGCATGTTCCAGTCAAAGGGGGACATTCAAGAGCGCCGCTTCAGGCGCTGTGGCGGTAACTCGCACCGGTATGCCGCTGGGGCAGGTGCGCATCGCCTTCGGTAAACAGTTTTTGACGCAGGGTGCCGGGGTCATAGGCCGTTTTGTACGAGCCCCGGCGTTGCAACTCGGGTATCACCAGCTCGATGAAGTCCTGGTAGCTTTCCGGGGTGACGATGCGGGTCAGGTTGAAACCGTCCAGCCCGGTTTCTGCAATCCACGCTTCCAGTTCATCGGCAACTTGCTCGGGCGACCCCACCACCGTCATGTACCGCCCGCCCAACGCGTGCTGTTCCAACAGTTTGCGGCGCGTCCAATCGTTGTTTTGCAGCACCTGGGTGGCGGACTGAATGGCGTTGCTCTTCACGTACTGGATCGGTTCGTCCAGTTCGTAGTCCGAGAAGTCGATGCCCGTGGAGCTGGAGAAATGCGCCACACCCGCTTCGGCGCTGGCATAGCTCAGGTATTCCTCGCGCTTGGCGTGGGCCTGTTGCTCGGTCGGCGCGACGATCACGTTGAGGCCCATGAACACTTTGATGTCATCCGGGTTGCGCCCGGCGGCCTCGGCGCTGGCGCGCACCTTGTCGACCTGCTGGCGGGTTGCCGACTTGGTCTGACCGCTGATGAACACGCATTCGGCATGGCGCCCGGCGAAGGCCAGTCCGCGGTCGGAACTGCCGGCCTGAAACAGCACGGGCGTGCGCTGGGGCGAGGGTTCGCACAGGTGATAACCCTCCACCTGATAGAACTCGCCCTGGTGCTTCACCTTGTGCACCTTCTCCGGCCGGGCATAGATGCGCTGCGCCGGGTCGTTAATCATCGCGCCGTCTTCCCAACTGCCCTCCCACAGTTTGTAGAGCACCTCCAAGTATTCATCGGCCTGGTCATAACGGCGGTCATGCTCGACTTGTGCCTTCAACCCCATGGCCTTGGCAGCGCTGTCGAGGTAGCCGGTCACGATGTTCCAGCCCACTCGGCCGCGACTGAGGTGATCCAACGTCGACATGCGACGTGCGAACAGATACGGCGCTTCGTAGGTCAGGTTCGCCGTGAGGCCAAAACCAAGGTGGCGGGTGACCGCTGCCATCGCCGACACCAACAACAAAGGGTCATTGACCGGCAATTGAATCGACTCTTTGAGCGGGACATCCACTGACTGCTGATACACGTCGTACACGCCGACAATGTCTGCGATAAACAGGCCGTCAAACAGCCCGCGCTCCAGTAACTGCGCCAGTTCAGTCCAGTACTCAAGGGTATTGAACGCCGTGGAGTTGTCGCGCGGATGTGTCCACAACCCGTGGTTGATGTGGCCAATGCAATTCATGTTGAAAGCATTGAGCAGGATCTTTTTCTTGGCCATCAGATCGTCCCCCGCAGTGGCGGGTTTTCATCATTGAGGTAGTAATTGCCCACGGCGTGGTACTTCCAGCGCACCGGGTCATGCAGGGTGTGTACCCGGGCATTGCGCCAGTGGCGGTCCAGCCCGTGCTCGGCCAGGGTTGCCTGGCTGCCCGCCAGTTCAAACAAGGTGCTGCCAGCGGCCAGGGAAATCTCGGTGCTCAAGGCGCGCGCTTCGGCCACGGCGATGGAGGCAGCGGCCACTGTCTCGGCAGTCGGGTTGGCCTGGGCACGATCAAGAAACTCCCCAGCCCGTTCCAGCAGGGCTTCGGTCGCACTCAGGCGCACGCTCAGGTGGCCAAAACTTTTGAGGGTCAACGGGTCTTCACTGGCGATGTCGGTGGTGGCGTCGATCCACGGACGGGTTTTGGTGCGCACAAAGTGCAACGCGTCTTCATAAGCCGCCCGGGCAATGCCAGTGTCGATGGCCGCATGAAGGATCTGCGCCAGCGGGCCCACGGTGGTCGGGCGCTCGAAAGCGCTTTGGAACGGGATCACGTCTTCAGCGGCCACGAATACGTTGTCGAACACCACCGAACCACTGCCCGTGGTGCGCTGGCCGAAGCCACTCCAGTCATCAATGACGGTCAGCCCATCGCTGTCACGCGGCACGAAAGCCAGATGCTGAATGCCATCATCGTCGACCACCGAGGTGGGAATGCGTTGCGCATACAGCGCGCCCGTGGCGTAAAACTTGCGGCCGGCAATACGGAAACCATGCTCAGCCTTTGCCAGATGAGTCGTACGCTCATGAGCGTTTTTGGTACCCAGCTCTGCCAGCGCATTACCGAAACGTTGACCCGCCAGGACTTCTTCATACAAACGCTGCTTTTGTTGCGGGCTGCCATTCACCCTCAGCACTTCGAGGGCATAGAAATGGTTTTGCGGAATTTGCCCCAGCGAGCTGTCCGCCGCCGCAATCACGGCAATGACGTTGGCCAGCGTGGTGTTTGAAACACCCGCGCCACCCAAGGCCTTGGGCACGGAAATGCCCCACAGACCGGTGCGGGAAAACAGTTCGAGTTCGTCGTGGGGCAAGCGCCGTTCGCGGTCGCGCAGGGCGCTGTCGCGCTTTAAAACGGCCGCCAGCTCACGCGCTACGCTCAGGGCCTCGGCGTCGCTGCGCAGCACCGGGACCTGTTGGGATGTCAGTGACATGGTTCTCTCCAGAGTCAGATCCAGGAATGCCGGGCGGGCAAGGTGCCGTTCAGGCGATACGCACCAATGGCGTGGTATTTCCAGCGCACCGGGTCATGCAAGGTGTGTACGCGGGCGTTACGCCAGTGCCGATCAAGGTTGAATTCGGCGAGGGTGGCGCGGCTGCCGGACAGCTCGAAGAGTTTTTCGCTGGCCAATAACGACAGTTCGGTGCTCAACACTTTGGCTTCGGCCACGGCAATCGAGGCGCGAGCGGCGGCCTGAGCGTCGACAGGGCTGGCACTCACCTCATCGAGCACACGTCCGGCCTTGCGCAGCAGCGCTTCTGCGGCATGCAACTCGATGCTGAGTTTGCCGATGTCTGCGATCACATACGGGTCATCACTGTTGCGCTCAACCTTGGCGTCAATCCACGGGCGAGAGCGTTCACGCACGAAGCGGACGGTGTCGGCAATGGCTTCGCGGGCGATGCCCAAATCAATGGCCGCCTGAATCAGCTGCGACACCGCGCCTTGAATATTCGGGCTTTCGTTGAGTCGCCAGTTGTCGACCACCAGGTCAGCGTCAACCCGCACATTGTTGAGCAGCACGGTGCCGCTGGCAGTCGTGCGCTGACCAAAACCTGACCAGTCGTCTACCACACGCAAACCCGGCGTTGCGCGCTGCACAAAGGCGATGACCTGTTTGCCTGCTTCATTCAGCGCTTTGACGGCAATCCAGTGGGCAAATAACGCGCCGGTTGAGTAAAACTTCTGACCGTTGATGACGAATGCATCGCCATCAGCAGTGATACGCGCTTTAAGGTCGAGGGTATTTTTACTGCCGCGCTCAGGGCCGGCATTTCCAATGCGCCACCCTTGCAGCACGCTGCCAAACAGTTGCTCTTTTTGAGCCTGAGTCGCCGTATTCAGAATCAGATTCAGGATGCCGACCTGATTTTGCGGGATCTGCCCCAGTGCCGGGTCGGCCGCCGAGATGATCGCAAAGACTTCAGCCAAGGTGACATAAGACACCTGAGGGCCGCCAAACTCGCGAGGGATTGAAAGACTGCCCAAGCCACTCTGGGTGAACGCCTCGATCAGGGACCACGGCAGCTTGCGTTGCTGATCTCGCTTGGCAGCGTGTTCGCGGGCCACAGCAGCCAGGGCGTGCGCAGCTTCAAGGGCTTCGTTATCCGTGCGCAGAATGCGCGCAGGTAACAACAAAGGCGCGACGTCCTGGTCGCTGTGCAAATGTGCATTAGCCAAATTAGACATCAGTACCGCTCCTTGGCTGCACCCAATGCCCTGGCGTTACGCACAAGGGTGATTGTGTTACTGACCATACCTACCTCGCATCTCATGGGAGCGCCATTCAACGGCGCGGATAATCACTTGAGAGTCCGGTGGTCCGGTCTATATACCCTAATCGAGTATAAAAATTTTAAGAACTAACTTTTAGGAATATAGATAGACGTTTCTCACAGCCTGTTTACATACTTCTCACAGCGATGGCTCGGGCTACTCACGCCAGTTGGGCCTAGGTTCAGCCGCGCGTAGCAGCTCGCGGGGCGCAGGGTTAACGTAACGTTTGTTGGCCCCGACCCTGATGCTGCGAGGAGGCGCCCAGCGCGAGTTGTTGCCGACGCGATCGATCACGCAATAGGTGATTTCCAGCTTCAGGTCTTCCCCGGCTTCCTGAATGATCTCGGGCGGGACGAATACATTCACGGGTTTACCGATATCGATCACACGCAATTTGGGCACATCCATGCGAATGTCGCCCCACATCAGCGTGATGGCATCTTCGACTGCCATGTTGGGATAAGGCTCAATGGTCAGCGGCACCCCACGCTTCATTTGGCTCGGGTTGACCCCATAGCGCTGGATCGGATCAGGAATGATCACGGGCGCCAATCCCTGGTTTTCTTCACCGATGGCCTTGCCGCCTGGGGAGTCCAGTTTTACCAGGACTTTGAGTTGAGCGGACAGTGCAGGGCTGCTGCCTACATGCATCACCCGATAATAAAGTCGGGCAGTACCATTTTGTATGAAACTTTCCGGCACCCTGAGCTGGCAGGGCTGCCCCACATCCAACTTTCCAACTTGTCGAGAAGTTACATAGCAACCATCCCAGAACAACTCGATCAGGTCGCCCTCCTCCATATTTGTATAGGGCATGATTGTTATGAACAGCTGCTCGGCGGCCAACGCACAAATAGTGTTTTTATTAGTTTGGTAAAGGGTAGGCGCCGCGAGTTTTTGCGTGTGCGAAGTGAATGGCATATAAAAACTCCATAATTATTTATTAAGAACATAACCGCGTACGCCAGCGCAAATGAAGCCTGGCCCCAGACCGGCAGCGGATGTCATGTACCCGGAATACGTGCGACTGCCATCCGCTCGATCACCCCTGCATTCGGTGCGGCCGATATAAAGTGCAAGCGATGGAAATCGTTTTATTAGATAAGAGGGTAAGAAGGCAGGTGTCAAGTTTGAAGTAAACGAATACAAATGTCTTCGAACTATTCGGAAAGTTCCTACTTTCAGGATGCTTCGATCAGCAACTTTTGCATCTTTGTAAGTTTAAAAGGCACACATATGTAATGTGCCTGTGTACAAGTTAAAGCGCTGCACACGTTATTTGATGTACCCAAGTGCAAGGCACATGAAGTGTACGCCCCATGAATTTTAGTTATCGCGCGAATTTATAGATGGTTCCTACACCGGCTTTAAGGGGTTACGCCTGGCCGCAGACCATCAGCCGTTCGCGCCCACACCCATAGCCATACGCCATTACTGAGATTTTCCCGGCGTTCCTCTAAGCTGGCCGCCCCGCTGTCCGCACTTTTGCCAATAATTTCACATGCCATCCGGATAATGCTTCCGGGAGAAGTCCGTCACTGAAACCTGTTTGTGTTATTTAGACGTAGCAAAAAATTCTGGAAGAGCACACCCATGCCCACCGATCCTCTGCTAACTCACCCTGCTCGCCGACCTTCGCGCTTTGGCCTGCGCTGGTATTACTGGCTTTTACTACTGGCTGTCTTGCTTTACGGCCTGATGATAGCCATGCACTGGGATGATCGGGGCGCGTTATGGGTGTTGGAACGGTTCGAGAGCAAGAAGGAGCAGAGCGAAAGCGTCTGGCTCCCTGATTACACGGCCGTCATTGATGCCAAAGCCCTGCCCGGCATGGAGAAAGATGAGGCCTCTGACCTGGCCTATTCGCCACTGACTAAGACGTTGTTTTCGGTCATGGGCAAAAACCCGTTTCTGGTCGAGTTAACCCTCGAAGGCGACGTATTGCGCAAAATCCCCCTGGACGGGTGGAGCAACCCTGAAGGGCTGACCGTCATGGAAAACGGGCTGTTGGCGATCGTGGATGAACGTAATCACATCCTGAGCGTTGTGAAAATCGACGCCAACACCCAACGCTTGAACAGGGCTGACTTCCCTCAATACGAGCTTGGGGTTTCGAAGGACCAGAATAAGGCCTTTGAAGCCATCGCCTGGGACCCGCGCCGCCAGCAATTGTTGCTGGGAGAGGAACGCCCCCCGGCGATGTTCATCTGGAAGAGTGATGGCAGTCAGGTGCTCACCGGGGAGAAGCAAAAAGTGCCCAGTGATGAACTGGACTTGCGCAACCTGTCGGCCTTGAGCGTCGATCCACGCACCGGCCATACGTTGGTGTTGTCGGCTGACTCGCACATGTTGCTTGAACTGGATGAGTTGGGGGAGCAAGTCAGTTTCATGACGCTACTCGGAGGCTTCAACGGCTTGAAAGAGACAATTCCTCGTGCTGAAGGCGTCGCCATTGATGAGCAGGGCACCCTGTACATGGTCAGCGAACCCAATCTGTTTTACCGCTTCGAGAAAACCAAGAAATAACCTATAGACACGTAGGATTATTCTTGAAGGCGGCGGCGTGCTACGTAGATTAAGGTTTAATTCATACAGCCGTGGTATCTACACGGCCTGATCTGATTTGAGTTCGAAATCCATGCGCCGCACCCGTCGCTCTACTGTTTTTTTTATCAGCCTCCTGCTTGTGGTCTTTGTGGCCGCAGGCTTTGCTGCACAGCACGTTCGCCTGTTTGAGCGGGCCTGGTTGAACGCCCGCCAATTGTGGGAGCCGGTTGATCCGCAGAGCATCAATTTGGGCGAATACCAGGCTGTGCTGCAGGGTCAGAAAATTGAAGGCCTTGAAGACGATGTATCCGCACTCACCTACGACCCTCTGCGTAAAAGCCTGTTTACCGTCACCAACAAGCAAGCCGAGTTGGTGGAGCTGTCCCTGGACGGGAGGATTTTGCGCCGCATCCCGCTGATCGGTTTCGGTGATGCCGAGGCAGTTGAATTCATTGGGCCTGATACTTATGTCATCACCGACGAGCGTCAGCAGCGCCTGATCAAGGTCCATGTGGATGACAGCACCCAAGTGCTGGACGCAGCGCACGCCGAACAATTGACCTTGGGCATCAATCTGTCGGGCAATAAGGGGTTTGAAGGCTTGGCGTACGACTCGGTGGGCAAGCGCCTGTTTGTCGCCAAAGAGCGTGATCCCATGCTGATCTACGAAGTGCGCGGCTTTCCTCAGTCCAATCCCCAACAGCCGTATGCGACCCATGTGGTGAACAACCCGCGCCGCGACTCCCGGCTTTTTGTACGCGACTTGTCGAGCCTGCAATACGATGAGCGCAGCGGCCATTTGCTGGCGCTTTCGGACGAGTCGAAGCTGTTGATCGAACTGGATGTAGAAGGACGCCCAATCAGCACGTTGTCCCTGAAAAAAGGGCGACATGGCTTGAAGAAATCAGTCCCGCAGGCTGAAGGCGTCGCGATGGACGATGAAGGCACGGTGTACGTAGTCAGCGAACCGAATCTGTTCTACGTGTTTAAAAAGCCAGCGGCAGATCAGTGATCCGCTGAAACAGGTGCGGTGCGCTTGGGCAGAAACGGCGGCAAATAGAGCGCCAGATAGGCTTCGAACACCCGCATGCCCTCTTCGGCCATGCGCGGCGTAATGCTGCCGTGGAGCTGAATCGAACGCGCGTAGACGCGATCCCCCAGTTCCATCGCCAACGTGAAGACGTCTACGTCATCAGGCATGACGGGCAGTTCGAAATGCCGGGAAAACAGGGCGTGTAGCAATTGGCCCAGTTCGAGGTCGTGTTGACGGTCGGCCTGAGTGACTTCGGTGAGGCCATGTTGCGCCAGAATCAGCTGCCGCGCGGCCGCATCCTCGTTGTAAATCCTCAGCATGCGTTGTTCCACCACACGGGCCAGATCGCGCCAGCCGTGCACCTGCGCATGCTCGACGGGCACTTGCAGGCAGGCACGGAAGGCGGCATGAACATCACTGGTGAGGGCTTCGAGCAGCCCCGGCACGCCGGAAAAAAAATGGTAGACCGACGACGGCGGAATTTGCGCCCGCTCTGCCACGCTATAAATGGACAGACTGGCGACCCCTTCGCTGGCAAGCAATGTACGGGCGGCAGCGAGGATGGCCTCAATCCGGCCCTGACTACGGGCGCGGGCTTTGCGAGGTGCTGCGCGTAAAGGGGCGGGGCGCGTCATGGGGCTCTCCTGCGGGTCAGCAGGCATTGTACGAGCCGAGTGGGCGGTTAGCCACTGACCCTCACGGTGTGCTTGATCACAGGCTGGACGGGCCGTGGATCAATGGGAAACATCAATTGGAAGGCCACAATTTGTTCCTCCGACACTTCGACGGGCGTTTTCAAGATATGCCAGCGGACCTTTTCAGTGCAGGGCGGTACAGGCAAGCCTGCTCGGTAGGTGTAGTAATGACGCTGAGCAGGCATAAAACGCTCCACATTCAACTGCCCTAACACATAGGCATCGCCCTTGTGTCGAGGCATGACCCCTAACAACTGAGCGAGACTGCTGTTTTCTTTTCCTTTTTTAAACTGAATGGCAATCACCGCCAGCGTGCCTTTTTTGTCGCGATGAACCAGATGCGCAGACAGGGGATAAATCTGACCCTGGATTTGCTCACCGCTGGGGGTATGGAAATGCAACTGCTCAAATTCGTAGACTTTATTGCCTAACCTCAGCTCACCTTTGAGGTCTGTACGAACTTCGAGCGTATGGCCGTTATGCCTGACAGTGGCCGGACCTCTGAAATAGCGGACCTGCAAGGGGGGCAAATCGGCAAGCACTGCATGCTCAATATTGATGGGCGACTGCTGTTCCCCGGCGCTACACAACGCGTATTTTGGGTCCAGCGTGGCCAGGTGCTCTGCACGGGAAGGTGGGTTATAGCGCCAAGGCGCTTCCTCATCAGCCAAGGCAGAGTGATAGACCATCAACGCCATTAACAAAAGGGTCGCCGCCAGGCGGTGATGTTTGATCGCTGACCGCTTCAAGACAAGATGCATAAAAAGGCAGTCCGGTGAAGGTAATGGAGCGCCCTATGTGAGGCTCAACAAGTCGATCATCTTGGGAGCTTCGAATGTATTTTTATGTAGGATTTATCCTGTGGGCTGGCAGAAAAAGCCTGATTAATTGAACGAAAAAACCAAAAAACGCCGCGGGCTCAGGAGCCGGCGGCGTTTTTTGTGCGCGATCCGTTTACACGGTGTGCAAGTACCAGTTGTATTCGAGGTCGGAGATGGAGTGTTCAAATTCTTCCAGCTCACTCTCTTTACAGGCGACAAAGATATCGATGTATTTGGGATCGATGTACTTGGCCATCACTTCGCTGTCGTCCAGCTCGCGCAGTGCATCACGCAAGTTGTTAGGCAGACTTTGCTCGTTCTGCTCGTAGCTGTTGCCTTCAACCGGAGCACCCGGTTCGATCTTGTTGGTCAGGCCGTGGTGAACACCGGCCAGAACAGACGCCATCAACAGGTACGGGTTGGCATCGGCGCCGGCTACCCGGTGCTCGATACGCACAGCGTCGGACGAACCCGTCGGAACGCGGATCGCGACCGTGCGGTTGTCCAGGCCCCAGCACGGTGAATTCGGCACGTAGAACTGTGCGCCAAAGCGACGGTAGGAGTTGACGTTAGGGCAAAGGAACGCCATTTGGGCGGGCAGGGTCTCCAGCACACCGCCGATTGCATGGCGCAATGCGGCGTTCTGCTCGGGATCCTCGCTGGCAAAAATGTTCTTGCCGTCTTTGTCCAGAATCGAAATGTGTACATGCAACCCGTTACCCGCCTGGCCCGGATAAGGCTTGGCCATGAATGTGGTGTCCATCTCATGGTCGTAGGCGATGTTTTTAATCAGACGCTTGAGCAATACCGCATAGTCGCAAGCCTTGATCGGGTCGGCGACGTGGTGCAGGTTCACCTCGAACTGAGCCGGGGCGCTTTCTTTAACGATGGCGTCAGCCGGGATGCCTTGCTCTTTCGCACCTTCCAGAATGTCCTGGAGGCAGTCGACGTATTCGTCGAGGTCGTCGATCAGGTAGACCTGAGTCGAATGCGGGCGTTTGCCAGAAATTGGCGAGCGAGGAGGTTGCGGACGACCGTTCACGTTCTCCTGGTCAATCAGGTAGAACTCCAGCTCGAACGCGGCGCAGATGGTCAGGCCAAGATCGTCGAATTTGGTCACGACTTGACGCAGTACTTCGCGGGGATCGGCGAAGAAAGGTTCACCTTCAAGTTCGTGCATGGTCATGAGCAGTTGCGCAGTCGGGCGCTTTTGCCATGGTTCATTGCACAGGGTGTCAGGGATTGGATAACAGATTCGGTCTGCGTCACCGATGTCCAGACCCAGACCGGTGCTTTCCACCGTTGAGCCATTGATATCCAGAGCAAATAAAGAGGCTGGCAGGTTGATGCCTTTCTCGTAAACCTTGTGGAGACTGGTACGTTCAATGCGCTTGCCGCGCACTACACCATTCATATCCGCAATTAGAAGGTCAACGTACAGAACCTCAGGATGTTCCTTAAGGAACGCGTTCGCTTCATTCAGCTGAACGGCACGCGGGGGTACCGACATGATGCAACACCTTTGTTGTTAAAAATATCAATCATTGAGCGCTACGGGTTTCAGTCAACCCGAACGGCATACCGAAGTCAAGCAGCCTGTTTTTCGCCCTAAAAAAGCGCTGAAAGGCCATTTTTGACGCTTTTTAGGGCGCCATTCACTTAAAAAAAACCGTGCCGCCCGCAGGCTTGAGCGGGCCGTGTTGTATTTTTTACGGGGGTGTTGTGTAAAAAAATGAACAAGGCTAAGCTCGATTCAAACCCATAACAGCAATAATACCGGGGTGTTACATGTCACGCCTGCCGTTAATCGGCGTCACCGCCTGCACCAAGCAGATCGGTTTGCATCCTTATCACATCACCGGTGACAAGTACGTGCGAGCAGTTGCGGTGGCAGCCAAAGGCTTGCCTCTGATCGTTCCGTCGTTGGCGGAGCTTATTGATCCGATCGATATTCTTGACGGTCTGGATGGCCTGCTCTTTACCGGGTCACCCTCCAATATCGAACCTCATTTGTATCACGGCCCGTCCAGCGCGCCTGGCACGCTGCATGACCCTGACCGTGATCGCACCACCCTCCCCCTGATCCGTGCCGCGCTCGCCGCTGGCGTTCCCGTGCTTGGCATTTGCCGCGGGTTTCAGGAGTTGAATGTAGCCCTCGGCGGCTCGCTTCACCAGAAACTCCACGAAGTCGAGGGCTTCATCGAGCACCGCGAAGACCCGAGCGCCCCGGTTGACGTGCAGTACGCACCCAGCCACGCCATGCACGTTCACCCCGGCGGCGTGCTAGCCGGTCTGGGCGTGCCGGCCGAATTCGCGGTCAATTCCATCCACACCCAGGGTATTGATCGCTTGGCCCCCTGCTTGCGGGTTGAAGCCACTGCGCCGGACGGTCTGGTGGAGGCGGTTTCGGTCGAAGGCGGCAAGGCTTTTGCTTTAGCTGTTCAGTGGCACCCCGAATGGCAGGTAAGCTCTAACCCGATTTACCTCGCCATCTTCCAGGCATTTGGAGATGCCTGCAGACGGCGCGCAACACAACGCGACGCCGATGCGTCAGTAAACGCCTGACTTATTCAAGTCAGGAAACTCAGCCCAGAGGCATTTATGAGTAACAACCTCGACCAGCTCACCGATTGGTTGAAAGACCACAAGATCACAGAAGTCGAATGCATGATCGCCGACCTTACCGGGATTACTCGCGGCAAGATCTCGCCGACCAACAAGTTCATTGCCGAAAAAGGCATGCGCCTGCCCGAGAGCGTATTGCTGCAGACCGTAACGGGCGACTACGTCGAAGACGACATCTATTACGAACTCCTCGATCCGGCCGACATTGATATGGTCTGCCGCCCCGACGAGAACGCCGTATTTCTCGTGCCATGGGCGATTGAACCCACGGCCCAGGTGATTCACGACACCTACGACAAGCAAGGCAACCCGATTGAGTTGTCGCCGCGCAACGTGCTGAAAAAGGTGCTTAAACTCTATGCCGACCACGGCTGGCAGCCCATCGTGGCGCCGGAAATGGAGTTTTACCTGACCAAGCGCAGCGACGACCCGGATTATCCATTGCAGCCGCCAGTCGGTCGCTCGGGTCGCCCGGAAACCGGCCGTCAGTCCTTCTCTATAGAAGCCGCCAACGAATTCGATCCCCTGTTCGAAGATGTTTACGACTGGTGCGAACTGCAAGAGCTGGATCTGGACACCCTGATCCACGAAGACGGCACCGCGCAGATGGAAATCAACTTCCGTCATGGCGACGCGCTGTCGCTGGCCGACCAGATTCTGGTGTTCAAGCGCACCATGCGTGAAGCCGCGCTCAAGCACGACGTTGCCGCCACCTTCATGGCCAAGCCCATGACCGGCGAGCCCGGCAGTGCCATGCACTTGCACCAGAGCATCATCGACATCGAAACCGGCAAGAACGTCTTCTCTAATGAAGACGGCACCATGAGCACGCTGTTCCTCAATCACATCGGTGGTTTGCAGAAGTTCATTCCAGAGCTGCTGCCGCTGTTTGCACCGAACGTGAACTCCTTCCGCCGTTTCTTGCCTGACACCTCGGCACCGGTGAACGTGGAGTGGGGTGAAGAGAACCGGACCGTGGGTCTGCGGGTGCCGGATGCCGGTCCGCAAAACCGTCGGGTCGAGAACCGTCTGCCGGGCGCCGACGCCAACCCGTATCTGGCGATTGCCGCCAGCCTGCTGTGTGGCTACATCGGCATGGTCGAAGGCGTTAATCCGAGCGCGCCGGTTGTCGGCCGCGGTTATGAGCGTCGCAACCTGCGCCTGCCGTTGACCATCGAAGATGCGCTTGAGCGCATGGAAAACAGCAAGACCATCGAGAAGTACCTGGGCACCAAGTTCATCACCGGCTACGTCGCGGTCAAACGTGCCGAGCATGAAAACTTCAAGCGCGTCATCAGTTCGTGGGAGCGGGAATTCCTGCTGTTCGCCGTCTGACACGCCGGGGCCGCGCTTGGGAAGCGCGGCTCCCCACTGAGTAAAGGAGAGCCGTATGACTAACAAGAACCCGCAAACCCGCGAATGGCAGAACCTCAGTAACGATCACCACCTCGCGCCATTCAGCGACTTTAAGCAGTTGAAAGAAGTTGGCCCGCGCATCATCACTCACGCCAAGGGCGTGTACCTGTGGGACAGCGAAGGTCACAAGATTCTCGACGGCATGGCCGGCCTGTGGTGTGTGGCCATCGGTTACGGGCGTGACGAACTGGCCGACGCGGCCAGCAAGCAAATGCGCGAATTGCCCTACTACAACCTGTTTTTCATGACCGCCCACCCGCCCGTGCTGGAGCTGTCGAAGGTCATTGCCGAGATCGCGCCTGAAGGCATGAACCACGTGTTCTTCACCGGCTCGGGCTCCGAAGGCAACGACACCATGTTGCGCATGGTCCGCCACTACTGGGCGATCAAGGGCAAACCGAACAAGAAAGTCATCATCAGCCGCAAAAACGGTTACCACGGTTCGACCGTGGCCGGCGCCAGCCTGGGCGGCATGACCTACATGCACGAACAGGGCGACTTGCCGATCCCGGGCATCACCCACATCCCGCAGCCTTACTGGTTCGGCGAAGGCGGTGACATGTCCCCGGAAGAATTCGGCATCTGGGCGGCCAATCAACTGGAAGAAAAAATCCTCGAAATCGGCGTCGAGAACGTCGGTGCCTTTATCGCTGAGCCCATTCAGGGTGCAGGCGGCGTGATCGTGCCGCCTGAAACCTACTGGCCGCGCATCAAAGAAATCCTCGCCAAATACGACATCCTGTTCGTGGCCGATGAAGTGATTTGTGGTTTTGGCCGCACCGGTGAGTGGTTCGGTAGCGATTTTTACGGCCTCAAGCCCGACATGATGACCATCGCCAAAGGCCTGACCTCCGGCTATATCCCCATGGGCGGCCTGATCGTGCGCGATGAAGTCGTGAACGTGCTCAACGAAGGCGGTGACTTCAACCACGGCTTTACCTATTCCGGTCACCCGGTGGCCGCTGCCGTTGCGCTGGAAAACATCCGCATCCTGCGCGATGAGAAAATTATCGAAAAGGTACAGGCCGAAACGGCACCGTATTTGCAAAAGCGTTTACGCGAACTGAACGATCACCCGCTGGTGGGCGAAGTCCGAGGTGTCGGGATGTTGGGCGCCATCGAACTGGTGCAGGACAAAGCCACGCGCAAACGTTATGAAGGCAAAGGGGTGGGCATGATCTGCCGCCAGTTCTGCTTTGATAACGGCCTGATCATGCGCGCCGTGGGCGACACCATGATTATTTCGCCACCGTTGGTGATCACCCGGGACGAGATTGATGAGCTGGTAACCAAGGCTCGTAAGTGCCTGGATCTGACCTTGGAAGTCCTGCAAGGTTAACTGCTAGGCTTCGAGCGCAAGACAACTGCCGTTTTAAAGTAGGTAATTGCGCTCGAAGCCTTAAGAATCAAGGCTCTTCCCTTGAAAGCCTGCCCCGGATCTTGCCAGACTAGCCGCCGGCTTTAGTCACCCTGAGATCAGGACGCTGAATCGGTGGTTTAAAAGAATAATTGGAGCATTACAGATGAAGGCATCAGGTTTTAAGAACGCTGGCAAGACCCTTCTCGCCCTGTCCTTGATGGGTGTGATGGCTGGGGCAGCACAAGCAGCAGACAAAGTGCTGCACATCTACAACTGGTCCGATTACATCGCACCCGATACCGTGAAAAAGTTTGAAGACCAAACCGGTATCAAAGTGGTGTACGACGTGTTCGACAGCAACGAGACCCTGGAGGCCAAGCTGCTGGCGGGCAAGTCCGGCTACGACATCGTCGTGCCGTCCAACAATTTCCTGGCCAAGCAGATCAAGGCCGGGGTTTACCAGGAGCTGGACAAATCCAAGCTGCCTAACTGGAAAAACCTCGACCCTGCGTTGCTCAAGGCCGTTGGCGATGCCAGCGACAAAGACAACAAACACGCGTTCCCGTACATGTGGGGCACCATCGGCATTGGCTACAACCCTGAAAAGGTCAAGGCTGCCCTGGGTGTCGACACCATTGATTCATGGGACGTGCTGTTCAAGCCCGAGAACGCGGCCAAGCTCAAGAGCTGTGGCATCAGCTTCCTTGATTCGCCAACCGAGATGATCCCGGCTGCCTTGCATTACCTGGGTTATCCGACCAATACGCAGGACAAAAAGCAATTGGCTGAAGCCGAAGCCCTGTTCCTGAAGATCCGTCCTTCGGTGGGTTACTTCCACTCCTCCAAGTACATCTCCGACCTGGCCAACGGCAACATCTGTGTCGCTGTGGGTTACTCGGGCGACCTTGAGCAGTCGATTTCCCGCGCCAAGGAAGCCGGTGACAAGGTCAAGCTCAAGTACGTGATTCCGAAAGAAGGCGCTGGCAGCTTCTATGACATGGTTGCCGTCCCCAAAGATGCCGAAAACGTGGACGCGGCTTACGCCTACATGAACTTCCTGATGCAGCCGGAAGTGATGGCCGAAATCACCAACAGCGTACGTTTCCCGAACGGTAACAAGGCTGCAACGCCACTGGTGAATAAAGATATTTCGGGCGACCCGAGCATTTACCCGTCCGACGAGGTAAAAGCCAAGTTGTACGCAATCAGCGATTTGCCACCGGCCACCTTGCGGTTGCTGACCCGCAGCTGGACCAAAATCAAGTCGGGCAAGTAAGCCATCTGGAGCGGCTGCACAAGGTTGCGATTGAGACAAAAGGACGCAGGCATTTGCCCTTTTGAAGGCCTTCAAGGCCCTATCGCAGCCTGGCGCAGCGGCCTCAGAAACCGGCCATCGCGCAATTAATCGCAGAAAACTTTGCTGTGCAGGTTTATCGAGGGTAAGTTGCGCGCCGGTTTTGTCTTTGGCGGTACTGCTGCCGTGTGACGCGGGCAACTCAGGCCCAACTATTTTGAGGACCATCACGTGTCTATATCTTTGTTTCGCAAGACCTTGCTGGTCGGCGCTGGTTTGACGCTTGCCGTCAGCGTACAAGCGGCACCCACCGTGCACATCTATAACTGGTCGGACTACATCGCCCCGACCACGTTGGGCGACTTTGAAAAGGCCACCGGTATCAAACCGGTCTATGACGTCTTCGATTCCAACGAAACCCTGGAAGGCAAACTGCTGGCCGGACGTACCGGTTATGACGTGGTCGTGCCGTCTAACCACTTCCTGGGCAAGCAGATCAAAGCGGGCGCCTTCCAAAAGCTGGATAAATCGCAACTGCCCAACTATTCCAACCTCGATCCGGCCTTGCTCAAGCGTCTTGAGCAAAACGATCCGGGCAACCTGTATGCCGTGCCTTATCTGTGGGGCACCAATGGCATCGGTTACAACGTCGACAAAGTCAAAGAAGTACTGGGCGTCGACACCATCGACTCGTGGGATGTGGTGTTCAAACCCGAGAACATGAAGAAGCTGCAAAGCTGCGGCGTGGCCTTCCTCGACTCGGCCGACGAAATGCTGCCGACCGTGCTCAATTACTTGGGCAAAGACGCCAACAGCACCAACCCCAAGGACTACAAAGAAGCTGAAAAGACCCTGATGTCGGTGCGTCCATACGTCACCTACTTCCATTCTTCCAAGTACATTTCCGACCTGGCCAACGGCAACATCTGTGTCGCCATTGGTTTCTCCGGTGATGTGTTCCAGGCCAAGGCGCGTGCCGAAGAGGCCAAAAAGGGCGTCAACATCGCCTACATCGTGCCCAAGGAAGGCGGCGCCCTGTGGTTTGACATGCTGGCTATCCCCAAGGACTCCAGCAACGTCAAGCAAGCCCACACGTTCATCAACTACTTGCTCAAACCTGAAGTGATCGCTCAGGTCAGCGACTATGTCGGTTATGCCAACCCTAACCCGGCGGCCGACAAGGTGATGGACGAGTCCATTCGTACCGACGAAGCGGTTTACCCAACCCAGGCGGTGCTGGACAAAACCTACGTTTCCACCGAACTACCCCCGAAAGTGCAACGTCTGATGACGCGCACGTGGACCAAGGTCAAGACGGGTAAATAACCCTCTGGATCACCTATCCAAGGCCCGACCATCTGGATCGGGCTGCTAAATTTGTTGGGAGTTTCGTAATGGCTGTTGCCTCCGGCGCCTATAAGAAAGCCCTCGAGGGCGACCAGACCCCTAAACAGGTACTGGTCAAAATCGACCGGGTCACGAAAAAATTCGACGAGACGATTGCCGTGGACGACGTGTCCCTGGAAATCAACAAAGGCGAAATCTTCGCCTTGCTCGGCGGATCGGGATCGGGCAAATCCACCTTGCTGCGTATGCTCGCCGGTTTCGAGCGCCCAACAGAGGGCCGTATCTTCCTCGACGGTGTGGACATCACGGACATGCCGCCGTACGAGCGGCCGATCAACATGATGTTCCAGTCCTACGCGCTGTTTCCGCACATGACCGTGGCGCAGAACATCGCATTCGGTCTCAAGCAGGACAAAATGTCCAACGCCGAGATCGATGCCCGCGTGGGCGAGATGCTCAAGCTGGTGCACATGAGCCAGTACGCCAAGCGCAAGCCGCACCAGTTGTCCGGTGGCCAGCGCCAGCGTGTGGCCCTGGCCCGCTCGTTGGCCAAACGCCCGAAGCTGCTGCTGCTCGACGAACCGATGGGCGCGCTGGATAAAAAACTGCGTTCGCAAATGCAACTCGAACTGGTGGAAATCATCGAGCGCGTGGGCGTGACCTGCGTGATGGTGACCCACGACCAGGAAGAGGCCATGACCATGGCCCAGCGCATCGCGATCATGCATTTGGGCTGGATTGCCCAGATCGGCAGCCCGATCGACATTTATGAAACCCCGGTCAGCCGACTGGTGTGCGAATTCATCGGCAACGTCAACCTGTTCGAAGGTGAAGTGGTCGACGACGCAGAAGGCTATGCCCGTATCAACTGCCCGGAGCTGGAGAACGACATCTACGTCGGTCACGGCATCAGCACCTCGGTGGAAGACAAGCATGTGACCTACGCGATTCGCCCGGAAAAAATGCTCGTCACCACTGAGAAGCCGACCTACGAGTACAACTGGTCGCGCGGCAAGGTGCATGACATCGCGTACCTGGGCGGGCACTCGGTGTTCTACGTCGAACTGCCGAGCGGCAAGCTGGTGCAATCGTTTGTGGCCAACGCCGAACGCCGTGGCGCACGCCCGACCTGGGACGACGAAGTTTACGTCTGGTGGGAAGACGATAGCGGCGTGGTACTGCGCTCATGAACATGCGAAAACTTAAACGCCGACTGCAACGAATAACCCCCCGGGGCCGCCATGCGGTGATCGGGATTCCATTCCTGTGGCTGTTTTTGTTCTTCATGCTGCCGTTCTTCATTGTGTTGAAGATCAGCTTTGCCGAGGCCGACGTTGCGATCCCGCCTTATACCGAGATCTACAGCTACGTTGACCAAAAGATCCAGATCCTGCTGAACCTGGGCAACTACGCCATGCTGGGCGACGATGAGCTGTACATCGCCGCTTATCTGGGCTCGTTGAAGATGGCCTTTTTCAGCACGCTGCTGTGCCTGCTGATCGGCTATCCGATGGCCTACGCCATCGCCAATGCGCGTAAAGAAATGCAGACCGTGCTGGTGCTGCTGATCATGATGCCCACCTGGACCGCCATCCTGATCCGCGTTTACGCGTGGATGGGCATCCTGAGCAACAACGGGCTGCTCAACGGCTTCCTGATGTCGATGGGCTGGATCAGTGAACCGTTGCAGATCCTCAACACCAACATCGCGGTTTACATCGGTATCGTCTATTCGTACCTGCCGTTCATGATCCTGCCGCTGTACGCCAACCTCGTGAAGCACGACACCAGCCTGCTGGAAGCCGCGTCCGACCTGGGTTCGAGCACCTTCAACAGCTTCTGGAAGATCACCGTTCCGCTGTCCAAGAACGGCATCATCGCCGGCTGCATGCTGGTGTTCATCCCGGTCGTGGGTGAGTTCGTGATCCCCGAACTGCTGGGCGGCCCGGAAACCCTGATGATCGGTAAAGTGTTGTGGCAAGAGTTCTTCAACAACCGTGACTGGCCGGTAGCCTCCGCGCTTGCCGTGGTCATGCTGGCGATCCTGATCGTGCCTATCATCCTGTTCAACCGCAGCCAGGCTAAAGAGCTGGAGGGCAAGATATGAATCGCTTCCGTTTTTCTAGCTTCATGTTGGTCGCGGGGTTGTTGTTCATCTACCTGCCGATGCTGATTCTGGTGATCTACTCGTTCAACGCCTCCAAGCTGGTGACGGTGTGGGGCGGCTGGTCGCTGAAGTGGTACACCGGCTTGCTGGACAACACGCAGCTCATGGGCTCGGTCATGCGCTCGCTGGAAATCGCGCTGTACACGGCGATTGCAGCGGTCGCCCTGGGCACCCTGGCAGCGTTCGTGCTGACGCGCATCAGCCATTTCAAAGGCCGCACGCTGTTCGGCGGCCTGGTGACAGCGCCGCTGGTGATGCCTGAAGTGATTACCGGTCTGTCGCTGTTGCTGCTGTTCGTGGCCATGGCGCAGATGATTGGCTGGCCGCAAGAGCGCGGCATCGTCACCATCTGGATCGCTCACACCACGTTCTGTGCAGCGTATGTAGCGGTCGTGGTGTCGGCGCGGTTGCGTGAACTGGACCTGTCGATCGAAGAAGCGGCCATGGACTTGGGCGCCAAGCCCTGGAAAGTGTTCTTTCTGATCACCATCCCGATGATCGCGCCTTCGCTGGCAGCGGGCGCCATGATGTCCTTTGCCCTGTCGCTGGACGACCTGGTACTGGCCAGCTTCGTGTCCGGCCCAGGCTCGACCACGTTGCCAATGGAAGTGTTCTCGGCCGTGCGCCTCGGGGTTAAGCCCGAGATCAACGCAGTGGCTAGCCTGATCCTGCTGGCGGTGTCGCTGGTGACCTTCCTGGTGTGGTTCTTCAGCCGTCGTGCCGAAGAACACCGCAAGAAAGCCATCCAGCAAGCCATTGATGAGGCGGCTGCCGAGTCATGGAAGCAACCTGATGTTCGCCGTCCCAAGTCGCCCAGCGCGGCTTAAGGCAGTGCACTAAAAAAAACCTCGCCTTCCTGTTCAGGGGGCGAGGTTTTTTTATGAGCGCCAGGGCAATCGCCCTCAGGTTGCTTTCAAGGCTTGGCGACTTTCCACGCGCCGTCCATTTTCCCGTCACCTACTTTGTCTCCGGCTTTTTTGTCCTTCACGAAGGTGTACAACGGCTTGCCGTCATAGGCCCACTGCACTTGCTGGTCATCCCGGATAATCGTGGTCCATTTGCCTTCGCCTTTGTCCGTGCTCTCAGCTTTGAGCGGCGGCCAGTTCTCTGCGCATTGGTCATTGCACATCGATTTGCCATCTGTGTCTTTGGCAAAGGTGTACAGCGTCATGCCGTTGTGGTCGACCAGCACACCGTCTTTTGTCATCGCCGGGGCGGCGGCAAATGCCAGTCCCGGTACTGCCAGCACTGCGCTTAGCAGTAATGCCTTCAGGGAAAAAGAGCTGTATGTCATCGGAATCGTCCTCGTTGTGGATGTACGATTTGAACTTCAAGCGTAGTTCACTCACCCTTCGAACGTGGCGCTTGCCCAAAGTTGTCACACGACTGCAATAATTCCGTTATCTAATGCGCCACAAGACAGATAAATGACATGAGGATTACGGCATGGTTGGCAGGAGCATTCTGATCGTCGATGACGAGGCACCGATCCGCGAAATGATCGCTGTGGCTCTGGAAATGGCGGGTTACGACTGCCTGGAGGCGGAGAATGCTCAGCAGGCCCACTCCATCATCGTCGACCGTAAACCCGACTTGATCCTGCTCGACTGGATGCTGCCGGGGGGCACGTCCGGCATTGAGCTGGCTCGCCGCCTCAAGCGCGAGGAAATGACCGGGGACATCCCGATCATCATGCTCACGGCCAAGGGTGAAGAGGACAACAAGATTCAAGGGCTGGAAGTCGGCGCGGACGACTACATCACCAAACCCTTTTCCCCCCGCGAGCTGGTGGCGCGCCTCAAAGCCGTGTTGCGGCGTGCAGGCCCGGCCGACAGCGAATCCCCCATTGAAATAGGCGGCTTGTTACTCGACCCGATCAGCCACCGCGTCACCATCGACGGCACCCCCGCCGAAATGGGCCCGACCGAATATCGTCTGTTGCAGTTCTTCATGACCCACCAGGAACGCGCCTACACCCGCGGCCAATTGCTCGACCAAGTGTGGGGCGGCAACGTGTACGTTGAAGAGCGCACCGTGGACGTGCACATCCGCCGTCTGCGCAAAGCCCTCGGCGAGGCGTACGAGAATCTGGTACAAACCGTGCGCGGCACCGGGTATCGCTTTTCCACCAAAGCCTGATACCCCCTCCAGACTCAACGGCAAGCAAGGACCCGCGCGACGTGAATCAAAACTGGCATAGCACGCTGATTCGTCATTTGTTGCTTCTGGTCACGGGCTGCCTGTTGATCGGGCTGGCCACCGGCTATTACGGCTGGAGCCTGGCCGCCGGGGTGGCCTTGTACCTGGGCTGGACCCTCAAACAGTTGCTGCGCCTGCACGACTGGCTGCGCAATCACCAACCCGATGAAGCCCCGCCCGACGGCTATGGCCTGTGGGGCGAAGTGTTCGACAGCATTTATCACCTGCAACGCCGCGATCAACGCGTGCGCGGGCGCCTGCAAGCCGTCATCGACCGCGTGCAAGAGTCCACGGCGGCGCTCAAGGACGCTGTGGTGATGCTCGACAGCGAAGGCAACCTCGAATGGTGGAACCGCGCCGCAGAGACTTTGCTGGGCCTCAAGACGCCCCAGGACAGCGGCCAGCCCGTGACCAACCTGGTGCGCCACCCGCGCTTCAAGGAGTATTTCGAGCAGGACAACTACGCCGAACCGCTGGACATCCCCTCGCCGGTCAACGACCACCTGCGCATCCAGCTGTACATCACCCGCTACGGCAACAACGAACACCTGATGCTGGTGCGAG
Source organism: Pseudomonas lundensis (assembly GCF_001042985.1). GTDB lineage: Bacteria > Pseudomonadota > Gammaproteobacteria > Pseudomonadales > Pseudomonadaceae > Aquipseudomonas > Aquipseudomonas lundensis. Next base: position 42,010 of record NZ_JYKY01000003.1, read on the forward strand.
ACGTAACGCGTTTGCACCAGCTCGAACAAATGCGCAAAGACTTCATCGCCAACGTGTCCCACGAGCTGCGCACGCCGCTGACCGTCATCTGCGGGTATCTGGAAACCCTGCTGGATAACGTCGATGACGTGAACCCCCGCTGGAAACGCCCGCTGTCGCAAATGCAGCAACAGGGCGAGCGCATGCAAACCTTGCTCAACGACTTGCTGTTGCTGGCCAAACTGGAAGCCACGGATTACCCGTCGGACAACCAGCCCGTGCCCATCGACAGCCTGCTGCGCACTATTAAAAACGACGCGCAGGCGTTGTCCGGGCAGCGCAATCAAACCATTACGCTGGACGTTGAAGCCGATGTTGCCCTCAAAGGCAGTGAGACCGAGCTGCGCAGTGCGTTTTCAAACCTGGTATTTAACGCCGTCAAATACACCCAGGACGGCGGGCACATTCGCATTCGCTGGTGGTCCGACGGCTCGGGCGCGCACTTGAGCGTGCAGGATTCCGGTGTCGGGATCGACAGCAAACACCTGCCGCGCCTGACCGAACGCTTCTACCGCGTCGACTCCAGCCGCAACGCCAGCACCGGCGGCACGGGCCTGGGGCTGGCCATCGTCAAGCATGTGCTGCTGCGCCATCGCGCCCGCCTTGAAATCAGCAGCGTACTGGGCCACGGCAGCACCTTCACCTGCCATTTCCCCCCGGTTCAGGTCACAAAATCGCTCAGCCCCGACCTGATTGACTGAACCCTGCGGCGTTCGCCCACTAGGCAACAGCTACATCAATGGTTACATTGCTTGCCATGTGCCTGCCCTTCAGGCACTTGACCTTTCCCTTTTTTGAAACAACGGAACCATTAAAACTCCATCATGGACCCTTCCCCTGGCTTGACCCTCGCCACACTGTTCGCCGATTTCGGCATGATTGTTTTTGCACTGATCCTGGTTTTGCTCAACGGCTTCTTCGTTGCGGCGGAATTTGCCATGGTCAAACTGCGCTCAACCCGGGTTGAAGCCATCGCCGACCAGAACGGCTGGCGCGGACGCATCCTGCGCACCGTTCACAGCCAGCTCGACGCCTACCTGTCGGCGTGTCAGCTGGGCATTACGCTGGCCTCGCTGGGCCTGGGCTGGGTCGGTGAACCGGCGTTCGCACACCTGCTTGAACCGCTGCTCAGCGCGCTGGGCGTGGAGTCGGCCGAAGTGGTCAAAGGCGTGTCGTTCTTCACCGCCTTCTTCATCATTTCGTACCTGCACATCGTGGTTGGCGAACTGGCCCCCAAATCCTGGGCGATCCGCAAACCCGAGGCGCTGTCGCTGTGGACCGCTGTGCCGCTGTACCTGTTCTATTGGGCCATGTACCCGGCCATTTACCTGCTCAATGCCAGCGCCAACGCGATTTTGCGCATTGCAGGCCAAGGTGAACCGGGCGCGCACCACGACCACGCCTACAGCCGCGAAGAACTCAAACTGATCCTGCACTCCAGCCGTGGTCAGGACCCGAGTGACCAAGGCATGCGGGTATTGGCTTCGGCCGTGGAAATGGGCGAGCTGGAAGTGGTCGACTGGGCCAACTCCCGCGAAGACCTCGTGACCCTCGACTCCAAGGCACCGCTCAAGGAAATCCTCGCGCTGTTCCGTCGCCACAAGTACAGCCGCTACCCGGTCTACGATGCCGAAACCAACACCTTCGTCGGTTTGCTGCACATCAAAGACCTGCTGCTGGAACTGGCAGACCTCGACCACTTGCCCGAGACATTCAACCTCGAAGAACTGACCCGGCCGCTGGAGCGCGTGTCGCGCCACATGCCGCTGTCGCAGTTGCTTGAACAGTTCCGCAAAGGCGGCGCGCACTTCGCGCTGGTCGAAGAAGCGGACGGCAAAGTCGTGGGCTACCTGACCATGGAAGACGTGCTCGAAGTGCTGGTGGGCGACATTCAGGACGAACACCGCAAGGCCGAGCGCGGCATTCTTTCGTACCAGCCCGGCAAGCTGCTGGTGCGGGGCGATACGCCGCTGTTCAAGATCGAGCGCCTGCTGGGGGTCGATCTTGACCACGTCGAAGCCGAAACCGTGGCGGGCCTGATCTACGACACCCTCAAGCGCGTGCCGGAAGAAGAAGAACTGCTGGAAGTCGAAGGCCTGCGCATCATCATCAAAAAGATGAAAGGCCCGAAAATCGTCTTGGCCAAAGTCCTCAAGCTGGACTGAAGCCACACCGGTTGTCGCTGACGCGCGCTCTTGCCCCGTCAGCGACCACCGCTTTTGCCCCCCCCTGACACGCCCCTTCAATCATTTCTGCCCGGCGAAAGCTGGCTGAAAGCATTCCCCTCTAGCATCGCGTCACTCCCGGCATAAGACCGGCAGGCCAGAGCAGCGGTCCAACCCGCGCTCAGCGCCCACTCGACAACAATAAGAATGGTGACTGTTTATGCTGACCTTCCTTGGCTTTGCCATGGTCATTACGTTCATGTACCTGATCATGACCAAGCGCCTGTCTGCCCTCATCGCGTTGATTCTGGTGCCTATCCTGTTTGCCCTCTTCGGCGGTTTTGCACCCAAGATCGGCCCCATGATGCTCGAAGGCATTACCAAGCTGGCCCCGACCGGGGTGATGCTGATGTTTGCCATTTTGTATTTCGCCCTGATGATCGACTCCGGCCTGTTCGACCCGGCCGTGCGCAAGATCCTCAAGCTGGTCAAGGGCGACCCGCTGAAAATCAGCGTCGGCACCGCCGTGCTGGCACTGGTGGTATCGCTGGATGGCGACGGCGCCACCACCTACATGATTTGCGTGGCGGCGATGCTGCCGCTGTACAAGCGCATCGGCATGAGCCCGCGCATCATGGCCGGGCTGATTATTCTGGCGGGCGGGGTGATGAACATGACGCCGTGGGGCGGTCCGACTGCACGGGCCGCCAGTGCGCTGCATGTGGACCCCTCTGACATTTTTGTGCCGATGATCCCCGCCATGCTGGCAGGTTGCGCGACCATTCTGGTGATCGCCTGGTGCTACGGCCTGCGCGAGCGCGCGCGTCTGGGCCAGTTGCATGTGCAAGGCGACGACGTGGATCACAGCGAGATCAGCGTGTCGCAATTCCCCGACGCACGCCGCCCCAAACTGATCTGGTTCAACGGCGCGCTGACCCTGGCCTTGATGATTACGCTGATCGCCGGTTTGCTGCCGCTGCCCGTGCTGTTCATGGTCGCGTTCAGCATCGCGATGATCGTCAACTACCCGTGCCTGCAACAACAAAAAGACCGCGTCGCCGCTCATGCAGGCAGCGTGCTGGCGGTGGTCGGGCTGATTTTCGCGGCGGGTATTTTCACCGGCATCCTCTCCGGCACCGGCATGGTGGATGCCATGTCAAAAAGCCTGCTGGCCGTTATTCCCCCGGCGCTGGGGCCGTACCTGGCAGTCATCACCGCGCTGGTGAGCCTGCCGTTTACCTTTTTCATGTCCAACGATGCGTTCTACTACGGCGTATTGCCGGTCCTGACCGAGGCGGCAAGCCACTACGGAATCACCGCGGTCGAAATGGCCCGCGCCTCGATTGTCGGCCAGCCCGTGCACTTGCTCAGCCCGTTGGTGCCCTCCACGTACCTGCTGGTGGCGCTGGCCGGTATCGAGTTTGGTGACCACCAGCGCTTCACCCTGAAATGGGCGGTTCTGGTGTGCATGGGCATTCTGCTGGCCGCCTTACTGCTCGGCACCTTCCCGTTGTACAGCACGCTCTGACGCCCGGCACCGCGAGCGGCCGCTGACCACGTCGGCCTCTCGCTGCGGGTTTTCTCACAAGTGTTTCAGAAATGTTTCAACCCTCCGCCAGCTATGCGATGCTGGCGCTCTGCTTATTTGCCGACTACAGCTTAAGAAACGACTGTAGGAGCTGGCCGCAGCCCTTTGATCCGGCCCACCAGGGCATCCATCGCACAGGGAGCCTGCATGCTGACCCTGCTTAATCTGCTTTCCGCCGTGACCCTGCTGATCTGGGGCACGCACATTGTCCGGACCGGTATTTTGCGGGTCTACGGTACAAACCTGCGCCACGTCATCGGGCAAAACGTGTCCAAGCGCATGCTGGCATTTGTCGCCGGTATCGTGGTGACCGCCATGGTGCAGAGCAGCAACGCCACCGCCATGCTCGTCACGTCATTTGTCGGCCAGGGCTTGATGGCGCTCACGCCAGCGCTGGCCACAATGCTCGGGGCCGATGTCGGTACGGCACTGATGGCCCGGGTGCTGACGTTCGACCTGTCCTGGCTGTCGCCGCTGCTGATTTTCCTGGGCGTGATCTTCTTCCTCTCCCGCAAACAAACGCGCGCCGGGCAACTGGGGCGCGTGGGCATCGGCCTGGGCCTGATCATCCTCGCCCTGCAATTGATCGTCGAAGCCGCAGCCCCCATCACCCAGGCGCAAGGGGTGAAGGTGATCTTCGCCTCGCTGACCGGCGATATCTTGCTCGATGCCTTGATCGGCGCCCTGTTCGCGATGATTTCTTACTCCAGCCTGGCCGCCGTGCTGCTGACGGCGACGCTGGCCGGTGCGGGGGTCATCAGCTTGCCGGTCGCGGTGGGGCTGGTGATTGGCGCCAATATCGGCAGCGGCGTGCTGGCGTTTCTCAGCACCAGCATGCAAAACGCCGCCGGGCGGCAGGTTGCGCTCGGTAGCCTGCTCTACAAGCTGATCGGGTTGCTGCTGATTATCCCGGTCCTCGACCCGCTGGTGGCATGGATGGACAGCCTGAGCTACAGCGCCCAGGAACTCGTGATCGGCTTCCACCTGCTCTACAACACGGCGCGTTGCTTCCTGATGCTGCCCACGGTCGGGCCGATGGCGCGGGTGTGCGCATGGCTGTTGCCCGAGCGCGAAAATGCCAACGGCGCCGTCAAACCCCGTCATCTCGACTCGACCGCCCTGGAAACGCCGAGCCTTGCCCTGGCCAACGCAGTCCGTGAAACCCTGCGCATCGGTGACCTGATCGACAACATGCTGGTCAACATGCTCGACGTGCTACGCGGCAAGCAAACAGCCATCACCCAAGAGATGCGCACCCTGGCCGATGATGTCGAAGTGCTCTACAGCGCGGTCAAACTCTATCTGGCGCAGATGCCCCGCGAAGACTTGGGCGAGCAAGACAGCCGACGCTGGGCGGAAATCATCGAACTGGCGATCAACCTCAAGCTGGCCAGTGACCTGATCGAGCGTATGTTGCGCAAAGTGCAGCAGCAAAAAACCTCCAGGCGCCGGGCGTTTTCCGAAGACGGACTGGAGGAACTGACCGGTTTGCAAAGCCAGTTGATCGACAACCTGCGGCTGGGGCTGACGGTCTTCCTCACCGGCGACCCGCAGAGCGCACGGCAATTGCTGCGTGAAAAACGCCGTTTTCGTGCGCAGGAACGTCGACTGGCGCACGCCCACGTCAGCCGTTTGCAGCGCAAAATCACCCAAAGCATCGAAACCAGCTCCCTGCACCTTGAACTGATCGCTGACATGCAGCGCCTCAACTCCCTGTTTTGCGCCAGTGCTTACGTGGTGCTCGAAACCTCTGAAACGGGCGCTCTGTTGCTGGACGAGATGACCGATACCCACCATTCGCCTTGAACGTTGCGCGATCCACTGTTGTCAGTCTTTAGAACCCGCATCGACGGCATCACACACCCGACAGGGATTCAGGGATTTTTTATGCGTTGCCTGCTGTTCATCTGCCTGCTGCTCGGCGCCGTCCAGAGCTTTGCCCTCGACCGTTCCAGCGTTGAAGGCTACCAACTGGCCAACGGCCTGCAACTGATCCTCAAACCCACCAGTGACCGCGGACACGTGTCGATCCGGCTGGTGGTCGGTGTGGGGCTGGATGATTTCAACTGTGCCGACCAACAACTGCCGCACTTGCTCGAACACTTGCTGTTCAGCGGCACCGATGACTCGGGCGAAGGCGGCCTCGAAGAACGCATGCAGGCGCTGGGTGGCGAGTGGAACGCCTTCACCAGCCATGCTGACACCACCTTTGTGATCGAGGCGCCCGCCAAGAACCAGCGCAAGGTACTGGATCTTTTACTGAGCCTGTTGACCCAAACCCAACTCACCGAACAACGCATCGCAGACGCCAAGCAAGTGGTCGAACGCGAAGACGGTGGCCACTACTCGCACTTGCAGCGCTGGCTGGACCGTCAGGATTTGGGCCACAGCGCGAGCAATCAGCTGGCGGTCGAACTCGGCCTTAAATGCGCCGAACGCGCGCCCGTCCGCAGCCTCACCCGCGAGCAACTCGAACGCGTGCGCAACGATTGGTATGCGCCCAATAACATGACGCTGATTGTCGTCGGCGAACTGGATCGCGTGCTGCCGGCCTATCTGGAGCGCACCTATGGCGCGCTGGAAGCGGTCGAGCCGAGCGATCACAAGCCGTTGGCCGACATTGATGCAAAGGCCGACGCCGAACGCGTGTTGCTGCGCGGTGTGGTCGGCGATACCGCCAAGCTGCACTGGTTGTTGCCGGAACCGGTCATCGCCGGGCAAAGCGACGAAACCTGGAACCTGCTGCGCGACTATCTGGAGTGGGCGCTGTACAGCGAGCTGCGGCTCAAGCATGGCTTGTCTTACGGGCCGTGGTCAGAGCGCGAAGTGTTTGGCGGGGTGGGCTTTCTGAGCCTGAATGCCGACCTTGAGCGTGATGATGTCGAGCAAGCGCAACAGGTGATGACGCAACTGAAAACCCAACTGCTCAAGAACGGCCTCGACCCGCAGCGTTTCGCCCGCCTCAAGCAAGCTGCCATTGCGCGTCAGGCGTGGGCTGTGCAGGGCAACAGCGCGCTGGCCGACTATTACTGGAGCGCACTGGGCGATTACGACGAAAGCCGCTTTGCCGACCCGGCCAAGCGCTTGCAGACGGTGACGCTAACCGAGGCCAATCATGCGTTGCGCCAATTGTTCGCTGAACCGGGTTATGTGCGCATCGAGAAGCCGCTGTTCAGCTACAACGGCTTGAGCGTGGCGATTTTGACAGCGCTGGTGCTGCTGGTGTTGATCGCGCTGGGCTGGCGCATCTGGCGCCATCGTCATCATTAAGTGTAATTGTCCAAAACTGACACGCCTTGATACCGTAAAATCATTGCCCTTTCGCGGCCGGCACACCCGGCCGCCAGCGTGCGGAGTATTCATCGTGAGCGAGCGTTCCAATCCTTGGCAATTGCAAACCATCGTCGGGCAGTTACGCACCGCGCGTAACCAGTGGCGCACGCAAAACGGGCGTGTCAGTGGCGAACTGGGCGGGAGAGAGCTGCCGTCCCGCGCCGCGATGGCCGACATCCTGGAAGCGTTGTGCGGTGCGTTGTTCCCGATGCGTTTGGGGCCGGTGGACTTGCGCGAAGAAAGTGAAGATTTCTACGTCGGCCACACCCTGGACGTCGCCCTCAATGCCTTGCTCGCGCAGGCTCGGCTGGAACTGCGCTACGCCGCACGTCAAAGCGGCCAGCCGGACGATGGCGTCGATGCCACGGCCACCTTGCTGATTCAGGATTTCGCCCTGGCGCTGCCGGGTCTGCGCACCCTGCTCGACACCGACGTGCTGGCCGCCTACCACGGCGATCCGGCGGCCCGCAGCGTGGATGAAGTGCTGTTGTGCTATCCGGGGATTCTGGCCGTGATTCACCACCGGCTGGCGCACCATTTGTATCGCGCCGGTTTGCCGCTGCTGGCCCGCATCAGCGCGGAGATCGCTCACTCCGCCACTGGCATCGATATCCACCCCGGCGCACAAATTGGCCGCAGTTTCTTCATCGACCACGGGACCGGCGTGGTGATTGGCGAAACCGCGATCATCGGTGAGCGGGTCAGGATTTATCAAGCCGTCACCCTGGGCGCCAAGCGCTTCCCGGCCGACGAATCCGGCCAGTTGCAGAAAGGCCACCCGCGTCACCCGATTGTCGAAGACGACGTGGTGATTTACGCCGGGGCCACGATTCTGGGGCGCATCACCATCGGTCAGGGTTCGACCATCGGTGGCAACGTGTGGCTGACCCGCAGCGTCCCCGCCGGTTGCAACCTGACCCAGGCCAACCTGCAACACGACGACGGCACCCAGAAATAACAGCGTCCACAAAAAACCCCGAAGGGCTCACGCCCTCCGGGGTTGTGGATAACTCACGCCTTACAACTTGGCGATCGAGACTTCCGTGGATTTCACGAAGGCGATCACTTCGCTGCCCACCACCAGCTCCAACTCTTTGACCGAGCGGGTGGTGATGACCGAGGTGACGATGCCGGAAGCGGTTTGCACGTCGATTTCAGACAGCACGTCCCCCAGCACGATTTCCTTGATGTGGCCTTTGAACTGGTTGCGCACGTTGATGGCTTTTATGGTCATGGTGTCGATTCCTGTCTCGGGATAGAAAAACAAAGGTTATTGCGCCCAACGCAATTGCGTGGGCAGCGGTGCAACGGGTTCCGGTTCGGGTGGCGAACCGGGTAAAGCGAGCGCTCGGTTGAGCACTTCGGTTTCCAGCGCCGCCAGCCGATGCGAACCGCGCACCCGAGGGCGCGGCAATTCGAGAGTGAGGTCGAGCCCCACGGCGCCGTCTTCGATCAAAATCACGCGGTCGGCAATGGCCACGGCCTCGCTGACGTCGTGGGTCACCAGCAACACGGTGAAACCATGCTGGCGCCACAAACGCTCAATCAACTGCTGCATCTCGATGCGGGTCAGGGCATCCAGCGCGCCCAACGGTTCGTCCAGCAGCAGCAAACGCGGCTGGTGGATCAGCGCGCGGGCCAACGCCACACGCTGTTTCTGCCCGCCCGACAACGCCGCTGGCCATTCATCGGCCCGTTCGGCCAGACCGACTTCTTCCAGGGCCTTGAGGGCCTTGGTGCGCCAGTCACCGTTAAGCCCCAGACCGACGTTGTCGATGACCTTTTTCCACGGCAGCAAGCGCGCTTCCTGGAACATCAGGCGCGTGTCGCCGTGGGCCTCGCGCAGGGGCGCGCTGCCCGCCAGCAGTTCGCCACCCGTGGGTTGGTCGAGCCCGGCGATCAAGCGCATCAGCGTGCTTTTACCGCAGCCGCTGCGCCCCACCACGGCCACAAACTGCCCGGCCGGAATGTGTAAATCGATGTCGCGCAGTACCTGACGTTCGCCAAACGCTTTGTGCAGGCCGTTGATCGCCAGCGGAATGCCCTGACGCAAACGCGGAGGTTGTTGAGCTGTCATGCTGCACCGCCTTTAACCACTTGATACGCCGGGTGCCAGCGCAACCACACGCGCTCCAGCCCACGGGCCGCGCTGTCGGCCAATTTGCCGAGCACCGCGTACAAAACAATTGCCAGCACCACCACGTCGGTTTGCAAAAACTCGCGGGCATTCATCGCCAGATAGCCAATGCCGGAGCTGGCAGAGATGGTTTCAGCCACGATCAGCGTCAGCCACATAAAGCCCAGCGCAAAGCGCACGCCCACCAGAATCGAGGGCAAGGCGCCCGGCAAAATCACTTGCCAGAACAGGCCCAAACCCGACAGCCCGTAACTGCGCGCCATTTCCACCAGCGCCGGGTCCACGTTGCGGATGCCGTGATAGGTGTTGAGGTAAATCGGGAACAACGTGCCCAACGCGACCAAAAAGATCTTGGCCGACTCGTCGATCCCGAACCACAGAATCACCAGCGGAATCAGCGCCAGATGCGGCACGTTGCGGATCATCTGCACCGAACTGTCGAGCAGGCGCTCGCCGCACTTTGACAGGCCGGTGATAAAGCCCAATGCCAGGCCGATGCTGCCGCCGATCACAAAACCCAGCCCGGCGCGCCAGCCGCTGATGGCGAGGTGCTTCCAAATTTCGCCACTGCGCACCAACTCGACCCCGGCGGCAATCACGGCGCTGGGCGCAGGCAAGATCCGCGTCGACAACCAGCCCGCCGACACGGATAACTGCCACACCGCCAGCAGCAACACGGGCAAAACCCAGGGTGCCAGGCTGTGACCGATCGTATTGAGGCGCGACGCCTTCCCCGTACTCATGCCCGCCTCAGCTCTGCGACGCAGCTTTGGGAAGAATGTCGTTGGCCACCATCTCGCCAAACGGGCTCACGTAACCGGCGCTTTTCGGCAACTCGGGACGCTCGACATCAAGGTGCGGGAACAGCAATTCCGCCACGCGATACGACTCCTCCAGATGCGGGTAGCCCGAGAAGATGAACGTGTCGATGCCCAGGTCGGCGTATTCCTTGACCCGCGCGGCCACCGTCGGGCCATCACCGACCAGCGCCGTGCCTGCACCGCCGCGCACCAGCCCCACACCGGCCCACAGGTTAGGGCTGACTTCGAGGTTGTCACGGCTGCCGCCATGCAAGGCGGCCATGCGCTGCTGGCCCACCGAGTCGAAACGCGACAGCGATGCCTGCGCCCGGGCGATGGTGTCGTCGTCCAGATGGGAAATCAGTTTGTCAGCGGCTTTCCAGGCCTCTTCATTGGTTTCGCGCACGATCACGTGCAGGCGTATCCCGAAGCGCACGGTGCGACCGAGCTTGGCGGCCTTGGCACGCACCTGTTCGATCTTTTCAGCGACCGCCGCGGGCGGCTCGCCCCAGGTCAGCACCATCTCGACTTGCTCGGCGGCCAGGTCCTGCGCCGCTTGCGAAGAGCCCCCGAAGTACAGCGGCGGGCGCGGTTGCTGGATCGGCGGGTAGAGCAACTTGGCGCCTTTGACACTGATGTGCTGGCCGTCGTAATCAACGGTTTCGCCTTCCAGCACACGACGCCAGATGCGGGTGAATTCCACTGACGCCTGGTAGCGTTCTTCGTGGCTGAGGAACAGGCCATCACCGGCCAGTTCTTCCGGGTCGCCGCCGGTCACCAGATTGAACAGCGCGCGCCCGCCGGAGAGTCGATCCAGGGTCGCAGCCTGACGCGCCGCCACCGTGGGCGAGACGATGCCGGGGCGCAAGGCCACGAGAAATTTCAAGCGCTGGGTCACCGGAATCAAGGACGCGGCCACCAGCCACGAGTCTTCGCAGGAACGGCCGGTGGGGATCAATACGCCGCCAAAACCCAACCGATCTGCGGCTTGTGCCACTTGTTGCAGGTAACCGTAATCGACAGCGCGGGCGCCTTCGCAGGTGCCAAGGTAATGGCCATCACCGTGGGTAGGCAGGAACCAGAAAATGTTGAGGCTCATGGAGTGGTCTCCTAAATGGGTACGGCAAGCGTTAAAGGGCTTTGGCCACAGCGGCCGGCGGCGTCCAGATCACATCTTTCACCACCAGCGGCTTGGGGATCAGCTTGAGCTGGTGAAAGCTGTCAGCGATTTTTTGCTGCGCGTTGACCACATCCGGGGTCAGGAACTGCGCGCCGTAGCCCTGACGCTTGACCGCTGTCAGCGTGATGTCGGGTGACAATCCCAGCAGCGGGGCCACTTGCTGAGTCACCTCGTCAGGGTTGGCCTTGGCCCAGTCGCCAATGTTGCGCACTTCATCGACCAGGGTTTCGATCACCTTGGGATGCTGTTCGGCGTAAGGCTTGGTGGCCAGATAGAACTGATGGTTGTCCGCGATACCGCTGGCATCGCGCAACGTGCGGGCGTGCAGTTGTTGCTCGGCGGCGGCCTGGTACGGGTCCCAGATCACCCAGGCATCGACACTGCCGCGCTCGAAGGCGGCTCGCGCATCGGCCGGGGGCAGGAAGACGGTCTGGACATCGGTGTACGTAAGGCCCGCGTCTTCCAAAGCCCGCACCAACAAGTAGTGCACGTTGGAGCCCTTGTTGAGCACAACTTTCTTGCCTTTGAGATCGCTGACCGAGGTGATCGGTGAGTCCTTGGGCACCAGGATTGCTTCACTGGTGGGGGCCGGAGGCTCGTAGGCGACGTACAGCAAATCGGCGCCTGCGGCCTGGGCGAACACCGGTGGCGTTTCGCCTGTCACGCCAAAGTCGATCGAGCCGACGTTCAAGCCTTCCAGCAGTTGCGGGCCACCGGGGAATTCAGTCCATTGAACGTCAACGCCCTGCTCGGCCAGACGCTTTTCCAGCGTGCCTTTGGCCTTGAGCAACATCAACGTGCCGTACTTTTGATAACCGATGCGCAGGGCATCCGCTTGGGCTTCCAACACAACGCCGAAGGACACAGCCGCAGCAAACAGTGCGACCAGACCTCGACGCAAAATGACAGGGCGCATGGCGCTCTCCTTTTGTTATTCGAGATTCAGATAGCACCTGCCGAGCCGTTAGCGAATCAGTAAGGTGGGACGACATAAACGGGTGTTTCAAATACTCCAGCGAGCCGTCACCAGACGGTCGTTGAGGATGTTCGGGTCCAACGGTTTCGGGCGACGGGCCAGCGCGCTGTAGAACTGCTCCAGCGACTCGTTCAGCCGTTGCTCCAGCACCGGGGCCAATTGGGGCTGGGCGCTGCCTTCGCCATACGCAATCTGGCTGTCGTCAGCAAAAATGCCGTGCAGCATTTCCTGTGCCTTGAGCGCCGACAGCACAGGCTTGAGGGCGTAATCCACCGCCAGCATGTGAGCGATGCTGCCTCCCGTGGCAATCGGCAACACCACTTTGTGGCTCAGTGCGCGCTCAGGCAGCAGGTCGAGCACGGTTTTCAATGCGCCGCTGAACGACGCTTTGTACACAGGTGTGGCGATGACCAGCCCGTCGGCGTTTTCGATCTGTTGCAACAAGTCGATGATCTTCGGGCTGTCGAAACGCGCATGCAGCAAGTCTTCAGCCGGGAAATCACGCACCTGATAGCTCACCACTTCGACCCCTTGCTGGTTGAGCCAGTGTTTGGCGCGGTCCAGCAACACCCCGGAACGGGATCGTTGGCTTGGGCTTCCTCCGAGTGTCACGACCAGCATCTAGAGATTTCCTTGCATGAATGTGTGCAAACCGCTGTCAGCGTTTTCGCTTGAGTGGACAGACCATAACAGGCGATTTTTATATCCATAAATCATATTTATTCATTTGTTTATTCTTTATTTGCATATACGACGAGGCATGTATTCCGTCTCGCCGCCGCCCCGGCCAACGGCCCGCTGCACTCCGACACCGGGCCAGGGTGTTCAGGCTGTGTTACTTGTTCGGCTGTGGCGTCAGGCGCAAATAGGGCTTCACGGCACGGTAGCCTTTGGGGAAGCGCTGCCGGATTTCCTCCTCGTCCTTGATGGACGGCACGATCACCACTTCGTCGCCGTCTTGCCAGTTGGCAGGGGTGGCGACTTTGTAGTGATCGGTCAGTTGCAGCGAATCAATGACCCGCAGGATTTCGTGGAAATTGCGCCCGGTACTGGCGGGATAGGTGATGGTCAGGCGAATTTTTTTCTTCGGATCGATCACGAACAACGAGCGTACGGTGAGCGTGTCACTGGCATTGGGATGAATCAGGTCGTACAGGTCACTGACCTTGCGATCGGCGTCGGCCAGGATCGGGAAGTTCACGACGGTGTGCTGGGTTTCGTTGATGTCATCGATCCACGCGTGGTGTGAATCCACCGGGTCCACCGACAGTGCGATGGCCTTGACGCCGCGTTGGGCGAATTCATCTTTGAGTTTGGCGGTAAAGCCCAGCTCCGTGGTGCACACCGGGGTGAAGTCCGCGGGATGCGAAAACAACACCCCCCAACTGTCCCCCAGCCATTCATGGAAGCGGATCGGGCCAGCGCTGGAGTCCTGATCAAAATCGGGGGCGATGTCGCCGAGTCTGAGGCTCATGGTGCAGCTCCTTTTTATAAGGGTTGGCGGGGCGTAGCAGCCTCACTCTGCCTGCCTCATGAATGAATTAAAAAGAATGAATATCGATTTATTTAGATCGGAATCGAATATTAAAAAGTGTTTCATTGGACGCCAAAAAGCACCGGGTCCACTCTGGACTCTGGTTTAGGCAAGGGGAGCGGCAGGGAGCTGCGACTATGACTGTGTTACGAATTGATCGTTCTGGTCTTCGGTAAACACCCTGCCCGGCATTGCGCCGGGCAGGATTTTTCTTACCTTTGCGCTACGCCCGAATTACAGCAACGGGATCGAGTAGCTGACGATCAGACGGTTTTCGTCCTGATCGCGCTGGCTGGCAATGTCGTTGCGCCACATGGCGTTTTTCCACATCACACCCACGTTTTTAAGCGGGCCTTCCTGCACGACGTAGGCAACCGTGATGTCACGTTCCCACTCCGAGGCGCCATTGCTGGTTTTACCGTTAGCACCATAGGTGTCGATGTTATCGCCGCGCAGGTAAACAGCGCCTGCGGTCAGACCAGGAACACCCAGTTTGGCGAAGTCATACGAATAGCGTGCTTGCCAGGTGCGTTCACCAGCACGGGCAAACTTGGAAATTTGCATGTCAGTGGTGATGTAAGCCGAAGAGCCGTCACCTTGGTTCAGCCATGGGAAGTCGCTGCTGCCGTTACTCACCTGATAGCCACCACCGAAGGTGTGACCTTCAATGGTGTACAGGAACAGGCCGCTGTAGAGGTTGTTGGAAACCTTACCTTTACCGTTCTTCGACACGCTGTTGGCGTAGTCACCGTTGCTGAAGTAAGCCGGGTCGTACGCATTTTTACCGTCATCACGGCTGTTGAAATAACGCAGGTCGGTTTTCAGCACGCCCGGGCCGATCGACCAGTTGTGAACCAAGCCCAGGAAGTTCTGTTTGTAGAACTTGTCCAGGTTGCCGTAGTAGTACTGCAGCAACAGGTCTTTGGTGACTTTGTAATCGGCGCCCGCGTAGATGAACTTGTTGCTGTTGGCGGTGCGAGCGCTCGCGCCCCCAATCGACATCTGTTCATTGTTGCTGGAGTTACGGCCTTTAACGTGTTCGATCTGACCACCGATCAGCGTCAGGTCCTTGAACTCGTTGGAGGTGATCTGGCCACCTTCAAAGGTCTGAGGCAGCAGACGACCATCGTTGTAGGAGATGACCGGCAGTTTCGGCATCAGGGTGCCGTAACGCAGTTCGGTCTGGGAAATCTTGGCTTTGGCGGTCAGGCCCAGGCTGGAAAATTCATTCACAGCATCGCCGTTGGACTTGCTCGGGAACACGGTGCCGCCGTAGGAATTGCCGCTACGGCCGTTGGTACCACCGCCCGAATCCAGACGCACGCCCAGCAGCCCGATGGCATCAATACCGAAGCCCACGGTGCCTTGGGTGAAACCCGAGGTGTAGTCCAGCTGGAAGCCTTGGCCCCACTCTTCTAGTTTGTTCTGAGCGCCAGCGGCTTTGGTGCCTGAGTCGCGGTTGTCGGTATTGATGTAGAAGTTACGCAGTTTCAGCGTGGCTTTGCTGTCTTCGATAAAACCGGCAGCGCCCGCTTGTTGTGCCAACAAACCTACGGCCACAGCCACGGCCAAGGTGGACTTGTTCATTGTCTTGCTCCTTTGCATTTCTAATTTTTGTAGTTCTTTAGCCCCAGATCTGACGTCTCGGTGCTACAGATGCGCGATTAGCGCCAGACAGTGACTGACAAGTCAATCGTAACTTTTCGTGTCTACGACCTTTGTCTAGTCTGCTGTCCTTTGTGCGTAGGTTAATGGCTTTCTGTTAAACCCAAAAAGAATTATTTCTAAAATTATCAGATCAAACAGCTATATACAGCGCCTTTTCCAACGCGCAGGTGAGGGAATGCTATCGGCCTTTGGTCTAATTTCTAAATGGATATTTATGAAGTTTTTAAGTCTGTTTTCTTATAAGGCGATCAACGGATCAGGGACGCAGAAAATCGCCGGATCAGTTTTCGTCACCGCACGCTCAAGCCGAATGAAGAACTTCATAAGCTAATGCTTAAAAGTTATTTATTTAGCGATTCTTAGATCATTTAACCTCGTTTTCTGCCGATCTCCGGCCGCCTGTCGAGGAGCTTCATCGTGAAACTGTATTCTCCCCTACGCCTTCTGGCTGCTTTGTCCCTGGCAACTGCCAGTTTCTTCGCACAGGCCGCCACGGATCTCACCGTTGCCTACCAAACCACCGTCGACCCGGCAAAAGTGGCTCAGGCAGACGGCGCTTACGAGAAAGCCATCGACGCCCCCATCCAGTGGCGCAAGTTTGATAACGGCGCAGACATCATTGCCGCTATCGCGTCGGGCGATGTGCAAATCGGCTACCTGGGTTCCAGCCCGTTGACCGCGGCGATCACCCGTAACGTCCCGGTCGAAACCTTTTTGATAGCCACTCAGATCGGCGGCGCTGAAGCGCTGGTAGCGCGCAACGGCTCAGGCATCAACAACCCGCAGGATCTGATCGGTAAAAAAGTCGCCGTGCCGTTTGTTTCGACGGGCCACTACAGCCTGCTGGCCGCGTTGAAGCACTGGAACATCGACCCGTCGAAGGTCACGATTCTGAACCTTGCGCCGCCCGCCATCATTGCCGCCTGGAAGCGCGGTGACATTGACGCTACGTACGTATGGGACCCGGCGCTGGGCGCCGCCAAAGAAAACGGCAAGGTGCTGATTACCTCCGGCGAGTTGAGCACGTTCGGCGCCCCGACGTTTGATGCGTGGATCGTGCGCAAAGACTTCGCCGCCAAACACCCGGACGTCGTCAAAGCCTTTGCCAAGGTGACCCTGGATGCTTACGCCGACTACCACAATGACCCGAAAGCCTGGCTGGCCAATCAAAGCAACATCGACAAGCTGGTGAAGCTGTCGGGCGCCAAAGCGGCTGATATCCCGTTGTTGCTGCAAGGCAACGTGTACCCGCTGGCCACCGATCAGGCGGTATTGCTGGGCGCGCCCACCACCAAAGCCCTCGCTGACACAGCGGCCTTCCTTAAAGAGCAAGGCAAAGTGGACGCCGTGCTGCCTGACTACGCGCCGTCTGTGAACGCCCGCTTCGTCGCTCAATAACTCACGCTTTTTCAGGAGCCGCCCGACATGGCCTTGTTATCACTGGAGCGCATCAGCGCACAGTATCCGGGGGCTGCCGAACCGGTGCTGTCGGACATTTCCGTCAACCTCGGCCCGCAGCAGTTGCTGGTCGCACTCGGCCCGTCGGGCAGCGGTAAAACGTCGTTGCTGAACCTGATTGCAGGCTTTGTCGAACCCAGCGGCGGGCGTATCACCCTCGATGGCGCGCCGGTCCATGGCCCCAGCGCCGAACGCGGCGTGGTGTTTCAAGATGACGTGCTCCTGCCTTGGCAAGACGTACTGGCCAACGTCGGCTTCGGCCTTGAACTGGCGGGTATCGCCAAGGACAAACGCGAAAGCCGGGCCCGCGAAATGCTCGCGATGGTGGATTTGTCGGGTTTTGAAAAACGCCGGATCTGGGAGCTGTCGGGCGGGCAGAAACAGCGCGTGGGGCTGGCCCGTGCGTTGGCGGCCGATCCTCGCGTGCTGCTGATGGACGAACCGTTTGGCGCCCTCGATGCCTTCACCCGTGAGCAGATGCAGGAGCTGTTGCTGCAAGTGTGCCGCCGCACTGCCAAGCCGGTGTTCCTGATTACCCACGACATCGAGGAAGCCGTATTTCTGGCCACGGACCTGATTCTGCTGGCACCGAATCCGGGACGCATCGTGGAACGTCTGACGCTGGACTTCGGGCAGCGCTACAACGCCGGTGAGTCGGCACGCTCGATCAAGTCCGACCCGCGTTTTATTGAAACCCGCGAACACGTGCTCGAACGCGTGTTTTCGCAACGCGACGCCGCCCGACGGCAGGAGCGCGCATGAGCAGTTACGAACTGGCGAACGACGCCACCCCACCCGCAGCGGCGCACGCGCCGCGTCCAGCCAAACGTCCACTGAGCACACGCTGGATCAGCCTGTTGACCCTTATTACGCTGATCGCCGCCTGGTGGGCCGTGACCGCTGCGGGGCTGATCGAGCCGCTGTTTTTGCCACCGCCGTCCGCCGTGCTGGAGAAAGGCTGGTTGCTGGCAACCCGGGGCTACATGGATTCAACCTTGTGGCAGCACTTGGGCGCCAGCTTGAGCCGCATCGGGCTGGGCCTGGGGTGTGCGATTCTCACGGCGATTCCGGTGGGCATTGCGATTGGCCATAACCGCATTGCGCGGGGGATTTTAGACCCGCTAATCGAGTTCTATCGCCCGATCCCGCCACTGGCTTACTTGCCGCTGATCGTGATCTGGTGCGGCATCGGCGAGCTGTCGAAAGTGCTGCTGATTTACCTCGCAATCTTCGCGCCGATTGCCATTGCCACCGCCACCGGCGTGCGCACCGTGGACCCGGCCAAAGTGCGCGCCGCGCAGTCACTGGGCGCAACCCGCTGGCAGTTGATTCGGCATGTGATCCTGCCAAGCGCCCTGCCCGACATTTTGACCGGCGTGCGCATTGGCCTGGGCGTGGGTTGGTCGACGCTGGTGGCCGCCGAGCTGATCGCCGCCACCAGCGGTCTGGGGTTCATGGTGCAGTCGGCCGCGCAATTTCTGGTCACCGATGTAGTGGTGCTGGGTATTTTGGTGATTGCCATCATCGCTTTCGCCATGGAAATGGGCCTGCGCGCCCTGCAACGCAAGCTGGTGCCGTGGCACGGCCAGGCTCACTAACTGTTTCGAACTAACACGACGCTGATGCATCGGCGTGCTGATGAAGAGAATGACCATGAGCCTGACCCTTACCCCGCTTAGCGCTGCCCTCGGCGCGCAGATTGAAGGCGTTGACCTGACTCAGCCGCTGAGCATCGAACAGCGCGACGCCATTGAGCAGGCGCTGCTGACGCATCACGTGATCTTCTTCAGGAACCAGTCGATCAACCCGCAGCAACAAGCTCGATTTGCGGCCAATTTCGGTGATCTGCACATCCACCCGATTTACCCGAATATTCCCGAGCAACCCGAAGTGCTGGTGCTGGACACCGCCGTCACCGACGTGCGCGACAATGCGGTCTGGCACACCGATGTCACCTTCCTGCCAACGCCTGCCCTGGGCGCGGTGTTGAGTGCCAAGCAGTTGCCAGCCTTTGGGGGCGACACGTTGTGGGCCAGCGGAATTGCGGCATTTGAGGGGCTGTCAGCACCCTTGCAGCGGCTGCTGGACGGGTTGACGGCGACCCACGACTTCACCAAGTCGTTCCCGCTGGAGCGCTTCGGCTCCACCCCGGAAGACTTCGCGCGCTGGGACCAGACGCGCAAGAACAACCCGCCGCTGTCACACCCGGTGATACGCACGCACCCGGTGAGCGGTCGCAAGGCGTTGTTCGTCAACGAGGGTTTCACCACCCGCATCAATGAGCTATCAGAGGCTGAAAGCGAGGCGCTCCTGAAGCTGTTGTTCGCCCACGCCACGCGCCCTGAATACACCATTCGCTGGCGCTGGCAGGAAAACGACGTGGCGTTTTGGGACAACCGCGTCACTCAACATTACGCCGTGGATGATTACCGCCCCAACCGGCGCGTGATGCACCGCGCCACCATTCTGGGCGATGCACCGTTTTGATTCACCGCGTTCGGGCAGTGATGGCACTGGCCCTCCTACCACCTGAACCCATGGGGATCGGTCATAAAGGGAAGTGCTTGACGCTTTGACGGCGGCACATAGACCTCTTGCAGCACAAAGTGGGTCGCTGAGGGGGCATAGGCTTTTACTAGCGCTTGAGAGAAGCCCGCAGGCTTAATGGTGAAGGTCGATTGCAGCGGGTAGATGCTTTCGGCCTCATTGACCGGCGATGGCAACTCCATGGCGCGCGCACCTTTGACCGTGAGCATCACAGGGTTCAGGCCCCCCCCACGTGTGTCGTAAGACCCAAGCGAAAACCGCTTGGCAACGCTCATCATGCTGCTGACAGACAGAAATTGCTCAGTGCGCACTATGTCGCCTGTACTGGCTTGTGCAATCAGGGCCTTCAAACCCAAATCACTCACCCCAGTGCCTCTGAAAGCAGTCACCACTGAGGCACCGGGGTTGCTGCGTATATGCAAATCGAACAGCTCGACAGCGCGTTCGCGGGTCACACTCAACGCGTCACTCATGCCTGATTCAGCAGGATCAAAGGTAACAGCGCCTTCGGGTTGCATGTTTGAGTAGATCGTCTCGATGTCCGCTGTGCTCCAATCGCCAGGGACCGGGTTGAAAAGAGGATTGGTCATCCATCTGGCCATTTCGTTGAAATAACTGGATGACGCAATATACGCCTGCTCCAAGCCCTGCAAGATATTGGCTGGTCTGTTGGCGCTGATGCTCACGGAAGCGTTGTACTTGGCCATTTCTTCGAAACTGAACCCTTGCGTTCTTAATGCGTTGATGACATCCGCGTGCTCACCGCCTGAAAGGCTGTGCCGGAACATGAACGTCTCCAGGGGTTGAAGGTAAACCGTTGGAAAATGCTCGCGCACGTAATGCTCCAAGGCTTGAACACGATTTGGCCTGAGATCCGAATAAACGCCATTCAAGCCCATGCGATCACGTTTTGAAACCGGGTTGTTACCGACCATGACGTAGCGGTTCAAACCGTCCACAGCGCCCGCCGGGTCGGGGTTGATCCAGCGTTGCAACCACGGCGCGTAATAGCGAAATCCGTAGTAATACAGCCCGCTGGCGTCCTGTTCCTTGCCCGAGTAACGAACCGTTTTGAACGTGGCCTGCAACGCCGTCCGGGCCGCCCACCAGGCCGTGGCGCCATAGGGGTAATAGCTTTCCTGCGTGATTAACTGCCCGTGCCCGTCAAGCTCCAGCGTGGTACTGCCTGACAGATCTGCGAGGCTGAAACGACACTGCGTTTGAGCCTCGGGGTCAACCCGACCGCGATCCCACTGCAACACCCTGATCCCGCTCAAACCGGTTTGAACCGTAATGACATTGAGTTGCTCGCCAGTGGCGGTGTCTTCGCGGATCTCAAGCCCCGGCAAATACAGAACCGAACGGGTATGGACCCTGCTTGCGGCCAGGGTCGTGCGCACTTTCTGCACCCGTTGCCCGGCCGCGTCATAGGTATAAGCCTCCTCGTCGTTGCTGGCATCGGTGCGGTGAACCAGCGTGACGCTCAACAGGTGGTTGTTCACGCTCCATTGAAGGGCCTGCCCCCGACCCAGCGACAGTGGGTTGCCGTTGCGGTCAAACGCACTGCCCAGTCCAGGGGTTTGAGGCGTAACGGCCTCGTCGTCATGCAGCACACCGTGATTGCTGGTGCTAGCCACTGCAAAGGTCCGCCGATAGCCGCTGCCGGTCTTAACGTGATGGCGTAACTGGGTCAGGTTGCCCGCCTCGTCGTAGACATACACGTGCCGGTAGTTTCGCCAGACCGTGTCATCTTTCACGCCATACAGCATGAACGCCGGTAACGCCGGGGAGGGGCTGTTATTCGCGTTTTCGCGCCCCGTTGCATAAGTCAACTGATAGAGCGTGTCGTAAGCGAAGGTACTGACCGGATCGACCTGAGCATTAAACGACCACTGCACCGGCTGCGCGTTGTCGCGGATCCGGGTCACATTGCCCACCCGGTCATATTCATAGTTCAGGTCTTGCAGCGGCGACTTCGCCTCGCCAGCCCGGTAAGCCTGCAACCGCTCCAGACGTCCATCAGGCTGCGCGTATTGCGCCACTGTCATCACATTGTTCGAGGCGCGTTCGGACTCCAACTGGCCACTGGCGTTGTAGGTGCGTTGATCGATCAGCACCTGGCGGCGCTCACCTTTGAGGGTCAGGGCGTTTTCGAGCAACAACCCATCGATGCCATAGACACTGTGCTGACAATGACCTTTGGCATCAATTTGCCCGATCACCGCCGCAAACACGTCGTAGTGCCAGGCCGTGGTGAAACCCTCAGGCTTCAACCGTGCATCGCGCTCAGCCACCGCTTGCGGCCAGTCCACCACGTGCAGTGACTGACAGAGCCTGCGCTGCTCGCTCAACACCTGCCCTGTCAACGAATAGTGCTCATAACGCAAAGACCCCGAGGCATCCTCATGCCGCACCAATCGCCCGCAGCGGTTGGCGGTCTTGTCCTGTGACGTGACGCTTGCGTAGGTCAGAACCTCGACGCAACGTTCAGCCAGCTCGTCGGCGCCGCGCTCATGCCGTGCGATCAGTCGCAGCCATGGGTCGAACACCTGACGCTGCTTTGCCCCCCTTGAGTCCCAACTCCTGAGCACGTGCCCCGCTGCCCCGCGCAACCACCAGCGACTGCCCGCATCGACGCTGCGGCTAAAGAGGGGGTGACCGCCGAGGCTGTACCGGGTGCTTTGATTGGACTGAGGCGCGGGCGATAGGTCCCGCATGCGGTGCAGGCGCGGGTCCCACTGCTCCAGCAACACGCCCGTTGCGCTAAACACCTGACTATTGATGCGCGACAGGGCCGGGGCGTCGGAGGAGATTCGGTGATAGGCCACGCGGCGCACACTCAGGCCACGAGGGTCAAAAGCGGCGAGGCTTGGCGTGTGGTGGTGCAAAGAGGAAGGCATGGGCATGACCACAGGTAAACAAGGTCACGCCAGCCTGACGGCCCGATCAAGCCGTCAGGTGGTAGATAGTTATTGCGGCGAGCGTGCCTCTGAGCGTTGTTTCATCACCTGCGCCAGCAATTCATAGGAATGAATACGGTCAGCATGTTCGTACAGGTCGCAGGTGAAAATCAGCTCATCAGCGCCCGTCTGCTCAACCAATACCTCAAGCTTGGCGCGGATCTTCTCGGGGCTACCGACCATGGCCAGGCCGAGGAAGCTCATCACAGCGTCCTTTTCATGCGGCAACCACACACCGTCCATGGTTTTGACCGGCGCGCGCTGCACCAGACTTTGCCCGCGCATTAACGCCAGAATGCGCTGATAGACCGACGTCGCCAGGTACTCGGCGTGCTCATTGGTATCAGCGGCCACCAGCGGTACGCCCAGCATCACGTAGGGTTTGTCGAGCACAGCCGAGGGTTTGAAGTGATTGCGGTAGACGCGAATGGCTTCATGCATCAAACGGGGTGCGAAATGGGAGGCGAAGGCGTAAGGCAAGCCGCGTTCACCCGCCAATTGGGCACTGAACAAGCTCGAACCGAGCAGCCACACAGGCACTTGGGTGCCGGTCCCGGGCATGGCAATCACGCGCTGATCCGGCGTACGCGGGCCCAGGTAGCGCATCAGCTCGGCCACATCCTGCGGGAAATCATCGGCGCTGCCGGAGCGTTCGCGTCGCAACGCCCGCGCGGTCATCTGATCCGAACCCGGCGCACGGCCGAGCCCCAGATCAATGCGCCCAGGGTAGAGGCTTTCAAGGGTGCCGAACTGCTCGGCAATCACCAGCGGCGCATGGTTGGGCAGCATCACACCGCCAGAGCCCACGCGAATGGTCGATGTACCGCCCGCCAGATAACCGATCAGCACCGCGGTCGCGGAACTGGCGATGCCGTCCATGTTGTGGTGTTCGGCAACCCAAAAGCGGTGATAGCCAAACTTTTCCACGTGCTGCGCCAAATCCAGCGAATTGTGCAGCGATTGGGCAGCGCTGCCGCCTTCACGCACGGGCACCAGATCGAGGGTTGAGAACTTGATATCGGACAGGTGTGTCATCAGCCGGCTACTCCTAATGGGACGCAGGCTCAGACGCTCGCCAAAACCTGCCAGTGCTCTTTGCAATATGGGCATATACCCGAGTTTCAATAGCAGGCTACGAAATGAGCTACTAAAAAAGACGATTGGTCTGACAGTATGAACTTTACTCAGCCGACTACCCTCACAACTCCATACAAGGCGTGAAACCTTCACGCCGTTCTTCAGGAGGCACGCATGAGTATTAAAAAGACAGCATCGGCTCATTGGGCAGGCGACCTTAAAACCGGCATCGGCTCCATCTCCACTGAAACCGGCGTACTGCGCGAAGCGCCTTACGGCTTCAAGGCACGATTCGAAGGCGGCAAAGGCACCAACCCCGAAGAACTGATCGGTGCGGCCCACGCTGGCTGCTTCTCGATGGCCCTGTCGATGATCCTTGGTGAGGCAGGGCTCACAGCCGAGAGCATCGACACCACCGCAGAAGTGACGCTGGATAAACAAGACGACGGTTTCGCGATCACTGCCGTGCACTTGGTGCTCAAGGCCAAAGTGCCGGGCGCCACCCAGCAGCAATTCGACGAATTGACCACCAAGGCCAAAGAAGGCTGCCCGGTATCGAAAGTTCTCAAGGCCGATATCACGCTGGACGCCACGTTGCTGAGCTGATCAAGCACGGCACCGCGCCCTGGCCCGCTCCCTCTTGAGCAGGCCAGGGCGGTCTTGGCGATCCCCGTGTGTTTGCCCTGGATCAGTCTGGATTGACGCCCAATGTGATCGAATCATCCCCGCGTGCGTCAATGCATGACTTTGCGCATCGCAATCAAGGGAGTCTCACCATGAAACGTTTCGCTTTAGCTGTTATCTGCTGCGCCATGGCGACCACTGCGTTGGCCGCGCCCAAGCCGTGTGAAGAACTCAAGGCTGAAATCGAGGCCAAGATTCAGGCTAATAACGTGTCGTCCTACACCCTGGAAATCGTGACCAACGATGAAGTCCAAGACCAGAACATGGTGGTAGGCACGTGCGAAAACGGCACGAAAAAGATCATCTACCAGAAGAACGACAACTGATCGCTACGGAATACAGTTGACCAGCCGCTCCTCGGCCACCACCTTGCCCTCGGCGTTAAACAGCCGGGCATAGGCGTTGAAGCCCAGGGAGCGTGCCTGCAACCGATAACGCTGACCGGGCTGAAAATCGGCGTAATCGAGCGTCAGGTAGCACAGCCGTTCCTGCGGGTTGCTGAACTGGCTCATGCCCCCGATAAACACCTCATAGTCGAACCGCACCATGAGTTCATGGCTGCCCGGCGTCACCTGAAAATAGCGGCCATCGGCCGTGCGCTGGTTATCCAGCCGCTCCGCCATCACCAGCTTGCCGGTTTGCGTCTCAAGATCGACCCACGCCATGGCGGGGTTGTGCACAGGCAAGGGCGTGCTGGCACACGCACTCAGCAGCAGACACGCTAGCGCCAACCCGATAAAAGTTCGCATGCTCGTTTCCTTGGCAGTGTGAAGTGCCAGCATAGCGCCTTCACCGCGACTGTGGCGCACTCACCCTCTTAACAGCTAGGCTTGCCGCACTCTTTGACTGGATGACCCGATGACGCCCAGGGCTTGTTGTTTATGGGTGCTGGCTGCACTGACCCTGCTCAGTGGCTGTTCCAGCGTGAACTATTACTCACAACTGGCGAGCGGGCAGTTGCACCTGCTAAAAGCCCGCGAGCCGATCGATCGCGTCATCAACGACCCCCAACGCCCCGCAACCCTGCGCAATCAGCTTGCCCATGCACAGGCGGCACGCACCTTCGCCAGCCAGCATCTGCTACTGCCTGAAAACGCCAGCTATCGCCTGTACGCCGACCTCAAACGCCCTTACGTGGTGTGGAACGTGTTTGCGACCCCGGAATTTTCACTCGACCCCATCACCCATTGCTTCCCGATTGCCGGGTGCGTTGCCTACCGAGGCTATTACTCATTGGCAGGCGCGCGGGGCGAAGCGGCCTTACAACGCGAGCAACACCGGGATGTCTTTGTCAGTGGTGTGGAAGCCTATTCAACCTTGGGCTGGTTCGACGATCCGATCCTCAACACCATGCTGAACTGGGGTGACGAGCGGCTCGCCAGCGTGATTTTTCACGAACTCGCTCACCAGCGTGTTTACGTCAAAGACGACACAGAATTCAACGAATCCTTCGCGAACTTCGTCGAACAGGAAGGCATGCGTCAGTGGCGTGCCCACCAAGGCTTACCGCCCCCCGATCCACGCGCCACCCAACAACGCGAGCAATTTATCGGCTTGGTTCTGCAAACGCGCCAAGCGTTGCAAACCCTCTACGCGCAAGAGTTACCGGCCGACACCATGCGCCAGCGCAAAGCCCAGACGTTTGAGCGCATGCGCGATCAATACCGCCAATTGCGTGACCAGCAGTGGGCCGCCAATACGCGTTTTGACCTGTGGATCAATAGCCCGATGAACAACGCCAAACTGCTGCCGTTCGGGCTCTACGATCAATGGGTGCCCGCGTTCGCGGCGTTGTTCCAGCAAAGCGGCAACGACTGGCAGACGTTTTATGCCGCCGTGGAACACCTCGCGAAATTGCCGCTGCTGGCGCGCAAAACCGCCTTACGCCAACTGGCCGCACACGCTGCGGCTTAAGCCTTGCCCGGCTTCAGCCAGTTCATCACCACACACGATGCAAATGCACTCGTGCTGCACGCGCCACTGCTCAAGGCTGCACGCAAGGCCGGTATGTCTGCGTTCATCAGGTATTTCGCGCCATCCTTGTAATGCGCATTTTCACCGAAGCCGCCTTGGGTCATTTCTTTAAGCGCCTCTTCCTTGCTCCAGTCCTGAACCACCACGCGGTACATGGCTGACATCAGCCCGGTGCGGTCGGCGCCATGCTTGCAATGCATCAAGACCGGCCCGCGCGCTTGTGCCGTCTGAATGGCGCGCAGCGCAGCCAGTACGTCCTGGTCGTCCACGTGATTGGTGCGATATGGCAGCTGCACCTGAGTCACGCCGGGGGTTTTCAGCCACGTGCTGTCGGCCTCGGGCAGAAAATTGATCACCGTCGCAATCTGCAACGTTTCCAGCAGCGGCTGCGCATGGCTGTCGGGCAAGGCGCTGCGGTAGAGCGTGGGCGACATTTGATACAGGTTGTACTGCGTGGCAACAGGCTGGGCCCATTGCACAGGGCGAGACGCAGGATGTTCATCCGCCTGCGCCTGTGGCAGCGCCGCCAACGTCAGGAATATCAGGCACAGCGCAGGGAGAATCCGATGTTTCGCCATATCAGTTCGACCGTTTTTATAAAGATCAGAAAAAGTGGGGCGAGGGTGGATCAGCCGCAATCAAAACGCTGTGAGCCGCTTGTCAAAAAAACGTGAAGCCCGCAATTGCCCGGATTTAATTGCCGCGGGGTGCGGCAAAATTACGCATGAAACGATTCACCTAGGTCATTGGCCTGTTAGAATTTGTAACCAATGTTTGCCTGCGCGTTCTTTTTCCCGGTCGAAGCCGACCCGTGCCGCCTGCCAAAACGAAAAGCTGCCGCTGAGCAGCTGTCATCCGTGAATGCCTGATGAGGTGCCTCATGTCTGAACAAGACAACCCGCGGCGTGAGTTTCTGCGCAAAACCCTGACCCTGATTCCCGTGGTGACTGTCGCCAGCACCAGCCTTGGCGGCTCAGTGCTGATGGCCTCGGCCAGCGTCGATGCCAACGCCGCGGCTCGCGAAGGGCGCTCGCCCGCGCCGGCTGCCGGCAATGCGTACGAACCCACCTACTTCACCGCCCAAGAGTGGGCATTTGTGCAGGCCGCCGTGGCGCGCTTGATTCCAACTGACGAACAAGGCCCCGGCGCACTGGAAGCCGGTGTGCCGGAATACATCGACCGCCAGATGAACACGCCTTATGCCAGCGGCGCGCTGTGGTTCATGCAAGGCCCGTTCAATGCTGATGCCCCGGCCGAGATGGGCTGGCAGAGCAAACTGGTCCCCAATCAGATTTATCGCCTGGGCATTGCTGCCACGGATGAACACTGCAAAAAGGTCTACGGCTCAGTATTTGCTGGGCTAGACAGCGCTACCCGAGACACCGTGCTCTCGCAGCTGGAAGCAGGCACCCCGCAATTGGAGAGTGTCCCGGCGAAGATGTTCTTCAGTTTGCTGCTGCAAAACACCAAGGAAGGGTTCTTCTGCGACCCGATTCACGGTGGCAACAAAGGCATGGTCGGCTGGACCCTGATCGGCTTCCCCGGCGCCCGCGCCGACTTCATGGACTGGGTAGAACGCAATGAGCAGTACCCCTTCCCGGCTGTATCGATCCGCGGCGAGAGGGCCTGAGCATGACCGTTATGAAAAAAGTGGACGCCGTGATTGTAGGTTTCGGCTGGACAGGCGCGATCATGGCCAAGGAGCTGACCGAAGCGGGACTGAACGTGGTAGCCCTTGAGCGCGGCCCGATGCAGGACACGTACCCGGATGGCAATTACCCGCAGGTCATCGACGAACTCACCTACAGCGTGCGCAAAAAGCTCTTCCAGGATGTGTCGAAAGAAACCGTCACCATCCGCCACAGCGTGAACGACGTCGCACTGCCGAACCGCCAGTTGGGTGCCTTCCTGCCCGGCAACGGGGTGGGCGGTGCCGGTTTGCACTGGTCAGGCGTGCATTTCCGTGTCGACCCGATCGAACTGCGCCTGCGCAGCCATTACGAAGAGCGTTACGGCAAACACTTCATCCCCAAGGACATGACCATCCAGGACTTCGGCGTGAGCTATGAAGAACTGGAGCCGTTTTTCGATTACGCCGAAAAAGTATTCGGCACCTCGGGACAGGCCTGGACCGTCAACGGGCAGTTAGTGGGTGAAGGCAAAGGCGGCAACCCGTATGCGCCGGATCGCTCAAATCACTTCCCGCTGGAATCCCAGAAAAACACCGTTTCTGCACAACTGTTTCAGAAAGCCGCCAATGAAGTGGGCTACAAACCCTACAACCTGCCTTCAGCCAACACCTCGGGGCCGTACACCAACCCCTATGGCGCGCAGATGGGGCCGTGCAACTTCTGCGGCTTTTGCAGCGGCTATGTCTGCTACATGTATTCCAAAGCCTCGCCCAACGTGAACATCCTGCCCGCGCTCAAGCAGGTGCCCAACTTTGAACTGCGCCCCAACGCGCACGTGATTCGCGTCAACCTCGACAGCGACAAAACCAAAGCCACGGGCGTTACCTACATCGACGCCCTGGGCCGCGAAATCGAACAGCCCGCCGACCTGGTGATTCTGGGCGCGTTCCAGTTCCACAACGTGCGTTTGATGCTGCTCTCGGGCATCGGCAAACCTTACGACCCGATCACCAATGAAGGTGTGGTGGGCCGTAACTTTGCCTACCAGAACATGGGCACCATCAAGGCGTACTTCGACAAAGACGTGCACACCAACAACTTTATCGGTGCGGGCGGCAATGGCGTGGCGATTGATGACTTCAACGCCGACAACTTCGATCACGGGCCGCACGGTTTCGTGGGTGGCTCCCCCATGTGGGTCAACCAGGCCGGGAGCCGTCCGATTGCCGGCACGTCCAACCCGCCAGGCACCCCGGCGTGGGGCAGCGCGTGGAAGAAAGCCACCGCCGATTACTACACCCACCAAGTGTCCATGGACGCTCACGGCGCACATCAGTCTTACCGTGGCAACTACCTGGATCTCGACCCGATTTACCGCGATGCCTACGGCCAGCCCTTGCTGCGCATGACATTCGACTGGCAAGAAAACGATATCAAGATGAACCGCTTCATGATGGAAAAAATGGGCAAGATCGCCCAGGCCATGGACCCGAAGGCCATCGCCCTGCTGGGCAAAAAAGTCGGTGACCACTTCAACACGGCGTCCTATCAGACCACCCACCTTAACGGTGGAGCAATCATGGGCACCGACCCGAAAACCAGTGCGCTGAACCGCTATTTGCAGAGCTGGGATGTGCATAACGTGTTCGTACCGGGCGCGTCAGCCTTCCCGCAGGGCTTGGGCTACAACCCGACCGGGCTGGTAGCGGCACTGACCTACTGGTCGGCGCGGGCCATTCGCGAGCAGTACCTGAAAAACCCCGGCCCGCTGGTTCAGGCATAAGGAGCGATGACCATGAAAGCACTTGTTATCGCAACCTTCGGGCTGCTGGGCAGCGTCTCGGCCATGGCCGCCGGGGCAGATCCGCAGGCCTTGATCCGGCAGGGCGAGTATCTGGCGCGCGCCGGGGACTGCGTGGCCTGCCATACCGCTAAGGACGGCAAGCCGTTCGCGGGCGGCCTGCCGATGGAAACCCCGATTGGCACGATCTACTCGACCAACATCACGCCAGACAAGAGCGGCATCGGCGATTACAGCTTTGAGGACTTCGACAACGCCGTGCGTCATGGCATTGCCCCAAACGGCAGTACCCTGTACCCGGCGATGCCCTACCCGTCCTACGCCCGGGTGAATCAGGCGGACATGCAAGCGCTGTATGCCTACTTCATGAAAGGCGTAGCGCCCGTCAAGCAAGCGAACAAACCGGTGGATATCCCGTGGCCCATGAGCATGCGCTGGCCGCTGGCCATGTGGCGCTGGACCTTTGCGCCCGCCGTGCACGATTTCACCCCCGTCGCGGGCCAAGATCCGGTGCTCAGCCGTGGCGCGTACCTGGTAGAAGGCCTGGGCCATTGCGGCGCATGCCACACCCCGCGCGCCCTGACCATGCAGGAAAAAGCATTGAGCGCCACAGACGGCAGCACCTTCCTCGCGGGCAGTGCGCCGCTGGAAGGCTGGATCGCCAAAAACCTGCGCGGCGACCACAAGGACGGCCTTGGCAGCTGGGACGAAACGCAGTTGGTGCAGTTCCTGAAAACCGGGCGCAGTGATCGCAGTGCGGTGTTTGGCGGGATGAGTGACGTGATCGTTCACAGCATGCAGTACATGTCCGATGCCGACCTGACGGCAATCGCACGTTACTTGAAGTCTTTGCCTGCGGTGGATTCAACCGACAAACCCCATCAGTACGACCCGGCCGTGGCCGACGCACTGTGGAACGGCGATGACAGCAAACGCGGTGCGGCGGTCTACATCGACAACTGCGCCGCGTGCCATCGCACCGATGGTCATGGCTATACCCGCGTGTTCCCGGCGCTGGCGGGCAACCCGGTGTTGCAGTCCGAAGACCCGACCTCGTTGATCCATATCGTGCTCAAGGGCGGGACACTCCAGGCGACACACACCGCGCCGTCGACCTTCACCATGCCCGCCTTCGACTGGCGCTTGTCGGATCAGGAAGTGGCCGATGTGGTCAATTTCATCCGCACCAGCTGGGGCAACAGAGGGGCGGACGTCAACGCGTCTGATGTGAAAAGCATGCGCGACTCATCCACACACCCATGATGTATCGGGCGCCACGGCCGCTGCCAAGCAGCGGCCGCGGGGCGAAGGTGAGATCTACCCGGGTCAAACCACGGGTGGCGCAGGACACATCTTCCCGAACAGCCAATTTTTTATGGCGTTCGATTGGAACAACGGGGGGAAATCGCACTGCATCCGGGTTAAACCGAAGTGGCCGAAGACCGATGTCTATATCGGGGAAAAGGGGGCTATCGATAGCCGAACGGATGGCAAGCTCATTGAAGCATGCGGGCCACTGCCCAAATAGAACACGCCGAGAACCTGGTCTTTCGTATGACGTGATGACGCAGTATCCGATCTATACGCACCCGCTCTAACGTCAATAAACGGCGTTGGCGATCGATCTTCACCTTCACGTTTTCCAGCCCCTTCTGACCGCCACTGTTCTCCACGAACCCGCCAACCTTCAGCCCGTATCAGCAGGGGCAAGCCTAGTTGAGTGCTTTCCAGCAAAAGCTAATTGATCAAATGGCGGCCACTGCAGGTCTAAGCACTATGATTGATTGCAACATCGTATGTCCCGCTTTCAATCCCCGACAGCAACTGGTTGCCGTTCGTGATCAGGTTGAGGCCTGCACCTGCTGCGCTTGCGCCAACCGTTGGCCCGGCTCAACCTCAAACCCGGTCAGGTGCCCGGCCTGCCTGAAGATTCAGGGCGGCGTGTCTGCGTCGAGGGCGGTGCGCGATTCGCACCGGTGGCTAACGTCATCGATCAACGCGGCGTGAGCCAAAGGGCTCATCCGTGGCAATAACAGCATCAGGCCTGGCAGAAGGCGCAGGGTCACTGGGTTGAACAGGATGCAAGCGATTCGCAATAAAGGTTCGCTTTGCTTTATGTTGGTCCGCTGCGGGTTGGACAGCACTGCGACTGGACGTTGTCTTCACCCCATGAATTTTGTGAAAAACGGAGAGAAAAATGAAAAGTTTACTGTCTCGCGCTGCACTGGCTTCAGTTCTGATGGGCGTTTCGGTCATGGCCATGGCGGCCACCCCGGCACCCGAAGGCGCAAAAGTTTCGATCATTTCCCCGGCTGACGGCGCCACAGTGGATAAAACCTTCACAGTCAAATTCGGCGTTGAAGGCATGAAGCTGGCACCTGCTGGCGACCAGACACCCAACACCGGCCATCACCACCTGCTGATCGACGTTGACCAGCCCATTGCTGCGGGCCAAGTGATCCCGGCAGACGCCAACCACGTGCATTTCGGCAAGGCGCAGACCGAAGCTGAAGTCACCCTCGCGCCCGGCAAGCACACCTTGCAGCTGGAGCTGGCAGACAAGAACCACATGACCTTCGAACCGGTCATCGTGTCGAAGAAGATCACGGTTAACGTGAAGTAACTTTACGGGCGGCACAAAAAAGGAGACCCGAAGGTCTCCTTTTTTAGTAGCGCGCGACTTAGAACAGTACGCGGCAACGGATGGTGCCGGTGATGCTTTGCAGCTTCTCTTGCGCCAAGTCCGAGGACTCGGCGTCGACGTCGATCACCACGTAGCCAACTTTCTCGTTGGTTTGCAGGAACTGGCCGGAAATGTTGATGCCGTTTTCTGCAAAGACCTTGTTGATCTCGCTCATCACACCGGGAATGTTCTGGTGGATGTGCAGCAAACGGTGCTTGCCCGGGTGAGCCGGCAATGCCACTTCGGGGAAGTTGACGGAAGACACCGACGTACCGTTGTCGCTGTACTTGACCAGCTTCTCTGCCACTTCCAGACCGATGTTGGCTTGCGCTTCAGCGGTAGAACCGCCGATGTGCGGGGTCAGGATCACGTTGTCCAGGCCGCGCAGCGGGCTTTCGAACTCTTCGTCGTTGGAACGCGGCTCGACCGGGAACACGTCGATGGCGGCGCCGATCAGGTGTTTGTCCTTGATCGCGTCAGCCAGGGCGTCCAGCTCGACCACGGTGCCACGTGCGGCGTTGATCAGAATGCCGCCCTTTTTGATGGCGCGGATTTCTTTCTCACCGATCATCCACTGAGTGGCGGCGGTTTCAGGCACGTGCAGGGTCACGATGTCGGACATGCCCAGCAGTTCGTGCAGGTTGCCCACTTGCGTGGCGTTACCCAACGGCAGCTTGGTCACGGTGTCGTAGAAGAACACCTGCATGCCCAGGCCTTCAGCCAGTACCGACAGCTGTGTGCCGATCGAACCATAACCGACGATACCCAGCTTTTTGCCGCGAATTTCGAAGGAGTTGGCAGCGCTTTTGATCCAGCCACCACGATGGCAGGAAGCGTTTTTCTCAGGGATGCCACGCAGCAACAGGATCGCTTCAGCCAACACCAACTCGGCCACCG
The DNA here is from genome assembly GCF_001042985.1 of Pseudomonas lundensis. Classification (GTDB taxonomy): domain Bacteria; phylum Pseudomonadota; class Gammaproteobacteria; order Pseudomonadales; family Pseudomonadaceae; genus Aquipseudomonas; species Aquipseudomonas lundensis. The sequence continues at coordinate 75,142 of NZ_JYKY01000003.1, forward strand.
AACGGGTGTTGGAGTAAGGGGCGTTGAAAACAGCGATACCGCGTTCGCGAGCAGCGTTGAGGTCGACCTGGTTGGTACCGATGCAGAAACAGCCAACAGCCACCAACTTCTTGGCGCAATCGAACACTTCTTCGGTCAGTTGAGTGCGAGAACGGATGCCGATGAAATGGGCATCAGCGATCTTTTCCTTCAGCTGATCTTCAGGCAAGGAACTGGTGATGTACTCAATGCTGGTGTACCCGGCGGACTTGAGAACATCAACAGCGGATTGGTGGACGCCTTCCAGAAGAAGGAACTTGATCTTGCTCTTATCGAGAGAAGTCTTGCTCATCTGCGTAAACCTGTGTCCCAGAGAAAAATGGCAGGGAAGTGGACAGCCTGAGCTGACCTGGCCGGCGTGAAGACCGGCACCGAGAATCGTCCTACGGCTCGATTCTACGGGGGGGCCGTATGCTAGCATAAGCGCCCCGCTAAACACCCATTCCTGCGACGTGAAGCGTTCTCAGGATGACCATGAATTGTTCGAGAGTTCTGTTGATGACCCATCCTGCCTTGATTGATGAGCTAAAGACCCTGGTAGAGCCTGGCAAGGTTCTCACCGACGCCGATTCCCTCAATGCTTATGGCAAGGACTGGACCAAGCATTTCGCCCCCGCGCCGCTGGCCATCGTGTTCCCGAAAACCACTGAACAGGTGCAGGCCATCGTGCTGTGGGCCAACGCCCATCACGTCGCGCTGGTGCCGTCGGGCGGCCGTACCGGTTTGTCGGCCGCAGCCGTGGCGGCCAATGGCGAAGTGGTGGTGTCCTTCGACTATATGAACCAGGTGCTGGACATCAACCTGACCGACCGCACCGTGGTGTGCCAGCCGGGCGTGGTCACCGAGCACTTGCAGAACCTCGCTGAAGAAAACGGTCTGTATTACCCGGTGGACTTCGCCTCGGCAGGTTCCAGCCAGATTGGTGGCAATATCGGCACCAATGCCGGCGGGATCAAGGTGATTCGCTACGGCATGACCCGCAATTGGGTCGCGGGCATGAAAGTGGTCACCGGCAAGGGCGACATACTCGAACTGAACAAAGACCTGATCAAAAACGCCACCGGTTATGACATGCGCCAGCTGTTCATCGGAGCCGAAGGCACGCTGGGCTTTGTGGTCGAAGCCACCATGCGCCTGGACCGTGCGCCCAAGAACCTGACCGCCATGGTGCTGGGTACGGCCGACTTCGATTCGATCATGCCCGTGCTGCATGCCTTCCAGAGCAAACTGGATCTGACAGCATTCGAGTTCTTCTCTGACAAGGCTCTGGCCAAGGTCATGGCGCGTGGCGATGTGCCTGCAGCGTTTGACACCGAGTGCCCGTTCTACGCGCTGCTGGAATTCGAAGCGACCACCGAAGAAGTGGCCAATGCCGCGCTGGAAACCTTCGAGCACTGCATGGAACAAGGCTGGGTGCTGGACGGCGTGATGAGCCAGAGCGAAACCCAGCTGCAAAACCTGTGGAAACTGCGCGAGTACATCTCCGAGACCATTTCCCACTGGACACCGTACAAAAACGATATCTCGGTGACGGTTTCAAAAGTCCCGGCGTTCTTGAAAGAAATTGACGCGATCGTCGGCGAACACTACCCGGACTTCGAAATTGTCTGGTTCGGCCACATTGGCGACGGCAACCTGCATTTGAACATCCTCAAGCCTGAAAACCTGAGCAAGGACGAGTTCTTCGCCAAGTGCGCGACCGTCAACAAGTGGGTGTTTGAAACCGTCGAGAAGTACAACGGTTCGATCTCGGCCGAGCACGGCGTGGGCATGACCAAGCGTGATTACCTGACGTACAGCCGCTCGCCGGTCGAAATCGAGTACATGAAGGCCATCAAGGCTGCCTTCGACCCCAACGGCATCATGAACCCGGGCAAGATTTTCGCGATTTAATCAGCGGCACAACAGCGGTCGTCGCTGCCGGACGGTGGTTCTACCACCTGCATCACTGAAGGCCGCGTGCATGGGGCCTTCAGGGGCAACATCGGCATCGACGCTTTCAGCGAACCCACCAGCGGAGTCGGTCAATGAGCTATCAGCACCAATATGTCGACGGTACAAGGATTCACTTTCCAATGGGCAAAGTGGTGTGCATCGGGCGTAACTACGCCGAGCACGCCAAAGAGCTGGATAACCCGATCCCGACTGAGCCTTTGTTGTTCATCAAGCCCGGCAGTTGCGTGGTGCCGCTGCAAGGTGGCTTCACTATCCCGACCGAGCGCGGCTCCGTGCATTACGAGGCCGAGATCGCTGTGCTGATCGGCAAGCCGCTGTCCAACCACCCGAGCCCTGAGGAGGTGCTGGACGCCCTCTCCGGTTTTGCTCCGGGCCTGGACCTGACCCTGCGCGACAAACAGGCCGAGCTGAAAAGCAAGGGCCTGCCCTGGGAGATCGCCAAATCATTCGACGGCGCCTGCGTGCTGGCCCCGTTCGTACAAAGCAGCACGTTCAAGGATCTGGCTGACATTGGCATTCGCCTGACCATCAACGGCGAAGTCCGCCAGGACGGCAACAGCGCCCTGATGCTCAACCCGATAGTGCCGATGATTCAGCACATGGCCTCGTGCTTCTCGCTGCAAGCGGGCGACGTCATCATGACCGGCACGCCGGTGGGGGTAGGTCCGTTGAATGTCGGGGATGAGATCGTGCTGGAACTGCCAGGCGTCAGCCGCTTCGAAAGCCGCGTGAACTAAGTCAGGGTCACAGGCCCCCTTACCCATCAGCGCCCCTGCTCAGGGGCGCACAATCTCTCAGACGCCAGCAGTACTTAAACGCTATTCTGTCGAGGATTTTTCCTATACAGAATGTGAACCCGCCGCATGCCAAACTGGAACCACTACATACAGCGCGTCATTGAATTGATGAAGCGCTATCCGGGGCTGATTGCGCTGTTCGGCTTCTGCTCGGGTGTGGGCAGTTTCATTCTGGTTGATCGTCAGCAAGGCATGGCCCGCTGGATCGCGGTGATTTTGCTGGTGAGCTGGGTCTGGCTAATGCTGGAAAACACCTTCACCCAGCTGTTTATGCGGGTGTTCAAACGCGAAATCCCCCCGCCGCTGCTGCGTTACGCCACGCAGATGATCCATCAGGAAAGCCTGTTTTTCGTCTTGCCGTTTTTCTTTGTCACCACCACCTGGAACAGTGGCCAGCTGGTGTTCACCGGGCTGCTCGGTGCAACCGCGCTGGTAACCATCACCGACCCGCTCTATTACAAATGGTTGGCGCCCAAGCGCTGGCTGTTTTTGGCCGTTCACACGCTGGCGCTGTTCGCGGCGCTGCTGACCGCACTGCCGATCATCCTCAACCTCACCACGTCGCAAAGTTACATGCTGGCGCTGGGCGCCGCTGTGGTGCTGTCCATCCCCAGCCTGGCCGTGAGTTTGCCGCTCAAGACCATGCGCGGCTGGCTGTTGCTGCCGTTGCTGGTCATTGCCCTCGGCGGCACGGGGTGGCTGCTGCGTTCATGGGTGCCACCCGCCACCTTGTGGATGACGGAAGTGGCCGTGACCACGCAATTACAAGACCGCACGCCGGGCGAGAGCCTCAAGCGCATCGACGTCAATGAGCTGCGTGCGCGGGGTCTGTACGCCTACACCGCGATCAATGCGCCACGGGGCTTGAATGAACGGATTTATCACGTGTGGAAGCTCAACGGTCAGGAAGTGGACCGCATCGCGCTGGATATCAAAGGCGGGCGCCAGGAAGGCTACCGCGCCTGGACCCACAAACAGAACTTCCCGCCCAATCCCGTAGGCCGCTGGCAAGTGCGAGTGTTGACGGAAGATGGGCAAATGATTGGCGTGCTGCGCTTCCGGGTTACCGACGCAGATCAATCGCCTTCAGCGTCCCGTCAGGCAAACTGACCGGATTGTGCTATTACCTATGGTCTACGTATTCGCAAACTGAGCTTGGAGCCGACGATTATTACTGCTAAGGCTGGCGACGCCCAATTAGATACTTCGAGCAAACCGGCCCGGCTGCACATCAGTGGCGACTGGACGCTGGCCAATTACACACGCCTCAAGCAACTCAACGCGCAGTTGGCCGGCAAGTACGACGACAACACCCAGGTTGACCTGGATGACGTGACCCGCCTCGACACGGCAGGCGCTTCGCTGCTGGTCGAGCTGCTGGGCGCCGAGCGCGTCAGCCAACTGGCCGACACCACCTCCAGACTCCCCGCCGCCGACCGTGCCTTGTTGCAAACGGTCTATTCTTCGATGCGCGACTTTTGCGTGCCGACCAAGGCCGCCGAGGAGAACACCGGCATTCAGGTGCTTAGCCGCATTGGCTGCGCCGTCGACAAGCTGTGGCAAGACTCGCTGCAACTGCTGGGTTTCATCGGCCTGATCCTGCAAACCCTGGCCCGTAACCTGTTTCGACCCAAGCAATGGCGCATCACCCCGGTGGTGGCGCATATCGAACAGATCGGTTTGAACGCGGCCCCGATTGTGGTGTTGCTGACCTTCATGGTGGGCGCGGTGGTGGCGTTCCTTGGCGCGACAGTGCTGGCCAACTTCGGCGCGGGTATTTTCACCGTCGATCTGGTGGCGTTTTCCTTCTTGCGGGAATTTGGCGTGTTGTTGACCGCCATCCTGCTCGCCGGCCGCACCGCGAGTGCGTTCACGGCACAAATCGGTTCGATGAAAGCCAACGAAGAGATCGACGCCATCCGCACCCTGGGCCTCGACCCCATGGATTTGCTGGTGTTGCCGCGTGTCCTGGCGCTGCTGATCGCGCTGCCGCTGCTCACGTTCCTGGCAATGATGGCCGGGATTCTGGGCGGCGCCGTGGTGTGCATCGTGTCCCTGGGCATCTCGCCCGACATGTTCATCTCGCTACTGCACTCGGACATCGGCGTGCAGCACTTTTTGGTGGGCATGGTCAAAGCGCCCTTTTTCGCCTTCTTGATCGCCGCCGTCGGCTGCCTTGAAGGCTTCAAGGTGGCGGGCAGTGCTGAATCGGTGGGCGAACACACGACGTCCAGCGTGGTGCAATCGATCTTTATCGTGATCGTGCTTGATGCCGTGGCGGCGCTGTTTTTCATGGAGATGGGCTGGTGAGTGCTTCTGTGCCAAACGACCGCGAGGCGGTGATTGAAGTGCGCGGCCTGTGCAATCGCTTCGGCAGCCAAACCGTGCACGAGCACCTCGATCTGGATGTCTACAAGGGCGAGATATTGGGGGTGGTGGGCGGCTCGGGCACGGGTAAATCCGTGCTGTTGCGCAGCATTGTTGGCCTGCGGCGGCCCAATGAAGGCGAAGTCCGTGTGTTCGGTGAAGACTTGATGAGCTTGCCGGAAGAACAGCGCTCACGGGTCGAACGACGCTTTGGCGTGCTGTTTCAGCAAGGCGCGCTGTTTTCATCGCTGACGGTGACCGAAAACATTGCCTTGCCACTGATCGAACACGCAGGCCTGAGCCGCCCGGACGCCGAGCATCTGGCGCTGGTGAAATTGGCCCTGGCCGGGCTGCCGCTGTCGTCGGCCGATAAGTACCCGTCGTCGCTGTCCGGCGGCATGGTCAAGCGGGCCGCGCTGGCCCGTGCCCTGGCGCTGGACCCGGACATCCTGTTTCTCGATGAGCCGACTGCCGGGCTCGACCCGATTGGGGCGGCGGCGTTCGACCAATTGATTCTGACCCTGCGCGATGCACTGGGTTTGAGCGTGTTCCTGGTCACCCACGACCTCGACACGCTTTACACCATCACCGACCGGGTGGCGGTGCTGTCACAGAAACGCGTGTTGGTGGCCGAACCGATCAAGCAGGTCGAAGACTACGACGACCCGTGGATTCATGAGTATTTCCATGGCCCTCGTGGCCGCGCCGCGTACGAAGCGGCAACCCAGCGTAAGGAGCAATGACATGGAAACCCGCGCCCATCATGTATTGATTGGCTTGTTCACCGTACTGGTCATCGTCGGTGCCATGCTGTTTGGGCTGTGGTTGGCCAAGGCCAGCATGGACAGCACCTTCAAGGACTACGAAGTGGTGTTCAACGAGGCTGTCAGCGGTTTGTCCAAGGGCAGCTCGGTGCAATACAACGGGATCAAGGTCGGTGATGTGATTGAGTTGCGGCTCGACGACAAGGACCCGCGCCGGGTGCTGGCGCGCATCCGCCTCGCGGCCAATACCCCAGTCAAAGTCGACACCAAGGCCAAACTGGCGCTGACCGGTGTGACGGGCACGTCCATCATCCAGCTCAGCGGCGGCGACCCGAACAGCCCGCCACTCAAAGGCAAAGACGGCAAACTGCCGGAAATCGTGGCCTCGCCCTCGCCTATCGCGCGCCTGCTGACCGACGGCTCGGACGTGATGGCCAACGTCAACATGCTGCTGCACAACGCCAATCGACTGTTCTCCCATGAAAACGTCGACCGCGTGGGTAAAACCCTGAACAACCTTGAGCAAACCACCAACGCCATTGCCGGCCAGCGCGGGGATATCTCCCAGACGCTTAAGCAACTGGCGCAGGTCGGCAAACAGGCGAGTATCACGCTGGAGCAAACCACGGCGCTGATGCGCAATGCCAATGGCCTGCTCAACACCCAGGGCAAGCAGATGTTCGGCAGCGCCGAGCAGGCGATGCAGTCGCTGGAGCAAAGCGCGGCCACCATCAACACCTTGCTCAGCAATAACGAAGAGTCGCTGAACAACGGCATGCAAGGCCTCAATCAACTGGGCCCGGCCGTCAATGAGCTGCGCGAAACCCTGAGCACGCTGCGCAGCATTTCGCGGCGGCTTGAGGCCAATCCAAGCGGTTACTTGCTGGGCCGCGAACAGAACAAGGAATTCACGCCATGAGTCGCACGTATCGCCTGGCAGGTTCAATCGTATTGGCCGCAAGCCTGAGCCTGCTCAGCGCTTGCTCGATCTTGCCCAAGCCCGAGCAAGTGGACGTGTACTGGTTGCCCTATGCGCAAACGCCGATAGCTGCCAGCCGCAGCGCGCCGGTGACATGGTCGCTGCGACTCGACAAGCCGATGGCCAGCAATGCACTGAACAGCCAGAACATCGCCGTCGTGCCGCAAGGCAACCTGATCAGCAACTACAAAGGCGCACGTTGGAGCGACCCGGCGCCGGTTCTGTTGCGTAATCGCTTGCTGGACGCGTTCTTGCAGGACGGGCGGATTCAGGGGTTGAGCACGGACGACAGCAACCTGCAGGCGGACTACGAATTGGGCGGCGAGTTATTGGCCTTTCAGACCCATTACAACGGCAAAAACCCTGAAGTGCTGGTTCAGTACAACGCGCGTCTGGTGCGCACCAGCGACCAACGGGTGATCGCGTCTCGCCGCTTTGAAACGCGCCAGCCCCTGAGTAATCCGATGGTGCCGGGCGTGGTGGCAGGGTTTGGCCAAGCGACCGATGCGCTGATGCCTCAAGTGGTGCAGTGGGTGATGCAACAGGGCCAGGCGCAACGCGTCATCGCCCCTTAGTCGACAACGCAGCCGCGCCCCTGGCTGGACATTACCGGGGGACGCGGCGACGACAGCCCGTTGGCCTTAACCGAAGAACCAGTAACACACACCAATGGCCGCCACTACGCCCGAGAACTCCGCCAGCAACGCGCAACCCACGGCGTGGCGGGCGCGCTGGATACCGACCGCACCGAAGTACACCGCCAGTACATAGAACGTCGTTTCGGTACTGCCCTGCACCGTCGCCGCCACCAGCGCCGGGAAGCTGTCGACCCCCTGGCTCTGCATGGTTTCGATCAACAACGCCCGCGCCGCACTGCCCGAGAAGGGCTTGACCATCGCGGTGGGCAGGGCGTCGACAAAACGCGTGTCCCAACCCAGCCATTGCACCGCATGGCGAATGCCGTCCAGGCCGAAGTCCAACGCCCCCGAAGCCCGCAGCACGCCGACGGCACAGAGCATGGCCACCAAGTAGGGAAGCAGGTTCTTGGCCACGTCGAAGCCTTCTTTGGCGCCTTCGACAAACGCCTCATACACCTTGACCTTACGCAGCGCGCCGATAATCAAAAAGATCATGATCAGCCCGAAGAGGGTCAGGTTGCCAAGGAGGGACGACACACTGGCCAGCGCCGTGGCAGACAAGCCTGCCAGCAAGGCCATGAACCCGCCCAGAATCAGCACGCCCGGTAGCAAGTACGCCAACACGACCGGGTCCCATAGGCGCAAACGCTGCATGAAGGCCACTGAGAGCAGCCCTACGAGGGTTGAAGCGCTGGTTGCCAGCAAGATAGGCAGAAACACCAGCGTCGGGTCAGCAGCGCCCTGCTGGGCGCGGTACATGAAGATGGTGACGGGCAGAAGCGTCAAGGACGAGGCATTGAGCACCAGAAACAGGATTTGCGCATTGCTGGCACTGGTCGGATTGGGGTTGAGCTCTTGCAGGGCGCGCATCGCTTTCAAACCGATCGGCGTGGCAGCGTTGTCCAGGCCCAGTCCGTTGGCGGCGAAGTTCAGGGTAATAAACCCCAGCGCCGGGTGGCCGGGCGGCACTTCGGGCATCAGGCGCTTGAACAACGGCCCCAGCGCCCTGCCCAGCCAGTCCACGATCCCGGCCTTCTCGGCGATGCGCAGAAACCCCAGCCACAGGGTCAGGGTGCCGAACAGCAGAATCATCACCTCAACCGAGAGCTTGGCCATGGCGAAAATGCTTTCGACTATCGCGGCGAAGATCCCGGCATTGCCACCCACCAGCCATTGGGCGAGTGCGGACACGGTCGCGACGACGAAAAAGCTGAGCCATAGGCCGTTAAGCATCAAAAGCACTCCTCAAAGATGCGGCGAATGATAGCGGCCAACCCCCGAAAACAACAAACCCCGGACAAGTCCGGGGTTTGGCGGTTCAAGCATGCGCGGGGCGATTATTCGCCTTTTGGCAGGGCTTGCTTGCTGCGCCAGTGCGGCAGCGAGTTCCAGTAGCGCTGGCCCTTGGCATCGTCGTACATGCCTTCCCAACGCGAGATCACCAGTACCGCCAGGGCGTTACCGATCACGTTCAGGGCCGTACGGGCCATGTCCATGATGCGGTCAACACCGGCGATGAAGGCCAGACCTTCGAGCGGGATACCGACGCTGCCCAGTGTCGCCAGTAGCACCACGAAGGACACGCCCGGCACACCGGCGATGCCTTTGGAGGTCACCATCAGGGTCAGGACCAGCAGCAGTTGCTGGCTGATCGACAGGTCAATGCCGTACAGCTGGGCAATGAAGATCGCCGCGATGCTCTGGTACAGGGTCGAACCGTCGAGGTTGAACGAGTAACCGGTTGGCACCACGAAGCTGCAGATCGCTTTCGGGCAACCGTAGGCTTCCATTTTCTCGATCACACGCGGCAACACGGTTTCCGAGCTGGCGGTGGAGTAAGCCAGTACCAGCTCATCCTTGAAGATGCGCATCAGCTTGATGACGGAGAAACCAAACATCTTGGCAATCAGGCCCAGTACCACGAAGCCGAAGAACAGGATGGCGGCGTACACCAGCACCACCAGCTTGGCCAATGGCAGCAGCGAGGCAAAACCGAAGTTGGCGACGGTCACGGCGATCAGCGCAAACACACCGATTGGCGCGTAGTTCATGATCATGTGAGTCACTTTGAACATCGACTCGGACACGCCCTGGAAGGTTTTCACCAGCGGGTCGCGCAGCTCGGCGTTCAGGCTCGACAAACCAAGACCGAACAGCACCGAGAAGAAGATGATCGGCAGCATTTCACCGCGAGCCATGGCCGCGAAAATGTTCGATGGGATCAGGTTGAGGATGGTTTCAATGAACGCATGTTCGTGCTGAACTTCTGCGGCCGTCGCTTGATATTTGGAGATATCGACCGTGCCCAGGGTGCTCATGTCGATGCCGGCGCCCGGGTGGAACAGGTTGGCCAGTAGCAGGCCGACCACGATCGCGATGGTGGTCACCACCTCGAAGTAAATGATGGTTTTAAGCCCGATGCGACCGAGCTTCTTCGCATCCCCCACGCCTGCAATCCCGACAACCAGTGAAGAAATCACGATTGGGATTACGATCATCTTGATCAGACGGATAAAGATATCGCCAGCGGGTTGCAAGACGTTGCTGATCCACCAGGCCTTTTCAGCACTGAAATGGTTAAGCAGCGCGCCGATTGCAATACCCAGGACCAGACCGATGAGGATCTGCCAGGCGAGGCTCAGTTTTGCCTTCTTCATGTCATTACCCTTACTTCAAGTGGACTCGGGAAGAGGCTCAGACTAGAGCGCCGCGAGGCGCATAAATCCAAAACCTCTCCCCCCGTAGAAGGTCGCCCAAATCGAGCCGATCAGGCTCTTCGGCAGGCGAAAAAAGGCGCAACTATTCCCATGCAAGGGGAAGCCGTCTAATGCCGTAAACGCCTACCCTATGCCGAATCGGCATGGATATTGTCCGACAAGACCTTAAACGCATGGAGCCGTAAAGACAGAGAATAGACGACATAACCGCCGCATACCGGCTGTTTCAAGGTCTTTTTGTCACCGCGAGGCGAGCAAAAATACGTTCTGACCTCAGAAATATCCGACAACATAAATCGGTTATAGAGAAGTGATCATTTTGCTATTAGTCGATAAAAGGTCGACGTTCGCAAAGGCGCCTCAAGCCACATGTGTTTTGAAAAAAATGAGCCGTGAGAAGGTTTTACGCATAAGAAAGAGATTTTTCAGACGAAAAAAAACCAAGGTATGACCTTGGTTTTTTCACTGATCAACAGCTGAAGAAACTGCCCAACGGGTTAGTACCAGTTAGGGTCTTTCTTCAATTGTTCTTTAAGCAGTGCTTGCATACCGACATCAGGCTGACCCAAGAATCGATAATCGGCATGACGCGTCGGCGACTTGTCTGCCGGCAAACCCGCCGGGACTTCAACCAACATGGCGTAAGCGTCTTTCTTGTCGAGGCTGACCGCCACAATAAGACGCTTGTTTAAGCAGGTTTGCGCGGTTTCGCAAAGCGGGCCGACCAAGTAAGCATCGCCGTCTTCAGTCACCGCATTCATCTGCTCGGCACTGCCCGACAGGTTCATCACCCATTCCGGCAGTCGCTCTTCCTTTTTAACGACCTTTTGCCATGCATCGCGGTAAGCAGGGTCATTTAACAGTTCGTTGGCACGGGTCTGGCCATCGTTGGCGGCCATGACCATGGCGCTGCTGCCCATGAGCAGGGCAGCGGCCATTGCCTTAAAGGATCGGCTAAACATGGTTACCCTCGACCGCGGCGACCAAAGATGAAGGACACGACAAACATCACCAGGAACACGACAAAGAGAATCTTGGCGATACCCGTGGCGGTGCCAGCGATACCACCAAAGCCCAGAACGGCTGCGATGATGGCGATAATCAGAAAGGTAATTGCCCAACTCAACATGGTGATTCTCCTTATTACTGTGGGAAAGCGTGTCTGTATCAATGCAGCCCCTCAAGCCCGCAAGGGTCTCAAGGTTGTGAACATTTAAAACACCCAACGTTCCGGCGGCACTTCAGTATTTGCGATTTGCGTCTCATCGGCTGCCGTCAGGGCGTAGCCGGCGATCACCTCGGCGCTCGAGCCGATCGCACTGAAGTGCGTCTGCTGAGCGGGTTGGTGCAAAACTGTTTGTGCAGGTGGTGAAACCTGCTCAAAACGAACGAGCTGCTGACCACCGATCAACGTGACCAGAAGCGCCAAGCTGGCGAACAGGCCTTGCTGAAGCTGAAGCGAAGAAACGCGAATGCGGGATAGACCTAGACGATTCATGCTCAGACTCCTGCCACTCGGTGGTCATTGTTGGGTTGAGTCCGCCAGCGTTAACCGCTGCAAGACTGCGTTACAGGAGTTATTGCAGGCGGCATGCCAACTTTTTAACAACCATAAAACCCTTATAAATCAATGACTTATAAACAATAACAAAATGCGCTAGCGAGCATCCTGCACGATGCACGGAGGCTGGGTCGGGCGTTCTGCACGACGGACTGAGGCCGAGTTCCACTCAGGCCGGGAAGGGATGGCACAATGCAATTGTTTTAGTGAGAAGGGATGACCGGCGCCGGAGCTGAAAATCACGTTAAATCAGTGGGTTACAGCATGCAGGCAAGTGGCTACCCTGCTAGCCTCTGAATCATTCGTGAAAAATCATGCAACTTGCCCGATGATTCCGACACTAACCAACATCACTCACTAAGGAACGTAGGAAATGGAGTCAGCCAAAGAGCACCAAGGCCGCATTCTGCTGGTCGACGATGAGTCCGCCATCCTGCGTACATTCCGCTACTGCCTCGAAGACGAGGGGTACACCGTGGCCACGGCCAACAGTGCCGCCCAGGCCGAAGCCCTGCTGCAACGCCAAGTGTTCGATTTGTGCTTTCTGGACTTGCGCCTGGGCGAAGATAACGGCCTGGATGTGCTGGCCCAAATGCGCGTTCAAGCCCCCTGGATGCGCGTGGTGATCGTCACCGCGCATTCCGCTGTAGACACCGCGGTCGACGCCATTCAGGCAGGCGCGGCAGATTATCTGGTCAAGCCGTGCAGCCCGGATCAACTGCGACTGGCCACGGCCAAACAGTTGGAAGTGCGTCAGTTGTCGGCGCGCCTTGAGGCGCTGGAAGGGGAAGTGCGCAAGCCTAAAGATGGCCTGGACTCCCACAGCCCGGCGATGATGGTAGTCTTGGAGACCGCGCGCCAGGTGGCCAGCACCGACGCCAACATCCTGATTCTGGGCGAGTCGGGCACCGGTAAAGGGGAACTGGCGCGTGCCATCCATGGCTGGAGCAAACGGGCGAAGAAGTCCTGCGTCACCATTAACTGCCCCTCATTAACGGCCGAGTTGATGGAAAGCGAGTTGTTCGGCCACACCAAAGGCGCGTTCACCGGCGCCAGCGAAAGCACCTTGGGCCGCGTCAATCAGGCGGACGGCGGGACATTGTTCCTCGATGAAATCGGCGACTTCCCGCTGGCGTTACAGCCAAAACTGCTGCGCTTCATTCAAGACAAAGAATATGAGCGCGTCGGTGACCCGGTCACACGCCGTGCTGACGTGCGTATTCTGGCCGCCACCAACCTTAACCTTGAAGACATGGTGCGCGATGGCCGCTTCCGCGAAGACTTACTCTATCGCCTGAACGTCATCACGTTGCACTTGCCACCCTTGCGCGAGCGTAGCGAAGACATCCTGACCCTGGCCGACCGCTTTCTGGCGCGTTTCGTCAAAGAATACGCGCGCCCCGCCCGCGGTTTCAGCGAAGAAGCCCGTCAGGCACTGGCCAATTATCGATGGCCCGGCAATATCCGCGAACTGCGCAACGTAGTAGAACGCGCCAGCATCATTTGCCCACAGGAAGTCGTTGACGTCAGCCACTTGGGCATGGCCGAGCAAACCACGCCAAACGCCCCACGTATCGGGGCGGCATTAAGCCTCGACCAGCTGGAGAAAGCGCACATCGGCGCGGTACTGGCCACCAGCGACACCCTCGATCAAGCCGCCAAAACCCTCGGCATTGACGCCTCAACGCTGTATCGCAAACGTAAGCAGTACAACCTGTGAGTAATCTTCGATGAAACTCGCTATCAAGCTTCGAACACGCCTTTTTTTGAGCATTTCAGCGCTGATTACCGTGGCGCTGATGGGGTTGGTGCTCGGCGTGTTCGGCGTGATGCAAATGGCTAAAACCCAGGAAGCGTTAATCCGCAATAACTTCATCACCCTCGATCTGGGCCTCAAGCTGCGTCAGACCCTGGGGGATCAACTGATCCTGATGCTGCACAACGAGCCCGATACCGAAGCCCTTATAACCTCGTCCCAAAAGTACTTGAAATTGCTCGACGAGGGCATTGAGCACGAGCGCAAGCATGACTTGCCGAGCGGGTTTGCCAAAGCGCGAACCGATTACGTGAGCTTCCTCAAGGCGTTTAATCAGACGCACCACCGGGGCATTAATCTCAGTAACGACAATGAACTCACCGCACGCTTTAATGCCTTGCGCAACGGTCTGATTGACGAACACCGCAAGGCGCTCGAAACCATCAACACCGCACAGGCGCAGGCGCGTGAACGGGCCATGGTAATCGCCACGGTGCTGGGGCTAGTGGGCGTTGCGGTGCTGATCATCGGCTTTATTACCGCCCACGGGATCGCCCGACGCTTTGGCGCACCCATCGAGGCGCTGGCCAAAGCGGCCGACAACATCGGTAAAGGCAATTTCGAAGTGGTTTTGCCGCTGTCTTCCGCCACCGAGATGAACCTGCTGACGCGGCGTTTCGGCATCATGGCCGAAGCCTTGCGCCAGCATCAGGCAACCAACGTCGATGAGCTGTTGGCCGGGCAACAACGGCTACAGGCAGTGCTCGACAGCATAGACGACGGGTTGTTGATGATCGATCAACAAGGCCGCCTGGAACACCTGAACCCCGTCGCTCAGCGTCAGCTAGGCTGGGACGAAGGCCGTCTGGGCCAGCCGCTGGGCGAAGCCTTGCAGCGTCCGGAGCTGGATCAACAGCTGTTGACCGTATTACGCGGCGGCAGCCTGGAACGCTTGCCGGAAGACCTGAGCGTCGACATCGAGGGTGAGACACGCCTGCTGACGTACAGCCTGACCCCGGTCAGCCAGCCCAAAGGCCCGATCCTGGGCGCGGTGATGGTGCTGCATGATGTGACCGAGCAGCGGGCGTTCGAGCGGGTTCGCAGCGAGTTTGTGTTGCGGGCCTCTCACGAGCTACGGACCCCGGTGACCGGCATGCACATGGCGTTCGGTTTGTTTCTGGAGCGTGCGCATTTCGATGCGCAATCACGTGAAGCGGACTTGCTGAACACGGTCAACGAAGAAATGCAGCGGCTGATGCAGCTTATAAACGATCTGCTGAACTTCTCCCGCTATCAGAACGGCATGCAAAAACTCACCTTGGCACCGTGCGACCTTCAGGAAATGCTGGAGCAGGCGCAAGCCCGATTTGCTGACCGGGCCAACGCCAAAGATGTCGAGTTTGTGATCGACCTGCAGTCGCCACTACCGCGCCTCAATGCCGATCAGGCGCAATTGGAACGCGTGCTGGACAACCTGATAGACAACGCCTTGCGCCATACCCCTATTGGCGGGCAAATCCGCCTGCAAGCGCGGCGCCATGGAGAGCGGGTGATTATCAGCGTCGAAGACAATGGCGAAGGCATCGCCTACAGCCAGCAAGGCCGTATTTTCGAGCCCTTCGTGCAAGTAGGCCGTAAAAAAGGCGGCGCAGGGTTGGGGCTGGCGTTGTGCAAGGAGATTGTGCAGTTGCACGGCGGGCGCATCGGCGTCTACTCGCGTCCTGGCCAAGGCACCCAGTTCTATATGGCGCTGCCGTTATAGGCGCGGCTTACACGTCGTCGTCAGCACGACGTGGGCCGAGCCGTCGGCCACCGGTGATGCGCTCCCGGAACTGGTGCGCATTCAGCGGTTTCTCAAACAGCCAGCCTTGCCCATAGACCACGCCCTCGCTGCGCAACAATTCAACCTGATAGTCATGCTCGATGCCTTCAGCGATCACCTTGAGGTTCAGGGCGTGAGCCATGCGGATGATGTGTGGCGCCACGCCGCTGCTGGCCGCGTCATAGCCCAGCGCATCAATGAATGCCTTGTCGATTTTCAGGCAGTCCACGGGCAAGGTTTGCAGGTACGCCAGGCTGCTGTAGCCGGTGCCAAAGTCATCAATCAGGATCGAATGCCCCTTGTCGCGCAAGGCTTGAAGCTTGAGGCGCGCGACTTCGACATCGATCATGCCGCGCTCGGTGACTTCAAACGCGATCTGGCTGGCCGCCACCTCGTGAATGGCCAACAGACGCGCCACCACCTTGCCAATGCGCGGCTCCATCACGTCACACGCAGACAGATTAATTGAGACATACAGCTGCGGATTGGCGCGCAACACCGGCCCCAATTGCTCCAGGGTGCGCTCCAAGACGAAATCGGTCAGTTGACGAATCTGCCCTGTGCTTTCTGCCAAGGGAATGAACAACTCCGGACTGGTCATGGTGCCATCTGCATGTCGCCAGCGAATCAACGCTTCAGCCCCTACAAACTGGCGGGTGTTGAGGTCGACAATCGGTTGGTAACGCACCTTGAATTCGCCCCGCCGCAGGGCGCCCTGCAACTCGCCGCCCAGTGACTGACGCTGACGGGCCAAGTGCAACACCAGCGCCCCCATGCACAGCGCAATCAGCAGGCTGCCGGGGAGCATCCACCACAGCTCTGCCAGATACGCCTTGGCCTCGGCACGCGGCAGGCTCAACACCAATTGATAGTCGGAACTGTCCGTGGGCAAGCGGTACAACATGCGGTAATCGGTGACCACCACTTCGCCGTCGTCCGGTGGCCAGCCTGCACTGGGCGGCCAATCCTGAGCCTGCCCCAACACAGGAAGCGCCCGTTTGCCTTCATCGACCACCACCAACAGACTGCCACCGGGGGGCAAGTCCACCGCGTCGCTCAAATGCCCGCGCGAGGTGGTGACTTCAAAATCACCGCGACCCAGCATCAACCCGGCGAGATTGTCGTCCGGTTCATTGGGGCTGGTCAGCCAGTAACGATAGACCGGGCCTTTTATGTCGGGCTCGCGGCCGGGTGAAGGGGTCAGACTCAGACGCGCAGGCCAGTTGGAGCAGATCTGGGAACCATCATAGAAAATGGCTTCATAAATGAAGCGGTACTGAAAACTGACCTGCTGCAACTGGTCAATCATCGAGGGGCCGCAATCGCGCAGCGGCTGATTGTTCAAATCATCCAACCCTTTGCGCAGTTGGTTGAACAGTTGCTCAAGACGCTCAAGCAACCGTTCGCCATGCACGCTCATTTGCTCGCGCTCGCGCATCTGAACCTGATGCATGGCAATCGGTACGCTCAGCGCCAGCAACAGGCTGGCACTGAGCAAGGTCGCCAGTATGGCCAGCGACCATGGACGATAAAGAGCATTGCGCAGGCTGTTGGTAAAAGTCCGCAGCGTCAAACGTCCTGAGGCCAATCCCTGCTCCTGATCCTATTGAGTGGTGTTCAGCACATTCAACATAGCTGCCGTTTCCGCGTCCGGGAGGCCGTCAAAGCGAGAAGGGCGGAAACGCATCTGGAACGCGGCCAAAACGTGTCGCGTCGCGACGTCCAGTTCACCTGTTTGCGGTGTTTCATAGCCGAACAGGGCCAATTGTTGCTGAAACCAAGTGATGCTCGGCAGCTGTCGGTCATACACAGCCTGAGCGCGGGCAACCGCCTGGGCATTGGGCCAGACGCCGAAACCTGCGTCTGCCAGACGTTTCCAGGGGAACAGCGGGCCGGGGTCGAGCTTGCGCGTCGGCGCAATATCGCTGTGACCGATGATGTTCTGCGGGTCGATTTTGTAGCGCGTGGAAATGTCCTTGAGCAGGGCGATCAGGGTCTGGATCTGACCTTCGGTATACGGGTACCAGACCCGACCTTGAGGCGTGTCGCGAAAGCCCTTGTTGACGATTTCGATGCCGATGGAGCTGGAATTGAGCCAGGTGCGGCCTTTCCATTGGCTTTCGCCGGCGTGCCAGGCGCGCTGGTTTTCATCCACCAGTTTGTAGAGGGTCGGCGGGGTATCGCCAATCAGGTAGTGGCTGCTCACAGGACCGTGGGTGAGCAACTCAAGCGAGCGCTCCAGCGAGGTCGATGTGTAATGCAGCACGATGAATTGCACACGGCTGTCGTAGTTGACCGAAGGATGGCTGGTGTCCATGCGCGGCCCGCTGGCACAACCGGCCAGCAGCAGGGCAGACAAAATCAGGGTGATTACTTTCATGGTTTAGGTTTTAGCGTAAGGGCAGACAGGCAACAGCATAACGTAAGGCTGGCGTTTAACCCTGTTCAATGGTGTTGCGGCCTGCCGCTTTGGCGCGGTACAGCGCTTGATCCGCGCGCTTGAGGACCTGATCGCTGCGCTCGCCGGGCTTGAACGCGGCCAGGCCGATCGAAACCGTGACGGTCACAGGCTCGCCCTTAAAGTGAAACGGGCACGCCTCGATGGCAGCCCGCAGCGTGTTGGCCAGTTGCATACCCACCGCCATGCTCGTCGCGGGCATCAGCATGACGAACTCTTCCCCCCCAAAACGCGCAATAAAGTCGTTAGGGCGCAGGCGCTTGCGCAACTGAGTGGCGATGATCTTCAAGACTTTGTCGCCCGCCAGATGACCATAGCCATCGTTGATGCGTTTGAAATGATCCAGATCGAGCATGGCCACCAGCAGCATGTTGCCGTGTTGTTGCCATTGTTCGACCTCGTGGGCCAATCGCTCGCCCCACGCCGCCCGGTTGGGCAAGCCGGTTAACGGATCAATCAGGGCCTTTTGCCGCTGCTCTTCAAGGTGCTCGCGGTAGCCTTGGGCTTCCTGCTCCATATGCGCCACCCGCTCGGCCAGGCCTTGCAGGTGCGTGGCAACTTCCTGTTCGCGGGCATCGCGCTGTTGCTGATGCTGGTCCATGGTGCCCAGCAACGCCTCCAAGCGGCTTTCGAGGATGTGTTTAAGGCTGTTGAGGTCCGCGGCGTCTTGCACGCTGCTCTGCAGATCGTCGACGTGTTCGCGCAGTTGGGTGTGCATGTCATCGGCTGCGGTACGGCCTTCAGCATGGCCCGCACTCGCCGCCTGGAGATTGCCTTGAAAGGACTCCAAGCGCTCGTTGAGCTGCTTGAGGTAGGCCTCGAACTCATGTTGACCGCTGTCCGTGATGGCCAACATCAACACGGCAAGATCGTCGAGGATCGGCAGTAATTCGTACCAGTTCAGACCTTTTTCGAGACGGCTGCGCATCGCCTCGGCTTGCGGGCGATGATGCTCCGGCAACGAAAGATCGCTCAACAAGCCCAGCAGGGTCGATTCAATGTGCGAAGCGACCGAGCTATAGGACGGCTCGGGCGTGTCGGGCAGTGCGTAAACCGGGTCTTCTTCGGCACTGAGCGGTTCAAGCGCATCAGGCTCAGGGTCGGGGTCGGGGTCGGGGGCCAGCGATTCAGAAACGGGCGACACCCCGGCCTCGACCCGCTCAGCTTCGGCCTGGGCGAGCACCGACTCCAGCGCGCCACTCGAGCCCTCATCTGCATCGGTTTCGATAGCGTCAGGCACCTCCACCGCTGCGGCCTGCGCAACAGGCTCAAGGGGTGGCAGCGACAGGATTTCGACTTCAATGGGCGAGGGTTGAAGCGCCTCGGGCGCCTGTTGCAGTACCTCCGCAACTTCCACATCGGGTTGCGGCACAGGCGCAGGCTCGACAGCCGGCGCGGGCTGCACTGCAAACGGTTCAGCACTGACGGCCACCGGGTCTGCGTTGATGGGCTGCGGGCTCGAGGTTTCGAACTCCGGCGCAGCCTTTTGCGCGTCTGCGCTGCCAAACAAACGTTGCAGCAAGCCCGGCTTCTGCGGCTCTGCATCGTTGAGTTGAGGCGCAAGCGCCTGCCCCTGCAAGGCACTTAGTTCGCCCAAAAGCAGCGGAATCTCACGCGCCTGTGTCACGCGGCTGTCGAGCTGCTTGGCAAAGGTCTTCAGGGGCTTTCGGACGTCCCTGGGCAGGGGCAGCGCCTGCAACTGATTGACCAGCGTATTGAGCGCAGTACTGATCTGTTCGACACGGGTTTCACGGCGCTGCTCGGAGTCGAGCACGGCCTTTTCAAGGCGTGGCATAAGGGCTGCCAGCGCCGCGTCCATCTCGTCCGTGCGCACCGCCTCGCGCATCTCTTTCATGCACTGATCGACCGTACGGTCAGAACCTTCGGCGGCCAGCGTGCTGCGCACCAGCCCACGGCGCAGTAAGTCGAGCCGTGCGTTCCAGCGACGTTCGAGTTTTTCTTGGTGCTCGATGCTTTTAAGGTACTTCTCTTTCCAGCGCTTGGCGTCGTCGGCGGTCATGCAGGGGGCTCACTGGCGGGGGGACTCAACACGGGCAGTGAGTCGACACCCACCGAACCGGGCAAACGTATTTCAACCGCGACCGGTAAATGGTCTGAAATGGGTTGATCCAGTACCTGAACCCGCTCCAGGGTCAGGGTTGGACTGAGCAAAATATGATCAAGGCAACGCTGCGGACGCCAACTGGGGAAGGTGGCTTCCATTTGCGGGGCCAGTAAGCCTAGATCGCGCAGTGGCGAAGTATGTAACAGATCACTGGCATGGGTGTTCATGTCCCCCATCAACACTTGGTGCTGATAGCCGCCAATCAGCTCGCGTACATACGCCAGTTGCAAGGTTCGGGTCTTGGTGCCCAACGCCAGGTGCATCATGACGACGACCAGAGCGTCCGCTCCTTCACCAAACCGCACCAGAATCGCGCCACGACCCGCAGGGCCGGGCAGCGGGTGATCTTCAATCGCGGTAGGGCGCAAACGGCTGAGCACCCCGTTGCTGTGCTGGGCCAGGCGCCCGAGATTGCGATTGAGTTGTTGATACCAGTAAGGGAATTCGCCCTGCTGGGCCAGGTACTTGACCTGATTGATGTAGCCGGAACGGTGGCTGCCGCCGTCCGCCTCTTGCAGCGCAACCAGATCGAAGTCGCTCAGCAGGTCGCCGATTCGATCCAGGTTGCCAGTGCGCCCCTTGTGCGGCAACACGTGCTGCCAACTGCGGGTCAGGTAATGACGATAACCCTGGGTGCTGTTGCCGACCTGAATATTGAAACTGAGCAGCCGCAAACGACGATCATCCGATAACCCACGGGTTACCAGAGGGTCGTCATTGACCTGCGGCTCATGCAGGCCAACGATGCGATCATTCTTCCAGCGCCGCACAGGAAAGGCGCCCCTTACTTCGCAGCCTCTGCACGCTCTTTGGCGATCAACTGATCGGCCACGTTCAAGGTTTGCTCAGGGCCACCTGAAGTACCCAGGTCAAAACGGTACTTGCCGTTGACGATCATGGTAGGCACACCGGAGATTTCATATTTTTTGGCAAGTTCTTTGGCTTTAGTGATTTGGCCCTTGATGGCGAACGAATTGAAGGTCGACAGGAACTTGTCTTTGTCTACGCCTTGAGTGGCCAGGAATTCAGCCATTTCATCAGGCTTGTCCAGGCGCTTGCCTTCTTTTTGGATGGCGTTGAACACCGCATTGTGCACTTTATGCTCAACACCCATGGCTTCAAGGGTCAGGAACATTTGCCCGTGAGCATCCCATGGGCCGCCGAACATGGCAGGAATACGCACAAAATTCACATCCGCAGGCAGCTTCTCGACCCATGGGTTAATCACTGGCTCGAACGAATAGCAATGCGGGCAGCCGTACCAGAACAACTCAACAACCTCGATCTTGCCAGGCTCAGCGACCGCAACAGGACTAGACAACTGAACGTATGTTTTACCCGCTTCGAGCGGTACATCGGCAGCGTGGGCCGACATGCCAAACAGGCTGGCACTGACGAGAGCGGCGCTGAGGATCAGATTACGCATGCTTTACTCCTGGACAAATAAGGTCGCTGTCACGTGACCTGTATTCAGACAGGCCCGCGCAGTCTTGAGTTCGGTAGTGTAACGGCAGATGCCATAAAAAAGGGCAGCCAACGCTGCCCTTTTAAACTCACACTCAAGGATTAAACGATCGTTAACATGGCCAACGACTCTCGCCTTGGCTCATCGACCGCAGAAACCTTAGTGCAGACCTTGAATGTAGCTGGCCAGGGCTTTGATGTCCTTGTTACTCAGCTTGGCCGCGATACTGCGCATGACCATGGTGTCGCCGTCGTTTGTACGGTCGCCTTCACGGAAAGCTGTCAGTTGTTTCTCGATGTAGCCGGCATGTTGGCCACCCAGGTGCGGGAACCCGGCGGGTGCGTTGCCCTGACCGTCTGGCGAGTGGCAACCGGTGCAGGCTGGCAGGCCTTTCTCAACATCCCCACCACGGAACAATGCTTGGCCACGCTCGACCAGTTTTGCGTCAGCCGCGCCGACAGAGCCCTTCTGGCTGGAGAAATAAGCGGCAATGTCTGCAAGGTCCTGGTCACTCAGGTTGGTCAGCATGCCGGTCATTTCCAGCACCTCACGCTTGCCGTCCTTGATTTCGTGCAGCTGTTTGAGCAGGTATTTGTCACCTTGCCCAGCCAGCTTCGGGAAGTTTGGCGCCATGCTATTGCCGTCGGGACCGTGACAAGCGCCACATACAGCGGTTTTTGCCTGACCGGCAGCAGCATCGCCCACAAGAGCAGTGCCTGCGGCCTGGGCAACACCGGTGACGCCCAAGGTCAACAGCAGACTCACGAGTAATTTGTTCATCAGCTAATCCAACTACGGCTAAGGGTTAAAGAGTTATGGGCCGGGCTCACTCATTCATCACACGATGATCATTACGGTAAACCTCGACACTGCAGTCCATGCACAAACCACGCGGCGGCATCGCCTTGAAACCCTGGGTCACGTGCTGCACCAGCGTTTTCATACCCTGTTTGCCTCTAGTCTCAGGCTTTCCGACGACCGGTTTCGGGTCGGTTGGCGCGGGCCAGAACGTCAGGTCATACAAACGCGGTTGTACACGGCTTCCGGATCCTGTGTAGCCTGAGCGCTATTCGCGGCATCAAGACACCGACAGCCAGCAGTCATAAAACGACCTTTCAGGGTTGGGAGCTTGCTGCGTTCTAATGCGCAACCTAGGTCAATCGCTCCCGTGTACTTCATCCTACGCTGGGACAAAGCGCACACAAAATCTGCGGCATTATATACTGGCGTCACTGAAACGGAAACGACACTGCTCGCCGCGTCCATTCCTGACGCCGCTCACATCGGAAATCCCATGCAACTCAAGAACCCCATTCTCGGTCTGTGCCAACAGGCTAAATTCATGCTCAGCGCCGCCAAAGTCGATCAATGCCCTGACGATCAAGGCTTTGAAGTCGCTTTTGCCGGCCGTTCCAACGCCGGTAAATCCAGCGCCCTGAACACCCTGACACACGCCAGCCTGGCGCGCACCTCCAAAACCCCGGGCCGCACCCAACTGCTGAACTTCTTCCAGCTCGACGAAGAACGGCGCCTGGTCGACTTGCCGGGTTACGGCTACGCCAAAGTGCCCATCCCGTTGAAACTCCACTGGCAGCGCCACCTGGAAGCCTACCTGGGCAGTCGTGAGAGCCTCAAAGGACTGATTTTGATGATGGATATACGTCATCCCATGACTGACTTCGACAAGTTGATGCTCGACTGGGCGGTGCAAAGCGGCATGCCGATGCACATCTTGCTGACCAAAGCCGACAAACTGACCTTCGGCGCCGCCAAGGGCGAGTTGTTGAAAGTGCAGTCGCAAATCCGTAAAGGCTGGGGCGACGCGGTGACCATCCAAATGTTCTCGGCCCCCAAGCGCATGGGCCTGGAAGAGGCGTACACCGTGCTCGCAAACTGGATGGAACTGCCAAATAAAGGCGAAGAAGACGCGGGCGAGTAACAAATCGCAGGCAAAAAAAACCCCGGACTTCGTATGGGGAGGGGGAAGTTCGGGGTTCAAGTACTGAACCGCTAGGGCGGGGTTCAGAATTCTGCCAACACTTAACACAACATTAGGAGCATTGAAGGGCTTCACCACCCATTCAACAGATCTGAGTGGTGAAGGAGGATTTAGTTCCAGACGCCTAAAAACTCTTTGATCTAAGCAAATTCCCTTCGGAACTAATGGCAAATTGCCTGTGACGATCAGTCGCAGGCAATTCAGCGTTTTAGTGCGCCTCATCCCAGTTATTGCCGACGCCCACTTCCACCACCAGTGGTACATCCAGCGTGGCGGCGTCACTCATGTGTACGCGCAGCGCTTCGCTCACCTGTTCCACCAAGTCTTCGCGCACTTCCAGCACCAATTCGTCGTGCACTTGCAGGATGACGCGCGCCTCAAGCCCCGAAGCGCTCAACCAGTTATCCACCGCCACCATGGCTTTCTTGATGATGTCAGCCGCCGTGCCCTGCATCGGTGCGTTGATCGCGGTGCGCTCGGCGCCTTTGCGCAAGGCCGGGTTCTTCGCATTGATCTCGGGCAAGTACAGGCGACGGCCGAAAATGGTCTCGACATACCCTTGCTCAGCCGCCTGCGTGCGCGTGCGCTCCATGTAGTCGAGTACGCCGGGGTAGCGTGCGAAATAACGGTCGATGTACGCCTGCGACTGCTTGCGGTCGACCCCGATTTGCTTGGCCAGACCGAAAGCGCTCATCCCGTAGATCAAACCAAAGTTGATCGCCTTGGCACTGCGTCGCTGGTCCGTGGTGACATCGCTCAGCTCAACCCCGAACACTTCCGCCGCGGTCGCACTGTGTACGTCCAGATTATTGCGGAAGGCATGCAACAAGCCTTCGTCCTTGGCCAGATGCGCCATGATCCGCAGCTCGATTTGCGAGTAGTCCGCCGCCAGCAATTTGTAGCCTGGTGGCGCGACGAATGCCTGACGAATCCGGCGACCTTCCGCCGTCCGAATCGGAATATTCTGCAGGTTCGGATCACTGGACGACAAACGGCCTGTCGCCGTGACCGCCTGGTGGTAGGACGTGTGAATCCGCCCCGTACGCGGGTTGATCTGTTCAGGCAGGCGATCGGTGTAGGTGCTTTTCAGCTTGCTCATCGAACGGTACTGCATCAGCACTTTGGGCAGCGGGAAGTCTTGCTCGGCCAGCTCGGCCAGAACGGCTTCAGCGGTTGAAGGCTGACCTTTGGCCGTCTTGCTGATAATGGGCAAACCCAACTTTTCGTACAGGATCACGCCCAATTGCTTAGGGGAGCTGAGATTGAATTCTTCGCCCGCAATTTCAAACGCCTCACGCTCCAGCGCGACCATTTTGTCGCCCAGTTCAACGCTCTGCACACCCAACAGCTTGGCGTCCACCAAGGCACCCTGGCGCTCGATGCGCGCCAATACCGGCACAAGCGGCATCTCAATGTCGGTCAGCACGCTGTTAAGGCTCGGTATCGCCAGCAGTTTTTCATGCAGGACATTGTGCAAACGCAATGTCACATCGGCGTCTTCGGCGGCGTAAGGGCCAGCCTGTTCCAGCGAGATCTGGTCAAAGGTCAGCTGCTTGGCCCCTTTGCCGGCAATATCCTGAAAACTGGTGGTGCTGTGACCCAGATACT
Organism: Pseudomonas lundensis; assembly: GCF_001042985.1. Taxonomy (GTDB): domain Bacteria; phylum Pseudomonadota; class Gammaproteobacteria; order Pseudomonadales; family Pseudomonadaceae; genus Aquipseudomonas; species Aquipseudomonas lundensis. The sequence goes on from NZ_JYKY01000003.1 coordinate 100,193, forward strand.
TGAGCGCCAGGCTGTCCATGTCGTGGCGAGTGGCCGTGGAGTCGAGCACGTAGGACTCCAGCATGGTGTCGAAAGCAATGCCTTGCACACTGATCCCACACGCCGGATCGCCGCCGATCGCGCAGTTGGCGAGGATGTTCATGTCAAATTTGGCATGTTGCCCGACCTTGGCCTTGTTCGGGTCTTCGAGCAGCGGCTTAAGGGCGCGCAGCACGGTGTCACGGTCCAGTTGCTCAGGCACGCCCATGTAGGAATGCGTCAACGGAATGTAAGCCGCTTCACCCGGCTTGACTGCAAACGACAGCCCCACCAACTGCGCTTGCTGAGCATCCAAACCGGTGGTTTCGGTATCAAACGCGATCAGTTTGGCGTCCTGTAACTTCTTCAGCCACACCTCAAAACGGGCCTGATCGAGGATGGTTTCGTACTGCACCTCGGTATCGGCGCTCTCGACAGGCGCTTCCTGGGCAATCACCTGACCCGCCCGCTTGGCTTCGCGCTCGACTTCAGCGATCCAGCTCTTGAACTCCAGCTCGGTGTACAACGCGATCAGCTTTTCGCAATCGGGCGCTTTGAGGTGCAGGTCTTCAAGGCCGATATCCAGCGGCACATCGATTTTGATCGTGGCCAATTGATACGACAAAAATGCCATTTCCCGGTGTTCTTCAAGCTTCGCGGGCAGGTTTTTGGCCCCGCGAATGGGCAGCGTCGGGACGATGTCGAGTTTTTCGTACAAGTCGACCAGACCGCCGCCCACGCCAACCAGCAAGCCAGACGCCGTCTTCGGGCCAATGCCCGGAACACCCGGAATGTTGTCGGAGGAATCACCCATCAGCGCCAGGTAGTCAATGATCTGCTCGGGCGAGACGCCAAACTTCTCTTTCACACCTTCAACGTCCAGCACACTGCCGGTCATGGTGTTGACCAAGGTGATGTGACCGTCAACCAGTTGCGCCATGTCCTTGTCGCCGGTGGAGATCACCACCGGGCGGTCTGCGGCGGCGCTGCTGCGCGCCAGGGTGCCGATCACGTCGTCCGCTTCAACGCCTTCGACACACAGCAGGGGGAAGCCCAGCGCGATCACGCTTGCATGCAAGGGCTCGATTTGCACGCGCATGTCATCGGGCATGCTCGGTCGGTTGGCCTTGTATTCGGCGTACATGTCATCGCGAAATGTCCCGCCCTTGGCATCGAAAACAACCGCGAACGGGCTGTCCGGATACTGCTTGCGCAGACTTTTCAGCATGTTCAACACGCCCTTCACGGCACCTGTCGGCAGGCCCTTGGACGTGGTCAGCGGCGGCAGCGCGTGGAAAGCGCGGTACAGATATGAAGAACCGTCCACCAGGACGAGGGGTGCTTGGCTCATGAGCAGGATCAACCTTTTCCGCGAGTCCGGCGCTAGAATGTCCGGACCAATGACGACAAAGGGACAAGGTTATCATGCGTACACTTAATCGCCTGTTGCTCACCGGCTTGATTGCAGCCATTCCGCTGGTAACCTTCGCGGCAGATGAGGCACCTTCCGCCGATCCGGAAGTCACCATTCGCACGGAAGGCGACAAAACTATCCAGGAATACCGTCAAAACGGCTTCCTGTACGCCATCAAGGTCACCCCAAAAGGGGGCAAACCGTACTTTCTGGTACGCGCTGATGGTTCAGAAGGCAATTACATCCGTTCCGACCAGCCGGATATGCTGATTCCATCGTGGAAAATTTTCGAATGGAAATAGCGTCTTAACTTTAATCGGCGCCGCACCCTCGCGGCGCCCGTACTGGCAGTTTTAACCATGTCTGTTTTCACGCAACTGGCTCGTCCCGAGCTGGAAACCTTTCTTGCACCTTATGGGCTCGGCCGTTTGCTCGACTTCCAGGGGATCGCCGCTGGTAGCGAAAACACCAATTACTTCATCAGCCTGGAGAAGGGCGAATACGTTCTGACCCTGGTTGAACGCGGTCCTGTTGACGAAATGCCGTTCTTCATTCAATTGCTGGACGTGCTGCACGACGCCGACTTGCCGGTGCCCTACGCTTTGCGCACGCTGGACGGCCAGGCCTTACGTGAGCTCAAAGGCAAACCGGCGCTCCTGCAACCGCGCCTGGCGGGCAAGCACATTCGCGAAGCCAATGCTCAGCACTGCACACAAGTCGGTGAGCTGCTGGGCCATTTGCATGTGGCGACCCGCGACAAGCTGCTTGAGCGCAAGACAGACCGCGGTCTGGACTGGATGCTGGCCGAAGGCCCCGCGCTGAAAAAGGACCTGAGCGCTGAAGCGGCCCGGCTGCTGCAACTCGCACTCGATGAGATCAGCGAACGCAAATCGCAGATTCTGGCGCTGCCACGGGCCAACCTGCACGGCGACCTGTTCCGCGACAACGCGATGTTCGAAGGCACGCACCTGACCGGCCTGATCGACTTCTACAATGCCTGTTCCGGGCCGATGCTGTACGACGTGGCCATTGCACTGAACGACTGGTGCGCAGACGAAGCAGGCCACCTGGACGCTCCCCGTGCCCGCGCCTTGCTGGGTGCCTACGCAGCATTGCGCCCGTTTACCGCCAGCGAAGCCGAGTTATGGCCCACTCTGCTGCGCGTCGCCTGTGTGCGTTTCTGGCTATCGCGCCTGATTGCAGCACAGACGTTCGCAGGCCAGGACGTACTGATTCACGACCCGGCCGAGTTCGAACGACTGTTGGCCGTTCATCAAAACGTCAGTATTCAATTGCCGTTCGCGCTGTAACAAACACGGCCACGCCGTGCGATTGAGGGGCAGGGCTGCGATCACCGTGATAGCGCAGCCCGCCCCTCAGCGGCGCCAAGTTACAAATTTTCCAGACAACCCGCCAGGTCGTTGCCCAGTTTCTCCAGCAACTGCTCATAGCCTTGAGCCGTCGCCGGGGTGTAGCCGCCCAACGCATCCAGTTCTGCCAAGGTCACGGGCATCCCGGCCGTCAGCGTCTGCGCCAGGCGCGGACGCAGCGGCGGCTCGCTGAACACGCAGGTTTTGCCCACTGCCTGCAATTGCTTACGCATGGCGGCCACATGCTGAGCGCCCGGCTGGACTTCCGATGCCACGCTGAATACGCCCGCATGCTTGAGGCCGTAAGCGCTCTCGAAGTAATCGTAAGCCTCGTGAAACACAAAGAACGGTTTGTCGGCCACGCCTGCCAGACGCGCCTTGAGCCGCGCATCAAGTGCGTCCAGGCGTTCGTTGAAGGCCTTCAGGTTGCGCTGATACGTCGCCGCATTGGCCGGGTCTTTCTCACTCAGGTCAGCCGCCATTTTGGCTGCGATAACCCGTGCATTCGCAGGCGCCAGCCACAGGTGAGCATCCAGCGTGCCAGGGCGATGATCGTGATCGTGTTCGGCAGCATCCTCAGAGTGGGAATGGCTGTCCTCGGTAAAGTGGCGCAGCATCAGGCCAGGCAAGGTCTGTACCGAGACCGACGGAGCCGTGCGCCCCGTCAGCACGCGCGGCAGGAACCCTTCCATGTCCGGGCCGATCCAGTACAGCAGGTCGGCCGATTGCACACGCCGTACGTCGGATGGCCGAAGCGCGAAGCTGTGCGGCGATGCGTTGGGTGGCAGCAACACGTCTGGCTTACCGACGCCGTCCTGCACCGCCGCAGCGATCAGTTGCAAAGGCTTGATGCTGGTTAGCACGTTAACGTCCGCTTGAGCAGGGCCAATCACCAACAAACTGGCGCTGAAAGCAATAAAAATCGAAAAAAGACGGGGCACGATGAGCACTCAGGGTGGTTGAAACGGGTAACATAATAACGTCTCTCTCAGAAATCGTCGCCGCCCATGCCTATTACACCGCTTGCCAGCCGCCCTCACGACCACTCCCATTGCGTTCACAGCGCCCTAAGCGAGGCCGATACCTTGTGCGCGCAAAAGGGCCTGCGCCTGACCGCATTGCGCAAGCGGGTGCTGGAGCTGGTCTGGCAGAGCCATAAACCGCTGGGCGCCTACGACATTCTGGCCGTGCTCAGCGAACAGGACGGCCGCCGCGCCGCGCCTCCGACCGTGTACCGGGCACTCGACTTTCTGCTGGAAAACGGCCTGGTGCACCGCATCTCATCTCTGAATGCCTTTGTGGGGTGCAGCCACCCCGAGCACCCGCATCAGGGGCAGTTCCTGATTTGCCGCACCTGCCACGCCGCCATTGAGCTGGAGCAAAAATCCATCAGCGACGCGATTATCAGCAGCGCACACGATGTCGGCTTTACTGTCGAAGGCCAGACGGTCGAAGTCGTCGGCTTGTGCGCAGGCTGCCGGGAGGCTTGATGAGCGCTGCATTGATTCGCCTTGAACACGTCACCGTGACCTACTCGGGGCAAAACGTGCTCGACAACATCGAGCTGAGCGTCGAGCCGGGCCAGATCGTGACGCTGATCGGGCCCAATGGCGCGGGTAAAACCACACTGGTCAAAGCCGTACTGGGCCTGATAAAGCCGACGAGCGGCAGTGTGTGGCGCAAACCCAAACTGCGCGTGGGCTACATGCCCCAAAAACTGCACGTCGATCCGACGCTTCCGTTGTCAGTGCTGCGTTTTTTGCGCCTGGTACCGGGGGTTGACCGGGCTCAGGCGCTCGAAGCCCTGAAAGAAGTGGGCGCAGAAAAGGTCATCGACAGCCCGGTGCAGAGCGTGTCCGGGGGCGAAATGCAACGCGTGCTGCTGGCCCGCGCCTTGCTGCGCAAGCCTCAACTGCTGGTGCTCGACGAGCCCGTACAAGGTGTGGACGTCGCCGGTCAGTCCGAGCTGTACGCCCTGATTACCCGGCTGCGCGACCGTCATGGTTGCGGCGTGTTGATGGTCTCCCACGACCTGCATCTGGTGATGAGCACCACTGACCAGGTGGTGTGCCTGAACCGTCACGTCTGCTGCTCGGGCCACCCGGAACAGGTCAGCGGCGACCCCGCTTTCGTCGAGCTGTTCGGCAAAAACGCACAAAGCCTGGCGATTTATCACCACCATCACGACCATGCCCATGACTTGCATGGTTCGGTGGTCAACGCAGACGCCCAAAGCACACACCCCCACGTTCATGGAGAAGGCTGCAAGCATGGCTGATTTTCTGGTTTACGCCCTGCTGGCAGGCTTGGCTTTGGCGATGGTAGCAGGGCCTTTGGGCTCGTTTGTGGTGTGGCGGCGCATGGCCTATTTTGGCGATACGCTGTCCCACGCGGCCTTGTTGGGCGTAGCGCTGGGTTTCTTGCTGGACATCAGCCCGGCCATTGCCGTGACGGTCGGTTGCCTGTTGCTGGCCATCCTCTTGGTGACCTTGCAACAACGGCAACCACTGGCTTCAGACACGCTTCTGGGAATTCTCGCACCCAGCACCTTGTCCCTCGGCCTGGTCGTACTAAGCTTCATGCATGAAGTGCGAATCGACCTGATGGCCTACCTGTTCGGTGACCTGCTGGCGATCAGCCCGACCGACCTGATGTGGATCGTGGGCGGCAGCGCCGCGGTACTGGCGCTATTGGTCGCATTGTGGCGGCCCTTGCTGGCGATTACAGTGCACGAAGAGCTGGCCATGGTCGAAGGCTTGCCCGTCGCCGCATTGCGCATGACCTTGATGCTGTTGATTGCTGTCGTGATTGCCGTGGCAATGAAAATTGTCGGGGTGCTGTTGATTACATCGCTGCTGATCATCCCGGCAGCGGCGGCTCAACGCCATGCCCGTTCCCCTGAGCAAATGGCCCTCGGGGCCAGCGTTCTGGGGATGATGGCCGTGTGTGGTGGCCTTGCGCTGTCATGGTTCAAGGACACACCGGCTGGCCCTTCGATTGTGGTCTGTGCCGCTGCACTGTTTCTGCTGAGTTTTGTTCTGCCCCGTCGAGGGGTGTAGACTTGCTCGTTTTTTGCGCACTTAGAGAGCCGCAGGAATGAAGCTGTTCAATTACCGTTATGTGCTTCTGGTCGCATTTTCCGTGCTGCTGGGCGCCTGCCAAAGCACACCGTCTGCCGACCAGCTCGCGCAGCAGCAACGCGCTGCAGCCATCGCTCAGCTGGAGCAAAACCTGGCCAGCAGCGAACTGGCGACCGCCGAAGACGAACTGGCGGCCCTGCAAGCGCAAACCCCGGACGACCCCCAGTGGGTGCAGTACCAGCGCCAACTGGCCGAAGCCTACCTGCAACGCAGTCAAATCTACCTGCAAAAGGGTGATGTGAATGCGGCTGCCACGGCCCTGAGCCGCGCCCGCACCCTGATGCCCAAAGCGCCGGCGCTAACCAGCGGCGTCAACAGCGCCATTGCCCATGCACGCAAAGCCGAACTGGACAAGGCAGAAGCCGCCCTCAAAGCGGCTGAAAAACGGCCACCGGCCAAGGTCATCGACCCGGCAGCAGAGAGCACCACCGTTGCGCTGAACATCACCGATATCAAGAAACTTCGCCATCAACTGGACCTGATCGCGCAGGACATCGTCAATTATCAGTGCGCCGTGACGTTACAAGTGCCGCGCACCGCCGATTACCCATGGCTGGCGACCCTGATCACCAAACGCGTTAAAAAGCTCAACCCCGGCTTCGACTTCAAACTTGATCGCCACATCGTGCGCCACGTCCCGGCGCAAATGGTGCTGATTCCAAGCAAGCCTTAACCGACAGGCTCCAGACGTAAAAAAACGCGCTTGCAGGCTCTGCAAGCGCGTTTTTTTTCAGGCTCACCTTATGCCGGGATTGCTTTGGCCTTCGGCTCGCGCGCCCAGACACGATGCTGGCCAATGGCAGCAAAGAACGCCTTGAAGTCCTTGGCATCCTTGAGCACCAACAGCCCCTCATCCGCCTGCAAATGCAGCACATCCAGCAACTGCTTGGCTTCGCCGTGCAGCGCAATCGCTTTCAGGTGTTTGTAGGCTTCCAGTACGTAATGCAAAGCTACGCCATCGCCGCTGAGCGCTTTGATCGATGCTGCGCCGCCCGGCACGTACACCGCGTCGAAAGCCACCGAGGGCATGCCTTCCATCGACGCATCCACTGGCAACGCCTTGCCATCCGCTGTTTTCACAGGCGCTGAAGTCGGCCCGAGCAGCTTGGCATGCGCGCCTTCAGCCGCCAGCGCCTGCTTGAGTGCATCAATCGCGGCACCCTCGACGCCGTTGGCAGCCAAAATCGCCACTTTGCGAGTTTTGATATTGCCTGGCAGCAGGTTGGCCTGGCTTAGCGCAGGGGACTGGCTAACCGTGGTTGCGCGAGCCTCCACCGTGCCGGCTTTAGGCGCTGGCAGACCGAGGTTTTCAGCCACACGCTTGGCCAGTTCGAGATCGATGTTGGCCAAAATCTCGTTTACCTGACGCGCGCGGATGTGTTCGCGCTCCACCTTGCCCAGCTCAAAGCTATACGCCGCAATGATGTGCTCTTGCTCGTGCTTGCTCATGCTGTGGAAAAACAGCCGTGCCTGGGAGAAGTGGTCGCTGAACGACTCACTGCGCTGGCGAATCTTGTTCGCATCAATACGCTCAGGGTAGCTTTCAAAACCGCCATCCTGTGCCGCTGGAGGGGTTTCTTTCGGCCAGCCGCCATCAATCGAGTTAGGCTCGTAAGACGCCCGACCTTTATGAATGGTGCTGCGGTGCTGTGCATCACGCTGGTTGTTATGGAACGGCGCGACCGGGCGGTTGATCGGGATCTCATGGAAGTTCGGCCCGCCCAAACGGCTGATCTGCGTATCGGTGTACGAGAACAGACGACCTTGCAGCAACGGGTCATTCGAGAAATCGATACCGGGCACGATATGACCGGGGCAGAACGCAACCTGCTCGGTCTCGGCAAAGAAGTTATCCGGGTTACGGTTGAGCACCATTTTGCCCAGAGGCGTGATCGGCACCAGCTCTTCCGGGATCAATTTGGTCGGATCAAGGATGTCGAACTCGAACTTGTGCTCGTCTGCTTCGGCAATGATTTGAACGCCCAGCTCCCACTCCGGGTAATCGCCGACTTCAATCGACTCCCACAGATCACGGCGATGGAAGTCGGTGTCTTTACCGGCCAGTTTTTGCGCTTCGTCCCACACCAGTGAGCAGGTGCCAGCACTTGGGCGCCAATGGAATTTGACGAAGTTGGATTTACCTTCGGCGTTGACCAGCCGGAAGGTATGCACGCCAAAACCTTGCATGCTGCGCAGGCTTTTCGGGATGGCGCGGTCAGACATCGCCCAGATAACCATGTGCGCGGACTCGGGCACCAGTGAAACAAAATCCCAGAACGTGTCGTGGGCTGAACCGCCGGTAGGAATTTCGTTATGCGGCTCAGGTTTTACTGCGTGTACGAAGTCAGGGAATTTGATGGCGTCTTGAATGAAAAAAACCGGCATGTTGTTGCCGACCAGATCGAAGTTGCCTTCATCGGTAAAAAATTTCACGGCAAAACCGCGAACGTCGCGCACCGTATCACCCGACCCGCGAGGTCCTTGCACCGTGGAAAAACGCACAAATACCGGGGTTTTCTTGCTCGGGTCTTGCAGGAAACCCGCCTTGGTCAGGGCGGTGTGGGCTTCGTACGTCTGAAAGTAACCATGAGCGCCGGTGCCCCGGGCGTGGACGATACGTTCTGGAATGCGTTCGTGGTCAAAATGCGTGATCTTCTCGCGCATGATGAAGTCTTCAAGCAACGAAGGGCCTCGGGCGCCGGCTTTCAAGGTGTTTTGATTGTCTGAAATCTTCACCCCTTGATTGGTGCGCAACGCCTGATCGGTAGCGTCATCCCGGAAGCGTTCCAGGCTGTCCAGTTTGACGTTCGTGTTGCCACGATCCAAGGTGTCGGTGCCGGCCATCTGGCTCTTGTTCGAAGACGGTTTTTTGGTACTCATCAGACTTCACTCCTTGTAGGCAAAAGCCCCATGGGCCGGGCTTTGTAGACAAATCTCCCGAAACGGGATGTGAGTTGCTTCAGGGTCTGTTCCCGTTTGATCGCCGCCGCTTTCATTGAAACGTGAACAGACCCTAGTACTGACTTGTCACCCTTAGCGGCGTTCCTTTTTTCTGACCTTTGATCGTCTTATTGCCAAATCGATGGTTGGAGCGCAAATAAATGCTAAGAACCTCTATACGGACAGGCTAAAATGCGCGCCCGGCTAACCGCTGATCTTATTTTTTCGCGCCCCACAAGGTTCGCTACGTGATTGAGTTCCATAACGTTCATAAAACTTACCGGGTCGCCGGTAAGGACATTCCCGCGCTGCACTCCACCAGTTTGCGTGTCGAGAGCGGCCAGGTATTTGGTCTGATTGGCCATTCCGGTGCGGGTAAAAGTACATTGCTGCGCCTGATTAACCGCCTCGAAACACCGAGCGGCGGACAGATCATCGTCGACAACGAAGACGTCACGGCGATGGATGGCAACGGCCTGCGCCGTTTCCGTCAGCAAGTCGGCATGATCTTTCAGCACTTCAACCTGCTGGCCTCCAAGACCGTGGCGGACAACGTCGCGCTGCCTCTGACGCTGGCCGGTGAATTGTCCCGCAACGAAATCGACAAACGCGTCGCTGAACTGCTGGCGCGGGTAGGCTTGTCCGACCACGCCAAAAAGTACCCGGCGCAACTGTCAGGCGGCCAGAAACAGCGCGTGGGTATCGCCCGCGCCTTGTCCACCCAGCCAAAAGTGTTGCTCTGCGACGAGGCCACCAGTGCCCTCGACCCGCAAACCACGGCTTCGGTGTTGCAGCTACTGGCCGAAATCAACCGTGAGTTGAAGCTGACCATCGTGCTGATTACCCACGAAATGGACGTTATCCGTCGCGTGTGTGACGTGGTGGCGGTCATGGATGCGGGCAAGATCGTCGAGCAAGGCCCTGTGGCCGACGTGTTCTTGCACCCCAAGCACCCGACGACCAAACGCTTCGTGCAGGAAGACGAGCAGATCGACGAAAGCGAACAGCGTGACGACTTCGCTCACGTGCCAGGCCGTATCGTGCGCCTGACGTTCCAGGGCGAATCCACCTACGCGCCATTGCTGGGCACCATCGCCCGTGAAACCGGGGTGGACTACAGCATCCTGGCCGGTCGTATCGACCGCATCAAAGACACCCCTTATGGGCAACTGACCCTCGCCATCACCGGTGGCGACATGGAAGCTGCTTTCGCGCGCTTCACCGCCGCAGACGTACATATGGAGGTGTTGCGCTAATGGAAACCCTCTTGAGCTTCTTTTCCAACATCGACTGGTACGAAATCTGGCTGGCCTCCGTCGACACCCTGATCATGCTCGGCGGTTCGCTGCTGTTTACGGTGTTGCTCGGTTTGCCGCTGGGCATTCTGTTGTTCCTGTGCAGCCCGCGCCAACTGCTGGAACAGAAAGCCCTGTATTCGGCCCTGTCGTTCGTGGTGAACATTCTGCGTTCGCTGCCGTTCATCATCCTGCTGGTCGTGATGATCCCGTTCACCGTCCTGATTACCGGCACCTCGCTGGGCGTCGCCGGTGCGATTCCGCCATTGGTCGTGGGGGCCACGCCGTTCTTTGCGCGCCTGGTCGAAACGGCGTTTCGGGAAGTGGACCGCGGCATCATCGAAGCCACTCAGGCAATGGGCGCCAACACGCGTCAGATCATTACCAGTGCGTTGTTGCCTGAAGCACGTCCCGGTATCTTTGCGGCAATTACGGTGACAGCCATTACGCTGGTCGGCTACACCGCCATGGCGGGTGTGGTTGGCGCGGGCGGTCTGGGCGATCTGGCCATCCGCTTTGGTTATCAGCGCTTCCAGCCTGACGTGATGATCGTGACAGTGGTGCTGTTGCTGATTCTGGTGCAAATTCTGCAAACCGTTGGCGATCGGCTGGTGGTGCACTTTTCGCGCAAGTGAGCGCGACCCTCGTTAATAAACGTAACCGCCAGCCTACGGGCTGGCAGGCGCCTGAAGTCAGGTGTTCACAAGGAGTTGCTGGATGAAGAAGTTATTTGCTGCGGTCGCCGCTGTTGCGGCATTTTCAGCCCACGCGGGCGATCTGACGGTGGCGGCCACCCCGGTGCCGCACGCCGAAATCCTTGAATTCGTGAAGCCAGCCTTGGCCAAAGAAGGCGTCAACCTCAAGGTCAAGGTCTTCACCGACTACATCCAGCCCAACGTGCAAGTTGCCGAAAAGCGCCTGGATGCCAACTTCTTCCAGCACCAGCCCTACCTGGATGAGTTCAACAAGGCCAAGGGCACCCACCTGGTCAGCGTGGCCAACGTTCACCTTGAGCCGCTGGGCGCTTACTCGTCCAAGTACAAAAAGCTTGAAGAACTGCCCAATGGCGCAACCGTGGTGATCCCCAACGACGCCACCAACGGCGGCCGTGCCCTGTTGCTGCTGGACAAGGCGGGCGTGATCAAGCTCAAAGACTCGACCAACATTCTCTCGACGATTAAAGACGTTACTGAGAACAACAAGGGCCTGAAATTCCGTGAACTGGAAGCGGCCACCATCCCGCGTGTGCTCACCCAGGTAGACCTGGCGCTGATCAACACCAACTACGCGCTGGAAGCCAAGTTGGACCCGGAAAAAGACGCACTGGTGATCGAAGGCAGCGACTCGCCTTACGTGAACATTCTGGTGGCTCGCCCGGACGACAAAGATTCGGCTGATATGAAGAAACTGGTTGATGCGCTGCACACGCCGCAAGTGAAAGCGTTCATCAATGAGAAGTACAAAGGCGCCATCGTTCCGGCGTTCTAATGCCTCAGACCCTCGCCTGATCGCTGCCGCAGGCTGTGAGCTTTGATCCGCAAGCTCGCAGCCTGTGCCCGCAGCAACCGCTTTGCCTTATCTCCTTTCGACCAAACCCGGCAACTGGGCAACCATTTTCTGGTTGTTGAACGGTGCGCGGATGAAACCCCGCTGAGTGCCGTCCGGGCCAATCAGCGCCAGATTGCCACTGTGGTCGACCGTGTAGTTGGGTTTGCTGGTATCCGCCGGAATGAACGGAATACTCACCGCATTGGCCAGGGTTTGCAGCTCTTCAATCGAACCGGGCGTCAGGCCCACGAACTGCGGATCGAAGTAACCCAGGTACTGCTTGAGCTGCTGCGGCGTATCACGGTTCGGATCGACGCTGACCAGCACGATTTGCAGTTTGTCTTGCGCGGCTTTGGGCAGATCACTTTTGATCTGACGCAGCTGGGCCAGGGTGGTCGGGCAAATATCGGGGCAGAAGGTGTAACCGAAGAACAACACGCTCCACGTGTCGGTCAGTTCATTCATCTGCACCGGCTGACCGTCCTGATTGGTCATCTTGATTGCCGGTAACGGACGGCTCTGCGGCAGCAGAATGATGCCCGCATCGATCAGCGCCGTATTGTCGCTCTGGCTTTTGCCGGACATGATTTTGTTAAACGTCAGGCCCATGACCAATGCCACCAGCGCAACGAGGATGTAGACGGTTTTTTGAGTTTTAGTCATAGGTTCAACACTGAGTAATGGTCGACAAGCAGCGCGATGAACAACGCGAACAGGTAGTAAATAGAGTACTTGAAGGTGTTGATCGCGGCGTGCGGCAGGGTGCCACGGTACAGCACCCACGCCCAATACAGAAAGCGTGCGCCCAACCCTAGCGCACACACCAGATAGAGCAAGCCGCTCATGCGAATCACAAACGGCAGCAGGCTCACGGCCAGCAGCACACAGGTGTAAAGCAGGATGTGCAACTTGGTGTACTGCTCACCATGGGTCACGGGCAGCATGGGAATGTCGGCTTTCGCGTATTCAGATTTGCGATGGATCGCCAGCGCCCAAAAGTGCGGCGGGGTCCAGGCGAAGATAATCAGCACCAACAGCAGCGGTTCGGCAGTCACATGCCCGGTCACGCAGACCCAGCCCAACAGCGGCGGCGCAGCCCCGGCCAGCCCGCCGATCACGATGTTCTGCGGCGTGGCGCGCTTGAGAAAACCTGTGTAAATCACTGCATACCCCAACAACGACGCCAGGGTCAGCCAGGCCGCCAGTGCATGGGTGAACACCCATAACACCCCCAACCCCGACACGGACAACAACAGGGCGAACGCCAGCGCAGAACCCGCTGAAATCCGGCCCTCGGCCAACGGACGCTTTTGAGTACGCGCCATCAGCGCATCAATGCGCCGGTCCACCACATGATTGACCGCCGCAGCGCCTGCGGCACACAAACCAATGCCCAGATTGCCAAAGACCAGCACCGTCCACGGCACACCTGCGCGCGTGGCGAGGAACATGCCCACCAACGAGGTGATGAGCATCAACATCACCACTTTGGGTTTAGTCAGCTCCAGGTAGTCGCGCCAGGACGCCGGACGTGAACGCTCAACGGTCAAGGTCGCCATGGCAGTTCTCCTTTAAGCATGATCGAGCCGGGCACCGGTGGCCGAGGACTGAAACGCCAGCGGGCAAGACGCGGTGCCTTGACCCTGACCAGTGCCGTACGTGCGTGGTAGTTGACCAGCACCAGCGTCAACAACAGGGCCGCGCCGCCAGCGTTATGCGCCACGGCAACCGCCAGGGGCAGACCGAACAGCACGTTGCTGATCCCCAGACTCACTTGCAGGCCCAGCGCCAGCATCAGTAACCCCGCCAGCCGCGTCATGCCCACCCGCCGCAGCTGCCAGGCCAGCCCCAACAGCACCACCGTGAGCACCAGCGCGCCCAAACGGTGGGTGAGATGAATCGCTGTGCGCGCGTCGCTGTCCAGTTGGCCGCCCAAATAGTTCGGCCCTATGTGTTGGGTCAGATGAAAACCGTTGGCGAAATCGGCCGACGGCCACCATTGACCGTGGCACGTCGGCAGGTCGACACACGCCACGGCGGCGTAGTTGGAACTGACCCAGCCGCCCAGCGCGATTTGTCCAATCGCCAGCACCAGCCCGGCAGTCGCCCAACGCTGTAAACGGCGGGGCACGGCAAGCGCTGGCAGCACGCCCGATAAACGCAGGGTCAGCAAAAACAGCAAACTCAAGGTCGCGAAACCGCCCAGCAAATGCCCGGTCACCACCTGCGGCCAGAGTTTGAGCGTGACGGTCCACATGCCAAAGGCCGCCTGCGCCAGCACCACCAACAGAATGAACAACGGCAATTTGAGTGGCTGGCCGGGCAGTGTGCGCTGGCGCCAGGCCCGCGCCGCCAACAGCACAATCACCAGCGCCAGGGTGCCTGCGAAATAGCGATGCACCATCTCGCTCCGGCCTTTTTCGACGTGTACCGGGGTGTCGGGAAAGTGCCGTTGCGCATGCGCCAGTTGTGCATCGGTTTTGGGCACGCTGATGAAGCCATAGCAGCCGGGCCAGTCCGGGCAACCCAGCCCGGCGTGGGTCAAACGGGTGTAGGCACCGAGTAACACCACCACCAGTGCCAGCACGGTGGCAAGTAATGCGAGACGAAATCCGGCTTTGGCCATGACGGTTTTCCTACCCGATGTTGGACAGTTTCAACAGGTGGCGCAGGTCGTTGAGCACGTCCTTGCCTTTGACACTGGGGTCGTAACGCAGCACCAGATTGCCGTGCGGGTCGATGATCCACAGCTGAGCGCCGCCATTGCCCTGCGCGCCCCGGGTATACGCTGGCAAGTCCATCGCGTAACGCTGCAACTGCGGGTATTCGCGTTGCAGCCTTGCCACATAGTCAGCGTCCAGCGCCTGCGCGCTCGCCAGCGCATGGGTGGCACGGGAGGCATCGCGGCCCAGGCCGATCTGTATCTGCCGTGCCAAGTACACCAATTGCTGACACGCCACCGTGCAGGTTTGTGGCGCGGTCACCAGCAACTGCCAGCGCTGCTCGTCCGTTTGCACGCCCAGCTCAGCGCGGGTCGGGCCGTTACCTATCAGTTCACCGTGATAGCTGCGGCTTTCGGGCACCCAGAACTTGAGCGTGTACATCCCGGTGGCCAACACCATCGGGCCGATGGTCAGCAACAGAATAAGGATCAACTGCAGCCGTCCACGGCGCCGCGAAGCCGGTGCCGCGTGGTGAGCCGTTTCAGACGGATTGATGGCCGTTCCCATGGCGCTTCTCCCGAGCGTTATGCCAACCGAGGTACCCATAAAGCCCGCACAACGCCAGCGCCATGGCGAACCATTGCACGGCATACGCGGTGTGTTTTTCCGGGCCCATGCCCGTGGCGATCACTGGCCAGTCGGCCTGATACGCCGCAAGGCCGGGCGCAATACGCACTTCATCGTTAAAACCGCTTCGCCCCAGCTCAGCCCACACCTTGGCGGGGAAGACTGCCGTCACCAGCCGCGGCCAGTTACCCGTGGCCGGGTCGGCCTGCAGCTGGAAGGGCGTACCGGGCGACTCATACACCCAGCCTTCCAGCTCCACTAATTGATCCGGGGTACTGAACACCGGCGGCGTGCGCCGACTGGGCCATTCGATCCAGCCCCTATTGAGCAACAGCCACTGGCCACTGGCCTGATCCTGAAAAGGCTGCAACAGCTCCACCCCGACCTTGCCCTCTCGCACCCGGTTGTCCAGCAGCAGGCTGTGCTGCGCATCCAGATGCCCACGCAACTGCACACGGCGGAAAGCGGGCGTTGAGGTGCTCATTAATTGGCCCACATTGAGGGGCGCGGCGGCCCGGTGTACGGCATAGCTGTCGAGCAGGGTGCGTTTTTGCTCGGCACGCCCCAGCTGCCAAACCCCCAGAAACACCAGCACCGGCAAAAGCGCCAGTACCACCACGGTGGGCACACGTCCGGGCGCGAAGGCGGCCATGGTCGCGGCGTCTACAGCACGTAGACAAACAGGAACAGCGCCACCCACACCGCGTCCACAAAGTGCCAGTACCAACTGGCCGCCTGAAAGCCGAATTGATGTTCGGCGTTGAAATGCCCGCGCGCGATACGCACCAGCATCACCAACAGAATCAGGGTGCCGATGGTGACGTGGGCGCCATGGAATCCGGTGAGCATAAAGAAGGTCGCGCCATACACCCCTGAGCCGAGCGTCAGCCCCAGCTCTTTATAAGCGTGAATGTATTCCTCGGCCTGAAAGCCCAAAAAAGCGATGCCCAGCACCACGGTCAGGCCCAGCCAGGCTTTCAATGCACCACGCTGGCCCTTGTTCAACGCATGGTGGGCGAGGGTGAGGGTGACGCTGGAACTGACCAGCAATACCGTGTTCAGCAGCGGCAAGCCCCATGGGTTGATGATGTCTTTGGGCGCCGGGTAAAGCACCGGATCAGGGGTGTTCAGCAATGGCCAGGCGAACTGAAAATTGGGCCACAGCATGTGTGCCAGCCCCTTGCTGCCCTCACCGCCCAGCCACGGGCCCGAGAAATGGCGCACGTAAAACAGCGCGCCAAAAAACGCCGCAAAAAACATCACTTCCGAAAAAATGAACCACGTCATGCCCCAGCGAAACGAACGGTCCAGTTGCGGGCTGTACAGCCCGGCGCGGCTCTCTTTAATCACCGCGCCGAACCAGCCGACCATCATGTAGGCCACCAGCAGGCTGCCGACAAAAAAGATTAGCGGTCCATGGGATTCAGGGCGCGTGGCCTTGAGGTCGTTGAACCACGTGGCCAGCCCCCACACCGTGACCAGCAGGCCGACCGTGGCAATGATCGGCCACTTGCTCTGCGCCGGGACATAGTAGTGATCGTGAGTTGCCATGGAGCGTTCTCCTTATCGGGCTGGCCGTTGAGCGTCATTGCCAGCAGCGGCAACGGGCGGATGGCGCGCAGTGATATCGAACAGCGTGTAGGCCAGCGTCAGGTGTTTCACGTCCTTGGGCATGTCGCGGTCGACGATAAAACGCAGGGGCATTTCGATGCGCTGTCCCGCTTGCAGCACTTGCTGGGTGAAACAGAAACATTCGGTCTTGTGGAAGTACTGCGCCGCCTCGGCCGGGGAAATACTCGGCACCGCCTGGGCCGACATCGGGTGGTCAGACGGGTTGGACGCCACAAACACCATCTCGTACACGCCGCCGGGGTTGACCACTAACTGATCGCCCTTTGGGTAAAACTCCCACACCATGCCCAGGTTGTTGGTGGCCAGAAACTGCACCCGCACCTGCCGCCCGGTGTCCACCACCTGCGCGCCCTCATACTGCCCGGCGGTCTTGCCGTTAATGCCGAAGGCTTTGCACATCACGTCGTAGAGCGGCACCAGGGCAAAGCCGAAGGCAAACATCACCACCACCATCAGCAACAGGCGCATGACCAGGCGCTTGATCGATGTTGAGTCAGCCATGAATCCTCCTGACCCTCTGCCGGCCCTCCCGAAGAGGGTTGGGGTGAGGGCACCGGCTCACTTGATTTCAGGGGGAGTCGTAAAGGTGTGATACGGCGCGGGCGAAGGCACGCTCCATTCCAGACCTTCGGCACCGTCCCACGGTTTGGCAGGCGCTTTGGGCCCGCCGCGAATGCACTTGATGACGATGAACAGGAACAGCAACTGCGTAGCGCCAAACATGAACCCACCGATCGACGACACCATGTTGAAGTCGGCAAATTGCAGGTTGTAGTCAGGAATCCGACGCGGCATACCGGCCAGTCCCACGAAGTGCATCGGGAAGAACGTCAGGTTCATGCCCACGAAGGACAGCCAAAAATGCAGCCTGCCGAGGGTTTCGTCGTACATATGCCCGGTCCACTTCGGCAACCAGTAATAGGTCGAGGCGAAAATGCCGAAGATGGCGCCCGGCACCAGCACGTAGTGGAAGTGCGCCACCACGAAATAGGTGTCGTGGTACTGGAAGTCCGCCGGGGCAATGGCCAGCATCAGCCCGGAAAACCCGCCGATGGTGAACAGAATCACAAACGCCACGGCAAACAGCATCGGCGTCTCGAACGTCAGCGAGCCTTGCCACATGGTGCTGGCCCAGTTGAAGACTTTGACCCCGGTGGGCACGGCGATCAGCAACGTGGCGTACATGAAGAACAACTCGCCCACCAGCGGAATGCCCACCACAAACATGTGGTGCGCCCAGACGATGAAGGACAGGAAGGCGATGCTGGCCGTGGCGTAGACCATTGAGGTGTAACCGAACAGCGGTTTGCGCGAGAAGGTCGGGATGATGGCACTGATCGCGCCGAAGGCCGGCAGGATCATGATGTACAC
Organism: Pseudomonas lundensis; assembly: GCF_001042985.1. Lineage (GTDB taxonomy): Bacteria > Pseudomonadota > Gammaproteobacteria > Pseudomonadales > Pseudomonadaceae > Aquipseudomonas > Aquipseudomonas lundensis. The sequence continues at coordinate 118,211 of NZ_JYKY01000003.1, forward strand.
CTCGGGATGACCGAAGAACCAGAACACATGCTGGAACAGCACCGGGTCCCCGCCGCCGGCCGCGCTGAAAAAGCTGGTGCCGAAATGGATGTCCATCAACATCATGGTGACCACGCCTGCCAGCACCGGCATCACGGCGATCAGCAGGAACGCGGTAATCAGCCAGGTCCAGACAAACAGCGGCATTTTCATCAACGTCATGCCGGGCGCACGCAGGTTAAGGATGGTGGCGATCACGTTGATCGCGCCCATGATCGAACTGATGCCCATCAGATGGATGGCAAAGATGAAGTACGTCACGCTCTCGGGTGCATAAGTGGTGGACAAGGGGGCGTAGAAGGTCCAGCCAAAATTCGGCCCGCCCCCGGCCATGAACAAGGTCGACACCAGCATCAGAAACGCCGCCGGCAGCAGCCAGAAACTGAAGTTGTTCATGCGCGGCAAGGCCATGTCGGGCGCGCCGATCATCAGCGGAATCATCCAGTTGGCCAACCCGACGAACGCGGGCATCACCGCGCCAAATACCATGATCAGGCCGTGCAGGGTGGTCATCTGGTTAAAGAACGCCGGCTCGACGATCTGTAAGCCCGGCTGGAACAGTTCGGCACGGATGACCATCGCGAATGAGCCACCGAGCAAAAACATGCAGAAACTGAACCACAGGTACAGGGTGCCGATGTCTTTGTGGTTGGTGGTCAGCACCCAGCGCATCAAGCCTTTGGCCGGGCCGTGAGCGTGGTCGTCCGCGTGCCCGTGGTCGTCGATAACAGCACTCATGTCCTGACTCCTTGCGCGCACATCAATGAGCGGCTCATTTGCCTTGCGCCTGTTTCAGCGCGAGCACGTCTTTGGGGGTGACCATGTCGCCCTTGTTGTTGCCCCACGCGTTGCGTTCGTACGTCACCACCGCCGCGATGTCGACTTCCGACAGTTGCTTGCCGAAGGCGGCCATGGCCGTGCCCGGCTTGCCGAAATACACGCGATGCAGGTGATCGGCGGCGGGGCCGGTGGCAATCGAAGAGCCCTTGAGCGCCGGGAACATCGGCGGCAACCCTTGGCCTTCGGCCTGGTGACAGGCGACGCAAGCGGTGTGGTAGACCTTGTCACCCCGAGCGACCAACTCGTCGAGAGTCCACTCCTTGCTGGTCAGTTCTTTAAGCTGCGCAGCCTGTGCTTTGCGTTCGGCCAGCCAGGCGTCGTAGTCAGGCCGGGTTTTGACATCCACCACAATCGGCATGAAGCCATGGTCCTTGCCGCACAACTCGGCGCATTGCCCCCGATAAACGCCGGGCTTTTCAACGCGGGTCCAGGCCTCGTTGATAAACCCCGGAATGGCGTCGCGCTTGACCGCGAACGCGGGCACCCACCACGAGTGGATGACGTCGGCCGAGGTCACCAGAAAGCGCACTTTGGCGCCAATCGGCAGCACCAGCGGCTCATCGACTTCGAGCAGGTAATGTTCGTCCTTGGGGGCTTTGTTATGGATTTGATCGGCGGGGGTGGCCAGGTTGCTGAAGAACTCGACGTCTTGACCCAGGTATTTGTAATGCCATTTCCACTGATAGCCCGTGACCTGGATATCGACATCCGAATCACTGCTGTCGTAGATGTTGATCAGGGTTTTGGTGGCGGGCACCGCCATCGCCACAAGGATAAGAAAGGGCACGACCGTCCAGAGGATTTCAACCGTGGTGCTCTCGTGGAACTTGGCTGCTTGCTGGCCCGTGGAACGCCGGTGAACGATCATTGACCAGAACATGGCGCCAAACACGATGAGGCCGATCACCACACAGATCCAGAAAATGGTCATGTGCAGGTTGAAGACCGCCTGGCTGACCTCATTCGCGCCGGGCGTCATGTTCACGGTCCAGGCGGCCTGCGCCTGGCTGAAAACGGACCACAACAGCAGGCCCATCCATAGGTTTGGATGTCGCTTCATTGCGGGTTCCCCTTTATTTTTCTTGTTATTGCGCCGGTCTATACCTGCGTTACAAGGGGGCGGTTTTCAAACCAGTGAACCTTGACCGCCGAGCCTCGCCTGCTCAGGCAGTCGGGCATCATCAGAAAACGTTTACAAAATCGAGTATAGCCAGCGCCTTCAACCCCGCAACGCGCTGGCTGAAAACTGTAAAAAACTGACCCCAACGACAAATGGCACTCACTGCCCGCTCACAAAATGAATAACAATACGCGCCCTCTGAAAAAGGCCCTCTGATTCACGGGGCCATTTTTCAACGATATTCCCTGTCTAGTGTCTCCCTGGAGTTCCCATGAACACCGCCGCCATCCGCGAGCAGATCTTGTGTGCCCAAGAACATGAGGCCGATACGGGCCTGCTCGCTCGCCAACTGGAAACCAAACTGCCGCACCTTCACACCGCCATCCGTGTGCCTGAAGAAGACCACCCTAAAAATCTGGTGATGACCCGTTTTGTCAGCGCCTACATCGATCAAGTGCCTGACTTGCTGGAGGCGGCCAATGAAGTCGCGCGCGAAGCGGGCATCGAGTCGCAGATCACGCCGGTGCTGAAAATTGCCGAACAGTTTTTCGTTCAGCCGCCAGCCGTGATGAACGGACACGTCGGTCTGGAAGGTTTGCTGGATGAAGCGTATCTGGCCCACCGCCTGGTGGAAGAGGTCAACGACCTCTATATCAAGCATTTCAACCAGCCGCTGATCCCGCTGGACACCACGGTGGCCAATGTAATCGCCCACCACTTGATTGGTGAAACCTTTGCCAATCAGTTGGATGAAGTGGTTCACCACGCGGTTGATTGCATGCTGGACGACGAATGTTTCACGCTGGAATCGGTGGAAGCCTACCGCGACAAACTCACCAGCCCGGACACCGGCGCTGCCTGGAAGCGCTGGCCGTGCCTGTCCAAACAGTTGGGTGTCGGTTTGAATTTGTAAGCTGACACCTGTCGCACGGGCTCAATGACGTGCGACGGCGCCGCCGCCGAATCAGCCTCTGGTGTTCGGCGGCGACGCTGGGCAACGGTTAGAACCGCGCCTTGGGCGTTGCACTCGGGATCGGGTTGGTCCCGTCGAGCGGCAGGAAAGCGCCTTTATCGGCGTCATACGCTTTGATCTGGCTGGTTTCGATGTCATACACCCAGCCATGAATGAACAAATGCCCGCTGGCCATGCGCGAAGCCACTGACGGGTGCGTGCGCAAATGCTGCAACTGAGCGATGACGTTTTCTTCGGTCAGTACGTGCATGCTTTCGGCTTCATTGGCGCAGTTGCAGTTGTCCTGCACCATGGTTTTAGCGACTTCCACGTGATGCAACCAGGCGCGTACCGTCGGCATTTTTTTCAAACTGGCCGGGTTCAGCACCGCGCGCATCGCGCCACAGTCCGAGTGGCCGCAAATAATGATGTGCTGCACACCCAAGGCCAGAACGGCGTATTCGATGGCGGTTGAAACACCACCGTTCATCTGACCGTACGGCGGAACAACGTTGCCCACGTTACGGGTCACAAACAGATCGCCCGGCGCGCTTTGGGTAATCAATTCAGGCACGATCCGCGAATCCGCACAGGCAATGAACATTGCCCGCGGACGTTGTGCGGTGGCGAGCTTTTTAAAGAAGGCTTCTTGTTCAGGAAAAATTTCGTGATGGAAATGCAAAAAGCCATCAACGATATGGTGCAAGGCTGCGTCGGCGCTTTCAGCGGGTGAAGGGCCAGTGGCCGAAGCAGCAGGCTGCGGTTTTTGTTTATCACTCATCGCGTATTCCCCAAGGCAAAGTGGCACCGGATGTTACCTGAACTCAAATCGGGGCTCTACGCCAAACCGGCGCATGGCCCCGACGATTGCGGGTCATTGTTCCAGCGCTTTGGCCGCATCATCGAGTTCGAGTTCACTGAACACTTGCACGCCAGCCTCACTCAGTAGCGCGGCCGTCACGCCCTGACCGGCCACTTTGGTTGCGCTGAAACTGCCATCGTAGGTTAGCCGGTTGCCGCATGAAGGGCTGTTGGCCTTGAGAATCGCCACGCGGATGCCGTGTTTTTGCACCAGTGCCAGCGCTTGCCGGGCGCCCGATACAAAGGCCTCGGTGACATCGTCGCCGTCTGTCGTTATCACCGCAACCTTGCCGCTGAGGACTTCAATGCCCTGGCCTCCGGGAATTTCGGCCGCCGCGCGCGGCGTGGGCAAACCGCCCGCGACCTCAGGACAAAGTGCAATCACCCGGCCTTGCGCTTGCCACTCCAGCAGTTGCGGATACGGGCCGCTGGCGCCTGCGTCATACCGCACGCGATGCCCCAGCAAGCAGCGGCTGACCAGCACTTTGGACTTCACAGCACGATCTCTGTGGGACGACGCCGGAACCAGCCCGTCAATGACAAGCGGTCACGGGTCGCGGGCATCACTTCATGCGGAACTTCACCCGACAGGAACACCACCAGACAACCGCCCGTCGGCAGCACATCGTATTCGCCGCGGTCATTGAGGTACATGCGCAGGTGTCCACCATGCTCGGGCAACCACGCCTGATTGAGGTACACCACGGCCGACACCATGCGCCGGTCGTCATCGCGAAAACGGTCCAGATGCTTGAGGTAAAACGCGCCGGGCGGGTACATCGCGAAGTGGCTTTCGAAGTCCTCCAGGCCCAAAAAAAGCCTGCGGTTCATGGCGACTCGCAGGCTTTCCATCAAGCCGAGATAACTGTCACAGGCCAGCGCTTCTCCGGGCTCCAGCCATTGAATGTGGTCCCCGCGGATCCCCTCGCGGACCTCCTGATTCAGCCCGCGCCCGACCGCAGCCGGGGTCAGTTCCCCTTCGGCCGAACGTTTGCGGCACTCAGCCGCCAACTCAAGGGTCAAAGCCTCGGGCAGGAAGATGTTTTGCTGTGACCATCCCTGTGCGTACAGGTCGTCGACAATGCGCAGTAATAGCGGGTGATCAGAGGATATGTGCATGGCGCGCATAGTATCCATACGCCTCAAAATCTGACAGAGCCATATAGCGGTGTTCCACGAAAAAATACCGCTCGCACTTTAAAAGCCCTTTGGACCAGACGAATTCTCGACAAGTCCTACGCCACACCCGGACAATAGCGACTTGTTGACAGGAGTCCTTCATGCGCCGCTTGGTTTTATCGTTGCTTATTTTTTGTTCATTACCCGCATGGTCAGACAGCCTGGATGATTTGTACAAGGTCGCTGGCTGGTCGGATCAACGGGCGCATTTCAATGACGCGCTGACGGCAGCCCAAGAACGCTATCGCAGCAATTTGCCGCCCGCTGTGTATCAAGCCCTGGTCAACAACAGCAGTCAGCGTTTCGACCCGCAAGCCATGGACACCCGCGCCAAGGATCAGATGCGCAAGCATCTGCCCGAACCGGCCCCGGCACTGGCTTTTTTCCAGTCCGAGCTGGGGCGCAAGATTGTCGCGGCCGAGCTGCTGGCCACGCGTCGCGACCAGTTGGCCCAGCACGCCCAAGGTTTGCCGCGCATCGAAGCCAGCGCCACCCGCCAATTGTTGATTAATCATTTGTCCAACGCCTTGCCGGCGCGCGAAGCAGGGGCGGAAGTCAGCCTCGCGATTGCGGGCGTGGCGGCAGACAGCCTGAGCTCGATGATCCCGGGACTGCTCGGCGGCGGTCAGGCCCAAGGCATGCTCAACGGTCAGCGCCAGCGGCTGATGGAGCAGATCGGCGGCGAGCTGGATAACACGTTGCTCTATGTGTACCGCGACTTGTCCGATCCCGAGCTCGAAGAATTCGTCACTTTTGCAGAGTCGCCGGAAGGCAAAGCGTATTACCAGGCCGCCTTGAGCGCCGTGCGCGCCGGGCTGGCGGTCGGGCAGAGCACCTCAAATCTGGCGCCGTAACCTTACGGGTTACGCGTCGAAGTGCTGGTCCAGAAACGCGAAATAGCGATCGCGTATGTCATCCGTTTCATTGGCCAAATGATGGCGGGCGCCGGGTAGCAACAACACGTGCGGCTGATGGAATTTGCTTTTGAGCACCTGCAGGTTGTGTCGCCAATCCACTGTTTTGTCCGCGTCGCCCTGAATGATCAGCGGCTGACGCGCGCTGGGTGTTGCGCCTTCAATGCGCGGGATCCAGCGGGCCAGCGCACCGACCCAGGCGGTCGGTAAACGCAGCGGCTGCAACGGATCGGCCTGCAAAAACGGCATGAAATCAGGGTTATTGGTGTTTTCACTGAAACGCCGGGCAATGCCTTTGACGAACGGCCGCAGCAGGTAATAGCTGAATTTGGACCAATGCCAGTCCTTGGGCCGTACCAACGGGGCCATCAATATCGCCTGCCCTTGTGCCGGGCTGCTGTCGCCCTGCCGCAACACATGATCCAGCACGATCGCGCCGCCGGTGCTTTGCCCGTACAGGTGCCACGGCTGAGGCAGCGACAGTGATTGCGCCTCAATGAACAGGCCCTGCAAGGCTTCCTGATACTGATAAAAATCCCCGATGCTGGCCCGCTCGCCACTGGACAGGCCGTGCCCCGGCAAGTCGCAGGCAATGACCGCAAAACCCCGATTGAGCCCCCATTCAATGATGTGGCGGTACAACCCCATGTGGTCGTAAAAACCGTGTATCACGAATAGCGTGCCCACTGGCGCAGCCTCCGGCCACCACACTTGGCTGACCAGGTCGTAGCCCGCCGCACTGTAGCGCCCCAGTTGCCGCTTCACGGGCGTGGCGCGAAGAGGGAAGTCCAGCCCGTAAAACCGTTGGTACGCCAACCCCTCACTCGATATCGGGCCCTCTGCGGCCAAGGGCTGCAAACTGGCGCGCAAGGTATCGGGGGAAAACGGGGCAGGCATAAGGGGTTCCAGGCAGGGCGCGTGTGCGCAAAACAGGCTTTATAGACCGTCGATATTCTTCTGTCAGGTCAAGCATGGCAAGCTACGCGGCCTTCGAGGACCTAATTTGATGCCTGTGCCCACTTTCAAAACCCTGCTTGCCTGCGTGCTGATCGGTGTCTGTGCGGCCGGATTATGGGCCGCTTATGACTGGTTTCAAGGCCAGTACATTCGTCCCTTCAGTGAGCAGACCGCGCTGTTCGCCGGGGATGTGCTGAGCCTGCCCGCCGAGCTGTCCGGGCCGGGCCCGATCCGCGTGGTGCATTTCTGGGACCCGGCCTGCCCGTGCAATGTCGGCAATCAGCAGCACTTGAGCGAACTGTTGGCGCATTACGTGCCACTGGGCATTGAGTTTTATGCGGTGCAAAAATCAGGCACTCAAGGCCAACTGCCCGAGAGCCTCGGCGCGATCAAACCCCTCGCCCAACTGCCCGGCGCCGAACACGTGAGCGCCAGCCCTGCCGTCGCCATCTGGGACCACAGTGGTCAACTGGCGTACTTCGGTCCTTACAGCGAAGGGGCCACCTGTAACGCCAGCAACAGTTTTATCGAGCCGATCCTGCAAGCGCTGAGCACCGGTCGTCCGGTAAAAGCCACGCACACCATGGCTGTGGGCTGTTATTGCCCGTGGCAGGCCGATCACGTCGCCCCGTGATGGCGTTTTAACGAACAGGAGCTCGCCCATGAAACGTAGCCTGACTGTCATCGCCCTTATCGTCGCCTCCGTGGCCGGGGGTGGTGTCTGGTACGTGCAGAGCAAATTGCCCACGCGTCAGGGGCAGGTTGAGCTGCCCACACTGCAAGAGCCCGTCACCGTGCGTTACGACGAGCGCGGCGTGCCGCACATCCGCGCGGGCAATCAGCTGGATATGTACCGGGCGCTGGGGTATGTGCAGGCACAGGATCGGCTGTTCCAGATGGAAATCATGCGCCGCCTGGCCCGGGGTGAACTGGCTGAAGTGTTGGGCCCTAAACTAGTGGACACCGACAAACTGTTTCGCAGCCTGCGCATTCGCGAGCGAGCGGCCAGTTATGTCAGTGAACTGGATCAACAATCGCCCGCCTGGCAGGCGCTGCAAGCGTATCTGGACGGTATTAATCAATACCAGGCCACCCACGCCACACCCGTGGAGTTCGATCTGCTGGGCATCACGCCCCGCGCGTTTACTGCCGAAGACACCATCAGCGTCTCCGGTTATATGGCCTACAGCTTTGCGGCCGCTTTCCGTACCGAGCCGCTTCTGACCTATGTGCGCGATCAACTGGGCAGCGATTACTTGAAGGTCTTTGACCTCGACTGGCAACCCAAAGGGGTCTTGCCCCCGACGCTGGCGGCCAATGACTGGAAATCCCTCGGCGCACTGGCGCAGCTCAGCGATAGCGCCTTGAGTCAGGCCGGGTTGCCGCAATTTGAAGGCAGCAATGCCTGGGTCGTGTCAGGCAGACGCACGCAAAGCGGTAAGCCGCTGCTGGCGGGCGATCCGCACATCCGCTTTTCAGTGCCGTCGGTGTGGTACGAAGCGCAGCTGTCGGCCCCTGATTTTGACCTGTACGGCTATCACCAGGCGCTGGTGCCGTTCGCGTTTCTGGGCAACAACCGCGCGTTCGGCTGGAGCCTGACGATGTTCCAGAACGATGACTTGGACTTGATTGCCGAGAAGACCAACCCTGCCAACCCGAATCAGGTCTGGTATCAGGGCCAATGGGTCGACATGACCCGCACCGAACAGGAAATTGCCGTCAAGGGCCAGGCCCCCGTGACGCTGGTACTGCGTCAGTCGCCACACGGGCCGATCATCAACGACGTGCTGGGTGGCATCGCTGGCAATACGCCCATCGCCATGTGGTGGGGCTTTCTGGAAACCAAAAACCCGATTCTGGAAGGTTTTTACCGGCTCAACCGCGCGGACACGGTCAGCAAAGCGCGTCAGGCCGCGACGTACATCCACTCGCCGGGGCTCAATGTGGTCTGGGCCAATGCCTCAGGCAACATCGGCTGGTGGGCCGCCGCGCAATTGCCCAAACGTGCGGCCGGGGTGAACCCGGCGTTCATTCTGGATGGCAGCACCGCGCAGGCCGACAAGCCCGGGTTTTACCCGTTCAGCGCCAACCCGCAGGAAGTGAACCCGCCACGTGGCTATATCGTGTCGGCCAACTTCCAGCCGGTCTCACCCGCCGGCATTGAGATTGCGGGCTATTACAACCTGGCGGACCGCGGCCAGCAGCTCGATCGACAGCTAAGCGCCCCCGGTGTGAAGTGGAACCTGAAAAACAGTCAGGCGCTGCAACTGGGCACCACCACAGGTTATGGGCCGCGCGTGCTCACCGCCCTGCTGCCGGTACTGCGCAAGGTGGTGAGCGACCCGGCCGAACTCAAACTGGTGGAGCAACTGGCGCAGTGGCAAGGCGACTACCCGCTGGAGTCCACCAGTGCCACGCTGTTCAATCAATTGCTGTTCAGCCTGGCCGATGCCGCGATGCAGGATGAGTTGGGCGATGCCTTCTTCGACATTCTGCTGACCACCCGGTTGGTGGATGAAGCGCTACCTCGCCTGATTGCCAATCCGGCATCGCCGTGGTGGGACAATCGCCACACACTGGCCAAAGAGTCGCGGGCCGACACGGTGCTGGTCGCCTGGCAAAACAGCATCACTGCGCTCAAAGCCACCTTGGGGGACGATCCCGCGCACTGGCAGTGGGGACGGGCGCACACGCTGACCCAAGAACACCCGCTGGGCAAACAGAAGCCGCTGGACTGGCTGCTCAACGTCGGCCCGTTCGACGCGCCGGGGAGCCATGAAGTGCCCAATAACCTGTCGGCCAAACTCGGGCCGGCGCCGTGGCCGGTGAGTTACGGCCCGTCCACGCGGCGTTTGATCGATTTCGCAGACCCGACCCACACCCTGACCATCAACCCGGTGGGCCAGAGCGGGGTGCCGTTCGACAAGCACTATAAGGATCAGGCGCAAAGCTACATTGAAGGCCAGTACGACAAACCGTACCTGGAAGAAGCCGATGTGCAGCTCAACACCCGTAGCACCTTGCGCTTGATGCCCCAGCCGTAAGCGCTGATCTGACCAGGGTCAGGCCAGGGCGTAGTTGAGGACGATGCCGACGAAGATTGCCAACCCGGCCCAGTGGTTGTGCAAGAAGGCCTTGAAGCAACGCTGCGGATCGCGGTCGCGGGTGTACCAGAACTCCCACACGAAGCAGCCCGCAGCCACCAGCAGACCCAGGTGGAACCAGCCGCCCAACTCAAAATGCGTCCCGGCCAGCCACAAGCAACCCAGCGCCAGGCCTTGCAGGCTGAGGTTGATCACGCGATCCGCATCACCGAACAGGATGGCGGTGGATTTGACACCGATTTTCAGGTCGTCTTCACGGTCAGTCATGGCGTAGTAGGTGTCGTAGGCCACGGTCCAGAGCAGATTGGCGATGTACAGCAACCAGGCCGCCGCAGGCAGGCTGCCGGTTTCGGCCGTGAACGCCATCGGCATGCCCCACGAGAACGCAGCACCGAGCACCACTTGCGGGTAATAGGTGTAGCGCTTCATGAACGGGTAGCTGGCCGCCAATGCCAGGCCCCCGAAGGACAGCCAGATGGTGGTCGCATTGGTGCACAGCACCAGCAGGAAGCTGACCCCCATGAGCAGGGCAAAAAACACCAATGCTTCTTTACTGCTGATTTTTCCGCTCACCAAAGGGCGTTGTTCAGTGCGTTTGACGTGGCCGTCGACCTTGCGGTCTGCAAAGTCGTTAATCACGCAGCCACCGGCCCGGGTCAGGATAACGCCGAAGACGAAAATCAGCAGGTTGCTCAGGGAGGGCACCCCTTTAGCGGCAATCCACAGCGCCCACAGGGTGGGCCACAACAGCAGGTAAATGCCGATGGGTTTGTCCATGCGCGTCAGCTGGATGAAGTCCCATGCGCGGGGGTTCAGGCGATTGAGAGATTTGAGCAAACGCACGTACATCAGTTGGTCTCCGGCCGGGCACTCACTGCGGCCCACAGGTTGGGTAAAAACACTTCAGCCACCAGCACACTCAACGACCCGCGCATAAAACGTGAGCGCCGCGCCCACAGGTTGTCGGTGCGGTCGGCGTCCGGCAACCAGTCCCGAGGGTAGCGGCACACCTGCAACGGGCCACGCTCGAACGCCTGATCGCTGAACAACAACTCGCCCAGCGAACGCGTGCCCAGCGCGTCCATATTCAAACCACCCGCTTCAAGGGCGGACTTGGACGCCACACTGCGGGCAAACACCCACGGCACCTGATGCCCGCGTAAACACACTTCACGCACCCAGCCCAGACTGCCAGCGGGCAACTCCAGGACGCGGCATTCGTCCTCGCGCAGGGTTTGCCAGCCTTCAAACAGTGGCGACACGCTGAAGTGGTCATTCGACACAGCAGTGAGGCGGCGGGTCAGGGAGCCTTCATCGAACAACCAGTCGAGGGTGAGGGCGTCGGGCAGGGCGCCAAGCTGACTTTGCTCAAGCCAGACGGGGGAGATCAACGGGGAAGTCATGTGCGGCACAGTCGGTCATAATTGGCAGCCATTGAGGGCGCCGAGCTTATCACGCTGCCCTTGCCCTGAGCGCTTGAGTACCGATTGGTCGTCATCAGGCTTGCATCTGCGGCGTGCGATCAGTACAAAACGCCCTGATTTCACCTAGCACCACGTGCCGTTGTTAAGAAACCGTGGGCTTGTCTAAGCCTGAACCCGAGGAAATCCCCATGAAAAAGTGGCAATGCATCGTCTGTGGACTGATTTATAACGAAGCCGATGGCTGGCCGGATGACGGCATTGCGCCCGGCACCCTGTGGCAAGACGTGCCCGAAGACTGGCTGTGCCCGGACTGCGGCGTCGGCAAACTGGATTTCGAGATGATCGAAATCAACTGATCCTTTTTTGAGTTTGACCCCTATGGAGAATGGAATGAACGCACCTGTCGTGATCGTGGGCACCGGGCTGGCCGGCTACAACCTGGCTCGGGAGTTTCGCAAACTGGACAGCGAAACCCCACTGTTGTTAATCACGGCCGATGACGGGCGCTCCTACTCCAAGCCCATGCTCTCCACCGGTTTTGGCAAAAACAAAGAAGCCGACGGCCTGAGCATGGCCATGCCGGGCGCGATGGCCGAGCAACTCAAGGCCCAAGTGCGCACCCATACGCGCATCAGCGGCATCGACCCCGGCCATAAACAATTGTGGATCGGTGAAGAAGCCGTCCCGTATCGCGACCTGATTCTGGCGTGGGGCGCGCAGACGGTGCAGGTGCCGGTAGAAGGTGACGCTCAGGACGCGATTTTCCCGATCAACGATCTGGAAGACTACGCACGCTTTCGCGCCGCGGCTGCGGGCAAGCGCCGTGTGCTGATATTGGGCGCCGGTCTGATTGGCTGCGAATTTGCCAATGACCTGATCGCTGGCGGCTATGAAGTGGACCTGGTCGCCCCGTGCGAACAAATCATGCCCACCCTGCTGCACCCGGCTGCCGCCACGGCGGTGAAAACAGCCCTCGAAGGGCTCGGCGCACGCTTTCACCTCGGGCCGGTGCTGACCCGCCTGCAACGGACTGAGGACGGGCTGCACGCACAGCTGTCCGACGGCAGCGTCATCTCGTGCGACGTGGTGGTGTCCGCCATCGGTTTGCGCCCGCGCATCGACTTGGCGGCGGCTGCCGGGATTCGGGTCAATCGCGGGATCGAAGTGGATCGCCTGCTCAAAACCTCCCACGCCAACATTTTCGCGCTCGGGGACTGCGCCGAGGTGGAAGGCCTGAGCTTGCTGTACGTGATGCCGTTGATGAGCTGCGCCCGCGCGCTCGCACAAACCCTGGCGGGCAACCCGACGGCCGTCAGCTACGGCGCCATGCCGATCACCGTCAAAACGCCGGTGTGCCCCTTGGTGGTCTCGCCTGTACCCCGTGGCTGCGAAGGCGTGTGGTCGGTTGAAGGCGCTGGCGCTGATATCAAGGCGCTGTGCCGCGATGCTGATGGCAAATTGCTGGGCTATGCACTGACAGGCGAAGCCGTTCGCGAGAAATTGGCGCTCAACAAAGAGCTGCCTGCGCTTTTGGCGTAAATGCTGCGAATTCTGTCGCATATGCCTTTGCCTTGGGGCAACAAAGGCCGGATCGATGCTGGCGTCGGCTTTGGCCGCATGCCATTCTCACACCGGTCTGCCGCAGCGTAGAGCCTGCGGCGCCTTAGGCGTTGCTCCACAGAGAGCAGCACGGACATAACAACAAAAAACCGTCAAAGAGGCTTCATCATGCGTAAACCAGATCTCGCCGCCGCCATCGCTGAAAAGGCTGACCTCACCAAAGAACAAGCCAACCGTGTCCTGAATGCGGTACTGGAAGAAATCACCGGCGCCCTGCATCGCAAAGACACCGTCACGCTGGTCGGTTTCGGTACGTTCCTGCAGCGCCATCGCGGCGCCCGTACCGGTCAAAACCCGCAAACGGGCCAGCCGGTCACGATCAAAGCCAGCAACACGGTTGCATTCAAGCCTGGCAAATTCCTGAAAGACAGCGTCAACCCTTAGTCTTCGCCCGGCCATTAGCTGCACCTGGCCATGAAGAATGGGCACGCTGGCCCGGCCAGTCGCCCATTCTTGATAGACAATGAGACAATCGTGCGGCCATAAGTGGCAAAATCTCGCCTATCTACGCCTATCCCTACAGATATATGGCGTTCCCTGAGCAAATCGCTACACTGCGCCGGCCATTTATTTTTCCCTGAGGCCGCGTAGATGAAATTTCGTTTTTTGCTCTGGATGCTGGGCTTCCTGATGAGCAAGGCCAGCCGTAAAAACCCCGCGTTCCAGCAGCAACTGGTGGACAAGGATCTGGTGTTCCAGCTGCAAACCCTCGATGGCAAGGTTGCCCGTCACTTCAAGGTCAAAAACCAACGCATCACCAGCCACGCCGGGCTGTACCCGGAACCGGCTTTTGCGATTGCGTTCAAGGATGCGGCGTACGGGTTTGCGACCCTGCAGGCCAAGAACAAGCAATTGGCATTCATGACCGGGATTCAGGACAAATCGATTCAGATCAAGGGTAATCCGGCACAGGTGATCTGGTTTCAGGGCCTGACCAAATACCTCAAACCGCGCAAAAAACCAAAAGCCCAGTGAATCCTGACCCTCTCCCGCCGGGAGAGGGCATTGAGTGGCGTGGCGGCTTTACGCCTGACTGAACTGCGCTGCCAGCTCACGCAGCAGCACCTCAGCCTCCAGCACTTTGCTGACCACGTCTTCGGCTTTCTCGCGCGTCACGCCAAGGCTTTCAAACAACGCGTCCGGCAGCGGCTCATAAGGCCCGTGACCGATGCTTCGGCTACGCAACAGGCCAACGGCCACACACACCAGATTCGGATACTGGGCATGTTCCCCGGTGTAATGCGGGTCGTGCTGGAAGCGCAGCGCGGTCGCCAACTCGTCAGGCATGTCCCAGTAACGCATCAGCCAGGCGCCGATTTGCTCGCGCGTAATGCCCAGCAAATGGTGTTCGACAAGGCTGTGGCTGACGTGAGGGTTCACTTCCAGATGCCGGCAAATCAGCGAAAAGTGTGGCGGAAACACGTGCGCCAACAGCAGATAACCGAAGTTGTGCAGCAAACCCGCCAGATAGGTCAGACCGGTTTCAGGGCGGCCGGCCCGGGGCATGGCGCGGGTCAACCCTTCAATGACCGCCGCCGTGTAAATCGACTGCTGCCAGTAAGGCGTGCTCGATTGCGGATGGTCCTTGGGCAAGCTCAGGGTTTTGCCCAAGGCCAGACCTAACGCCAGATTAATCACCAGGTCAAAACCCAGTACCCGCACGATGGCATCTTCTACGGAGCGAATCTTGCCCGGCGACGCGTAGTACGGCGACGCCGCCCAGCTCATTACTTGAGCCGCCAGCGCCGGGTCGGTTTCGACAACCCCGGTGATGTCGTCGATGGTGGCGTTGGGATCGACGCGCAAGCGGATGATTTTGCGTGCGGTTTCGGCCAGCGGTGGAATCTCGATGGTGGCTTCCAGCCGCTGCTGGATGCGGCGCGCCGTAAACGCATGCACCGCCTCAGTGATGGCTTCGCTGTCGTCATCGGGCCGATCAAGGTTGAGTTTGATCCCCGCCAGCGGTTCGGCAAAACGGCCCGCGCTGGCTTTGGTCAGCATGCTTTTGAAGTCCTCTTGCGAGATCTCCAGCAACAGGCCCGACTCCCCGGCATTAATCAGCAGCAGCGGCTGTTGCAGCAGTTGCTCTTCATACAGACAAGGCGAACTGGTGAGCGCCGGCAACCCCGGCAACAACGTCAGTTCGTGTTTGCCGAGCATGCGTTCCAGCGCGGCCGGAGCCACAGCCGTCATGCGCCGACCGGTCAGTTCCGCCAAACGGTTGAGGTCGAGCAAATGGCTCTGCGGGAACAGCACCATGAGTGCACCGACCGAATCATCGAGCAGTGCGGCTTGGACCTTGCGGGCGGGATTCAGGCCGGGGTGGTCAATGACTTCCCGGTATGGGATGGCCAACTCGCCGAGCAATTCCCGGATAACGGAGGGTGTGCTCGGGGAGGTTGGGGCGCTGGCGACTTCAGTCATGATGTGTGTCCGGTTCTTACAACTCGAATGTGGTTATTAGGCAGTTAATCGGCCGCTGATCTATTTACTGAACGCGCTTTAGACTTGCCCGTATTGCTGGCCATGCCGCAACCATCGGTCCAGCAACGGACTGACATGGGTTGGCCAACGCTCCAGGAGGGCTTGCGCGGCATCACGCACCGCAGGCAGCAGGTCAGCATCGCGCATCAGGTCCGCGACCTTGAATTGCAGCAGGCCTGTTTGCCGGGTGCCGAGCATTTCGCCGGGGCCACGCAGCTCCAGGTCTTTTTCCGCGATAACGAAACCATCGTTGGTCTCGCGCATGATGCCCAAACGCTGACGGCCGATTTGCGACAGCGGCGGGTGGTACAACAGCACGCAATGGCTGACGGCGCTGCCACGCCCGACGCGGCCGCGTAACTGGTGCAATTGCGACAGGCCCAGACGCTCGGGGTTTTCGATAATCATCAGGCTGGCGTTGGGCACGTCGACCCCGACTTCAATCACGGTGGTAGCAATCAGCAATTGCAGCTCACCGGCCTTGAAACACGCCATGACTTCGGCCTTTTCTGCGGCTTTCATGCGGCCGTGAATCAAGCCGACGCGCAGCTCGCCCAAGGCGCTGGACAGGTCTTCAAACGTAGTTTCTGCCGCCTGGCAGGTCAGCTCTTCAGATTCTTCGATCAAGGTGCACACCCAGTACGCCTGACGGCCTTCGGCACACGCAGCGCGCACCCGCTCGATCACTTCGACACGCCGGGTGTCGACCACCAGCACGGTGTTGACGGGCGTGCGGCCGGGGGGCAATTCGTCGAGGATCGACGTGTCGAGGTCAGCGTAAGCACTCATGGCCAGCGTGCGCGGGATCGGGGTGGCGGTCATGATCAATTGGTGCGGACATATCACACCGCCCGCCCCCTTATTGCGCAGGGCCAGCCGCTGCTGAACACCGAAACGGTGCTGCTCGTCGATGATGACCAGGGCCAGGTTCTTGAACTGCACTTGATCCTGAAACAACGCGTGCGTGCCCACCACCATCGGCGCGCCATTGGCGATCTGCTCCAGCGCAGAGGCGCGTGCCTTGCCCTTGAGCTTGCCCGCCAGCCACGCCACTTCAAGCCCCAGCGGTTCCAGCCAGCGTTTGAAGCTGATGAAGTGTTGCTCGGCGAGGATCTCCGTTGGCGCCATCAATGCCACTTGATAGCCTGCCTCCAGCGCCTGCAACGCCGCCATGGCCGCGACCACCGTTTTACCGGCGCCAACATCGCCCTGGATCAGACGTAGCATGGGCTCGTGCTGACTGAGATCGTAGGCAATTTCGTTGCCCACACGGACCTGGGCACCCGTGGGCGAAAACCCAAGATTGTTCAAAAATTGAACAGGCAGCTGTTTGGCCTTGGGCAAAACCGGAGCACGCAGCGACCGCAGGCTTTCACGCAGCCGCTGCTGGGAGAGCTGATGGGTGAGCAGTTCTTCGAAAGCCAGCCGGTGTTGAGCCCAATGATGGCCGAGGGCAAGCTCTTCTACATCCGCATCGGCCGGCGGCTGGTGCAAATAGCGAATCGCTTCGTCCAGCGGGGCCAGTTGATAGTCTTTGGCCAGCTCCGGCGGCAGCCAGTCCGGCAGGCTGCGCGGTCCCAGCATGGCCAGGCTTTGCTGGCTTAACTGGCGCAGCCGTTGTTGGGTCAAGCCTTCCGTCGTGGGGTAAATCGGGGTCAGGGTGGTGTCCACCGGAGGCGGCTCATCGCCCGTGATGGCGCGGTACTCCGGGTGGTAGATTTCCAGCCCCGATGCGCCGGGACGCGCTTCGCCGTAACACCGTACTTCGGTGCCGCGCTTGAGGCTTTCCTTTTGCGCATTGCTGAAGTGGTAGAAGCGCAGACTCAGGCCGCCGGTGCCGTCATTGATACGCACCAGCAGACTGCGACGCTTGCCCATGACCACATCGGCGCCGATCACCCGCCCTTCGACCACCGCATCCTGACCCGGCCGCAACGCGCCGATGGGCACGACGCGGGTACGGTCCTGATAACGCAGCGGCAAATGGAACAATACGTCTTGTACGGTTTCCAGCCCGACCTTGGCCAATTTCTCGGCCATGGCCTCGCCCACACCCTTGAGCGCAGTGACCGACACCTTCGACAACTCGGTCATGGCAGCACTTATGTCGCCGCGGGCGGCTTGGCCACCGAGCACAGGCGAATCGAATCAGCGAGGATCTCAATGGCTTTGGGCCGCGGGAAACTGGCGCGCCATGCAATCGCAACCGTCCGAAATGGCACGGGCGGCGTCAGTGGACGTACCGCCAGCACGCCGGGGGAATAGTGATGGCTGTCTACCGCCGACAGCGGCAGGATCGAAATCCCCAAACCGGAGGCCACCATGTGGCGAATGGTTTCGAGCGAGCTGGATTCCACCGTGGTGTGCTTGGCGCCGTCATTGCCTTTGGTCAGGGTCGGGCACGCTTCAAGCACCTGATCGCGGAAGCAATGGCCTTCACCCAGCAACAACAAGCTCTTGTCGTTCAGCAGGCTGGCGTCGATGGTTTCTTTTTTGGTCCACGGGTGTTCGCTCGGCATCAGCACGTAGAACGGCTCGTCGTAGAGCGGCAAGGTCAGCACGTCCGCTTCCTGGAACGGCAGGGCGATGATGATCGCGTCCAGTTCGCCGTTGCGCAGTTTGTCGCGCAGCACATGCGTGAAGTTTTCTTCGATGTACAACGGCATCTGCGGGGCGACCCGGTGCAGTTGCGGGATCAGGTGCGGAAACAGATAGGGGCCAACGGTGTAGATCGCGCCGACCTTGAGCGGGGCAGTCAGCTGGTTTTTACCCGCCTGGGCCAGCTCGCGAATGCCTTGCGCCTGCTCCAGTACTTTTTGGGCCTGGGCCACAATGCCTTCACCCACGGGCGTGAGTCGCACGGCGCTTTTGCTGCGCTCAAAAATCAGCACACCGAGTTCGTCTTCCAGTTTTTTCACGCCCACCGAGAGGGTCGGTTGGCTGACGTGGCAACGCTCAGCCGCATGGCCGAAATGTTGCTCTTGGGCAAGAGTAACGATGTAACGCAATTCTGTAAGAGTCATAGCGGGCGTCCATGTGGTTGCGGGCCAAAGCATAACGGCTGCAATCGATAGACGCACGTTATCAGACATTACCCACGTAGCTACAGTCGCTAATCAGTGCCTGAGCTGTTTTCTTGCGCTAGCAGACGCAAAAAGGGCACCTCGCGGTGCCCTTTCTGATATTAGCGCCTACGTTTATCGATCGAATAAACGAAAGGCGCCACAATTTCGATGCTGCCGTTGGTCAGCATGTCTGCCGGAGGCTTGGGCAGCGGCTGTGCCCGGCGGATCATTTCCAGGGTGGCCCGGTCCAGATCGGCGTTGCCCGAGCGTCCTACCAACTCATAGGACAGCACCTTGCCCTCGGCATCGACTACGAAGCGCAGCCGGTTCAGGCCTTCCTTGCCACGCGACTGAGCAGCCGCCGGGTACTTTTTGTACTTGCCCAGGTGAGCCAGCAAGGCGCCTTCCCAACTGGCCTTCGCCGCCAACTGTTGTGCCGACGGCCCTTGGACCGGTGCGGCTGACTTCTCGCTTGGCGCCTTGGTAGGCGTCGCATCGCTCGGTTTTTCTTCAGAAGGTTTCTCTTTGACCGGCTCCTGCTTCTTTTCCACAGGCTTGGGAGGCTGCGGCTTCTGCTTGGGCTTGACCGGTTTAGGAACGGAAATCTTCGGCTTGGGCGCTTCGGCCAGCTTGGGGATCGGCAACTCTTCTACCGGTGCCGGCGGCTGTGGTGGGGTCACCACTTTCGGCGGCGCAGGAGGAGGCGGTGCCGGCAGTGGCGCGAGATCGATCATCATCGCCTGAGGCGGCAGTTCGATCGCGCGCGGGTTAGACCATTGCAGGGCGAGGATAACCGCCACTGCATGGACGCCCAATACCACGGCCAGGCTGATTCCGTAACGCGTCATCTTTTGGCGCGTCATGCTCATTTCTTGGCTGCCGTCTCAAGTCCGACCAGACCCACCTTCAAGTAACCGGCTGCGCGCAATGCATCCATTACGCTCATCAAGTCACCGTAATCCACGCCTTTATCGGCCTGGAAGAAGATCGTCGTGTCCTTGTTGTTGTGCGTGCGGGCATCCAGGGTCGGGCCCAGCGCTTCGACCGATACCGGCTCTTCGCCCAGGAACAGACGCTGGTCAGCCTTGACGCTCAGAAACACCGGCTTCTCGGGACGAGGCGCAGGCTTGGCCGTCGAAGCGGGCAGGTCCACTTTGATGTCCACAGTGGCCAGCGGAGCGGCCACCATGAAGATGATCAGCAGCACCAACATCACGTCAATGAAGGGCGTGACGTTGATTTCATGGTTCTCGGCGAGATCGTCTGCGCCTTCTTTTAAATGCAGGCCCATGGCCGATTACCCCACTTTCACCATGTGCGGTTGCGAGCTGCGCTCAGGCGGCAGGTGATCGAGGTCACGGCTGACCAGCAACAACACCTCGGCCGACGCGTCTGCCACCTGGGCCTTGTAGCCGGTGATCGAGCGGGCAAAGACGTTGTAAATCACGACCGCCGGGATCGCTGCAACCAGGCCCAAAGCCGTCGCCAGAAGGGCTTCGGCAATACCGGGCGCAACAACAGCCAGGTTGGTGGTTTGCGTTTTAGCGATGCCGATGAAGCTGTTCATGATGCCCCACACGGTCCCGAACAGGCCGACAAACGGGGCAGTCGAACCGATGGTGGCCAATACACCTGTGCCGCTGCTCATGTTACGGCCACATGCCGCAACCAGGCGCTCCAGGCGGAAGCTCACACGCTCCTTGATGCCTTCTTTTTCACGGCTGTTTGCCGACAAACGCATCTCTTCGAGAGCGTCTTGCACTAGCAGGTGAGCAAGGGTGCCTTCTTTGGCGGCCGACTCGCTGGCTTCCTTAAGGGTGCGGGCCTTTTTCAGGTTGGCGATTTCGGTACGCAGGCGACGCTTGGCGCCCAGCACTTCAAACCCTTTGGCAATCCAGATGGTCCAGGTAATGATCGAAGCAATAGCCAGACCGATCATCACAATTTTGACGATGATGTCGGCATTTTTATACATGCCCCAAGGCGACAGGTCGTGGGCCATGCCCAGGCTGTTGCCTTCTTCGGCGACGATTTGTTGTGCGTCTTCAGCGGGCACCGCAGCACCGTCAGCAGCATTGGCCGGCGCAGTAGCGTCAGGAGTGGCAACAGGAGGCGTGGCAGGAGCTGCCGCATCCGCCGGAGCAGGCGCGACGGCAGCAGGCTGGGTGGCAGGCGTCGTTGGCTCATCGGCAAACGCCGCAGCAGGAGCAAGTAACAGGCTGAACATCAGCGCCGCCACTCCACGCCAAAGACGTGTCGGGCTCAACGGCTGGGTTGGCGAAGCGGTGGAATGATTGCGTGTCATGCTAGCCGGACCTGAGAAAGTATTAGGGTTTTGCCCTACAACGCGTGTAAGACCAAGGACAAATGATGCGTTATTATTGCAAGTAATTCTTGTTAACAAAAGCAATAGCACCTGTTTTTTTCCAGTGTCACGACCAACGTCTGACCTTTTCGTGCCGCTTTGTTGCTTTTCTTTAGGAGTTTGAGATGACCAAAGGCGCTGTTTTGATCGTCGGCTGTGGCGATGTCGGAAGCCGACTTGCTGCCCAACTGATGGATGCCGACTGGAAGGTGTACGGATTGCGACGCTCCGTTGATCGACTGCCCAAGGGGGTGATCGGCGTTCCCGCTGATCTGTTCAACGCGCAGTGCCCGGCCCAATGGCCCACTGAACAGATTGATTACGTCGTCTATAGCGTTGCCGCGACCGAGCATGACGAAGCGGGCTATCAAGCGGCGTATGTGCAAGCCCTCACCCACGCGTTGAGCTGGCTGAAACAGCACAACCAGCACCCCAAGCACTTGTTGTTTGTCTCCAGCAGCGGTGTGTATGTGCAGCAAAGCGGGGAATGGGTCGATGAGAACTCCCCGGCCGAAGCCACCCGGTATTCAGGCCGCATCATGCTCGACGCCGAACAGCTCGCGTTGAACAGCGGCATCCCCGCCAGCGTTGTACGCCTGACCGGCATTTATGGACCGGGCCGGGAGTGGCTGCTGGGGCAAGTGCGCAAAGGCTATCGCGTAGAGCGTGATCCGCCGCTGTATGGCAATCGCATTCATGCGGACGATGCGGGCGGGTTGCTGGCCTTTCTGTTAGAAGCGCACCGGCAGGGCAAAAAGCTGGACGATTGTTACATCGGTGTCGACAACGAGCCTGCACCGCTGGCAGATGTGGTCGACTGGCTGCGCGGGCAGTTGGGCGTCACACAATGGAGCGACGAAGCTAGCGTGCGACGCGCAGGTAGCAAGCGGTGCAGCAACGCGCGGGCCAGGGCATTGGGCTGGGAACCGCGCTACCCGAGCTACCGTGAAGGTTATGCGGCAATTCTGGCAGGGCAGTCTTAATTCAGAGAGGAGGGCGGGAGCTGTTAATCAAGCTCCCGCGCACGCTTAACTCTGTTTCTCAAGCACCCATTCACGCTTGCCCGGATACAACTGAGGCATTTCGTCAGGTTGCGATGCATCCAGCGCTTCAAAGATTTCGAGCTGCTTACCTTTACGCACGAAAATGTGAGCGGCACCCGCATCACCCTGCTGCAGCCACAGGCTGTCGTACTCACCGCTCATCGACGCACAATCGCCCGCCAGACACAGCGCGTAGGCATTCATGCCCGGCAACCCCGTGAGCTGGCCACCCGGTGAAAACGTCACCGTACCACCTTGCCCAGTGCCGCTCTGAATGCGCCACGGGCCACCCAGGTAAGCTGCTTTGAGCGCTTTTTCGAAGCTGGTTCCAAGCGGGTCATCGGCCATCACATTGACGCGTGACCGTACGAAAGATTGCTGAGGGTCGGCGTCAGCCGCAGCCTGGATGAGTTCATCGCCCTCCACACTCAAGGCCGTTGCCGCGCTGCCATAAAAATTAACCTGCCACACACCCTTGTCTTCGGGCTGCAATTTGCCTTCGACACGCTCGAAACCATTGGTGTAGCGGGCTTGAGCACGCTGGGTGTCAATGTCCCACTCAAGGTTGGGACCGTAAGTCAGCAACGCTTCACGCAGGTTGCCACCTTGGGCAGCTGCATCAATCGCAGCCTGGTTGATCCAGATACCACTGACATCGCGGTGGGCGGGTTCGTTGGCACAGCCACCCAGAAAAACGGTGAGCAGTGACAAGGCTAGCGCTTTGCGCATGGTGGAATCCTTTTAAAACGGGGAAAAGCGGGGGAGTTGGCGCAGCATGAGGACGCTGCGCCGAGGGGCATTACTCGATAACCAGAATGGCATCCATCTCAACCTGCGAACCCTTTGGCAGGGCTGCAACCCCAATGGCTGCACGAGCCGGGTAAGGTTGTTCGAAGTACGTGCCCATGATCTCGTTGACCTTGGCGAAGTGGCTCAAGTCAGTCAGGAAGATGTTCAGCTTGACGATATCCTTGAACGAACCGCCTGCTGCTTCGGCCACCGACTTCAGGTTTTCAAACACTTGGATGGTCTGGGCTTCGAAGCCTTCAACCAGCTCCATGGTGTTTGGGTCCAGCGGGATTTGACCGGACATGTAGACGGTATTGCCAGCTTTGATCGCCTGGGAATAAGTACCGATGGCCGCAGGTGCCTTGTCGCTGGTGATAACAGTCTTGGTCATGATTGACTCCTTGTAATGGCCGCAGGTAGACGGCCTATGCACGCATCCGAGTGATGCGGATAACCCCGGTAAGGGCACGCAGTTTTTTGATCACGCGAGCCAGGTGCACGCGATCGTGCACGCTGACCACCAGTTGGACCACGCTGATTCGACCATCGCGTTCGTCCATGCTGATCTTTTCAATGTTGCCGTCGGCGGCGTTCACGCTACTGGCCAGCAGCGCGATCAAACCGCGCTGGTGCTCCAGCTCGACGCGCAATTCGACGTTGAATTCGCCCGTTACATCCTTGGCCCATGCCAACTGGATGCACTTCTCAGGGTTGTGGCGGATTTCGCTGATATTGCGGCAGTTGTCCAAGTGCACAACCATGCCTTTGCCCGCGGACAAATGACCCACGATCGGGTCGCCCGGAATAGGCGTACAGCACTTGGCGTAGCTGAGCACCAACCCCTCGGTGCCACGGATGGCCAGTGGCCCTTCCGGGCTTGGCAACTGCTCACCTTCGCCCATCAGGCGGCGGGCGACGACGTAAGCCATGCGATTGCCCAGACCGATGTCTTCGAGCAAGTCTTCGATCTGTTCCAGGCGATATTCGTTGAGCATCGCCTGCACACGCTCGGCCGGGATTTTGTCCAGCGAGCTGTTGAACCCGTTGAGCACCTTGTTGAGCAGCCGCTCGCCGAGGTTCACCGACTCGGAACGACGCTGCAACTTGAGGGCGTGACGGATGTGGGTGCGGGCTTTGCCTGTCACCACAAAATTAAGCCACGCCGGATTCGGGCGGGCGCCGGGGGCACTGACAATCTCGACCGTAGAGCCGCTTTGCAGCGGTTCGGACAGCGGCGCAAGACGACGGTTGATCCGACAGGCAATGCAACTGTTGCCCACGTCAGTGTGTACCGCATACGCAAAGTCGACCGCCGTGGAGCCTTTTGGCAGCTCCATGATCCGGCCTTTGGGGGTGAATACGTAAACCTCGTCCGGGAACAGGTCGATTTTCACGCTTTCAATGAATTCGAGGGAGTTGCCTGCGCGCTGTTGCATTTCAAGCACGCCTTTGACCCATTGCCGTGCACGGGCATGGGTGCCGGTGTGTTGCTCGTCGCCACTGGATTTGTACAACCAGTGGGCGGCAATACCGTTGTTGGCCATTTCTTCCATTTCACGGGTACGGATCTGGATCTCGATCGGTACACCATGCATGCCGAACAGCGTGGTATGCAGCGACTGATAGCCGTTGGCTTTGGGAATGGCAATGTAATCTTTGAAGCGCCCCGGCAGCGGCTTGTACAAATTATGTACAGCGCCCAACACGCGATAACAGGTATCGACCTTATCAACGATGATGCGGAACGCGTAAACGTCCATGATCTCGTTGAACGCCCGACGCTTGCCGCGCATCTTCTTGTAGATGCCGTAGATGTGTTTCTGGCGACCACTGACTTCGCCCTGAATGCCGTCAACGGCCAGGCAGTGGCTCAGCGACTCTTCGATCTTGTTGACGATTTCCTTGCGATTGCCCCGGGCACGCTTGACGGCCTGATAGATGCGCGCCGAACGCATCGGGTACATCGCCTTGAAACCGAGGTCTTCGAATTCGATTCGAATGTTGTGCATGCCCAGCCGGTTGGCAATGGGTGCGTAGATTTCCAGGGTTTCCTTGGCAATCCGCCGGCGTTTCTCGCCGGACAACACTTCGAGGGTACGCATGTTGTGCAGACGGTCAGCCAGTTTGACCAGAATCACGCGAATGTCCCGCGCCATGGCCATGGCCATTTTCTGGAAGTTTTCGGCTTGGGCTTCGGCTTTGGTTTCGAAGTTCATCTGGGTCAGCTTGCTGACACCATCAACCAGTTCTGCCACGGTTTCGCCGAACTGCGCGACGAGCGCCTCTTTGGCAATACCGGTGTCTTCGATGACGTCATGCAGCATCGCCGCCATCAGGCTTTGATGATCCATGTGCATGTCGGCAAGGATATTCGCGACTGCCAGCGGATGCGTGACATACGGTTCGCCGCTACGGCGGCGTTGGCCGTCGTGGGCTTGTTCTGCGTAGTAGTACGCTCGGCGGACCAGATTGACCTGGTCCGGGCCGAGGTACGCCGACAAGCGATCGGCGAGGGCGTCTATGCTCGGCAAGAGTAAGCCTCCTGCCAAAACTGTGTACCCTTCGCCGTGCTACGTCGACCGGGCATAGGCTTAGTTCGCCTCGTTGGACTCGTCCTCGAACGCTGCAAACAGCGGTTCGTCTTCGACGATTTCAGCGTTGGCGATAAACTCGTAGCTCATCAGGCCTTCAGCGATTTCACGCAGGGCTACAACAGTAGGCTTGTCGTTTTCCCACTGAACCAGCGGCTCTTTACCACCGGTGGCCAGTTGGCGGGCACGCTTGGTAGACAGCATGACCAGCTCAAAGCGGTTATCCACGTGTTCTAGACAGTCTTCAACGGTTACGCGGGCCATGGTCTTCCTCGTAGCAAATGCAATATGCGCGCTGCCCGGATGGGCGAGCGGACTGAACAGTTTAAAAAATCACCAGCCATTAGGGAAGCGCTGATTTTTCGAGCGCTCTCCCAAAACCGTCTGTAAGCGCCAATGTAACGGCCTTACAGGGGTTTTGGGAAGAGCCCTTTAGCCGAGCAGTTCGGCCAGTAATTTGCCATAACGCTGCTGCTGACGCTTCTGCTGGAGGCGATTGGCACGGAAAATAGCCTTCAAATCCTCCAGCGCCAGCGCAAAGTCATCATTGATGATGAGGTAGTCATAGTCGACGTAGTGACTCATTTCACTCACCGCTTCGCGCATGCGGCCGTCAATGATTTCATCGCTGTCCTGCCCGCGATTGTCCAGACGCTCACGCAATGCTTGCTGGCTGGGCGGCAGGATAAAGATCGAACGCGCCTGCGGCATCAACTTGCGCACTTGTTCGGCACCCTGCCAGTCGATTTCCAGAATCAGGTCGTGACCTTCATCCAGCGTCTGCTGCAAATGGCTTTGGGACGTGCCATAGAGGTTGCCGAACACTTCTGCGCGCTCAAGAAAGTCGCCGTGCTCGATCATTTTCACGAATTCTTCGCGCTCGACGAAGTGGTAGTTCACGCCGTCGACTTCACCCGGACGCATCGCCCGCGTGGTGTGCGAAACCGAGACGCGGATTTGCGGCTCAAGGTCGATCAACGCCTTCACCAAGCTGGTTTTTCCTGCGCCCGAAGGTGCAGAAACGATGTAAAGGGTGCCAGTACTGTGGGTCATGTCAGGGGAAGCCTTACTCAATATTCTGTACTTGTTCACGCATCTGCTCGATCAACACTTTGAGGTTGACCGCTGCTTGCGTGCTGCGGGGATCAAAAGCCTTGGAGCCCAGTGTATTGGCTTCACGATTAAGCTCTTGCATCAGAAAATCCAGGCGCCGGCCCGCGGCACCACCGGACTTGAGCACACGCCGCACCTCAAGGAGGTGGGTACTCAAACGGTCAAGCTCTTCGGCCACGTCACTTTTTTGCGCCAGCATGACCATTTCCTGCTCAAGGCGCTGGGGGTCCATCTCAGCCTTCATGTCAGCAAAACGGTCGAGTACTTTTTGACGCTGGGTTGCCAGCATCTGCGGCACGAGCTCACGCAGGGTTTCAACATCGCTTTCGATGGCGGTCAGACGATCACTGATCAGCCGTGCCAGCTCGGCGCCTTCGCGCTCACGACCCTGCTTGAGCTCTTGCAGACCTTGCTTGAACAAAGCCAGTGCCTGCGAATTCAGTGCTTGCGGATCAGTCGCATCGGCCACCAGGACGCCAGGCCAGGCCAGGACCTCCAAAGGGTTCAGCGCAGCGGGTTGTTTAATCAGACTGGCGATAGTCTCTGCAGCCGCAACCAGTTGCGCGGCGCGCTCACGATCAACCTGCAACGGCTTGCCCGTGGTTTCCTCAGTGAAACGCAACGTGCATTCCAGTTTGCCCCGCGAAATGCCCTGACGCAGCGCTTCGCGCACTGCGCCTTCCAGATCCCGAAAAGACTCGGGCAGACGCAGATGCGGCTCCAGGTAGCGGCTGTTGACCGAACGCAGCTCCCAACTAAGGGTGCCTTGAGTGCCAGCGCTTTCGACGCGGGCAAAGGCGGTCATGCTATGCACCATGGAGGTACCTCGCGGTCTGATGAATTAAGCCAAGTGGCCATTAAGGCGGCGGATTGTAGCGCAGAGCGGGGGATGCCCCCAAATGACGTCTGTCGCAAAACTCACGTCGTCATCACCCGCCGGTCATTGAAACGCTGCACGTTGTGCTGATTCGTCTTCAATTGCTGTAACTGAAAGCCTAAACGGTTGCCTCCTACACACCGCAGGGAGGTTTTAGATGTGACCCTGCCGGTCTATGGCCTTTATAATGCTCGCCAGTTTTCCGTCCCGTACAGGTATCCCACATGAAACGTCCAAGTGGTCGCGTTGCCGATCAGCTCCGTCCGATCCGCATCACCCGCAACTACACCAAACACGCAGAGGGTTCTGTACTGGTCGAGTTCGGTGACACCAAAGTCATTTGCACCGTCAGCGTCGAGAACGGCGTTCCACGCTTTCTCAAAGGTCAGGGCCAGGGCTGGTTGACCGCAGAGTACGGCATGCTGCCGCGCGCTACGGGCGACCGTAACCAGCGTGAAGCCAGCCGTGGCAAACAAGGTGGCCGCACCCTGGAAATCCAGCGCTTGATCGGTCGCTCCCTGCGCGCGGCACTGGACATGTCCAAACTGGGTGATATCACTCTTTATGTCGACTGCGATGTGATTCAGGCAGACGGCGGCACCCGTACCGCTTCGATTACTGGCGCCATGGTTGCCCTGGTCGACGCGCTGAAAGTGATCAAAAAACGTGGCGGCCTTAAGAGCGGCGACCCGATCAAACAAATGATCGCCGCGGTATCGGTTGGCATGTATCAGGGCGAGCCCGTGCTTGACCTCGACTACCCTGAAGACTCGGCTGCCGAAACCGACCTCAATGTCGTAATGACCAGCACCGGTGGCTTCATAGAAGTGCAGGGCACCGCCGAAGGTGCGCCGTTCCAGCCAGACGAGCTGAACGCCATGCTGGCACTGGCTCAAAAAGGCATGACTGACATTTTTGCACTGCAACACGCCGCACTGGCAGACTGACAACCCCTTTCGTTAACCCTTCGGAGAACGCCATGAGTGAGCTGGACCTGTCAAAAACCGAGCCGGGCCCGAGCCGCGAAGCTCGGCAGTGGGCCATGTTTTGTCACTTCTCGGCGTTCCTCGGAATGTGGTTTCCGTTTGGCAGCCTGATCGGCCCACTGATCCTGTGGCAGATGAAGCGCGAAAGCGATCCGTTCATCGACGATCAAGGCAAAGAGGCGCTGAATTTTCAGATCACGGTAGCGATTGCTTCGGCCATTTGTTACGTCCTGATGTTTATCCTGATCGGTTTCGCGTTGCTTGGACTGGTGCTGATTGGGGCGGTGGTGCTGGTGGTGATCGCCGGGGTCAAAGCCAATGATGGCGTGGCTTACCGTTATCCATTCACGTGGCGGCCGATCAAGTAAATGTGCCAGCACATTCAGCAGAATTTGCCTCGCTCCCATTAAAAAACCCGCACCGAAAGGTGCGGGTTTTTTAATGCTTGTTTGGCCGTGTATCAGCTATCAACCGAACTGAAAGGACACAATGCAATTGTTGTCGTCAGCTTTAATGTTGATTCGGTCAGTGTCGAACTCTTTGGTAGACACTTCGTTGACGCCGACGACACGGGTGCGGCCCGTCAGTTCGCTGATATAGGCTTTGACGCTAGGTACGTAACGGGTGCCAATCAAATGGCTGATGAGCTGGGAAACTTGTTCATTATTCATTTTTTTAATCCCTTAAATGTATGAAATGTCCTACTGGACCACGCCATTCTCTAGGGTTTGCCTGCTCACTCCGCGGTATATATTTATCGTTTTTTCCGCAAGGCACCCTCAAAACGTATCTCCATGTAATCCCTGACAGGTCCGGCCATCAGTCGACCCCCTCTCGTATTTTTGACAAAAAAAAACCCGTTTCTCTCGAAACGGGCATTCTTCTGACAGCGACCGAACACTTAGATAGTCAGCGTCCAGTCGTAGTCCACGATCAAGGGCGCGTGCTGCGAGAACCGTGGCTGACGCGGCATCCGAGCGCTACGGACAAAACGGCGCAGGCCGGGTGTCAGCAACTGATAGTCGAAACGCCAGCCGAGGTTAAGCATCTCGGCCTGTTCGTTATCCGGCCACCAGCTGTACTGATCGCCTTCACGGCTGACTTCACGCAGGGCATCGACATAGCCCATGTTGCCGAAAATCTCGTCCATCCAGGCACGTTCGGGCGCCAGAAAGCCGGGAGACTGCTGGCTGTCACGCCAGTTTTTAATGTCAAGTTTCTGCTGCGCCACATACAGCGAGCCGCAGTAGATGTACTCGCGACGCTTGCGACGCTGTTTATCCAGATAGCGTGCGAAATCGTCCATTAGCTTGAATTTTTGATTCAAGTCTTCATCGCCGTTCTGCCCCGAAGGAAGCAGCAAGGTCGCGATGCTGACCTTGTCGAAATCGGCTTGCAGGTAGCGCCCGTAGCGATCGGCGGTTTCGAAGCCGAGCCCAGTAATGACCGCTTTCGGCTGCAACCGCGAGTACAAAGCCACACCACCTTGGGCAGGGACTTCAGCTTCGCAGGCATAAAGAAAGTAGCCATCCAGCTGGTAGGCCGGATCGTCCAATTCAAAGGCGGAGGCGCGGGTGTCCTGCAGGCAAATAACGTCGGCATTCTGAGCTTGCAGCCAACTGAGCAAACCGCGCTCGACTGCCGTCTGAATACCATTAACGTTCACACTGATGATCCGCATAAATGGCCCCAAAAATCACGTGCGTGTATGATACACGCCGTCTTACTATTTAGCTAAATCCGCGGTATTCAGGGGCTTTTTTCATGCAAGCGTATCAGCGCGATTTCATCCGTTTTGCCATCGATCGCGGCGTTTTGCGCTTCGGCGAGTTCACCCTGAAGTCCGGGCGCACCAGCCCATACTTCTTCAATGCCGGCCTGTTCAATACGGGCTCTGCGCTGGCACAGCTGGGACGCTTCTATGCCGCCGCCATCGTAGACAGCGGCATCCCTTTCGACGTGCTGTTTGGCCCGGCCTACAAGGGTATTCCTTTGGCAGCGACCACCGCCGTGGCGCTGGCCGAGCATCATGACCGTGATATGCCATGGTGCTTCAACCGCAAAGAAGCCAAGGCCCATGGCGAAGGCGGCAGTCTGGTCGGCTCCCCACTGGAAGGCAATGTACTGATCATCGACGACGTGATCACCGCTGGCACTGCCATCCGTGAAGTGATGCAAATCATTGGTGCTCAAGACGCCCGGGCTGCCGGTGTATTGATCGCGCTTAACCGGCAGGAACGCGGCAACGGCGAGTTATCAGCCATTCAAGAGGTCGAGCGCGACTTCGGCATTCCTGTCGTCAGCATTGTTTCTCTCACCCAGGTTTTGCAGTTCCTGGCGGATGATGAAGCGCTCAAACAGCATTTACCGGCCGTTGAAGCCTATCGGGCGCAGTACGGGATCTAACCCGCCGCCCATAAAAAAGGCCTCGCCCGAGATCGTCGGGCGAGGCCTTTTTATGTGGCGCGGCTTACACAGTTTTGCTGTTGGTAATCAGCGTGCCGACACCCGTGTCGGTGAAGATTTCCAGCAAGACCGCATTCGGCACACGACCATCCACGATGTGCGCCGTGGTCACCCCGCCTTGCACCGCTTCCAGTGCGCAGCGAATCTTCGGCAGCATGCCGCCGTAGATCGTACCGTCAGCGATCAGGTCATCCACCTGAGAGGTGGTCAACCCGGTCAGGACGTTGCCCTGCTTGTCCATCAACCCCGCGATATTGGTCAGCAACATCAGCTTTTCAGCCTTCAACGCTTCGGCCACTTTGCCGGCAACCAAATCCGCATTGATGTTGTAAGACTCGCCATTGGCACCCACGCCAATCGGCGCGATCACCGGGATGAAATCACCATTGGTCAGCATGTGCAGCAAGTCGGTATTGATCCCGACCACCTCACCCACGTGGCCAATGTCGATGATTTCCGGCGACGTCATTTCCGGCGTCTGACGGGTAACTGTCAGCTTTTTCGCGCGAATCAGCTCCGCGTCCTTACCGGTCAAACCAATGGCGCTGCCGCCGTGGCGGTTGATCAGGTTCACGATGTCCTTGTTGACCTGCCCACCCAGCACCATTTCAACCACATCCATGGTTTGCGCATCAGTGACACGCATGCCATCGATGAAGTGGCTCTCGATGGAGAGCCGCTTGAGCAGATCCCCGATTTGCGGGCCGCCACCGTGAACGACGACCGGGTTGATCCCGACCGCCTTCATCAACACGATGTCACGGGCGAAACCGGTTTTCAGGTCATCGTTCTCCATTGCGTTGCCGCCGTATTTGATCACCAGCGTCTTGCCGACATAGCGGCGAATGTAGGGCAGCGCTTCGGACAAAACCTTGGCGACGTTGGAGGCGGCATCACGTTCGAGGGTCATTCAGGGCTCCGGTAGGACAAGTCGATCAAAACGGTAGTTGGAGATCAGGTGCCACACGCTTGAGTTGGGCGTGGAAAACATCCTTGATACGTTGCAGTTCGGCCTCGGTATCCGCCTCAAATCGCAGCACCAGCACCGGCGTGGTGTTGGATGCGCGAACCAGGCCCCAGCCATGCGGGTAATCGACCCGCACACCATCAATGGTGGTCAACTCGGCGGCCTCACCCCATTGGGCATCGTGCAGGGCGCTAATGATGCTGAATTTGCTCTCATCCGTCACATCGATATTGATCTCAGGCGTAGAAATATCGTTCGGGAATGCCGCAAATACCTCTTCAGCGCTTTCTTGGCGGTGACTGAGGATTTCCAGCAGGCGCGCAGCACTGTAAATGCCGTCATCAAAACCGTACCAGCGCTCTTTGAAAAAGATGTGGCCGCTCATTTCGCCCGCGAGCAATGCACCCGTCTCTTTCATTTTCTTTTTGATCAACGAATGACCGGTCTTCCACATCAAGGGGCGACCGCCATATTCCTTGATCAGAGGAATCAGCCGGCGCGTGCATTTGACGTCAAAAATGATCTCTGCGGCCGGGTTACGTACCAGCACATCCTGGGCAAACAGCATCAACAGGCGATCTGGAAAGACCATGGTTCCGGTATTGGTTACGACGCCGACACGGTCGCCATCACCATCAAAGGCCAGGCCCAGATCAGCGCCGACTTCCTTGACCTTCGCGATCAAATCCACAAGGTTTTCCGGCTTGCCCGGGTCCGGGTGATGGTTCGGGAAATGCCCGTCCACCTCGCAGAACAACGGGATGACTTCGCAATTGAGGGCCTCGATCAATTGGGGGGCAATCACGCCTGCCGCGCCGTTACCGCAATCAACGACCACTTTCAGACGCTTTTGAAGCTTGATGTCACGGGTAATTTGCGTCGCGTACTGCTCCAGAATCTCGACTTTCGCGATGCTGCCTTCGCCCCACGTCAGATCGTTGGTCTTGAGGCGCGTATGCAATGCCTGGATTTGCTCATTGGCCAACGTATCGCCCGCAATCACGATTTTGAACCCGTTGTAGTTCGAAGGGTTATGGCTACCCGTGAGCATCACACCGGACTTGCCAGCCAACACGTTGGCGGCGTAATACAACGCGGGTGTCGGCACCAGCCCCACATCGCTGACATGACAGCCACTGTCAGCCACACCTTGAATCAAACGCTCGACCAACTCTGGGCCAGAAAGACGGCCATCACGACCGACCGACACATTGGGCTCATCTTTGGCCAGGCTTTCAGCGCCAATTGCGCGACCTATCCAGTAGGCCGTTTCAGCGGTCAACGTCTCCGGAACTACGCCACGTATGTCGTAAGCACGAAAAATGCTGTCAGGGAATGCAGGGGCGACCGAAGTTGGGCTGCTCATTACAAGGTGTACTCCACTTTCAGGGAATTTGGGGCATGCGCTGAAATTCTCAGGCACACAAATGCCGACCCGGTGGCCGGACGTTTCGACGTCAGCGCACCGTCAGCGATCGAACGCAAACTGCAGGGTTGGACGGCGTTTTTACGGGAGAGTTCGTGAGGCCAATTGGCATCATTGCCCTTGTGGCAAAGGGCCGCCATCCGCTCAGGTAATGAATACGGGAACACTACGGGCGCGAACTTCATCCTGAATTACCACACGATCAATTAAGGCCGGGCAGGGCGCCCGGCCCGATGCAGCATAGTCAGAGGCTGCCGGAATGGCCAAAACCGCCTGCGCCACGCTGACTTTCGTCAAAGGTCTCAACCAGCTCGAAATGCGCTTGCACCACAGGCACCAGCACCAGTTGAGCGATGCGCTCACCGACCGCGATGTTGAACGCGGTTTGACCACGGTTCCAGCACGACACCATCAACTCACCCTGATAGTCCGAGTCGATCAACCCCACCAGGTTGCCCAGCACAATACCGTGCTTATGGCCCAGGCCCGAACGCGGCAAAATCAGCGCGGCCAGGCCCGGATCGCCAATGTACACGGACAGACCGGTCGGGATCAGCAGGGTCTGCCCCGGCTCCAGCACGGTGTCTTCTTTGAGCATGGCGCGCAGGTCGAGACCGGCGGATCCTGGAGTGGCGTACTGTGGCAACGGGAATTCGTTGCCAATGCGTGGATCGAGAATTTTGGCTTGTAAAGCGTGCATACGAGTTAAACCTGGTTCAGACGTTCGGCGATAAATGTAACCAACTGACGGGCAATCTTGCCCTTGCTGGTCTGAGCAAACACGGTGGCATGCAGTTGGCGATCAATCACGCTGCACGCATTTTCCTCGCTGTTGAAGCCAATGCTGGGGTTAGCCACATCATTGGCCACAATCAGGTCGAGGTTTTTGTCTTTGAGCTTGCGCGCGGCGTAGTCAAGCAAGTGCTCGGTTTCGGCAGCAAAACCGACACTGAACGGACGATCCGGGCGCGAGGCGATGGTGGCGAGAATGTCCGGGTTACGGACCATTTGCAGCAATAGACCGTCACCACTTGTAGGGTCTTTCTTGAGTTTTTGCGGCGCGATCACCTCCGGCCGGTAATCCGCAACCGCAGCCGAGGCAATAAAGATGTCGCAAGGCATCGCGGCATCGCAGGCTGCCAGCATGTCTCGCGCACTGACCACATCGATTCGGTTGACCCGATCAGGCGTCGGCAAATGCACCGGGCCGGTAATCAAGGTCACACGGGCACCGGCCTCCACAGCCGCTTCGGCCAGGGCAAAGCCCATTTTCCCGGAGCTGTGGTTCGTGATGTAACGCACCGGGTCGATGTTTTCCTGGGTCGGGCCGGCCGTAATCAACACGTGCTTGCCTGTCAGCACCTGACGCTGGAAGCATTCGGCGGCGCAGCTCACCAAATCATCAGCCTCAAGCATGCGACCAAAACCCACGTCTCCACAGGCCTGGCTGCCGGAAGCTGGCCCAAACACTTTTACCCCACGGGTTTGCAGCAGTTGAGTGTTGGCCTGGGTCGCCGGGTCACGCCACATGGCCTGGTTCATCGCGGGCGCAATGGCAACCGTAGCGTCAGTCGCGAGCACAAGGGTGGTCAGCAAGTCGTTGGCGATGCCTTGCGCCAGACGGGCAATCAGGTCAGCCGTCGCAGGCGCGATCAGCACCAGATCGGCCCATTTGGCCAGCTCGATGTGACCCATGGCAGCCTCGGCGGCCGGATCGAGCAGATCGAGATGAACCGGGTGGCCGGACAAGGCTTGCATGGTCAGCGGCGTGATGAACTCACTGCCACCACGGGTCATCACTACCCGCACTTCAGCGCCTTGATCCAGCAGACGGCGAACCAGCTCTGCACTTTTGTAAGCAGCAATGCCGCCGCCGACGCCCAAAACAATGCGTTTTCGATACAGCCGCTGCATAGGCCTGCCTTTTTAGTTCGATAATGACTGCGCGGAAAATGGCCAAATGCCACGCAAAAATGATGGGCTAAGATAACACAGCGCCTGCTATGGAACAGCGGCGCCCACTGACATGGAGGTGTTATGAGCATTAGGGATTGGCCCGCAGCCGAGCGTCCGCGGGAGAAACTTTTAGAGCAAGGATCAGCCAGCCTTTCAGACGCCGAGTTACTCGCTATCTTCCTGCGCACGGGAGTCACCGGCAAAAGCGCAGTGGATCTGGCACGTCACTTATTGGCTGAATTCGGCAGCTTGCGAGCATTGCTGGAAGCCGACTTGGGCTCGTTCAGCCGACAACTTGGGCTAGGCCCTGCCAAGTTCAGCCAGTTGCAGGCGGTGCTGGAGATGGGACGTCGTCACTTGGCCGAACGCTTGCGTCGCGACTCCGCGCTGGAGAGCCCGCAAGCGGTGCGCGATTACCTGAAATCGTTGCTGCGTCATGAGCACCACGAGGTGTTCGGCTGTCTGTTTATGGACTCCAAACATCGCATGCTGGCGTTTGAAGTATTGTTCAGAGGCTCGATCGACAGCGCCAGCGTGTACCCGCGACAAGTCGTAAAGCGCGCACTGGCGCATAACGCGGCCGCGGTGATTTTTTGTCACAACCACCCTTCCGGTGTTCCGGAACCCAGCGAAGCCGACAGAACGCTAACCCGGCGCCTGACAGAGGCGCTGGACCTGATCGAAGTGAGGGTGCTCGACCATTTCATTGTCGGCGACGGTGAGCCGCTGTCCATGGTCGAGCATGGGTGGATGTGAAGGTTAAGGCTTGAGGCTGACCGAGGAAAAATCCTGACGGCCAAATGGACTCACCTGATAACCCTGTACGTCTTTACGCGTCAGCGCGTAAGCCGTTGGGTGTGCCAGTGGCAGCCACAACGCTTGCTGTTGAATCTGTGCCTGAGCCTTCTGATACAGCGCACTGCGCTTGTCCTGATCGCTCAGGTGTTTGCCTTCACTGATCAAGCTGTCCAGCGTCTTGTCGCAATAACGCGCAAAGTTGGTCCCCGACTGCACGGCCGCACAGGAAAACTGCGGCGTCAGGAAGTTATCCGGATCGCCGTTGTCCCCCGCCCAGCCCATAAACAGCAAATCGTGCTCACCCGCCTTGGCGCGGCGTATCAACTCGCCCCATTCGATCACCCGAATATCGGCCTTGATCCCGACCTTCGCCAAATCCGCTTGCAACAGTTGCGCCCCCAGGCTCGGATTGGGGTTCAACACGCTGCCTGTCGGACGCGTCCAGATCGTTGTACTGAAGCCGTCCTTGAGCCCGGCCTTGGCCAATAATGCCTTGGCTTTTTGCGGGTCATGGGGATACTCCGGCAAATCCTTGGCGTAGCTCCAGGTGGTTGCGGGATAAACACCCTTGGCCGCTTGACCGCTGTTTTCAAACACCGCTTTCAAGTAGGAGTTTCTGTCAAAAGCCAGATTGATCGCCTGCCGCACTTCGGGTTTATCCAGCGGTGGATGCTGAGTGTTGATCGCCACGAAAGCCGTCATGAATGCAGGCGTTTGCGCCACCTTCAACGTGGCCTCTTTGGCTGCGGCTTCAACATCCAGCGGTTTGGGCGAGAGCGCAATCTGACATTCGTTGCGTCGCAGCTTTTGCAGCCTGACGTTGGCATCCGGAGTAATGGCGAAGATCAGCCCGTCAACCTTGGGCTTGCCGGCGAAATAGTCAGGATTGGCCTTGTAGCGCACCACGGCATCCTTCTGAAAGCGCGAAAACACGAACGGCCCGGTGCCGATCGGCTGGCTGTTCATTTTTTCAGGCGTGCCCGCCTTCAGCAATTTGTCGGCGTATTCGGCCGAATAGATGGAAGCAAAGCCCATGCTCAACGCTGGCAGGAAGGTTGAGTCCGGATGGGTGAGGGTGAAGCGGACAGTCTGAGGGTCCGGGGTCTCGATGCTTTTAATCAGTGCAGGCAGTTGCAAAGACTGCGCGTGAGGAAAACCGCTTTGCGCCACTTTGTGCCAAGGGTTGGCAGGATCAAGCATGCGCTCAAAACTGAAGCGCACATCGTCGGCATTCAGCGCGCGCGTGGGGGTGAAGTAGGGCGTGGTGTGAAACTTGACGTCCGGGCGCAATTTAAAGTCGTACACGAGGCCGTCAGCGGACACTGACCAGCTTTGCGCAAGGCTTGGCACTAACTTCCCGGCCTGTGCATCAAAATCCACCAGACGGTTCATCAGCACGTCAGCAGACGCATTGGTGGTGCTGAGCGAGTTGTATTGCACGACATCGAACCCTTCAGGGCTGGCTTCAGTGCAGACGCTCAATGTGGCGGCGTGCGCCAACGGTGCCAAACAAAAAGAGAACAATAAAGGGGCGGCAGCGAGGCGCATGGTTGGTTTCCTTGACAAGTCGTTGGCCCATCTGCAGGCGCAGTCTGGAAAAGGCCTACCCTAGTGATCTATAGCGCAAATGACTACTTTTAAGCGCAACTCGTTCCCTAGTGAAGCTTCAGGAGGCCAAGGAAATTGACCGGACACCGTTTTTTTGTTTTCGTCATCGCGGTCGCGTCGCGGCTCAACGTGCGCCTTGAACGTAAACACGCCCCCTGTTGCACCTGAAACCTTTAACCCAGCGACGAGCGGTAAGGGCCCATAGGGCATAGGCTTTAGCGCGGATTGTCGCTAGAATGCCGCCTTTATCCATCAATGCAAATCACACTGCATGTTGTTGCTCAATAGTCTTTCTGGTATAAAGCAGCGCTCTTTTCTAGGGGCCCGGTTCCTTCGTTTGTAGGCGTAACCGGTAAGACCCTTAAAGAAACGCGGCGCCTAGCGCCAAATGACTGAGAGATTAAGCGGCCAACCCATGCCGGGTTGGGCATGTGGTTTTAGAGGGCTGAGGCATGTCGAGAGTCTGTCAAGTTACCGGTAAGGGTCCGGTGACTGGGAATAACATTTCCCACGCAAATAACAAAACCCGTCGTCGTTTCCTGCCGAACCTGCAGCATCACCGCTTCTGGGTTGAAGAAGAGAAACGTTTCGTGCGTCTGCGCGTATCCGCCAAGGGCATGCGTATCATCGACAAGCGTGGCATTACTGTCGTGCTGGCCGAAATCCGCCGCGCTGGCAAGATCTAAGGGAGCTAATCATGCGTGAATTGATCCGTTTGGTGTCGAGCGCTGGTACAGGCCATTTCTACACCACTGATAAGAACAAGCGCACCACTCCGGACAAAATCGAAATCAAAAAATTCGATCCGCGGGTTCGCAAGCACGTGATCTACAAAGAAGCCAAAATCAAGTAATTGATTTTTCTTCTTAACAAAGAAGGCCCGTATCTCACGATGCGGGCCTTTTTTGTGGCTCATGCCAAAGGGAACCTCAGCATGAGTGGTAGCAGGTAGCGTCAGCCCTTGAGGTTGAACACCTCATCCTGAAAACGGTAACCCCTGTCCCACCTCAAGCACTTTGAGGGTGAACGAACCCGCTTCTCCCGCCCCGCTTTCATTCAGCAAAGGGTAACCCTCATCGTCCACTACTTTAACCTGACGTCCGTAAGGGCTGGTCAACTGCACACGTTCAACAACTTGCCCCATGCTTAAAGCCTCAGTTCCGAGGTTATCAAGCTGGAACAACAACTTGTTTAAATAATCGCCACCGTTAATATAGTCGGGGTGAACGTCGTACACACCTAAAAAGCCGTTTTTACTAATATCAACATGATGCCCATTAAACCGATGGTTTCGGTCATCCGACTGTTCAAGATGGCGTGTAAAGGCGGCGATACGATACAAGTGCCGACCATCCTCAAATACATAACAACCAAACCAAAAACTTAACTGCACCAAGTAACGATCCCAGACCATTCCATTACTTAAGCGCTTTGTATAGTTATCTTTTCCCGCAAACAACCAACCGTCGTTATTTTTAAATACGGTCTGATTATTCATGGTGGCAGCAACTTTATGCAGTACCTGGTCTTTACCCTTCCAGTAAACATCTGCACAAAAGCAATTTTGTGCCTTCAGTGTGCTTTTCATACGCCACCCTTAACCGCACATATAACCTTGAATAATATTGTTTTTATTG
Organism: Pseudomonas lundensis; assembly: GCF_001042985.1. GTDB lineage: Bacteria > Pseudomonadota > Gammaproteobacteria > Pseudomonadales > Pseudomonadaceae > Aquipseudomonas > Aquipseudomonas lundensis. Next base: position 157,392 of record NZ_JYKY01000003.1, read on the forward strand.
ACGATGACGCGCAATCGATCTGCGTTGTATTCCATCGTGTAGACCTGACCGGGCCTTTCGACCCGAACCACCGTCGCGCCGGAGCGCTGGCGTATGCTTTCTACAAATTCAGGGGTTGCCGCATGCAGGATCTTGGTCAGGGCGAAGTCCAAGCTGCATGTTCCTGGTTCCTGTTCTGAAGCCGATGCCTGAACGCTTCCTGCACCCAAAACGACCAGGCACGCAATGGCTGCTTTTTTCATATTGAATAACGTGCTCATTTCACTTCCTTGTCAAATTCAACAAAAACGTTTAACCCTGTTAAACGTTGACTCTCACCCCGTTACCCGCAGCGGTAGTAGCTCACTTTATTATCCGTACCCACGCCGATTCTCAGACGGTTCTCATTGAACTCAGTGGTATAGGCGACGCCCTTGCGCTCGACGCGAATATCTTTCGCTTCATAGACCTTACGCAATATTTCGAAGTTTTCAGGCGTGGCATCAAGGGGCACAACGGAATTGTAGGCAATATCAGTCCTGCACTTTCCACCTTCCGCAGCCATGGCCGGTGCAGACATAAATACTGCGGTAATAATGGCCGCTAAAGCCGTGTTTTTCGTTACCGTTAACGCGCTCATGTTAGTTCCTTATTGAGATAAGTGTTGGGGCGAATTCAGCCCACGTGCCGGTTTATGTAATCAACCGCTGCACACTTAAAAGTCTGGATGTATTTTCCAACAGGGCGGGCGTCGAGCTGTAACTGAATTCGTCCTGCCTCCCCATTCAACCGGACACAAAAAAGCCCTGCCATTATCTAATGGCAGGGCTTGGGGCAACGCTCTAACTCGTCACTCTCAGCGTTTTTGCTCAAACACGACGTAAATTTTCCGACACGCCTCAAGCACTTCCCACGTGCCCTGGAAACCCGCCGGGATGACAAAGCGGTCGCCTGCTCTCAAGGTTTTGGAATGACCTTCCCTGTCACGTAAAACTGAAACGCCCTGCACAATTTCACAGTATTCGTGCTCGGTGTAGTTAACCGTCCACTGACCTACCGCCCCTTCCCACACACCCGCGTTCATTTGCCCGCAGGGGCTGTCGTAATGGTTGTGGATAACTTGCTCCGGGTCACCTTTGAGCACCTTCTCCGGTGCCGGGCGAAAGCGTTCAGCCTCGGTTTTGGCGGTGTTGAAATCGACGATCGTTTCGATGCTCATGGTGCTTGTCCCCCCGAAATTGCGGTGTGTGTGGCCAGAAAGGCCAAAGTCTATGTTTATTAAAACGAACAAGCCACGCCGTTTACGACACGCGTGTCAAATATATTGAAAGTCTCACAGCCACTGGTTTAGGGTGGCGCATGTCTTGTGCCGATCACATGAGTGGATTGGACAGCATTCCTGAGGTGCCGCGTGAAAACCGTGGTGCATGTATATCAATAAGAGGAGGACACTCGAATGACCACCCTGACGCGTGCTGATTGGGAACAACGGGCCCAACAGCTGAAAATCGAAGGTCGCGCCTACATCAACGGTGAATACACCGCTGCGGTCTCCAATGAAACGTTCGAGTGTCTCAGCCCGGTCGATGGCCGTTTGCTGGGCAAGGTTGCCAGCTGCGATGCCGCAGATGCACAACGCGCCGTTGAAAACGCGCGCAAAACCTTCGACTCGGGCGTGTGGTCACGCATGGCACCGGCCAAGCGCAAAGCCACCATGATCCGTTTCGCGGGCCTGCTCAAGCAAAACGCTGAAGAACTGGCCCTGCTTGAAACCCTCGATATGGGCAAGCCGATCAGTGACTCCTTGGGCATCGACGTCCCCGGCGCCGCTAACGCGCTGAGCTGGAGCGGCGAAGCCATCGACAAGATTTACGACGAAGTGGCCGCGACTCCGCACAATCAACTGGGCCTGGTGACACGCGAACCAGTCGGTGTGGTTGCCGCCATTGTGCCGTGGAACTTCCCCCTGATGATGGCCTGCTGGAAGCTCGGTCCTGCGCTGTCCACCGGTAACTCCGTCATCCTGAAGCCGTCCGAAAAATCGCCACTGACAGCCATCCGCATCGCCGCACTGGCCGTCGAAGCGGGAATTCCGGCAGGCGTGTTCAACGTTTTGCCGGGTTACGGCCACACCGTCGGCAAGGCGCTGGCGTTGCACATGGACGTCGACACCCTGGTGTTTACGGGCTCCACCAAAATCGCCAAGCAACTGATGGTGTATGCCGGCGAATCCAACATGAAGCGCGTCTGGCTCGAAGCGGGCGGTAAAAGCCCGAACATCGTGTTTGCCGACGCACCTGACCTGCAAGCGGCCGCCGAATCGGCTGCCAGCGCCATTGCCTTCAACCAGGGCGAAGTCTGCACGGCAGGCTCGCGCCTGTTGGTCGAGCGCTCGATCAAAGACACATTCCTGCCGCTGGTGATCGAAGCCCTCAAAGGCTGGAAGCCGGGCAACCCGCTGGATCCGGCCACCACCGTCGGCGCACTGGTTGATACACAGCAAATGAACACCGTGCTGTCGTACATCAAATCGGGCCATACCGAAGGCGCCAAACTGGTTGCCGGGGGTAACCAGATCCTGCAAGAGACCGGCGGGACCTACGTCGAGCCGACCATCTTCGACGGTGTCAGCAACGCGATGAAAATCGCCCAGGAAGAAATCTTCGGCCCGGTGCTGTCGGTTATTACCTTCGACACAGCGCAAGAGGCGGTGCAGATCGCCAACGACACGCCTTACGGTCTGGCAGCAGCGGTGTGGACCGCCGATATTTCCAAGGCTCACCTGACCGCCAAGGCACTGCGCGCCGGCAGCGTCTGGGTTAACCAATACGATGGCGGCGACATGACCGCACCGTTTGGGGGGTTCAAACAGTCGGGCAACGGTCGCGATAAATCGCTGCACGCGTTCGACAAATACACCGAACTGAAATCCACCTGGATCAAGCTGTAACGCACCCGACCTTACCGTCGCACCACCCCTGTGGGAGCGAGCGAGTCTCGCGATGACCCTGCCCAACGGCAGACCCATCGCAGACCTGCCCGCTCCCACAGTTGCTTGAACACACAGAAACCACGTGATCCACAGGAGCACCCCCATGCGTTGGGCGACTTATTTTGCGGTGCTGGCTTCGGTCCTGAGCGTCGGGCTCGCGCTCGGCGTCAGCATGCCGCTGGTGTCGCTGCGCCTCGAAAGCTGGGGCTACGGCGGATTTGCCATCGGTGTGATGGCAGCCATGCCCGCCATTGGGGTACTGGTCGGCGCCAGCATTGCCAGCAAGCTCGCGGCACGCTTCGGCACGCCAGGGTTGATGCGTTTGTGCCTGTGGTGCGGCGCGCTGTCCATCGGGTTGTTGGCCTTGTTGCCCAGTTATCCCGTATGGCTGGTGTTGAGGCTGTTGATCGGGGTGGTGCTCACCGTGATCTTTATCCTCGGCGAGAGCTGGATCAACCAGTTGGTGACCGAGCAATGGCGAGGCCGCCTCGTGGCCTTGTACGGCTGCGCGTATGCCTTGAGCCAACTGTCCGGGCCTTTGCTTCTGGGGGTGGTGGGGTCTGAAAACGATTACGGCTTCTGGATCGGCGTCGCGTTGCTGACACTCTCGCCGTTGCTGCTGATGGGCCGCGATGGCGCCCCCGTGACGCAATCCTGCAGCGTGACCTTCAGCGATCTACTCGGTTTTTGTCGCGGCTTGCCGGCCATCGCGTGGGCTGTCGCGCTGTTTGCAGCCTTTGAGGCGATGATTCTGACGCTGTTGCCGGTGTACTGCCTGCGCCAAGGCTTCACCACCGACATCGCGCTGGCGATGGTCAGTACCGTGGTGGTCGGAGATGCCTTGCTGCAACTGCCCATTGGTGCGCTGGCCGACAAACTGTCGCGCCGCTCCTTGTTCACGGCATGCGCCGCCGCGCTGATGCTGTCCAGCCTCGCCGTGCCGCTCCTGATCGATACGCTGTTGATCTGGCCGGTGTGGGTGATGTTCGGTGCCAGTGCCGGGGGGTTGTTCACGTTGTCGCTGATCCTGATCGGCGAGCGTTACCGCGACGATGCGCTGGTGCGCGCCAATGCCCACGTGGCCCAGCTGTGGGGCATCGGCTGCCTGATCGGCCCGCTGGCGGCAGGGGCGGGCAGCCAATGGGTCAGTGGCCATGCGCTGCCTTTGTTCATGGCAGCCGGGGCGTTCGGGCTGGTGATTCTGGTGTTGCGTCAGGGCGCGTTTGGCGCCGAACAGTCGGCCGCCTAGAGCATCTTTTCCAGACCGAAACGCTTGCTGAACCAGGCATTGAACTGGCGCCACCCATTTCCCGGCTCACGCTTCAGGGTGTGCAATTGCCCGTTGTCTTCGGTCTGCCAGACGATGTTTCCGTCCTCCAGCACCGGCTGATAACTCAAGGCGGGCGACATCCCCTGCAACGCCAGCTTCCGGGCCTGTGCCGCCAATTCAGGGCTGTCGACCAACACACCCACTTCGGTATTCCACAGCCCGGAACGGGGGTCGAAGTTGAATGAGCCAATAAAGGATTTTTGCTGATCGAAAATCATCGCCTTGCTGTGCAGGCTCGAATCGGAACTCAGGCTGGTCTTGAACAGATGCGGGCCGCTGCCGCCTGTACTGCCCGGCTGGCGACGCAACTCGTACAGTTTGACCCCATGCTCCAGCAGCGCTTTGCGATACGGCGCATAGCCGCCATGCACCGCGGGGACGTCAGTGGCTTCCAGCGAGTTGGTCAATAAACGTACATCGACCCCGGCGTCGGAGCGGCCGGTCAGGTACACCAGGCCGGTTTCTCCCGGCACAAAATAGGCCGAGATCAGGATCAGTTCCTGATTTACGCCTGCCAGATCCGGCGCCAACTGTGTTGTCAGCAACAAATGCGGGTCGGGCTCACCCTTGGACAACACCTTGCTCGGCGCATCCCACAAGGCCTGGTTCCAGGCCCAGATCAACTCTTTGCGCCAGACCGCCAGCTGCGGGTGGGTTTCATACGACGCCAACTGCTCATAAAGCGCCGGGTTGCGCCGTTGCGCCTGGCTGAGTGACGCCTCCAGCTCTTTTCGGGCCTTGGACAGCTCGCGCCGGGACAGGCGCGACGAGACAAAATCCCCGATGGGCTGGCTTAACGCGCTGTTCCAGTACTGGTCAAAACTGTGCCCGAGCTGTTCAGCGACCGGCCCGACGCTCAATAAATCAATGTCGGTGAAGTTCAGGTCGGGCTGGGCGTCGAAGTACTCATCGCCCAGATTGCGCCCGCCCACAATGGCCACGCTGTTATCGGCCAACCACAGCTTGTTGTGCATGCGCCGATGCTGACGCGACAGGTTGAACAGCCGCCCCATGGCTCGCGTCACACCGGTGCTGCGCCCAAGCTGCAAGGGGTTGAACAGCCGGATTTGCACATTGGGGTGCGCCGCGAGCGTCGCCAGCAGTTCGTCGAGCCCGTCGCTGGCCGTGTCATCTAGCAGAATCCGCACCCGCACGCCGCGATCGGCCGCCTTCAACAACTCATCGACCAGCATCCGCGTACTCAAACCGTCATGCACGATGTAGTACTGCAAGTCGAGGCTGGTGTGCGCGTTGCGAATCAACTCGGCCCGCGCGCGAAAGGCTTCGCCACTGTTGGGAAGCAGGCGAAACCCCGAACGCCCCTGATAGGGCGCTGCCTGTTGTTCAATGGAACGCCCGAAGGAGGATTTCGCCGCCGGGATGGCCTGACTCGGCCCGCGGGGCACGTCCAACGTGGCGCAGCCTCCCAGCAAGACGCTCAGCAAAACTGCGCACAGTGATTTCAACGGCAAGACCTCAATCCAATCATCGCAAGGTTAAAAGGGGTTTTCTGACAACAACTGGCTGACTGCCATGCCGACCTTGCGTACAGCGTCTTCGATCTGGGACGTAGGCTTGGCTGCGTAGTTCATTCGTAAACAGTTCCGGTACTTGCCCGAAGCCGAAAAGATGCTGCCCACCGCGATCTGAACGCCTTGCTCCAACAACACGCGATTAAGCCGCAAGGTGTCGAATGCCTCTGGCAGTTCGAGCCACAACATAAAGCTGCCTTGCGGCCGACTGGCACGAGTGCCCGGCGGAAAATAACGGCTCACCCAACCCAGCATCAGGTCGCGATTACGCTGGTATTGCGCGCGCATCTTGCGTAAATGTGGCTCGAAATGTCCATTTTTCAAGAAATCGGCAATCGCCAGTTGCGGCTGCGGCGCAGTGGACCCGGTGCTGATGTATTTCATGTGCAGCACCCGTTCCAGATAGCGGCCGGGCGCGACCCAACCAATGCGCAAGCCCGGTGCCAACGTCTTTGAAAAAGAGCTGCAAAGCAGGACGCGTCCTTCGTCATCGAAGGATTTAATCGTGCGCGGGCGAGGGTAGGTGTAGGCCAGTTCGCCGTAAACATCGTCCTCAATGATCGCCACATCGAAGCGCTGTGCCAATGCCACCAAAGCCCGCTTGCGGGGCTCGGGCATGATGTACCCCAAGGGGTTATTGCAACTGGGCGTGACTTGAATGGCCTTGATGGGCCACTGTTCCAGCGCCAGCTCAAGCGCCTCCAGGCTGATACCGGTCAACGGGTCGGTGGGGATCTCCAGCGCTTTCATGCCCAACCCCTTGAGGGTCTGCATGGCGCCATGAAAGCTCGGCGAATCCACGGCCACGATATCCCCCGGCTCGCACACCGCGCGAATACTGCACGACAGCGCCTCGTGACAGCCCGTGGTGATCACCAGTTCGTCAGGCCCTAACTGGCAGCCAGAGTCGAGCAGCAAACGCGCCAATTGCTCACGCAAGCTCAGCACGCCATACACCGTGTCGTAATACAGGCCGGGCAAGTCCTGATGGCGACTCAGTTGCGCCAGGCTACGCAGCAACGGCTTGATGGTCGGCGTGGTGACGTCAGGCATGCCGCGGCCCAACTGAATCACGTCCTTGCGCGGCACCGAGCGGACCAGCTCCAGGACTTGCTCCCACTGGGAAATTTCCACTGGCCTTTGGGCTGGCTTGCCCATCCCCGGCAACGCAGGCAGCTCACGCTCCATCGGCACGAAATACCCGGATTTGGGCCGCGGCGAGGCCAGTCCGTTGTCTTCCAGCAACCTGTATGCCTGCTGCACGGTACTCAAGCTGACCCCATGCTCGGCGCTCAGTGCGCGCACTGAGGGCAGGCGGTCGCCCGGTCGATAAAAGCCCTGCTCGATCCGCGTACCGATCAGGTCAGCGAGGTTGACGTAAAGGGTCATGACAGCACTCCCGGCAAGGGTTCGAACGTTAAAAACCAGTACAGATGCTGCCCATTTAAGAAATTCAGCGGCACAAAGCCGCATCTGTATGCACGCAAAAACAGTTCGGTGAATCTGTCATGGTTTCGCGATCAGGGCCATCCTTTTGACTCGTAGCCACCGAGGCAAAAGGAACCTGAAGATGAATGGTTTGAGCGATGTACGTCTGACACTGCACGGCCCGCAACTGCTAGAGGAGCGGGAGGTTTATCAACGGCCCAGCTCCCCTGCCGGTCTCAGTCGCTGGGGCCTGTTCTGGCACCGCTCACGCACCCGTCGCGTATTGCTGTCGATGGACGATCAGCAATTGCGCGACATAGGGCTGAGCCGCACCATGGCGCAACACGAAGGTTGCAAGCCGTTCTGGCGCTCGTAACGCCGGGGCTTAACGCAGCTCTTTGAGACGGTGCCACAACATCCCGAGTGCGAGCAGTGGAGAACGCAAGTATTTGCCACCCGGGAAGGTAATGTGCGGCACCTTGGCGAACAGGTCGAAGCCATCGCTGTGTTGTCCGCTGATGGCTTCGGCCAGCAGCTTGCCCGCCAAATGCGTGGCGTTCACGCCATGCCCGGAATACGCCTGAGCAAAGTACACGTTCGGCTGATCTGGCAAGCGGCCGATCTGCGGCAAACGGTTCGCGCCAATCCCAATCATGCCGCCCCACTGGTAATCGATGCGGACGTCTTTCAGATGCGGGAACACCTCCAGCATTTTCGGGCGCATGTAGGCCGCGATGTCCTGTGGGTCGCGTCCTGAATAGTGGCAGGCACCGCCGAACAGCAGGCGTCGGTCGGCGGACAGACGGTAGTAGTCCAGGGCCACGCGCTGATCGCAGACCGCCATGTTCTGCGGCAACAACGCGTGGGCCTGCGCTTCGCTCAGCGGCTCGGTGGCAATGATGTAACTGCCTGCGGGCAGCACCTTGCCGCTCAATTGCGGGTTGAGGTCTTTCAGGTAAGCGTTGCAGCCCAACACCAGGCTCTTGGCACGCACGGTCCCCCGGGCTGTGTGGACCCGCACTTCGGGGCCGTAATCAATGCGCGTCACCGCTGAATGCTCAAACAGTTGTACACCTGATTGCACGGCGGCGGCCGCTTCACCCAAAGCCAGATTGAGCGGGTGCAGGTGGCCAGACCCCATGTCAATCAACCCGCCCACATAACGGTCAGACCCGACCACGCTACGCACTTCATGGGCTTGGAGCAGACGGGTTTCATGGCGATAACCCAGCGCGCGCAACGCTTCAGCCTCTTCGGCAAAACCTTCAAGGTCGCGCGGCTTATTGGCGAGGTCGCAGTACCCCCAGGTCAGGTCGCAAGCGATATTGAACCGCTCCACCCGCTGGCGAACGATTTCCACCGCCTCAAGGCCCATTAGCTTCATCTGGCGCACGCCGTCTTTGCCGATGATGCCTTCAAACTGCTCAAGGCCATGGCCTACGCCGCGAATCAGCTGCCCGCCGTTGCGACCACTGGCGCCCCAGCCGATCTTGTGTGCTTCGAGCACGATCACGCTCATGCCGCGCTCGGCCAGCTCCAGCGCCGTGTTCAGCCCCGAAAAACCCCCGCCCACCACGCACACATCCGCCACATACTCACCTTGCAGCACCGGATGGTCGGGCTGCGGCAAGCTGCTGGCGGCGTAATAAGAAGCGGTGTGCTGGCTGCGCTGAACAGGGGCGTTCATGTGCGGGATCCTGATTATTTGTGTTTGGAAAATTTGACGGAGCATAAGCCGTGCCCTTCCCGTGGGGCAAGAACAGCTGGACGGCGCTGTCTAGGGCAGGGGTTTTCAGGCAGACTCTGTGGCCTTTTCAACATCGGTACGCGCTGAATGAGCTGTAACAGTCACAAAATCCGCTTTCTCAGGCAGCAAATCCCGTCGTTCGAATGCGTACCGGGTTGCCACGACTGCTGCGGGCCCGTGACCACCTCGTCCGAAGAAATGGCGCGTCTGCCGCGCAAAACAGCGGCCGAACAGGCGGCGGCCATGGACGAGCTCAATTGCGTACACCTGGGGCCGAACGGTTGCACGGTGTATGAAGAGCGCCCGTTGATCTGCCGCCTGTTCGGCACCACCCCGACATTGCCGTGCCCCAATGGCCGACGCCCTGTGGAGATGATTCATCCGAGCGCCGAAAAGCTGGTGCACGAATACATCGCCACCACCCGGCAAGTGCTGGTCTGAACGCTCGCGGCAGCACCCTCAGGTTCAATCTGGGATCGGCAGGTTCAGGCTTTCTTTGACTTCTTCCATCACGATGTAACTTTTGGATTCGCGTACGTGGGGCAGTTTCAACAGAATGTCCCCCAGCAACTTGCGATAAGACGCCATCTCGCTGATGCGCGCTTTCACCAGATAGTCAAAATCCCCTGACACCAGATGGCACTCAAGCACATGGGGAAGTTTCAGCACGGCACGTCGGAACTCATCAAAGGTGTCGCCTGACTTGTAGTCGAGGCTGATCTCAACGAACACGAGCAAACTGCCCTGCAAATGCTGCGGGTTGAGCCGGGCGTTGTAACCCATGATGATCCCTTCGCGCTCCAGCCTGCGCACCCGCTCGGTACACGGCGTGGTCGACAGCCCGACCTTCTCCCCCAGTTCAGTAAACGAGATGCGGCCGTCGGCCTGCAAAATGCGCAAAATATTGCGATCGATCTTGTCCAGTTCACGCTTTGTTTGGTGATTTGTGCGCATAGGAGAATCTCCTTTGTCAAAAGCGTTTAAGCCGAGAATTGTCGCCAAATATAGCCATTTATACAGTGAATTCCACTAGCCAATGGTTCATATACTGCGCCCATCTTCGCTTTGAACAATAAACGTCTGCGGCTGGCCGCGATGAGGGATATAAATATGCGAGTTATGGTATTGGGTGGCGGCGTCATTGGTACTGCCAGCGCCTATTATCTGGCCCGAGCCGGCTTTGAAGTGGTCGTGATCGACCGTCAGCCCGCCGTTGCAATGGAAACCAGCTTTGCCAACGCAGGCCAGGTTTCACCCGGTTATGCCTCACCGTGGGCTGCACCGGGCGTGCCGCTCAAAGCCATGAAATGGCTGCTCGAACGCCACGCGCCTTTGGCCATCAAAGCCACCGCCAATATCGATCAATACCTGTGGATGGCGCAGATGCTGCGCAACTGCACCGCCAGCCGTTATGCCGTGAACAAAGAGCGCATGGTGCGTCTGTCCGAGTACAGCCGCGACTGCCTGGATGAACTGCGCGCCGAAACCGGCATTGCCTACGAGGCTCGCAACCTGGGTACGACTCAACTGTTCCGCACCCAGGCGCAGCTCGATGGCGCCGCCAAAGACATCGCCGTCCTCAAAGAATCAGGCGTTCCTTACGAACTGCTCGACCGCGACGGCATTGCCCGCGTCGAACCTGCACTGGCCAGCGTCACCGACATTCTGGCCGGGGCTTTGCGCTTGCCGAATGACCAGACGGGCGACTGTCAGATGTTCACCACCCGCCTGGCAGAAATGGCGAAGAACCTGGGCGTGGAATTCCGCTTCGGCCAGGACATTCAGCGTCTGGACTACGCGGGCGACCGCATCAACGGTGTGATGATCGACGGCAAGCTCGAAACGGCCGACCGTTACGTGCTGGCGCTGGGCAGCTACTCGCCGCAACTGCTCAAGCCGCTGGGCATCAAGGCCCCGGTTTACCCGCTCAAGGGTTACTCGTTGACCATTCCGATCACCCACCCGGACATGGCCCCGACCTCGACGATTCTCGACGAGACCTACAAGGTCGCGATCACCCGTTTCGACAACCGCATTCGCGTCGGCGGCATGGCCGAGATTGCCGGTTTTGACCTCTCGCTTAATCCGCGTCGGCGCGAAACCCTGGAGATGATCGTCAACGACCTTTATCCTCGCGGCGGTGACTTGAGCCAGGCCAGTTTCTGGACCGGCTTGCGTCCCACCACGCCAGACGGCACGCCGATTGTCGGTGCGACCCCGTTCAAGAACCTGTTCCTGAACACCGGCCACGGCACACTCGGCTGGACCATGGCGTGCGGCTCCGGTCGTTACCTGGCTGATGTGATGGCCAAGAAAACGCCACAAATCAGCACCGAAGGCCTCGATATTTCGCGTTACGGCAACCACCAGGAGACTGCTAAACATGGCAATCCAGCGCCAGCTCACCAATGACCGCATGAGCCAGATCGTCGTCCACAACGGGACGGTGTACCTGTCCGGTCAAGTCGGCGATGACATGAATGCGGGTGTCGAGCAGCAGACCCGTGAAACGCTGGTTAACATCGAGCGCCTGCTGGATTTGGCTGGCACCGACAAGCATCACATCCTGTCGGTGACCATCTACCTCAAGGACATCGATGCTGATTTTGCCGGCATGAACCGTGTGTGGGACCAATGGCTGCCCAACGGTGTGCAACCGGCCCGTGCCACCGTTGAAGCCAAGCTGTGCGAACCCGAAATTCTGGTTGAGCTGTCAGTGATTGCAGCTCTGCCTTAACTGTTCTGCTCCGTGTAACAGTCCCTCTTGCGGCGCAGCTCGCAGTTAACGCTGCGGGTAGCGCCGTTTTTTTATTCATTAGCCGTTAGAAGCCCGCCATGCGCCCAGCCCGTGCCCTGATCGACCTTCAAGCCCTGCGTCATAACTACCAATTGGCCCGCGAAGTGACGGGGGCCAAAGCCCTCGCCGTGATCAAGGCCGATGCCTACGGCCATGGCGCCGTACGCTGCGCCCAGGCGCTGGAGGGCGAAGCGGATGGCTTCGCTGTCGCCTGCATTGAAGAAGCCCTGGAACTGCGCGAGGCGGGCATCCGTGCCCCGATCCTGCTGCTGGAGGGTTTTTTCACCGCCCAGGATGAACTGCCGCTGATCGTCGAGCACGACCTGTGGTGCGTGGTGCACTCGCTGTGGCAACTCGATGACATCCTCGCCAGCACGCTCGCCAGACCGATTCACGTCTGGCTCAAGCTTGACACCGGCATGCATCGCGTCGGGCTGCATCCGGCGGACTTTCAGGCGGCTTACCAACGCCTGCTCGCCAGCCCCAACGTTGCGAAGGTGGTGTTGATGAGCCACTTCTCCCGGGCAGACGAACTGGGATGCGGCCGCAGCGAAGAACAGGTGGCGGTGTTCGAAGCGGCCCGCGCTCAATTGAACGCTGAAGTGAGCCTGCGCAATTCGCCCGCGGTGCTTGGCTGGCCGAGTGTGCCCAGCGACTGGGTACGCCCTGGCCTGATGCTGTATGGAAGCACCCCGTTCGAAGAAGCCCATGCGCTGGCTGAACGTTTGCAGCCGGTGATGACACTGGAGTCCAAGGTCATTTGCGTGCGTGAATTGCCTGCCGGCGAACCGGTGGGCTATGGCGCCCGCTTCATCACCGACCGCCCCATGCGCATTGGCGTTGTGGCCATGGGCTACGCCGACGGTTATCCCCGCCACGCCCCCACGGGCACGCCGGTTTGGGTGGGCGGGCAACGCAGCCAATTGCTGGGGCGCGTGTCGATGGACATGCTGTGCATCGACCTGACGGATGTGCCAGAGGCGGGTCTGGGGTCTACCGTTGAACTGTGGGGTAAACACATCCTTGCCAGTGAAGTGGCGGCACATGCTGAAACCATTCCTTACCAGATTTTTTGCAACCTCAAACGTGTGCCACGCCTCTATTCCGGGAGCTGATGGCAGACCGTCCAAATAAGGAGCCAAACGGTTGCGCAGGTTTGAAGTCGAAGTGTTGTAAATACTGAACGCTATCGCCATGATGGCGCCCATTCGACCTAAATCTGAACCCCAGGAGGCTCCCGCATTGGACGTCGGTGAACGACTGCAATCCATCCGCAAACTGAAAGGGCTATCTCAGCGTGAACTCGCCAAACGGGCGGGGGTCACCAATAGCACCATTTCAATGATCGAAAAGAACAGTGTCAGCCCTTCGATCAGTTCGTTGAGAAAAGTGCTGAGCGGCATCCCGATGTCGATGGTCGAGTTCTTTTCCGAAGAAATCCTTCAAGAAACACCGACTCAGATTGTCTATAAAGCCAATGAGCTGATCGACATTTCCGACGGTGCCGTGACCATGAAACTGGTCGGCCGCGCGCACCCTAGCCGGGCCATTGCCTTCCTGAACGAAATTTACCCACCGGGCGCCGACACCGGCGACGAAATGCTGACCCACGACGGTGAAGAAACCGGCATTTTGCTCGAAGGTCGTCTTGAATTGACCGTAGGTCTTGAGACGTTCGTGCTGGAGGCGGGTGACAGCTACTATTTCGAGAGCTCGAAGCCGCATCGTTTTCGCAATCCGTTCGACGTCGCAGCGCGACTAATCAGCGCAGCGACCCCGGCGAACTTCTAAGAAAAGAGGCGCCCTGCAGGCCCTGCAGAGGCGGCCCACGTTGCATTTCGCCACTTATAAGACCCCTTCTACTTTAGGGTTGTTTCAGAGTGGCGGGCTAACCGTTATACTTTCGCCCGCCCGCGAAACCGTGGTTGTGGGCGTGACTAGCCACCATTGAGGGTGAACGCGTGAACCTAATTATGAAAATGCTGGCCGTACCAGCAGCAGTAGTGGCCCTTTGGGCAGTCAACGCTCAAGCAACGACGAACGATGACATCGCAAAACGTCTTGAGCCTGTGGGTAAAGTTTGTATTGAAGGCCAGGAATGCAAAGGGATGGAAGTTGCAGCCTCGGTCGGCGGCGGCGGCGGTATGTCGGCAGACGACATCATCGCCAAGCATTGCAACGCGTGCCATGGCACAGGCCTGTTGGGCGCACCGAAAATCGGTGACACCGCCGCCTGGAAAGAACGCGCAGATCACCAGGGCGGCCTTGACGGCATCCTGGCCAAGGCCATCACCGGGATCAACGCCATGCCGCCCAAAGGCACGTGCACAAGTTGCTCCGATGAAGACCTCAAAGGCGCCATCGAGAAGATGTCCGGTTTGAAATAAACCGATCTCCTGCAAAAAAGCCGCTGATGGGCGGCTTTTTTGTGCCTGCCGTTTCACCCCTGCCCACGGCCCTTACGCCGCAAGGCCGAAAGACCAAGTTACAAACCGTTCAGAAAACTCAGAATTCTCCTACGTGTCCCGTACCGGCATGTCGCTAGCATCGCGACACACCCATCCAGCGACTCATGCCTGTGTACGAAACGTGTGTGGCCTCATCTCATTCCCCTTGCCCCTGTCGCGCCTGCACCCGGCAGCGCAAGGCCGTCCCGGCGTTCAACGCACCTGCAAGCCCGCCAGGGATGGCACGCGGCAGCGTGTTCGCCAAGTCGTGTGCGCTGCCAGACGGGCTGATGGACTTCAGCAATTACAACGAGTTCGTCCCCGTGGAGGCGCTGACCCAGTACGGCGAATTTGCCGTGCTGGGCACCGACATCCGCATTGCCGGTGACCATACGGATTTGCTCTGGATTGGCGGCTCTCTCAGCGCCAGGCTGTTCGCCGCCCGCCTGCAGGGCAGCCTGGCCGTGAAGGCCCCACCGCGAAGCCGGGTCGTCGTCACCGTGCTGATGCCCAGCACCAATTCGGGGGACAGCGCGTTCTACCGTCACGAGCAATATGGCCAACTCACGGAAGGCAACACGCGTGTGAGGTTGACCGTCAAACATCTGCACGACGGCGCCATCAGCGCCTACGGTTTTTATACCGGCACCAAAAGAGAATGGCAGCGAGTCCCCGTCATCGCGGCACACGCGCACGCTGAACAACGGGTCGCCCGCGTGGGCAACGGCCTTGAAATAAGCTGGAAACCCGCACCCGACCCGTCGGCCATCGCCCCCCTTGCGCCCCTCGAAGGGGCATCCCTCAAACCGGCCGCCTGGGTGTTCCCGCCCTCCGATCAGGCCGACACGATGCTGGTCAACCCCGTCTACCCGCCTGACTATCAAGACGCCATTGTGTGGTTTCCCGGCCTTGCCCACCGTGCGCCTGTGTATGTTTCGATCAACGTGCGCTTGCCGGAAACCGGCGAAATCCACAACGTGGGTTAAACACGCTGTTCCTGTTCCGGGCAGGCCGGTCGGGGTTAGTCTTGGTCAGTGCAACCAACACCCGTCACTCTCAGTCACATCTCTACACATGGTGGTTTTGGAGGATCAGATGGTGCAGTCCTGTTCAATCGAGCGCGCAGTCGATGACGTATTGGCGCGGCTTCCCTCGCATATTCACCTGGGTTTACCGCTGGGTCTGGGCAAGGCCAATCGCTTCGTCAACGCGCTCTACCAACGCATCAGGCAACTGCCCGAACGCCGACTGACGATATACACCGCCCTCAGCCTTGGCCGCCCGCCTCTGGGCGAAGGGCTGCAAAGGCAGTTTCTCGAACCGTTCATCGAGCGGGTGTTTGGCGACTACATTGAGCTGGACTACCTCGCCGACCTGCACCGCAACAGCCTCCCGGACAACATCCACGTCGAGCAATTCTTCATGCAGCCGGGCAGCCTGCTCAACAGCCCGTCGGCCCAACAAGACTACGTCAGCAGCAATTACAGCCACGCCGCCCGCGACATCAACGCCAATGGCTTGAATCTGGTCGCGCAACTCATCGCCCGTGATCCGCAGGATGCCAATCGCCTGAGCCTGAGCTGCAACCCCGACATCACCCTGGATCTGCTGCCGATGATCGCCAAGCGTCGGGCCGCGGGCGAGACCATCCTGATGCTGGGCCACGTCCACAGCGACCTGCCGTTCATGCCCGGCGACGCCGAAATGACAGCCGACGATTTTGACCTGCTCATCGAGGAGGAGGAGCGCACCACGCTGTTCTCCACACCCAATATGCCGGTGAGCCTGCAAGACCACTTTATCGGCCTGCACGCCAGCACCCTGGTGCGCGATGGCGGCACCTTGCAAATCGGGATCGGTGCCATGGGGGATGCGCTGGTGGCGGCATTACTGGCACGTCAGGCCGACAACGCAGGCTATCGCGCCTTGCTCGACGACCTGGACATCAGCCCTTGGCACAACCTGATCGAAGCAGAAGGCGGCATCGTGCCCTTCGCCCAAGGCTTGTACGGTTGCAGTGAAATGTTTGTACACGGGCTGATGGTGTTGGTGGACGCGGGCATCGTGCGGCGCAAGGTGTACCCGGACGCCGAACGTCAGGCGCTCGCCAACACGGGCATGCTTGACGAGAGCCTGCACACTGACGGGGTGTGCGTGCATGGCGGCTTCATCCTCGGCCCGGCCAGTTTTTACCAACGCCTGCGGGAGGTGCCTCACAGCAAACGCAGCGAATTCAACATGACCGCCATCAGCTTTATCAACGAGCTGTACGGCCAGGAAGCATTGAAACGCCTGCAACGCCGATACGCGCGCTTTGTGAACAGCGCGTTCACCATGACCCTGCTTGGCGCCGGGGTGGCCGATCAACTGCAAGACGGCCGCGTACTCAGCGGCGTGGGCGGGCAATACAACTTTGTCGCGCAGGGGCACGCCCTGCATGACGCACGCTCGGTCATCATCCTGCGCAGCTGGCGTGAGTCGGGCGGGGAGGTGAGTTCCAACATCGTCTGGGAATATGGGCACTGCACCATCCCGCGCCACCTGCGCGACATCGTGATCACCGAATACGGCATCGCTGATTTGCGCGGCAAGACAGACCGCAAGGTCATCGAAGCCTTGCTCAACATTACGGACTCACGCTTTCAGACCGCGCTCATCGAGCAGGCTCAGCACATCGGCAAGCTGCCCAAAGACTTTTGCCTGGATCCGCGCTTTGCCAACAACAGCCCGGAGCGCTTGCACGCCATCGCCGCGCGCCATCCGCACCTGTTCCCGGAGTACCCGCTGGGCTGTGATTTCAGCGCGCAGGAGCAAGACCTGCTGCGAGCCCTGAACTGGCTCAAGAGCAAATTCAAACTCACGCAGATCTATGAACTGGGCAAGGCCACGCTGGACGCACCCGCGCCCCATGCCTTCCCGGAGCACCTGGCGCGCATGCAACTGGCAAAGCCCACTGGCCTGCGCGAAGAGTTGTATCAGCGCTTGCTGCTGGCGGGTTTACAGGCAACCGCCAAGCCGCACTGAAACACAGGCACGCACGTGCTTTAACCGTTGGCGGCGCACGGCGTGGCCAGCGGTTAAAGAGGCAACGCCTTACTCGATAAAGGTCACTTTGCCGTCGGTCAGGGACTTGACCCGAGCCAACGACTCAACGCGATAACCCTGAGCGTCCAGTTCGGCACGGCCGCCCTGAAACGACTTCTCGATCACGATGCCAAGGCCTGCAACCGTGGCGCCCGCTTGCTTGATGATCGAAATCAGTGCCTGCGAAGCCTTGCCGTTGGCCAGGAAGTCATCGATGACCAGCACGCGGTCGGTGCTTTTCAGGTGACGCGGCGAGATCGCAACGGTGCTTTCGGTCTGCTTGGTGAACGAATAAACGGTCGCCGTCAGCAGGTTCTCAGTCAGGGTCAGCGACTGGTGCTTGCGGGCAAAAATCACCGGCACGCCCAGGTTCAAACCCGTCATCACCGCAGGTGCAATGCCCGACGCTTCGATGGTGACGATCTTGGTGATGCCCGCATCTTTGAACAAACGCGCGAACTCGTCGCCGATCTCTTTCATCAATTGCGGATCGATCTGATGGTTCAAAAAGGCGTCGACCTTCAAAACCTGATCGGAAAGCACGATGCCTTCTTCGCGAATTTTCTTGTGCAGTGCTTCCAACGTAACGTCCTCAAATAGCGCTTATGCGCTGAAGGTAGAGTGAAAAATAGTCGATTTTAGCGTTTAAGCATGGCGCGTATATCGGCCAATGCCGTATTTCCGCGAACCGCTTTAACTTCGGTAGGGGTGTCGTCGTTACCTTCCCAGGCCAAGTCGTCCGGGGGCAGCTCATCCAGAAAGCGACTAGGCGCGCAATCGATGATCTCGCCGTACTGTTTACGCTTGGCGGCAAAGGTAAACGCCAGCGTCTGACGTGCGCGGGTAATCCCGACGTAGGCCAGGCGCCGTTCTTCTTCAATGGTGTCGGCTTCAATACTGGAACGGTGCGGCAGGATTTCTTCTTCCATGCCCATGATGAACACGTAGGGGAATTCCAGGCCCTTGGACGCGTGCAAGGTCATCATCTGCACGCCTTCGGCGCCGTCTTCCTCTTCTTGCTGACGTTCGAGCATGTCACGCAACACCAGCTTGCCGATGGCCTCTTCGATGGTCATGCCGCCGTCTTCGTCTTTTTCGAGGGTGTTTTTCAACGCCTCGACCAAAAACCAGACGTTGGCCATGCGGTAGTCCGCCGCTTTCTCGCTCGAACTGTTGGTGCGCAGCCAGTTCTCGTAGTCGATGTCCATGATCATGCTGCGCAGCGCGGCTATCGGGTCTTCGCCCGCGCACTGCTGGCGGATGCGGTCCATGAAGCGCTTGAAGCGTGCCAGTCGGTCGGTGTAACGGGTGTCGAGGTGCTCGCCCAGGCCGATTTCGTCGGTGGCCGTGTACATCGAAATTTTGCGTTCAGTGGCGTAGTTGCCGAGTTTTTCCAGCGTCGTGGAACCGATTTCCCGGCGCGGCACGTTAATCACCCGCAGGAAGGCGTTGTCGTCATCCGGGTTCACGATCAAGCGGAAATAGGCCATCAGGTCTTTGACTTCCTGACGTCCGAAGAAGCTGTTACCGCCAGACAGACGATACGGAATCTGATGGTGCTGCAATTTCAGCTCAATCAGTTTGGCCTGATAGTTCCCGCGATAGAGGATCGCAAAGTCGCTGTAGGGCCGGTCGGTGCGCAAGTGCAACGTGAGGATTTCAACCGCCACACGCTCGGCTTCTGCGTCTTCGTTGCGGCAGCGAATGACCCGCACTTCATCGCCATGCCCCATCTCGCTCCACAGTTGCTTCTCGAACGCGTGCGGGTTGTTGGAAATGAGCACGTTGGCACAGCGCAGGATGCGGCTGGTGGAGCGATAGTTTTGCTCCAGCATCACCACTTTCAGGGACGGGTAATCGTCCTTGAGCAACATCAGGTTTTCCGGGCGGGCGCCGCGCCAGGCGTAGATTGACTGGTCGTCGTCGCCCACCACAGTGAACTGGTTGCGCGTGCCAATCAGGTACTTGACCAGCAAATACTGGCTGGCGTTGGTGTCCTGGTATTCGTCCACCAACAGGTAGCGCACCTTGTTCTGCCACTTTTCAAGGATGTCGGCGTGCTCTTCGAACAGCTTGACGGGCAACAGGATCAGGTCGTCAAAGTCCACCGCGTTGTACGCCTTGAGCGTGCGCTGGTAGTGGGTGTAGACAATGGCGGCCGTCTGTTCCTTGGGGTTGCGGGCGTCCTCAAGGGCCTTGGCAGGCAGGATCAGGTCGTTTTTCCACGAGCCGATCATGTTCTTGATTTCATCGACCCCGTCGTCGCCCGAGTACTCCTTCTGCATGATGTCGGTCATCAGCGCTTTGACGTCCGCTTCGTCAAAGATCGAAAAACCCGGCTTGTAGCCCAGCCGCGCATGCTCCTTGCGGATGATGTTGAGCCCCAGGTTGTGAAACGTACTCACTGTCAGGCCACGGCCCTCGCCCTTTTTGAGCAATGTGCCGACCCGTTCCTTCATCTCGCGCGCCGCCTTGTTGGTAAAGGTCATGGCGACGATGTACTGGGCGCGGATGCCACAGTTCTGGATCAAGTGCGCGATTTTGCGGGTAATCACGCTGGTTTTGCCCGAGCCCGCGCCGGCGAGCACCAAAAGAGGGCCGCCGACGTAGCTCACGGCTTCTTGCTGCCGGGGATTGAGTCGGGACATGACGAGTCAGGGGGTCGTATCTGAAAAGGGCGGGCATTTTAACAGGCTGAGCAAATATTGCTGCCACTCTGCGACAGTGTGACGTAGCACTCTGTCTAAATTTGCTGCTTTTGTTACTTTCGCGCAGGATGCCGGGCGGATTTGAGGCTACCGTGAGAGGTGGACCACAAATATGTATTTGATAACCAATGTCATTTGCCATTGGTCGTCGGCGCGTCATAATGCTCACCGCCTGAAATTACTGCAGAGTCTAGGGAGCCAGCTTGTCTACGCCTGTCGAACCCTTGCGTTTGCTGCTATTGGCCGAAGAGCCTTCTTGGGCAGCGTTGTTGCGCGAGTGTCTGGCGCCCATAAAAACCGTTGCCGTTCTTGTGTGTGCGCCGAATTGGGAATCGGTCAGTTATCTGTTCGAAAACGACCGCAATGCGTTGCTGCTCACCACCC
Organism: Pseudomonas lundensis; assembly: GCF_001042985.1. GTDB lineage: Bacteria > Pseudomonadota > Gammaproteobacteria > Pseudomonadales > Pseudomonadaceae > Aquipseudomonas > Aquipseudomonas lundensis. The sequence goes on from NZ_JYKY01000003.1 coordinate 177,820, forward strand.
CCGCGCTACAACCCGCACCGGGCCGTTGCCGGTTATCGACCATTCTGCTGCTGGAGGCTGAACCCGATGCCTCGCCGCAAGGGGTCAGCGACTGGTTCGTGGCGTCCAACCTGACGACCGATTTATTGCGCCGAAGCCTGCGGCATGTTCGCGAGCGCGGCGTACTCGAACACACCTTGCAGCGCTTGGCCGAAGAAGACCCGCTGACCGGCATCGCCAACCGCCAGGGCTTTCAGACCCTGCTGGCCGTGCGTCTGGCGGAAAGTGAAGGCCGCGGCATCGCCCTCGGGCATCTGGATCTGGACAACTTTCGCCACGCCAACGATGCCCTTGGGCACCAGGCGGGGGATCGCCTGATCCTGCAAGTGGTGGCCCGGCTCAAAAGCCAGCTGGAAGCGGGCGATCAACTGGCCCGACTGGGCAGCGACGAATTCGCCTTGTTGATCGACACCCGCCGCGCCCCCGAACGCGCCGAGCAGATCGCTGAACGCATCACCGAAGCGCTGGCCGAACCTTACTGGATTGACGGCGAAAGCCTGTTGATCGGTTGCAGCCTCGGTATCGCCCATGCGCGCGCCAACGCCGGGGCCGATCCGCTGATGTGGCATGCGCACATCGCCATGCAGCAGGCCAAGAGCACGCAAGGCTGCACGTTTCACCTGTTCAATGAACGCATCAACCGCAACGCCCGCAGCCTAGCAGACCTTGAAAGCGAACTGCGCCGCGCCCTGCGCCGCGACGAGCTGGAGCTGCATTACCAGCCGCGCCTGGATTTGGGCACCGGGCAGATTGTCGGCCTTGAAGCCTTGGTGCGCTGGCGTCACGGCGAACGTGGCCTGCTGGCTCCCAGCGAGTTTGTGCCGCTGGCCGAACAAAGCGGGTTGATTGTGCCGCTGGGCTATTGGGTGATTTCCCGGGCGCTGCGCGACATGCAAGCCCTGCGCGAACACGGGTTTGCGCCGCTGCACATGGCGGTCAACCTGTCGTTCCGGCAATTTCAGGACAGCCAGTTGCTCTCCACCCTCAGCCGCTTGATTAGCGAGCGCGGGGTCGAGGCGCAGTGGTTGGAATTCGAACTGACTGAAACCGCCGTGATGCGGCGCAGCGACCTGGTCAAGCAGACGATGGATGCGCTGGGGCGGCTGGGCGTGAGGTTTTCGCTGGACGACTTCGGGACGGGGTTTTCTTCTTTCGTGCACCTCAACAGCCTGCCGATCGCCTTGTTGAAAATCGACAAAAGTTTCGTCGGCGGCATGGAGAGTCGCGAAGAAAACCGCAAGCTGGTGCCCGCCATGATCAACCTGGCGCACAACCTCAAGCTGGAAGTGGTCGCCGAAGGAGTCGAAACCCCCGAGCAACTGGCCCTGCTGCGTAGCTTTGGCTGCGATCAGGTACAGGGCTATTTCATCAGCAAGCCCTTGCCACTGACCGAACTGGTGGCCTTCTTGAGCCAGGCCATGGGCAAGCGCGAGGCGGCCTCGCGCTAACGTCGCGAGGCTCGGCTACGCCTACAGGCGGATCGCGGCGTTGTGCGCACGCCTGAGCATGCGCCGCATCTTCCACTCGAACGCCAGAGTCAGGCTGATGGCCGCGCACGCGAGCCCCAATGCCAGCCCCCACCAAACGCCCGCCGGGCCCCAGTCGAAGGTGAACGCCAGCAACCAGGCCAGCGGCGCGCCAATGGCCCAGTAGCAGAACAAGCCGACGAGAAAGGTCGTGCGGGCGTCTTTCAGCCCGCGAATCGCGCCCATGGCGATGGTTTGCGCACCGTCGAACAGCTCAAACCACGCCGCCACCGCCAGCAAGCTCATCGCCAGCTCGAACACCGGGCGGAACGCCAGATTGTCGTAGTCCAGCAACAGGCCGACCAGCTCCTTGGGCCAGAACCAGAACACCACCGAAAAGCACAGCATGGTCGCCGCGCCAAAGCCGATCCCGACCCGTCCCGCCAGGCGTGCGCGCAACAAATCGCCACCGCCGTAATGCTGACCGATGCGCATGGTGATCGCATACGACATGCCCGCGGGCACCATGAACGCAGCCGACACAATTTGCAGCGCGATCTGGTGCGCGGCCAGTTGCGTGCTGCCCATGGTGCCCATGCACAAGGCTGCAAAGGCAAACAACCCGACTTCCACCGCGTAGGTGCCACCGATGGGCAAGCCCAAGCGCCACAGTTCGCGCAGGTACGGCACGTTAAGCCGCGACAGCCCTTTGCGCAGCGGATAGGCGTCGTAGGCCGGGTGCCGATGAATATGCCAGGCAAGCCCCAGCGCCATGGCCGTGGCCACAATCGCCGTCACCAGGCCGATGCCCATCAACCCCAGTTTGGGCAGGCCGAACATGCCGGTAATCAGCGCGTAATTGAGCAGGAAGTTGGCCACGGTGCCGATGACGCTAATGACCATCACGGGCACCGGGCGGCCCATCGCACTGGTAAAGCCGCGCAAGGCCATGAACGTCATGTAGCCGGGCAGTGCAAAAGGCAGTAACAACAAGAACTGACCAGCCATTTCGACGTTGCTCGGGGTTTGCCCGAACAGCAGCAACACCGGCTTGATGTTCCACAGGATCAATGCAGCGCCCAGCGCCAGCCCCCACGCCAGCCAAACGCCGGCCTGGGTGAGACGGGTCGCGCCCTCGATGTCGCCCGCGCCCTGGCGGATCGACACCAGCGTGCCCACGGAGGCAATCACCCCCAGGCAGAAAATCGACACGAACGAATAACTGGCCGCCCCCAAACTGCCGCCCGCCAGTGCTTCGGGGCTCAGGCGCGCCATCATCAGGGTGTCGGTGAGCACCATCAGCATGTGCGCCAACTGCGAAGCAATCAGCGGCCCAGCCAACCGCATGATGGCGCCGAGTTCGATACGTGCAGAATGCTGTTTGGTCATCGGTATGAATTCTTAAGATACGTTGAAAGGCTGGATTCTCGGCGCCTTCAGTGATTTAAGCAAAGGGATAAAAACGATCTATGGCATGATTAAAACTCATATCAAATACCTTTATGCCCGCATAAACCTCTCGTATACATGGAATATTCCTCATGTCTCGTAGCCTTCCTCCGCTGTATGCCTTGCGCGCGTTTGAAGCCGCTGCCCGTCACAGCTCGTTTACCCGTGCGGCCGATGAGTTATCGATCACCCAAAGCGCCGTCAGCCGCCACATCAAAACCCTGGAGGCGCACTTTGCCTGTCGACTGTTCCAGCGCAATGGCCGCACGCTGCAACTGACCGAAGCCGCACGCTTACTGGTGCCGGGCGTGCGCGAGGGGTTCCTCGCACTGGAGCGCGCCTGCACCACCTTGCGCGCAGAAGATGACATCTTGCGCATGAAGGCACCGTCGACCCTGACCATGCGCTGGTTGTTGGCCAGACTCAGCCGCTTTCGCCACTTGCAGGTGGGCAACGAAGTCCAGCTGACCAGCGCGTGGATGGACATCGACCATGTCGATTTCAATCAGGAGCCGTTCGACTGCGCGGTGTTGCTGAGTAACGGCCACTTCCCGCCTGACTGGGAGTGCACCTTGCTGTTCCCGGAAATGCTGATCCCGGTGGGCGCGGCCAACCTGCTCGACGAGCAACCGTGGGATGTCTCACGGCTGGCGGGCACCGAGTTGCTGCACCCCACGCCTGACCGTCGCGACTGGCGCCGCTGGCTGGACTGTCAGGGCCTGACCGGGCAGGTGTCGCTCAAGGGCGGGCAGGTGTTCGACACCCTCGAACTGGGGATGATCGCGGCGGCGCGCGGGTATGGCATCTCCATGGGCGACTTGCTGATGGTGGCCGAGGACGTCGCACAGGGGCGGTTGAGCCTGCCGTTTCCAACCGCCGTGGCCAGCGGCGAAAACTACTACCTGGTGTGGCCAAAAACCCGGCCCGGCGGCGAGCGCTTACGCCGCCTGAGCGACTTCTTGCAGCAAGAAGTCGCCGCCATGGAGCTGCCCGACGTGCGGCGGCTGGCGTGAGGCTGGCGCGCCCGGCCTCACGCTACGACAGGGTCATTCGCACTCTGAAACAGCCTGGGTGGCATGTTTGAGGGCGTTGGCCAAGTCGCTGGCGTTACGGCTGGAGTAGATGCTGCCGCCGGTGTTTTCCGCAATGCAGTTGGACAGCGAGCTGTCACCGATGTTGACCACATTCACCCGCAGCCGCGGTTGTTCGACAGCAATGCGCTGCGCCACCTTGCAGACGTTTTCATTGCAGCCGTCGTCGCCGTCCACAAACATCACGATCACCGCGTCGCGATCACGGCCATTGACCTGCCGGGCCGCCTTTTTCAGGCTCGACGCCAGCGGCGTGCCTTCGTTGGCGTGCAGCCCCTGAATCCCGGCGATCAATTGCGGGCGTTGTGCCGCACTGAAGACCCCGTGGTCCGGCTGGCGGGCACACCCGGCAAAGGTCATCAGCCGCGTATCGATGTCCGGATGCAAGTTGTTGATGATCCCGGTCAGCGCCGTTTTCGCGACGTCAAGACGGGTTTGCGGGGCGAAGATGTTCACCGTGCGCGGGTCATTGTCTTCGGGCTGGGGACGGCTCTTGAAGTACCAGTCCTCATCGTCCTTGGTCGCGTTGATGTTGAGGTTCATCGAACCCGATGTGTCGAGGATCACCACAAACTCAGGCGGCAACTCGCTGCCTTGCGGCGTGCTGGCACGGCACACAGGATTGCTCTGCACCGGCAACAGGTTCATCGGCGGCAAGCGCCAATGCCATAACGCCCACAGCAACAAGCCCAGCAGCAGAAACAGCGCCAGCAGCCACCACGGCCAGAGACGCCGTGGGCGCCGCACCACAACGGGTGCGGCAACGGGCGCAGGCGCCGGGGTCGCCACCGCGGGTTGTGCCTGCAACCCCCAGCGCACCACCACCGGATCGCCATTGATGCTGTAGAGGTTGTTCAGATCGGGCGCACCAATCAGGGTACGCAAACTGGCGGCCTGCTCCGGCTGACCGCGGGTGACCAGTTCATCGGCCAGTAACCCGAGGGTTTCCTGCCGCTGGCGATAGCGCTCCAGCAACGCCGCCTGCTGGTCTTCATTCAAGTCATGAAAGCGCGTGGGCTGGCCGCCCAGCTCGGTCCACCACTCCACCACGTCGCCACTGCCAATGCGCGGGATCGCGTAGACACTGGCCACCGACGGCGGGAAGTGCTTGAGGATCAGGGCGATTTTGTCTTTTAGCGCGTCCAGTCCGTGTGGCGTGGCGTGCTCGTCCCGGGTAATGCGCTGCATGGGGTGAATTCCTGAAAAAGACGTCGGCAGCGCCAGGCTGCCGACCGGGTCAAGCAGAAGGGCTTATTCGTAACCGAGGCTGAATTGCAGCTGGTTGACTTTCTTTTGCAGCGCCTTGAGTTCCTGTTGCTTGGCCGCCATTTGCTTGGCGTTGCCGGTGCTGGCGGGCTTGGCTTGCGCGGCTTTGAGCTGCTGCTCAAGCGCGGCAATTTGCTGCTGCACCTGCGCCTTGTTGCCGCTGCGGGTCTTGAGCGAACCCAGCAGTTGGCTCAGGGACTGGTTCAGCGCCGCCTGGGACTTCTGCTGCGCCAGCAAGTCATTGCGCGACGCCGCCTGTTGCGCGGCAATGTCCTGGTACACCTGATGGAACATCGCGTTTTCTTGTTGGGATTTGGCCAGCGCCGCCTCGTTCTGGCGGATTTGCTCGCTGTAACCGCCGCCCGCGTCGCAGTTCACTTTGGTGAACAGGCTGGCATCACGGTTCGTGGCATCGCATTCCCCCGGTTGGGTGGCGCAACCGGACAACACCAGCAACGCGCCCACCCCTAGCATCAATCGTACGTTCATGGTCTCAACCCAACGTGATCGCGGAACGCTGGCTGTACAAGCCATCGACTTCTTTTTGCAGGCTCGCCACTTTCTCGTTCATCTTCGAAATGTTGGCGTCGATCTGCTTCAACTCAGGGGCGTTGCCCTGGGCGCGCTCGACTTTCACCACGTCGTTGTAGCCCGCGACTTTGGTCTGCATGTTTTTCACTTCGCTGCGCAGTTGATCGATGTTGCTGTCGATCGCGGCAATCTGCTGTTGCGCCTGAGCCTTGTCGATTTTTTTGCTGGCCAGGTCGCGTTTGATCTGGGCGATCTGCGCCTTGTCATCGTTAATCACTTGCTGAGCCGTGGCGGTGCGCGTGACGACCTTTTGCGTGTCCAACTGCACGTCGCTGTTGTACTTCTGCAAGCGCTGCGTGGTGTTGGCGTATTCGCTACGACGCTGATCCACGTAGTAGTTGGCCCCCATCGCCACCCCACACGCCGCCACGCCTGCGGCAATCATGCACACTGCTTTGTTGCCGGAGTTGCTCAGGGCACAGGTCAACACCGCAGCCCCCGCGCCCATGGCGCACGCCTGATAGCCCGACTTGCTGAAAAACTCGGCATCGGTGCCCTGGGTCAGGCGCGGATCGGGTGCCGGGGCGCCCGAACCCAACATGCCACTGCCAGTGCTGGCGCAACCGGTCAGCAGCACGCTGGCGGTGAGCATGAAACTGACCAGTAACTTCGAAGAGGACCAGAGGCGGCGCATCATTGTATTTCTCCTTGTTGAAGCGGGTTTCAGGGCTTATTGGGTGACGGACTTGCAGCTACTCAGCCAAGCGTCAGTGTCGATCTTCTGCTTTTGCAGGTAGGTCTTCTGATTGGCCCAGTGGGTGCGCAGGTACGGTTTGAGTTCTTGCAGTTGTTTGTTCTGGCTGATGATTTCTTCCATCACCGGCACTTGCGGCTCCAGCAACGGCTGGCCGTACAAGGACGCGGACTCCACCAGGCTGCTGGCGTAATAGCGGCTGAGTTTGTGCAGGCGGTCCTTTTGCTCGTCGAGCTTGCCCTTGCGCATGTCGCAGCTCGGGTCTTTGTCTTCGGATTCACAGTTGAGCGCGTAGTTTTTCTGCAAGAAATCCAGGTAGCGGCCGTCATCAAGCATCTTGGTGCACAGGAACGCGCCCAGGTTGAGGCTGGCGCGAATGGCTTGGTCGCGGGTCTCTTCCTGCTGCTGGTTGCTGGCGCGCAGCTGGTTTTCCAGCGCTTGCAGCTTCTCTTTGAGGGCTTTGTCTTCCACCGCGGAAGCGAGGTTGTTCAACTCCTGAACCGTGCCTTTGTCCTGCGACGCATCCCCTTGCTGGGCGCCCGTGCCGAGTTTTTTCCAGCTCTTCTCGATGCTGCCCACGCGCTCGCGGGACGTCAGGGTGGGCGACACCAGCACCAGGCGCAAACCGGTGGTTTTGTTTTTCACCTGGCCGTCAGCGTTGTAGTACGGCTCTTCCTTGCGCAACGCGGTGCGAAGATCGGCCTGCGGCGTCAGGTAGTTGCCGCCGCGCACCACGTAACCACCGGCCTGACCGTGCTGGCGGTCCAGTTTGTTCAGGCGGAAGGGTTCAAACATCATTTCGTCGGCGTTGCCGAGCATGTCGTGCAGGCCCAGCGGGTTAGGCTTTTGCAGCCCTGAGAGTTGCAGCTTGCCGTTGGACGACTGCGCGCCGCCAAACCACTCATAGGCATTCAGACCGTCGGGCATCGGGTAGCGCGTGTCGCTGAACTCGGCCGCGCCGACTTCCAGCCCGCCACGGGCCGCGAATTCCCACTCGGTTTCCGTGGGCAGGCGCAGGAAGCCCAGCGCACCATCTTCTTTCGGCAGTTTGTCGGCGGCGTTTTTACGCAACCACAGGTTGTACTTGTCCCCGGCATCGATGGCCTGCACCCAACTCACCGCCACCTGCGGCAGGCGCAGTTTGTTCGACGGGGTCGGGCAGGTCTCGGCGGTCAGCGCCTGATACTGCAACTGGCTCATCTCGTACTTGGCCATCAGGTAGTAACGGGACTTGTCGTTCTTGGCACCGGTGAAGCTGCCCGCAATGAACGCGGGGCGCTTTTGCTCGACATAACCCCAGTCCGGGCTGTCCTGACCAATGTTGATCGGGTAATCGTCCAGCGGGCCGGTGACCGGGATGAACACCTTGCGAAACACCATCGAGCCGTCGCACGGCATCGGCAGCACCACGTCACTGGCGTCGGGCACAGGGTTGAAATACTTCTCGTCCCAGCCTGCCGCCGAAGCGTTAAGCAAGTAGCCGAAGCTCAGGGATGCGAGCAACACAACACGTTTATAGCTCACGCAAACTCTCCGCAGGTTGGATGCTGATGGCCCGCAGCGCGCCGATCACGGCGACCAGTGCAGCGACCAACAGTGCAATCAGCAGGGCCGCCAGCCCGTGCCAGACAGTGATGTGACAAACAAAGGTGCCCGTGGCCTGACTGCTGCCGAGCAGGTGGTCGAACAGCAGGCTGCCAACCCCGTAAAACGCGAGCCCGCCGAGATACCCGGCAAGGCTTAACAGCATCGCCTGGGCGATCACGAACCCCGCCACCGCCGGGCTGCTGAAACCGAGCAGCCGCAGCACGGCGAGGCTTTTGCGTTTGCGGTCGATGTTGGCCAGAAACGCGCCGATCATCGACGCAATGCAGCCGATCAACGCCGCCCCGGCGATCACGCCAAAAATCAGACCCAGCACGTGGTTGATGGCTTTGACGTTGTCGATGTCGGCCAGGCGGCTGGACGTTTCAATGTTCTGCCCGTTCAACCAGCGCTCCAGCGGCGCGACGCCATCCACGTCGCGGGCGTACACCCGCGCCCTGGCGTAGAGCGGTTGCAGGTGGCCTAGAGGCTGACCGGTGTCGAGGCCGAACGCGGGCACCTGATAACCGTCGCGAAACCGCTCCAGCGCCAGCAGCAACGGTGGCGCGACAAACCCCGCGGCCCGGCCGAAACGGGCGGCGTCGAGCACCGCGACCACCTGCAAGGTCAGTTCGCCGCGTTCGTTGATGCCGTCCAGACGCCGGGTTGCGCGCAAACGCACGCTGTCGCCGACCTTGGCCTGCAAGCGTTGCGCGGCGCGGTCACTGAGGATCACTTGTTGGCCGCTCAGGTGGATCTGCGGCAGGTTGAGCAACGGGTCAGCGGCCTCGCTGGGGATAATTTCCGCGTTTTCGACAAAGCGCTGCAGGCCGACCAGCAAATCAGCCTGGGTGTTGAGCGAGCGGGTCTGGCCAATGGCAAAGCCGACTTCGGGTTGCTCACGCAACCGCGCGATCCAGGCCGCGTCGTAATTGCCGCTGCTGAGCATTTTCACTTCGAGGTTGCGCGGGTCGCTGAGCAGTTCGTTCTGCAACTGGCTGACCACGCCGTGCTTGAGGCCAAACAGTAGCAACAGCGGCGCAATCACTGCCACCAGCGAGGCAGCAATGCAAAACGACACCTTACGGTCATGCCAGAGGTCGTCGACCGCCAGCTTGCCGAGCAGGCCGAGACGGCTAATCCATGGCTTCAAACAGCGTTTCTCCCTGACGGCTGATCGCGCCCAGGCGCGGTAAGCCAAAGTCGCGCACCAGCGCCCAATCGTGGGACACCACCAGCGCACTCAAGCCAAGCTCATTGACCAGGCTCAGTAACAATTCGAACAGGCGCCGGGCGCTGTGGGGGTCGAGCGCGGCCGTCGGTTCGTCGGCCAGCAACACCTGCGGCTCATGGGCGATGGCCCGCACACAGGCCACCCGCTGGCGCTCGCCGATGGACAAGGCTTGGGGCAGCTTGCCCAGCAAACCGTCGAGGCGCAGTGCCTGCACGGCCCGATCCACCTGCGCGCTGTCGGCGGGCATGCCGAGCAAGCGGCGGGGCAGGCTGATGTTGTCGCGCACGCTCAAGAACGGCAGCAAGCCGCCGCTTTGCAGGATGAACCCCAAGTGCCGCGAGCGTACGGCCGACAAACCGGGCTGGTCATTCGCGGCAAGCATCTGCGCGATATCCAGCGAGGCCGTCGCCGGGCCGAGGCGAAATCGCCCCAGCTCCACGGGCTGCAATAACAAGCCGATGGCTTCGAGCAGGGTGCTTTTGCCGCAGCCGCTTTCGCCGGTGATGGCCAGAATTTCTCCGGGCTTCACCTGCAACGTCGGCAAACGCACATTGTGCGCCTGGGCGCCGCTGCCCCGGCGCACCCACATGTCCTGAATATCGAGCATGGGCGTCCCGTTAAGGCATCATTTCCAGCGGCACCGGGTACACGTTGTCCCGTGCATCGCTGTCTTTGGCCAAGGCCACCCAACGGTCCACGTCCGCGTTGTAACGCTGGTAGTGGCGCAGTTTGGTGCTCAGGTTGCGGATAAAGCGTTCTTGCGCCAGACCGTCCCAGCTCTTCCAGGTTTCTTCGTCCAGGTTGAGCACTTCGCTCTGGTACGGCAGGTCTTCGAGGTACTCACCGAGCACGCCCATGTCCGCCAACTTGGCGTTGCCGTTCTGCTTGAGCTGGTTGGGGTCGGCGCCCATGGTCGCCGCGACCGAACGCAGGCGATCAAACATTTCCGTCGGTGAGATCAACCCTTCGTTGGCCGCGTCCAGAATCTGTTTCATCACGTCGCTCAAATCGCTGAGCTGGGCTTTGGTCAGCAGCACACGCACATCGGTGGTGGGGATGTTTTGCTTGATCAGGTCGCGGTCCGTGATCCACGCCTCAAACACAGGCGGCGCCTGGCTGTTGGTTTTTTCACCCAGATACGCCAGTTGCATGGCATGACCGATCAAGGCCGCGTCATCGAGCATTTTTTGCTCGGCCGGATCTTTCTGAACAGCCACGTCCTGCTTGGCATTCAACGCGCTGCCGATGGCGTCATCGCCCATGTAGGCGGCCTTGACCTGCGCGGTGATGGCACCGGCCAGCGCATCGACCTTCTGACCGAACGCCTGCACGTCACCGGCATTGACCGGGTAGTACAGCGAGGTGTTGGTGCCGGGGTAGGTGGACAGGTTCTGGTACTGCGCCTCGGCCTTGCCGTGATCCTTGATCCCGGCCGGGGTTTTGAGGTGCAGGGTGTAAATCGCCACGCCAGGGTTGGCCGCTTCAAGGCGAACCTGATCGGCGCTGAGCCCGGTGCTGCTGAGCTTGTCATCGCCTTCAAGAGCACCCGCGTCGGTAATCAACACCACATACCGGGCGCCGAACTGTGACCAGTCGACCTTCTCGATGCTGTGCATCACACCGGCATACGAGTCTTCGTCGAAACTTTTGCTGGAGACCTTGGCTTGCTTGAGGTCCGCGACCTTGGCCAAAAAGTCTTCACTGCCGGTGACCTTGTTCGGGTCGGCGTACATTTTGGTCACGTATTCCAGCCCCGGCACCGCCTGGGTGTTGGAACGAAACGCCACCAGGCCGAACTTGACCTGATTGCCCAGGTTCTCGCTTTCGATCTGTTTGTAGACCTTGCGAATCGCTTCGCGGGTGCGGTCGATGTACGGGTCCATCGAGATGGTGGAGTCGATGACAAACACCACGGCCGCACTGAATTCTTTCAATTGGCTGGTTTTCACCGCGCCCGCGTCAGCGGCGTTGGCGGGGGCCGCTTGCACCGCTTTGTCCTCGGCCTTGCTCACCGACGCGACGTTGAGCAAACGCGTGCGGAAGCCTTCTTCGGTCATGACTTCTTCGCCGCTCAACACCGGCAGCAGGTAGAACTGCTTGTGCAGGTCGACGAAGTATTCCGGCTCCTGGGCCAGTACACCCGGCGCCAGCGTGCCCTGTTTGAGTTTGGCCCGCAGCGGCGCCACCTTGCTCACCGGGTCGGGCGCGTCGAGGATGCCTTCGAGCGTGGCGCGGTCCTTGAAGAACATCAGGCGATCACGGTTGGCCGGGTTGGTGAAGGCCAGTGTCAGCTGCATCTTCCAGTCCGTGGTGCAACTGGCCGGCAGCCAGCCGATGGTTTTGCCGTAGCTGTCAGGCCCGACCTTGAGCCACTGGGCATTGCCGGCGTCGGCCCGCTCGTACACGTAGAAACGGCTGAATGTCGGCTGAGCCGCCCCGGCGGCGCCACCCGCGCTGCTGCTCAGTGCGCAGCCCGGCGTGGTGAGGACGCGCTGGAACAGGGTCTTCTTGCCTTCCTGAATCAGCGGCTTGTCGTCGGCCCAGGCCAGCGAACTGCCCATGCACAGGGCCAGCAGGGCGCTGGCGGCCAAAGCAAAACGGCTCACGGCTTCAACTCCTCAAAACGCGCCTTGGCGTCGGCATTGTCCGGGTCCTGGCTGAGAATGGTTTCGTACCAGTAAGCGGCCGTGGCGTTGTCCGGCTCGGCAAAGCAGGTGCTGGCCTGATGGAATTTCGGGTCGTACTCATGGGCGTAGGCCATGGCGATGGGCAGATCACCGGCCTGTGCACGGTTGGCGTACAGCCGCTGGGCGACGCCGCAGTGGTTGTTGGCCTTGGCGACGTTGATGATTTCCAGCAGTTCGGCGCTGCCCGGCGCTTTTTTGATGCAGGTTTGCACAAACGTCAGCTCGGGCAAGGTGCTCATGCTCTCCAGCGTGCAGGCTTCGACGCCCGTGATTGCCGGTGCAGGGGCGGGGGCCGGTTCAGGCGCAGGCGCTTGGGCCGCAGGGGTTTTGTTCAGCCAGAACCAGGCGCCCACCGCAATGGCCGCCAGCACCACCAGGGCGATGATCAAAGGCAGCAACCAGGATTTTTGGCGAGGCACAGGCGGGGCCGGGGCCGGGGTGGGTTCAGGGTCTGGTTGCGGGGTGACGGGTTCGACGACCGGCTCCGGCTCAACCACGGGCGCCGGTTCAGGCTGCGCCGGGGCGGGCGGAGGCGGCAGCTCACCGGTGTCCTTGTGCTCGGGCAGCTTTTCTTCGGTGTTCGCTGACGACGGTTGCAAGCCCACCGCCGGTTTCAGCACCCCACGGTCGCTGTACCCGCCACCGCCCTGTTCGCGCAGCTCGATCATGAACTGGGCATTTGCCCCGCCTTCGAGCACCGGGTCGATCAGTTGCGGGCCGACCACGGTTTCCAATTCTTCTTCAGTGGCCCCCACGCTGAAATGCGCGACCTTGAACCAGTACGGGCTGTTGCTCCAGTGCTGGTCGCCCTGAAGGAAGTGGCCGTCCTGATTGCGCTGGATCGAAAACTCCAGGCACTCATGGCCGCCTTGCCATTTTTTGACCGACAGGCAGCCCTGACCGGCGATGTGGGGTTGCAACTTGAACAAGTCGACTCGAATGGTCATTGCTTATCTCGCAGGGAACATCTTGAGCACGTGGCCCAAGCGTTCATTTTGTTCTGGAGTGATTTCATTACCGGAGCCATGCCCGGCGTTTTCCATCGTGATGTAGGCCACGCCGCTCAGCCAGTCGCCCAAAAATTGCTGGGCCTGATTCGCCGGTTGCGCAGGCAGAATCGGCAGCTGGTCCGGGGCCACGTCGCCGTAAAAGGCAAACAACGCCTCGCGATTTCCGGCATGGCTTTTCGGGCGCTCGGCCACAGGCTTTTGGGTGTAACCGAACCAGGCCACGAAGTCGCTCAGTACGCGCTGTACTTCCAGCACCTGACGTTCAACCATCTGATCGCGGCGTGACCCGCTTTGCGCGCGTTTGAGCACGGCGTCGCGCAGTTGACCGGGCAGATCGAGGCGATAGCCGCTGGTGATGAGTTCATCCACCAGCGCCTCAATCGACGGTTTGTCCAGTTGCAGCACGTCCATCAGGCCCTGACGGCCCGGGATCGCACGCAGGTAGGCAATCCAGTCCTTGAACACCGCACGGGCGAATTTGTGCTCGTTGCTTTGCAGTTCCGGGGCCTGGTTGGCCTCGGCCGCCGCGGCGACCGGCGCATCGAAGTCCACCGACAGATCCCCGAAGCTGTCACCGAAATCAAAGTCGCTGCTCGGCGCGTAGAGCTGCGGCTTTTTCTCCACCACCTGGTCGGCATCGTCTGCCGGTTCGCTGTCGTCCTCGTCATACACACCGTTGAGGTACAGCTCGCGGATGTCTTCGTTGGGCAATTGCAAGGTGTTGATCAGCTCGCCCAACACCGGGCCGCGGCGCTTGAGCTGGGCCAGAATCATCTGCGCCTGCTCGCGCTTGGCGGCGCTGGCGTCATCGCCATCGGCACGGTACAAGCGGCTCAAGGCCTTGAGCGTGTCGCCGTTGAGCGTCTGTTGCAGTTGTTCGCGGATGCGGCTGAGTTTGAACTCCAGCCCCGCCAGTTCGCTGAAACTTTCGCTGAACCGGGTGATGCCGCCATCGTTGAGGGTCAGCATCGCGTCCCACGCCTGATCGACGTCTTTGACGTGCTTGCTCACCAGCTCCGCCTTGACGAAGGTCTTGCGCATCAGCGTCAACTGCTCGCCGCAGCTGTCGGAGAATTGCTGCTCGTCCTTGCCCACAAGGTTGATAAACGGCGTCGGCATACGCGGTTTACGCACCAGATAGGTGTTGTTGAACGCCTGGTCGTTCTTCCAGTTGGCCATCCACGGGAAGCTCTTGAAGCGCTCCAGCATGGTGCGCGTCATCATGCTTTCCCACTCTTCGTCCAACTGAAGCGCGGTTTTTTGCAGGGACTGGGCGATGCACTTGTCGAACATGGTCAGGGCCCAGATCAGGCCGGTCGCACGGCCCGCACGCTCTTGCGCGGTCTTGCCCTGAGTGACTTCAATCCAGCGGCTGAGCACCGGGCCTACGTCATTCACGTCGCTCTGGTTGGTGGAACCGGTACACACCACCAGCGCGTTCATTTCCTGATCGTCGGTGTAGCGTTCGAACAGGTAGGCCACCTTGCCCCGCAGGATCAATTGCGAGACCGAGTTTTCCTGACCGTTTTCGCTGGAGATGCTGCTGATCTGACGTCGCCCGCGGTAGCCGGGGAAGTCGAGCAGGTCGACTTGTTCAACGATTTTCGCGTTCGGGGTTTCAACCAGCCGAAAGGTCATTTCCGCCGTCAGCGCCGCCAGTTGGGCAATGGGCAGGGAGTTGGGGTTCTGCAGGCGGCCGTCGGTGAACGGACGCACTTCGACCGGCAGATCCTGCGGGCTGGCGAAGCGCTCCAGGATGTCGACGCTCATGATGCTGTTGCGGCGGCTGTATTCCTCGCCCTGACGCTCCACCAGCACCGACAGCGGCGCGAACACGGTGGCGGGCATGCCCAGGCGGTTCAGTGAACCCGCCAATTGCTGATACACACGGGTCAGCGCGCTTTGCTCGCCCCACAGGATCGAAAACAGCTCGCCACGCTCCTGGAAATTCAGGCGCGGGGCCAGCTTGATCACTTTGGGCCAGTAGTGATGGGTCAGGGCCTTGAGGGATTTTTCGAAGCTCTTGTTCAGGTAATCGAGCAACGAGACCACGTCGTCAGCGTTTACACCCGGCTGCAAAGGCCCGGTTTCACGGCCTTCGAAGGGCTTGAGCGCTTTGCGGATGCACTCTTCGTCGATGACGTAATTGACCTTTTCCTGATCAAAATCCTTGAACCAGGTGTTGGCCAGAATTTTCGCCAGCTCGATTTCGTTGAACAGTTTGAGCTCGACCGGGAAGTTATCGTCTTCGCTCTTTTTCGCCAGACGGCTGAAACGCGTGACCAGCCCGGTGGCTTCTTTACCGCCGCCGCCGGGGTTCACGTGCTCGATGAAGTCCATGCGCTGAGGGCCGAAGTCGGTTTCCAGCGTGCCTTTGGGGCCTGCGGCGAGTGCCGAAATCAGAAAGGACTTGCCCGCCTGCGACAAGCCGAAAAACCCGGCCGTCATCGGCGTGGTCGCCACACGGCTCAGGCTCTTGGCCTGATTGCGCGCCTTGTGCAGTTCCAGACTGAGTGCGTCGGCTTCGCTGTCCAGGCGCGGGGCGGTGACACGGGTTTTCTCAACCCAGTCCAGCGCCTGACCGGCACCTTCATACACCGCGGCCCAGCTGTCACGCAGCGCTTGTTGCTCAGGGGTCAGGTTGCTCATTTGCGTTTTACGCTCCCGCTGTCCAGCCAATACTTGTTGTCGCTCAAGCCCGCCACCAGCAACGTGTTGAGTTGCAGCAGCAAGTCACTTTTGCGGAACTGCTTGTCGGTGTTCGATTCCACCTGGTCGATACTCAGCAGGTCACTGAGCTGTTCCTGACGCTTCATTTGCGTGGTCGGCTCAAGCACTTTGAAGGTGACCTTGACCACCGGCATCTCGCCTGCCACCACCGGCCGCGCTTCGGAGAAACGCTGACGCCCCGACGGCGTGAAACTCAGGGTGTACAGCGGCGAGGCGGACCAGCGTTCGGCCGCCAGTTGGCGGAAGCCCAACCGCATGTCACCGCGCATTTCCAGCGCAGGCGTGCGGGCGTCGAGGCCCTCACCGATTTCAGGCAGCACGATGCGCCCGTCCGCCGACTTCAGGTCGCGGTACAGCACGTCGGCGTCGGTGATGATGTTGCTCAGGTCGATCACGCCCAGGTGCTTGATGGTCGAATAGGGCTTGAGTGCCGAAGAACGGAAGTAGAAGTTCGGCACGCTGTGATTGGCGCACAGCAGGCACAGCATGGCGCCCACCGAGGCGGTGCTTTTCGGGTCGTCGATCAGGCCGTTCTTGTGGAACGGGTACCAGCCGCCGGTGCGGTAGTTTTGCAGCGCGAGAATGCGCCCCGGTGGCAGCGGCAGCATTTTGCGGATAAACGCTTGAATGCCCGGCAAGCGGGACGGGCGGCCGGTCAGCAGCAACATGTCGCACGGGTAGTGGGCGATCACTTCACACAGCGCACCGAGGATTTTGGTGATGTTGATCTGGCCGTTGAGGAACGCGCCATGCATCACTTGCAGGTCAAAGGTAATGGGGGTCTTGCACAGGTCGAAATCGGTCTGGCCGCCCAGCTCGCGGCGTACCGCGCTGTTCACGTAATCGAGCACGCTCTGGCTGATGGCGTCTTTGCCCAGCAGCTCAAGGTAGGTGTGGGTGCTGGCAACGACCGGGAACTCCGGGTTGTAAAGCTCGTACTGGCGCAGCAGTTCCAGCCCCAGCGGGGTGAACACCTGCAAGTTCAGTTGCTGGCGCAGCACCATGTCTTGCGCGCTGCCGGACTCGGCGCCGCACAGGCGCGACATCAGCGAAGCCGGGGCTTTTACGCCCGCGTCCTGCAAAGCCTTCTCGAAGCTGGGCAGGATGAATTCCTGAATCACGTCGAGCAGGATGTCGTCGCCCGCCACCTTGAAGCCGTCCCGGAAACGCTGTTCCGGCACGATGTGCACGTTACTGCCGCTGGTGGCGTTGCCCGCACGGTCCAGCCGATAGTCGGTGATGACCAGGTCAGTGGTGCCGCCGCCGATGTCGATGGTGGCCAGCGTGATGCGCTCACGGTCTGTCTTGCCGGGGCGGGAAATGGCGTCGAAGAACTCTTCGGGATGGCCCGCGAAGTTTTCGTTCACTTCGGTGTAGAGGTACACCAGTTGCCCGCACGACGCCTCGTCCCACTCCACGCGCACTTTGGGCAGCGGCGTGGTGGACGGCGCGGCGTCCTGATCGTAAGGGTCCAGTTCATCGGTTTGCCAGTTCAGGCTTTTCCACACCAGGCCGATGGCGTGGCGCATGCGTTTCTCAAGGATGCTGCGCTCGGCCTGCGGCATGCCCGGCGGCACGGTCAGCGTGATGCTGTTCAGGCGACGCGGCACGCGGGTATGACCCTGACGCGAACGCTGGGCAGGGCTGTTGATTTGCATCAGTGCCTGCGCCAGCACTTCGGCCAGCATGAAGGTCATCAGCGAGCTGCGTGAGTAACGCGGCATGAACACGGGCAGCTGTTCGTCAGGGTCGAGGCTGTACAGCGCGTCGCCGGTCTCATTAATCAGGTGCGAAAACGGCGCGGCAGTGGCGAACGGCTCCTTGTCGGTCTTGACGTAGGCGCAGTTGAAGCGCCAGCCGTGGTCGTACGTGTTCTCATCCCACAGATAGCGTTTGGGGCTCGACAGCCCGGTCGACCCTTCGGTGCCACGGCGACGGCTGGCCAGGCGCCCGGCTTCTTTGCCCACGCGGGCGATGGTGGCCCACTGGAAGGCATCGTGACGGCCGCTCTTGACCGAGCAATGGTCCTTGCCGAACGAGGCTTGCGCAAACTCGACGCGGCTTTCGAACGCATCGTTGTAGGTGTGCTCGGGGGTAATCAGGTCACGCAACTCAAGCACATAGTTGTCCTTGAGGCCCGAACCGGTCTGGCCGTGGTCTTCGATGAGGATCCCACAGGTGCGCGAGTTGCCGACGTCGAGGACCAGGTCCACCGGAATCGGCGGCGTGACACCGCTGCCGTGGCTGGCCACAACCTTGAGTTCCGGCACTTTGACCTGCGGCGGCGGGGTGGTGTTGTCGCGCGTGGTGCACGGTTCCATGAACAGGCTGAGCAGGTTGAGGTAGTGCGCCTCGGGCCAGCCTTCCTTGATGTCTTTTTCCAGCTCGTCACGCGGGGTTTTCGCGTTGCCTTCCTTGAACACCTCCAGCAGCCATTCCTTGACCCAGATCTGATCGAGGAACCAGCGCGCCTGCTGCGGCTTGCACGCCAGTTTGAAGGTGACGCCCGAGCTGGCGTCATCCTTGTTGGGGCCCAGGTAGAGGCTGGTGTCGTGCTTGTCCATGGTGCGGGTGTCGAATGCCAGCGTCAGGCGATGGGTATTGCCATCGACATCCGGCTCGGCCAGGCGCACCAGGCGCATGCGCGACCAGTTGGTCGGGCCTTGATCAAAGGTGTACGGCGGGCGGTGACGGAACACCGGAATCGGCAGCCAAAGCCCGTCGTAGAGCTGCAGGCTGCTGTCCATGCTGATGTTCAGGGTGCTGCGCGCTTCGACGGTTTTGCCTGGCTCGCTTTCGTAAAAGTAGCTGGTCAGGCCATTGCGTTCGCCTTCTTCAAGGCGGCACAGCAAACCGTTGGTCAACGGCGCGAAGTCACCGGAGGGCAGCTTTTTCGGGTCCAGTCGCAGGGCGAAATCCATGAACTGGACGCCGGTGTCACCCACGAGGATGACGGTGTCTTCAAATTGGGTAACTTGAGGCAGCATGTCAGAGTCTTCCGGTCATTATTCGCCCGTCTGGCGCATGGAGATGGGGAATTTCTTGTCTTCGTAAACGCCGGTGCAATCGGCAATGCTGCGGGCACCCTGGCGGCAATCAATCTGCGGCATCTCGTAACTGCTGCCGTCGCTGCACGCCGCCTGACCCTGGCTATTGATCGCCAGACTGCCGCCCTGCATCGCAGCCGATACCGGGCCGGTGCAGTTGATGCCGTTGGCCTTGCGCACAATCACGTCGCCTTTGCCGTCCTTGAACTGGTATTCAAGGCGCAGTGGCTTGCCGGTGTTTTTGTCTTGAATGCCCGCACCTGCGCGGTAGTGGCCATTGAGGAAGTCCGCCTGACCATCAGGGCTTTGTGCCGGGATGGTCAGCGGTTCGCCGGGTACATTCGGCGCTGGCGGTGGCGTCGACGCTTGCGGCTCATCCGGGATCTGCGGCGGGGCAGGTGGCGTTTGGTCGGCAGCCTCGGCTGGCTCGGCTGCATCCGGCGCTGACGGCTCGTCTGCAGGGGCAGGCGGCGCGGCGTCAGGCTCCGGTTGCGGCTCGGACTCGGGCTGAGGCTCAGCAGCGGGCTGTGCATCCGGCACGGTGGGCACCTGAGCATTGGGCACCGAAGCCCCCAGACCTGCGCCCGGCACGGTGGGGCCGCCATTGGGCAGCGACAGGTCAGCGTTGACGTCAGGGGCGGGCACGCTCACGTCAGGCACGTTCACATCCGGCACGGTTGGCCATATCTGCGCGGGCAAGCCCAATTGTGGCGCGCAGCCGCGCAGGCCAAACAGCAGCAGGAGCAACAACAGCAAAAGCAGCGGCAACAGCCACCACCAACGACGCCACCATGGCCGCGCCACCACCGGCAACGGTGCAGGCGCGGGGACGGGTTCGGCAATCGGCGGCACCACGGGCGCAGGCGTGACCAGCGGCGCGGCCTGCGGGCGCAAGCAGTGCAACGGGTCCATGTTGTGATCGGCCCCGGGGCGACGGAACCCCCAGAACGTCAACACGGGTTTGCCGTTGACCAGGTACACGTAATGTTCGTCCGGGAAAGGCAGCACGTGCCCCAGCAGTTTGCCGAACACGGTGCGGTCGACAGAAGGCTTGGTATCGCTGTTCGGGTCGAGGTAGGTGGCACTGAGCTGGTTGAGGAACGCCTGGAGCTTTTCCAGCTCGCCTACGGCATGGGCGCGCTCATCAGGGGTGGCGCTGCTCCAGGGGATCACATCGCCCGGCAGCTCGCTGTACCAGTCAATGTTGTCGCCCAGTTCATCGCTTTGCGGGATGGCCAAGTGCTGAGCCATTTCTGGATTTTTGCGGCGAATGGCTTCGCGTAACTGCAGTGCTGCCCGGTAAACCGGCTGTCCGGTTTCGCCAAGGGCTGTGAAATCACCGCTTTTACCACTGCGTAGAAGTGCGCCGCGCATCCGAGCTCCATCTTTTTAAATTCGCGCGGTTAAACCCGGACGTGTGCCCGAACCGCTTCCCTGATTAAGCGCGTGACAGTACTGGCTAAACGATATCGGAGTCAATTAGCCATTAACTGATGCCTGTCATTTTCAACGCTTTGGCAGGCAAGCAGGCGCGAGGTAAAGGGCCGTGACGCCCTAAAGCGTACGGCGCAGGGTGTGAAGGATTGCGCGCGGTGGCGCTTCAGCCACTGACCGGCCGATACTGCAACGCCTCGGCCAGATGCCGGCGTTCTATCGATCCGGCCCCTTCCAGATCCGCCAGCGTGCGCGCCACTTTCAACAGGCGATGCGCCGCGCGCAACGACAAGGTCATGCGCTCGCAGGCGTTTTCCAGCCAGGTGTTATCCACAGCCGTCAACTGACAATGGCGGCGTACGCCGGGCAAGTCGAGAAACGCATTGGCGCAGCCCTGGCGCTGAACTTGCCGCCCACGGGCCAACGCCACCGAGGCGGCAGCCGTTGCGGTGTTGTCGCCCGATTGCGCGAGCGGATTGAGCGAGGTGGTTTCACGGGCCACGGTCAGGTGCAGGTCGATACGGTCCAGCAGCGGACCGGACAGTTTGTTGCGGTATCGCTGGATCTGCTCCGGCGTGCAGCGGCAGCGCCCGGTGGGCTCTCCCAGAAAACCGCAGGGGCAGGGGTTCATGGCGGCCACCAGCTGGAAGCGCGCCGGGAAACGCATGCGGTCTCGCGCTCGCGCTATCACGATAAAGCCCGACTCCATTGGCTCGCGTAAAACCTCCAGCACCTTGCGGTCAAACTCAGGCAACTCGTCGAGGAACAAGACGCCGTGGTGGGCCAGCGTGATTTCACCCGGCTGCGGCCTGGAACCTCCGCCCACCAATGCCGGGCCGGACGCGGAGTGATGTGGCTGACGAAAGGGGCGTTGCGGCCAACTGCTCAGCGGCTCATGGCTGGCCACGGACTGAATGGCCGCGACCTCAAGCGCCTCCTGTTCATCGAGCGGCGGCAGTAAACCGGGCAGGCGGCTGGCCAGCAGGGTTTTACCGGTGCCGGGCGGGCCTGTGAATAAGAGGTTATGGCTGCCAGCGGCGGCGACCAGCAGAGCGCGCTTGGCCGATTGCTGGCCTTGTACATCGCTCAGGTCGGGGTACGGCTTGCTCACTTGGAGCAGGCCGCTGGCGATGTAAGGCTCCATCACCGTGCGGCCCGAAAAGTGCGCGACCACTTGCAGCAAATGCTCGACCGCAATCACCGTCAACCCGGAGGCCAGACAGGCTTCCTCGGCATTGGCCACGGGCACCACCAGCGCACGCCCCGCCGCCCGGGCAGCCAAAGCAGCGGGCAGAACGCCCTGCACCGGACGAATCGCCCCCGACAACGCCAACTCACCGAGAAATTCCACGTTTTCCAGCGCCACGGCAGGCAATTGCCCACTGGCCGCCAAGATCCCCAGCGCGATGGCCACATCAAAACGCCCGCCGTCCTTGGGCAGGTCGGCGGGCGCGAGATTGAGCGTGATGCGGCGAGCCGGGAAGTCAAAACCGGCGTTGAGGATCGCACTGCGCACCCGGTCTTTGCTTTCTTTGACGGCGGTTTCAGGCAAACCGACCAGCGTCAGCGCAGGCAAGCCATTGGCCAGGTGCGCTTCGACGGTCACTACAGGCGCCTCAACGCCCACCTTGGCACGGCTGTGAACAATCGCCAGAGACATGACTCACTCCTTGAGTTCGCAAAAAACGCATCCTGCGCGAATTGACGCTCATGGGAGGAGGTTGAATGGATACGGAATGTGAACAGGCGCTGCGTCACGTGCTGGCAACCCTACCGGCGGACACCCACGGGTTTCAGGGCGTCATGCAAACACGTCCGTTGCCCATAGCCGGGGCTGCGCGATTATTCGGCAGGTGGCAGCAATCGGGCTTCCATTTCGGCCACTTTGGCTTCCAGCGTTTCAAGGCGGGCACGGGTGCGCGCCAGAACCACCATCTGGCTGTCGAACTCTTCGCGACTGACCAAATCCAGCTTGCTGAAGCCGCTTTGCAGCAGGGCTTTGAACTGGCTTTCGATTTCATTGCGCGACAAGGCGGTGTCGCCATTGAACAAACGAGCAGCTTGGCCACTCAGGGCATCGAGAAAATCTTTGGGCGCGAGCATGGAATAGGTCCTTAACACTGATGGCGCCGAGTGTATCACGGGGTTTCAACCCTAACGGCGCCGGGGGCCGTTGCACATTTTATGAGCATGCCATCCCCCTCCCGCGCACTGTTTTTGTGCACAAAATCCGTGCTTCTTCCGGCTGTGTTTTCTCTACACCTGATAAGTCGCTGTAATTTCTGACTTTTCCAGACATGGCAAGGTTTCTGCTAAGGCAGTAATGACTCATGCACTGATGCAGTTGCTGTGACGAAGGCAGTGCGGCAGGCGGATCAAGGGATGTTTTCGTCACCAGCAGTTAACTGAGGTTGAACGGCCTGAAGAAGGCTGACGACGCGTTACAAAGCCAGACACTGCGCTTAGACTTGGGCCGGGTTTGTTTTCCTGGGGCAAGTCCACCAATTCGGGAGAAGTTTCATGAAGCTAGTCACCGCCATTATCAAGCCGTTCAAGTTAGACGACGTGCGCGAGTCGCTGTCCGAGATCGGCGTGCAGGGCATTACCGTTACTGAGGTCAAAGGCTTCGGCCGGCAGAAAGGCCATACCGAGCTATACCGCGGCGCTGAATACGTGGTCGATTTTCTGCCAAAGGTGAAGATTGATGTCGCCATCGACGACAAAGATCTTGACCGGGTTATCGAGGCGATAACCAAGGCTGCCAACACCGGCAAGATCGGTGACGGCAAGATTTTTGTGGTCAATCTGGAACAGGCTATCCGCATCCGTACCGGCGAAACCGATACCGACGCCATCTAAGCCGCCAAACCCCAACGCCCCAGGAGAAAACACTATGACTCTGCGTAAATTCGCAGGGCTCGGAGCCCTGTTGTCTGTCGTAATGCCCGGCCTGGCCATGGCGGCAGACGAAGTGGCCGCTCCAGTCCTCAACTCCGGCGATACCGCCTGGATGCTGACCGCAACGGCCCTGGTGCTGTTTATGACCATTCCCGGCCTGGCGCTGTTCTACGGCGGCATGGTGCGCTCCAAAAACCTTCTTTCTGTGATGATGCAGTGCTTCGCCATCACCGGCCTGATCAGCATTCTGTGGGTCATTTATGGCTACAGCATCACGTTCGACACCACCGGCATGGAGCAGGGCGTCACCAACTTCAACTCGTTCATCGGCGGGTTCGGCAAAGCGTTCCTGGCAGGCGTCACGCCCGCCAGCCTGACATCGCCCACCGCACTGTTCCCGGAAGCCGTGTTCATCACCTTCCAGATGACCTTCGCCATCATCACTCCCGCGCTGATCGTCGGCGCCTTTGCTGAGCGCATGAAGTTCTCGGCGATGCTGATCTTCATGGGCGTGTGGTTCACCCTGGTGTATGCGCCCATCGCGCACATGGTGTGGAGCGGCAACGGCGGCCTGATGTGGGACTGGGGCGTGCTCGATTTCGCGGGCGGCACCGTGGTGCATATCAACGCGGGTATCGCGGGCCTGGTGGCGTGCATTGTGCTGGGCAAGCGCAAAGGCTACCCGACCACCCCCATGGCGCCGCATAACCTCGGTTACACGCTGGTCGGTGCCGCGATGCTGTGGATCGGCTGGTTCGGCTTCAACGCAGGTTCTGCCGCAGCCGCCAATGGCACGGCCGGTATGGCGATGCTGGTGACCCAAATTGCGACCGCCGCCGCTGCGCTGGGCTGGATGTTTGCCGAGTGGGTCACCCACGGCAAGCCAAGCGCGCTGGGCATTGCCTCAGGCGTGGTGGCCGGTCTGGTGGCCATCACCCCGGCGGCTGGCACCGTAGGCCCAATGGGTTCGATCGTGATCGGCCTGGCGTCGGGCGTGATCTGCTTCCTCTGCGCCACCAGCCTCAAGCGCAAACTGGGCTATGACGATTCGCTGGACGCCTTTGGTGTACACGGGGTGGGCGGTATCGTTGGCGCCATCCTCACTGGCGTATTTGCCGCCCCGGCACTGGGCGGCTTCGGTACGGTGACCGACATCGCGGCCCAAGTCTGGATTCAGTGCAAGGGCGTAGCGTTCACTGTCATCTACACCGCGATTGTGACCTTCGTCATCCTCAAAGTACTGGATGCCGTGATGGGTCTGCGGGTGACGGAGGAAGAGGAAGCCGTAGGCCTGGATCTGGCGCAACACAACGAGCGCGGCTACAACTTGTAAGCAGCCCCTCGAAAAAAATACCCGGCCTGCCGGGTATTTTTTTGCCCGGAATGTGGCGCCATTCGCATCAAGAGAATGATTTTTCCTACACCTTTAAGCAGTTATCAGATCTACGATGAAATGTAAGACGAACACTTACATCACAACTCGACTATTAGCTGCTTTGCTTTTTTCTTCAGCACGCTAGAATGCGCGCCGAAGGGCGGAGTTAAGCGCCCGAAAACCACGAAGGCACGGATCATCTCCTCAGGCTTTCAAGGTCAGCGTACCAAGGCCCTGCGCCAGGTACCTGACACGTGTTTATTTAATGAGCGAATGCCCTCAACGGCATTCGTAAAGTCCTACCGCCTTACAAGGCGAAGAGGCGTAAGCCGCGGGTCATCCGGGGCTACTTTTTCACCAGCGGCGGTCCACGGTGGGCGTAGCTGGTCTATAACTAATCTGCTTTACGTAAGTCATGGGGTAGAACATGAGCGACGATGATCTGGAAAATGATGACCTCGAAGTAGGTGACGAAGACGAAACCGAAGAAGGTCTTGAAGCGGCCGCCGATGACGTGGCTGACGACGACGGTGGCGACGATGTGCCGGTCCCGGTGGCCAAAGGCAAATCCAAGGCAGCGGTGTCGGTCGATGACCTGCCCAGCGTAGAAGCCAAAAACAAGGAGCGTGACGCTCTGGCTCGCGCCATGGAGGAGTTTCTTTCCCGTGGCGGCAAGGTGCAGGAAGTCGAGGCCAATGTGGTGGCAGATCCACCCAAGAAGCCTGACAACAAGTACGGCAGCCGACCTATTTAAGGTCTGTTGTTTGCTTGAAAAAAAAGCCCGCCGTCGCTGCGGGCTTTTTTGCGAGTGCCGGGAATGGATCCGGGCCAGCAGCCGAGGCACGAAGCCGTAACCCGGCTCCCCCCTCAGCGGCGATAAACAGCTTCAACCAAAGTGCTTGAGCACCTGAGGCAACTCGCTCAGGCAGCCGATTTCAGCGTCAGGACGCGTGTCGCCTTGCCAGATGTTGCCACCGGGGTTAAACCAGACGGCGCGCAAGCCGGCCTGCTGGGCGCCAGCGATGTCGTCGCCCGGATGATCGCCCACATGCACGGCAGCACCGGCCTTCACGCCGCCTCGCGACAAAGCTTCGTGGAACAAACGTGCATCCGGCTTGGCGATGCCGATGTCTTCGGCGCACAACACAAACCTGAAGTGATGCCCCAAACCGATGCGCCGCACGTCAGCATTGCCATTGGTGACAACCCCCAGTGCGTAATCGCGCGCCAGTAACGCCAGCATTGGCTCGACCTGCGGGAAAACTTCCAGCGCGTGGCGGGCCTCGATGAACACCTCAAACGCCGCGTCTGCCAACGCGTGTGCATCAGCGTATTGCGCCTCCTGCAGGGCGTGGAACAGCACGTGCCGACGCAGTGCACTGATTCGGTGCTTGAGGTGCGGGTGTTCACTTAAAACCTGCTCGCGAATCGCCTGGAATGTTCCAGGTTCCAGAGCGCCCACATCCGGTGCGTTTACAGCCAGCCACTGCCGCAAGGTCTCTTCGGCCCGCATGATCACGGGGGCGGTGTGCCACAGCGTGTCGTCAAGATCGAAGGTAATCAGTTCAATCGTCATTCACTGCCCTTACTGCGTTTGGCCCGTGGGTGGGCGCTGTCGTAGACCGTCGCCAGATGCTGGAAGTCCAGATGGGTATAGATTTGCGTGGTTTTGATGTCCGAATGCCCGAGCAACTCTTGCACCGCGCGCAAATCCTGAGAGGACTCTAGCAAATGGCTGGCAAACGAATGGCGCAGCATGTGCGGGTGCAGGTTTTGCCCCAACTCGCGCTCGCCCGCAGCCTTGACGCGCAGTTGAATGGCGCGAGGCCCGAGACGGCGCCCGCGCTGGCTGACAAACACCGCGTCGTCTTCAGGGTTGGCCAGCGCCCGCAAAGGCAGCCAGACCTGCAGCGCCTCGCGGGCCTTTTGCCCGACCGGCAGCACACGCGTCTTGCTGCCTTTACCCAACACTTGCACCAGCCCGTCAGCCAGGTCCAGTTGATCCAGATTCAACCCCGTCAGCTCCGACAGGCGCAGCCCGGAGGAGTAAAACAATTCCAGAATCGCCTGATCGCGCTGCGCGAGGAAATCCTCTTCCACGGCGCCTTCCAGCAGTTGCAGGGCGCGGTCGGTGTCGAGGGTTTTGGGCAGGCGACGTTCGCCTTTGGGCGGCGCCAGACCGTTGGCCGGGTCGTGATCGCACAGGCCTTCGCGGTTGAGGTAGTGATACAACCCGCGAACGGCCGACAACAACCGCGCAATGCTGCGCGAAGACTGTCCCTGATGATGCAGGCGCGCCACCAACTGACGCAGGCGCTGAATATCCAGGGCCGCCCAGTTGGGGATGGCTTCTTTGCTGCAAAACGCCACGACCTTGCCGAGATCGCGGCGATAGGCTTCCAGCGTGTGGGGCGACACTTGGCGCTCACTGCGCAGGTGAATGCAGTAAGCGTCCAGTTGCCGTTGCATGCCTAGCGCACCGAGCGCAGGGCGTTGGTGAAACGCGGCAACACGCGACCCAGCACTTCAGCGATGTAGCTGAGGAACAGGGTGCCCACCGAGCTTTTATAATGCTGCGGATCGCGGCTGGCGACGGCCAATACGCCGTGCAGGCCCAGATGGTTGAGGGCAACGACAGCCGTCGAGCCTATTTGCTTGCGCTGCGCTTCGCCGAACAGGAAGTCCAGTTCATGCTCGCGCAGGCTGCCACTCACGGCCTTGCCTTCGGCCAGCAACCCCCCGAGGGCACGCTGGGCGTCCGCGCTATTGACCCAGCGCCCTACCGGCATCGGGTTATCACCAAACAACACAAGGCTGACGAAGGGCACCTGAAAGTCCTGTCGCAGGCTGTCTTCAACGGCGATCACCAGCTCTTCAAGGCTGGTGGCGTCCATCAGGGCCAGGTTCAAACGGCGGGTTTTCTCAAACAGGCGATCGTTGTCGCGGGCCACATCCATCAGTTGTGACAGGCGATGGCGCATCTCGATATTGCGGCCACGCAACAGCTCAAGCTGGCGCTCCACCAACGACACCGTATCGCCGCGCTGGTGAGGAATGCGTTGGGTCAACAACAGTTCTTCGCGCTGGCTGAAGAAGTCGGGGTGAGCCTGAAGATAAGCCGCCACGGCCGCAGCCTCGGGGCTTTGATCCTGGACATCGAGGTCTGCTGGCTGTGGCTGGTCGGTCATCGTGTGCGCTCGCTCATAAACGGACTTGTCCTTCGTAAACACGCATCGCCGGGCCGGTCATGATCACTGAATGACCCGGACCTTCCCACTCGATGGTCAAACGACCACCGGGCAGGTCCAGCGTCACCGGGGTGTGCATCCAGCCCTGAAGGATGGCAGCCACCGCCGCAGCGCACGCGCCTGTGCCGCAGGCCTGGGTTTCCCCGGCGCCGCGCTCCCAGACACGCAATTGCGCGCGGTGACGGTCGATGACGTGCAAAAAGCCGACATTGACCCGGGCCGGGAAGCGCGGGTGGTGTTCAATTTTCGGGCCTAACTCATGAACCGGCGCGGCATTGATGTCGTCGACGCGCAACACCGCATGCGGGTTGCCCATCGAGACCGCGGCCAACTGGACCGTCTGGCCATCGACGTCCACGTCATAGCTCAGCGCCTGCGCATCCGCCACAAACGGAATCTCGGCCGGCACCAGACGCGGCGGGCCCATATCCACGCTGATCTGGCCGTCACTGCGCACGTTCAGTTCAATGATGCCGCTTTTGGTTTCGACCTTGATCTGACGCTTGGTGGTCAGGCGCTTGTCGAGCACAAAACGGGCGAAACAGCGGGCACCGTTGCCACACTGCTCAACCTCGGAACCGTCGGCGTTGAAGATCCGGTAACGGAAATCCACTTCCGGGTTGCTGGGCGCTTCAACGATCAATAATTGATCGAAGCCGACGCCCGTGTGCCGGTCGCCCCATTGCTTGGCGTGCTTGGGCAGGATGTGCGCGTGCTGGCTGACCAGGTCGAGAACCATGAAGTCATTGCCCAGGCCGTGCATTTTGGTAAAACGCAGCAACATGGGTTCACTCCGGCAGCAGGCTTTCGCCAGCAAACAGCTCGGCAACCGTCTCGCGACGACGCACTTCGAACGCCTGATCGCCGTCCACCAGCACCTCGGCCGCACGGCCACGGGTGTTGTAGTTAGAGCTCATGACAAAACCATAGGCACCGGCCGAATGCACCGCCAGCAGATCACCTTCGGCCAGCGCCAACGGGCGGTCTTTGGCCAGGAAGTCGCCGGTTTCGCAGATCGGACCCACGATGTCGTAGGCACGGGCTTCAGTGTCGCGCGGGCGAACCGCCGTCACGTCCATCCAGGCCTGATACAGCGCAGGGCGGATCAGGTCATTCATCGCCGCATCAACGATGGCGAAGTCTTTGTGTTCGGTGTGCTTGAGGTACTCGACCTGTGTCAGCAGCACGCCCGCGTTGGCCACAATGAAACGGCCCGGCTCGAACACCAGCGCCAGATCACGGCCCTCGATGCGCTCGCGCACCGCCTTGATGTAGTCAGCCGCCAGCGGAGGTTCTTCATCGCGATAACGCACGCCCAAGCCACCGCCCAGGTCGATATGGCGCAGGTAAATCCCGCAGTCGCCCAACCGGTCGATCAACGCCAGCAGGCGGTCGAGCGCATCGATGAACGGGTCAAGGGTGGTCAGTTGCGAACCGATGTGGCAATCGACGCCGACCACTTCGAGGTTCGGCAACTGCGCAGCACGGATGTACACATCCTCTGCGTCCGCGATGGCGATACCGAATTTGTTTTCTTTGAGGCCAGTGGAGATGTACGGGTGGGTGCCCGCGTCCACATCCGGGTTGACCCGCAGCGAGATCGGCGCACGCACGCCCATCTCGGCGGCCACGACCTGCAGGCGCTCCAGCTCGTCGGTGGACTCGACGTTGAAGCAATGCACGCCCACTTCGAGTGCGCGACGCATGTCATCGCGGGTCTTGCCGACACCGGAAAACACGATCTTGTCAGCCGAGCCGCCTGCGGCCAGCACACGCTCCAGCTCGCCACGGGACACGATGTCAAAACCGGCGCCCAAACGCGCCAGGACATTGAGTACACCCAGGTTGGAGTTGGCTTTAACTGCAAAACACACCAGATGCGGCATGCCGCTCAATGCGTCGGCATACGCGTTGTATTGCGCCTCGATGTGGGCCCGGGAATACACATACGTGGGCGTACCAAAACGCTCGGCAATGGCCGTCAGCGAAACACCTTCAGCGAATAACTCGCCGTCCCGGTAGTTAAAAGCGTCCATGGTGTTCCCTTATCAGTGCTTGTGCGGTTGCGACGACTTCGCTTGGTCTTCAGGGGACTTGGTGTCATCGGGCAGGTACAGCGGACCTTTTTGACCACAGGCAGAAACAAGGCAAGCAACCGCGACGAGCGCAGCAAGGGAAGAGATCAGGCGCTTCATGGCGAAATCCTTTGAAAAGCTTTAATTGCGCCCGAGTATACCGAGCACCCACCGGCTTGCCTATGCAGCAGAGCGGTCGCGCAAAAGCACCTGTGCGGATAATCAGTCCTGTGCCGGCTGCGGGTCGGTTGGGGTTTGCAATCGGTCTGGAGCGCCCGTATCTTGCGATCTCCGAGCATGACTAGACATTACGAGGTTCCACCATGAGTTTGACTGAAGCCCGTTTCCACGATCTGGTCGATGCAACCCAGGAAAACCTGGAAGACATTTTTGACGACAGCGATCTGGACGTCGACGTAGAGAACGCCGCAGGTATTCTGACAATCAAGTTTGAGAGCGGTAAACAGCTGATTTTCAGTCGTCAGGCCCCTCTGCTACAACTTTGGCTGGCGGCGCCTAGCGGCGGTTTCCACTTCGATTACGACGAAAAACTCAGCACCTGGAAGTGCGACAAATCTGATGAACTGTTGTGCGAAATGGTTGAGCGCTTAACACTGGAACACGCCGAGACCGAGCTGGATTTTGACGAGATTTAACTGTGACTGCCCCTGCTAAACCTGCAAAACCGCTGTACAGCAACGTCAGCCCGGCGGTGCCGTCGCCTTGCATCAGCACGTGCCGGCTGGATGAACACAAAGTGTGTCTGGGCTGCTTTCGGCATGTCGAAGACATCCGCGAGTGGCGTTCGGCAGACGACCAGCGGCGCCGGGTGATTTGTGAACAGGCGCGCCTCAGGCGCGCCCCGTAATCACGGTTACAGGCTGCAACGGCATTGGCCTCTGGCTTGTGTATTTATTTTGCTGTGGTAGTGTCCGGGTTCGCCTCGCACTAACGAGGTTGGTCAAAACCCCGCCATTTTCTGGCGGGGTTTTGCTTTTTCGTGCAGAAAAAAGGAGTCTGCCAGGTCATGACCACTTCACCCCAACCCTCCATCATCCTCACCCGCCTGGACGTCCAGCGTCTGGAGCAATTGATTGAGTCCCTCGACGATTCGTTGCCAGGCGTCGTCGCGCTACAAGAAGAACTTGATCGTGCCGAAACGGTTGTAGGCCATACCGAAGTGCCTGCAGGCGTTGTCACCATGAATTCGCGTGTGCACTGCCGCGAACAGGGCAGCGGCAAGGATTACCACCTGACACTGGTTTACCCCAAAGACGCGAACGCAGACGAAGGCAAGATTTCGATTCTTGCACCCGTCGGCAGTGCCTTGCTGGGTCTTCAGGTCGGCCAACATATCAACTGGCCAGCACCGGGCGGCAAAACCCTCAAGCTGGAACTGCTGGAAGTTGAATACCAGCCTGAAGCCGCTGGCAATTACGACCTTTAAGCCTCAGACCTGCGCCAGCGCCTCGTTGAGCGCCTGCTCCAGATCCGCCTTGTAGCGCAGGCATAGATGGCTCGGGCTGTGGTTTTCGCCCAACAGCCCCGATAAATCCAGATCAGTGATGTAACAGCGGTAGCGCTCGGTTTCACGGCGCTGCCCGACAATTTCCCGCGCCACCGCTGCGTATAACTGATCGCCATAGTCCATCTGGCTGAATTCGCGCTGGTTGCAGAACAGCGTGACCCATTGGCCACCATGCGCGCCTTTACCGACCACCGCTTGCACCTCGTAGTAAGGCGTCAACGCCGCACTGGCCGGGATGCGCCGCGCTTCAACGCTGCGCGCCCGGCCCTTGCCCGACGGCAATAGCTGGTAATACAACAGGTCCAGTGGCGGGGCGGGGCTCTCGTCTTCCAACGGCTGGCACGCTTCCCGACGAAACAACGACGCCTGTAAAAAACGCTGCAAGGGCACCAACAGGCTCATCTCGTCATGGAACGAAACAGTCTGCTGCCACAGCACATTGCACTCGTCGAGCACGCTGAGGTCGGCCTCACCATCATTGAGTCGATAAAACACTTGAATGGCCCCCGGCTTGCCTTTGGGCAGGATCAGCCCCAGGTCATCCTCGCCTAAAGCCATCGGGTCCAGATGCACCGGCCGATACGTTGCCAGGCTCTGGCTCAGATAGCCGGCCAGTGCGCTGCGGTCCGCCAGGGCCACGTGGTGTACGTGCTCTTTGGTCAACTCCAGCACATGTAGACGCTGCTCGACTTGCACCACATACCGCAGCGCTTGCCCGCTGGCACGCAGCGCCTGTGCCGTATTGAAAATCCCTTCCACCCGATGCGCGATAAATTGCGCCCGGTTGTGGCACAAGCAGCGCACGCGCAACTGCGGGGCTTCACGCCCGGTCGGTTGCGCATTGAGGTAGTACGCCAGGCATTCAAACAGCGCATGTTCGCCATCGAAACGGCTGACGATGACCTCGTTCCAACTGTTGAGCGTGACTTGGTCCAGGGTCAGCACCAGGTTTTCGCGCACCCCGGCGTAACTCAGCGAATCCGTGCGTTCGGTGGTCATCAGGATATTCATTTCACGGTGATGCTTGAGCGGGTCAATTCCGACGTTGACCACAATCAGCACCTGCGCCGGCACACTGGGCCGCAACAACTGCGTTTCGTCCACCGCCCCCAGCGGCAACGGAATCAGTTGTTGCAAACACCCCAGCAGGTTGAACAGTTCGTACTCGCTGACATCCGTCGTGCCGGGGTTGAGGGCCAGACGGGTGCTGTTGTCGATGACCCCGTTGCGATGGCACCAGGCCAGCAACTCAAGCAGCGCAGGGCTGCGCTTGATGACCGGCGTGTGCTCCCACTCGTGCACCGCGAGGTTGCCGCGATAGACGCCCCAATGAAACTCGCCGGGTTCTTTCTTGTTTGGCGAGTGCACCAGTGTCAGCAGGTCTTGCGCCAGATTGGGCGCAATGCCGGGGTTGATGTGGTCGACCTTGCCGGCCTTGCGCTCAAACGCGGCGTACAACCGTCGCCCCAGCACATTCAAGTCACGTTTGTTGGTCAGCCCGGCGGCTTGCTCATCGCGGGCAAACTGGCTCAAAAAGCGGTAGCTGTAATTGAGTTCGTGCACCAGCGCCCGGCGTTCATGGATCGCCTGTTCGGCCTTCCATACCGGGCGGCTGTCGAGCCAGGCCAACTGTCGCTCATCCCAGCCCCACTCCCGCGCCAGACGCTCCAACAACTGGCGCTGCCATTGCGTGCCGCGTTGGGCGAGGTTGCCGGTCAGCTTGCGGTTAACTTTCAGATACAAACTGCGGCGCACCAGTTCCAGCCGCTCGACGTCGCCCCGCGCCTTGAGGTACTGCTCAATGCGCCGGTACACCACCACATACGGATCGAGTTCATCGAGGTCCAGCTGATGGGCATACACCGCCTGCTTGAAGCGCAGGCTCAGGCACTGCACCTTCGGGTGTTCACTGGCATACACCTCGATCAGCAGCAGTTTGAGCACCGACTTGTAGGGCGACTCAATCCCTTTGAACAACTGCCACAACCCGGCCCCCACGAATTCGCCGGGCGGGATGTGTGCCAGATGCCCCAGGTCGACGGTTTCGTCAGCCCGAATAAAACGCTTGGAGAGCAGGGTGTGGGTAAATTCGGCGTAGTTGGCCTCTTCATTGGCCGGCACCCACCACCACATCGGGGTACGCCCCGCGAGCCAAATGGCGGTGCGATAAAACTCATCCAGCAATAAATAATGCTGCGTCGTACCGCAATCGTCCGTGCTCAGGCGGGCATCGCGTTCGCCCAGGGCAAAGCGGGGCGCATCAATAAGGAAAAAATGCGCATCGGCCCCTAAACCGGCCGCCCAGGCTTCCAGCAACTGGCATTTCTTGCGCAACTCTTCGAGGGCCAGTTCACTCAGGTCCGGAGCATGGCAAATCCACACATCCATGTCGCTCTGATCAGTCTGGGCCAAGGTTCCCAGGCTGCCCATCAGGAACAGGCCGTGGATCGGCAACTGTGCAGTGGGCGTGCGCGCCTTGTAGGAAAACGAGCGGGTCAGGCGCTGGGCTTCGGTCAGGGCAGGGCCGTCAGGCTCATACCCGGCAACCCCGGCAGGCGTGCTGCCCGACACATAACCGGGCAACAGCGGGTGATTCACATGAAAAAACAACGGCAGCAGGCTCAGCACCGTTTGCTGACGCGGGGTCAGGCCCTCCGTTGCCCGCAGCAGGCGTGCGCGATTGACGTGAAGAAACCGATCACGCAAATGAGTGAGTGTCTGTCGGTCAATACCTTCATTCAGATCTATCTGAATTTCTTGGGTGCGCGTCATATCAAACTCAAACCGGCTCGCTAGGCGAGAAAGAGAAGGGAGGCAACGTAGGGGGGAGTCTACAGCGAGAGTATGAAAAGGCTTAGGACGAAAGCGCTTTTGACGTCAGATTTTTTGCGGGGAGGAGACGGTAAGCCTGCGGAATCCCTCATTCACCGAAGAGATTCCGAAGGCGATCAGTGGCGTCAGGCAAGTTCTGCCAACTTCACGGCCACCAGAGGCTTGGTGGTCAGAATCGACAGTATCGTTTGCACGTGCTCTACAGCATCACGGCCCAGGCTAGTGAGGTAGCCCCCGTCAGGTTGGGTGATGAGGTCTTTTTCATGGAGCCGCTTGGCGGCAGCGATCAGCTTTTTGTCAGCTTTTTGATGGACTTTAAGCCCTTCTTGAGTGCTGTTCAGATCGAACAGTGCAAGGATTTCCAGTTCGGCAACCAACTCAGGGGTAAACGACATAAGGACTCCAGACTATGCAGGAAAAGACGACAACGGCCCTAAGGTGAGCCTGATTAGCCTGACTGTCCAGTAACAGTTCTCGCCGGGCCCGAGCCATTTGCCGCACCTGCCCCGCGTGGTGCACGGGCGAGGCAGTTGGAGTGTAGACCGCGTATGACAATGTGCTGGCCGGTGTGGCCGGGCGGTCTGCCGCCCCCGTGAACGTCCACTTCAGGGCCCCGATCAGCCTGCATGGCCGGGCAGCGGAGACCGGGCAGGTCGTAAATCGTATTTCAGTTATATAAACATTCTTAAATAGTATTTTTAAGAATAATCGCGCCTCACTACTATTGCCCCCACGCCGACACGAACCCCTCGGCACCCCCTATTTTCAGGAGCAGCACCATGAGCGCATCTCTGCGTAGCGTTGACGGCCAGGACGAAGCCACCATTCTGCGGGAAATCCAGAGCGCGCTACGTGACCTGCGCTTCGGTGCCGTGGAAATCACTGTGCACAACGCGCAAGTGGTCCAGATCGAACGTAAAGAGAAGTTTCGTCTGCAGAATCCCGGCCAAAAAAATAGCTGAATACCGCAGGCGCCCTGTCTGGGGCGCTTATAAAAACTAAAAATACACGCTGCTCTGGAGCCTCACCTATGTCCCTACGCCGTTACGCTTTGGCCGCGCTGGCCAGTGCCATTTTTGCGGGTTCTGCCGTGGCCAAAGATTACGAGTTGTTGAACGTTTCCTACGATCCAACCCGTGAGCTGTATCAGGATTACAACGCTGAATTCACTCAGTTCTGGCAGCAAAGCCATCCCGGCGACACAGTCAAAATCCAGCAATCCCATGGGGGCTCGGGCAAACAGGCCCGTGGCGTGATCGATGGCCTGCGCGCTGACGTGGTGACCCTGGCGTTGGCAGGCGACATCGACGAAATCGCCAAGTTGGGTAAAACCCTGCCGGATAACTGGCAAACCCGCCTTCCGGACGCCAGCACCCCGTACACCTCGACCATCGTGTTCCTGGTGCGCAAGGGCAACCCTAAAGGCATCAAAGACTGGAACGACCTGACCAAAGACGGCGTGTCGGTGATTACACCGAACCCGAAAACCAGTGGCGGCGCACGCTGGAACTTCCTCGCGGCCTATGCCTACGGCCTCAAGGCCAATGGTGGCGACGAAACCAAAGCCAAGGCCTATGTAGAAAAACTGTTCCAGCATGTGCCTGTGCTGGACACCGGCGCGCGCGGCTCGACCATCACCTTCGTCAACAACGGTCAGGGTGACGTGCTGCTGGCGTGGGAAAACGAAGCCTTTTTGGCGCTCAAAGAAGATGGCGGGGCAGACAAGTTCGACATCGTCGTGCCTTCACTGTCGATTCTGGCCGAGCCTCCGGTCGCCATGGTCGACAAGAACGCGGACAAAAAAGGCAACGCCGAGATCGCAAAAGCCTACCTCGAACACCTGTACAGCCCGGCCGGTCAGGAAATTGCTGCAAAGAACTTCTACCGTCCGCGTGATGAGAAGGTCGCGGCCAAATACGCACAACAGTTTCCGAAGCTGGACCTTGTGACTATCGACAAAGACTTCGGTGGCTGGAAGACTGCCCAACCGAAATTCTTCAATGACGGTGGCGTGTTCGACCAGATCTATCAGGCGCAATAACCTGTGGGGCGGGCCTTTTAGGTATCGCTGAAAGCTAGAACATAAAGCCCGCAATCGGTTTGCGGGCTTCGTGCGTTAAACAAGGACTTTTATGTCGCGTCGTATCTCCCCCGTCATACCCGGCTTCGGGCTGACACTGGGCTACACCTTGGTGTATCTCAGCCTGATTGTGCTGATCCCCCTGGCCGCCATGTTCGTGCATGCCGCCCAGCTGACCTGGGACCAGTTTTGGGCCATCGTCACCGCCCCTCGCGTACTGGCCGCGCTCAAATTGAGCTTCGGTACTGCCTTTGTTGCAGCACTGATCAACGGCATCATCGGCACCGTGCTGGCCTGGGTGCTGGTGCGCTACACCTTCCCGGGGCGCAAGGTCATCGATGCCATGATCGACCTGCCTTTCGCGCTGCCGACCGCGGTCGCCGGTATCGCCCTGACCGCGCTTTACGCCCCCAACGGCTGGATTGGCCAGTTCGCCACCGACCTGGGTTTCAAAATCGCCTACACCCCGATGGGTATCACCCTGGCACTGACCTTCGTCACGCTGCCGTTCGTGGTGCGCACCGTCCAGCCGGTGCTGGCTGATATCCCGCGTGAGGTCGAAGAAGCTGCCGCGTGCCTGGGCGCCAAACCCTTGCAAGTGTTCCGCCACATTCTGGTGCCCGCGTTGTTGCCCGCCTGGCTCACTGGCTTCGCACTGGCCTTCGCCCGCGGCGTTGGCGAATACGGCTCCGTGATATTCATCGCCGGCAACATGCCGATGAAAACCGAGATCCTGCCGCTGCTGATCATGGTCAAGCTGGACCAATACGACTACACCGGTGCCACGGCCATTGGCGTGATGATGCTGGTGGTTTCCTTCATTTTGCTGCTGGTGATCAACCTGATTCAGCGCCGCATCGAAACCCTTTGAAGGAGGCGTCACCATGTCCAACTCCACTTTGAACGCAGCCTCCGTCGCCAACGCCGCCCGCCGTGGCAGCCCGCTGTCGCGTCGGGTACTGATTGCCTTTGGCTGGTTGTTCTTCGTCGTCTTCCTGCTGTTGCCTCTGCTGATCGTGGTCTCTCAGGGCCTGAAACTGGGCTTCGGCGCGTTCTTCGACGCCATCCTTGAGCCCGATGCCCTGTCGGCCCTGAAACTGACCGTGATCGCCGTCGCGATTTCGGTGCCGCTCAACGTGGTCTTCGGCGTCAGTGCGGCCTGGTGCGTGAGCAAATACAGCTTCCGCGGCAAAAGCATCCTCGTCACCCTGATCGACCTGCCGTTCTCGGTGTCGCCGGTGATCGCCGGTCTGGTCTACGTGCTGATGTTCGGTGCGCAGGGCTTCTTCGGTGAGTGGCTGCAAGACCATGACATCCAGATCGTGTTCGCACTACCAGGCATCGTGCTGGCGACCATTTTTGTCACCGTGCCCTTCGTGGCGCGCGAACTGATCCCGCTGATGCAGGAGCAGGGCACGCAAGAAGAAGAAGCCGCACGCCTGCTGGGCGCCAACGGCTGGCAGATGTTCTGGCACGTCACGGTGCCCAATATCAAATGGGGCCTGATCTACGGCGTGGTGCTGTGTACCGCGCGGGCGATGGGCGAATTCGGTGCAGTGTCGGTGGTGTCCGGGCACATTCGTGGGGTGACCAACACCCTGCCGCTGCACGTCGAGATTCTCTACAACGAATACAACCACGTTGCCGCCTTCGCCGTGGCCACCCTGTTGCTGATCCTGGCGCTCTTCATCCTGCTGCTCAAGCAGTGGAGCGAATCCCGTATTAACCGCCTGCGCGCCAGCGCCGCAGAGGAATAAAGCATGTCGATCGAAGTTCGTAACGTCAGCAAAAACTTCAACGCCTTCAAGGCGCTGGACCGCATCAATCTGGACATCCAGAGTGGCGAGCTGGTGGCTTTGCTGGGGCCGTCGGGCTGCGGCAAAACCACGTTGCTGCGCATCATTGCCGGCCTGGAAACCCCGGACGAAGGCAACATCGTGTTCCACGGCGAAGACGTCTCCGGCCATGACGTGCGTGATCGCAACGTCGGGTTTGTGTTCCAGCATTACGCGCTGTTCCGCCACATGACGGTGTTTGACAACGTCGCGTTCGGCCTGCGCATGAAGCCGAAAAAGGAACGCCCGAGCGAAAGCCGGATTGCCGAAAAAGTCCACGAACTGCTGAACATGGTGCAACTGGACTGGTTATCCGACCGTTACCCGGAGCAACTGTCAGGCGGCCAGCGTCAACGTATTGCCCTGGCCCGCGCCCTGGCGGTTGAGCCTAAAGTGCTGTTGCTCGACGAACCTTTCGGCGCCCTGGATGCCAAGGTGCGCAAAGAGCTGCGCCGCTGGTTGGCGCGCCTGCACGAAGACATCAACCTGACATCGGTGTTCGTCACCCACGACCAGGAAGAAGCGATGGAAGTCGCGGACCGCATCGTGGTCATGAACAAAGGCGTGATCGAGCAGATCGGCTCCCCGGGTGACGTCTATGAAAACCCGGCCAGCGACTTTGTCTACCACTTCCTGGGCGACTCCAACCGCCTGCACATCGGTGAAGACCAACACGTCCTGTTCCGTCCGCACGAAGTGTCGTTGTCACGCCATGAGATTGAAGAACACCACGCCGCCCAGGTACGCGACATCCGTCCGCTGGGCGCGACCACTCGCGTGACCTTGAAGGTTGAGGGGCAAAGCGAGTTGATCGAAGTAGAAGTGGTCAAAGACCATGACAGCCTGACCGATCTGACCCGTGGCGAGACGTTGTTCTTCAAACCGAAGGTGTGGCAGAAACACTCTAGCCTGTAACGTTCGCACGCCCCACCAAAGCCTGACGTCTCTCGACGCTCAGGCTTTTTTTAGGCGCTTGAACACTACTTCTGCACCTAAACCCCTACAAAACTATCGGCTACTTCTCTCGCAAGTTACCCATCGGCCCCGACATAGCTATCCGACTTTCGCACTTAAAGTCCGCCTCTTCTCTCACAGCAAGATGCAAGGATTCGCATGAAGGAAAACCGAAGGCCCATCAAGGCACGCGCCTCCAAATGGGCGACGGGCATCACAGATGCCTTGCTCAAAAGAAATATCTCTCCCAACCAGATTTCAATCGCCAGCGTGGTCTTTGCGTTAGCCGGTGCCAGCCTGTTGATCGTGGACAACGGGGTCATGGGGTCGATCGCGTGTGCGCTCTTTATTCAACTGCGCCTGCTGTGCAATCTGCTCGATGGCATGGTGGCGATAGAGGGTGGAAAACAATCCAGCCTCGGCAGTCTGTACAACGAATTTCCGGATCGCGTGGCCGACAGTGTGCTCATCGTCGGGCTTGGCTATGCCATCGGTTATTCAGACCTTGGATGGTTTGGCGCCCTGGCTGCAGCCCTGACCGCCTATGT
This sequence comes from Pseudomonas lundensis, assembly GCF_001042985.1. Lineage (GTDB taxonomy): Bacteria > Pseudomonadota > Gammaproteobacteria > Pseudomonadales > Pseudomonadaceae > Aquipseudomonas > Aquipseudomonas lundensis. The sequence goes on from NZ_JYKY01000003.1 coordinate 217,515, forward strand.
CAGGGTTTTTGGCGGTTCGATTGGCCTCACTCAGTGCTTTAAAGGGCCCATGGCCAAACAGCACCGGATGGCACTGATGACGGGCGCCCTCTTATTCAATGCGATTGAAACGGCCGTTTATGGCACGCACCTCGCGCTAGTGGCCACCCTGTTCATCATCGTTATCGGCTCGCTTATCACCTGCGGCACACGAACGCTCGCTATCGTCAGACAGCTAAAGGAAAACGCCCATGTGGATCAGTAACGCTCTGATTTCAGTGCTTCGTGTCCTGATTGGTGTGAACGCCCGCTGGGAGAGCCCTCCCGACCTGACCCGCCAGCGCATCTATTTCGCCAACCACACCAGCCATATGGACACACTGGCCATCATTGCGGCCCTCCCGCAAGAGGCTCGCCGTAATGTGAAGCCGGTGGCCGCAGCCGACTATTGGGGCAAGAACGCATTTCTTTCGTACATTTCAAAAAAAGGGCTGAATGCCGTATTGATTGAGCGTAAGCCAGACGCCGGTAAACCCGCGCTGGAGCCCATATTCGACGTGCTGCACGCCGGGCACTCCATCATTTTCTTTCCGGAAGGAACGCGCTCCTGCCAAGCCCTGCCGGGCGATTTCAAATCGGGTCTGTTCCGGTTGAGCGAAACGTTCCCAGATGTCGACCTGGTGCCCGTTTATTTGGAAAACCTTCATCGCTCAATGCCTAAAGGCAAACATTTCCCCCTGCCCATTATCTGCACCATCAGGATCGGCAATCCGCTGCCCACCATCGCTGGCGAAGAGAAACAGCTATTCCTTGAGCGGGCGCGCGATGCCATCGTGAGGTTATCCAAATGACATTTGAAACCAAGTTTCTGTGGTTCTTTGCCGGGCTTGCCAGTCTGCTGGTCATCGCCTCGATCATCGGTCATGTACTGGCCAGGCGCGCGACCACCGAGCATGGCGTGGAAACGGTCGAAAACCTGAATCAGCGTGTGAATGCGTGGTGGGGGATGGTGATTGTTTTCTTTACCTCCTACCTGCTCGGCAGTCATGCAACCGTCATTCTTTTCGGTTTCATTTCTCTGTTAGCGCTCCGAGAGTTCATCACGTTGGCCCCCACCAAAAGAGGCGACCATAACGCGCTGTTTGTCGCCTTTTTCATCCTTATACCGCTGCAATATGTGCTGATCGCTACCCATTGGTATTCGATGTTTACGCTATTGATCCCGGTGTATGCCTTTCTACTGCTACCCGCGATTGCGGTACTGAGTCAGGACACCGACGGGTTTTTGGAGCGCACGGCAAAAATCCAGTGGGGGGTGATGATCTGCATTTTCTGCATTAGCCACGCACCCGCGCTGTTAATGCTGGATCTGGAGGGGTTTGAGGGGCAAAACGCGTTGCTGTTGTTCTATATGGTGTTTGTGGTGCAGATGAGTGATGTCCTGCAGTACGTGTTTGGCAAGCTCTTTGGCAAACACAAAGTCGCGCCACAGGTCAGTCCTTCAAAAACCGTTGAGGGTCTGGTGGGCGGCGGTCTGGCGGCGACCCTGATTGGCGGGGGCATGTTTTGGCTGACCCCCTTCAATTTTTGGCAATCACTGTTGATGGCCTTTGTGATCGTGGTGATGGGGTTTGTCGGCGGGCTGGTCATGTCGGCCATCAAGCGAAGCCTGAGCGCCAAAGATTGGGGCACATTGATCAAAGGCCACGGCGGGATGCTCGACAGAATGGACTCGATTTGCTTTGCGGCGCCGATCTTCTTTCACCTGACACGCTACTTCTTCTCGGCCTGAAAGCCGCCCGGTGGTCGCACCGCAATAGCGACCACAGGGCGTTTGGCGTTAAGGCTTTTTCAACTTCGGATTGGGAAAGAATTGCACCGCCTGAACCTTGGGATCAGGCGTTTTATTCAAGGCCGAGGTATTGACCCGCGTCCCCAATTCCTTGGGTATCGACAGGCCTTGCTCATTCAAGGTGTCCGAATAACCGCATGCCACACATTCGCGGTGTGGCACGTCGTTTTCATTCCACATCATCAATTTGTCAGGCTCGCTGCACGCCGGGCAAACTGCCCCGGCGATAAAGCGTTTTTTGGTTTTGATCACGGGTGCATCGCTCATGCTGCCGAACCCTCGGTCAGGCCGCTGTGACGCAACAGCGCGTCAATCGATGGCTCACGGCCACGGAAATCCTTGAACAGCTCCATCGGCGCTTTGGAGCCCCCGCGGGCCAGAATCGCCTGACGGAATGCCTTGCCGGTGTGCGGGTTGAACACGCCTTCTTCTTCAAAGCGCGAGAACGCGTCCGCCGACAGCACTTCGGCCCACTTGTAGCTGTAATAGCCCGCCGCGTAACCGCCCGCGAAGATGTGCGCAAAACTGTTCGGGAAGCGGTTATACGCCGGTGGGCGCATGACCGAAACCTCATCGCGGATGCCGTCGAGCACTTGAGCCACGCTGCGGCCGTCACCGTGGGTAGCGTGCAGTTCGAAGTCGAACAGCGAGAATTCCAGCTGGCGAACCATCATCAGGCCGGACTGGAAATTCTTGGCCGCGAGCATTTTTTGCAGCAAGTCTTGCGGCAAAGCTTCGCCGGTTTCGTAGTGACCGGAAATCAGCGCCAGGCCTTCAGGCTCCCAGCACCAGTTTTCCATGAACTGACTCGGCAGCTCGACCGCATCCCACGCCACGCCATTGATGCCGGACACGCCCGAGTGTTCGATCTCGGTCAGCATGTGGTGCAAGCCGTGACCGAACTCGTGGAACAGGGTGGTCACTTCGTCGTGTGTCAGCAAAGCAGGCTTGCCCGCCACTGCCGGGGTGAAGTTGCACACCAGGTTCGCCACCGGGCTTTGCAACACGCCAGCCGCCGTGCGGCGACGATCGCGGGCGCCGTCCATCCACGCACCGCCGCGCTTGTTGGCGCGGGCGTACAGGTCAAAGAAGAAACGCCCGATGTGCTGGCCGTTTTCCTTGATTTCAAACAGGCGAACGTCCGGGTGCCAGGTGTCGAAACCTTTGAGTTCAACGATGTCGATGCCGTACAGGGTATGCACGATGTCGAACAGGCCCTTGAGCACTTTGTCGATCGGGAAGTAAGCGCGCAGGGTTTCCTGAGACACGCTGTAGCGCTGCTCGCGCAGCTTCTCGCCGAAGAATCCGGTGTCCCAGCTTTTGAGTTCCGGGCAGCCCTGTTCGGCGGCATAGGCTTGCAGCTGCTCCAGGTCACGCGCGGCAAACGGCTTGCTGCGCTTGGCCAGATCACGCAGGAAGGTCAGCACCTGGTCCGGGGTCTCGGCCATTTTGGTGGCCAGGCTCAGCTCGGCAAAACTGCCGAAGCCCAGCAATTGCGCCAACTCCTGGCGCAGGTCGAGGATTTCTTCCATCACCGGGCCGTTATCGAACGTACCGGCATTCGGGCCTTGATCCGATGCGCGGGTGCAGTACGCCGCGTAGACTTCTTCGCGCAGCGCGCGGTCTTCGGCGTAGGTCATGACTGGGTAGTAGCTCGGGAATTCGAGGGTAATCAGCCAGCCGTCCAGCCCTTTGGCTTGAGCCGCTGCCGCCATTTGCGCCTTGGCCGACTCGGTCAGGCCCGCCAGGGCCGCTTCGTCAGTGATGTGCTTGGTCCAGGCTTGCGTGGCATCCAGCAGTTGGTTGGAAAACTTGCTGCCCAGCTCGGACAGCTTGCTCTGCACCTCGGCGTAGCGCTTTTGCTTGTCGTGCGGCAGGTCGATACCCGACAGACGGAAATCGCGCAGCGAGTGCTCCAGAATGGTCAGTTGCGCCTGATCGAAGTCAGCGACGTGCGGGCTGTGCGCGAGGGCTTCGAACGCTTGGAACAGCTCGCGGTTCTGGCCCATCTCGGTCGAATAGGCACTCAAGGCAGGCAAACATGCCTCGTAGGCAGCCCGCAGTTCGGCGCTGTTACACACGGCATTGAGGTGGCTGACCGGGCTCCAGGCAGCGCCCAGCCGGTCGTTCAGCTCATCCATGGCCAGCACCAGACCTTCCCATGTCGGGTTTTGGCCTTGGTCTTGAAGAATTTTTTCGATGCCGGCGCGGTTGTCAGCGAGGATCTGCTCGATGGCCGGCTGCACGTGCTCAGGACGGATCGCCGAGAACGGCGGCAGGTCGTAGGGCTGCAATAGAGGGTTGTTCTCGCTCACGTTAAGCACCTTGGCTGGAAGAAACATTGGGCCATCTTAATTACAATCGCCGCAGTCCGCAGCCCTGTGACGCCCTATTACTGCTAAAGAAGGAAGCTATTTGTGTCCATCCGTCCGTTCCAGCAGCACACCCCCGCATTGGGCGAACGCGCCTTCGTTGACCGTTCGGCCGTGGTGATCGGCGATGTCGAGATCGGCGCCGACAGCTCCGTCTGGCCACTGACCGTAATTCGCGGCGACATGCACCGCATCCGTATCGGCGCGCGCACCAGCGTGCAAGACGGCTGCGTGCTGCACATCACCCACGCCGGGCCGTTCAACCCCGACGGGTTCCCGCTGCTGATCGGGGACGACGTGACCATCGCGCACAAAGTCATGCTGCATGGCTGTACCGTGGGCAACCGCGTGCTGATCGGCATGGGCAGCATCGTGATGGACGGCGCCGTCATTGAGGACGATGTCATCGTGGGCGCAGGCAGCCTGGTGCCACCCGGCAAGCGTCTGGACAGCGGTTTTCTGTACGTTGGCAGCCCGGTCAGGCCAGTGCGTGCGCTGACCGACAAGGAAAAGGCCTTCTTCACCTACAGCGCTGGCAACTACGTCAAACTCAAGGACCAACACTTGGCCGAAGGCTACCACCAGCCGGTTTGAGCCTCTTCAAGATCACGGCTTAGGAGCCTTGCATGCATTACCAAAACGTATTGTTCGACCTTGATGGCACGTTGACTGACCCGCGAGAAGGCATTACCCGTTCAATTCAGTACGGCCTGAGCAAAATGGGCATCGACGAACCTGACCTGAGCAAACTGGAACACTTCATTGGCCCGCCTTTGCTGCAAGCGTTCATGGCCACCTATGGCTTTGACGAGGCCCGTGCCTGGGAAGCCATGGGCTTTTACCGCGAGCGGTTTGCCGTGACCGGGCTGTATGAAAACCACGTGTTTGACGGTGTGACGCCGTTGCTGGAAGAGCTGGTCGACCAAGGTCGACAGCTGTTTATCGCCACCTCCAAGCCGCAAGTGTATGCCCGCGAAATCGCGCGTCACTTTGACTTCGCCCGCCACTTCAAAGTGATTTACGGCAGCGAGCTGGACGGCACGCGCACCCATAAAGTCGAGCTGATCCGCCACTTGCTGACCGAGCAAGGCCTCGACCCGGCCCAGACCTTGATGATCGGCGACCGCAAGCACGACCTGATCGGCGCCCGGGAAAATGGCCTGGATGCCGCCGCCGTTGGGTATGGCTTTGGCAGTTTTGAAGAGCTGAGCGCGTTCGCGCCCACGTACCACTTCCAGACCCTGGCGCAACTGCATCAGGCGTTCAGGTAAAGGCGCTGCCGAGGTTGGGCGGGGGGGCAGGCCCCGCTCAACGCATCAGCGGCTGCGTTGCTCGATCGCCTGCTGCAAATCCTTGCGCCAGCCCAGCAAAAAGCCCAATTCAACCACGACAAACAAAGGGCCGACGATCAACCCGGTCACGTCATCGATGAACGCCGGTTTGCGGCCTTCGTAGTAATGCCCCACGAACTGAATCACCCACCCCAGCACAAACAAGCCGACGCCCCAGCCCAGCCACAGCCCCGTGCTCAGGGCGGCGAGCCGATAACCGAGCCACACCGCCACCCCCATCAATACCGTCATCAGCAACCCGAGCCGTCGCTCAAGTCGCAGATAAAACACCGCGCAGGCCACCATCAGCACCAACGCTGGCGAGATGGCGGCCCACTGCGGGCGTGACAGCAGCGTCGCCACCGCAATCACGATCAGCGGAATGCCGACAAAGTGGCTCAGGATATTGCGCGTATCGCGGTGATACGCGGCGTACTGGCTCAAATGCTCGACGAGGGTTTTCATGGCGCCGCCTTTGGGATGAACGATCAACCCAGTGTAGGCGCTTGCCTCACACCGCGATAAAGGCCAAGCGCACATCACGCACCTGAATGGGCGCAACCGGCGTGTAGTGATCCGCGTGGGTCAGCTCATGCAGCAGCTCTTCGCGCAGTTGATGAAACGCAAAGCTGGCGCGTTGACGCGGGTGCGGCAGGTCAACGTTGACCACCTGTTTGATCCGGCCCGGACGCGGCTCAAGCACCACCACGCGGTCAGCCAAAAATATCGCTTCTTCCACGTCGTGGGTCACCAGCACCGTGGTGATTTTCGCCCGTGCCCGAATTGCCAGCAGCTCATCCTGCATGTGCTGACGGGTCAGGGCATCCAGCGCGCCGAACGGCTCGTCCAGCAGCAGAATCCGTGGGCTGGCCACCAACCCGCGAGCAATCGCCACACGTTGCGCCATGCCGCCCGACAACTGATGCGGAAGGGCGCGGGCGAAATCCGTCAAACCCACCAATTCGATGAACGCCGCCACCCGCTGACGGCGCTCCACGGGGCTGAGCGCTTCGTTGACCAGCCCCAGGCCGATGTTGTCCTCCACGCTGAGCCACGGGAACAACCGGTGCTCCTGAAACACAATCCCGCGTTCACTGCCCACGCCCGTGACCGGCTTGCCATCGACTTCAATCGTGCCGTGAAAGTCGGTGTCCAGCCCCACCAGCAGGCGCAGCAAAGTCGACTTGCCGCAGCCACTGGACCCGACGATGGCGACAAACTCACCTTCAGCGATCTGCACGTTGAAATCACGGATGGCTTCCAGTGCCGCGCCATCCACTTCGAAGGTTTTGCCCACGTGGTTAAAACTGACAATCGGTGCGTTCATGCGTGTCTCCAGCGCGTTGCGCGACGTTCCAGGCCTTGGCCAATCAGGTTCAAAGCGGCGCCGGTCAGGCCGACCAGCAGCATGCCGCTGAAGATCGTGTCCATGCGCAGCAGTTGTTGCGCACCGATCATCAGGCTGCCGATGCCGCCGTTGGACGGCATGAAATATTCCGCGCCGATGGTGCCGAGCCACGCATAGATCAGGCTCAGGCGCAGTCCGGCGAAGATCCCCGGCGCGGCCCCCGGCAAGACCAACACGCGCACGCGCTGCCACAGGCTCAGGCGCATCACCTGCGCGGCCTCTCGCAGCAGGGGCGAAAGCGTCGCCACGCTGCGCTGGGTGGCAATAAACAGCGGAAAAAAAGCAGCCAGAGCAACGAACGCCCACTTCGACAACTCGCCCAGGCCAAACCATGCCGTGAGCAGCGGCACCCACGCGAAAATCGCAATTTGGCGCAAGGCCGACAAGCTCGGCCCGAGCAACCGCTCACTGACACGCGACATCCCCAGCAGCACGCCCAGGCCAAACCCCAAACCGCCCCCCATCACCAGGCCACCCAGCGTGCGTTTCAGGCTCAAGGCCAGCGCCGTGGGCAAACTGCCGTCAACCAGCCCGGTCCAGGTGCTCTGCAACACCGCCAGCGGGCTGAGCAAAATCTGCGGGTCGACCCACTGCAACGCCACTGCCAGTTGCCACACCCCGAACAACCCCAGCGGCAACCACCAGGACTCCAGGCGCTGCCAGCCTTGAGCACGGGGACCACGCGCCAATTGGGCGGTGGCCGCATGGGGCCAGTGCACCCATTTTTTATCCAGCCAGCCGATACCGCGGTCCATCACCACGCCCATCACCCCGATCACCGCGATGCACACAAACACGATGTCGAGCATAAACAGCTGCCGCGCATACACCATCAGGTAGCCGATGCCTTCGCTGGACGCCAGCAACTCCACCGCCAGTAACGACGTCCAGCCCGTGGCCAGCGCCAGCCGTAACCCGGACATGAAGCCGGGCAGGGCCGCCGGGATAATCAGGCGCCGCAACCGTACCGTCAGCGGCAAGCGCAACACCTGCGCGGCCTCGCGCAACGTGGGCTGGGCATCGCGCACGCCGATCAACGTGTGCAGGGTGACGAGCACCACGATGGCCTTGATCAGCACCACCAGTTTGAGCACTTCACCGATGCCGAAAAACACCATGAACAGGGGAATCCACGCCAACGTCGGGATTTGCGCCAGTGCGCTGAAGGTCGGCAGCACCACGCGCTCGGCGCGGCGGCTCAATCCCATCACCGCCCCCAGCACGGCACCGATGCTCACCCCTGCCAACCACCCCACCAGCAGGCGCTGCAAGCTGATGGCCAAATGTGCCCACAGCTCGCCGGAACCCAGTTCCAGCGCGCTTTGCCACACCAGCGAAGGCGGCGGCAGGATTTGCTCGCTCATCCATTGATTGCGGCTCGCCAGCCACCACAACGCCAGCAAGCTGAACGGCACAATCCAGGGCAATACCCGTTGATTGAAAGGGGGTGACCACACCTTGAACCCCAGCGGCGGGGCGGTCATCGGTGAATTGAGCAGCGAAGCCTTAGTCATCGCAGACCTCCGTTGTCGGCTGTGTGGGCGTTATCAAACCGGTTGTAGATATTTCCGTCTGATCTATAAAACGCTCAAAAGCTGCCTATCGGTGATAAGCACTGCTCTTTATGGCCTGTCTTTGCGCAGGCTTCCAATGCAATGCATGAATATTTTCAGTGCGATTCATGCATACCGGGCCAGCACCCGCAGGCTGCAACGCTTATTCCTTTTGGTTACTAAGTTGTGAACTCTTAGTATTTATTGTCCTGAAAATCTTCTGCCTACTTTTTGCTCCTCAAAGCCCGCCGCCTTCAGGAGCTGCAACCATGCCCATCCCGTTCAAACGCACTTTGCGCCGCCTCGCCGCCCCCACACTCATTGGCGTGCTGGGCTACTTGCCCTGGCTGGCGCAGGCTGAGGACCTGAAACACATCCGCATCGCCGTGCCCGACCTGAGCGCTGGCGCGCAACACAGTGGTGGCGGTATCAGCGACGTCCTGCGCAGCCAGCAACTGCTGGAAAAAGCCTTTGCCGAAGACGGCGTCACCATCGACTGGAAATACTTCAAAGGCGCAGGGCCGGTGATCAACGAAGCGTTCGCCAATGGCCAGGTCGACTTCGCTTACCTGGGCGATCTGGCGGCCATCATCGGCAAAGCCAATGGTCTGGACACCCGCCTGTTGAGCGCGGCGGCACGGGGCAACAAGCAATACCTGGCCGTGGTGCCAGGCTCGGGGATCAAAACCCTGCACGACCTCAAGGGCAAACGTGTCGGCCTGTTCCGAGGCACCGCGACCCAACTGTCGTTCGACGCCGCGTTGGCCAGCGTGGGCCTGAGCGAGAAGGACCTGAAAGTCATCAACCTGGACTTCAACGCCGCCGTGGCAGCCCTGGCCGCCCAACAGATCGATGCCTCGTGGGGCGGCTCCAACCTCAGCTCGCTGCAGGCCAAAGGCCTGGCCGAGATCCCGTTGACCACCAAAGATTTAAACAACGCAGGCAGCGTCCAAAGCGTACTGGTAGGCGCGGGCGCGTTTGTCGATGCGCACCCGCAAGCCGTGGCCAAACTGCTCAAAACCCAAGAGCAAGCGGTGCAATGGCTGACCAACGACGCCAACAAACCGGCCTACATCCAACTGGTTTCGGGACTGGCCAGCTACCCGCCGCAGATCCTTGAGCAAGACCTCAAGGACCAAACCTTCAGCGAGGTTTTCCCGTCGCAACTGGACCCGGTATTCCTGGCCACCCTGCAAGACTCAATCACCCTGGCCGCTCAACAGCGGCTGATCCGCAAAGCGTTTCACGTCAGCGACTGGGTTGCCCCGCCGCTGGCCGCCGCCACCCGCTAATCCCTTCGCCCCACCACCGTCAAACACGATGAGGTTCTTACGATGAGCACTGCCGCATTAGCTGTGAAAACTGACGTACACGCCTTGGACATCCATCCGGTCGCGGGGCGCATCGGCGCTGAAATCCGCGGGATAAAACTGTCCGGCGACCTCGACCCGGCCACCGTGGACGCCATTCAACAGGCGCTGCTGACCCACAAAGTGATTTTTTTTCGCAACCAGACCCACCTCGACGATCAACGTCAGGAAGCTTTCGCCCACCTGTTGGGTGAACCCATTGCCCACCCCACCGTGCCGGTGCGTGACGGCACCCAATACCTGATGGAACTGGATGGCGCTCAAGGTCAACGTGCCAACTCCTGGCACACCGACGTCACCTTCGTGGATGCCTACCCAAAAGCCTCGGTGCTGCGCTCGGTGCTGGCCCCGGCGTCGGGAGGCGACACCGTGTGGGCCAACACCGCCACGGCTTACGCCAAGCTGCCCGCAGACCTGCAAGAACTGGCTGACAAACTCTGGGCGGTTCACAGCAACGAATACGACTACGCCAGCGCCAAACCCGATGTCTCGGCAGAAAAGCTCGAACGTTATCGCAAGGTCTTTACCTCGACCGTGTATGAAACCGAACACCCCGTGGTGCGCGTTCACCCGGTGAGCGGTGAGAAAAGTCTGGTGCTGGGGCATTTCGTGAAACGTATCAAAGGGTATTCACAGGCCGACTCGGCGCACCTGTTCAACCTGCTGCAAAGCCACGTGACCCGTCTGGAAAACACCGTGCGCTGGCGCTGGAACACCGGCGACGTGGCCATCTGGGACAACCGCTCGACGCAGCACTACGCCATTGACGACTACGGCACTCAAGAGCGCATCGTGCGCCGCGTGACCCTGCGAGGGGATGTGCCGGTGAGCGTACAAGGGCACCGCAGCCAGACCACTAAAGGCGCCTGACCCGTTGCCATTCTTCCAACCCTCTCCCGATGGGAGAGGGTTTTTGTTTGCCCGGCGTTACCACACGCCGATCTGCACCACCTTCTGCGCCTGAGGTTCGCCATACCGAAAGCTCTCAGCGCGACGGTCCACTTCCTGATGGCTGATGGTGGTCCTGCGCTTGAGCCCGCGCAGCCAGTCGAACAAATACCCCGCATGCTGTTCACGCACCGCCGCATACGCCGGGTCAGCCCCCAGGTCGTTCAGCTCCTGCGGGTCGTTTTCCAGGTCAAACAACTGCGCTCGAAAGCCGTCATACGCCAAATACTTCCAGCGTTCGCTGCGCACCATGGTCATGCGGCAACGATCGATCGGCTGACCCAGCCGTTCGCGGGCCGGTGCCTGAAACGCGTAGTCATATTCGCTGATCGCATAGTCGCGCCATACGGGGTTCTGGCCGTGCAACAACGGAATCAACGAACGCCCCTCCAGACGATGCTCCGCTCCAGTCACCCCCAGCGCCTGCAAAAAGGTCGGCAACGCGTCGATGGTTTCAGCAAGTCGCGCGTCCACCGTGCCCCGCGTGACATCTGCGGCGGCCCGAGGGTCGCGCACAATCAACGGCACACCCACCGCGGGCTCCAGCAAAAACTCCTTTTCGCCTAACAAGTGATCACCCAAAAAGTCGCCGTGGTCACTGGTGAACACAATCAGCGTGTCGTCCCAGCGGCCCGTGCTGTGCAGCAGGTCGAACAGGCGTCCCAGTTGATCGTCGACCTGTTTGATCAGGCCCATGTAGGTCGGAATCACGTTCAGGCGCACGTCCTCGCGGGAGAAATTCAGGCTTTCCTCGTGCTGTCGAAACGCCGTGTAGACCGGGTGATCGCTGGGCGTTTGAGCACGGATCGGCGCCAGCACCTGCGCAGCGCCATACAGCGCGTGATAAGGCGCCGGAGCGATGTAGGGCCAGTGCGGTTTGATGTAGGACAAATGCAGGCACCACGGCTGCTCACCTTGCTCCTGAATGAAGTCGATGGCGCGGTCTGTGGTGAAGACGGTTTCGGAATGTTGCTCCAGCACACGGGCCGGCAGGTGGGCGTTGCGCATTTTCCAGCCGCTCAGGATCTCGCCCGTGGGCCCGGCCCCGGCATTGGCCCAGTCATGCCACGGGTTTGCACCGTCGTAACCCAGGTCGCGCAGGTAATGGGTGTACGGCGCCGCGTCACGCTTGTCATCGAACAGGGGGCTATCAGGGTAAATCCCGTCATGGCGCGCGTAGGCTTCAAAGCCCACCTCATTAAAGGCTTCTGCCTGCTGGCTGTCAGGGTCGATAGCCAGCCGCTGTAAGGCATCGACATTGGCCGTGGCGTGGGTTTTACCCACAAGAGCAGTGCGAATGCCGTGCGGACGCAGGTAATCCCCCAGCGTCAGTTCTTCCAGAGGTAATGGCACAGCGTTCCACGCCACTTGGTGGCTGCTGACGTAGCGCCCGGTGTAGGCCGACATGCGCGACGGCCCGCAGATCGTACCCTGGGTGTAGGCACGGCTGAAACGAACGCCCGCCGCGGCCAGCCGGTCGATGTTGGGCGTGTGCAAGTGCGGGTGGCCGTAGCACGACAAATAATCGCGACGCAGTTGGTCGCACATGATGTAGAGCACGTTTTTGACAGGTTGCAGCTGTGGCATGGGGGTTCACCTTTTGACAGATCAGGTGACCGATTTCGCGCGAGCACGGCGCCAGCGACAAGCGCATTTGGTGAATGGCATTGATGCACGGCGCGCATGCCCCGGCGGGCTCAGATGGCGAAATTCTCCAAGCCGCACACATCATGGTCGTCGCTGTCATCCAGCGCCTTGATCTGTTCGATCATGGCCTGGGCCAGTGGCGACAGGCGCACCGATGCACGACTGACGATACCGTAGCGGGTGTAAAGCGCGTCCTGATCGTCTGTCAGCTCATCGACGGCGATACGCACCAGATCGCCTTTGGCGTACAAAAAAACATCGCTGTACGCACCGCAAATACCGATGGCGTCGCTGCTCAGCACCACGCTCATCAGGCTGAACGGGCTTTCGCATTCCACATTCGGTGCGTAGTCGAGACGGCCACTGAGTTGCACCAGCACTTTGCGCAGGTTTGGCGGGCGGATGGTGACCGCCAGTGGATAACTCAACAGCTCGGCGGCACTGACGCTGTGGCGCCCAGCCAACGGGTGCCCCGCCCGGCAGCAGAAATGCCAGCGGCGCGGCCGTAAGCGCTGAGTGATGTAAGCCGGATCGGCCTCGAAATTGCGCGTATCTGCGACGAAAAACTCAAACTCTTCATCCTGCAAACGCTTGCTCAGGCGTTGCCAGTCGTCGACCTGAAAATGCACCCGCGCCTTGGGATAACGCCCGATGAAGCGTCCGATGGCGCGCGGTACCAGGCCAGACGCAGGCGCCGGGCCGCAGCCGAAATGCAGCTCACCCGCCTCCAGCCCATTGAACTGATTGATCTCATTGGCCATTTGCCGGGCGCCGCTGACCAGTCTGCGGGCGTGCTCCAGCAACACCTGACCCTGTTTGGTGGGCGCCAGGTCTTTACGCCCGCGATCCACCAGCGGGCAACCAACGCTGTGTTCCAGCGCCTGAATGCTCCGGCTGAACGCCGATTGCGACAGGTTTACCGCCTGCGCACCCGCAACAAAACTGCGCTGCTCAGCGAGGGCAATGAAGTGACGAAGTTGGCGCAGGTCGATATGCATTTTTCACATCAAAAATACCCGGGAAATGCATTGGCTATGCATTAGGTCGGTTCCTTATAAAGGCAATCTCTTATGCAGTAAATATCTGTCAAAACATAAACAAATAACTTTTAGGAATATGCAGTTGTGTGTATTTCGCCCCACAGGAGCCGTCCATGCGCCCATCCCCACTCGCCCTGCCGTTACCTTCGAGGCCTTTCAAGCGCTTGCCGCTGGCGTTGTTCATGGCGGGCTGTGCCAGCGGCTCGATGACCTGGGCGGCGGATGAAACCCCTGCGCCAGACGCCTCCCCTGCGATCAAGGCAAGCCCTGCCCACGCCGATGGCAGCCAGTTGCAAACGGTGACGGTCACGGCGCGGCGCCGCGAGGAAAGCGCGCAAAACGTGCCCACGCCGATGAGTGTGATCAGCGGCCAGACCCTGGAGGCGCAGCGCATCTACCGCATTCAGGATTTGCAGCAACTGGTGCCCAGCGTGAACGTGGCCTACATGCACGCCCGCCAGTCCAGCGTGTCGATCCGCGGCCTGGGCAACAACCCGGCCAGCGATGGCCTGGAGGGCAGCGTCGGTTTGTACATCGACAACGTCTACCTCGGGCGTCCCGGCATGGCCGTGTTCGACCTGATGGACATTGAACAACTGGATGTCCTGCGCGGCCCGCAAGGCACGCTGTTCGGCAAGAACACCACCGCCGGGGTCATCAACATCAGCACCCGCGCACCGAGCTTCACCCCGGAACGCAGCATCGAAACGTCGGTAGGAGAGCAGGGTTACTTTCAGACCAAGGGCACGATTTCCGGGCCGCTGACCGATGAGCTGGCCGGGCGCTTTTCGGCGTACCGCACCCGCAGTGACGGCGACATCAAAAACGAATTCGACGGCAACAAGCTCAACGGCGGCTCCCGTGAGGGCTTTCGCGGGCAACTGCTCTACAAACCGAACGAACATTTCAACCTGCGCTGGATCGGTGATTACAACGAAGAAGACTCCAGCGCCGGTACCCGTACGCTGTTCAGCACCGGGCCGACCATCAATGGGGTGAACCCCTACTCAGCGCGGGCCGCCGCCGTGGGCGCGACACTGGTCAACGGTTCACACCGCAAGGTCAACCTCGACAGCCAACAAGCCGTGACCGTGTTTCAGGGCGGCACCTCGCTGGAAGCCAACTGGACGCTGCCCAACGACTTCACCCTGACGTCGGTCAGCGCTTACCGCTGGTGGGATTTCACCCCCCGCAACGATGACGGCCTCGATGTGCCGGTGGCCTACAACGCTGGCGTTTCGGTGAAGGACAAGCAGTGGTCGCAGGAATTTCGCCTCGCGTCGCCGACCGGCGGCTTCTTCGATTACGTGGTCGGCGCGTACTACTTCGGCTCTGATCTGGATAACAAATCCTTCAGCTACTACGGGCCCAAGGCGGACATCTGGAACGGTACGCCGACGGGCGCGCTGGCCAATGTCTCGACCCTGGGCAAAGGCCATATCGACACCAACAGCTTTGCGCTGTTTGCCCAAGGCACCTGGCATTTGACCCCCAAGCTGGATTTCACCGCCGGGCTGCGCGGTACCTATGAGGAGAAAAGCGCTTCGGTGGAACGCAACGCGCCAGTGGGCGGGGTCGCCGTGACCGGGGCCGCTGCCACGGCCCGCCGGGCGAGGGTCGGCGCTTACGACTCCGGGGGCTTGAACCAGTACAGCACCAGCCCGTCAGGCTTGCTCAACCTCAGTTATCACTTCAACGACAACCTGCTGGGTTACGCGACCCTGAGCCACGGCGAGAAATCCGGCGGGGTCAACCTGACCGTGGGTTCGGCGCCCACGGCCGGGGCCGATTCGCTGTTGATCGGCGCCGAACGCGCCAACAATGCCGAGCTGGGTCTCAAGAGCACGCTGTGGGACCGCCGCCTGCAACTCAACGCCAACCTGTTCTGGACGCAGGTCAACGGCTACCAGACCACGGCCTATGACGACGCCACGCGGGCGCAATACCTGACCAACGCCGGGTCGGTGCGCTCACGCGGGGTCGAGTTCGAAAGCACCTTGATCCCTGTGCGCGGGCTGACATTGAACGTCAACGGTTCTTACAACGACGTGCGCTACCTCTCGTACAAGGACGCCCCGTGCCCGCCAGAAGTGAGCTTGCGTCCGGGGGCGCCTGCGTCCTGCGACCTGAGCGGGCATCAGGTGGTCGGCGCGTCGAAATGGATCGGCAACGTGAACGGCGAATACAAGTGGAACCTCAACGACGGACTCGAAGAGTACGTCACCGCCAGCTATGCCTATCGCTCCAAAGCCGTGGGTACCGTTGAAGACTCGGCCTACGCACAAATCCCGGGCTATGCCGTCGTCAACTTATCCACAGGCCTGCGGGGCGATTTCCACCAAGGGCAGTGGGACGTTTCGCTGTGGCTGAAAAACGCCTTCGACAAAACCTATTACACCACCCTGTGGAGCGCGGGCAACGGCGGCTATGAAGGCCTGCTGGGCTCGCCGCGCACCTTGGGCGTCACCGGCCGTTACGACTTCTAACTGACTCAGGACATTCATGATGAAAACCCTCTCTTCTGTGGTGTCGTTGTTAATTGCCGGCAGCTTGCTCAGTGCTGTCGCGCACGCCGCGCCCAGCGTGTACCCCACCGGCGTAACCCGTTATGACCCGGCCAAAGCCTACAACCAGTACGTCATTTTCAGCGGTGCCGATAAGCAAACGCACCTGATCGACATGAACGGCAACGCCGTGAAAACGTGGCCACACGCGGGCTTTCCCTCTGCGATCATCGACCCGACATTGGTGGGCGGCGAGCGCGGCCATGTGTTGTTGCAACTCAGCGACAAGGCCCCCGGCGCGCTGGGCTCGGCTGGCAACGGGCTGGGCAACCGCAGCGTGGGCGAGCTGGACTGGCACGGCAACGTGATCTGGCAGTGGGGCGATAAGGCCCCCGGTGGCGCGGCGCAGCAGCATCACGATCAACGGCGCTTGAGCAACGGCAACACGTTGGTGCTGGCAAACAAGGTGCATGCGGTGGCCGGGTTCAAGGTGCCACAGGTGATTGACGACGCGATCTATGAAGTCAGCCCCGACGGGGAAGTGACCTGGCAATGGCTGGCGTCCGAGCATTTGAATGAGTTTGGCTTCACCCCCGAACAGTTAAAACTGGTGTACGCCACGCCCAACCCAGACTACCTGCACATCAATAACCTGAGTGTCGTTGGCCCCAACAAGTGGTTCGACGCCGGCGACAAGCGCTTCGCGCCCGATAACCTGCTGATCGACTCACGCAACGCCAACTTCATCGCCATCCTCGATAAATCCAGCGGCAAGGTGGTGTGGAGCCTCGGCCCGAACCTGCCTGCCATCAACCCCAAAACCAGTCAGGCACTGCCTCGCCCGGTGGACCAGTTCGTCGGCCAGCATGACGCGCACCTCATCCCGGCCGGGCTGCCCGGCGCGGGCAATGTGCTGGTGTTCGATAACCAGGGATCGGCGGGTTACCCGTCTGCCACGCTGGGCCTTATCAGCGGTTCGCGGGTGCTGGAAATCGATCCTCAAACCCGAGAAATCGTCTGGCAATACACCGCGGCCGATTCCACACAGCCGGGCTGGGCGTTTTACAGCTCGTTCATCAGCAGCGCGCGTCGCTTGCCCAACGGCAATACGTTGATTGATGAGGGCATGAACGGGCGGTTCTTTCAGGTCACGCGCCACGGGGACATCGTTTGGGAGTACGTGAGCCCTTACCTGGGCAAGGCACCGGGCAGCGAAGCGATCAGTAACTGGGTGTACCGCGCCTTGCCGGTGAATTACGACTGGGTGCCACAAGGCACGCCGCGCGAGCAGACCGCCGTGCTTGCGCCCTCGGCCGTGCTGCAACCGACCAACGCCAGTCGCTAAGCGCGCAGGAGTCAGACCATGGGCAATCTCCAGACCGCCGAACAGACGTGGCCAACGGTGCCCGGCGCCGAGCTGCTGAACCTGGGTCGGGCGTACCGGCGGCCGTTGGGCCAGTTGCGTTTGCAGCGTGCGCCCACGGCAGTGCTGCGCCGTCGAGAAGCATGGGCCCTGGCGGTGGTGGCGCTGTTGCTGCACGGCGGGGTGCTGCTGTGGGTCAGCCTGAACCCCGCGCCTGCGCTGCCGATTGTGCCGCCCGAGGTGCCGCCGATGACGATTGAGTTTTCCCGACCGGCGCCACCGGTGGTACAGCCAGCACCGCCCGAGCCCGCGCCCGCGACACCGGTGGTTGAACCGCCGCCGGTGGAAGACGCACTGGCGAGCAAACCGCCACCGCCCAAACCGCTGCCAACCCCTCAGCCCAAACTCAAACTCAAACCCAAACCGGTGGCCAAACCCGTTGTTGCGCCTGCAACGCCCGCGCCGCAAACACCACAGCCTGTCGCGCCGCCATCACCGCCCGCTCCCCCGGCGCCTGCACCGGTCACGCCGGCCTCGGCCAACGCCGGGTATTTGAAAAACCCGGCGCCCGAGTACCCCTCGCTGGCGTTGCGCCGTGGCTGGGAAGGCACAGTGTTGCTACGGGTTCAGGTGTTGGCCAGCGGAAAACCGGGCGAGATTCAGGTTCAGAAAAGCAGCGGGCGCCAACAGCTCGATGACGCTGCGCTGAACGCCGTTAAACGCTGGAGCTTTGTCCCGGCCAAGCAGGGCGATGTCGCTCAGGTTGGCTGGGTCAGCGTGCCGATTGATTTCAAGATTCATTGATTGCCTGTCCCCCTTTTTTAGAGAGCGTATCGACCATGACCTTATTGGCATCCCCCCTCGCATCGATTGAAAGCGCCGTCATTTGGCTGTTGGTGATTTTTTCGCTGGCCACGTGGGGCCTGGCGTTGATTAAAGGCGTGCAGTTCTCACGGCTCAAGGCCCAGGACCGTGCCTTCCATAAGCGATTCTGGGCCGCTTCAAGCCTGGAGGCGGCCGCCGAACTGAGCGAGAGTTATCCCGGCGCGGCGGCCCGCGTGGCGCAGGCCGGTTATGCGGCTATTCAGGTGGGCGAGGGCGCTCAGGTCGACGACCTGAGCCACGCGATCAACCATCAGGACCGCCTGGAACGCGCACTACGCCAACAAATCGTGCGTGAACGGCGCTCGCTGGAAAGCGGCCTGGCGATAGTGGCCAGCATCGGCAGCACGTCGCCGTTCGTGGGGTTGTTCGGCACCGTGTGGGGGATCATGGAAGCCTTGAAAGGCATCAGCATCGCGGGCTCGGCAAGCCTTGAAACCGTGGCCGGGCCAATTGGTGCGGCGTTGGTGGCGACCGGCGTGGGGATTGCCGTCGCCGTGCCTGCGGTGCTGGTTTACAACTACTTTTTGCGACGCCTGAAGCTGACGGCGGCCGACCTCGACGACTTCGCGCACGACTTCTACAGCCTGGCGCAGAAAAGTGCGTTCCGGGTGCTGATTCATCCGGCAGCCCGCAAAACGGCCGCGCACCCTGTGAAGGAGGCCTCCTGACATGTCTTTTTCAACCCAGGACAACGACGAAGTGCTGAGCGAGATGAACGTCACGCCGCTGGTGGACGTCATGCTGGTGCTGCTGGTGGTGTTCATCGTCACCACGCCCATGCTGACCAACGCCATCCCGATCAACCTGCCCAAGACCGACGCCGTGGCCCCGGCGCCACAAAAAGACCCGGTGGTAGTGAGCATCAATGGCGCGGGGCAACTGTTCATCGACAAAGACCCGGTTGAGCCCGCGCGGTTAGAGTTCAACCTGCAAGGCGCCAAGGCCCGAGACCCTGACATCCGCGTGCAGTTACAGGCCGATGAAGGGGTGAACTACGGCGAAGTGGCGCGGGCCATGGCCTCCATTGAACGGGCGGGCATTACCAAAGTGTCGGTGATAACGGCGCGCTGAAATCCGTGCACAGCGCAGCAAAACGCGCCTGCTAAGCAGTTTTAGTTATTAATAAATAGCTTCTTATTCCTTAGCGAATCTAAAAGCCGTCCCTATACTGACCCGGTAACACACCCAAGCAGGAGGCGCACACCCATGGGCAACGAGTCGATTCGCTATCTGATAGTGCCGGGCTGGCAAGGTTCGTCCGACGATCATTGGCAAACCCACTGGCAGAACAGCCTGCCCAACGGTGCCCGTGTGGAACAGGCTGACTGGTTGACGCCACGTCGCGAAGACTGGATCGCGGCGCTGGCCGAAGCGATTGCCGCCGACAGCACGCCGGTGATTCTGATTGCCCATAGCCTGGGTTGCATCACCGTGGCGCATTGGGCCGAGCGGGCACCTGCCAGCCTGTTGAGCCAGGTGCGTGGCGCGCTGCTGGTGGCGCCGGCCGATGTCGAACGCCCGGCCTGTGCGCCCGCCCTGCGTAACTTTGCACCGATTCCAACGCGGCCTTTGCCGTTCCCGAGCCAGATCGTCAGTTCCGATAACGACCCGGCCGTGAGCGCCCCCAGGGCGATGGAGTTTGCCCGCCAGTGGGCCGCGGAGATCGGGATCATCAGCGGCGCCGGGCACATCAACGTCAAGTCCGGGCATCAGCGCTGGGAGCAAGGTTTCGCCTTTTTGTATCGCCTGCAAACCCGCATAGAGCACGACGCCCTGCGCCGCGCATGATTTTTCTGTAACGCCCGCGCCCTCCCTGCGGCGGCGGGCGGGAGCCTGCCATGAGCCTGCATGAAACTTTCGGTCAGCCGCTGCTGACGTTTCCCGACGCTGAAAAAAGCCCGCTGAGCATTCGCGCCAAGGCGCTGGTGTTTGTCGACCCGCGCTCACGCCAATTGCGCAACGACCTCGAACTGTTGGCGCCGCGCTCGCTGCCCGTGCTGATCCGGGGCGAGACCGGCACCGGCAAGGAACTGCTGGCCCGCCACATCCATCGCGCCAGCGACCGCACCGGTTTGTTCGTGTCGGTGAACTGCGGCGCAATCAGCCCGACCTACGCCGACGCCGAGCTGTTTGGTTACGCCGCCGGGGCCCACAGCAGTTCTGCCAGCAGTCGCGCTGGGTGGTTCGGGTCGGCCAATGGCGGCACCTTGTACTTGGACGAGATCGGGGATTTGCCGCTGGCGATTCAGATCAAACTACTGGCCGCGCTGGAAAACCACGAAGTCACCCGCGTGGGCGCGCATCAACCCAACCCGGTGGATGTGCGGCTGGTGGCCGCCACCAGCATCGATCTGGCGCAGGCGGTCACGGCGGGCAAGTTCCATGAACGGCTGTATCACTATTTGAGCGAAGGACGGCTGGACTTGCCGGCCTTGCGCGAACGGCCGGGGGATATTCTGTCGCTGGCCGAATACTTTTTAGGCATCTACAGCCAGCGGCTGAACCTGAGCGTGCCTTTTATCAGCGACAGCACACAGCGTGTACTGGAGCGCCACAGTTGGCCGGGCAACACCCGCGAGCTGGAGAACGTGATCCATTTTGCGTTGCTGGTGAGTGCCGGTGAGGAGATCCAGCCCGAGCATTTGAACCTGCCGGATGCGCTGAGCCAGATCGAACGGTTCATCAAGGGCGCCACCGAACAGGAACGGGCGGCGCTCAAAGAGTGGCTGCGGTAGGGCCAGCGCCGCCGCGTGCCTCAACCGAGACTGTAAATAACCAATTGATATAAGCGCCAGATTAAAAATTATTATTAGGGAATAAAGAATCTCGGTATTGTCGGCTCCGTCATCCAAATCAAGCCGTCATTCGAACGGCCACGTACGTAGGGGCATTGCATGAAAAAGGTTCTGTTGTTTACCGCATTGGCGGCTGCTTTGACGGCAGGCCTGGCACAGGCTGGCGAGAAACTGGTGGTGGCTGCAACCCCGGTTCCCCACGCCGAAATCCTTGAACTGATCAAACCGGCCCTCGCCAAAGAAGGCGTGGACCTGGACATCAAAGTCTTCACCGACTACGTGCAACCCAACGTGCAGGTCGATCAGAAGCGTCTGGACGCCAACTATTTCCAGACCCTGCCGTACTTGCAGAGCTTCAACGAAGGGAAAGGCACTCACCTTGAAACCGTGATCGGCGTTCACGTTGAACCGTTTGGCGGTTACTCAAAGAAAGTTAAATCGCTGGCCGAACTCAAAGACGGCGCAACCATCGCGATCCCTAACGAAGGCAGCAACAGTGGCCGTGCGTTGATCCTGCTGCAAAAGGCCGGCTTGATCGAACTCAAAGACCCGACCAACGCCGTCGCGACGCCGAAAGACATCGCCAAAAACCCGCACAACTTCAAGTTCAAAGAGCTTGAGTCCGCCATGCTGCCGCGGGTGCTGGATCAGGTCGACCTGGACATGATCAACACCAATTACGCACTGGAAGCAGGCCTGAACCCGGCTAAAGATGCCTTGCTGATTGAAGGTTCAGACTCGCCTTACGTGAACTACCTGGTGGCACGCCCTGACAACAAGAACAGCGAAGCGATCCAGAAGCTGGCCAAAGCCCTGACCAGCCCTGAAGTCAAAGCGTTCATTGAGAAGAAATACAACGGTGCCGTGCTGCCCGCGTTTTAACCCGCGCCGCGTCACCGCAAACGCCGACGGCTTGCACAGCGTCGGCGTTTTTTATGGTTTGTCACACACCCTAGCAACATCGATAGGTAGGCGACGTGTGTTTTAAGGTGAATGCTGCAGGTCTTTAAAACAAGCCAGCACACCCTATGACCTGCGTCCGCTATCGCTACGATCCTCTGGATCGCCTGATCACCAACCAAGTGGACACCACCCCGTCCGTGCAGCACTTTTATAACCGTGAGCGTTTAAGTACGCGGCTGCAGGGCGACCAGGGTCAGTCGGTCTTTCACTATCAAAACCAACTCTTGGCAACGGCAGACACCACCGGCGCACAACTGCTGGCGACCAACGTGCAACGCAGCGTTTTGCACACGCTCAGTGCTGGCGGCAGTCACGCGTCAGGGTATGGCCCTTATGGCTATCCATCAGCTCAACATGGCCAGCAGAGTCTGTTGGGGTTTAACGGAGAATTGCCTGACCCTGTTACCGGGCACTATCTGCTCGGCAATGGCCATCGGGCCTACAACCCCGTGCTCATGCGCTTCAACAGTCCGGACCGGTTAAGCCCGTTCAGTGCGGGGGGGATCAACGCCTATGCCTATTGCAAAGGGGACCCGGTGAATCGGGTAGACCCCAGCGGGCGAATGCCCCTGGACGCTATTCTTTCTATAGCACTCGGAACACTCGCCTTGGGTAACGGCATCAATGGGGCCGTGCCCGGTATCGGGTTTTGGAGCGCACTCAAAAACCTGAAAAAGAAACCCATCTCTGTCGCTGCCGTGGCGAAAGTCACCGGTACAACAGTGGGAATAATAGCCAGTGCCATCGGTTTGAGCCGGCAGGTGGTGACATCCAAGGGGGAGGGGGATGACGATAATGCACTGCTTTGGGCAACGCTGGGCCTCTCGGCACTGGGTTTAGCGGCAGGTATTGGTGCTAACGCGTTCGGCTGGAAAGCGATGCGCCAACAGGCCAGACAGGCCAGACTGGCAAAAGCCAAGGCGGCCTATGTGGATACCCTCGATGATCTTAATGAAATCCAACAGGGCTTCGGAACCCGATCATCCGTGTCTAACAGCGCTACGCCCGCCTCATCAGCAAGCGTCTCCAGATCCTCTTCGTCGGCAGGGGCTCGCCCTGAGCCTTCAGCACCGCCCCATGAGGAGGTTTTTCAGGACTCTGTCAGAAATATGGAAAGACAGAATCATGTGTTGAAAGAGCTGGCCAAGATCCAGACGACCGCTGGAAAGATCAGACGAAGCACCCTTTAATCTGCGCACTGCCCTCCCGGAAAGTCCCGCCGCCCTCCGAATCACCCACCCCATCATGTGTTCCCATCGATGGATAACGCGCTAACGGGTCAACGCCAGCGGCTTTCATATGGGTGACTTCCTACAAAGAAACAAACATGATTACCTGTCACCACACATAGAATCCCACGGACACTGAACCCTGTTCTACGCTGTCAGTCGTATCGTCAGCTAAAACAGCATCACGCAAAGGAGCCTGCATGGCTGGTCCACTAAGTAGGGGTATGTTGGGCGTCAGCCTGGTGGTATTGCTGACCGCGTGCGGTAAAGAAGCCCCCAAAGAGCCTCTGTCGCCACGGGTGTATGTACA
The DNA here is from genome assembly GCF_001042985.1 of Pseudomonas lundensis. Taxonomy (GTDB): domain Bacteria; phylum Pseudomonadota; class Gammaproteobacteria; order Pseudomonadales; family Pseudomonadaceae; genus Aquipseudomonas; species Aquipseudomonas lundensis. The sequence goes on from NZ_JYKY01000003.1 coordinate 241,064, forward strand.
GCAAGTGAACACGCGCGAATTTGCTCCCCCGATTCAACTCAGCGGTGACATTCAGGCGCGGGTCGAAACCCAGCTTTCCTTCCGCGTGGGCGGCAAGATCATCGAGCGCAGCGTGGACGTTGGCGATCACATTCAGGCCCATCAAGTGCTGGCGCGCCTGGACCCCAAAGACTTGAAAATCCAGGTCGCCACGGCTCAGGCCAGCGTCAGTGCCCAGCAGGCGCAAGTGGTGCAGACCCGCGCCGCATTTATTCGTCAGCAAAAACTGCTCCCAAAAGGCTATACCAGCCAAAGCGAATACGATGCCGCCAACGCCGCCCAACAGAGCGCGCAAAGTGCGCTGGCCGCCGCTCAGGCGCAGTTGGCCAACGCCCGCGAACAGTTGAGTTACAGCAACCTCGAAGCCGAAGCGCCGGGCGTCATCACGGCGCGGCAGGCCGAAGTGGGGCAAGTGGTACAGGCCACCATGCCGATTTTCACCCTGGCCCGCGACGGCGCCCGGGATGCGGTGTTCAACGTCTACGAGTCGCTGTTTATCGAACCGCCCAAAGACCCGACCGTGCAGGTCACGCTGTTGAGCAACCCGCAGATCAAGGTGAAGGGCCAGATCCGCGAAATCACCCCCACCGTGGCCGCCCAAAGCGGCACCCTGCAAATCAAGGTGCAGCTCGATGAACTGCCCAAGGGCATGGATTTGGGCTCGATTGTCACCGTCAACCTGACCCCGCCGCCGAGCCGCAGCATCGAACTGCCCTGGTCGGCGCTGACCAAAGACGTCAGCGAGCCCGCCGTGTGGCTGGTGGACGGCACTAACAACGTGCGCCTGCAACGGGTCAAGGTCGGGCGTTACCTGACCGGCAGCGTGATCATCAATGAAGGCCTCAAAGACGGAGAGCATGTGGTGGTCGCAGGCGGACAACTGTTGCACCCCGGTATGCAGGTCGAAATTGCCCCCACGCCAGCCGGGGGCACTCAACTATGAAGCCTCTGTGGATGGTGCCCCTGGCGGCCGCCCTGCTGGTCGGTTGCTCTGAAGAAAAAGCCCCCGAGCCGGTGCGCCCCGCGCTGTTCGTGGTGGTCCAGCCCGAGCTGACGGAACACTTCGGCCGCTTTGCCGGCACGATCGAAGCCCGCTACGAAAGCACGTTGGGCTTTCGTGTGCCGGGGCGCATTGTGCGGCGGTATTACGACGTGGGCGCGGTGGTCAAACAGGGCGATATTCTGGCCAACCTCGACCCCACCGATCAGCAGAACCAACTGCGTTCGGCGCAAGGCGATCTGGCCAAGGTGCAGGCACAGCTCATCAACGCGCAGGCCAACGCCCGGCGCCAGCAAGAACTGTTCGACCGTGGCGTCGGCGCCCAGGCGCAACTCGACACCGCCCAGGCCGACTTGAAAACCACCGCCGCGTCCATGCAACAGGCCGTGGCGGCGGTCAATCAGGCGCAAGACCAACTCAGTTACTGCAACCTGCGCGCTGACCATGACTCCGTCATCACCGACTGGAAGGCCGAAGCGGGCCAAGTGGTGAGCATCGGTGAAGAGGTCGTCACGCTGGCCCGCCCCGAAATCAAGGAAGCCGTGATCGACCTGCCGGGGCCATTGGCCGAGGCGTTGCCCAAAGGCATCGAATTTCAAGTGGCAGGGCAGCTCGATCCCAACGTGAAAACCACCGCCCGTGTGCGGGAAATCGCCCCACAGGCTGACAGCGCCACCCGCACCCGGCGTACCCGCCTGACACTGGATCAGACGCCACCCGCGTTCCGCCTGGGCAGTTCGATCAGCGTGACGGTCAGCAGCCCGATGGCCGAGCATTTCGAGCTGCCCGTCACCGCCCTGCAAGAAACCGACGGCAAAACCCGCGTATGGATCATTGACACGCCCTCGCACACCGTCAGCCCGCACGAGGTCACCGTGCTGCGCCGCGACGCACACACGGCGCTGTTGAGCGGCGGCCTTAAAGGCGGCGACAAAGTGGTCATCGCCGGGGTCAACAGCCTCACGCCCGGACAGAACGTCAGACTGGATAAGGAAAGCTCGCAATGAATGGGAAGAAGTTCAACCTGTCCGAGTGGGCCCTGAAGCATCAGTCGTTTGTCTGGTATTTGATGTTCGTCTCGGTGCTTGCCGGGATCTTTTCGTACATGAACCTGGGGCGCGCCGAAGACCCGAGCTTCGCCATCAAAACCATGGTGATCCAGACCCGCTGGCCGGGCGCCACGGTCGATGAAACCATGCTGCAGGTCACCGACCGGATCGAGAAAAAACTCGAAGAACTCGACTCCCTGGACTACGTACAAAGCTACACCCGACCCGGTGAATCCACGGTGTTCGTGTTCCTCAAGGACACCACCGAGGCCAAGGCGATCCCACAGATCTGGTACCAGGTGCGCAAGAAGATCGACGACATTCGCGGCGACTTCCCCCAAGGCATTCAAGGCCCGGGGTTCGACGACGAATTCGGGGATGTGTACGGCACGATTTACGCCTTCACCGGCGACGGCTTCACCATGCGCCAGCTGCGCGACTACGTCGAGCACGTGCGCACCGGGATTCGCGACGTGCCCAATCGCGGCAAGGTGATGACCATTGGCGAACAGGACGAAACGTTCTACCTGAACTTCTCGACTCGCAAACTGGCAGCGCTGGGGCTGGATCAGCAGCAAGTGCTGCAAAGCCTGCAAGCACAAAACGCCGTGACCCCGGCCGGGGTGATCGAAGCGGGGCCGGAGCGCATGTCGGTGCGCACCTCCGGGCAATTCCACACCACTGAAGACCTCGAAGCCGTCAACCTGCGGGTCAATGACCGGTTCTATCGCCTGGCGGACATTGCTGAAATCAGCCGGGGTTACGTTGACCCCGCCGAGCCGATGTTTCATTACAACGGCAAACCCGCCATCGGCCTCGCCATCGCCATGAACGATGGCGGCAACATTCAGGCGTTCGGGCAGCAACTGCAACAACGCATCGAAGACCTGACCGCCGAGCTGCCGCTGGGTGTGGACGTACACATGGTGTCGGACCAGGCCCAGGTGGTTGAAGTGGCCGTGGGCGGCTTCACCAGTGCGCTGTTCGAAGCGGTGATTATCGTGCTGGGCGTGAGCTTTATCAGCCTCGGCCTGCGCGCCGGGCTGGTGGTGGCCATCTCCATCCCGCTGGTGCTGGCGCTGGTGTTTGTGTTCATGGAGTTTGCTGGCATTGCCATGCAGCGGGTGTCGCTGGGTGCGCTGATTATCGCCCTCGGCCTGCTGGTGGACGACGCGATGATTACCGTGGAGGTGATGATTACGCGGCTCGAAATGGGCGAAAGCAAGGAGGAGGCGGCCACGTTTGCCTACCACTCCACGGCCTTCCCGATGCTCACCGGTACGCTGGTGACGGTCGCCGGTTTCGTGCCCATCGGGCTCAACAACAGCTCGGCGGGCGAATACACCTTCACCCTGTTCGCGGTGATTGCCGTCGCCATGCTGGTCTCGTGGGTGGTAGCGGTGCTGTTCGCGCCGGTGTTGGGCGTGCATATCCTCAGCGCCAAGGTCAAACCCAAGCCCGAGAAGCCCGGCCGTCTGGCCCACGCGTTTGATACGGGGCTGCTGTGGTGCATGCGCCATCGGTGGCTCACCATTGGCGCCACCGTGCTGATGTTCGTGCTGTCGGTGTTCGGCCTGGGGCTGGTGCAGAACCAGTTCTTCCCGTCGTCGGACCGACCTGAAATTCTCGTGGATCTGAACCTGCCGCAAAACGCGTCCATCGCTGAAACCCTCAAGGTCACTCAGCGCTTTGAGGACACCCTCAAGGGCGACCCGGACATCGTGCGCTGGAGCAGTTACATCGGCGAAGGGGCGATCCGTTTCTACCTGCCGCTGGACCAGCAATTGCAAAACCCGTTCTTTGCGCAACTGGTGATCGTCAGCACCGGGCTTGAGAGCCGCGATGCGTTGATGGCGCGACTGGAAAAACGCCTGCGCGACGATTTTGTGGGCGTCGGCACCTTCGTCCACACCCTTGAACTGGGGCCTCCCGTGGGGCAGCCGCTGCAATACCGGGTAAGCGGCCCGAACATCGATCAGGTGCGTAAACACGCGATTGATCTGGCCACGGTGCTGGATGCCAACACGAACGTGGGCGAAATCAACTTCAACTGGAACGAACCGGGCAAAGTCCTGCGCATCGACATTGCTCAGGACAAAGCGCGCCAGTACGGTTTGTCATCCGAAGACGTGGCGCGCGTGATGAACAGCATCGTCAGCGGCGCGGCGGTCAGTCAGGTCAAAGACGACATTTATTTGATCAACATTGTCGGCCGGGCGGTGGGCACCGAGCGCGATTCCCCGGAAACCCTGCTTAACCTGCAAATCACTACCCCGAGCGGCACCTCTATCCCGCTACTGGCCTTTGCCTCGGTGCGTTACGAACTGGAGCAACCGCTGATCTGGAGCCGTGACCGCATCCCGACCCTGACCCTCAAGGCTTCGGTACGCGGCAGCATGCAGCCGACCGATCTGGTAGCCGACCTCAAACCAGCGATTGATAAGTTTGCGGCCGACCTGCCGCGTGGCTACACGCTGCAAACCGGCGGCACGGTGGAGCAAAGCGCCAAGGCGCAAGGCCCGATCGCACACGTGGTGCCGTTGATGCTGTTTTTGATGGCGACCTTTTTGATGATCCAGTTGCAGAGCGTGCAGAAGATGTTTCTGGTGGCCAGCGTCGCGCCGTTGGGGCTGATCGGCGTGGTGCTGGCGCTGGTGCCGACCGGCACGCCCATGGGTTTTGTGGCGATCCTCGGGGTGCTGGCGCTGGTGGGCATCATCATTCGTAACTCGGTGATTCTGGTGACACAGATCGACCAGTTCGAGCGCGACGGCTACGACCCGTGGCACGCCGTGGTGCAGGCGACTGAACACCGTCGTCGGCCGATCTTGCTTACCGCTGCGGCCGCCAGTCTGGGCATGATCCCGATTGCCCGCGAAGTGTTCTGGGGGCCAATGGCCTACGCCATGATTGGCGGCATCATCTCTGCCACCTTGCTGACCCTGCTGTTCCTGCCCGCGCTGTACGTGGCCTGGTACAAAATCAAGGAGTCGAAGGAACCAAGCCCGGTCGCCACATAATCGAGGCAGGGGACGTGTTCGCGAGGCCTAAGGAGGGGCCAACGCCCCAACCCGCTACCGCAGAAAGAGGGTGGCAGCTGTGCGCGGGTGTGCAAGACCGGTTACCTACCCACCCGGCAGACCCTGGGGTCTCCCGCGCACAACCGCCATAACGCCAGTTGCAGGCGCGGAGCCTAGCAAGCGAAATGGAAAGTTGGAATCGGTAGGGACAGGCTTGCACACCTGATCGCTGAAAATTCAGCGACGGCGCGGACTATAGGCAGCCCGTAACGGCCATCACAATGGGGGCAAACGCGAGCAAGCCTGATCCCACAACAGTCAGGGAAAGGTCCGTAGAGCTGGCCGACCCCGCGTTGCCTGCTGATGAGCAACAAGGCCTAGCGCGCGCCCAACCACAAGCCCGCCCATGGCGGGCGGGCTTGTGGCCATCAACGCACCAAATGCAGGAACTGCATGTGGCGCTCGTACTGGTCGAGGATGTCGTTGATGATTTGCTCTTTGGTGTAGCCCGTCAGGTCGTAGTCCTGGCTGCCTTCACTCAAGTGCACTTCGGCGCGGTAGTAACGGCGGTTGCGCAGCTCTTTGGGCCCCATGCCACCCCGGGCGAACGACGGGGTGAAGTAGCCGCGCATCTGCACCTGGTACACGAACGGGTGTTCGTCACCGTGGCCGATTTCAAGGCTGACGTTGTCGTTGGCCGGGTCGGGCTGGGTGACCACGTTGAGGCCTTTCTCAAGGAACACTGCGCTCACTTCTTCAATCGCCGGGCGCACGGTGGTGTCCATGAAACGGTACACCTCGTCACGAGACGGGAAGTGCACGGCCTGACTCAAGCGCTGACGCCAGCCGCCACGCCCGCGGCGCGAAGCCGAGACCGGTGCCAGTGAGTGCATTTGCGCGATTTTCTTCTGCGACTCCAGATAGAACGCCTTGTGCAGGCCCCACATCATCAGCAACAGAATCAACGAGAACGGCAACGAGGTCAGCACCACCGCCGACTTCAGTGCATCAATGCTGCCGGAGAACAACAGCGCACTGGTGACCAGCGCCGTCATCGCCCCCCAGAACACGCGCAGCCATTTCGGACCGTCTTCGTCCGCGCTACCGCCACGGGCCGACAGGGTGGACAGCACCACGGTGCCGGAGTCGGCCGAGGTCACGAAGAACACAAAACTGATGAACACCGTCACGGCGATCACGGTTTTGCTCCACGGGTAGGTTTCCAGCAGCAAGTACAGGGTGCGCGACGGGTCGTCGATAGCCGACTGGCCTAGGGCAACCATGCCGTGGTTGAGCACTTGGTCGATGGCGCTGTTGCCGAAGATGGACATCCACGCCAGGGTGAAGCCCAACGGGATCAGCAGCACGCCAAACACGAACTCACGGATGGTCCGGCCACGGGAAATGCGCGCAATGAACAGGCCCACAAACGGCGACCATGCGATCCACCAGGCCCAATAGAACACGGTCCAGCCACCCAGCCAGTCGCTTGGCTTGTCGTAGGCGTACACGTCGAAACTCTTGGTCGGCAGCGAGCCGAGGTAGTCACCGATGTTTTGCACCAGGGTGTTGAGCAAATGCTGGGTCGGCCCGGCAAACAGCACAAACAGCAGCAGGGCGCAGGCCAGCAGCATGTTGATGTCGGACATCACCCGCACGCCTTTATCGACGCCAGCAATCGCCACCAAAATGGCAGCGCCCATCATCAGCGTGATCAGGCCCACCTGCACCCATTGGGTGTGCGGCATGCCAAACAGGTAGTCGAGGCCAGAATTGAGGTGCAGCACCCCAAAGCCCATATCGGCGCCCAGACCGAACACCGTGGCGATGATGCCGAAGCCATCCACGGCGTAGCCGATAGGCCCGTTGATACGCTTGCCAATCAGCGGGTAAAGCGCCGAGCGCAGCGCCGGCGGCAGGTTGTGGCGGTACGCAAAGTACGCCAGCGCCATGCCGACAAACGCAAACACACCCCAGCCGTGCAGGCCCCAGTGCAAGAACAGCAACTGCATGCCCTGACGCGCAGCCTCGGCGTTACCGGCCGGGCCTTGCGGCGGGTTGAGCATGTGCGTCAGGGGTTCTGAAACGCAGAAGAAAAATAGCGTGATGCTGATCCCGGCGGCGAAGAGCATGCCCGCCCAGGACAGGTAACTGAACTCAGGTTCGTCGTGGTCGGCACCGAGCTTGATCTTGCCGTAGCCGGACAAGGCGGTGACGACCACGAAGATCAGATACAGAGTCATCGCTAGCATGTAGTACCAGCCGACCGTATTGGCCGCCCAGTTTTGTGCTGCCAGCAGCCATTCACCGGCCGCGGCGGGCATGGCAATCACCACCACGCCAAAGATCAGGATAAAGATCGCCGCGAAGTAGAAAACCGGCGGGTTCATGCGGATGGGAGACGTCTCGGACGTCAGCGGTACACTCATCGGATGTGCACCTTATAGAGGTAAAACGTGAGCAAAAAGAGCGGGTTCGGCAAAGGTAAGCCTCCTGTTGTGAGCGGGCAGCGGACCACCGTTTTAAGTTGAACGAGGATTCAAGTTAAACATAGATGGCCTTTTAGAACTAATCGCTGACCACGCCTTCACGCCTAATACGTTAGCGCATGGCAAGGTATGACACATGGCCATGATCAACGTTCAGCCGTTGTCACAAGGGCCTATCAGCGCGATGCGGGTGCCTCAGGAAGGACGCGTTTTCGACGCTGAAAAAAAAGAAAAATCTTCGCCACGAACTGTTCAAAAAGCAATCAGCTTAGGAGCGTTCGATCATGCGATTAGGTGGTGCATGAAAACTCATGATCGAGCGTACTTTTTTGAGCGTTTAGACATTTCTTGGTACCGAAATTACCACGAGAGCGATTACCATCACGTAAATCGCCCCACCCAGCACACTGAAAAATGTGTCAAGTGTGTACCCGGAAAGTATTAAAATCCCCAGCAAGGAGGTCATTACCAACAAGCTATTAAAGAGCAGAAATACTATTACTTTAAACTTATATGAAGCGGTGGCGATCCGGGTAGAAATAAGTACTCCCAAGCTTGCCATCAAAACTGCAACAAACCCAATACAGAGTAGTATTGCAACGTAAGTCATTACTGCAGGAACACCTGTTGTGTCTGAAAGATTTGAAGGATTTTCAGCCACGTCGTGGGTTGCCATAAACGAACAAAAGCACGCAATCCCGAATAAAAAAATAGAAGCAATTGAGGTTTTAAACAGATTCATTTAAATATTCCACGCTCTTTTTAGCACTAGGGAATTGCAGTATAACTCTTTAGTAAAAATCCAGCGCATTTCACATTTTTCCACTCCAAGGGTAGCACGTTTTAAAATTGCCATTTTACTTCGCGCTGTCAACTCACCGTAACGTTCTCCAACAATGTCATCACGGTTCTTTCAATCTCAAGCCTATCAATTATTGACCTACCATATTTACCGAAATTTCGCCTGGCATTTCTATGGTGTATTCATATTGCATAACTTTACCAAGAGTTGAAGTGAGTGTTTCGCCTAACCAATTACGATGATTCGACGGATTCGCATCATATCTATCGTTAAATGCTCGTATTGCGCCATTGAAAGACCAACTACCGCTGGCATATTTGTCCACTTGGCCTACAATTCGTAAAGTGATATTCCCTAATACCAACCCAGAAGAAACACTGTCCTTTGTCACGTTATAGGGAAACTTTACGTCTAGCGTGCTCTTCCCAACTGGGTTAGCGCTGTGAATTGCGTTCATCACATCAGAAATCTGCGATAAATTCACCTTCAATCCAATGTTATTGATGGGAAAACTTACGGTTTCTCCCATCCCGTCTATTGCGTGCTGAAGGGCGTGCAACGCCGTTAGGGGCCCGCCTGAAAAGACTCTACCTTTGGTCGGGTATTTGATTATGTTTTCATTGATTTGCTGGCACGCTTTCAAATTACGGACAATCTTGTTTAGAACCATACTCAAATCGCCACCTTCTGCGCACATCTGATAATGCCTTTAATTCTATTTTTGCATATAAATGCCACCCAAAAGGCTTCACTACTTCTTGAAAAGTTTCCAAGTAATTAGGTCCCGCGTAATTGTTGATTCTTGACTCCAATGACACAGCAACCGGATTTGGCAAACCACGAGGGAAGCTCTGCCCAGAGTTAAGGGCTGGCACTGAGGGGGAATACTGACCTCCGGAATTAAATTCTGGATATGCCGTTACATAGATAGGAGGTAATGTAGTTGTCATAAATAGTCTTATAATTATTATGATGGATCATACAATTGTTAAACCTAGACTCACCTACCAAAAAAACCACAAGAAATATGTTCTGATTAGTGTCAGACACTTCTTAAAAACATTTATTCACTCATAAATTGATGTTGCCCTCACGTTTCAGAACACCGACAAATCCAGCGGCCGAATCGCCCCCATCCAGATCGCATGCTCGGTGTGATCCAGCAGGTCGTCGCCCGTTTCAGGGTGTAAACACACCACCAGCCCGTTGCGATGCAGCGCCAGCCACGGCAAGACCACGCCGATCAACTCAGGGCCAAATGCCAACTGGCAGCTCCAATCGGGGTGCGGGCCGACCGGTTTTTCGTGGACGCGTCCCATTTGCAGCTTGAAAAGGCGCGTGGCTTCTTCAGCGAGGGCGCGCGCCTGGTCGAGGGTCGTGGCGTCGAAGTAGAGGTGAGCGTGATAGCCCTTGATGCGTTGCATGAGTACCTGTTGAAGACGATGCCAAGGCTTGAGGTGTGCTTTACAGCGCCAGCAACCGGCGCAATTGCACCAGCGCGGGGGCCGTGTCCGGGCGCACACCGCGCCACAGGTAGAAGGCTTCTGCGGCCTGTTCGGCCAGCATTCCCAAGCCGTCCATGACCTGCCCCGCGCGGTGTTCGGTGGCCCACGCACAAAACGGCGTTGGCTCTTTGCCATACATCATGTCGTAGCACAGGGTGTTGCCTGGCTCGATCAGGCTGCTGGCAATGGGCGGGACTTCACCGGCCAGGCTGGCCGATGTCGCGTTGATGATCAGATCGACCGGTTCACGCAGCCAGTCAAAACCACTGGCGGCCACGGGGCCAAGGTCGCTGAACAGTTCGGCCAGTTGTTCGGCTTTTTCGACCGTGCGGTTGGCGATGGTCACTGAGGCCGGGCCTTGCGCCAAAATCGGCTCCAGCGCGCCACGCACCGCGCCGCCCGCGCCCAGAATGAGGATGCGCTTGCCCTTGAGGCTGAACCCCGCATTGACCGTCAAATCACGCACCAGCCCGGCGCCGTCGGTGTTGTCACCTAGCACACGGCCATCGGCCAGTTTGCTCAGGGTGTTCACCGCGCCAGCCCGGAGCGCACGAGCGCTCAACTGATGGGCAAAGCGGTAGGCCTGCTCTTTGAAGGGCACGGTGACATTTGCCCCGCGTCCTTGTGTGAAAAACGCGGTGGCGCAACCCGTAAAATCATCCAGCGGCGCCAGCAGGGTGTCGTACTGCATGGCCTGCCCGGTTTGCTCGGCAAACAGACGGTGCAGCACCGGCGATTTGCTGTGGGCGATCGGGTTACCAAAAACGACGTAACGGTCCATCAGGCAAATTCCTCGGGCAATGTCAGGCGTTGGCCAGCCAGTCTCGGTCTTGCAGGAAGTAGTCAGTCAAACGCGCTTCCGGGCTGCCAGGCTCGGCTCTCCAGTCGTAGCCCCAGCGCACCTGTGGCGGCAACGACATCAGGATCGACTCGGTACGGCCCCCGGACTGCAGGCCGAACAAGGTGCCACGATCGTAGACCAGATTGAACTCGACGTAGCGGCCACGGCGGAATTCTTGAAACTCGCGCTGCTGTGCTGTGTATTCATCCGCCTTGCGGCGCTGAACGATCGGCAGGTAAGCGTCGATATACGCATCGCCAATGGCACGAATGAAAGCGAAGCAGGTGTCGAAATCCCACGCGTTCAGGTCATCAAAGAACAGGCCGCCGATGCCACGGGGCTCGTTGCGATGCTTGATGTGGAAATAGGTGTCGCACCAGGCCTTGTAACGCGGGTACACCTCGGCGCCAAACGGCGCGCATGCCTGCTCGGCAATGCGGTGCCAGTGCACGCAGTCTTCTTCGACGGCGTAGTAGGGCGTGAGGTCGAAACCGCCACCGAACCACCAGACCGGCTCTTCGCCTTCTTTTTCAGCGATGAAAAAGCGCACGTTGGCGTGGGAAGTCGGCACATACGGGTTGTGCGGGTGGATCACCAGCGACACGCCCAGGGCTTCAAAACCACGGCCCGCCAGTTCAGGGCGATGCGCGCTGGCGGACGGCGGCAAACCGCTGCCGAAGACGTGGGAAAAGTTGACGCCGCCTTTTTCGATCACGTGGCCGTTTTCGATCACGCGGGTACGACCGCCACCGCCTGCCGGACGCTGCCAGGCGTCTTCAACGAAGCGCGCGCCGCCGTCTTCGGTTTCCAGAGCGGTGCAAATACGGTCTTGAAGGTCAAGCAGATAGGCTTTCACAGCCTCGGTGCGGGTAGTCATGACATCACCTTGAATAGGTCAAAGCTACGCGGCACTTCGTCAGAGCGGGGCCGGCGGCAAAGGGCCGCTAGCATACCACCGCGTCCCGCCTCCTCGCAGTTGACGAAGATCACGCTTAAGCGTTGGATGTAGCCTTCGTGAACCAGCGAGGACAGTGCAGATGGCTAAACGTATTCAGTTTCAGGCCCACGGCGGCCCAGAAGTGCTTGAGTTTGTTGACTACACCCCCGCCGAGCCAGGCCCGCAGCAGGTGCGGGTGCGCAATCAGGCCATCGGTCTTAATTTCATCGACACCTATTACCGCAGCGGTTTGTACGCGCTGCCCGAGCTGCCGTCCGGGCTGGGCAATGAAGGGGCGGGGGTGGTGGATGCCATCGGCAGCGACGTGCACAACGTCAAGGTCGGCGACCGCGTGGCCTACGGCACCGGCCCGCTGGGGGCTTACAGCGAGTTGCACGTGTTGCCCGCCGCGAATGTGGTGAAGCTGCCCGATGACATTTCGTATGAAGAGGCCGCCGCCGTGATGCTTAAGGGCCTCACAGTCCAGTACTTGTTGCGTCAGACCTATGAACTCAAAGGCGGCGAAACCATTCTGTTCCACGCGGCGGCCGGTGGTGTGGGTTCGATTGCCTGCCAATGGGCCAAGGCGCTGGGCGTGAAATTGATCGGCACGGTCAGTTCCCCGAAAAAAGCAGCATTGGCCAAAAAGCTGGGCGCGTGGGCAACCATCGACTACAGCCACGAAGATGTGGTCCAGCGGGTTCTGGAACTGACCGACGGCAAGAAATGCCCGGTGGTGTACGACGGCGTCGGTAAAGATACGTGGCTGACGTCTCTGGACTGCCTGTCGCCGCGGGGGCTGATGGTCAGCTTCGGCAACGCATCGGGCGCCGTGACGGGTGTGAATCTGGGGATTTTGTCGCAGAAGGGCTCGTTGTATGTCACACGGCCAACATTGGCGTCGTATGCCAATACCCCCGCGAACCTGCAAAAAATGGCAGACGAGCTGTTCGAGATGATCCGCAGCGACAACATTACGGTGGACATCAGCCAGCGCTTTGCCTTGAAAGACGCCGCCAAGGCACAGACCGAACTGTCAGCACGCCGCACGACCGGCTCGACCATTCTGGTGCCTTGATCTCAACCCGCCGGCAGCCGCTGGCGAAGGCCTCTCGGCCTGCGACAGCGGCCCCGCGTTGATCAGGCCGGGCGAACCACTTTGCCCGTCGCCAGATCGCGAATCAGGCTCGGGTTTTTCCGCCCACCCAGGTTGCCGCCCAACACATGGTCGATTTGCCCCCGGAAGTATTGCTCCACCTTCAGCCGCGTCCGCGCAGCCGGCAAACCCGCCGGGTTGGCAGACGTCGAGACGATCGGGCCCACCAATGAACACAGTTCGCGCACCAGCGGGTGATCGCTCACGCGCAATGCCACGGTGTCGTGCACGCCAGTAATCCACTCGGGCAACAAGCCCTGGTGCGGCACCAGCCAGGTGTTCGGCCCCGGCCAAGTGCTGGCCATGCGGTCGAGCCAGTCCTGGGGGAAGTCCTCAAACAGGAAGTCGAATTGGTGAATATTGTCGGCAATCAAAATCAGGCCTTTATCCACAGGCCGCGACTTGATGGCCAGCAGCCGTTCTACCGCGTCTTCATCCCATGGGTCGCAACCCAAACCCCAGACCGCTTCGGTGGGATAGGCAATCACCGCGCCCGCGCGAATGGCGGTTGCGGCTTGCTGTACGCGCCAGGTGCTGATCATTGAATGTCTCCAGATATGTGCTGTGCGCAAGTGTACTTAGCTGGCGCGAGCAAACCAACGTCCGCCCTCCAGGATCACGTGGCCTTCTAGCTCCAGCTCGGTCAGGGCGGCGAGCAGGGTGGGCAATGCCCATCCGCTGGCACGGGCCAGGCCTTCGCTGGTGTAGGGCGATGCCTGCAACAATTGCACGAGCGGATGACAACTTGGCGTGAACAATCCACCGGTGGACACCGGCATTGAGCGCCAGCCGCGCAGCCCTTCCAGAATGTGCTCAACGGTTTCCACCAGCGTAGCCCCGTCGCGGATCAATTGGTGACAGCCCCGCGCGCCGGGATGGTGGATGGACCCGGGCAGGGCGTACACCTCTCGCCCCTGTTCGGCCGCCAGCCGCGCCGTTATCAGCGAGCCGCTGGCCACGCTAGCTTCCACGACCAGTACCCCCAGGGATAAACCGCTGATGATGCGGTTGCGACGGGGGAAGTTGCTGGCGTGTGGCCCGGCGTCCAGCGGGAGCTCTGAAACAACGGCGCTGCCGCTCGCAATCATGGCCTCAGCCAAGGCCCGATGGCGCTGTGGATAAAGTTTTTGCAGACCGGTGCCGAGCACCCCGACGGTCTGCCCGCCGATGTCCAGCGCGGCCTGATGCGCGGCGCCATCAATCCCCAGCGCCAGCCCGCTGGTGATGACAAATCCGGCGCCCGCCAAAGCGCGGGAAAACGCACTGGCGGTGTCCAGCCCCGGCCGCGAAGCGCGTCGGCTGCCGACCATGGCCAGCTGTGGTTTTTCCAGAATCGACGGCGCGCCCGCCACAAACAACAGGGGCGGCGCATCGCTGAGTTCAGCCAGCAAGGCCGGGTAATCGGGTTGGTCGTGGAGCAGCAGATGCTGGTTGCAGCCCTCAAGCCAGCGCAATGCAGCGCTTGCGCCGTCGCGCACCTCAACACTGCGCCGGGCTTCGGCGCACACCGCCGGCAAGCCCAGCGACCGCCACGCACTGGCAGGCGCACTGAGCGCCGAGCTGGCTGAGCCAAAGGCATTGAACAGGGTGTAATAACGACGCGGGCCAACTTCAGGCAAGCGGTGAAGGCGCAGACGCGCTTCCAGCTCTGCCGGGGAAATACGCGAACATTCAGACAGCGACATAGGATCATCCTTGATCTGTTTCACCAGCGTTACGAAGTCAACAACCTGTGGATAACTCTGTTAACAAGTTGTTTGGGAAAATCGCCCGCCGGGACGGCAGGGCGGCGCGCTACCCTTGAAATACAAGCGGCATTCCCCACCTTAGTAGAACGATTCAGCCAGACAGCGAAGAGGCAAAAGGCCACTTGGCCGAATCGCATGAGAAGTGGGCATTACCCCTCAGGCCCTGCACGCATCCGACTCACAATCAACGCAGGCGGGGCCTGAGTTTCAGCGCAAAATGGCAGCGGCAAAACGCGACAGCGGGTGTCATACCCGCTGACAAACGAGCGTTCGGCGGCAGGTTACAAAGTGCTACAAGCGCCAGACCGCAAGGCGCGCGTACCGTGCAGCCCGGCAGCTAGTCGTTTCATCCGCGGGGGAATCCCTTTATTATGTGCGCTCGCGTGAAACGCTTGAGCCCGAGCGGGTTCTCTCTGAAAGAGACGTTTTGCACAGGTTGCCCGAGTCCTCAGGACCCACCTGACAACCGTTATTAATCTTTCATACAGTGCAGCAATTACGCCTATGGCCATCTTGAACATCCTCGAATTCCCAGACTCGCGACTACGCACCATCGCCAAGCCCGTGGAGGTTGTGGACGACGAAGTGCGTCAGTTGATCGATGACATGTTTGAAACCATGTACGAAGCGCCGGGCATCGGTCTGGCAGCGACCCAGGTCAACGTCCACAAGCGCATCGTGGTCATGGACCTGAGCGAAGACCGCAGCGCACCGATGGTCTTCATCAATCCGGTGTTCGAAACCCTGACTGACGAGATGGACCAGTACCAGGAAGGCTGCCTGTCGGTGCCGGGGTTCTACGAAAACGTGGACCGCCCGCAGCGCGTCAAGATCAACGCGCTGGACCGTGATGGCAAACCGTTCGAAATGATTGCCGAAGGCCTGCTGGCCGTGTGCATCCAGCACGAGTGCGATCACCTCAACGGCAAGCTGTTCGTCGATTACCTGTCTAATCTCAAGCGTGACCGGATCAAGAAGAAGCTGGAAAAACTGCACCGCCAGAACGCCTGACCGGCCCTGTGACCGCCGCCCCCGCACGAGGCGGCGATCCCGCGCGACGCGGCTTTGATCCGGGCAACACCGATAGGCCTCAAGCCCCCGCCACCGGGGCTATCGGTAGTTCCCGGGATTATTCCCGCGCATTCCCCCATTCCAAGTGAGTAATCCATGACTGAGCCACTGCGCATCGTCTTTGCCGGCACCCCAGAATTCGCCGCTGAACACCTCAAGGCACTGCTCGACAGCCCTTACGAGATCGTCGCGGTTTACACCCAACCGGATCGTCCGGCCGGGCGCGGGCAAAAGCTGATGCCAAGCCCGGTCAAGCAACTCGCGCTGGAACACTCTATTGCTGTCATGCAGCCGCCCACTTTGCGTGCGCCTGAGGCCCAGGCCGAACTGGCCGCGCTCAAGCCGGATTTGATGGTGGTCGTGGCCTATGGCCTGATCCTGCCGCAAGCCGTGCTCGATATTCCGCGTCTGGGCTGTATCAACAGCCATGCTTCACTGCTGCCACGCTGGCGCGGTGCGGCGCCGATCCAGCGGGCAATTGAAGCGGGCGACAGCGAAAGCGGCGTGACCGTGATGCGCATGGAGGCCGGTTTGGACACCGGCCCGATGCTGCTCAAGGCCGTTACCCCTATCACGCGTGAAGACACCGGCGGCAGCCTGCATGACCGTCTGGCCGAGTTGGGCCCGCCTGCGGTGATCGAAGCCATTGCCGGTCTGGCAGCCGGTACGTTGGTGGGCGAAGTGCAGGACGACAGCCTCGCGACCTACGCCCACAAGTTGAACAAAGACGAAGCACGCATCGACTGGCATCGTCCGGCAAGTGAGCTTGAGCGACAGATTCGTGCTTTTAACCCGTGGCCGATTTGTCACACCACGTTGAATGGCGAAACCATGAAAGTGCTCGCGGCAAAAATACCTTACGTGAGCCATGTGACGACGCCGGGGGAAGTGATAGGCGCAACCAAGGGCGGTCTTATCGTGAGCTGCGGGACAGGTGCTTTGTCGCTGACACGCCTGCAATTACCCGGTGGCAAAGCGCTGAACTTCAGCGACTTTTTCAACAGCCGCCGTGAGAAATTCGCAGTCGGCACCACCCTCGGTGAAACGGAAAAAGCCCAATGAACCCGCGTCTGGCCGCCGCCAAGGCACTGACAGCTGTTCTGAACGGCAAAGCGTCGCTTAACAGCTCGTTGCCATTACAGCTGGATAAAGTCGAAGTCCGCGATCGCGGCCTGACCCAAGACCTCGCATTCGGCACGGCGCGCTGGCAGCCACGGCTGTCGGCGCTGGCCAACAAACTGCTGCAAAAGCCCTTTAAAGCGGCAGACGCTGACGTTGAAGCGTTGCTGCTGGTCGGCCTGTATCAACTGCTCTACACCCGCATTCCCGCCCACGCCGCCATCGGTGAAACCGTGGGGTGCGCCGACAAGCTGAAAAAGCCGTGGGCCAAAGGGTTGCTCAATGCCGTGTTGCGCAATGCCCAGCGCGAAAGCGAGGCGCTGCTGGCCGAGCTGGAACACGACCCGGTGGTGCGCACTGCCCACCCGCGCTGGTTGCAAAAATCCCTGAAAGCGTTCTGGCCTGAGCAATGGGAAGCCATCTGCGCCGCCAACAACGCGCATCCGCCCATGATTCTGCGGGTCAATCGTCGTCATCACAGCCGCGACGCCTACCTGCAATTGCTGGCGGACGCGGGCGTCCAGGCGACGGCTTGTGCCTTCAGCCGGGACGGTATCGTGCTGGCCGAAGCCTGCGACGTACGTCACCTGCCAGGCTTTGCCGAAGGCTGGATCAGCGTGCAGGACGAAGCCGCACAACTGGCGGCCGACCTGCTCGATCTGGCACCCGGCCAGCGCGTGCTGGATGCCTGCTGCGCACCGGGCGGCAAAACCTGCCACATCCTTGAAGTTGAACCCAACCTCGCCGGCGTGGTGGCCGTGGATCTCGAAGCCAAGCGTCTGGTGCGCGTGCGCGAGAACCTTGAGCGACTGGGCCTGAGTGCCGAACTGATTGCTGCCGACGGCCGCGACACGGCCACATGGTGGGACGGCAAACCGTTCCAGCGCATTTTGCTGGATGCGCCTTGCTCAGCGACGGGCGTTATCCGACGCCACCCGGACATCAAGCTGACGCGTCAGCCAGACGACATCGCCGCCCTCGCGACCTTGCAAGGTGAGTTGCTGGACGCCATGTGGCCGACGCTCGACGTCGGTGGCATCCTGCTCTACGCCACGTGCTCAACGCTACCGACCGAGAACACCGAGGTGATTGAAGCATTCCTCGCCCGCACACCGGGTGCGCGAGAGCTGGACATCGCCGGGCAATTCGGTCTCAAGCAACCGCACGGGCGCCAACTACTGGCCCAGGAAGGCGGGCACGATGGCTTCTATTACGCCAAGTTGATCAAGATCGCAGCCGCTCGCGGCTAATCGAGAACAGGAAATGACGGCATGAAAATCATCATCCTCGGCGCAGGCCAGGTCGGTGGCACCCTGGCAGAGCATCTGGCCAGCGAAGCCAACGACATCACAGTGGTCGATACCGACGGCGAACGCCTGCGCGACCTCGGTGACCGCCTCGACATCCGCACCATTCAGGGCCGCGCTTCACTGCCCAATGTACTGCGTCAGGCGGGCGCCGACGATGCCGACATGCTGGTGGCAGTGACCAACAGCGACGAGACCAACATGGTCGCCTGCCAAGTGGCGTACTCGCTGTTCCACACACCCACCAAAATTGCCCGGGTGCGTGAATCGGCCTACCTGAGCCGGGGCGAAGAGCTGTTCGACAACGACGCGATTCCGGTCGATGTGCTGATCAGCCCCGAGCAAGTGGTGACCAATTACATCAAGCGCCTGATCGAACACCCCGGTGCCTTGCAGGTGATCGACTTCGCGGAAGGCAAGGCGCAATTGGTGGCGGTCAAGGCGTACTACGGTGGCCCGCTGATTGGTCAGCAATTGCGCCAACTGCGCGAGCACATGCCGAATGTGGATACACGGGTGGCGGCGATTTTCCGACGTGATCGGCCAATTACGCCCCGTGGCGACACGGTGATCGAGGCCGACGACGAAGTCTTTTTCATCGCCGCCCGCGCCAACATTCGCGCCGTGATGAGCGAAATGCGCCGCCTGGATGAAAGCTACAAACGCATCGTGATTGCTGGCGGCGGCCAGATCGGCGAGCGGCTGGCCGAAGCCATCGAAAGCCGTTATCAGGTCAAGATCATCGAGATGAGCGCTGCCCGTTGCCGCTACCTGTCGGACACGCTCGACAGCACCGTGGTGCTGCAAGGCAGCGCTTCGGACCGCGACCTGATGCTGGAAGAAAACATCGCGGATGCCGACCTGTTCCTGGCGCTGACCAACGACGACGAAGCCAACATCATGTCGTCGCTGCTGGCCAAGCGGCTGGGGGCGAAGAAGGTCATGACCATCATCAACAACCCGGCGTATGTAGACCTGATTCAGGGCGGCGAAATCGACATCGCCATCAGCCCTCAGCTGGCCACCATCGGCACCTTGCTGGCCCACGTGCGGCGCGGCGATATCGTCAGCGTGCACTCACTGCGCCGCGGCGCGGCCGAAGCCATCGAGGCCATCGCTCACGGCGATTCGAAGTCAAGCAAGGTGATCGGGCGGCGCATCGGTGAAATCCACCTGCCACCCGGTACCACCATCGGCGCAATCATTCGCGATGAAGAAGTGCTGATTGCCCACGACGCCACGGTGATCAATGCCGGGGACCATGTGATTTTGTTCCTTGTGGATAAAAAGCATATTCGCGACGTCGAGAAGCTGTTCCACGTAGGACTGAGCTTTTTCTAAGGAGCCAGACGGATGTTGGATTCACTGGAAAAGATGTTGGCCAAGGGTGTGGATAACGCATTGCTGCGCTTTGGCCTGGGCAAGGGTTATCTCGACCTTGGGGATCACCTCAAGGCGGTGCAGCACCTGCAATGCTGTGTGACCTTTGATCCCAAGTACTCTGCCGCGTGGAAGTTGTTGGGCAAGGCGCACCTGGCGGCTGGGGATCGGGCCGCAGCGCGTTCGGCGTGGGAGCAAGGGCTAGCGGCAGCGCAGGCCCATGGCGACAAACAGGCCGAAAAAGAAATGACCGTGTTTTTGAAAAAACTCGACAAGTAGTCGCCGCCGCAGCCTGCGGCAGCCACTACAAGGTCGGTCGGCGGGCGCGTTAGTACCAGCGCGCCTCGCCCGGCGGACGCTTTTTGAAGCGTTTCATGCTCCACATGTACTGGCTCGGGTAAGCCCGCACGTACTTTTCCACCACTTGGCTCATCGCTTTGCACGACGTTTCGGTGTCGGTGCTGTACATGGCTTCGGGCGCCGCTTCCAGAATCACTTTGAAGCCCGAGCCGTCAGGCAGGCGCAGGGCGTGCAGGAACACCCCCACGGCTTTGCCGCCCGCCAGCATGTTGGGCACAAATTTGCTGGTCAGGGCCTGAGTGCCGAGGAACGGCACGAAAATACCTGCCGATTCCGCGGGCTCGGGGTCGGCCGGGATACCGACCTGACCGCCTTTGCGCACTTCCTTGATGACACTCAAGATGCCTTCTTTGGTCGACGCGGCCACGCGATTGCCCAGTTGCACGCGCTGTTTGCGCAGCAGTTCGTCCACCGCCTTGAGCTTGGGCGGACGGTAGAAAATGATCGGCTTGCACTGGCTGCAATAGAAGTGATTGAGCACTTCCCAGTTACCCAAATGGCTGGTGATCCCAACCACGCCCTTGCCAGAGGCCAGCGCGTCCTTGAGCACCTGCAGCCCCTCGACTTCACGCACCAGGTCGATGGAGCGCTGGGCAGGCCAGATCCACGCGCAGGCACTTTCCGTCAGGCTTTTGCCGATGTCCTTAAGGCTTTGGCCCACCAGTTGCTCGCGGGCAACCGGGTCCATTTCCGGGAAACATTTCGCGAGGTTGATGCGCACCACTTCCCGCGAACGGTTCGGCAGTTTCCACATCAGCCAGCCGATGGCCGACCCCACACGTTGCACCGCGCCCCACGGGAGCATGGCAAACACGCGCAACGCCCCGACCAGCAAGGCACCTTTAAACTTTTCCACAGGGGGTTCCCATTCAATACAAAAACAGCGTTTGTCGTCGCTGACCAAGCACGAGGCGGCGACCACAGGGTTCAAGAGTGGCCAGCATTCTAACCGCCGTTTGCCAGCTCCGCGTAGCGGTAGCAGGTGGTGGCGTGGTCCATGACCATGCCACTGGCTTGCATGAAGGCATAGCAAATGGTCGGTCCGACGAACGTAAACCCGGCTTTTTTCAGGCCTTTGCTCATGGCTTCGGCCTCGGGGGTGACGGCCGGAAACTCATGCCGTTCGGTGAAGTGATTGATCTTGGGCGTCCCTTGCACAAACGACCACAAGAACGCCACCGGGTTGTCCAGCGCCAGCCAGGCCTGGGCATTGCGCCGGGCGCCCACCACTTTCAGGCGGTTGCGAATGATCCCCGGGTCTTGCAGTAACGTCTCTATCTCGGCGTCGCTCATCACCGCCAGACGCTGGGCATCAAAGCCAAACATGACCTGGCGATAGTGCTCGCGTTTCTTCAGAACCGTGATCCATGACAAGCCGGCCTGGAACCCTTCGAGCAATAACAACTCGAACAACCCGTGCGCATCGCGCAACGGTACGCCCCACTCCTGATCGTGATAGGCCATGTACAGAGGGTCATCCGAACACCAGAAACAACGTTCCATAAAGGCTCCAAGAGGTGGAGGCGCGACCGAATCGGGTATACTCCCGCTCTTTAAATCGCAGCCCAAGAAACAGGTGAATTTGTGAGCCAGCCTACGCCAGCAGTGCGTACCTTCCAAGACTTGATCCTCGCCCTCCAGCAATACTGGGCCGAGCAAGGTTGTGTGGTGCTTCAGCCCTACGATATGGAAGTGGGCGCCGGCACATTCCATACCGCCACTTTTTTGCGCTCCCTGGGCCCAGAAACGTGGAACGCCGCTTATGTGCAGCCCAGTCGTCGCCCGACTGACGGCCGCTACGGCGAAAACCCGAACCGTTTGCAGCACTACTACCAGTTCCAGGTGGTCTTGAAGCCAAACCCGCCTAATTTCCAGGAGCTGTACCTGGGCTCGCTGAAGCACATCGGCCTCGACCCGCTGGTGCACGACATCCGTTTCGTTGAAGACAACTGGGAATCGCCAACACTGGGCGCCTGGGGTCTGGGCTGGGAAATCTGGCTCAACGGCATGGAAGTCACCCAGTTCACCTACTTCCAGCAAGTAGGCGGCATTGAGTGCTACCCGGTAACCGGCGAAATCACCTACGGCCTTGAGCGACTGGCGATGTACCTGCAAGGCGTGGATTCCGTCTACGACCTGGTCTGGACTGACGGTCCGTTCGGCAAAGTGACCTACGGCGACGTGTTCCACCAGAACGAGGTCGAGCAGTCGACTTACAACTTCGAACACGCCAACGTCGACAAACTGTTTGAGCTGTTCGATTTCTACGAAAGCGAAGCCAAGCGCCTGATCGAACTCGACCAGCCGCTGCCGTTGCCAAGCTACGAAATGGTGCTCAAGGCATCGCACACCTTTAACTTGCTGGATGCGCGCCGCGCCATTTCCGTGACGGCCCGTCAGCAATACATCCTGCGTGTGCGTACCCTGGCGCGTTCGGTGGCTCAGGCGTACCTCGAAGCGCGCGCCAAATTGGGCTTCCCGATGGCACCCCCTGATTTGCGTGATGAAGTGTTGGCTAAGTTGGAGGCTGCACAATGAGTGCTCAAGATTTTCTGGTTGAACTGGGCACTGAAGAACTGCCGCCAAAAGCCCTCAGCACACTGGCCGACGCCTTTCTGGCCGGGATTGAAAAAGGCCTGCAAAACGCTGGTCTGAACTTCACCGCGAAAAAAGTCTACGCCGCGCCGCGTCGTCTGGCCGTGCTGTTGACGCAGCTCGACACCCAGCAACCGGACCGCAGCATCAACATCGACGGCCCGCCACGCCAGGCCGCGTTCGACGCTGAAGGCAACCCGACGCAGGCGGCTCTGGGCTTCGCCAAAAAGTGCGGCGTTGAGCTGAGCGAAATCGATCAGAGCGGCCCGAAACTGCGTTTCAGCCAGGTGATTGTCGGCAAGCCGACCGCCAGCCTGCTGCCGACCATCGTTGAAGATTCGTTGAACGACTTGCCGATTCCAAAGCGCATGCGCTGGGGCGCCCGCAAGGAAGAGTTCGTACGTCCGACCCAATGGCTGGTCATGCTGCTGGGCGACGAAGTGGTCAACTGCACGATCCTCGCGCAGACAGCCGGTCGCGACTCCCGTGGTCACCGCTTCCATCACCCTGAAAGCGTGCGTATCACCTCGCCGGCCAACTACCTCGAAGACTTGCGCAAAGCCTATGTGCTGGCCGACTTCAACGAGCGCCGCGAGTTGATTGCCAAGCGCGTGGCCGAGCTGGCGACCCTGCAGGAAGGCACCGCCATCGTGCCGCCAAGCCTGCTCGACGAAGTGACCGCACTGGTTGAGTGGCCTGTGCCGCTGGTGTGCTCGTTCGAAGAACGCTTCCTCGATGTACCGCAAGAAGCGCTGATCACCACCATGCAGGACAACCAGAAGTACTTCTGCCTGCTGGACGTGGATGGCAAGTTGCTGCCGCGCTTTATCACCGTGGCCAACATCGAGAGCAAAGACCCGCAGCAGATCATCTCGGGTAACGAGAAAGTCGTGCGCCCACGTCTGACGGACGCTGAGTTCTTCTTCAAGCAAGACAAGAAGCAGAAGCTCGAAGACTTCAACCTGCGCCTGCAAAACGTGGTGTTCCAAGCGCAGTTGGGCAGCGTGTTCGACAAAGCCGAGCGCGTGTCCAAACTGGCTGCGTTCATCGCGCCACGCATTGGCGGCGACGCCCAGCGTGCTGCCCGTGCCGGTTTGTTGTCCAAGTGCGACCTGGCCACTGAAATGGTGGGCGAGTTCCCGGAGATGCAAGGCATTGCCGGTTACTACTACGCCCTCAACGACGGCGAGCCGGAAGACGTTGCACTGGCGCTCAACGAGCAGTACATGCCACGTGGCGCAGGCGCTGAACTGCCAGGCACCCTGACCGGTGCGGCCGTGGCCATCGCTGACAAGCTCGACACCCTGGTCGGCATCTTCGGGATCGGCATGTTGCCTACCGGCAGCAAAGATCCGTATGCCCTGCGCCGTGCAGCGCTGGGTATCCTGCGCATCCTGATCGACAAAAAACTCGACCTCGACCTGACTGAAGCCGTTAATTTCGCGGTGACCGCGTTTGGCGCCAAGATCAAGTCGGCGGGGCTGGCGGATCAAGTGCTGGAATTCATCTTCGACCGCCTGCGTGCGCGTTATGAAGATGAAGGCGTGGACGTGGCCACTTACCTCTCGGTACGTGCCCTGCAACCGACCTCGGCGCTGGACTTCGATCAACGCGTGCAAGCCGTACAGGCGTTCCGTCAATTGCCGGAAGCCGCTGCCCTGGCGGCCGTGAACAAGCGCGTGTCGAACCTGTTGAGCAAAGTGGACGGCACCGTGTCGACCCACGTTGAAGCCAAGTTCTTCGACAATGCCAGCGAGTTCTCGCTGTACTCGGCCATTCAAAAGGCCGATGAAGCGGTGCAACCCATGGCCGCTGCCCGTCAGTACAACGAGGCCCTGACCCGTCTGGCGGCGTTGCGCGAGCCAGTGGATGCATTCTTCGAAGCCGTGATGATCAACGCTGACGACGCCAACGTGCGGGCTAACCGCTACGCATTGCTGGCGCGCCTGCGCGGTCTGTTCCTCGGCGTTGCCGACATCTCGTTGCTGGGCTAAGGGGCTGCTGTTGAAACTGCTGATTCTCGATCGGGACGGAGTGATCAATTACGACTCCGACGCTTACATCAAGTCTGTCGAGGAGTGGATCCCGCTCCCCGGCGCGATCGAGGCCATCGCGCAGTTGAGCAAGGCGGGCTGGACGGTGGCCATCGCCACCAACCAGTCCGGCATTGCACGCGGCTACTACGACATCGCCACCCTGAACGCCATGCACGACCGTTTGCGGGCGCTTGTGGCCGAGCAGGGCGGCGACGTCGGCCGGATTGAATATTGCCCGCACGGGCCTGATGAAGGCTGCGACTGCCGAAAACCCAAACCCGGCATGCTGCGCACGATTGCCGAGCATTACAGCGCCGATTTACATGAATGTTGGTTTGTTGGCGACAGTTTGGGTGACTTGCAGGCTGCAAAAGCCGTCGGTTCACAGCCAGTTTTGGTGAAAACCGGAAAAGGCGAAAAAACGCTCGAAAAAAATCTTCCGGCTACTACCCTGATTTTTAACGATCTGGCGGCAGTTGCCGCAAAACTTATCCACACATAAGGCATTTTTGAACACCTGCTGACATCCGTTGCCCAGGCCTGTTCACAAATGCGTTATCCGCAACGGTAAAAGCCTCTATGTCGATCCTGCAGGCCATCAGAACTTTTTTCTTTTACCTGCTGCTGGGCACCAGCTCGCTGCTGTGGTGCTCGCTGAGTTTTTTTGTCGCCCCCTTTCTGCCGTTTCGTGCGCGTTATCGTTTTATCAACGTGTACTGGTGCCGTTGTGCACTGTGGCTGACGCGGGTGTTCCTGAACATTCACGTTGAAGTGAAGGGCGCAGAAAACGTCCCGCAGCGTCCGTGCGTGATTCTGGCCAACCACCAAAGCACCTGGGAGACGTTTTTCCTCTCCGCTTACTTTCAGCCGCTGAGCCAGGTGCTCAAGCGTGAACTGTTGTATGTGCCGTTTTTCGGCTGGGCCATGGCCATGCTGCGCCCGATAGCCATCGACCGTGACAACCCGAAAGCGGCACTCAAACACATCGCCAAGAAGGGCGACGAGCTGCTCAAGGACAACATTTGGGTGCTGATCTTCCCGGAAGGCACGCGGGTGCCTTACGGCACGGTGGGCAAGTTCTCCCGAGGCGGTACGGCGCTGGCGGTCAATGCTGATTTGCCGGTGTTGCCGATTGCCCATAACGCGGGCAAGTACTGGCCAAAAGTGGGTTGGGCGAAAAAACCCGGCACGATCGAGGTGGTGATTGGCGAGCCGATGTACGCCAATGGCACCGGGCCACGCGCCATTGCCGAGCTGAACGACCGGGTTCAAGCCTGGAACGAACAGGCTCAACGCGCCATGGGTTCGCTGCCGCCAGTGACTGAACCGGTTGAAGCGATTGAGCGCTAGGCATTTTGTGGATAACGTGTGTACAAGTTTTGGATTTCTTCGTAAAAACGCTCGTAACTCGATGATTTGTTTACTTATTTCTCGGTATGACTTTTTAACGTAAAACGTGCATAAGTTTTTCTAAGGCTTAAAAAAACCGGCATTTTCGCCGGTTTTTTTGTGCCGCTTATACAGCCTCTTACACCTTATCGATATTCACGTTCCGAGTTTCCTTAAGGCACAGCATGCCCACCACCAGGCTGACCCCGGTAATCAGCACCGGATACCACAGCCCATAGAAGATATCCCCGGTGTACACCACCAGCGCGAACGACACGGTGGGCAGAAAACCACCAAACCAGCCATTGCCGATGTGGTACGGCAGCGACATGGACGTGTAGCGAATGCGGGTCGGGAACAGTTCCACCATCACCGCGGCCAACGGGCCGTAGGTCATGGTCGCAATCAACGTCAGCATGACCATCACCAGCACCACCATGGGCTGGTTGACAGCACTTGGGTCAGCCTTGGCCGGGTAGCCGGCGGCCGAGATGGCGGCACGCATGGCCGCTTCGTCGAAGCCCTGGATCTGCTGCTCGCCCACCGACACTTGCACGGGCGTGCCGGGCGCTGCCGACACAGAGGTGTACGGCAAACCCTGTTTCACCAGGAAGGTTTTGACCTTGTCGCACGGGCTGTCGAAGCGCGCCTTGCCCACCGGGTCAAACTGGAACGTGCAGGTCGAAGGATCGGCCATCACCACAATCGGTGACTGGCGGCTTGCCGCGTCGATCTGCGGGTTGGCGTAGTGGCTGAGGGCTTTGAACAGCGGGAAGTACAGCACGGTGGCCAACAACAAGCCCATCATCAGGATCGGCTTGCGCCCGACGCGGTCCGACAGCCAGCCAAAGAAGATGAAGAACGGCGCGCCAATCACCACGCTGATAATCAGCAGCGTGTTAGCCTGCGCCGGGTCCATCTTGAGCATTTGCGTGAGGAAGAACAGCACGTAGAACTGCGCGGTATAGAAGGTCACGGCCTGCCCGGCGTTGATGCCGAACAGCGCAATCAGCACGATTTTGAGGTTTTCCCATTTGCCGAAAGACTCGCGGATCGGCGATTTGCTGCTTTTACCTTCGGCCTTCATTTTCACGAAGGCAGGTGACTCATGCATGCTCATGCGGATCCACGTCGAGATGCACAACAGCACGATGGACAGCAGGAACGGCAGGCGCCAGCCCCACACTTCAAACTCGTCGCCCGTCAGGTAGCGACAGCCCAGCACCACCACCAGCGACAGCAGCAGGCCCAGGGTCGCGGTGGATTGAATCCAGCTGGTGTTGAAGCCGCGCTTGCCGGGCGGCGCGTGCTCCGCCACGTAGGTGGCAGCACCGCCGTATTCGCCGCCGAGCGCCAGCCCTTGAAGCATGCGCAGCAGCACCAGCAGGATCGGAGCCGCAATGCCGATGCTGGCATAGGTGGGCAGCAAACCGACGGCAAAGGTCGAAAGGCCCATCAGGACGATGGTCATGAGGAAGGTGTATTTTCGCCCGATCATGTCGCCCAAGCGGCCGAACACCAGCGCTCCGAACGGACGCACCAAGAAGCCTGCTGCAAAGGCCATGAGGGCAAAAATGAACGCAGTGGTGTCATTCACCCCGGCGAAGAACTGCTTGCTGAGGACCGTCGCCAGCGCGCCATACAAGAAAAAGTCATACCACTCGAAAACGGTCCCGAGGGATGACGCAAAAATGATTTTTCGTTCTTCTCGACCTGTCGGCGCTTTCGCGACGCCAGCCGTTTGTGCGATTGAGTCTGACATGTTCAATGTCCTCGGCCCTTGGGGCCACAGTGATTATTGTTGTTGTCCACTGTCGGTTCCGGATGACTGCGACCGGAACCACGATCACCTTCAGGCGACCGGTATTGCTGCTACGCGAGACGTATCCACCGCTTTTTCTGCCCGATTGACGGGTGGTTCAAGAATCAGTTGCGCAGCTTTTTCGCCAATCATCAGCGTAGGCGAACAGGTATTGCCCGACACGATATCGGGCATGATCGACGCATCGGCCACCCTTAATCCCACGACGCCATGAACCCGCAATTGGGCATCCACCACGGCATCTGAATCCTGCCCCATGCGGCAAGTGCCCACGGGATGGAAAATCGTCGTACCGATGCGGGCGGCCGCTTCATACAACTGTTGCTCAGTTTGCAGTTCAGGGCCAGGCAGATATTCCTCGGGGCTGAAGCCTTGCAGGGCAGGGCTGGCGACAATGTGGCGCGTCAGCCGGATGGCATCCGCCGCCACGCTTAAATCGTCGGGGTGGCTGAGGTAATTAGGATCGATCAACGGCGCGTCGTCCGGGTTGGCAGAGCGGATATCCACGCGGCCGCGACTCTTAGGCCGCAGGTTGCACACCGATGCGGTGAAGGCGGGAAAGGTGTGCAACGGCTCACCGAAGCGTTCCAGCGACAATGGCTGCACGTGGTACTGCAAATTCGCGGAAGGCTGCGCGGGGTCTGACTTCACAAATGCCCCCAACTGGCTGGGCGCCATGGCCAGAGGGCCGCTGCGGTCGTAAGCGTAACGCAGGCCCATGCCCAGTTTGCCCCACAGGCTATTGGCCACCTGATTGAGGGTGCGCGCTTTGCTCAGTTTGAAGATCAGGCGCAGTTGCAGGTGGTCCTGCAAGTTGCCGCCGACACCGGGCAGCTCGTGCTCGACCTTGATGTTCAGGCTTACGAGTAAGGGTCGCGGGCCAATCCCCGAGCGCTGCAAAATCCCCGGCGAGCCTATCGCGCCTGCGCACAGAATGATTTCACGCTGCGCGTTGAAGTCCTGTTCCGTGCCTTGCCAACGGGCGCGCACATGGGTGGCGCGGCCGTCGTCTAACAGCACTTTATTGACGTGAACGTCGGTGAGCACGGTCAAATTCGGCCGTTTGAGGATCGGCCGTAAAAACGCTTTGGAGGCGTTCCAGCGCACCCCGGCACGCTGATTGACCTGAAAGTAGCCACAACCCTGATTGTCGCCGGTGTTGAAATCGTCGACGGTTGGGATGCCGCTTTGGGCAGCGGCGGCGCGAAAAGCGTCGAGTATGGGCCAGGAATAACGCTGTTGCTCAACGCGCCATTCGCCGTCACTGCTGTGCATATCGGCATTGCCGCCGTAGTGTTTTTCGCTGCGTTTGAACAGCGGCAGCACGTCTTTCCAGGCCCAGCCCGGGTTGCCCTGTTCGGCCCAACGGTCGTAATCACTTGCCTGACCGCGCATGTAGATCATGCCGTTGATCGACGAACAGCCGCCCAGCACCTTGCCCCGTGGATAACTCAGGCTGCGGCCTTGCAAGCCGGCCTGCACTTGGGTTTTGAAGCACCAGTCGGTGCGCGGGTTGCCGATGCAGTACAGATACCCCACAGGGATGTGAATCCATGGGTAGTTATCGCGGCCGCCCGCTTCCAGCAGCAGCACCGAGTGGGCAGGGTTGGCCGACAAACGGTTGGCCAGCACAGAACCGGCAGGGCCTGCGCCCACAATGATGTAGTCATAGACCTGAGTCGCTGATGGCATGAAGCACCTCGCGCCTGTATTTATTTTTATTGTCCTGCCCCATCGTATTGATTAATTTCGAGTTGAAAACGCGCGATTTCGCCCATGGCCTGTGCGTTTTTGCACAACACCTCCTACAGCTGCGCCCGAGGACACTCATGTTCGACTGGAATGACCTGCGGTATTTTCTGGAGTTGCAGCGCAGCGGCCGCCTGCTGACCGCCGCCAAACGCCTCAATACCACCCACAGCACGGTGGCGCGGCACATTGAGACCATCGAACACCATCTGGGCACAGCGCTGTTCGTGCAGCATGCGCAAGGGTACGAACTGACCCCGGCCGGGCAAGCGCTGCTCAAGCACGCCGAGGCAATGGAAAACGTCGCGCTGCTGGCTCAGGAAGAAATCACCCAGGCCATGGCGCCGCTGGGCAAGATCCGTCTGGGAGTCACCGAAGGCATCGGCATCATGTTCATTACAGCCCGTCTGCGCGGCCTGTTTGAGCGCTATCCGGGGCTGGAGGTGGAGCTGGTGGCGGTGCCGCGCTTTGTCAGCATTCTCAACCGTGAGGCCGAAATCAGCATCCATCTGGAGCGACCCAACGCCGACCTGTTGATCACCCGCAAACTCACGGATTACACCCTCGGGCTTTATGCCAGCCCCACGTACCTGGAAAGAGCACCCGCGCTCAATGATCGCGATGACCTTGGCCAGCACGATTGGATCGGGTACGTCGATGACCTGTTGTTCAGCCAGGAACTGCTGTTCCTGAATACCTTCTGCCGCACCCCGACCGTGACGTTTCGCAGCACCAGCGTGATCGCTCAGCAACAGGCGGCAAGCGCCGGGTTGGGCATTGCCGTGCTGCCCAATTACATGGCCCGTCACGACCCGGCGCTGGTGCGGGTCTTGCCGCAGGAGTCGGTGCAACGCAGCTACTGGATCAGCACCCGTCGCGAGCTGCATAAGTCTGTGCGGTTGCGCGTGGTGTGGGACTTTTTGCTGGCGCTATGCACAGCCGAACAACCCGTGCTGATGGCCCCCTGACCGGCCCACGCGCGCGGGGCCCTGTGGATAACGTTTAAAAAAATAAAAACGCGAAACAGCCCACACCTTGTGCATAAATTCGGCAGCACATAAAACCCTGTTCTAGAGTCACGCCCTTAAATCGGGACTTCGCGATAGAAGCCCGCGCTCTAATAACGATAAGAAGTGAGCTTTTATGAACAGGGACGTTCGTCGTGGCAGCGCCGCGCCTATTGTTTGCGCCAGCCTGCTGGTGATGCTGTCTACCCCGGCCCGGGCGGTGTATCAGGAACAGGGCACCGCAGGCGATGCGGCCAGCTGGCGCTCCGCCGAGTATGGGCAGGATTGGGGCCTTGAGCGGATGTCGGCCAATGCGGCGTACGCGGCGGGTGTCACCGGGGCCGGGGTCAAGATCGGCGTCATGGATTCGGGGTTCGATCCGGGTCATCCCGAAGCCGCCCGCTTCCAGGCCGTTACGGCCAGCGGTCAGTCCGCAGACGGCACACCCTTTTCGGTCAGCGGCGTGCTCAACCCACGTAACGATTCCCACGGCACCCACGTCACCGGCACCATCGCCGCCGCCCGTGATGGCGTTGGCATGCACGGTGTGGCCTTCAATGCCGATCTGTATGTGGCCAATACCAACCAGAACGACAGTTTTCTGTTCGGCCCCCACCCGGATGCACTCTATTTCAAGGCCGCCTATAACGCGTTGGCGGATACAGGCGTGCGAGCGATCAACAACAGTTGGGGCAGCCAGCCCAAAGACGTGAACTATCAAACCCTCGGTGGTCTGCACGCGGCGTATGCACAGCATTACAACCAAAACACCTGGCTGGATGCGGCTGCCGACGTGTCGCGTCGTGGGGTGATCAATGTGTTCAGCGCCGGTAACAGCGGGGTGGCCAACGCCAGCGTGCGTTCAGCGTTGCCGTACTTTCAACCCGACCTTGAAGGACACTGGTTGGCGGTCTCCGGGCTGGATAAAAACAATCAGCAAAAGTACAACCAGTGCGGCATCGCCAAGTACTGGTGCATCGCCACCCCCGGCGCATTGATCAACAGCACTATCCCGGGCGATGGCTACGGGGTGAAGTCCGGCACTTCCATGTCGGCCCCGCACGCCACGGGCGCTCTGGCGCTGGTCATGGAACGCTACCCGTACCTGAACAACCAGCAAGCCCTCAACGTCTTGCTGACGACCTCCACCCAACTGGACGGCTCGCTCACTCAGGCACCGAGTGAGCGGGTGGGCTGGGGCGTGCCGGATCTGGACCGGGCAATGAAGGGGCCGGGCCAGTTGCTCGGGACCTTTGATGTGCAACTGAACAACGGGCAACACGATGTGTGGAGCAATAACCTGACGGATACCGCGTTGGCCGCCCGTCAGCAGGAAGACGCGGCCGAGCACCTGGCGTGGCAACACACCCTGATCGACAACGGGTGGACCCAGGGCCTTGCGAGCGGCACCAGCCAACAGGAACACACCGATTACGCCATTGGCATGGCCCGCGATGCAGCCGCTGCCCAACGCGAATACCAGGGCAGTCTGATCAAGTCCGGTGCAGGCAGCCTCACGCTGACCGGCGCCAACACCTATCGCGGCGCCACCACGGTCAATGGCGGCACCCTCAACGTGAACGGCTCGATCACCTCGAACGTGACGATCAACGACAGCGGCACACTCGGCGGATCGGGCAGTGTCGGCGGTTTGATCGCCAACACAGGGGCGAGTGTGGCGCCCGGTAACTCAATCGGTACGCTGAACGTCGCGGGCGACGTGACCTTCAAGGCCGGCTCGACCTACGCCGTGGAGTTATCCCCAACCCAAAGCGACCAACTGGTCGCGGGCGGCAAGGCCACGCTGGAGGGCGGTACTGTGACACTGGCGCTGGAAAACACCCCTGATCTGCTTACCCAGCCGCAAGCGCGCAGCCTGCTAGGCCGCCAGTATCAGATCCTGCACGCGGCGGGCGGCATTGAAGGGCAGTTCGCCAGCGTCATGCCCAATTTCCTGTTTATCGGCGCACACCTCGACTACTCGGCCAGCACCGTGCAGATGGCGATCGAGCGCACGGCCACCGCCTTTGCCGACGTCGGCGCCACGCCGAACCAGCGCGCTGTCGCCGCCGCCAGTGAACAATTGGGCGCGGGCAATGCGGTGTATGAAAGCGTATTAAGCGCTCCGTCGATCGCCGAGGCTCAACGCGCATTCCAACAGTTGTCGGGAGAAATTCATCCGGCACTGGGCACGATGCTGATCAACGACAGCCGTCAATTACGGGAGGCAGTCGGTGAACGCCTCAATTCGCCAGACGCCTGGCAGTCATCGCACGCAGCGCCCGAGGTGTGGTTCAAGGCACTCGGCGCGTGGGGCAAAACCGACTCAGGCCATGACACGGCGGATTACACGACCTCGATTGGCGGTGCAGTGGCCGGCGTGGATGGCGCACTCAATGACGAAACCCGGCTCGGCCTGCTGGGCGGTTACAGCGACAGTTCGCTGAATATGGGCACCGGCACGCATTCGCGGGCCACGGTGGACAGCTATCACGTAGGCGCCTACATCGGCCACGCGCTGGGGGCGGTTCGGGTCAGCGGCGGTGCAACCTACAGCTGGCACCGTGCCGATGTGAAACGCGACTTGCAGTACAACCACAGCAGCGCCAAACAAAAAACCAAACGTGACGCGCAAACGGTGCAGGTCTTTACCGAAGCGGCCTACCGCGTGGACTTGCCAGCGGTGGGGCTGGAGCCGTTCGCCCATCTGGCGTACATCCACCTCAACAGTGAGGGGTTCACCGAAAAAGGGGACGCCGCCGCACTCAAGGGCAGTCACGATCAACGCGACGCGGTGCTCGGCACATTAGGTCTGCGGGCGCTGAAAACGGTGCATATCGCCCAGCAACCACTGGATCTGGCGGGCAGCCTGGGCTGGCAGCACACCCTCAGCGCAGTCGATTCGGACACCCCTGTGCGATTCGCCTCGGGCGGGCCGAGCTTCACCGTTGAAAGTTCGCCGTTGGTACGGGATGCCGCCCTTGTCGGCGCGCACGCCAGCCTCGCGATCAACCGCGACTTGCGCGTCAACCTGGATTACAGCGGCCAACTGGCCAATCGGGAAAAAAGCCACGGCGTGGGCCTGAGCCTCAATTGGCAGTTCTGATTTCACGGCTTTCGTAAACACCCTGTGCCTTGGGCGCAGGGCTCTTCAGCACGTCACCAGGGAAGGTCATTAAATGGACGTAACACGTGGGCAACTCCTGCCTGTAGGAACGCTGCCGTTTAAAAAACGGGTCATGTCATTGGCATTGGGCATGGCATCAGTGGGCATGTTCGGACAATTGCACGCTGCTCCTTATGTAGAGGCCGGACGGGCAGGGCAGCCCGATAGCTGGCGCAGCCCGGAGTTCAAGGCGGACTGGGGCTTGGGCGCGATCAATGCGCAAGATGCCTACGCCGCGGGGTACAGCGGCAAGGGCGTCAAACTCGGGATCTTCGATCAGCCGGTCTACGCGCAGCACCCTGAGTTCAACAGCCCGAACAAAGTCATCACCCTGACCACCTCCGGCATTCGCGAATACGCCGACCCGTACATTCCGGTCAAAGCCGGTGACGCGTTCATCTACGACGGCAGCCCGTCGGCCGGGTCGGACGGCAAATTGGGCTCCCACGGCACCCACGTCGGCGGCATTGCAGGGGGCAACCGCGATGGCGGCCCGATGCACGGCGTGGCCTATGACGCGCAGATCATCATGGCCGACAACGGCGACCCCGGCCCGGAAGACGGCATTATTCGTGGCAATGACGGCGCGGTTTACAAAGCCGGTTGGGATGCGCTGGCCGCCAGCGGGGCGCGGATCATCAACAACAGTTGGGGCATTGGTATCACCGACACGTTTCGCCTGGGCGGACGCGACCCGGCTTACCCGCACTTCACCGTGGACGACGCGCAGAAGCAGTTCGATCAGATTGTGCCGCTGCTCGACACCAAGGCGGGTGGCGCTTACAGCGGCGCCATCGAATCGGCGCGCAGTGGCATCGTGACCATTTTCGCCGCCGGTAATGACTACAACCTCAACAACCCGGACGCCATTGCAGGGCTGGCGCATTTCGTCCCGGACATCGCCCCCAACTGGATCACGGTTGCCAGCTTGCAGCAAAACCCTGACACCACCAGCGCCATCCCTTACACCCTGAGTACGTTCTCATCCCGGTGCGGGTATGCGGCCAGTTTCTGCGTGTCCGCACCGGGCACCGGGATCTACAGCGCCGTGATCGGTGGCACCACGCTGGACAACATGACGGTCGGTTACGGCAATAAAAGCGGCACCTCAATGGCCGCCCCCCATGTGGCGGGCAGTGCAGCCATCTTGATGGAGCGCTTCCCGTACATGACCGGGGCACAGGTGGCAGGCGTGCTTAAGTCCACGGCAACCGACCTGGGCGCGGCGGGTGTAGACGAGCTGTATGGCTGGGGCATGATCAATCTGCATAAAGCCATCGACGGCCCCGGCATGTTCATCGCCGATGCCGATATCCCACAAGCCCTGCGCGTAGCAGGCTCGTACGGCGACGGCCAGTTTGTGGCAGACCTGCCGGGCGTGGGTGCGCTGATAGATGCCGGAAAACCCACGGAGCGACGCTGCACGGATGCCAGCTGCGGTTTGGATGTCTGGCGTAACGACATCGGCGGCCACGGCGGGCTGACCAAACAAGGCATCGGTACGTTGGTGCTGACTGGCGCCAATACTTACAGTGGGCCAACGGCGATCAATCAGGGCCTGCTGGCGGTGAATGGCTCGCTCAGCTCCGCCGTCACGGTGAACCAGAACGGCGTTCTGGGTGGCAGCGGCCAGGTCGGCGCACTGACTGCCAACGCGGGCGGTACGGTGGCGCCGGGCAACTCGATCGGCACGCTTAATGTGGCGGGTAACGTGACGTTCGAGCCGGGCGCCATCTACGCCGTTGAGTTATCCCCAACCCAAAGCGACCGAATTGTGGCGGACGGTAAAGCCACATTGAAGGGCGGCACAGTGACCCTGGCACTGGAAAACAATCCTGCGCTGTTGAGTCGCCAGCAAGCCGGCAGCTTGTTGGGCCAACAGTTCAGCATTCTCCAGGCCGCGGGCGGGGTAGAGGGGCGATTCGCCAGCGTCTTGCCCAACTACCTGTTCATCGGCGGGCAGCTGGATTATTCAGCCACGGCGGTGCAATTGGGCATCGAGCGCACGGCTGCATCATTCGCCAGTGTCGCGCTAACCCCTAACCAACGAGCCGTGGCCGCCGCAGCGGAAGGGCTAAGCGCTGGTAATGCGGTGTATGAAGGGATTTTGCTGTCCCCTTCGGTGACCAGTGCGCGTCAGGCGTATCAGCAATTGAGTGGTGAAATTCACCCTGCCATTGCCACCCAACTGATTAACGACAGTCGCCACGTACGCGACGCCGTGGGTGATCGTTTGCGCCAGCATGACCTGTACACCGCCGGTTCAGAGGCGGCTGGCCAGAACTTTGTCTGGGTCAAGGCCCTCGGTGCGTGGGGTAAAACCGATGCCGGCTCATCCAACGCGCAGTACACCACCTCGTTGGGCGGCATGCTGATCGGCGCGGACGGGCTTATCACCGAGGCCACCCGCGTCGGCCTGTTCACCGGTTACAGCCACAGCGGCCTGAACATGGGAGACGGCACGCACGCCAACGCGTCGACCGACAGCTACCACCTCGGCGCCTACGTAGGGCATGAAATCGATGCCCTGCGCCTGAGTGCGGGTGGCGCTTATAGCTGGAACCGGACCGACGTGAAACGTGATGTGCAATTTGCCGACATCGATGCCAAACAAAAAACCAAACGCGATGCTGGCACTGCGCAGGTCTTCACCGAAGCCGCCTACCGTATCCAACTCCCGTCGCTGGCGCTGGAGCCTTTCGCTAACCTGGCGTATGTACACGTGAGCAGCGACAGCTTCCATGAAAAGGGCGGGGCCGCAGCACTCAAAGGACGCCGCGATAATCGCGAAGCCGTGTTATCGACCCTCGGCCTGCGGGCTGCCAAAACCTTCACCTTAAACAGTGACCAAAAAATGGACGTGGCGGGCAGCCTGGGTTGGCAACACAACTTGAATGCTGTGGGCTCGGATGAGGACTTGAGCTTCGTGGCGGGCAGCACGCCCTTCAGCGTTCACAGTGTTTCATTGGCCCGCGATGCAGCGGTGGTAGGTGCTCAAGTGGGCGTGGCACTGGGTAAAGACACGCGCCTGGAACTGGATTACAACGGGCAGTTGAGCAACAAGGACAAGACGCACGGGGTAGGGTTGAACCTGAGCTGGCAGTTCTGACGACCGCGCTTTCTGCGCGCATAAAAAAAGGCCAACGCTCGCGTTGGCCTTTTTCGTGGTGCATTTACATCCGCTGTAGGTTCACAAAATAGGTGATAGGCCAGACCCCGTGAAATTGGAATCTTCGCCATTTTTTTTGTGAAATGAAGGGGTGCTTTTCACAGAAAAGCCGAGAAATCCCTACTCACCAATCACAAAAGTTGATTGGCCTGGAAAGGGCCGTTTACGACCGACGCGTGACTTTTCGGTAAGGGATGAGGAGTAGTCGCAGCGATCCTTTAGCTCCTAGTCTGGCGACCTTGGGTTCAGAATCCGACTGGCAATGCCCGCCGTCACTACTTCAGAGGAACCAGCTTCCTCTGCTGCCAAAATTGCGGGGGCTCATGCTGGTACCCAGGCCCGACAAATGCGCAGTTGCAGCCCTCAATTGCAAGGCTATCCAAAGCGGCACGCGTGTCAATCAAGATCTGATGCATGACGATGGCCGGCCTCACGGAGGTGAAACCGGAGATTCAGAATGACTAAACCGACCCCGTAGACACCAACCTCCACGAAGGCCGCTATCGACCCAAAGCTGTCCTTCAAGAAAGGCAGCTAACGGCGAGAAGCGGTCATTTTGTATCTACAGGTTTCGGGGCGATTCACTCGTCTGATGCTCAGGAGCACCAGGATGGGCGTCAAGGAGGTGGTCATCTTGAGGTGGACTATGCTGACCAGTTGCTCTCAAATCTAATCGTGAGGTCCTCCATGGCAAACCCCAATCTGCTGGCTCTATTCAGAGATGAAGTCCTTCTGACCGGGCCTGAAAGCTCCCTACCTAGCAACCTATCTCAGTTCTGGCTTGAGGAGCTCCAGAATCATCTGGAGAGGTATTTCGACGGTTTGAACTCGGAGTCAGATGCAGAAGAGAAGGATCTCGACATCTCCCTCCCACTCGCAGCGATCATCCACATCTTGTTCGCAAAAAATGGTGGGGAGGAGATATCCGAGAGCTCTGAAAAGCTGTACGAGTATTTCCAAGACTACCGGCTCGAACTGGCCCTTGAAGAGATCACGCGAAAGACTCATGTGGCTGCCGAGGCTGCAACCATTGAGACCATCTTCACCAACCGAGACGTCCTGGTGGAGCAAAGCCCCCTTCTTCAATAGGTACCTCCACCGATGCCATCGCCGGCGGGCACGCTCCGAGGCATTGATGGAATGCATTTTGACGACTGCCGAGATCAGCGAATGAAAGAAATTGCTGCGCCGATGTTCGATCTAATCGCTTTGTCGCTTCCACGAGGGTTGGGGTTTGGGGACAGCCCGCCAGTAGGGGCATGGCTTAGTGAGGACGGAATTTCTTGTGCCGCTCTAACCCGAAATATCAATTCCGGCAGCTTCGGAATTGTCACCTTGCGGCGTCGTGTCGATAGCGTGTGGGTGCTCCTCAGCCATGGTGAGTGCACCACTGGCGAGTCCGAAGCCCGCGCCTCAATCAGCCATTTTCTCTATACCCAAGCCCATCCGCTTCCACTCCCTTCAGGTGAACGACGACGTGCTCCTCTAAGCAGAATGGGTAAGCGCACACCAAGCGTGGTGTTCAAATCACTATTTGATCCAAGCCGCCGTATTGGGGCGTGGGCGCTGAATCAACTGTATCTCGCACTGCCATCCCCAGACAGAAATTGGGTTCCCGATTGCCAGACTGAGAATTTTCACACCCGCCTCTGGGAAGCCCACCTATTAGCGATTTTTCGTGAACAGGGACTCTTGGTCACCCAGCCTAAAGAATCACCCGATTTTCACATCGAGAATAGGCTGGGAGATGAGGCCTGGGTTGAAGCAGTGACAGCCAACCCGGAAGAGCGGTATGAGCATTTTGGCGCCTCGCCGGTCCCCCCACCCGCTGACCGACATGAGCGTTTCTTAGGAGCGGCTGCAGAAAGGTTTGCGAGGACCATCCAAAACAAATTGGACAAGCGTTACGAATCCCTACCGCACGTGGAGGGTAAGCCGCTCATTCTGGCCTTAGCCGATTTCCATGCGCCCAGTTCAATGCTGTGGAGCAGGGAGTCGCTCATCAGCTATCTCTATGGCTTTGCAGTTCACTCATCTGCGCATCGTGGTACGCACCTGATAACTGTGGAGGAAGAGACATCTCTGCTATCAGGGCGCCCCAACGGCCTATTTACGCTAATGGAAAATGCCCATCTTTCAGCGGTCATTTTCACCAATGCCTGCACAGTGCCAAAGCTCAGCCGAGTGCCGATCTCAGGTGGAGCTCATCTAGACGGGTACCGATACTTGCGGTTTGGTGAGTTTTTCGACCGTTCTCCGGGAGCATCACGAGGTATCCCATTTCTGTTGGATGTAGCGTCCAGCGACTACGGTCAGCTCTGGCCGCAATATGGCTACGAGCCGTGGTCTGCTGAAGTGGAGGTATTCCATAACCCTATGGCACTATACCCGGTGCCTAATGAGTTGATACCAGAAGTCACCCACTGGAGAGAAGTAAACGGAAGAGTCGAGTGCGAATCTTTCTTTGATGTATCCATACTCCGATCCAGAACACTCGTCCTCAGTGCAAACGCTAAGGTTCCGTCACTCGATGAGTTGCTGACAGCAGCCAGTCCTCCAGAGCTCTGACGGCGGCGGGGTGGCCGCATCGTTGCCACGCAGGTAGATGAGAATTTCTCAGCAAGCTACCCAGCCAGGGGAAGGACATGAGATCCCCTGCGCAATTCAGGACCGTTGAAGCGTCACCTCTCTTCGGGTAAAAGCATGACCGTCATACAACGCTACAACAGCGTCATACCCGAGAGCATAGGAAGAAAAATGTCGATCCAAGGACTAAAACGATACTTTGGAAACAAGATTCACGCAGTGATAATGATGGCCCCGCTTAAGCGGGAAATGATACGCCTCGGCATATGCACCCTTATGGCGATTATTCTGAATATCATCTTGTATACCGGCGTTGAAGTAGACGGCACCATCAAGCCGTGGGCAGAAACCCCGATAAAACTGTTTGCATCGTCGATGTTATTCGCCTTCATGATCAAGGCTTTTCTGCCAGTTCTCGGCTGGACGATACTGAAAGCAATGCTGTTGAGTGCGAACAATGCCTTCAGCGGCATACTGAGTTTTTTGGGCAATCAGTTCACAGGCGTCATGTACTGTACCGGAATTATTATGGGTTCTATCACGATTAAATTGTATATGGTTTCCGGGGTTTTAGACTCTGAGTTTGCTTATCTGTCCGCAATCGTATTTGCTTCCGGGGTTTTATATTTCTATGTGCTGCAATGCGCCATTCAAAAAACAATGAGTCCGGCCCTGCGTACACCAGCAGTACCGCGTTAAACCACTAGGCTGTGACTATTCATCTCTGGTGCTCAGTAGGCGCTCGCTCTGCTGAACCCTCACCCATACACAACCATTAATGGACTGGCCCGCCTTCGACTTTATGAAGAAGGCGAGCGAGCACGTGACTGATTGCGCATGTATTCCGAGATGAGACTTTCGAAATTGATGTCCGCCTCCTCAACGAGAATATTGACG
Source organism: Pseudomonas lundensis (assembly GCF_001042985.1). GTDB lineage: Bacteria > Pseudomonadota > Gammaproteobacteria > Pseudomonadales > Pseudomonadaceae > Aquipseudomonas > Aquipseudomonas lundensis. Next base: position 281,303 of record NZ_JYKY01000003.1, read on the forward strand.
TGACAGTACAGCTCTTCAGGACCTCTGAGATAATTGAAAATCCTTGATCTAACGATGCCGCAAACCCCTTCTTTGACCGCCGTAGAGGGGAGGTTGATAACATCGCCAACGCACGGGATAAGAGCTAGGCCATGGTCGCTGTTGAAGACAATGTCAGCTGGACAGGCATCAATGCTGGCATCGGATTGTCCTTGCGAAACCTGCTGATAATCAATGCTATACCTCATGTACAGCCTACCTCATTTGTTGAGTGAGGAATCAGCGCCGCGGATCGTAAACAGAAACCTCAAGTTCGCAAGCGACGGGAGCATGTAGCGGATTTTCGGTACTAGGCTCTGTACGTAAAGTATTGTCGCAAGCACCGCATAGCGCAGGCCAATGAGACCATCGCCGCAAAACTTGTTGCGAGCTTGTCGAAGCGCGTCACGATGCGACGGTTCTCCTTCAGCCAGCCA
>NZ_JYKY01000040.1 GCF_001042985.1 Pseudomonas lundensis
AGATATCTGCAACCAGATCCCAGGCTGCGTCGGGGAGTTCATACCGCTTTGCCATCTTGGCCTCCTGGCTTTAATGGCGGTGTATTTTACAGAAAATCGTATTTCTTGGGTTTACGTACAGAGCCTACGGCTGTAGGTCGGAAGCTATCATCCACGGCCAGGAAACTTTCACACGTCCACTGAGATACTGGTTGCTTGGTATCCGCAGCCTGCGCGAGCGTGGAAAGTGCAACCAGACTTGCTGTACCCAGAATCAGAAGGTGCTTTTTCATATGAATATTTCCCTATTATCAAAAATGGCAATGACGTGAGTTCCGCCGCAAGGAACATAGTTGCGGTTGGCGAACCTGTCAAAAAAACCAAGGCATGATGAATAAAAAATAACATTAGATAGAAAAATATAATTTAATTAAATCAATGACTTGTGAATTCAAAATCCACAGCTTTTGTCAGGCACCCATCCCCGGGACACTTGTTTTTTATATACGCGCACAACGGCGGGTGTGAGCCTGCTTTATACACACTCACACCCTTGTCGCCTGCAAATCAACCGTACGGCTCTATAACGGTCGCTGATGTTTAAAAGATCTTTTATTGCGAAAGAATTACTTTCATGGCTTTTTCCTTGGCGGCGTTGCCGAACACTTCATAGGCCTGAAGAATGTCGTTAAGTGCAAAACGGTGCGTAATCAACTTCCCCGCGTCTACTTTTCCCGATTGCACGGTCTTCATTAGCATCAGCGTGGTGTTGGTATTAACCAGCCCCGTTGAAATATTGATGTTCTGAATCCACAACTTCTCAAGGTGCAACTCGACACTCTTGCCATGCACACCGACGTTGGCAATATTGCCGCCCGGTGCGATCACTGACTGGCATGTGTCGAACGAGGCCGGGATGCCCACCGCCTCAATGGCGACATCCACCCCCACCCCGCCGGTCAATTCAAAAATCCGCTCAACGGCATTTTCGGTCTTGATGTCGATAACATGCGTCGCACCGAACCGCTTGGCCACTTCCAGGCGGTTGCTGTCGCCGTCGACCATAATCAGTTGCCCTGGGGAGTAGAACTGAGCCGTCAATAACGCAGCCATGCCCACTGGGCCCGCCCCGACAATCACCACGCTGTCGCCCGGTTTGACCTTGCCAGCGAGCACGCCGATTTCAAAGCCGGTCGGCAGGATGTCACTCAACATCACCAGCGCTTGTTCATCCGCGCCCGCAGGTACGGGATACAGGCTGTTATCGGCATGGGGGATTCGCACGTATTCGGCCTGCGTGCCGTCGATCAGGTGCCCGAGGATCCAGCCACCGTCCGCGCAGTGGGAATACATCTGGCGCCGGCAGTTGGGGCAACTGCCGCAGGACGTCACACAGGAAATCAACACATGATCGCCGGGTTTAAAATTACGGATCGCCGGGCCAACGGCTTCCACCACCCCGACCCCTTCATGCCCGAGCACGCGACCGGGCGTGACGGCCGGCACGTCGCCTTTGAGGATGTGCAGGTCGGTGCCGCAAATGGTGGTGTGCAGGATTCGCACGATGGCGTCGGTGGGTTTATCGATGACGGGCTTAGGGATGTCGGCCCATGCTTTTTCGCCGGGCCCTTGGTAGGTGAGCGCTTTCATGGTGGCTTTCCTTTATCCGGATTGAAATCTGCCGGGCCGGTCATGGCTGACACCCTGACCGGCCACTCACATGTCATGCGGACCAGTAAAGCAGTGTTTGGCGTAAATGCCCTTGCCACAGGTCAAATAACCGCGTGGCGAGCCCAGGATCAGGGTTTGGCCGAAACCGAGAAGTCTGTTTCGCCCTTGGCATCGGCGCGCAGGTCGACGGTGAAGGCCTTGGAGACGCCGCAACCGGTCACGTTCCAGATTTCATTGGCGCGCTCCACTGCCCCGGAGGGCAGCTGACTGATTCCGGCAATCGACGTACTCACGGAATCAATGCGGCGGCATTGGGTCATCGCGGCGAACAACATCTCGACGTTTTTCATCACGTCCTGTCGCAGCAGCGGATCGGTGACCGATTGCCCGGCAAATTGAGGGTGATGGGCGCAGCCGGTTAAGGCGGCCGCCACTACAGCACAGCTAAAAAGGGCGATGCGATGTTTGACCTGCATATTCACTCCTTGAAACGGCCCGGGGCCTTATCTCTGGTCATCATTGGACAGGGTTAACTGAGTGGCCTGTATACATCCCTGGATAAAAAACAGCCACCCCTCGGTTTTTAGCGCATCGGCTTCGCACGCAAAGCCATCGCATTTTCTCAACGCGGGCGGTAATTTGTGAGCTGTGTCAGGACAACGTAGGACAGGGTGAAAAAATGGATGAGAATGCGTCCCCGCAGGCGTATGAAACCAAGCGGCTCGAACGGGTCGCTGAATTCTGTCCCCCTGACCAGGAGGGCGATGAAGCGTTCGAAAAAATAGTCGCCATGACGGCCGCGTATTTCGACGCGCCCATCGCCTTAATCTCAATTGTCGAAGCGCAACGGCAATGGTTCCGAGCACAGGTCGGGCTCGACACCCGTGAAACCTCGCGCGACCTGTCGTTCTGCGCCCACACGCTGACAGAGAATGGCCTGTTCGAAGTACTCGACGCCGCTCAGGATCCGCGCTTCAAAGACAGCGAGCTTGTGTGTGGCAGCCCTTACATCCGTTATTACGCCAGTGCGCCATTAAGAACCGCTGACGGGTTCAACCTGGGCAGCCTTTGCATTATTGATACCCGCCCCCGCCCCCCCATGAGCGCGCGTGACGGTGCGATGCTGGTGAATTTTGCTGAACTCGCCATGATGCGCATTTCGGGCGTTCGCTCACGCAACTTCGTGGACCAACCCACAGGGCTCTTCAACAGGCTGCGTTTTGAAGAAGACATTCGAATCACCCTGCTCAATGGCAAAAAGAGCCTGGTTTACTGCGTCGATGTCATTGCGCCTCAAGCCCTGAATGATGTGGTCAAAGCGCTGGGTTGTAGCTTTGCCCAAGACCTGATTCTCGCCATCAAGGCCCGGCTGCAGACCCTGATTCCCAGCGGCCGCTTGCTGTACAAAGTCAGTCCGACGCGATTCGGTTTTATCCTTGACGAACACGATGCGATTGACAGCGTGTGTCAAAAAATAATCGACGACTTCAAAACCCCTGTGGAATGCCAGCACATCCCCATCCCGATGCAAATCGGCGTGGGCGTACTGCCCGTGCTAGAGGCTTCGCAGAAAGATCAGGACTGGCTGCGCCTGGTGGTCAGTGCCGCTGACGCTGCCCGGGACCAGAATGTGGGCTGGGCCTGCTATGAGCCTCAACTCGACGCAGCCCAACAGCGGGCCTTCATGCTCCTGAGCGCGCTCCATGACGCCCTCACCCGCGGGCATCAACTGAGCCTGGTGTATCAACCGAAAGTCAAACTGCCGGAATTGACCTGTGAAAGCGTGGAAGCACTGATTCGCTGGAATCACCCGACCCTGGGCGTCATCAGCCCTGCCGAGTTCATTCCTCTGGCCGAAAAAACCGCACTGATGCAATCCATAACGTTTTGGGTTCTGGACGCCCTGGTCGAACAGGCCCGGGCATGGACTGCGCAAGGCGTTCGCCTGCGCATTGCCATGAACGTGACGGTCAACGACTTACAGGATTCGCGGTTTGTCGACGCGATTGAGGCCCACATCCAGGCCCGGCGCCTTGATCCTCAAATGCTCGAACTGGAGCTGACTGAAAGCATCTTGATGTCCAAGCCGGTGTCTGTCCTGCACGAGCTGGAACGCGCCCGGCGTTTAGGCCTGCACATCGCCATTGATGACTTTGGGACGGGCTACAGTAATTGGGCTTATCTGCGAAAACTGCCCGCCCAGACCGTCAAACTGGATCAATCGCTGGTGCGCACCCTGGAAACCAGCGCGCAAGACCGACGGCTGGTGAAAACCCTGATCGAGTTAGCCAAAGGTTTGAACTATCACGTGGTCGCTGAAGGGGTGGAGAACAACGAAATCCTGCGTTTGATCACCGAATGGGGCTGTTCGCAGGCGCAGGGTTTTCTGATTACCCGGCCGCTGGAGGACAAAGCGCTGACAACGTGGTTAGCGGACGGCGGGTTCAAGGGATAAACCTGCCGTGCTGGATGAATGAGTGATTGCCTATGGTCCGCTCAGGCCCCTCTCCTTTCGCGAGAGGGGTATCAGGGCTTAATACCGCGCATCCGCCGGCTTGCCACCGTTAGGCCAATCCTTGACCTTGTCCGGAAAATCCGGCCGCGGCTGGTGCGAGAAGTACTCAGCCACATCCACCGCATCTTGATCCGACAACCCGCCTTGCCCCAACGGGAAGCGTTCATGGAACCCGATCGGCATGTTGCGTTTGACGAACGCCGCAGCGGTGTACGTGCGCGCCATGCCTGCGCCGATGTTGAACGATTCTTCGCCCCACAACGGCGGGAAGATGAAGTGCCCGTCAGCGTGTTTCAAACCTTGCCCCTGATCGCCGTGGCACACCGCGCATTGCTGGGCGTAGACCGCCTGGCCGTTGGCGGAATCAGGCTTGATGGCCGGATCCACCTTGCCCACCCCTCGCCCTGCCACTTTATCGCCGGGCACCGTGTTCATTTTCATCCAGTCAAAGTACGCCACCATCGCCTGCATGTCGGGCGATGCCACGAGCAGCGGCTTGCCGTCCATGGAGCGACGGAAACAGCCATTGATGCGGTCTTCGAGGGTGATCTGTTTCCCCGCCCGGGGCGCATAACTGGGGAAGAACGCTGAGACGCCAATAAACGGTGAGCCGTCTGCCACTGTGCCCGCGTTCAAATGGCAGCTGGTGCAGTTCAGCGCATTGCCCACGTTGTCCGGCAGCAAGGCTTTGGTTTGCAGGTGCAGGCGCATGCCGCGCACCACTTGATCGGCATTCGAGGCCGTCAGCAGATTGGCCAGACGCGGCGTGACGAAGGCCGAGGAGTCCGTGGTGTCAGGGTTCAGCTGCTTGCGCAGGCTGGCCACTTGCGCGGGGTTGATCGGCGGTGCGTCGTTGCCCCAGCTGCTGCGAACAAAACTCAGGATCTCAGCGATTTCATCATCGGCCAGCCGGGCAAAACCGGGCATGGTCCAGACCCTTGGATGCGTTGCGGTCTCTGCGGTTTGCCAGCCGGTCAGGGTGATGTGCAACAAGGAGGTCGGGTTGGCGGCGGTGATGCCGGGGTTGCCGTTGAGGGGCGGGAACATGCCTTTGACCCCGCCGCCGTCCGGGCGATGGCAGTCCGCGCAAAACTGCGTGTAACCGAGACCGCCACGGGTGGTGAACAACGTATCGGGTGCTTTGGCGGGCTCGATGGCCACTGCCGGCATGGGCAGGTCATCCTTGCCGGCGGGCAACGACTTGAGGTAACTGGCGATCGCTGTCAGGTCCGCATCGGTGAAATGCTGGGTGCTGTGGTGGATCACGTCGGCCATGTTGCCCGACACCGTGGCAAAACGATTTTGGCCGGTCTTGAGGAGTTGAACGGTGTCTTCCACGGTCCACAGATTACGCAAGCTCAAGGCTCGCCACGCTTCAACCGTCTCTCCCGCCAGGTAATGCTTGCCACTGCTGCCCGCATCGCTGAGGGCTTTTTCCTGAAAGGCCAGCCCACGCGGCGTGTGACACGATCCGCAATGCCCCAACCCTTGCACCAGGTAGGCACCGCGATTGAGCACCTCGCTTCTGGACGGGTCAGGCGTGAAGGGTTGGTTGTCGACGAACATCCAGTTCCACAGCGTCAGGCCCCAGCGCTGGTTGAACGGGAAGCTCATTTCAGCCTCCAGATTCACCTGCTTGACCGGTGCCACGCCCTGCATCAGGTACGCGTACAACGCGCGCATGTCATCATCAGTCATCTTGGCGTAAGACGGGTACGGCATGGCCGGGTAGAGATTCTCGCCTGCCGGGGTCACGCCTTCACGCATCACTTTGTCGAACTGTTCAAAGCTGTACTGACCGATTCCGGTCTCGGGGTCCGGCGTGATGTTGCTGGAATAGATCGTGCCCATGGGCGTGTTTAATTCCAGCCCGCCAGCCATGACGGCCCCGCCCTTGGCGGTGTGGCAGGCAATACAGTCACCGAGCTGCGCCACGTACAGGCCGCGCTGCACCACATCGGCGTCGGGTTGCTGACCAGGATCAGTTGCCGGTTCCGGCTCGCTGGCCCAGGTGTGACAGGCGTAAAGAAACGTCAGGCCGACAGTGGCCAGACGCGCAAACTTGAAAATCATGGCGATATTCCTTTAAGGCACCGGCCTGGGGTGGTCCCCTCGGCGCGGGCCGTGCTCGTTTTTTGTTATGAACTCCTCACACTGATCTTGTAACCGCTTTTGCCCCTGGCGCCCTTGACCCGGATCATGCAGGCGCCCTGGCATGAGCATTGCTTCGTTGCTGGTCACTGCGCCCTGCTTGCAGCGTCATCCGGCCCCCCCGACCCAGGCCAATGCGCTGCCAGGCGCGCGTTAACCCCGACGCTAGACGCGTCCTGGATCGTGAAGAGGAAACGCCAGATGGCAAGGTCTGCAGCAGCTCCGGCGGTCAGTCATGCGCCCATCAAAACCGTGGGTTTACTGGTGATACCAAACTTCACCACCATTGGTTTTGCGTCCACGATCGAAACCCTGCGCATGGCCAACATGGCCGCGCGCCGGGAGATGTTTCGAACCCTCATCATTGGTCCCAGTCTGGAGCCGGTGACCGCCAGCAATGGCATGCGCATTCTGCCGGACTGCGCCATGCAAGACGCCCCTAAGCTGGACATCCTGCTGGTGGTGGGCGCCAACCCGATCGTCTCGCACCTCAGCAGCCGCCCACTGCTCAACTGGCTGCGCAAACTGGCGCATGAGCGGGTGGCGTTGGGCGGCATTTGCACGGGCAGTTACTGGCTGGCCCGCGCGGGGTTGCTCAAGGGGTATCGCTGCACCATTCATTGGGAAGACATTGAAACCCTCAAGGACCACTTCCCGGAGATCATCATCTCCCATCAATTGTTCGAACTGGATCGCGACCGCTACACCTGCTCGGGGGGTGTCGCGTCGATGGACATGACCCTGCAATTGATCGCCCGCGAACCCGGCGGCCGAGAGATTGCCGCCCACGCCGCAGAGTTGCTGCTGTGTGATCGGGCCCGCAGTGCCCAGGAGCAACAGCGTGTGCCGTTGCGCCAGAAGCTGGGGACCTCGCAACCCAAGCTCAGTCAGGTGGTGGCGATCATGGAAGCCAATCTGGAAGAACCGGTGAGCCTGGAAGAACTGGCGCGGTTCAACGACGTGTCGGTACGCCAGCTGGAACGCCTGTTTCACAAGCATTTGCAACGCACACCCAGCCAGTACTACCTGGAGTTGCGCCTGGCACGGGCGCGCGGCCTGTTGTTGCGTAGCGAATCGCCAGTGCGCGACATCGCCCTGGCCTGCGGTTTTGTGTCGGCTGCGCACTTCTCCAAGTGCTACAGCCGGCTGTTTGGCGTGTCACCGATGGGTGATCGCAAGCACATAGCCTTGCATTGAGGGTCACACCACCCCGAGCGCGCGCACGCGCTCGGGGTGTTCAGTCTTGCAGGGTTTTATGGGCGGTTTCGCGGCTGGCCAGCATCGCCACTAACGCGACGGCAGCCGCCGCCAGCAGATACCAGGCCGGGGCCATTTTGTTGCCCGTCATGTGAATCAGCCAGGTCGCAATGAACGGGGCCGTGTCGCCAAACAGCGCATTGGCAATGTTGAAGCTGAAGGCAAAGCCACTGAAGCGCACGCGGGTGGGGAAAATTTCCGCCAAAAAACATGGCAAGGTGCCGTCGTTCATGGCGAGGATGGCGCCAAAGGCTATCTGGATCATCAGAATCACGACCAGCGAGCGGTTGCCCAACAGACCGAAGAGCGGCAACGTCAGCCCCAGGAACAACACGGACGCCAAAAGCAGCATGGTCTTGCGACCGTAACGGTCCGATAGTTTGCCCATCAGGAAGATCAGCCCGATGTAGGTCGCCAGTGACACCGTGGAGGCGATAAACGAATCACCCTCGCTCATGCCCATTTCCGTGGACAGGTATGTCGGCATGTAACTGAGCAGCAAGTAGAACGCCGCGGCATTGAGGCAGGTTGCACCAATACCGATCAGCACGCTGCGACGGTGCACCGTCAGCAACTCGCGAATCGGCGCTGGCGTGGCGCATTCCTTGGCTTCCAGACGCTGTTCCATATCCAGAAACTTGGGTGAATCCTGCAAACTCATGCGGATATAGCGCCCCACCAGCCCAAACGGCGCGGCCAGCAAAAACGGCAAGCGCCAGCCCCATTCGTGCAGGGTCTCGACCGTCATCCATGCATGCAACGCCGCCACGAACACAGCCCCGAACAGCAACCCGACGGCCGTGCTGGCAGGCACGAGACTGGTGTAGAAACCCCGCTTACCTTCAGGGGCATACTCCGCCAGAAACGCCGATGCCCCCGCGTATTCACCCGACGCCGAAAATCCCTGCACCAGGCGGATTAACAACAGCAGCGCCGGAGCCCACACGCCGATCTGGTCATAACCGGGCAGGATGCCAATGCAAAACGTGGACACGGTCATGATTAAAATCGACCAGGACAACGCACTGCGGCGCCCGTATTTATCGCCAAAATGCCCCCAGTCCAGACCGCCAACCGGTCGTACGACAAACGACAGCGCAAACACCGCGAACGTGGCCAACAGGCCGGTCGCGGCATCGGTTTGCGGGAAGAACGTCAGGGCAATGATGGTGGCCAGATAACCGTAGGCCGCGTAGTCGAACCACTCGACAAAGTTGCCCATGAAACTGGCCGTGGCGGCACGGCGCAGGGCTTTACGCTCGCTGCTCAGTTCGAGCTGCTGTTGGGCCGTGAGCGGCACGGCAAGGCTTGCGCTCGGGATACTCATCGAGCACCTCCAGTGAGTGAGGTGCGTGGGTCAAAGGCTTGGCGAAACATCGGGACACAGGACATGACAACTACCCTCATTCTGGTTGTTCTTGGCAGGGGTAATGGGTCAAAACGCACTGCGCGTCTGGGCGCGCATGTGCAGGTGCAACATCACGGCCTGGCGCCGCTGCCAAAGCCTCATGGCAGCGGCGCCAGGTGTTTAACGCTGGATAATGTTGTGCTGCGGGCCGTACGGGAAGTGCGTAATGTTCTCGGCGCCCTCCTCGGTGACAATCAGGATGTCGTGCTCACGATACCCTCCGGCGCCCGGCCGGCCTTGCGGGATCATGATCATCGGCTCGATGGACACCACCATCCCCGGCTCCAGTACGGTGTCGATATCCTCTCGCAGTTCCAGCCCGGCCTCGCGCCCGTAGTAGTGGCTCAAGGTGCCGAACGAGTGGCCATAGCCAAACGTGCGGTATTGGAGCAAATCGTGTTCCAGAAAAATCGCGTTGAGCTGCTGCGCGATGTCGCAGCAACGCATGCCCGGCTTGATCAGTTTGAGGCCGGCCTCGTGAACCTTGACGTTGACCTCCCACAAACGCAGGTGCTCGTCGGAGCAATGGTCCAGAAACAGCGTGCGCTCCAGCGCCGTGTAATACCCGGCAATCATCGGAAAGCAATTGAGGCTCAGGATGTCGCCCCGATTGACCTTGCGGGCAGTCACCGGGTTGTGTGCGCCGTCGGTGTTGAGGCCGGACTGGAACCAGGTCCAGGTGTCCATCAGCTCGGCGTCCGGGAACGTGCGGGCGATTTCGCGCACCATGGCCTGGGTCGCGTGCAACGCCACTTCGTACTCCGGCACCTGATCGCGAAGCGCTTCGACCACCGCGGCGCCACCGATGTCGGCAATGCGTGCGCCCTGACGGATGATCGCGTGTTCTTCGGCCGACTTGATCATGCGCATCTTCATGCAGGGCGCGGCAATGTCCACCCATTCGGCGTCCGGGTAGCGGCTCACCAGCTTGTCGCGACTAAGCAGATTGAGGTGATCGAACTCGATGCCGACGCGCCCCGCCCGAGGCAGCGCCTGCTGGATCGCGACGAAGAAATTGTCGCGCTGCCAATCGGTGTACACGATGTTTTCGGTGCCCACGGTACGCCGCCATGGCTGGCCACCGTCAATGTTGGCGCTGATGGTCACCACCTTGTCTTGGGTGACCACCAGCCCATAATGACGGCCGAAGGCGCAATACAGAAAGTCGCTGTAGTAATTGATGTTGTGGTACGAGGTAAACACCGCCGCGTCGATGCCGTGGCGGGCCATGTAGGCCCGCAGCTTGGCCTGACGGTTCGCATACTCCTGAGCAGAGAAAGTCGGTGTGACTTTTTCGCCGTTCTTGATCTGAAGGGTCTTGGGCATGTGCATGGCATTTACCTGTGTCTGCGTCGATGATCAGAAGCCGCCAGCGGGCGGGTCGTTGAGGATCATTCGAACAGAAGCCGCCGCGTTGTTTTTGTGCGAATCCGACCTGTACTTGGCCAGATCCGCTGTAACGCGGTGCCGTGTCGCAGGCGCTTGAACCAGATAGCAATTGCACAGCATCCCCGTAGGTGGGATAGTCGCGAATGTTAAACGTTCTCAATCAGTGCCTTATGCGAACCTCCCCTCACCTGTTGCTTGTCGAAGACGATTTCCGCTTACGCCACGACCTTGAACGGCACTTGGTGCAACGAGGATTTACCGTCACCACCTGTGTCGATGGCACCCAAGGGCTTGAGGCCCTGTGCGCTCAATCATTTGATCTGGTGCTGCTGGACATCTTGTTGCCCGGCATGGATGGCCTGAGCCTGCTCGAAGCCCTGCGCCTGCAACAAACGGTGCCGGTGATGCTGATGTCGGCGCTGGGCAACGAGCAAGACCGCATCAGCGGGTTTACCCGGGGGGCCGATGATTACCTGCCCAAACCTTTCAGCCTGGCGGAGCTCGATGCACGCACCGACGCGCTGCTGCGGCGCATGTCCATGCTCACGCAAGCGCCCGTGCCGACTCGCCACAGTGCCCTGAGCTACGATGACGCCGCACAAGATGTACTGCACGACGGTCTCCGGGCCGGGCTCACGGGGTCGGAGTTCCGCCTGCTGGTGACCTTGCGCGAACAGGCCGGGCAGGCTTTGAGCAAAGCCTTTTTGTACCAGCACGTATTGCACCGCATCTACACGCGACTGGATCGCGGTCTGGATGTGCATGTGTGCAACCTGCGGCGCAAACTGGCGGCCATTGGCGTGCACCATGTGCAGATACAATCGGTGCGCAGCCAGGGCTACATTCTGGTCGAGTCGGACCCCGCCTGATGCGTCGTCACCCGCTGCTGTGGAAGTTGGCGTTGTTACAAGTCAGCTTTTGCCTGTTGTTGACCTGGTTTATCTGGATCTGGGGCCTGTCGGCCGAACGCAGCACGTATTTCCTGTCGCCCCAAGAGCGCGCGTATTTGCAGGCGTATGCCCGGCAGGCGCAGGACACTTGGCGCGAGCACGGCAGCGAGGGACTCGAACGCTTCACCGAACGCTTGTCCGCCCGTGAACAGACGTGGGTCGCGGTACTCGGTCCGCAGCTCGAAAGTCTCAGCCGCACGCCCATCACGCCTGCGCATTACCAGCAACTGACGTTCATGCGCAAACTCGACTGGCCCATGAGTCGACGCCTGATGGATGAGTTGCCTTACGTGAGCATCCCGTTCCCGGACCATCCGGAACAGGGGCAACTGGTGCTTCAACTGCCCGAGCGTCTGCTGCCCAACGGCTTGACCGCCTGGACCCACGTCTTCAGCCACGGCGTCATGCCGACCCTGCTCGCGGCCCTGCTTGGCCTGGTGCTGTATCGACATTTAGTGGTGCCACTCAATCGACTGCGTGATCGCGCCGACGCATTGCGCGCCGACGACCTGGACAGCGAAGCGCCGCTGCCCCTGATCCACCGCCGCGACGAACTGGGCGAATTGGCGCACGCCTTTGAACACATGGCCAGCCGCTTGCGCAACAGCCTCAACCAGCAACGCTTGTTGCTGCGCACCCTGTCTCACGAACTGCGTACCCCGCTGGCACGCTTGCGCATCGCCCATGATAGCCAACTGCCGCCCCAGCAATTGCGCCAACGGCTGGACCGCGAAATCGATGACATGCAGCGGTTGCTCGAAGACACCCTCAACCTCGCCTGGCTCGACACCGAACGCCCGCAGCTGGCTCGAGAACCCGTGTTGGTGCTGTCGGTGTGGGAAGCCCTGCGCGAAGACGCCTGTTTTGAAAGCCAGTGGCCCGCTGAACGCCTGCCCTGCCTGCTGGGCACTGACTGTTGCGTCAACGTTAACCTCGACAGCTTGGCCCAAGCGCTGGAAAACCTGCTGCGCAACGCCATTCGCTATTCACCGTTGCAAGGCACGGTGACGCTGAGCGGCTGGCGTGAAGGCGATGCGTGGCATTTGTGCCTGAAAGATGAAGGCCCCGGCGTGGCCCCTGAAGACCTTGACACCCTGTTTGTACCCTATCAGCGCCTGCCCGACTGCATAGGCGAAGGGTTCGGGCTGGGGCTGGCCATTGCCCAGCGGGCCATCGAACTGCAACAAGGCCGGTTGTGGGCCACCAATGGCCATCCCGGTTTGTGCATGCACCTGTTGCTGCCGGCTGCGCTGAATGAGTGAACCGTTGCCAGAGTGGACTCATCAGTCAAATGCCTCGGACATCGGATGGTACGCAGGGTGCAAGAGCAGCAGCCAGCCCCCATGGCGCGCAAGTGTTTAGAAAGTTAATGCGCTTTACTCTCAATTAGCATTCATTATCATTCGTGATCTTCTTGTATCAGGCTGTCTCGGAGATCGTTGATGTCGTTACGTGTGTTGCGCCCTATCGCCCCTTTTGTGTTGTCCGGTTGCTGGTTGTTGAGCGCCGCGGTGCAGGCTGCCAATGAGGATGAAGTCACCTCCGCGCCCGCGCTGGAGCTGGGCAATACCCATGTGGTGGCCACCGCGCAGGAAGAAACCAGGCAGGCCCCCGGCGTGTCAGTGATCACGGCTGAAGACATCAAGAAGCGGCCCCCGGCCAACGACCTGTCGCAGATCATCCGCACGATGCCCGGCGTCAACCTCACGGGGAATTCCACCAGCGGCCAGCGCGGCAATAACCGGCAGATCGACATTCGCGGCATGGGCCCGGAGAACACGCTGATTCTGGTGGACGGCAAGCCAGTCAACAGCCGCAATTCCGTTCGCTATGGCTGGCGTGGTGAGCGGGACAGCCGTGGCGATACCAACTGGGTGCCTGCCGATCAAGTGGAACGCATCGAGGTGTTGCGCGGTCCGGCGGCGGCCCGGTATGGCAACGGCGCTGCCGGTGGCGTGGTGAATATCATCACCAAACAGGCCGGGGCCCAAACCCATGGTGATGTGACGGTGTACAGCAGCTTCCCCCAACACAAGGATGAAGGCGCCACAAAGCGCATGAACTTCGGCCTCAATGGCCCGCTGACCGAGAACCTCAGTTACCGCGTGTACGGCAACATCGCCAAGACCAATCCGGATGACTGGGACATCAACGCCGGCCACGAATCCGTGCGTACTGGCAATCAGGTCGGCACGTTGCCCGCAGGCCGCGAAGGCGTGCGCAACAAAGACGTCAACGGTCTGTTGAGTTGGCGCATGACCCCCGAGCAGACCCTCGATGTCGAAGCGGGCTTCAGCCGCCAGGGCAACCTCTACACCGGCGATACGCAGAACACCAACAGCAACGCCACGGTGAAGAAGATGCTCGGTCATGAGACCAATCGCACCTACCGCGAAACCTATGCCTTGACCCATCGCGGCGAGTGGGATTTTGGCAGCAGCATGGCGTTCATCCAGTACGAAAAAACCCGAAACTCGCGCCTCAATGAAGGGCTGGCCGGGGGGACTGAAGGGATTTTCAGCGACACCCATTTCTACACCGCGGTGCTGCGTGATCTGACGGCCCACGCCGAGGTCAACCTGCCGTTGCAGGCCGGGCTCGACCAGACCCTGACCCTGGGCACCGAGTGGACCGAACAAAAGCTCGATGACCCGAGTGCCACGACTCAAACCACCAGTGAAGGCGGTTCGGTGGGCGGCCTGAGCAGCAGCAACCGCAGTACCGCGTCGTCGGCGCGTATTTTCTCGCTGTTTGCCGAAGACAATATCGAGCTGTTCCCCGGCACCATGCTCACCCCTGGGCTGCGGCTGGATCACCATAACGTCGTGGGGGACAACTGGAGCCCGTCGCTGAACCTGTCCCACGCGCTGACCGACACCCTGACGCTCAAGGCCGGTATCGCCCGCGCCTACAAAGCACCGAACCTGTACCAGCTCAACCCCGATTACTTGCTGTACAGCCGTGGCCAGGGTTGCTACGGCCAAAGCACCAGTTGCTACTTGCAGGGCAACGCCGACCTCAAGGCCGAAACCAGCGTCAACAAGGAACTGGGCATCGAGTACACCGACAACGGCGTGGTCGCGGGGCTGACCTATTTTCGCAATGACTACAAAAACAAGATCGAGTCAGGCCTGAGCCCGATTGGCCAGGCCACAGGCGGCAGCGGTTCGTACGCCAATGCCGCCATCTACCAGTGGGAAAACGTGCCCAAGGCACTGGTCGAAGGCCTCGAAGGCACGCTGACATTGCCGCTGGCTGAACAACTGACGTGGACCAATAACTTCACCTACATGCTGCAATCGAAGAACAAACAGACCGGTGACTACCTGTCCGTCACGCCCCGCTACACCTTGAATTCGATGCTGGACTGGCAAACCACTGAGGACCTGTCGCTGCAACTGAGCGTGGCCTGGTACGGCAAACAAACGCCGAAAAAATATGATTATCACGGCGACCGCGTCACCGGCACCGCCAACAACCAGCTCTCGCCCTACGCCATCGCCGGTTTAAGTGGCACCTACGCGATTACCCGCAACCTGAGTGTGACCGCGGGCGTGGAGAACCTGTTTGACAAGCGCCTGTACCGCGAAGGCAACGCCCAGGGCGTCAACAACATCGAAGGCGCAGGCGCAGCCACCTACAACGAGCCGGGGCGCACACTCTACACCAGCCTGACCGCTTCGTTCTGACCCTGACGAGACAGCCCGATGAAACACCTCACACGCCCTCTGGTGCTGCTGCTTGCCCTCGTCTTGCCGGGGTACGCGGCGCACGCACGGCCAGCGCCTGACCAGCCCATGGACACCCGACTGCTGCAACGCACCGACTTGGCATACCGCTTCAGTCGCTTGTTGATTAACTCGGCGGACGGTCAGCGGCATTACCAGTTGTGGATCGGTCGCCCTGTGGCCCCTGCGCCCAAGGGCGGTTTCCCGGTGCTGTGGATGCTCGACGGTAACGCTGCGGTCGGTGCGCTGGATGCCGAACTGCTGAGCCAATTGGCCCATGGTAAGGCGCCACTGCTGGTGGCCGTGGGTTACGACACGCCGTTGCGCATCGAGCGCACCGCCCGTACCTATGACTACACACCGCCGCGCGCCGGGCTCACAGTCCAGACCGACCCGCTGACCGGACAGCCCAGTGGCGGTGCCGACGTGTTCCTTGACCTGTTGCGTGATCGTCTGCTGCCTGCGGTGGCTGCCAAGGCGCCGATCAACCGTGAACAACAAGCCTTGTGGGGCCACTCCTACGGCGGCTTGCTGGTGTTGCACGCCCTGCGCACCCGCCCTGGCGAGTTTGCTGACTATGCGGCGGCCAGCCCTTCACTCTGGTGGGGGGACGGCATCGTGGCCAAACAGCTGAACGACTTGAAAACCCGCAAAACGGACCCTAAAACCCGGTTGCTGTTGATGCGCGGCACGGATGAACCCGGCAATCCGCGAGGGCCGGTCGTTGGCCCGCCGGACCGGCTGATGCAGCAGTTGACCACGGATATGCAGGGCGTTGCAGGGCTGAGTGTGGACTATCACCCGTTCACCGGCATGAGCCACGGCCAGACCCTGCCAGCCTCGCTGCGCTATGTGATGCACCGGTTGTATATCGAGTAATCGCTGGCGACCTGACCGGGATCACAGGTTGTTTTCGCGATTCCCGATAAACTCCGGCCCCCCTGAAACCCCAAGGAGGGCCGGTCTTCAGTCTCACCCACAACGGATTGATGAATGGAGTAAACCCGTGAAGAACTGGCACTGCCTCGTCGGTATCTTGCTGATTACAACACTGACACTGCTGCTGGAAATCCCCGCCGACACTTGGCTCACTTCCGCCACCCTGAGCTTGATTCTCGGGACCACGGCGCTGGCCTACATGGCCGTTTCCTGCCTGTTGGCCAGCCGCCGGCGAGTCGTTGAACACCTGTTCGGCGGCCTCGACCGCGTCTATGACACCCACAAATGGCTGGGGATCTGGGCGCTGGTGTTCGCCTCCTACCACTTGGTGTTCAAGGCCAACCTCGATGTGTGGAACAGCGTGCCCATCATGGAGTTGTCCAAATACTGGACACGCATGGTGCGCCAGTTGAGCTATGTGGCACTGGGCATGATTGTGCTGCTCGCCCTGAACCGCAACATCCCCTACAGCGTTTGGCGCTGGTGGCACAAGTTGTCCGGCCCGCTGTTTCTGATTGTCATCCTGCACTGGCTGAGCTTCAAATCCCCCATCACCCTGTTCAGCCCGGCAGGCATCTGGCTCAGCGTACTCTGCGCCCTTGGCGTGGTGGCGGCGCTCTACAAACTACTGCTCTACCCCTTTGTCGCCCGTGCCGGTGAATACCGGGTAATCGAGGTGAGCAGCGAGAAAGCGGCGTTGCACCTGACCTTCGCTCCGATAGGCAAAGGCTTTGACTTCAAGGCCGGTCAGTTTGCGTTTTTGTCCTTCAAGGAAAAGGGCCTGCGTGAGCCCCACCCGTTCACCATTGCCTGTGCCCACCGCGAAAACGGACAGCTTGAATTTGTGATCCGGGCCTTGGGGGACTACACCAAAACACTGCGTGAGCGCGTCAAGGTCGGCATGGTGGCCGACATCTACGCGCCCTACGGCCACTTCAAACGCCCGAGCGGCGCGGCAAAAGAGATCTGGATTGGTGCTGGGGTCGGCATTTCGCCTTTTATCGCCTGGCTGCAAGACCCCTTGGGTGAGCGGTTCGACAAAGCGACCCTGATCTACTGCTTCAACCCCGCCCGCGGCTTCCCGCCGGCCGAACAATTGCAGGGCGTGGCCGAACAACGGGGGGTGCAGTTCATGGCCAATAGCGGCGGGACTGCGCAATTGGCAGATCACTTGCGTCAGCTGTTGACCCACACCGCACCTGAGTCTGTGCACATCAGCTTCTGCGGACCTAAGGGGCTGCTGCAACGGGTGCGTGAACTGATGCGCGAACACGGTGTGCCTGCGCAGAACCTGCACGTGGAACTGTTCGAGTTTCGCTGAGTGTGGCGAGACCGTGGGCTCTGCGCAGGCAGCGCCTTTTTTGTAGGCACCGCGTGGCGATTGATGCTAAAAAGCCGCCCTCCGCTATCCCGTGCATAGCGTCCAGAGCCACGCTCACGTGTTTGAAATCACCAGTTACATCGGGCTGTTCCTCGCCGCATTGGGCGCGGCATCGTTATTGCCCCTGCAATCTGAAGCGGTGCTGGTGGGGATGCTGCTGTCTGCCCCGTACAGTGTGACGTTGCTGTTGCTTGTGGCCACCGCTGGCAATGTCTTGAGCTCGGTCTTGAATTGGCTGTTGGGGCGCTCGGTCGAGCGCTTTCGTGACAAACGCTGGTTTCCTGTGAGCGCGGCCAAACTGGAGCGAGCGCAGCGGTTTTACTTGCGTTATGGGCACTGGTCGCTGCTGTTGAGCTGGGTGCCGGTCATTGGCGACCCCTTGACGCTGATCGCCGGGGTGATGCGCGAACCGCTGTGGCGCTTTGTGCTGATTGTGACGCTGGCCAAAGGGGCGCGCTATGCACTGTTAACCGCCCTCACGCTGGGGTGGATCAACGCTTGACGTGAGGCGAACGCAAGGTAATCAGCGTGATTTCTGCCGGGCGGCCCAAGCGAATCGGGAAGCCGTTCCACAACCCGGTGCCATTACTGACATAAAGCTGCATGCCCTCTACGTCATAAAGCCCCAGACAAACCCCTGATTGGCCCATTGCGCGAGCAGGTGCGGTCCCCAGATTTGACCGCCATGGGTGTGACCCGACAGTTGCAGGTCAACGCCCTGCCGGGCGTTGGCCACGGCACCAATCGGGCGATGGCTCAGCAGTATCACCGGCGCCTGTTCGGGAGCATCACGCAACGCCCCTGCCACGTCGGGCAACGGCAGGCGCAGCGGTGAAGCCGCCTTGTCAGTGATACCGGCAAGCACCAGTTGGCGACCGTTATGGCTCACCAGCACGTGACGGTTGAGCAACATCTGCACCCCCAACTGCTCGAACACCGGCAACCAGTGCACATAGTCGACGTAATACTCGTGGTTGCCCGGGATGGCGAACACCCCATAGCGGGCACGCAACTGTTGCAGCGGTTTCACATCATCGGCGCGGGCATACGGGGTGCCGTCCACCAGGTCGCCGGTGATCAGGGTCACATCCGGTTGCAGGGCATTGGTTTTATCGACCACTGCCTGCATCCAGGGCGCTTGCAACAGTCGGCTGGCGTGCAGGTCGGTCAATTGCACCAGGCGCAAGCCATCCATTTCCGGGGGCAGATGCGCCAGGGTGATGTCCATCGTTTTCACATCCGGCACGCGGATCGCTTGCCACACGCCCAGCAGTGCCAAGCCGACGCTAACGATGCCCAACGCGGCATTCAGGCGTCGATTGCGCCACAGCGCGCGCCCCTGCGCACGTGACACCAGCCACATCAACAGGCCAATTCCGTCGCGCACCAACAGCAGCAGCGCCAGCACGATCAGGCTGCCAAACGCCCAACCCAATGCCATCAGCACCTCGCCGGGTATCTCAGGCGAAGCCATGCTGCCAAACCTGATTCGGGTGATCAGATGATGCTCGGCCACCAGCAACAGCAGCACGCCCAACACGCATTTGCTTGGCGTGCTGACCCGCATTGGCCAGATGAAACGTGCGATGACATACAACGCGATCAGTGCCGTAACCCCATGAAACATGCGTTATTCCTTGTCAAATTTCAGTGTGCGATCGCGATACTTTAGACCACCCCCTGTGATGGTATGTGTCTATACCTTTACGCTTCCAACTGAATGGGAGCGCAAGCGCAGTCGGACACGAAACCCTCCTGCTGACTAATGGTCTGCCTCGGTTGTTTTTTTTAAGTGCACCGCCGCTTGCCTGTGAAACGCAGGTTTTGGACGAGCTCAGGTATCTCCGACCTTGGAGAGGTGTACCTACCTCCAATCAACCCGCAGTTTTAATGCGAATGCCCGCCTTCGTCCGTGGGCAACGGGATGATCTGTGCAGCGCCATGCCGCACCCCGCGTTCGGCCATCACCTGGCGCGTCAGTGCGGTGACGTGTTTGATCGAGCCCTTGAGTACCGACACTTCCATGCATTTGCCCTGATCGAGGTGCACGTGCAGGGTCGACAAGGTCAGGTCGTGATGTTCGTGAAAGGCACTGTTCAATCGTTTGGACAGCTCGCGGGTGCCATGGTCGTACACGTAACTCAGGGTAGCCACGCAGGTGTCGTCGGGGTTTGCCGCCTCCGGCTCCAGCAGTCCGGCGCGTAATAAATCCCGAATCGCCTCCGATCGCCCTTGATAACCATGGGTGGTGACGCGCTCATCAATAACCGCCAACAAGGCGTCGTCCAGGGAGATGGTGACTCTTTGCATGGATCTTGCCTCGCGTTTATGAACTTTTCACATAGACTTCATACCCATTGCATGAAATCCAAAATGCCATCATTAGAGGGAGCGCCAGTTTGAAGCAGCCGTCGATGAAAAAGAAGCTTGGCCTGTGGCTACTCGGATGCTGCCTCTCAAGCGGCATCGCACCCAGCTACGCTGCGGACGATGCGCCGACGCTGACTTACTCCTGGCCCACCAATGCAGGGCCGCTTGACCCACGAGGGTACTCGCCCAATCAGATGTACGCTCAGGCCATGGTCTATGAGCCGCTGGTGCGTTACACCCGGTCGGGGCAGCTGGAACCGTGGCTTGCCACGCACTGGACGGTGTCTGCCGACGGCAAGACGTACACCTTCACCCTGCGCGAAGGCGTGACTTTCAGTGATGGCAGCCCGTTCACTGCCGCGGCCGCCAAAGCCAACGTCGACGCAGTGCTGGCCAATGCCAAACGCCATCAGTGGATGGAACTGGTGAGCACCCTTGATCGCGTCGAGGCCCCGGACGCGCGCACGTTGGTGCTGGTCCTCAAGCACCCTTATTACCCAACCTTGATGGAACTGGCCCAGGTGCGTCCGCTGCGTTTTGGTGCGCCCAACGCCCAAAAAGGGGCACCTGTGGGCACCGGCCCGTGGAAACTGGTCGAGACCCGACGCGGCGAATACGACCGGTTTGCCCGTAATGACCAGTATTGGGGTGATAAACCTGCTTACGGCTCTGTGTTGGTGAACGTCATTTCTGACCCCGACAGCCGCGCCATCGCCTTGCAAACCGGTGTCATCGACCTGATCCAAGGCGCCGATGGCGAGATTTCGTCCGGCACCTTCGTGCGTTTGCGGGACGCCGGGTTCAAAACCGCGCTCTCGACGCCTTTGGCCACCCGGCTGGTCGCGATGAATACTGCGCGCGTGCCGACCAACGAGTTGGCCGTTCGCCAGGCGATCAACCAGGCCGTGGACAAGGACACCCTGATCGCCAAGGTGCTGTACGGGCTTGAACCGCGTGCCGATGCGCTGTTTTCCAACAACCTGCCGTACACCGACCTGGGCCTTAAAGCGCTGGGTTTCGACCGGCAACAAGCCCGCGAGCGTTTGCAAACCGCAGGCTGGACGCTACCGCCAGGCAAAACCATACGGGAAAAAGACGGCCAGCCGCTGAGCGTGGAGTTGGTATTTCTGGGCACCAGCGCGTTGCAAAAAAGCCTGGCCGAGATCATTCAGGGTGAACTGGCCAAGGTCGGGATGCAGGTGCAATTACGCGCCGAAGAAGACGGCGCATTGGTGCAGCGGCAACGTGAAGGCCGCTTCGGCATGATTTTCGCCGACACCTGGGGCGCGCCGTATGACCCGCATTCGTTTGTCAGTTCGATGCGCTATGCCGGCCATGCCGATTACATGGCCCAGCGCGGCTTGCCGATGAAAGACGCCATCGACCGAAAAATTGCTCAGGTACTGGGTGAGACCCGCGAAAAACAACGTGCCGAAGGTTATCGCGACATCCTCACCACGCTCCACGAGCAGGCGGTGTATTTGCCGATTTCCTACCTCACGGCCATCAGTGTGAGCCGCCCCACGGTCGACAATGTGCAGTTTGGCAGCACGCTGTTTGACATGCCGTTCGATGTCATGCGTCCAGCCAGCGGGAAGCCTTGAACCATGTTGCGATATATCGCGTTACGTCTGATCTTGCTGGTTCCGGTGCTGCTGGGGGTGTCGCTGATTGTGTTCCTCCTCTTGCACATGGGCAACGGCGACCCGGCGCTGGACTACCTGCGCCTGTCACAAATCCCGCCCACGGATAGCGCACTGGTCGAAGCGCGACAGGCGCTCGGGCTGGATCGCCCGTTGCCTGAGCAATACCTGAGCTGGGTATGGAACGCGCTGCATCTGGACTTCGGCGTGTCGTATATCACCGGCCGGCCGGTGCTGGATGACGTGCTCTACTACCTGCCCGCCACCCTGCAATTGGGCGCTCTGGCGCTGCTGGTCACACTGGCGCTGAGCATTCCTTTGGGGCTGGCCGCCGCCCGCTGGCAGGGCAAATGGCCCGATCACGTGGTGCGCTTCGTGACCTTTATCGGCGTGTCGATGCCCAATTTCTGGCTGGCATTCTTGCTGATTGCCCTGCTCTCGCTGTGGCTCGGCTGGCTACCGCCTATGGGCCGCGGCGGCCCGGCGCACCTTGTCATGCCGGTACTGGCGATTGCGCTGATGTCGATGTCAATCAACGCCCGTCTGTTGCGCGCCAGCCTGCTGGACGTGCGGCAACACCGCCATGTGTTTTATGCCCGTGCCCGCGGCCTGAATGAGCGCCGGGTGTGGCGTGATCACATACTGCGCAACGCGTGGATGCCGCTGGTCACCGCCACCGGCATGCACATCGGCGAACTGCTCGGTGGCGCACTGGTGATTGAAACGATCTTTGCCTGGCCCGGCGTCGGCCGCTTCGCCGTGAGCGCCGTGCTTAACCGCGACTTCCCGGTGATGCAGTGCTTCACCTTGCTGCTGACCACATTGTTGGTGCTGTGCAATCTGGTGGTGGATATCTGTTATGCGTGGCTCGACCCGCGCACACGCTTAGCGGGGGTGATGGCATGACGGCGATAGCGGCAACAACCCTGCCCCGCCCCCGGCGCGGGCTGCACGTGGGGCTGGCACTGGTCGCGCTGCTATTGCTCATGGCGCTGCTCGGTCCCTGGCTGTCGCCTTACGACCCGACGCTGGTCAACCTCGACGACCGCCTGCTGCCTGCCAGCTCGGCTCACTGGCTGGGCACCGATCATCTGGGGCGCGACGTGTTCTCGCGCTTGATCGTCGGCACCCGGCTGTCGTTGGGCAGCGTGGTGCTGACCCTCGGGCTGGTATTGATTCTCGGCGTGGTGATCGGCGGCATTGCGGGGGTGATCGGCGGCAAGCTGGACATGTTCCTCATGCGCCTGTGCGACATGTTCCTGACCTTTCCGACGCTGGTGCTGGCGTTCTTTCTGATCGCCGTGCTTGGCACCGGGCTGACCAACGTCATCATTGCCATCGCCCTGTCGCACTGGGCGTGGTATGCGCGGATGGTGCGCGGCATGGTGATCGCCCAGCGCAATCGCGACTACGTCCTGGCCTCGCGGCTGGCCGGTGCCTCGCGCCTGACCCGCTTGCGCCAGCACATCATGCCCAACGTGGTCGGGCAGTTACTGGTACTGGCCTCGATGGACATCGGGCACATGATGCTGCACGTGTCCGGGTTGTCCTTCCTTGGCCTGGGGGTGAGCCCGCCGACCCCTGAATGGGGCGTCATGATCAATGATTCCAAGGAGTTCATCTGGACTCACCCGCAACTGCTGCTGTGGCCGGGGCTGATGATTTTCCTCGCGGTGATGGCGTTCAACCTGTTGGGCGATGCCTTGCGCGATCGCCTCGACCCCAGCGTGCTGGCGGAGATCAAGGAATGAAGGACACATTGACACTGCAAGGGCTGACCCTCCGTCATCAGCAGCGCACGCTGGTGGACGGGATCGATCTGACCCTCAGCGCAGGCAGTATTCATGGGCTGGTAGGGGGCAGCGGCTCGGGCAAGTCGCTGACCTGTGCCGGGATCCTCGACCTGCTGCCACCCGGCGTGCAGCGCAGCGCGGGCATATTGCACCTGGACGGCCACCGCGTAGAACCGGCCCGACTGCGCGGGCGGGACGTGGCGCTGGTGGTGCAGAACCCGCGCAGTGCGTTCAACCCGGTGCGTTCATTACGCCACCATGCGCTGGAAACCCTCGACACCCGCCATGTACGCGGCAGCGAAGCGCACCGCCTGATCCTCGACACCGTGCGCGAAGTGGGGCTCGAAGACGCCGATCGTGTGCTGGATTCGTTTGCCTTTCAGCTCAGCGGCGGCATGTTGCAACGCATGATGATTGCCCTGGCGCTGCTGGCCGACAGCCGTTTCTTGCTGGCCGACGAGCCCACCAGCGATCTGGACGTGGTGGCGCAGGCACGTTTTCTCGACCTGCTGGAGCGGCTGGTAGTCGATCGCAACCTCGGCGTGTTGCTGGTCACCCACGACATGGGCGTGGTGGCGCGCAGTTGCGATCAGGTCAGCGTCATGGCCCACGGCCGAATCGTCGAACAGGTCGATGTGCACCGCTTGTTCGAATCCCCCCACAGCCCTGAAGCGCAGACGTTGCTGGCCGCGCACCGCACCTTGACCAGGGAGGCCTACGCGCCATGAGTTTTCTCCAGATACGCGACGTCAGCCACGGCTATACAGCGGGCGGCCTGTTCAGCAAACGGCATCGGGTTGACGTGTTACGCAGGCTGAACCTTGAGTTGATTGAAGGGCAGAACCTCGGTTTGTTGGGCAGCAGTGGCAGCGGCAAAAGCACCCTCGCCCGCCTGCTCATGGGGCTGGAAAGCCCTGACCAGGGGACGGTCACATTCCGTTCAGCGCCGCTCACCGGCCCCGGCAAAGGGTTTTTGCAACAGGTGCAAATGGTGTTTCAGGACGCCCTCAGTGCCTTCAACCCGCAACGCAGCATCGCCTGGAGCATTGCCGAGCCCTTGCGGCATTTGGCGGGCATGGGTGAAGTGGCGTGCAAGGCACGGGTAGAGCAGTTGCTGCGTCAGGTCAAACTGCTGCCTTGTGACGGCGACAAAATCCCCACGCAACTCAGTGGTGGCCAGTTGCAGCGCGCCGGGATTGCCCGGGCGCTGTCAGTGGCGCCCAAACTGATCATCCTTGACGAAGCCCTGTCCAACCTCGACCGCGTCTTACAGGTGCAAATCCTGGAACTGCTGGCGGACATCCGCCGCGAATCGGGCACCGGTTTTGTGCTGATTACCCATGACTTGAGCCTGATCAAGCATTTCTGCCAGCGCGTGGTGGTGCTGGCAGAAGGCACGTTAGTGGAAGACCGTGAAGTCACGCCGCACCTGTATTTTGAACACCCGGCGGCGGCACAGCTGCAAGCTGCGGTTTTACCCGCCCGGCCCCGGCGTGCGCAGCCCGGCCCGGCCGCACCGCACCGCTCCCCCACGACCACCGTTGACGAGCGTCAGGCGTGAAGCCCCACTACAGGGGCGTGTGCGGCTCGCACGGTTACTCGGCAGGCGGGGTGTGCTCGGGCGAACGGCTGATGCGGTACATGCTCACGCAGTAAATGGCCAAGGCCACGCCTGCCAATCCGCCGCCCGTGACGCCGATGTAAGAAAACCCCGCGTGCACGCCCACCCAGCTACCCAACAGTGCGCCACCGCCGATGCCGATGTTGTAGATGCCGGAGAACATGGCCATGGCCACATCCGTGGCGTCCGGCGCCAGCGACAGCACCCGCGACTGCAAGGCCAGGCCGAAACACATGATGGCCATGCCCCAAAACAGGCTGAGGGTTGCCAAATACGCCTCGTTGCCGCTCAGCGGCAACAGCAGTGCCAGGCACACCGCCAGCACTGACACCGCAGCGATCAGGAAGCGCTGCGGGCTGTGGCGATGCAGCACGCTGAACAGCAGCGAACCGATGATCCCGGCGCCACCGAACAACAGCAGGATGAGGGTCACCACATTGCCACTCAGCCCGGCCACGGTCTGAATAAACGGCTCGATGTAGCTGTACGCAGTGAATTGCGCCGTGACCACCAGCGCGGTCAGGATGTACACCGCCACCAACGCCGGACGCTTGAACAACACCGGCAAACTGCGCAGCGAACCGGAGTTCTGGCTGGGCAGCAACGGCAGACTGCGGGCCAGCCAAAACACCAGCGCCACCGCCAGACCGGCAATCACCAAAAAGGTCGTGCGCCAGCCCATCGCCTCGCCCAGCAAGCGGCCAAGGGGAATCCCCAAGACCATGGCCAGCGACGTGCCCGTGGCTAACAACCCCAGCGCCTGCACTTGCTTGCCTTCTGGCGCCAGGCGTACCGCCAGCGAAGCCGTAATCGACCAGAACAACGCATGGGACAACGCTACCCCGATCCGGCTGAGCAACAGAATGCCAAAGTTGGACGCCACACTGGACAGCACGTGACTGGCGATGAACATGGCAAACAGGATCAACAGCAACTTGCGGCGCTCGACGTTGCGTGTCAGCAGCATAATCGGCAGTGACGTCAACGAGACAATCCAGGCGTAGATCGTCAGCATCAGCCCGACACTGGCTGTGGTCATGTCAAAACTGGCGCCAATGGCGCTCAACAGCCCCACAGGCACGAATTCCGTGGTGTTGAACACAAATGCGGCCAGCGCCAGTGCGATGACCGGTTGCCAATTGGCAGAGGGTGTAACGTTGGGAGTGTTCATTTAAAGGATGTATGACTCGCTATCGAAGGTCTGACAAGGCCCTGACTCGGGCGCCCCGGCACGTACGTTTTGCATACACAACACGTGCCATGCACGCGATTGCGGCCCGAAGCAAAACAGGGCGGCATTCTATAGGCTTCTCACAGCGCCGTTCGTGCACTTGGATCCGGGCGGCGAGGCATTTTGTCACACTACACCTGTTGCAGTTGCATCGTTTCAGCGGATTACGGCGCCATCCATCCCGTGCAGGAAGTGCCGGATTCAATGCCCCGGAGATGCTACCCTGCGCGCCTCAAAGATCTGGCCATCAGCCAGACACCTATCGACCTGTGCACACACACGCAGGCTGGCGTCTTCGCGAGCCTGTGCGTGCGCGCCAGGGCGGGACGTTCAGGAGTTTTCATGGGTAAGCCTTTGCCGCGTTTTGCGTTCACGACCTTGAGTGTCAGCCTGCTGCTTGCCAGCGCTTTTCAGACGGCGCAGGCCAGCCAAACCGAGCTGCCCGCCATTTCAGTCACCGGCGAAGACAGCCTCGGGTATCAGGCAGACACCGCGTCGGTGGGCGAGTTTGACGCGGCGCCCTTGCTGGACACCCCGGCGGCTGTTTCGGTCTTCACCCAAGCGCTGATTCAGGATCAACAGGCACGCCTGCTCAGCGATGTGTTGAAAAATGATGCCTCCGTGGGCGAAAGCTACGCCCCCATCGGTTACTACCAGAACTTCGTGGTGCGCGGTTTCTCCCTGAACGCGGCCAGCAGCTACGCGATCAATGGGCGCACCATCACCGGCGAGCAAAACGTCGGCCTTGAAAACAAGCAGCAAGTGGAATTGCTCAAGGGCCTGTCTGGCCTGCAAAGCGGAGTGTCGGAGCCTGGCGGGCGGGTCAACTACGTGACCAAGCGCGCCGCCGATGTGCGCTCGGTGACGGTGTCCACCGACGACCGTGGCAGCGGCTACATTGCCACCGACGTCGGCGGTTGGTTCGGCAGCGAACAACAATTTGGCTTGCGGGCCAATGTGGCCCATGAAGACATTCATTCTTACGTTGAACACGCCAACGGCCAGCGTGATTTCATGTCCCTGGCGTTCGACTGGAACATCAGCCCCGATGCGCTCTTACAACTGGATGTCGAGTACCAGACCCAGGAACAGCGCTCGGTGCCCGGCTACCAACTGCTGGGCGGCACCGAACTGCCCCACGGCGCGTCCCCCAAAAAACTGCTCGGCCATCAAAGCGGCTCCAAGCCCGTGACCCTCGACTCATTGAACCTCAATGGCCGTTTTGAGTACCGCTTCAGTGACAACTGGAAAGGCAACCTCAGTGCGTCGCGCAGCAAAGTGGTGATCGATGACTACAGCGCCTTTGCCTGGGGCGGTTGTTCGCAAGGGACGGCGTGTTCGCAAGGCAACTATTTCACCCCGGCAGGCGGCTACGACATTTACGACTTCCGCAGCCCCGACGACACCCGGCGCAATGACGAAGCCCAGGCCACCCTGAGCGGCGCCTTCAACACCGGGGCATTAGGCCATGAGCTGACAGTGGGCAGCAGCGCATTGCGGCGCGTCGTTAATAATCGCGAGCAAATCATGGAATGGGTCGGCAGCGGCAACATCGATGCCGAACCTGAGCAGTTCCCCCGCTACACCGGCGCCCTGAACGACAGCCACCGTCGTCTCGACAGCCGCCAGTACGGGGTGTTTTTCAACGACCGTATCCGTTTCAATGAACAGTGGCACACCGTACTGGGCGCGCGCGAAGTGCGTCTGGACGAAAAGGCCTTCGACAGCACCGGCGTCACCACCCGCCACACCCAACGCTATGCGTTCTTGCCACAGGCAGCGTTGATCTATAAACCGCTGAATAACCTGTCGCTGTACACCCGTTACAGCAAAGGCTTGTCGCTGGGCGGCACGGCGCCCTGGTTTGCCACCAATGCTTTCGACATCCTGCCCCCCAGCGTGTCGCGGCAAATCGAAGCTGGGATCAAGTACGACTGGCAACGCCTGAGCCTCAGCGCGACGCTGTTTCAGTTGCGCCAGGGGTACCAGTACGCGCAACCGGACGGCGCCGGGAAGTTCACCTACGTGCAACAGGGCGAGCAAAAAAATACTGGGCTGGAGCTGGCAGCCAATGGCCACGTGACTCCGCGTTTACAGGTGGCTGCCAGTGTCGCGGCGATCCGCGCGCGGGTGTCGGGCAGCGGCACCCCGGCCTACGAAGGGCACCAAACCCTTAACGTCCCCACCCTGCGTGCCAGCCTGTATGGCGACTACGCCCTGCCCTGGGTCGATGGCCTGGCATTGCTCGGCGGTGTGCAGTACAGCGGTAAAAAATACGCCAACCCACAAGGCAACGTGGAGGCCGCCAGCTATGCGGTGTTCAACATCGGGAGCCGCTACAGCACCCGTATCGACGGTTACGACACCGTGTTCCGGCTGACCGTCGACAACCTGTTCGACACGCGTTACTGGCGCGACGTGGGTGATTACATGGGCGACAACTATGTGTTCCAGGGCGCACCGCTGACTGCCCGTTTGAGTGCTTCGGTCAACTTTTAACGCAAATTAGCCCCGTTATTGGCCACTCAACCGGCATCGCCCGCGAACATCTATCTACCGCGTGCCTTGAGTCAAAACCTCTTACGGTCATGTTTCGAACATTGACGGTAAGAGGCTGACTGTGAACCCCACCACTGAACAAACCCTAGAGCGCATCACGCTGTATGAGCTCGCCGATAACATCGGTCTGATGTATGTGAACCGCAGTGAGCCCGTGGCGGCCTCATTGGCTATCGAGCTGATCAGCCATGTACTGGCGCAGCTGGGCACACACACGCTCACCGATGAGCAGTGCGCAAGCCCGTCTTTCCTGCTGATGCTGGCGACCCAAGGGGCAGTTAAAGCCTCCGTGGCCACCTTGTTGGCCGTGCCACAGGGCACGGTTACCCATAACGATGTCAGCGCATTGCTGTTAAAACTGGCCAATCAGGTCTGGGCCTTCCATGCCGGGCATATTAACTACCCTGGAACACAGCCCGGCCCCGCGCAACGCGCTCAGTTCAAGTCCGCGCTGGTTACAACCCTGTCCACCCTGCCCCATAGCCCTACGACCACCCTCACGTTTATCGCCAACCTGCTGGACCGGCACTGCACGCGCACCACTCAAAAGCTGTTGATCGATTCGCTGACCGTCTATGACGCAACGTCTTCTTTACTGTCCGCTCAGCCCTCGCTCACGGAGTGTTTGCTGGCTGAACTGCGCGCTGTCTTTACCGACCTGCCTGCGACACTTGCAGTGCCTGACCTGAACAGTCTGTGGTTCGTCACCCCGTCAGCCACGAGCCAGCCAGATACAACGTTGGCAGCCCTGATACAGCGCCTCTTGTCCGGGGAGCCTGACACGCAGCCAGCCGATAACAACCGGGTTCTGCGCTACCGCACACCACACGCGTCGACCGCGTTCTCGCAACTGCCCATCTCTGAGGTGCAATACCGGCGCTTTACCGCACGGATGCAGACACTCGGCGCGGTGTATGTCGAGGCCTTGAAGGCGTACTGGGCCAGCCCCGCGTACAACAACGGCGTGACCAGCGCCTCCAAACAAGACGTGTACGCCGAGCATCTGGCCTCACAGCTGCAAACCGAGCTGCGGCTGTTGTGCGCTGACGACACCCTGCCTGCCGCCAGCGCTGCCATGCTTCGTCAGGTCTTGGAGTACCCAGCGGCGGCAGAGCGTCAAGCCGCCCACCCTGCCAACCCGGTCAAGGTGTTGCGCGTCGGCATTCAGAACCTGCGCACACACGTCGGCCGCAAACTGGCCTCTGTCGTGGCTTTTATAACGGATGAGGCCGACTCGGCGTCGACCGGGGCCGTCCTGTATGCGCCCGGACACGGCATTGAGGTGTTCAGCAGTCATCAGTCGTTGAAAGACGAAATGAATCGGCGTTTCAACGACCGGGATGACCTGCTGACATGGTTGCCTCATGTGCACGCCAATGACTATGCCGAGACAGCCTTCTTCAATAAGGCGCACAAAAAGAAGTTCAAAACCGCCGAGTTGACCAGCCCTGTGTTCACGCGAATCAGTGCTGACCTGTTGGAGAAGCAATACAAGGATGTTCATTACCTGTTCAAACACGCCAATGCCCTTGGCCTGCAGGGCTCACTGGGCCTGCTGAGCCAGCGACTCGATAACGCGACCCGCCGACAGGTCCAGGCTGCGAAGCAACAATTACTGGCTGCACGCACCACCCGACTGCTGATGCGCGTCCCCCCGCAGGAAGTCGCACAGGCCATGTTTGTCCAGCAAAACCCGGACCAGCCGTTACCGCCGGACAACGCTCTGCCGATCATGGACCTCGCGGCGATTTTCAATCCCCCGGCACGCTTGAAAACGCTCACCAAAGACGCTGAGTTTTACCTGCTTGCCCAGGAGATGTTCGCCACAGACGCCGCGCAGACGGTGCTTCGGGAGGTTGCACAAACGCTGCACGACTATCTGCCACCCGCCTTGCCTGTCAGCACGCAAGCTGCACTGGTGTTGAGCCATAAATGCATCAGCCATCACCGCAAGGCGCCGGACATCGACAGTCGGCAATACCAGTGTTTTTTTGCCATTGAGCAGTCGATGCGCAAAGCCCGATTTTTTTCCACTGATTACCACTACCTCACCAACAGCGTGCAGGTGCTGGGTGCCAGCCCAACGTTCAGGGCCGGTGCAGAGGTGATGGTTCAACAGGCAGACTGGGACAGGGTTCAAGCATTCTCAGCAGGCTGGTCGGCCACGCTGCACCAGCTGATTGGTGGGGCTATCAACACCCCGGACCTTGCGGCGCTGGCCAGTGCATTGAATTTCAACGCGTTATTCCCGGACCCCAGCCTTCCAGACTCCGGGCTGCACGCGCTGTCTATCAACGCCGTGCTGACCTTGCTGATGGACAGCCCCGAGTTTCATCGGCTTGAAACCGGGCTCTTGAGCGCCAGCACCTGGACCAAGGAACAGCAAAAGAACGCCAGCCCCGGTCTCATCAGGGCGTTGGCGGTATCGATCATCACCGACTACCTCTACCCGCCAGCCAGCCATCGTCCAGGGTATGTGTGCGGCTTCAATCTGAACGCCAAGCGACTGGGTGACTTGACGTTTGAAGCCGTTCGCCAGTTGGTGAAGGAGCATTTAAGGAGCACGCTCAAGTGCACGTCTCATCGATATAAAGGAAAGGTGTCACCCTATGGACATTCATCTCAGCCTCTCTCTCCGGTCATTCAGGGTTGAGGCTATGCGTCCATGGAAATACCAATTTATCACTGCCATTTTCGGCATTCCGTCCATAGAACCTTTTCTGGCTGACTAAATGCATAATTGCATTGGCCATGATCAGAGGCCACGCTATTGCGTCAGACCTGAGTAGCATCCTCCAGAGAGGTATCTCGAATGCTATGGAAATACGGACTAGCTCAACGAGCAAGACGCAGCAGTGGGCATAAGAGGTGTGACTAGGAGGCTCGTCATGACGCTCATGACAGCCAACACAAGATTTTTTGATCAAGATTCAGCATGCATGTCACATTTCTGCAGATAGAAAATCTGACGACATACAACTAGCCGACAGGCTTAACTCGGTAATCGTTGAATCGCCCCGGGTTTTCTAGACACTCTCAAGGCTCGCTGCGTAACGCTTTTCAAACTCTACCGGTGACAGCTGATTGTTGAAACTGTGGCGTCGTTTTGGGTTGTAAAACATCTCGATGTAATCGAACACATCATCTCGAGCATCCTGGCGTGTAGTGTAGATTTTACGCTTGATCCGTTCCCGCTTCAGCAACTGGAAAAAGCTCTCCGCCACAGCGTTGTCGTGGCAATTACCTCGACGACTCATGCTGGCTACCAGGTTGTTAGCTTTCAAGAAGCTTCGCCAGTCTGAGCTGCTGTACTGACTGCCTTGATCCGAGTGGATCATCACCTCTTGCTTCGGCTTACGTCTCCAAACCGCCATCAGCAGTGCATCAATGGCTACGTCGCTGGTCATCTGCGACTTCATTGACCAACCAA
>NZ_JYKY01000041.1 GCF_001042985.1 Pseudomonas lundensis
AGATATCTGCAACCAGATCCCAGGCTGCGTCGGGGAGTTCATACCGCTTTGCCATCTTGGCCTCCTGGCTTTAATGGCGGTGTATTTTACAGAAAATCGTATTTCTTGGGTTTACGTACAGAGCCTAGCATACATATCAATACAAATAGGGAAATTTAGCTTAAACAAGCCACTGACCTCGATTTAGTATTCGAAAACTCCACTCATAGGTTGATGCACCTTGTTGATGCAACCGGCTTCCATTTATGTAAAGCACTGCGGATTTACTTGCCATAAGCGAAAACACTGACCGTTAACATATCAACACGCTCCCAGCGACAACATGGAATAATCAGTTTCGAAAGCGGGCAATAAATTTTGCGAACAGCGCACTCAAGCAGCTACGGATCGGATATAAATCCAAACCTCCGAATATCATCACTTTAATCTATATGACTTACAACAAACGCGAAGGATAACTTGACTCAACATCTAGATCCTCCAACGCGACATAATTACTGACTGGAATAAGTGCAGCCTTCTACTTTTAAACCCTCTGATATGCCATAAAGATGGAACAACAGCTAAAACATCAACATTCAGCGCACTGACGATGAGAAAGGAACGACGTTGGATTTACAGGGTTATCTAGCTACAGTGGAGACGTAACGGTACTGAGTAAGTACGAGGGGTCGTACAATTGGCCAGCCTGTCAGCTGTGGTGCTAAGTTGCAGAATCACTAAAAAAGCACTATCACCCGCTGTTATAAAAAAATTCCATGACCAATCGCAAGGACATTGTTAACTTTAAAGTCGAACGCTGAAACTCAGAGCAAATGAGCGAGCGATCTTGACGAGCCGATACCCTCTTCATTTTCATAACGCTTTCACCTCTCTCGCGTCCCGCTAAACCTGTGGAAAGTACGGATCGACATGCACGCGTCAATGTCGACTTTTTAAAAAGAGTGGGTATTACCTAAAAATTCATTGAGGCTGAGGTGGCGATACTTGTGAGGAAACTGCGTATCACGACACAGAAATATCGGTCGAACACTGGGGTTATGAAGCGTAATTTTGCAACGTAAATAACACTCAACGCCTGACACATTAAGCCCCTCGATAAACAATTGACAAACAGGAGAGTTGTGAGTAAGTACTAACCAATTTCGCGTACAGCATTATCCTTAAAAATGCTCTTTCAAACTCCATAACCGTGGAGCTGTTGGGGCATTCATTAGATGAAGGTGTCAGCTTGACCTGCAACCAAAATGCAAAGTTCAAAGTTCAAAGTTCAAAGGACAACTGTTCACCCCTGTGTGAAAAATAAAACAATCCAGAACAAAAGTAAATACTTTAGTATCTATTAAGTATTTCTGTAGCTTTTTCAATCTGCAACCTCATGGAAAAATCACGCATTTGGAGTCTTTATGACAAATCTGCGCACTGTAATTGGAAGCAAAATCAAAATACTCAGAAAAGGAAGACAAATGAGCCAAGCTGACTTGGCCCATTTAATTGGATGTGAGCCACCATTAATTGGTCGCTATGAAAGAGGTTTAACTCTACCTAATATCGAACAACTGATCAGAATTGCTACTGTCTTTAACGTAGCGCCTGGCGAGTTGCTCCCCGGTGGGCAGGACGAGATCAGGACGCGCCTGATCTCTCTTAGACAGGAACTATCTGAAAAAATAATTCACGTGGACTCGCCTGAAAACCTGGAAGAAATAATCCGCCTCACCGACACATTTATTTCATACAAGCACAATCCAAAAAAAAGATTACTTTAACGCCACCGTTCAAAGCAATCCGTATTTATTAGATATTTCATAAATACGTGATATACGCTGAGAATGGCACTCGCTTGATAACGGATCGACGGGCAAAACCTCATCCAAAATGACCGCCGTATATTTCTCATCCATTCTTACTAGCGCTATCAACTCTTTAAGCTCAGCACGCACCTCAGGATTTTCAAAATCCATTATCAACCCCTCACTACGCTAACGACTTCGCCACTTAAATGATTAGGGCAAGTTAATTAAACAGTGCTGTTAGACACTCACTAATTTTTGAAATTAGAGTGCTTGTTTCCCTGATCAAAACTAGCGGCTACAACTAATACAACTGCTGCGATTACTAAGATCACGACGACGCCAGTTGTGGAATGAGTAGGAGAGTTAGATACCATAGCCAAAGCACCTAAAGGGGCCAAGCCACCAGCAATGGCCGTACCAATTTCACGACCTGTGCCTACACCCGACGAGCGTGTATGAGTGGGAAACTGCCTACTCAGAAATGAGCCTTGCGGTGCAAACATCATGGGCGCAAGAACGCCAGTTCCCAACCCAATCGCAACATAGATCCATATGTCCACCCCTGACTCCAAGAGAGCCATAAACGGATAAGCGAATATCCCTGACAGCACGCCACCGACTAATAATACTTTCTTGCTACTCCAACGATCACAAATGTATCCATAAAAGGGTATGGCGAATATCGCTATCAGACTGGCTATCGTTACAGATAACGACGTAACATTTGCAGCAACCCCTTTGTACTGGGTGAGATAAGCCAGCGAGAAGGTTTTGTAAATATAACTGAGTGCGTTATAGCCAATCGCCAAAAACAGCACGACAAATAAACCTTTTAAGTCGCTTTTAAATAACGTCAGCAAAGGATTGCCAGCAACCTTACTACTTACCTCAGATTTATCCTCAATTGCACTGAGTTTTTGGTACTCAATCGTCTCAGGCAGGCTACTCCTTACCCACAACCCAACAGCCACCAAAACAATGCTGCAAATAAACGGAATACGCCACCCGCCTGCCAGCAGAAATTCATCCCCTTGCATGGTGAGTAAATAGACTGTTAAGGATGATAGAAGCAATCCTAGATTCAGACCCAACGCAGGCCAAGCTCCTTGGCTGCCACGCTTGTTTTCATCAGCATGTTCATAAGCGGTAACCGCAGCTGCAGCGAGTTCAGCACCTGCTCCAAGGCCTTGAAATATCCTAATCAGCACCAGCATTATCGGAGCCCAAATCCCCAGCGTTGCGTAACCCGGAATAAAACCAATTGCGGTAGTGCAAATCCCCATTAAGCAAAACGTAGCTACAAGCATTCGTTTACGGCCAAATCTATCCCCGCAGTATCCAAATAACATGCCGCCAAAAGGTCGTGCTATAAACCCAATTGCAAAAGTTGAGAGCGCCAACAAAGTGGCAACTTTAGAGTCAGATGGATCAAAGAAAACTTTGGAAAACACTATGGCTGCCATCATTGCATACAGATAAAAATCTGTACCACTCCAACATGGAGCCAACAATGGTTGCAGCTGCGACCTTCCGCAATCGTTTTTTACGCTGAAACTCACTTTCACCGCCATGCCTAACTAGGTTATCAATCATGCCAGCCTCATTTTTTTTGTTATATAGCCTCTCTCAGAGACTTTTTAATAGTTTGTCGGCAATCATTTCACCTATAGGAATTGCCGCCGTTGCTGCGGGAGAAGGCGCATTACACACGTGTAACATCCTTGGAGTTTGCATAAACAGAAAATCTTCAATAAAGTCACCACTGCGCATTACCGCCTGAGCTCGGATACCCGCTTTACAGGGTTGAAGATCTTGAAGTTCCAAGGACGGGTAATATTTTTTGCACTGTTCTAAATAGCCTGCCTTGAACAGTGTATTTCTAATCTCTTGAACACCTGAAACAAAATGCTTTCTTATAAACCTCCAAAAACCTGGATATAAACTGTATTCCAAAATATCGCGAGCGTTGAACGATAATTTTCGATACCCCTCACGCGAAAGGCTCAGTACAGCATTTGGCCCAACCTTAATACTACCGTCGATCATTCGCGTGAGGTGAATACCAAGAAATGGAAGATTTGGATCTGGGACCGGATAGATCAGGTGTTTAATACTTTCATTTCGTGACGGGGGGAGTCGATAATATTCACCCCTGAAAGGTATGATTTGAAAATCAACCTTCAAACCCGCCATCACAGCCAAGCGATCAGATTGTAACCCTGCACAAACCACGAGTTTCTTCGTTTTCCAGGATGTACTATCCGATGTAACCGCCACATGATTTCCACACTCTTTTATTGATATGACGTTGTGTCCACACACGACTTCTCCACCCGCTCTTGCAATCATTTTAAACATAGTGCTGGCTACAGCCTTATAGTCGACGATCCCAGTGCTCGCAACAAATAATGCGCCTGCCCCTATAATGTTCGACTCGCGCCGATGTAACTCCTGAGCGTCAAGCCGATCAATCGTTAAACCATTTTGCCTCGCTCGCTCTGCAATTTTATCCATGAGAACAAGTTTGGCTGTACTTGAGGCGACGAGAAGCTTGCCGCACACCTCGTATTCAATATTGTGCTGCTCACAAAAGTCTTTTGTCGCTTGAGCTCCCCGAGCGCACAATTTTGCTTTAAAATTACCCGGGGTGTAGTACACCCCGGCATGAATGACACCGCTGTTATGGTCTGTTTGATGCTTGGCAAATGAATCCTCTTTCTCAACTAATAACAGTGAAGCTCCTGGCTTAGCTTCAAGCAGTCGCATTGCCGTTGCCAGCCCTACAATTCCACCGCCAATCACACAAAAATCATAGGTCATTAAAAATTCTCAGCCAAGATCAGGTTGTCAGACAACTAAATGCATTAAAATCTGCACTCTAGAAATAGCCTAGGTCACTAAATATATATCCAATCGTTGCGCTGCCGCCTCTAAATGATTTCTGGCACAATTACCTGCCTCACTCGAATTACGGCTTGATACAGCATTAAACATTTCCTGATGCTCACGAAGTGCACCACGCGGGCCAACAGTTAATGTTGCAGAGTTTTCCCAAGCAAATAAGCGAGCCTGAACCAATTGACCATGTAGAAAATCATGGAACGCACTTAAATAATCATTTTTGCACGCCGCCACGATTGACCTATGAAACTCAACATCTGCGGCAGACGATACTTTTGAATTGTGGGAATTATTTTCCATCAACTCAATTGCATCACTCATACGAGTCAAATCTTCTTTTGTATGCCGCTGAGCCGCAATGGATGCCGCTTGTATTTCTATCCACAGACGCAACTCAAAAAGCTGGTCCAACCTGGGCAAAAGACCGTTTTTATTGGGCAGTCTAAAAACAACTCCGCTTGGTGTCTGAGAAACAAATGAGCCACTACCTGGACGGATGATTAAAACGCCGTCCGCTTTTAATTGAGAAATGGCCTCGCGAACAACTGAGCGACTCACGTTGAGCTGCTCTGCCAATTGATGCTCTGTTGGCATCTTGGACTCCGCAGGAAGCCGCCCGTCAATTATTTCTCTTCGAATTGCAGAGACAACGGTATCAACAAGGGACTGGGGACGCGTTAGATTAATCATGGGTATCTATCAGGCTGTCTGACATCCAGAATACCCAAAGGTTAAAACCCAAGTATTAGGTATACCGCTCCATAGTTGTAGGCAACTTCCTGCATTAAAGTAAGTTTGTGATATTACACCCCAATAACAACATATCGTATTAATTCCGTATGTTAATCAACAACCCATAAGTGAGGTAAATACAGCCTGAGAGGTCTAAGCTGCCGCGGTCAGTCCCACCAAGGTATAAAGACGTCTATAAAGCCTGTAGCAATACAATCCCACTTCTCCGCAAGCACAGGCACTACCTCATTCATGGCACCGTCTTGAAAACCCATTCCAAGCCCCCCTTATGCTTGGCGGATGCAGTAGGTCTGATCAAGGATGTTGTAGCGGTGCCAAGTCCCGTGGCCGTCGATGGCTTAGGTCAGTCTGATGTTTTCGTTCCATTCCATCCGTAACGCTCGCAAAAAAATTCAACCGCCGGCGGGCGGTTGAATTTGATTATTCGTGACAGGCTCAACGCTTTAGGGCTCTGCGCTACCGCTAACTCGGGCCATCACACTTTGAAGCGCGCGACCAAGTGATTCAGTTCAATCGCCAGATTGGCCAGTTCGCCGCACGCGCTCGCGGTCTGACTGGCGCCTGCCGAGCTCTGGATGGACAGTTCGCGGATACTGGTCAAGTTTTGGTCTGCCTCGCGGGCTACTTGCGCCTGTTCTTGCGAAGCGGTGGCAATCAACAGGTTGCGTTCGTTTATCTGGGTAATGGCCTCGGCGATCTGCTTGAGCGACAAGTCGGCGTCTTGTGCCACGGAGATTGAGCTGCTGGCCATCTGGGCGCTGACGCTCATCGCTCCCACCGCTTGGGTGGAGTCAGTCTGAATCGCGCTGATCATTTGTTCGATTTCCTGTGTCGACTGCTGCGTGGGGTGGGCCAGCGCCCGCACTTCATCGGCCACCACGGCAAATCCACGGCCTTGCTCGCCTGCGCGGGCCGCTTCAATGGCCGCGTTCAGCGCCAGCAGGTTGGTCTGCTCAGCGATCGCGCGAATCACTTCAACCACCTTGCTGATGTTCTGTGCCCTGCCGGACAACGCCTTGACCTGCTCTCCCGTGCTGGCCACGTTGCTGGCCAGACTTTCAATGGCTTTAAGGGTTTGTGCCACATTCTCGATACCCGAACGGGTGAAGGCCATTGTCTCTCGGGAAGATTGGGCCGCAGCGTCGGCATTGCGGGCCACCTCGTCCACGGCGGCGGTCATTTCGGTCACTGCGGTGGCCGCCTGGTCGACTTCATCATTCTGGCGCACCAGCCCGCGACTGGCCTCTTCGGTGACCGCCGTCATCTCTTCTGAGGCCGAGGCCAACTGGGTGGAAGAGTCGGCGATACGGGCGATGGTTTCGCGCAGGTTGTGCTGCATCTTGGCCAAGGCGCCCAGCAGGCGGCTGGCTTCATCGCTACCAGTGATCGTAACCTCCCGCGAGAGGTCGCTGTCGGCGATGCGCTCGGCTACGGCCAAGGCAGCCCCGATAGGCGCAGTAATACTGCGGGTCAGCACTGTGGCCAGTACGACGGTGAGCAACACCGTAGCCACCAGCAGCCCAACCACCAAGGTGATGCCGTTGCTGTAGATCGAGGCAGCATTCAGACCTGCACGCTCTGCCCCCTCTTCATTAAAGGCAGCCAGCTTGTCCATTTTTTCCTGCATGCCATTGGTCATAGGGCTAATGCGGGAATTGATAAGGGTAATGGCCGCCGCGTTGTCTCCACGTTTGAGCAACGGTTCCAGCTCATCCAGCAGATTGAAATACTGCTGCATGTCCGTTGCCACCGCTTGATACAGTTCACGCTCTTGCGACCCGGTAACCAAGGCGTCGTAGTGACTGATGGTGTTCTGCAGGGTACTGCGGTAGCCGCTCAATGAAGCGATGCGGGTTTGGCGCTGCTGTTCATCGGTGGTCACGGTGATGCGGATGCTTTCAAGGCGCAGCCGCAGGATGCCTGCCTGCATCTTGCCGACCTCACGGATGCTGGCCATCCAATTGGTTTCTACATCCTGCTCCGCGTCTCGAAGCTTGCCCATTTGCATG
Source organism: Pseudomonas lundensis (assembly GCF_001042985.1). Taxonomy (GTDB): domain Bacteria; phylum Pseudomonadota; class Gammaproteobacteria; order Pseudomonadales; family Pseudomonadaceae; genus Aquipseudomonas; species Aquipseudomonas lundensis. Next base: position 7,460 of record NZ_JYKY01000041.1, read on the forward strand.
ACGGCGACCATGCCCAGTGCAAAGACCACCAGAATAATGAGTGAGAAAAAGGTGGCAGATCGTGGAGCAAGGTTCATTGTCCTGACGTTCATTTTTTATCACTCTTAAAAGGTCGGTACGTCGCAGGTGTCATGCCAAGCTATCGACCAAGAGACCAAAAGCTGCAAGCCACTCGGCGGATTTATAAACGCAGACTCTTCATTACGGCTCGTGATCTTTTACATAGGCGGACGGCCGTCTCATCAACGTGAAATAACCCCCCTTTAGGCCTCGCTTTCTCCAGAGCCGTGCAGCCTGGTCCCCATGGACTGGATCAACTTAAAGGCAAAATGACATCATTGCGCCGTGATCCTAGTTCACGCCGTGTCATAAAGTCGTGCATTCGACGTGTATTTTTTGTCAGTAGGCCAAGAGAGCAAGCATCGCAAAAGCACGAGAGCGCCCAAGGTGATTCCTATAGGCTCAGGAATTCTTTGTTCCACAACTCCAGCAGATAACAACGCGGACGGGGTAAATCATGACGCGGGAATCAACCAGCCCATGTGTTGAAGTGTGTGACAGAGCGCGGTGGAGCGTCATGAGCGTCATTAAAGTGGTGCGACAGAGGAATGGATGATGAGTGAGAAACATGACCAAAGCGCCGCGGTAACGGCGGCAGACATTGAGCGATCCATTCAGGCGCTGAACAAAATGGCTGAACGCCTTTGGGGGGATGGTCGCGAAGCGGAGGCCAAAGCACTTCTCGATGCACTAGACGCATTAAACCGAGTGCTGGACAGGATCCGGATTGGCGAAAGCCGGCGGGTGAAGACCCTGCACTGAGTGTTGGCTGGCGATCTGCATCATCTGAAAAGGCGTCTCGTGCAAGTTGCATGAACACAACGGAGCAGATAATTAGCAAACCCTTGATATGGCGAGTCTATTTCTTAAATAACAATTGGCACGACAAATGCCTTACCTACATTGAGGAAAAAATGCAGCGCTGGCACTGATCAGCCGCACCCTACCCGTGATAGTGAGGCCTAACCATGAACGCCATCGATCTTCTGAAAGCAGACCATGAGAAAGTGAAAGCCATTCTGAACCAACTGAGTGAATCAACGGATCGCGCAGTCAAAACACGCACGGATCTTCTGACTAAACTTGAGCTGGAGATCACTATTCACACTCAACTTGAAGAAGAAATCCTGTATCCCGCGTTCAAGTCGGCTGGCGGGAAAGACGAAGCCGAGATGTATTACGAAGCCAAAGAGGAGCACCGCACCGTGGACGCGCTGGTGCTGCCCGATCTGAAGGCCACCGATCCCACGTCACCCGAATTTGCAGGGCGGGTGAAAGTGATTAAAGAGTTGCTCGAACATCACATCGAAGAAGAAGAAACAGACATGTTCCCCAAGGCCAAAAAACTGCTCGGCAAGGCCAAGCTTGAAGAACTGGGCGAACAGATGCTGGCATTGAAAGCCTCTATGAAAAAGAGCCTTGCCGCTGCGTAAACAGTGGGTGCGTCCCCGCAAAAGCAGAGCCCGGCCCAGTGCCGGGTTTTTTGTTTCTACCCTGCTCACTTCAGGACTACAACGGCCAGCACCATGAGGCAATATCTTCCCTGCCTGGGACACATCCCACGCCGGTGGTTAGAGAAGAAGATAGCGAATTGGCGGCGTCGAGTCAGCGATGTCAATCGCGGCACTGATGATTGCTCCGCCCCAGCATCGGCGACAGTAGCGCCATGATTCGGCCACACGACCCGAACACCCATCGGATTGCGCGGAGCCGCCCACGTCTGCCCCTCCTGTTTCACTCGACTTATGACGCTGTTTGCCTAAGGCGGCGTAACACTGGCTATCGACGAGGGCCGGTGGACGTCATCGCAATAATTAGACAAAATAATTAAGTTAGAAATTTAGTCTAAAACCGTTAGCCTCAACACAGCCTCACACAAGCTGTATTGACACTTACCGGTCGTGCAGCCGTTTTTCATCCCGTATCAGGCCCAATGACTATGACGATGTTGAAAGGCAAGCTGTCAGCAACAGGCTTATGCATGTCTCAGCGCCAAAAGCTCTGCGTTCTTTGCCCCTGGAGCTGTGGCCAATGAATACGCCACTCTATGGTCTGAACAGTCTGCGCGAAGTGTTGACGCGTCACGACATACTGCGGGTTGTGCGCAATGCCTGCGTTCAGCACGCGCACGATAAGGTGATCAGCGCCAAATCCGGAGAGCTACTGTTTCAGAATCCTCCTGGCGATTGCCACATACGTTTCGGGTATTTTCGAGGTGCGCCCACTTTTGTGATCAAAGTGGCCATGGGGTTTTACGAAAATCCGACACGAGGGCTGCAGACTAACAACGGGCTGATGATGGTTTTCAGCTCGCTGACCGGCAATCTGATCGCCATTCTCAACGATGAAGGCTGGCTGACCAGTTGGCGTACGGCGGCGGCTGGAGCACTGGCCGCAAATGCGGGGGCTCCATCGCGTGTTACGGCGCTGGGCATTCTTGGCAGCGGCCATCAGGCCGAACTGCAAGCGCTGTGGGCTGCGCACCTCCTTGGGACACAGCGGGTGGTCATCTGGGGCCGGGCCAAGGAGAAAGCCGAGCGACTGGCCGAATCTTTACAGCTTCACGCCTTGACTGCCCATGCCGTGTTGACCGTTGAGGACGTGTTCAAGCAGTGCAATGTGGTTATTACCTGCACGCCCTCCACCCAGCCGATTGTCCTCGCACACCTCGTTAAACCCGGAACCCACATTGTCGCCCTTGGCGCAGACAGCTTGGGTAAACAGGAGCTGGACCCGCACATTCTGGCTCAAGCCAGCGTCATCATGACTGACGACCATCAACAATGTGCCGAACGCGGCGAGTTGGCTCATGCGTTACATGCAGGGCTGATCCGAGAGGAAGTGTGCGTGGCGCTGGGGCACGTACTGGCAGGCAATCGCCCGGGCCGTATCAGTGATCACGATATAACCGTTGCAGACCTCACCGGGCTTGCTGCCCAAGACATTGCCATCGCAACCCTCGCGGTGGAGATGTCACAACGTTCACCCTCAAACAGTGCACTCCCCCCACCCTGACCCCGCCTCCTGAATGAAAAGCGCCTGAATCAACAAAAACAATAAAGAAGGTACTCCCATGAACACACTGATCCGCGTTACAGCCATTGTCACCTCTTGCTGGATGTTCGCCGCCGCCATTACGGCTCAGGCAGAAACACTTCGCATCGCCAGTGAAGGGGCTTACCCGCCATTCAATTACATTGACCCGGACAATACGCTGCACGGGTTCGATATTGATATTGCTAACGCGCTGTGCGAGCGGATGCAGGTGACGTGCACATTTGTCACTCAGGACTGGGAAGGCATGATTCCAGCCTTGCTGGCAAAAAAATTCGACGCCATTGTGGCGTCGATGAATGTCACCGAAGAGCGCAAAAAGAAGGTGGCCTTCACCGATCGCTACTACCGCACACCCTTATCCCTTGCAGTGCCCAAAGACTCAAGCAGCCGCGATGCCCAGACCGATTTCAAGGGATTAACGGTGGGAACCCAATCGTTTTCGACACAATCGATCTACGCCGAAGAACATTACGCCGCGGCGGGTGCCACCGTGAAGCTCTATCCCTCCCAGGATGAAGCGGTGAGCGATCTGGCCGCCGGGCGCCTGGATGCGGTCATCGCTGATAAATACCCGTTGTTGGCATGGCTCAACACCACCGAAAAAGGCAAAGCGTGTTGCACGTTTCTGGGTGACGTAGAGGGCACCAAAGCCGATGCGGCTATCGTCGTGCGCCTGGAAGATAACGCCTTGCGCGAAAGATTTAACACTGCCCTGGCTGAAATAATCGCTGATGGCACTTACAAGACAATCGTCAGTCGTTACTTTGACTTCGACATCTATTGACGCTCAGAGAGAGTGCGCCACGCGGTCCCCGGCGCACGTGCTCCTCATCATGACCTCGCCTCGCGCTGCCATTTAGCGCGACGACGTCATGCTCCTCATGTTTCACGCAAGAGGGTTCGGGCATGCCTGAGCAGTTGACCTTGTTATCCTTTGCCAGCGGTGGTTGGGGGGCGGCCTTGTTGGTGGGGGCTCTGGTTACACTCGCACTGGCCTTGAGTTGTGTGCCGTTGGGCTTGCCCCTGGGCCTGGGCGTGGCGTTTGCCGCTCGTTCCCGGCGACGCTGGCTACGCCTGTGCGCCACAGCATTTTCCACCGTATTTCGCGGATTGCCGGAGCTACTGACCTTACTGATCATTTACTACGGCTGTCAGATCGGGGCACAGAAGCTCCTTGCCACTTTGGGCTACCCAGCCGACGTAAAAATCAATGCATTCGTCGCGGCGATGATTGCCTTCAGCCTGGTATTTGCTGCGTTTTCGAGCGAAGTCTGGTTAAGCGCCTTCAAGGCCATACCAAAAGGCCAGTTTGAAGCGGCGAGGATGCTGGGTTTGAGCAAAAGCACGACGTTTCGCAACGTGCTGCTCCCGCAACTGGCGCGCGTGGCCTTGCCGGGCTTGTCAAACAATTGGCTGGCGCTGCTCAAGGAGACCTCATTGGTGTCGACGATATCGCTGGTCGACCTGATGCGTCAGACCAGTCTGGCCGTTAGCGTTACCAAGGAGCCCATGCTGTTTTACACCGTGGCCTGCTTTGGCTACCTGTTTTTCTCGGCGCTGTCCGGGCGTCTGTTCCACTTTCTCGAACAGTACTTCAACCGTCACCAACGGAGTGCACAGCCATGACTCCCGATGAATGGCTGAACCTGTTTTTCAACCCTCAGCTCCTTGAACGCTTTGGTCCGCGCTTTATCGACGGCCTGCTGGTAACCGGCAAACTTGTGGTGATGTCGTTCACCCTCGGGATGCTGCTAGGTCTGGTGATTGCCCTTGGGCGGTTATCTGACCATCGCCTGCTACGCGGCTTGAGCGGCGTCTATGTGTATTTTTTCCGTGGTTCGCCGCTGCTCGCTCAACTGTTCATGCTGTATTACGGCCTTGGCTCCTTCAAACATTTCTGGGAGTCGGCAGGGCTGTGGTGGTTTTTCCGGGATGCCTGGTATTGCACCTTGCTGGCATTCACCTTGAACACGGCAGCCTATCAGGCCGAAATCCTGCGCGGAGCCTTGATGGCCGTGGCACAGGGCCAACGCGAAGCCGCCAAAGTCCTCAGCCTGCCCCGTCGAATCACGCTCTTCAAAGTCATCATGCCGCAGTCGTTGCTGGTCGCTGTCAGGCCGTTGGGTAACGAGCTGATCCTGATGATCAAAGCCAGCGCGCTCGCTTCGCTGGTCACCCTTTATGACCTGATGGGCGTGGCCAAACTGGCCTTCTCGCGCAGTTTCGATTTCCAGGTCTATCTGTGGGCGGCGCTGCTGTACCTGCTGATCGTCGAAGTGGTCAGGCGTGCGCTCAAATGGCTTGAACAGTCGCTGAGCAAACATGCCGGATGACTCGAACGCCACTCAACAACCTGCACACTTATTGAGGGCCTATGCCATGCAATCCGTCATTACAGCGTCAGAGCATCAGTCGATTTCAGCGTTGACCGCCCGAGAAACCGTGGTACACATCAGCGGGCTGAACAAATGGTATGGCCCTTTTCAAGTGCTACACGGCATCGACCTGACGGTGCAGCAAGGCGAGCGTATTGTGCTGTGCGGACCGTCCGGCTCGGGTAAATCGACCCTCATTCGCTGCATCAGTCACCTGGAGGTTGCCGAAGAGGGTGTCATCCGTACATTGGGTGCCGATCTGACTAAACCTTCGCCAGCCAGACGCCTGGCGCTGCGCGAAGTCGGCATGGTGTTTCAGAGCTTCAACCTCTTCCCCCACATGACTGTTCTGCAAAACTGCACCCTCGCCCCGATCTCGGTACGCGGCTTGTCCCATCAGAAGGCCGCAGAACAGGCGCGGCATTATTTGAGCAAAGTCGGGGTCGAGAATCAGGCCAACAAATACCCAAGCCAGCTTTCTGGCGGCCAGCAACAACGGGTGGCGATTGCCCGGGCGCTGTGCATGGAGCCAAAAATCATGTTATTCGACGAACCCACCTCGGCGCTCGATCCGGAAATGGTCAACGAAGTGCTGGAGGTTATCGTCAAGCTGGCTGAAACAGGCATGACACTGATTTGTGTCACACACGAAATGGGCTTCGCGCGTCAAGTTGCTGACCGGATACTGTTTCTCGACGCGGGCCGCATTGTCGAAGACATGCCTCCCGAACGTTTTTTTACCGCGCCTGAAAGCGATCGGGCGCGAGCGTTTCTGGCGCAAATCCACCGTTGAGTTCATCGATGAAAAGCATGCGCCGTTCAAGCCTGCGGGTCACCTGTCAATCACAGGTCGATTGCGTACAATTCCCCCTCTCAACTTTCACGTACTGTCTGCCTCCTATGATCAATATCGCTTTCATGAACGCAACAGCAGACGGCATTGCCGCCCTGCTTTTCCCAGACCTGGAAGCTGTGGTCCACGATCTTCGCAGCGGACAGATCGCGCACATAGCGAACGGCTTTTCCAGGCGCAAGGTCGGCGACGCCTCATTGATTACAGACCTGCCCGAGTTGGATAAAGGGCTGGACGTCATCGGCCCCTATGAGAAAGCCGCCCCGAACAACCGCGTCTTGCGCTCAATTTCGATTGCTGCTCGCGGCCCGGACGGGCAGGTTGCAGCGTTGCTGTGCCTGAACTTCGATGTGACGGTGTTAACCCAAGTGCAAAAGCTGCTGAGCGGCTATGTGGTGGGCGTACAGCCTCAGGTACGTCCAGCGCCCTTGTTCAGGACCGACTGGCGAGAACAGCTCAATGCCATCGTCCAGGCGATATCCGTTAAGCAAAACGTGCGGCAAAGCGAATTCGGCCGTACCGAAATCATGTTGACCCTGGCGCACGCCCGCGCCGCCGGACTGCTTGATATTCGTAATTTCATCGATTATTTCAGTGAGTATTTCGATATCTCCCGTGCAACGGTTTACAACTATTTGAAAGCCACACCTAAAGAATAGGCCGCTGTCCCGGCCCCCACACTCAATCCCTCCTGCATGCTCCAGAAGTCAGAGGGCGGGCCAACGCGGATCGAGCGGGCCAAATCACTGAACGACGCAACGGCGGCTTAAACCGATGAACAGCTCGATATCTCGCACCTGACTAAGAGCATCAGGCTAATCAAAAGCTCAGGGATAATTGCGCAGCGAGTTGAGCCACCCTCGCCCGTTATGAAACCTGAGCGATTGTATTGGCCTCACGAACAGCGATCGCCCCCTGAAAACCGGGTCTGCACGACCGGCCGCAGTGCATCTGTCATCGCACCTATGCGACAATGCGCGGCATGTCTGGCATGAAACACCCCGCATTCATTTCTCAGCAGCTTGGCCACAGCGTCCAAATGTTGCTGTCGACTTATGCGCGATGGATCAACTCAAGCTCCGACTGGAGTGAGCTTGAGAAACTCCAAAGGGGTCCCAAATTGATCCCAGCCCAAATACGCGCTCTCTAAGCTATTGATAGGTAAAGTAATTGATCTCCACAGCTAACATCACGATGCAATTCGGCGCCAAGCCGCTTTTCGAGAACGTTTCAGTCAAGTTCGGCGCAGGCAACCGTTATGGTTTGATCGGTGCCAATGGTTGCGGCAAGTCCACTTTCATGAAAATCCTGGGTGGCGATCTTGAGCCGTCGGGTGGCCAGGTGATGCTTGAGCCGAATGTGCGCTTGGGCAAGTTGCGCCAGGATCAGTTCGCGTACGAAGAATTCACCGTGATCGACACCGTGATCATGGGTCACGAAGAGCTGTGGAAGGTCAAGGCTGAGCGCGACCGCATCTACTCCCTGCCCGAGATGACCGAAGAAGACGGCATGGCCGTGGCAGAGCTGGAAACCGAATTTGCCGAGATGGACGGCTACACCGCCGAGTCGCGCGCCGGCGAGCTGCTGTTGGGCCTGGGTATCGGCATTGAACAGCACAACGGTCCGATGAGCGAAGTGTCGCCGGGCTGGAAACTGCGTGTTCTGCTGGCTCAGGCACTGTTTTCCGATCCTGAAGTGCTGTTGCTCGACGAACCGACCAACCACCTGGACATCAACACCATCCGCTGGCTGGAAAACGTGCTGACCCAGCGTAACAGCCTGATGATCATCATTTCCCACGATAGGCACTTCCTGAACAGCGTCTGCACCCACATGGCCGACCTGGACTACGGCGAGCTGCGCCTGTTCCCGGGCAACTACGATGAGTACATGACGGTTGCCACTCAGTCCCGTGAGCAACTGCTGTCGGACAACGCCAAGAAGAAAGCCCAGATCAACGAACTGCAATCGTTCGTGAGCCGCTTCTCGGCCAACGCCTCCAAAGCCAAGCAAGCGACGTCGCGTGCCAAGCAGATCGACAAGATCCAGCTGGCCGAGGTCAAGCCGTCGAGCCGCGTCAGCCCGTTCATCCGCTTCGAGCAGACCAAAAAGCTGCACCGCCAGGCGGTCATCGTTGAGCACATGGCCAAAGGCTTTGACGGCAAGACGCTGTTCAAAGACTTCAGCTTCACCATTGAAGCCGGTGAGCGCGTCGCGATCATTGGGCCGAACGGTATCGGTAAAACCACCTTGCTGCGCACGCTGGTCAACGAACTGACCCCGGATGCGGGCACTGTGAAGTGGACCGAAGCCGCTGAGCTGGGTTACTACGCCCAGGACCACGCCCACGATTTTGAAGAGGACATGACCCTCTTCGACTGGATGGGTCAGTGGACGCAGGGCGAGCAAATGGTACGTGGCACACTGGGCCGCATGCTGTTCTCCAACGATGAAATCCTGAAGTCGGTCAAAGTGATTTCCGGTGGTGAGCAAGGCCGCATGCTGTTCGGCAAGCTGATCCTGCAAAAACCGAACGTACTGGTGATGGACGAACCGACCAACCACTTGGACATGGAATCCATCGAAGCCTTGAACCTGGCGCTGGAAAACTACCCCGGTACGCTGGTGTTCGTCAGCCATGACCGCGAGTTCGTTTCCTCGCTGGCCACGCGCATTATCGAGCTGAGCCCAAGTGGCGTGATCGATTTCAGCGGCACCTACGATGACTACCTGCGCAGCCAGGGTGTGGTGTTCTGATTTCACACCCCCCCTGATTACAGCGCGTCATCTTGAAAACCCGTCCCCGTGACGGGTTTTTCATGTTGTGCGCGGACGATCCTGCGCCTCATCTGTGGTCAGCCGTACGTAGCCCATTGTGAGCACTGTTTATCAATGACTGACGGAAGAATCGCCCTGCTTCGTCAATAAGATCACGGTGAATGTCCTCCCGATCCACACCCTCGGCGTCGGTACACAAACCGGGCATTGTCGCCATCTGCTCATCGGTGCAGGGCGCCATGAACACAAAGTGCCCAGCGCCCGGTATGACTTTGAACTCAGGCGCTGTAGGCAGTTTGCGAGCCAGCGCATCCGAGTTTTTGTCCGGAAACACCAACTTATCGCCATCCCCACTGTAAAGCAGGACAGGTACATGCACGTCGGCAAGGGTTTGCCGACCAAACATAAGGCTCAGCGGCGCCAGCAATAACAGCGCCTGAACGCGAACATCCGCCACGGGGGCAAGGTCGTCCCGGTCTGCAATCAATTCACCCTGGGTCGTACACGCATCACGATCCCCTGGCCGCTCCTGACAATAGCTCCTCAGCCGCTCCAGATCAGGCTGCGCACCGGCCAGGATCAGCGCCGTCTCACCGCCGGCCGAATAGCCAATCACCCCGAGTGCATCGGGCAAGACGTAGGGCGACAAGCGACTGTCCTGTAACGTCGCGTCGATGGCGGCTGATATTTGCATCGGCCTGCCGTATAGATTGCTCAGCGTGCCCAACCGGCTGTGGTCCTTATCGTTGTCCCCCGGGTGCAGCACCGCAACCACGACAAACCCTTTGCGCGCCAACGCGGTGGCCAGGTCATGCAAGGCCAGCGGTGTGCCAGTGTTGCCATGGGAGAGCATCAACAACGGATAGCGGCCCTTCGCTATGCGGGCGTTTTGCGTGGCATCCATTTGATAAGCGCCAATCGTGCTGCGCCCTTCTTTACCGGTGGATGGATAGAAGGCAATGGCATGCATCGGTCGGTCATCGAGCGGATCGAGAAACGTGAGCCGATGAAACCCGACACTCCAGTGCAGGGACGGTTCGGCCTGCACCGCCCAAGGGCTGCAAGCCAAAAAAAGCATGAGAAGCGCACACGCACGCACCATGATCGCTCACCGCTGAAGGCGTTTAGCCGGTATTTGTCACACCTGAACTTAAGTACGGGTGCCAAGCACGGTTCAGGCCAGGGCCTTGGCTCAAGATGCAAAAAACTCCGTACCCGGGCCATTTGCTGACAGCCAGAATACAGAGTTTAGCGGGTGACACTGTGCCGCAAGCTTACGCTGCGCTGAACAACGCTCCAGTAATGTGCGCATGAGCATCGTTCATGGCTTTGCTGCGAACGTCATCGCCATAAGCCAGACCGTGGGCACGAACGAACGTCACATCGGTGATGCCCATAAAGCCGAGCATGACCTTCAAGTAGTCTTCATGGGCCAGCCCGGTCGGCTGACCGACGTGCAAACCGCCCGACGTCGACACCACAATCACTTTTTTATTGCCGCACAGGCCTTCAGGACCGGCGTCGGTGTAGCGAAATGTCTGACCGGCAACAGCGATGCGGTCAATCCACGCCTTGAGCTGAGTCGCAATGGTGAAGTTGTACATCGGCGCCCCAATCACGACAGCATCGGCGGCCAGGAACTGTGCCAGGGTGTCGGCGCTCAATTGCGCTTCGTGTTGTTGGGCCGCATCGCGCAGTTCAGCGGCGGTACCGGCAGCCACCAGCGTAGCGGCCGAAAAGTGGTCGATGGCTTCGGCCGCCAGGTCGCGATAGCTCACGTTAAGGTCAGGATCAGCCGCTTGCCAGGCGTTGATCACGGCACGACTCAACTGACGGGATGCCGAGTTGTCGCCCAGTATGCTCGAATCGATGTGCAAAACGTTCATGGTGATCTCCAGAGGTGAGGACCGCCGCCCGGCGATCAAGTGGGGAGGATGCTACCCATGAAAGCAATCGACGATAAGTCGCCACTCATGCGATAGTTCGTCCCACCTGTAGGACAGTGAGCGCGTCATGCAAGACCTGAACGATCTGTATTACTTCGCCAAAGTGGTGGAAGCCGGTGGATTTGCCGCCGCTGGACGCTTGTTGGGCATCCCGAAATCCCGTTTGTCCAGGCGCGTGGCCGAACTTGAAGATCGCCTCGGCGCGCGCTTGTTACAACGCACAACCCGCCAACTCAAGCTGACGGCCGTGGGAGAACGTTACCTGCGCCACTGTCAGGCGATGCTGCTGGAAGCGGAAATGGCAGACGAAGCCGTGGCCAGTATGTCCAGCGAGCCACGTGGCCCGTTGCGGGTGTCATGCCCCGTGGGGCTGGCCCATGAATTCATGCCTGACGTCATCAGCGCCTTTTTACGCACCTACCCTCATGTGCAGCTTGAAATGCTGCTGCTCAACCGCCGCGTCGACCTGATTACCGAGGGCATCGACGTGGCCCTGCGCGTGCGTGAGCTGGGGGACGAAGACCCGCTGCTGGCTACCCGTCGATTGCGGCAGGCGCAAACCGTCATGGTCGCCAGCCCGGCATTTGCCAGCCAATGGTCCATCGAACATCCGGACGACTTGAAGCACGTACCCGTGCTGGGCGCGCTTGAAGCCGACCGCATGGTTCACTTGCGCATGCTCGATGAGTTGGGCAGCCCCTGTGACCTGGTACTGGAAGCGCGCTTGGGCATCGATGATTTCATCGTGCGCAAAGCCTGCACCCTGTCGGGCTTGGGGTTTACCGTACTGCCCATGATGTACTGCGAACAGGAATTGCAAACAGGCCAGCTTGTACAGTTGCTGCCCAACTGGTCATTGCCGGGGGGTTGGCTACATGCCGTTTACCCGCATCGGCGCGGGGTAATGCCCGCCGTGCGCGCCTGGATGGAACATTTGGTTGAATCATTCGAACGCTGTGGAGACAAGCTGCTATGAGCACCAACAGGATGAACAAGGACGAGATTGCTGATTTTTGCCGTCAGTTGCCCGGTGCCAAAGAAGACATCAAATGGGGAGGCGTGCAGGTGTTTTACGTCGACCAGAGCAAGATGTTTGCGCTGTTCAACCTGAATAAGGACGGGTTGTCGTTCAAGGTGGAGAAAGAGCTGTTTCTGGGGTATGTCGATCGGCCCGGTATACGCCCCTCCCCGTATTTGGCACGGGCGCACTGGATCAATATGCAGCCGCCCTACCCCATGAGCGCCGAAGAGCTGCAAGACTTGTTGCGCCGCGCCCACCAGTTGGTGGTAGCCAAACTGCCAAAAAAGCGTCAGATCGGGTTACTGCTCTGACGCGCTTTGGCTCAGAGCTACAAGTCCAGCAGGGTCATTTTCAAAAACAGCACATCGATCCAGATCGCCTGGTGCAAGGCCACAATCAGCCAGAACCAGATTTGAAACGAGACCTTGCGCGTCTTGTGGCGCAACAGTTGCTGGGCCACACACGCGCCGGGCCAGCCCCCCAACAGCTCAACGCCGTGCAAGACCTTCTCCGGGATGCGCCACTGGCCGGTTTTGGCCCGCTGCTTGTCATACCCGTACAGACCAAATGCCAGTACGCTGGTGACCAGATAGATCAGTAACGGAACGCGGCTGACCCCGGTAATCAACAATGTCGCCGCGCCGCCCAGGGGCAACGCGCACAGCGCTGCAAAAATAACGAGCTTGAACTTCAACCCGCGGATCGGGCCGTTGCCACGCTCAGGCATGCCCACGTATTCGCGACGTTCTCGGACTGATTTGTTCACGCAGCCGCCGCCGTCCAGTTAATCCAGCCAAACTGCCAGGTCGCGAGAATCAACAACCCGAACGCGATGCGGTACCAGGCAAACGCCGCGTAACTGTGGTTGGAAATGAACTTGAGCAACGCACGCACTGCAATCATGGCGAAGACAAACGAGGTCACAAAGCCAATCGCGAAGACGGGCAAATCGTCAGGCTGAAACAAGTGACGGTATTTGTAACCGGAGTACACCGCCGCCCCGACCATGGTCGGCATGGCCAGAAAGAATGAAAACTCAGTGGCCGCCTTGCGCGATAACCCGAACAGCAAGCCGCCAATAATCGTCGAGCCCGACCGCGAGGTGCCGGGGATCATGGCCAGGCACTGTGCAAAACCGATTTTTACCGCGTCTTTCCAGGTCATGTCATCGACGGTTTCGGCGTGAATTACGTGCTCACGGCGTTCCGCCCAGAGCATGATCACCCCGCCAATCACCAACGCAGCAGCCACGGTGATCGGGTTGAACAGGTAGTGGTGAATGGTGTCGGCAAAGATAATGCCCAGCACTACGGCGGGCAGCACGGCGATCATCAGGTTGACCGTAAAACGACGCGCCTTGGGCTGTGTGGGCAACCCGGTGACAACGTCCAAAATTTTGCGCCGGAACTCCCAGACCACGGCCAGGATGGCACCGAGCTGAATGATGATGTTGAACGCCATGGCTCGCTCACCACCGAAATTGAGCAAGTCTGCGACGATGATCTGGTGGCCTGTACTGGAGATGGGCAAAAATTCCGTCAGGCCTTCTACCACGCCGAGTATCAACGCCTGTGCGGCAGTCCAAAGATCCATTGTTCCCCCATGAAGCCCCGCATCGTGCCGGACTGATTATTGAAATGTGAGTGTGTGCAACCGCTGCCGCAGGTGGGTCACACGCGTGGATTTTCGCCAGTGCGATGTGAAAAAAGTGTCAGAAATCAAGAAACTTACAGGTTTTCCCGTTTCGGCCGAGATCCTATCAGACACATTCACTTTTCGCTGCTATGACATTAGACGCAAGTCGCATGGGCCACGCCCGCAAAGCATGCTTGGATGCCCATGAGTGTCGACGACAAGAAGAAAAACAAGGAGTGACCGTTCTATGAATACCTTACGCAGGTTGTCTATCAGTCGTCGTTTGTGGCTGATTTTACTCGTGGCCATGGCCATGCTGCTGGCGTTGGGTTTGTTGATGCTTAAACAGATCCATGAAGACCTCTATCAGGGCAAAGTGCAGAAGACCCAACACGTGGTGCAGACGGCCAGCGGCATCCTGAACCACTACCACGGGCTTGAAACGGCCGGCACCTTGAGCCGTGAAGCCGCGCAACAGCAGGCGCTGGCTGTGGTCAGGCAGTTACGTTACGACCACGACGACTACTTCTGGATCAATGACCTGCGCCCCTACATGGTCATGCACCCCACCAACCCCAAGCTCGATGGCAAAGACCTCTCTGCGATCAAAGACCCTGACGGCTTTGCGCTCTTCAACGAGATGGCGACGCTGGCCAAAACCAAGGGCGCGGGCATGGTCGATTACCGCTGGCCGAAACCGGGCTCTGACGCTCCGGTGCAGAAAACGTCCTACGTGCAACTATTTGAGCCCTGGGGGTGGGTCATCGGCTCCGGCGTATACATCGACGACATGCAGGCCGAGTTCTGGGGCCAGGTCTGGAGAGCCTGCTGGGTCGGGCTGGGCATTGCGTTGATCATGGCCGCGCTGGTGACGCTGATAGCCCGCAGCATCGTGCGGCCCCTGCAAGAAGCCGTGCAGGCCATGGCCAACATTGCCAGCGGCGAGAGCGACCTGACCCGCAGCCTGGACACCCACGGCCAGGATGAACTGACCTCAATGGCGCAACACTTCAATGGCTTTGTTGCCAAATTGCGTAATGTGGTAGGTCATTTGCAGTCCACGGCCACGGCGCTGGATCAGTCGTCCACGCAAATGGGCCACGATGCCAGCGAGGCCCAGCAGCGTTGCCAGCAACAGGCGCTGCAAATGGATCAAGTGGCCACGGCGATCAACGAGGTCAGTTACGCCGTGCAGGACGTGGCCAAAAACGCCGAACACGCGGCCAGCGAAATGCGCGGCGCGCAGGACCAGGCGCAACAGGGCCAGCACAACATCGACAGCAGCTTGCAGCAGATAGACGACCTGTCCGGCACGATCAGTCAGGCGGTGGAGGTGATTCGCACGCTGGCCTCGCAAACCACAGACATCAGCACGGTGCTGGAAGTGATCCGCTCGATTGCCGAGCAAACCAACTTGCTGGCCCTGAACGCGGCCATTGAAGCGGCGCGCGCGGGTGAGCAGGGTCGCGGCTTCGCGGTGGTGGCGGACGAAGTGCGTTTGCTGGCCCAACGTACGCAAAAGTCGACCGCGGACATCCAGGCCATGATTGAGGGGCTGCAAAAACACTCTGAAGCGGCCGTCAACGTCATTGCCAGCAGCAGCCGTGCTTCCCAGCTGACGATCGAGCAAGCCACGCAGGCCGGGCAAAGTTTGAGCAGTATCGGTCAGGCGCTCACCAACCTGAACGGCCTCAACGCGTCGATTGCCAGTGCAACGCTGCAACAGTCGCATGTCGTAGAAGACATCAACCAGAACGTGACGCAAGCCGCCGGCTTGTCGCAAAGCACCGCTCAGGCGGCCGAGCAATCCAGTGTGGCCAGCCTGCACCTCAAAGAACTAAGCGTGCAACTCAACCAGTTACTGCGCCAGTTCAAGGTGTAAACGCTACAGCGGCGCAGGGTTTTCCTGCGCCGCTGTTCTCCCCACGTTCACGCAATCACGATCTCTGCGCCGTTCAGCGTGGCTAGCCCGACGCCCACCAACGTCACCGAACTGTCAGCAAAACTGAGCACCGTGTCAGCTCCCGCGGCACGGGCATGGGCCCGGTAATCCGCGTCGTAGCCACCTTCCACGCCCAGGAACACGAGCGTGTCGGTGGGCTGATAACCAAGCAGCGAGTCGTGACCGAAATGGCCGCTAAACACAAACGTGTTGTTGCCGCCCGCTGACTCCAGCCGATCATCGCCGCCGCCTGCGATAAACACATGCTGGCCCAGCGTGCCAATCAACCGGTCATCGGCACCCTGCCCGATCAGCCAGTCACCTTGTGTTGTGGCCTTGAGCGTACTGCCCTGCAGGCCGCCGTTCACCGAGTGGGCATAGTCGCTGCGCTGAGTGCCCGCCCACAGCCCATCATCGGCGATCCGGTGCGTAACCGGCTGACGAATGCCCAGCCACCCGGCTTCATCGCTCACCAACTGGCTGAGGTCACGGGTCAGGCTGAGACCGCCGTCGGTGTCGCGCACGTACAACGTTCCATGCCCGTCGTTCACCACCTCAACCGTGTGCAGTGCGCGTTGCAACTCCAGCGTATTGACGCCCTGGCCGCCCAGAATGATGTTGTAGCCGCCACTGTCACGAAAGGTGTCGTTGCCTTCGCGGCCCTCCAGAAAATCATTGCCGCGCCCGCCCTGAATCAAGTCATCGCTGTCGCTGCCGATGATGAACGTGCTGCCGGTGTGCGCTTGCGCATGGCGGTTGAGGTCCTGCACCCAAGTCGTTTCCCGCGCCGGGCCGGACAAATTGGCCACCACGAGGGTCGCGTCTTTATGGGTCAGGTGATAAAACGCCGAATCAAGGAGGCGGTTCAGGCCGTGGCCATAGCCGCTGGGCAGATGGCTGATCCAGGTCGAGACATTGACGATGGAGAACGGCAGCACATTCCACGCGGTCGAAGCGTAATGGTCGTTGAAGCTCACGATATTGTTGGTCGCCGACGGCTGGGGCGCGTCGTGTACGCCCAATGACGAGAAGGTGAAGCCCGATCCGTCCAGTGCACGGAACACCGGGTCGTTTTCGTACCCGATGTTCAGCACGTTTTGCGTGGTTTCGCTTTGCGTGGGCGAGGCGAAGGCAATGTAGTTCGCCTCGCGATAAAACCCGGCCCAGCGTTCGTTGCTCAGGTCTGCCAGGCTGTTGACCGCCAGCCCGCCAAGGCTATGGCCGGTGACCAGTACATTGTTGCCGCTCAGTCCATGTGCCCGGGCAAACGTGGCGACGCTGCCCAGCAACCCGTCAAACGCCTGGCCGGTGTACTGGCGCGCGTAATCGTCGGGGCCGAAGGCAGCCAGCAGATCGCTGATGACATCGCCAAGGGCATCGGTAATCAACGACTCGCGCGGGCCACTGGTGCCGCGAAACCCGATGCCGATGGACGTCAACTGCCCATCGGCAGCATATTTGCCCATGATTTCGACTTGTGCCGTGTCATAGCCTTTTTGCTCGCCATAAAAGGTGCCGCGATGATCCACTTTGCCGGCATACCCCAACTGACCGGCACTGATGGGCGTCCATCCGGCCTTCTCAACGGCCTCGCGAGCCAGTTTTTCCGAGTCAGGGTTCCACGGGATGCCCGGCACCACGCCTTGCGAATCCACCCCGCCCAACACGGCCGTGACCAGCGTCAGCGGTAAACCGACGCCCATCCCGTGCTTCTGATACCCCGCGTCAAACCCGTGATCAAGGTTGTGATAGCTGTACAACGTGAGGGCCAGTGCGTCTTTAACGAGTGCCGTTGAAGCGCTGTTGCCCACGTGTTTGTAGTCAAACACTGCCATGTTCTTGCCCTCCTCACGGATGAATTGGCTGTGCCCCAGCGCGCGGCACAAAGGCTTCATCGACCTTCGCCAGGTCCTGCTCACGCAGGGTGCCTGCGTAAAAATGCAATTTGGTCCATGCCAACAAGTAGTCGTAGCGCGTTTGTGCCAGATCGCGGCGCGTGCTGTAGAGCTGCTGCTCAGCGTTCAGGGCATCGAGGTTGACCCGCTCTCCGCCCAGAATGCTTTGCCGGGTCGAGACCACCAGCGCCTCGGCTGAGGTCAGGGCTTTCTGATACGCCCGTAGTTTGCTGACCCCCGACTGACACGCGTTGAATTGGCGACGCAACTCAATCAGGGTTTCCCGGGTTTTACCTTCCAGTTCGTATTCGACCTGCGACAGGTTGCTGCGGGCTTGGCGCACGGACGCCGATACGCCACCGCCCGAATACAGGGGCAGACTGACTTCAATGCCAATGGTGTTGGTGTCATAACGCTGGTTGTAGGTATTACCGCTTTCGGACTCCATCTTGCGCACGCTGGCGTAAGCATTGAGTTTGGGCAGATGCCCGGCCCGGTTGCGCTCAACCTCGTAGCGCGCCACGTCCAGGGCTTCGCGCTGGGAGGCCAGCACCGGGTTATTGGCCAGGGCGATTTCGTGCCATGTCGAAAAGTTACCGGGCTCCAGCGCGAAGGGGTTGAAGCCGGGTGCCAAGGGGATCAACTGATCGATATCGACCGTCTGCTGGCCTATCAGGGCGCCCAACTCGCGCAACGCCGCGTCCTGCTCATCCTGGGCCTGAATTTCTTCGGCGGTGGCAAGTTCGTAGCGCGATTCGGCTTCAAGAATGTCGGTACGGGTGCCTTCACCCTGACGAAACATGTGCTCGTTTTGTCGGAATTGTTGCTCGTAGGCTTTTTTCTTCGCCCGTGCGTTATCGATTTGATCCTGCGCAAACAAGGCCTGGGTGTAATGGGTCAGGACGCGTACCAACAGTTCCTGACTCTTGCTGCGAAATGTCTCGTTCGCGAACAGCGTTTGCGCCACGCCCTTGCGGTAATTGGCGTACGCCTCGTAGTCAATCAGTGGCTGCTGGAGCAAGAACGTCGACCCATAACTGTTGTAGTTGCGGTCTTCGTGGCGGTTGCCCTGGTCATTCAGGTAAGTGGCTTTGGAATGGTTACGCCCCTTGTTGTAGCTGTAAGACAACTTGGGCAGCAAACCCGCCCGGCCGATGAGGCGATTCTCTTGACCGGCATTTTTCTCTTCAATCGCCCCGAGAAACTCGGGATCGTTGCGCAACGCCTGTTCGTACACTTGAAACGGTCCCATCGCCTGCGCGCTGGCAGTCATTGCCGCCCATAACGCCCACCCCAGGCACACTCTTGAAGCTGCTTTCATACGTCGCAATTTCCTATCGCTCAGTCAACGCAGAACCTGCGCGATCCAACAGTGGTTTGAACAGGTAATTGAGCAGTGAACGCTCGCCCGTGCGCACGAACATCTCCGCCGGCATACCGGGTTTGATCACCAGGCCGTTGAGCGTTTCGAGCGCCTGGTCGCTCACTGAGCTGCGCAGCACGTAATACGGCATGCCGGTTTTCTCATCCAGCAGTTGGTCGGCCGAGACCAGGCTGACTTCGCCCGACACCCGGGGCGTACTGCTCTGATTGAATGCCGTGAACAGAATGTCCACCGGCAACTCGCTGCCCACCCGGTCCACCAGGTTCACCGGCAAGCGCCCTTCGACTTCCAGTCGCGTCCCTTGGGGCACGATTTCCAGCAGGGTTTCACCGGCGCGGACCACTGCGCCTTCGGTGTGTACCCCCAAATTCACTGCAATTCCGTCTGCCGGCGCGGTAATTTCGCTGTGCTGCAAGTCAAACCCGGCGGACGCCAGTTGTTGCTCAAGGGTCAGGCTTTTGAGTTGCGCGTCAGCCAGTTGAGTGCGGACTTCCTTTTGATATTCGTCGATGTGCTGCGCCAGCTTGAGGCGCGACTCAAGAATGCCCTGCTCGATACGCCCGCTTTCCCCGGTGTTTTGCGCCACGTCCTGTTGCACTTGGGACAACTGGCGCTCGTACTCCATCAGGCGGTTGCGCGGGATGTAGCCGTTTTCCGCCAGCGGCCGCAGGTTGTTCAACTGCTGACGCAGGGAATCGGCCTGAGCGGTGAGGTCTCCCCGCGCGCGGCGCATGCCGGCCAATTGCCGGGTCGCGCCTTCGATGCTGGCCTTGAGCGCGGATTGCTCGCGGGCAAAGGCTTCACGACGGCTGCTGAACAGCTGCTGCTGACCTTCAAGCACCAGCGCCAACCGCGGGTCGGGGTTATTGCTCAATTCGGGCGGGAAACTCACCTGCTGCAAGTTGTCGCGCTCACTCTGCCAGCGTGCCGTGCTGGCCCACGCCATGCGGTACTGCGCGCGTAACGATTGTACATCCGCCTGGACCTGGGTCTGGTCCAGACGAAACAGCGGTTCACCCTGATGCACCGCCTGGCCCTCGCGCACTAGAATCTGGCTGACCACCCCCGCGCCCAGGGACTGGACGGCCTTGCGTTTACCCGACACCACCACGGTGCCCTGCACCGGAATGCCTTCGTCCAGCGGCGCGAGGCTGGCCCAGGCAAAGAAACTGCCTGCGCCGATCAGGGTCAGGATCCAGCCCATGCGCACGTAAAACCCGGCGCCACGTTCCATGGCTTGCGACTGTTGTTGATTGTTCATGATGCGTGCGTCCTTGCTCATGCGCCGCTGCTGCGCGTCTGTGCCTGATGGGTGCGAGGGATGCCAGTGGCGGCCGCCTGTTGTTGCTGGGCGCCGGTCAGCGCCTTGAGCACCTCGGCGCTCGGCCCGAACACCTGGGTGCGGCCCTCGTTGAGCACCAGCAGTTTGTCGGCCTGCGCCAACGACGCAGAACGGTGCGTCACCAGCACCACAGTGCAGCCTTGTGCCTTGAGCTGGGCAATGGCACGGGTGAGTGCCGCGTCGCCCACGGCATCCAGATTGGAGTTGGGTTCATCGAGCACCACCAGGCTCGGGCTGCCGTACAGCGCGCGGGCAAGCGCCACGCGCTGTTTCTGGCCGCCGGACAAGCCGCTGCCATCATCCCCCAGCAGCGTGTCGTACCCGTTTGGTAAGCGCAGGATCATCTCGTGGACCCCGGCCTGCCGGGCCGCCGCCACCACCTGTTGCGGGTCAGCGTCGCGGAACCGCGCGATGTTGTCGGCGATGGTGCCACTGAACAGTTCAATGTCTTGCGGCAAATAGCCGATATAAGGCCCAAGTTGGTCGCGGTCCCATTGGTGGATATCGGCCCCGTCCAGACGCACCGTGCCCGCCAGGGTCGGCCAGACGCCGACCAGTACCCGGGCCAGAGTCGATTTGCCGGAGCCCGAAGCCCCGAGCACCCCCAACACCTCGCCCGCCACCAGGCTGAAACTGACGTGATGCAGGATCGGCAGACGAATGCCCGGAGGCGCCGCACTGACGTCTTCGAAACTCAGGTGACCCTTGGGCGCAGGCAACGCCATGTTCTCTTGCACCGCCGGGTGCTCACGCAACAAACCGTCCAGCCGCTGGTAGGCCAGCTTGGCGGAACTCCACTGTTTCCAGACGGCTATCAGCTGGTCGATGGGGCTGAGCACACGGCCCATGAGAATCGAACCGGCGATCATCATGCCCGCGCTCATGTCGCCTTGAATCACCAACAACGCCCCCAGCCCCAACACCAGCGATTGCAGGCACAGGCGCAGGGTTTTACTCACCGAGCCGATGACCGCGCCGGTGTCGCTGGCCTTGTTCTGCTCGGTCAGAAAGCGCGAATGGACGTTGAACCAGCGCTTACGTAACACGCCCAGCATGCCCATGGCCTGAATGGTCTCGGCATTGTGCAAATGGCTGGTGGCCAACTGACTGGATTGTTGCGAAAACACACTGGCCTGGCTCAGGGATTTGCGGGTCATGACTTCATTGACACAGGCCAGGGCGATCAACACGGCGGCACCCGCCGTGGCAAAAACCCCCAGCCAGGTGTTGAACATGAAAATCACAAACAGGTACACCGGAAACCACGGTGCATCGAAAAAAGCGAATAACGCCGGGCCGGTGACAAATTGACGAATCAGGGTCAGGTCGCCCAGCGCCTGACCGGCGTGGGCCTGGCCGCTAAACAGGTTGCGCTCGAACGCGGCACGGTACACCTGCTGATTGAAACGGCGCTCCAACTGGCTACCGATGCGTATCACGATAAAACTGCGAACGGTTTCTAGCGTGCCAATAAAGATAAAGAACCCCACCACCATCAAGGACAACATCGCCAGCGTGGTGGTGTTCTGTGATGACAGCACCCGGTCATACACCTGAAGCATATAAATAGAAGGCACGAGCATCAGGATGTTAATCAAGGCCGTAAAACACCCGACACTGATGAGAATCTTTTTATAGTCGGCCAATACCTGTATGAGGGGCGCGACGGGACTGCTTTTCAGCCGCTTCATGAATCTTCCTTGATCAATAAACCAGGTCCACAGGCACTGGCGAATACCTGCCCGTTGCCTTGTTGCCGTTCAATGTTGTTATGTGTGCAGGCCTGATCCGGCGTTTACGGGCACAACTGATCCGGCCTGAATAACGGCGCTGGCATGATTGCGCTAATCCACACTTTGTAAGTGCGTGCGTTTCATCACCAGGGTTTTAGTGCCATCGACTGAGCCTTCATAGCAACCCGGTTCTCGCAACTCCAAAAAGAGTGACTGCGACCCATCTTTTCCAATGAGCAAAAGGCCATCCGGCGTGGGCGACCACCGGGTCGGGGTTCGGCCCAACCACGCCTGTAAACAGCGAGCCTGCGCACTGAAGGTCCGGTCCTTTTTCAACGTGACTGTGCACGCGTCCTGTTCGCCTCCTTTCACATAAAACGTCCACCTGCCCGCCACTTGTGCGGGGCTTAATAACATCAGCGAACTGGCCATGGCGCTCTCTGTGGTAGTCAACAGCAATGCGGCTACACAGCCCATTGCTTGTATAAAACGGTATGCAGTGTTCATGAGACCTCGGCGTAGTGCCAGAGGGCAGCGCTTGCGCGCTGCCCGTTTACCGACAGCCCTACGCGACGATGTCGTAAGTTGCCACTTGCCCGACGGTGGTGATCAGGAAATCGGCGACGCCGTGTCCGCTGAAGTCCACTTGCAGCGAGCCAGCATTGCTGGCCTGGTTGTAGCTGACGACCGCATCACCCGCCTGACCGGTGAACGCATTGACGAAATTCAACCCACTGAGATGAGTAATCCCGGTGAGGTCGATTTTGTCGAGCCCGGTCTGGAAATCCATGAGGGTATCGGCCGCCTTGGGGGTCGAATCAGACACTTCACGGTAAACAAACGTGTCAGAACCGCTCCCGCCCCACAGTTTGTCTGCCCCGCCACCGCCGTAGAGGATGTCGTTGCCGGCACCGCCCTTGAGGAGGTTGGAGGCCGCGTTGCCCAGCAACAGGTCGTTACCCGAACCCCCAATGGCGTTTTCGATGGTCACGCCTTGAGCGATCGACACGTTACCGGTCATCCCGCCCACGTCAGAGAACGAACCGGCGGCCAGGTTGATTTTCTGGTTCTGGCTGAAACCCGAGAAGTCCAGCGTGTCATTGCCGCCGCCATCCCACACCGAAAAAATCAGCTTGTCGGTGGCCGAAGTGGCGCTGTAGTAGTCGCGGTCAGCCGTGGAGTTGAACCCATAAACGGTGTCACCGGCGCGGGTTTCCATGTTCGCGCCATACAGCTTCTGCACCGCAGCAATGTCATCGAGCAGTGGCGCCGACGCATAAGCGCCTTCCCCGGTCTTGGTGAACACTTGGCCGGTGTTCTTCTCACTCCAGTAGCTCATGACACTGTAAGCACGGGTGTCTTCGCCATACACCGCATCACGGTAGCTCGGGTTGCCATTACCGGCGTTGTAGTCGCCGGGGTGTGACAGGCCCAGGGTGTGACCGATCTCGTGGGTCAGGGTCTGACGACCGTAGTTGCCTTCCCCCGGGGTTTTGTTGACGTCGTAGTCCTTGTTGATCAGGTACCACGACTCGCCTTTGCGCGAGCTGTTCGGCAGGTAGGCAAACGCAGCCCCGCCGTTGCTGGCGCTGAAGTTGGCGAAGGTCATGTGACCATCGTCACCGCGTGCCGCCGGGCCTTCAGTGAAGGTCACTTTGGCCACATCGGCCCATGACTCCAGCGACAGCTTGGCCTGTTCCTTTTGCAGCCCGGAGAACGAGCTGAAAGTGCCCAGACCACGGGAGGCATAGCCCGGCGGTGGAGACGTGAGGAAGGTGAACTGCCCCCCAAAAGTTGGACAGATTAACTAGCGCCCTGCACAGCCTGAGTCCTGTATCCCACAGGGCTTAGGCTGTTGAGCGTCAGTTTGATACGGTCATGGTTGTAATAATGGATGTATTCA
>NZ_JYKY01000042.1 GCF_001042985.1 Pseudomonas lundensis
GAAGCCCACAATGAGCACTCAGCAAAACCATTCAAGTGGAACAAAACGGCTGAAACCATCATCAGCTCGGTGCATAAAGCAAAGCTGGGTGCGATTAAAAATAGATTTTTGAATTAACCGCTCAGGACATTAGTTCCTTTTTAACTTTTTTTTCATGTGCGGATGCCTTTCATGGAACCTCTGAAACCGCACCAGGGTCTCTTTGTGGCGAGTGGCACTTACGCATCCTTGACAGCGCAAATGCCCGGAATGGCGGTAACATGGCGCTCTTTTCCAGTCAGTGAGTTCAGCGTGTCATGTCGGATGTAAAAAAAGTTAACGGGTATCTGATCAAACAACTCCAGACCGATGCCTGGTGGGTTCTGGATAGCACCGATGAGCCGATTGCAGGCCCTTTTGGAAGTGAGGCCGCTGCGACTGAAGTGGCCAACGTGCTCCAGGATCAGCCATCGGCACCCGTGCGCAAGCGCAAGAACAATTCCTGATCCTCTCCTTCGCGATAATTGGCACTCAATGAAAAAGATCCTGATATGTGTACTGCTGTCCCTTGGAGGCTGCGCCACGGCGTCCAACACCTATTTGCCCGACGGACAACAGGGGCTGAGCATCGACTGCTCGGGCGAGGCCATGTCCTGGGGCAAATGCTATGAAAAGGCAGACGCCTCTTGCGCGGGCACCGGCTACACCATTGTCGGCACCGATGGCTCCTCAGCCGTGAAGGAAAGTGAAAAAACCATGGGTGTTGATGTAGGAAATTTCACCAGCCGTACCATCGTGGTGATGTGCAAATAGCACACTGCTCACAGGTGGACTTCGACGAATTTGATACCCAGGGAACGCAAGGTTTCTACCAGCGCATCCAGACGCTCAAAGGATTCAACTTCGTCGTTGTCATCCACTAAAAAGAAGCTGCGCCCTGCACTCTTCTTGAAAAATACAATCCACTCCTCGGTCGCTGCCGGGTTAGGGATGGCATGGGTGGCGGTAATGCTGCCGTCGGCATGACGCTGCTGCACGAGCGCTCGTTTCATCGCGTTCTCCTGAAAAACTGCCGTGGCTGTACACGCCTTTAACGGTAGCGAGGTTCAAGGCGCGAAGTTTACTGGATCCCCTGCCCGATCAAAATGCCATTAATGGTTTGCCCGTACGCATTGACCCCGTCATTGGCGTGATATTTCACGCGGGTTTTCTCAATCGAACCCTCCACCAGACGTGGGTCTTGTGGTCGCTCGTGCGTATTGATGAAAGCCGCCACATCCCATGCTTGCTCGTCGCTCAAGCTGCCGGGTTTACCCAGCGGCATATTGTGTTTGATGAACGACGCCGCTGTGTTGATGCGGTGCATGCCTGCCCCCCAGTTGTAGGAGTCTTTACCCCACAAAGGTGGCATCACGTAATCGGTCCCGACTTTCTGACCTTGCCCCTGATTGCCATGGCATAACGCACACTGCGCCTCATAAACAGCCGCTCCGCGCTCAAGATCGTAGCCACCTGCGGGCTGCGGCACTTGCGGATAGCCGCGCCCTGGCAACTCGACCCCAACCGGCGCGGTTGTCGACAACCAATAGGCATACACCGATAGCGCGGTGATTTCTCGACTGTCGGCGGCCGGTGGCGTGCCGCCATTCATGCTGAACTGAAAACAGCCCTGCAGGCGTTCGGCAAAGGTATTGACCTTGTCATTCTTCTGGCGATAGGCGGGATACATCGTGTAGGCGCCCCACAGGGGAGCGGAGTTGGCCAGCCTGCCCTGATCCAGGTGGCAATTGGTGCAATTGAGGCCATTGCCGACAAACTGTGGCGCTTGACGTTTGGTGTCCACAAACAGTGCGTACCCGTCCATGACCATCTTTCCATAGGCATTGTCGGGAAGTTCGCTTTGCTGCGGAGGACGAAAATAGGCTTTCGCGTGCTGAGCCGCAGGCGGGATTTTCAGTTGCGACTGATCTTCCATGGCAATGGGGGCTGCACGCACCATCGGTGCAACCAGCACACAAAGCGCATAACCGGTTAACAGACGTGTCATTGCGCAGCCTCCTGAGGCGCCACAGTGGCGAAATATTCGGCGACCGCCGTCACTTCTTCTTCCGTCATGGCCTTGGCGATGTGCCCCATGAGGTCACTCGGGTCATTGCGGCGCAGGCCCGAACGCCATGCATTTAGCTGCCCGGCAAGGTATAGGGCGGGTTGATTGGCCAGTGGCGGAAACGCGCTGCCCACTCCTGCGCCGCCAGGGCCATGGCAGCTCACACACTCAGGAATGTTGCGCTCCCAGGCGCCGCGCAGGGCCAGCGTCTGCCCCACACCTTTGGCCGCGTGGCTGCGATTGATGGACGGGGCGGGTGGCGCAGGCATCGCGGCCAATGCTGTGGTCACTGACGTGATCTCGTCCGGCGTCAAGGCGCTGGCCAAGGGCTGCATGACCGGACTCACCCGCTTGCCCTCTTTGAAGTCGCTGAGTTGTTTGCTCAGGTACTGGGCCGAAAGCCCGGCCAGTCGTGGGAAACCTGCCGGGGCTACGCCCAGGCCATCCCTGCCATGGCACGCCATGCAGGCTGTGGCGCCGGGCTGACTGCCACCTTGCAGGAAGACATTGCGAGGTTCCCCGGCCTGAACGCTGCTCATGGCAAGCAGCACCAAACCACTGGCCAGTGTTCGCTTAAGAGGCATCGTAGGCCGCTCCATTTTTGTTATATGCATAGGCGAAAAACCTATAAGCACAAAAATAGTAAGCTAATGGCCATTTGCCTGCAACGCGTAGTCCTCACTGAAAAGCGCCTGTAAGAAAAAAACCTGACTGCTGCAAGAAGCAACTGTCAGGTTTTTTGTGTAGGCCGCAGGAAGAACGAACGGTCGGTTATTGTCCGGAAATGCAGTGCGTCGCTGCCGCGCGAATGTCACCTGGACGAATCGGCACGTTAGACATGCTTTCGTACACCTTGATGCTGCTACCCGCCGAACGCTCTTCGATATCAATCACCGCCGTGGGCCCCGAGGTCAGCTTTTGCGGAACGATTACCCGCAAACCATCCTTGTGCGGCTCAATTTGCGGGGCTTTGCGTGTGCGTGATAACTGTTGCACCAGGCACTGAGCGTAAGCCTCCGGCTTCTTGCCAGAAATCACACTCATCGTCGGCAATGTCTGCTCAATGTCCGTGACCGATGCACAGCCTCCCAAAGCCAGCATTGCCACCAATACGCCCCACTTCATACAAATCCTCCGTTAAAGATCCTACGACCATCGATCTTTAAAATTTCTCCCTGCGGGCAGGGAATTAATACTCAAAAAGTAGCAATTTAAATTTGCCAAGCGTCAGATTCGTCTGCGCGGCAGCATAATAAGCTGGTTTAGCCTCCAACTTGGACTAAAGCACATGCTATCGTCCTGTTTTTTTAGCAAAAGCGCCCTTCGGAGCCCCCATGAAATTCATTCACCAGCGTGAGCACCTCAACGAAGATGACATCGTCGTCATCGAGTGCTCCCATCCCTGCAACATTCGCCTGATGAGCGATGCGCACTTTCGCAGCTTCAAAAATGGTGGCCGACACTCGTACCACGGCGGGGCATTCGACAAATTTCCGGCCAGAATCACCGCACCAAGCACCGGCTTCTGGAACATCACCATCGATACGGTCAGCAGCCGGGCCATCAGCGTGACGCGCAAGCCGACCTTGAAGCATTCGATCAAGATCGTTCGCCGCTCCAGCTCCAAGCTCCGTTAAACCTGACACCGTCTCTTAGCGACAGGAATTCCCGTGCCAACCACTAAATACGTCATCAAGTACAAACTCGACGGCGAGCGCCGTTTTGAATTCGCACAGCTCACGTCCGGGTCAGAGGAAGAAGCCCGCGCAGCGCTTGAAAAAATTCACGGCAAAGAAGAAACCATTACCGAGATCAAAGTGAGCAAGGCGCTCTGATCCGCCATGTCTCTGGACCTGTTCGACGAAGACGACCTGCAACAGCCCACCCGCATTGAGCAATTCAGTACGCAGGCGTTTGTCTTGCGCGGTTTTGCCCTGCCCTGGGTCGAAGCGTTGTTAACAGCACTTGAGCGCGTATTGCATGAATCGCCGTTTCGTCATATGCAAACCCCCGGCGGTTTCACCATGTCAGCGCGCTTGAGCAGTTGCGGCGCGCTGGGATGGACGTCCAGTGCTCAAGGCTACCGTTACAGCCCCGTCGACCCATTAAGCGGCATGCCTTGGCCAGCGATTCCCCAGGCGTTGCTTGACCTCGCACACTCCGCTGCGGCGACAGCAGGCTTCGAGCATTTTGTGCCCGATGCTTGCCTGATCAATGCGTATGCGCCTGGCGCCAAGATGTCACTGCATCAGGACAAGAACGAACGCGCCTACACCGCGCCGATTGTGTCGATCTCCCTCGGCTTGCCGGCTATGTTCCAGTTTGGCGGATTTGAACGCAGCGACCCTGTGCAACGCCTGTCGCTGTTTCATGGTGATGTCGTGGTCTGGGGCGGCGTCGATCGGTTGCGTTACCACGGCATTTTGCCCATCAAACCCGGAACCCATTCATTGCTGGGCGAGCAGCGCATCAATATCACCTTGCGCAAAGCAGGCTGAAACGGTCCCTGCGGGAAGCCATGATGGCCATTTGAAAATAAAGCGCTATAAACTGTTTGTTATAGCGATTATCTTCACATTGCCCGACCCTCCTCGACAGGTTCGGATCACCCTCGCCAATAAATGGAGTTTCCCGATGACTGCGCATGCAGTGCGTTTTGCCCCCTTGGCAATCGTTGCCTTTCTGGGCGGCGGCCTGACGATGGGCGTGCAGGCTGACGAAGTTCAAGTCGCCGTTGCCGCCAATTTCACCGCCCCTATTCAGGCCATTGCCAAAGATTTTGAAAAAGACACGGGCCATACAGTGGTCGCAGCCTACGGGGCGACAGGCCAGTTCTATACCCAAATCAAAAATGGCGCGCCGTTTGAAGTGTTTCTGGCGGCCGACGACACGACACCCCAGAAGCTCGAAACAGAAGGCGACATCGTGCCGGGCTCGCGGTTTACCTATGCCGTTGGCACGCTGGCGCTGTGGTCAGCCGATAAAGCGTTCATTGACGGCACCGACAAGGCTTTGCTTGCCAACCAGTACCGGCATCTGGCCATCGCCAACCCCAAGGCTGCCCCTTACGGGCTGGCCGCTACGCAAGTGCTGGCCGGGCTGGGCCTGACGGACAAGGTCAAAGACAAAATTGTCGAAGGGCAGAACATCACCCAGGCCTACCAATTCGTTTCGACGGGCAATGCCGAACTGGGTTTTGTTGCGCTGTCGCAAATCTACAAAGACGGCAGTGTCACCAGCGGTTCAGCCTGGATCGTGCCGGACGCGATGCATGACCCCATCAAACAAGATGCCGTGATCCTTAAAACCGGTGAACACAATCGCGCTGCACGCGCCTTGGTCGACTACCTGAAAGGTCCCAAAGCCGCGGCCATCATGAAATCCTATGGCTACCAACGCTAAATGCCGCTTTCAAGTGCCGATTTCGCCGCCATTTGGCTGACCCTGAAACTGGCGTCACTGACCACCGCCATTTTGTTGGTGGTGGGGACTCCAATCGCGCTGTGGCTGGCGCATACACCGTCGAAGTGGCGTGGCCCCGTGGGCGCAGTGGTGGCTTTGCCACTGGTGTTGCCGCCCACGGTGATCGGTTTTTACTTGCTACTGGCCATGGGGCCCCATGGTTTTTTGGGGCAGCTCACCCAGTCCCTGGGGCTTGGCACCTTGACCTTCAGCTTTACCGGTCTGGTGATTGGCTCCGTGATCTACTCCATGCCCTTTGTTGTGCAGCCTTTGCAGAATGCCTTCACTGCGATCGGGAAACGACCGCTTGAGGTGGCTGCCACACTGCGCGCCAACCCCCTGGACACCTTTTTCTGCGTGATGCTGCCGCTGGCCCGGCCGGGGTTTGTGACCGCCGCGATCCTCGGGTTTGCCCACACAGTAGGCGAGTTTGGCGTGGTGCTGATGATCGGTGGCAACATCCCCGAAAAAACCCGGGTGGTGTCTGTGCAAATCTACGATCACGTCGAAGCGTTGGAGTATGCCCAAGCGCATTGGCTGGCCGGGGCCATGTTGGTGTTTTCCTTCCTCGTGCTGCTGGCGTTGTACTCCAGTCGCAGAAGCCCGACCCAATGGAGCTGAACATGCGCGCGCAGCTTAATGTGCGACTCAAGCTGAGTTACAGCGACTTCTCCCTGGACGTTGACCTGCAACTGCCGGGGCAAGGCGTCACAGCGCTGTTTGGTCACTCGGGCTCGGGTAAAACCACCTGCTTGCGCTGTATCGCGGGCCTTGAGCGCGCTCACGAGGCGTATGTCGAGGTCAACGGCCAAGTCTGGCAGGACAGCGTGCGCAAGGTGTTTGTGCCGGTCCATCAGCGTTCGCTGGGCTATATCTTCCAAGAGGCCAGCCTGTTCCCTCACCTTTCGGTGCGCGCCAACCTTGAGTTCGGGTTGCGGCGCATTCCGCGCAGCGAGCGGCGTGTGGAGTTGGTACAGGCCACGCACCTGCTGGGCATCAGCCACCTGCTAGAACGCATGCCCGCTCATTTGTCGGGGGGCGAACGTCAGCGCGTGGGGATTGCGCGTGCCTTGCTCACCAGCCCCAAACTCTTGTTGATGGATGAACCGCTGGCCGCGCTGGACAGCCAGCGCAAGCGCGACATCCTGCCCTACCTCGAGCGCCTGCATGCGCAGCTGAACATTCCAGTGCTGTATGTCAGTCACTCACAAGAAGAAGTCGCCCGGCTGGCTGATCATCTCGTGTTGCTCAATGAGGGCAAGGTATTGGCCAGCGGACCGATTGCCGACACACTGGCAAGGCTCGATCTGCCGCTGGCTCAAGGGGATGACGCGGGGGTGCTGATTGAAGGGGTCGTCACGCATTACGATGCGCAGTACCAATTGCTGACCCTGCAACTGCCGGGCAGCAACCAGAGTCTTAAGGTCGCTCATGGGCCTCTGGCAGTTGGGCAGTCACTGCGAATCAAGGTGCAGGCCCGTGATATCAGCCTGAACCGTGATCCGGGCGCACACAGCAGCATTCTTAACTGCTTGCAGGCCACGGTCGTCAGTGAAATGCCGGCTGATAACCAGGCGCATATGCTCATACGCCTGGATGCGGGAGGGACCGCACTGCTGGCACGGATCACGCGGTACTCGCGAGATCAACTACAACTCGTGCCAGGCCAAGTCATCTGGGCGCAAATCAAGTCCGTCGCGGTTCTGGTCTGACGTGCTTACAAGGCTTCCCGGCGCCGTGCGATCAAGAAACGCCCCGTGGCAATGCCGATCCCGAGTAAACACCCGAAAATCAGTCCAAGCCCGACAATCAGCGATTTTTTAGGCTTGATCGGGCTGATCGGCGTCTGCGCCTTGCGGTCAATACTGACGATTCCCAGCTTGCTCATGTCGGTATTCAAATTGCCCAGACGCACGACTTCAGCCCGCAGCGGTTCGATGTTTTTCAGGAACAAATCTTCATTCGAACGCTTGCCGAGTTGCTCGACCTGACGGTTGACTTCCAGCAACTGCAACTTTTTGCCAATGGTTGAGATGCGCTTGTCGGTGAAATCGTCCGAGGTGCGTTTGAGCAAGGCGGCACGCTCGGCTTCAAGGGCCTGCGTCCCCATGAAATACAGCGGAATACTTTGCGAGGTGATTTCAGTGCGCATCACTTGCGACGATCCCTTGGCCGCATCAGACATGGCCGAGGGCGTGGTGGGACGGGTAATGCCCAAGGAGCGCGCAATAGAGATCGCCTCCGAGAGCTGAGCGATCCGCGATTCGCGTTCAGTCTTGAGTTGCAGGCGCAAGGCCTGAAGTTCGTCTTTGAGTTTTGCCCGCTCAAGCGTATCGGATTCGACCAGTGTCGCAATCTTGCCTTCTTTGTCCGACTTGTAACCGGAGCGCGCGGCATCAATCTTTTCTTCCAGCTCTCTGAGTCGGTTATTAATGATGACTTTCAGATCAGCGCCAATTTGGGCGCGCTGATTATTGATCGCGTAGTCAACAAAACCGTTGAGAATTTTTACCCCATCAACATCCTCTGGATAGGTCATCTCCAGTTTGATGAAAGGACTGAGGGAATCCTGTTTTTTTGGATCCGGTTGTATGAGGTTAATGGCATCGCGGTTAAAGATTTCAAAACTCTGCTCCAGCGACACGCCTTTTTTTTGCAATGGCTTGAACAGGTCCTGATTCGATTGAAAAAATGTGAAGCGGGTTTCGTAGGAATCCAGTGCAGCGCCTACCTTGAGCAAGGCCTCGGTCGGGGGCAATTTGTAGACCTCCGAGCGGTTCAGGGCATCCAGTTCATTGATCGCCGCCGGCCTGAGCACTGTACTGGCCTGGTACACCCGCGGGGCAAGCATGGCATAGGTCAAGGCCATGGCACCCACCACCAGCGTGGTGCCTGCAATCAGTTTCTTTTGTTGCCAAAGCGATTGAATCAGCGCAAACAGATCGATTTCGTCAGTCGAAGTTTCTGCTAGCGGATGCTGAATAGTTTTCAAAAAAATGCACCTTGTGAGTAGAACTTCTTGGCAAGTTCACCGCTTGACTGTTTAAGCACCTATTGGCTAGGTCTTTCTTAGGCTATGTCTGACAGACCATCTTAGAAAAAGATCCCTGCATTTAGAATCAAGCACATACCGCGACAAAAGCAAGTGATGCCATAGTGATATCTCGCCTTTTTCTTACAAGCAAAGATCAGTTCTCATTCAGAAAGAAGATTTATTACCTGAAACACGGAAACTTCCTACGACAGCCTTTTGATCAACGGTAAAAGACGCGCCTTCTGGCTTATATAAACAATGGATCCAAAACGCTGTCTGTTTGGATCAATCCTTTAGTCACTCAC
Organism: Pseudomonas lundensis; assembly: GCF_001042985.1. Taxonomy (GTDB): domain Bacteria; phylum Pseudomonadota; class Gammaproteobacteria; order Pseudomonadales; family Pseudomonadaceae; genus Aquipseudomonas; species Aquipseudomonas lundensis. The sequence continues at coordinate 8,888 of NZ_JYKY01000042.1, forward strand.
TCGCCTGAATATCCAGGCACCAATCAGGCAACGGCAGGTGCGGAGCGTCAGTAAAAACGCCCGGTGATGTCAAAGCGGCATATTTTCCCCGCCTGTGTAATCATCTGCGCCACAAAAAAACACGCTGACGTGTGGGGTAATCATCAGGATGGACATTTTTCAGGCGATGCGTGTTTTCGTGCGGGTGGTCGAAACCGGCAGCTTCACGGCTGCCGCTCAGGCATTGGGCTACTCCACCGCGCAGACCTCTCGCCTGCTGTCTGAACTTGAAGCCTCACTGCAAGCCCGACTGCTGCAACGCAGTACGCGCCGTCTGGCGCTGACTGAAGTCGGCTCCCGCTACCTGGAACGGTGCCGCCTGATTTTGAGCGAAGTTGAAGACGCCAATGCTGAAGCCGGAGGCGCGCATTTAACGCCCCGTGGTCATTTGCGTGTGCAATCAACCACCGGCATAGGCATTCAATTGTTGGCTCCGCTGGTGGCGCGCTATGCGCAGCTGTACCCGCAGGTCAATGTGGATTTAACCCTTTCGCAACGTCAGCCCGACTTGCTCGAAGAAGGGCATGACGTGGTCATCACCCTGTCTTCACACCTGCCGGATTCCGAGCTGGTGGGTCAGGCCCTGGGCACCATCTCCAGCGTGATCAGCGCTGCGCCCTCCTACCTCGCTCAATACGGCATTCCGCAAAAACCGGACGACCTTGCTGAGCACCGTTGCCTGCACTTGGTCGATCCGATGTTTACCGATAGCTGGGTATTTCGCGACGAACAGGGCGAGCAGTCGGTGCGGCCCGGCGAGGTGTTTCAGGTGAATGTCGCAGAAGCCATGGCCCAGGCGGCTGAAGCGGGGCTCGGCGTCTGCCTGTTGCCCGATTACGTCGCCGTGGACTCCTACAAACGCAAAGGCCTGGTGCGTCTGTTGCCGCATTACCGGCTGCACGAGAAAAGCATCTACGCGCTTTACCCTTCTCGCCGTTTTCTGGATGCCAAAGTCAAAACCTGGGTCGAATTTCTCAAGCAGGAAATCCCCGGCATGCTGCAAGCACACCAGGCCACGGTGAATGACCCGGCGAATTGGGCTTAAGCGTCCACGGCACGCTGTAACTGATCACGCAATGCCAGCGCTGTACGGTCAAACGCCAACGGTGTCACCGATATACCGCCTTGGGTGACCACTTGAGTCTCGGTGTCAGCCGCTTCGGCTTGGGCATGCCGCGTGATGTTGAGCCAATAGTAAGTGGCCTCACGAAAATCCGTGCGCTCGTGGACGGCGATGCCTTCCATCCGCCCTGCCCCCTGCCGGGTGATGCACACCGGGCCCGCCTCATCTGCCGGGACATCCGGGAAGTTGATGTTCAAGCACGCGGACTGTTCCCAGCCTTTGCCCAGCAACTGACGTATGACAGCGGGCGCCAGGGTGCGGGCAGTGTCCCAGCGCACGCCATCGCGACGGGTGAAATACTGGCTCAAGGCAATAGAGGGCACGCCCATCAGCAGGCCGGTCATGGCCGCACCCACCGTGCCGGAATAGAGCGTTTCAACCCCCAGGTTGGCGCCTTTGTTGATACCTGAAAGCAAGAGCTGAGGCGCAGTCGCCATCAACTGGCGCAAAGCCACAGCGACACAATCTGCGGGTGTGCCGGAGACCGAAAACCGTCGCTCCCCACGCGGCGTGATCCGCAATGGATGGTGAATGCTGATGGCTGTCGATATACCGCTCTGGTCGTGATCGGGGGCGACCACCCAGACCTCGTCAGCCAATTGATGGGCCACGGCTTCCAGTGCCGCAAGGCCGGGAGCGTCAATCCCGTCGTCGTTGGTGATCAGGATGCGTTGCAAGCGTACACACGGCATCAATGCCTCCAGTGTCATCGGTTAACCGGGGAACAAAAATGGGTTCAACCCGCTGCGGGCAAACCCTTGCTCTTCAATTTTGGCATCGAGCATCAGTGAGGCCAGGTCGTCAGCGAAGGTTTCGAGGGTAGAGTCCCGGTCCAGATACAGCACCTTGAGGTAGCTGTGACAGTCCAGGCAGCTTTCAGCCTTGATACTGGCTTCTTTACTGTCCAGCGACCAATAGTCGAGCTGGCCGGTCTGTTCGCAATTGCTGCACTTGGCCCTGACCATGTGCCAGCGGCTTTCGCACAATCGGCAATGCAAATACCGCAACCCATTGTGCGCGCCGCCTAACACCACGCTGGTCGAGGGCTCGCTGTTACAGACCGGGCAAAACTGACGATGTTCACCATAGTCTGCATGGCCGCTGGCGGGCAATTGCGCGGCCAACTGCGTCCAATACAAGGACAGTGCCGCCCAGATAAACAGGGCCCGGCCACTGCCAACTTCGCTGTGATGGCCACTTAGCAGTGCGCTGGCCTGTCGTTCCAGTTGCTCGACCGAGGTATCGCGTAAGCCCGCAATCACCTCTTGCACAGCATCAGTGGCCTGGGGCAACTGATCGAGCAATGCCCGCAATGCCTGTTGCCAGTAGTGGTCGCGCGGCAGGCTGACGTAATCCAGCGGTGCCAACAGTTGCCCCATGCGCGCCGTGGCTGCCTCGACCAGCGACTTGGGCAACGGGTGCTGTTCTAACACCTGTTGCTGAGCCTGAACCAGGCGCGCCACAAATGTCAGGTAATCGGCCATTGGATGGTCAATGGCCAGCGCCTGCAAACGCGCGGCGCGTCGCTGATAGTGCTGTTTGAGCGTGGGCAGCAACAAGGGCGTAATCCGGCCGATTCCACCGGTGGGGGTTTCTATCGGCGTCAGCTTGATGCTGCTCATGGGTGGTCCTTCTTGGAATCAATCTGTTTAAACCAGCGGTCGTGGTGGGTTTTAGCCCACTTGCGCGAGACGTAACCGGTGACCATGCCGCCAATCGAGCCTTTGACCCAGAACCCCATGTAGGCGTGGCCAATAATCAGCAGAATCAGGCAAATGCCGGTCAACGAATGCAGGAGCGCCCCGACGCGGATCACCGGAATCGGGAAGAACGGCGCAAAGTAAGGACGCCAGATCAACACGCCGCTGATCAGCAGCAGCGTGATCAGGCTCATGATTCCCCAGAACAACAGCTTTTGCCCCGCGTTGTATTTGCCCACCTGCAACGACTTGATGTGACGTCCCTTGAGCACATCCTTGACGTTGGCGAACCACAGGCGGTCTTGCGGTTCTGGCAGGTTGTACTTCACCAGCCTTACGAACAGGAACATGAGCGCCAAAAACACCACCACCCCCAGGAACGGGTGCAGGATGCGCGCCAGTTGCGGGGTGCCCAACACATGACTCAGCCAGCTCATCGACGGGAAAAACCACGACAACCCCGACAGCGCCACCAGCATGAAACAAATGACCATTAGCCAATGGCACAGGCGCTCGGCAAACGGGGTACGCAGGATCATGTTTTTCGGGTTCATGGGTGCTTCTCCTGTTCCGTGGACGCGGGCGCTTTTTTGTCAGCGTCCAGCTCGTCGTCCGACTCATCGGTGGTCAACGGTCCTACGCCGACGTAGTGGAACAGCGTGCCCGCCAGGGTGGCAAAAAACGCCACGGCGGCGACAGGTTTGAGCCAGCCTTTCCAGCCTTCGACCACATTGCTGATCCGTGGATCGGCCGGCAGGTTGTGGTACAGCTGCGGCTTGTCGGCATGTTGCAAGACGTACATCACGTGGGTGCCGCCCACACCTTGCGGGTCATAGACCCCGGCATGCGCGAAGCCGCGGGTGTTGAGTTCGGCCACCCGTTCATTGCCCAAATGTTTCATGTCGGCTTTACTGCCGAAGTTGATGGCACCGGTCGGGCACGTCTTAACGCAGGCTGGCTCCTGCCCGACGCTCACGCGGTCAATGCACAACGTGCACTTGTAGGCCTTGTTGTCTTTCTTGCTGATGCGCGGCACATCGAACGGGCAGCCTGCGATGCAATAGCCACAACCGATGCAGTGATCGGAGCGAAAATCGACGATGCCGTTGGCGTATTGCACGATCGCCCCCGGCGCAGGACACGCCTTGAGGCAGCCGGGGTCCGCACAGTGCATGCAGCCGTCCTTGCGGATCAGCCATTCGAGTTTGCCGCTTTCGTCTTCCACTTCGTCGAAACGCATGAGGGTCCAGGTTTCGGCCGACAAGTCCGCCGGGTTGTCATAAACCCCCACGTTATGGCCCACCTCGTCGCGCAGGTCGTTCCACTCACCGCACGCCACCTGGCAGGCCTTGCAGCCGATGCAGATGGTGACGTCGATCAGCTTGGCCACTTGCACTTCACTGTCACGCACCTGCGGGGCTGGCGTCAGGCTGTTGGTGGCAGAGCGCTTGATAATGTCTTGGGATTGCATGGACATGAGCTTTCTCCCTTACGCCTTTTCCACGTTGACAAGGAAAGCCTTGTACTCAGGCGTCTGCGCATTCGCATCGCCCACGGCCGGGGTCAGGGTGTTGGCCAGGTAGCCCTTGCGGGTCTCCCCTTCGTACCCCCAATGGCACGGGATGCCGATGGTGTCGACCTCCTGCCCGCCCACCTGCAGGGTGCGGATACGTTTGGTCACCACGGCTTTGGCTTTGATGTAGCCGCGCTTGGTGCTGACCTTGACCCAGTCACCCTGGACAATGCCTTTTTTCTTCGCCAGGTTTTCACCGATCTCGATGAACTGCTCCGGCTGCAACACGGCGTTGATACGCGAGTGTTTGGTCCAGTGTCGGAACAGTTCTGTGATCGAGTACGTGGTGGCAACGTAAGGGAATTGCTCGGCCGTCCCCAGTCGTGTCTGGTCGTAAGGAAAAATACGGACGGTCGGGTTGTACACCGTGCTCGGGTGCAACGGATTGCGCCCGGTCGGGGATTCTGTCGGCTCGTAATGTTCCGGGAATGGCCCGTCTACCAGTGCGTCAATGGCGTACAAGCGCCCTACCCCCTCGGGCAGCATGATGAAGGGGCTGGCCTTGCTGCTCGGTGGCAAAGTGGCCGGGAAGTCCGGGACATCGATGCCGGTCCAGCGCTGGCCGTTCCATTCGATGATTTTGCGCTCAGGGTCCCAGGCCTTGCCTTGCGGGTCGGCCGACGCGCGGTTGTACAGAATGCGGCGGTTTTGTGGCCACGCCCAGGCCCAGCCCAGCGTGCTGCCCAGGCCAGAGGGGTCGGCGTTGTCGCGGCGTGCCATCTGGTTGCCTTGCGGGGTCCAGGACCCGGCAAAAATCCAGTTGAAACTGGCGGTGGTGCCGTCGTCGCGCAATTGCGAGAAGTCGCTGAGCAATTCGCCTTTGCGCACGGTGACATTGCCTTGCGCGTCTTTGAGATCTTCCAGCGCAAAACCGTTGGCCTCTTGCGCCACTTCTTCGGGCGTAGGGTCCAGCGGGTCACGGTAATTCCATGCCATGTTCAACAGCGGCGCAGGGTTGGCGCCGCCTTCCTGCTCATACATCTGACGCAGCTTGACGAACAGATGCCCCAGAATCTTGCCGTCATGCCACGCTTCATTGGGCGGTGCCGCGCCTGCCCAGTGCCATTGCAGCCATCGGCCCGAGTTGACGATGGAGCCGTTTTCTTCCGCAAAACAGGAGGACGGCAAGCGGAAGACTTCGGTCTGGATGCTGGCGGTGTCGACGTCGTTCTCGTCGCCGTAGTTCTTCCAGAAACTGGACGTTTCAGTGACCAGCGGGTCAATGATCACCAAGTATTTGAGTCTGGACAGCGCAGCGCTGGCCTTGTTTTTGTCCGGGAAGGCCGCGATCGGGTTAAAGCCTTGGGCGATGTACCCGTTGACCTGTCCGTCGTACATCATCTCCAGATAGCGCAATACGTCGTAACTTTTGTCCCACTTGGGCAGCCAGTCAAACCCCCAGTCGTTGGCCGCCGTGGCGTTATCGCCCCAGAAGGTTTTCATCATGCTGGTGAAAAACTTGGGTGTGTTCTGGTAGTAGTTGACCTGCTCGGGCAACAGGGCTTTGGGCGTGGTTTGCTTGAGGTAGGTGGCCAGATCGGTTTGCTGGTCACTGGGCAGGTTCATGTAGCCCGGCAACCGCAATGACAGCAGGCCGATGTCGGTGTAGCCCTGAATGTTGGAGTGGCCGCGCAAGGCGTTGACCCCGCCGCCCGCCATGCCGATGTTACCGAGCAGCAATTGGATCATCCCGGCGCCGCGAATCATCTGCACGCCACTGGAGTGGTGAGTCCAGCCCAACGCATAGAGGAAGGTGGTGGTGCGGTTCGGGACACTGGTTTCACCGATGATACGGCAAATTTCCAGAAAGTCTTCTTTAGGGGTGCCGCAAATATCGGTTACGACCTCTGGCGTGTAACGGCTGACGTGCGCTTTAAGCAGATTCCACACACAACGCGGGTGGCTGTACGTTTCGTCACGGCGAGCGAAGCCGTTTTCATCGACTTCATACATCCATTGGCTACGGTCGTATTGCTTTTTGGCCGGATCAAAACCGCTGAACAGACCTTCCTCGAAGGTGTAACTGTCCCGCACGATCAGCGGCGCGTTGGTGTAGGCCCGCACGTACTCGTGGTGGATTCGGTCATGGGTGATCAGGTAGTTGATCATGCCCATCAGGAAGGCAATGTCAGACCCGGCGCGGATCGGTGAATAGAGATCAGCCACCGCAGCGCTGCGGTTAAAGCGCGGATCGACCACGATGACTTTGGCGCCATTACGGATCTTGGCTTCGACCACCCACTTGAACCCCACCGGGTGCGCTTCGGCGGGGTTGCCGCCCATGATCAGCACCACGTTGGCGTTTTTGATATCGACCCAGTTGTTGGTCATCGCGCCACGGCCCAACGTCGGCGCCAGGGCCGATACAGTCGGTGCGTGACACAGCCGCGCCTGGCAATCGATACCGAGCATGCCCAGCGCCCGGGTGAAACGTTGATCGAGAAACCCGGTTTCATTACTGGCCGCCGACGAGCACAACATGCCTGTGGTCAACCAGCGGTTAACCGTCACACCGTCAGCGTTCTTTTCAATGAAGTTGGCGTCCCGGTCGTCTTTCATCAACCGGGTGATGCGGGTAATGGCGTCGTCCCAACTGATGCGCTGCCACTCGTTGGAGCCGGGGGCGCGATATTCCGGGTATTTAAGCCGCTGTTCGCTGTAGATGAAGTCAATCAGGCCTGCGCCTTTGGGGCACAGCGAGCCACGGCTGACCGGGTGATCCGGGTCGCCTTCAATATGGAAAATACGTGCTTTGGCGTTCTTGGCACCGTCGCCCAGGCTGTACATCAAAATCCCGCAACCCACCGAGCAATAGGTGCAGTTGTTACGGGTTTCTTTGGCGCGTAGCAGTTTGTATTGGCGGGAGGGATCTGCTTGAGCAAGTCCGGGGGAAAACCCGAGTGATGCAACGGTGGCCGTGGCTACACCGGCCGTACAAAGTTTGACGAACTGTCTTCTGCCGACGTCCATAAATCTCCTCAACATCCGTGCGCTATACCGGATACAGAGTCGTTCCCGCCTCACGGTGACAGGATACGCTCAGGCTTTTTTATCTAATGACCATAGCCAACTTCCGCTCGCACGCGAGGAAAAATCAACCCTAAGGAATATGACAAAAAGCGCCGCAGCGTTATTGATGGACGTCAAGAAAGGTGTAAATGGCGGCAAACTGCGCGGGTGCGCGGTTCGCCGCTGGCGATTTAAATGCCTTGCAGGGCAAGGTCCATCGCAAAGTAGGTGAGGATCATGTCGGCGCCGGCGCGCTTGATCGAACCCAGGCTTTCACGCACCACGCGGGCTTCATCGATGGCTCCCGCCTGGGCGCCGAACTTGATCATCGCGTACTCGCCGCTGACCTGATACGCCGCCAGTGGCAAACGCGAGGCTTCACGGATGTCGCGAATGATGTCCAGGTACGCCCCGGCCGGTTTGACCATCAACACGTCAGCGCCCTCCTGCTCGTCCAGCAAGGACTCGCGAATCGCCTCACGGCGGTTCATCGGGTTCATCTGGTATGACTTGCGGTCGCCCTTCAACGCGCTGCCGCCGGCTTCGCGGAACGGGCCGTACAGGGCCGAGGCGAACTTGGTGGAATACGCCATGATCGAGGTGTCCAGGAAACCGGCGCCGTCCAGCGCACTGCGGATCGCTTGCACCTGGCCATCCATCGCGGCCGAAGGCGAGATGAAGTCAGCGCCCGCCGCCGCCGCGGCCACGGCTTGCTTGCCGAGATTGATCAGGGTGGCGTCGTTGTCCACGCCATGGTCGTGCATCACACCGCAATGGCCATGGGAGGTGTATTCGCAGAAGCAGGTGTCGCTCATGACCACCATGTCCGGTGCTGCGTCTTTGCTGATGCGCACCATGCGCGACACCAGCCCGTCTTCACGCATGGCATCGCTGCCGGTGGCGTCCAGATGGTGTGAAACGCCAAACAGCATCACCGACTTGATACCGGCCCGCGCGTACCGCTCGATCTCACCCGCCAGTTTCGACTCAGGGATGCGCATGACGCCCGGCATGCTGGTGATCGGCACAAAGTCGTCGATATCTTCTTCGACGAAAATCGGCAACACCAGGTCATTAAGGCTGAATTCGGTTTCCTGGAACATGTCGCGAAGGGTTTGGGAGCGCCGCAAACGACGCGGGCGAACAGCGGGGAACTGGTTAGGCATCATGGTTCCTGAGGGGCAGGTTCATAAGACAGGCGAGCCTTGGCCAAGGCTCAATGGCGCAACAAATACAGGATTGACCTTTGAATTGCAAAACATCCGGCCCGCCTGCGCGCCATTGCCGCGCCCCGCCGATCAAGACGACGGGTTGAACATTTCGTTAAAAGGCGTAATATCGCCGCCCATGATTCTCGAACAGCTCAAAGCGCTGGGCAATGACACTCGCATGCAAATGATGGAGTGGCTCAAAGACCCACTGACCCATTTTCCGCCACAGGATCACGGCGATCCTGCGATCGGTGTGTGCGTGACGCACTTGCAGCACAAGGCAGGGCTTTCACCTTCTACCGCCTCGGCGCATCTGGCCATCTTGCAGCGTGCCGGCTTTGTGTTGACCACGCGCATCGGCAAGTGGACCTATTACCGGCGCAACGAGCAGGCGATTGATGACTTTGCGGCTAGGCTGAAAATCGAGTTGTAATTTTTACCTATACATTTCGTCGTTTTGCGTAATGTAAAAATATGAGGACTGTCCATGAGCACTAAAACCATTTTCGTCCAACCCGGTGGTGGCTACGACAACGTGGTGGTCGGCAGCAGCGAAGTGCGCGCGCCCGCAGGCGGCGAAATCACTGTGCGCCTGCATGCCAACTCCCTGAACTATCACGATTTCGCCGTCGTCAGCGGCATGTGGGGGCCGACTGAACAGCGTATTCCGATGGCCGATGGCGCCGGTGAAGTGATCGCGGTTGGCCCGGACGTGACCGAGTTTAAGGTCGGCGATTCGGTGGTCAGCACCTTCTTCCCTGAGTGGATTGACGGCACGCCGCAGGTGGAGGGGTTTGTCACCGTGCCGGGGGATGGCATTGACGGCTACGCCCGTGAGCAAGTGACAGCCAAAGCTACCGCGTTCACGCTGGCACCGACCGGTTATAGCCACGCTGAAGCCTCGACCCTGACCACCGCTGGCCTCACGGCCTGGCGCGCGCTGATGGCCGACGATTCGCTCAAGCCTGGCGATACTGTGCTGGTACAGGGCACGGGCGGGGTTTCAATCTTTGCCTTGCAATTCGCGAAAATGGCCGGTGCCACAGTGATTGCCACCTCCTCCAGCGACGAGAAGCTGGAGCGCCTCAAAGCGCTGGGCGCCGACCACGTCATCAACTACCGCAAAGACACCCGTTGGGGTGAGACAGCCCGGGCACTGACCGGTGGCCGTGGCGTCGATCACATCATTGAAGTGGGCGGCCCCGCGACCCTCGAACAGTCGATGATTGCTGTGCGCGTTGCCGGTCACATCTCGATCATTGGTATTTTGAGCGGTGTCAGCGGCGCCATGGACTTCGTGCCTGCGCTGGTCAAACAAGTGCGCCTGCAAGGCGTGCTGGTCGGTAGCCGCAGCCAGCAGCAAGACATGATCCGCGCCATCAATGCCAACGGCATGCGCCCGGTCATTGACCGTCACTTCCCGCTGACCGATATCGTCGAAGCCTTTAAATACCAGGAAACCAACCAACATTTCGGCAAAATCTGCCTGGACATTTAAACGCGACACCGCCGCAAGGCGCATTGACCGTGCGCCTGCGGCCTCACAAGGGTCTGTTCCCGTTTCATCGCTTGCAATGAAACGGGAACAGACCCTAGATTCAGGCTTTTATCTTTAGGAGCGAAGCCCGATGAGCCTTGAATCCGTCCGTGCATTCTTCAGCACCAACGCCCCCGACCTGCACATCATCGAATTGGCCACCAGCACGGCGACGGTCGCATTGGCCGCCGAAGCCCACGGGGTCGAGCCCGGTCAGATCGCCAAGACCCTGGCCTTTCGCGTCGGTGAGCGCAATGTGCTGTTGGTCGCCCGGGGTGACGCGCGGATCGATAACAAAAAAATCAAAGAGGCCCTGGGCAGCAAAGCCAAAATGCTGGATGCCGAAACCGTGGTGGCACTCACCAGTCATCCCGTCGGTGGTGTGTGCCCTTTTGGGCTGGCGACAGCGCTGCCGGTGTACTGCGACATTTCCCTGAAAAGCTACACCGAAGTCATGCCCGCCGCCGGGGCCACGCACACGGCCGTGAAGATATGTCCCAGCCGGCTCGCGGCGCTGGTTAATGCGCAGTGGGTCGACGTGTGCCAGCCCCTACCGGCCGCCTAAAAATAGAGCGAAGGCTCTATCTCGGGCCTTTCAGCGATTTTAATTGTCCGACAATATGGAAATTACAGTTGAGATCGATTATCATCCGCCGCTCGCGCAGCACCCTCCACCGCCATTCAACGACCAATAAAACGTAGCAGGGTGCTGTTTTAAGGGAATAACCTGAGGCGCTCATGCACCGCTTTACTTTCAGCAAATCATTGATTTGCGCAACATTGGGGATGGTCAGCCTGCCGTCGTTTGCGGCATTGCAACCCGAGTCAGACGCTGCGCTGGCCGGTGAAACACAACGAACGTGCCATTTCAACAGAGACACCAGCAGCGACTGCAGCACCACCTACCGCTACACGATCCTGACCAACAATGGGCGAGAGATGCTGTCGCGCATTGATTTCAGCTTCCCTGAAACGGACCGGCTGGAGATTATCGACGCCCACTCAGTCCAGCCCGGTGGCCAACCGCAGCCACTGGCCGAATCGCAAATCGACACGCGCATGGCTCCCAACCCGGATCAGGGCTTTTTGCGGGCCAAACAAACCTCCATTGCGTTTCCCAACCTGCGCGTCGGTACGACCATCACCTATACCGTGCGCGAACACACCACGGCCAAACCGTTGATGGAGCACTTCCATTACGCGTTGACCTTCGGCCCGAGCCCGGTTCGCACCGATGTGTTCAAAGGCACGTTCACCGCCGAGCAGCCCATTGTCTGGCGCAGCGAGCTGATGGAGGACTTCACCTTCACCCCGTCGGCCGATCACAAAACCCTGGTGGTCGAGCAAAAGAAACCGCGCTTTGTGAACTACATCAACGAAGCCAACAATGGTTACATCCGCCAGGTGCCGCGGCTTGAAATCGGCAGCTCCAGCCAGTTACAGGATCACTTCGGCCCGCTCGCCAAGCGCTACAACGACATCCTTGCTGCGCGCCTGCCTGACGGCGCCGCAAAAGCCGTCGCGGGGCTCAAAGGGTTACCGCCTGAACAGCAAGTCTCGGGCTTGATGCGCTATATCCATGATCAATACCGCTACATGGGCGACTGGCGCGCCACCGACCGAGGGTATGTGCCCTTCAGCCTGAGTGAGATCGAAGCGCGCGGGTACGGCGACTGCAAGGATTTGTCGGTGCTGCTGACGGCCCTGTTGAAAGCCAGCGGCATCCACGCGCAGACCACCTGGGTCAGCCGGGGTACAAACCCGCTGGGCCTGTTGTTGCCCGGCACCAGCTCGGCCAACCACGCCATCGTGCGTGCCGAGGTCAATGGCCACGTCTGGTGGCTGGACCCGACCAATCCGGTGTTCATGCCGGGCCGCAGCATGCCGGACATCCAGGACCGCTGGGCGCTGGTCATCGATGAACAGGGCGCGGTGCGTCAGGAACACATCCCCGAAGCCCCCGCCACGGTGAGCATGGACGTCAAGAAGTTTGAACACTTCAATCGCGAAGGTCAGGCGCGCACCACGGCGCAGGTGCAGATGGGGCAAATGATGCTGATGCAACTGAGCTATGCCGACACCGATTCCGGGGTCTCGGCCACAGACCTGAACCTGTGTAACAACTTTGGCAAAGAGATCAGCGACTGCAACATCACCCGTGAAAAAACCGGTTTCGTGGTCCCGGAGCGTTACACGGTTCACGCCAGTCTGACCAACCTGCGCCCGTTGGAGAATCTGGGCGGGCAACTCATGTATAAACCCGCCTTCATGACCGAGCGCTGGGACAGCCTGATGAACTATCGGCGCACCGGGCAATTGGCGGATTTGTACCTGGGCGATCCGGAAAAGATGACTTACGACATCACCCTCTCGGGCGCCAAGGTGGCCAAGGTCATCGCCACCTGCACGGTCAACTCGCCCTGGTTCGACCTGGAACTGAGCAGCCAGCGCAATAAAGGTGAGTACCGCTACCTGTATTCAGTGACGCAAAAACACAGTTGGCTGAGCCATGACGCGATCATGAGCGCGCCCTTCGAGGCGATGCTGCAAGAAGCACGAGCGTGCAACGAACAGATGCAACAAGGGGTGCAACTCAACACCCAGGGCTGAGCCCCGCCCTTGCGCAAAAGCCTGGTCCCCGCAAAGGGATCAGGCTTTTTTTGCAGTGGGGTCAGGCGATAGCGGCATCGACCAGCACTTGAGCTTCTTCAACCAGTCGGCTGAGATGCGCGTCGCCGATAAAGCTTTCAGCGTAAATCTTGTAGATGTCTTCAGTGCCCGAAGGACGCGCCGCGAACCAGCCGTTTTCGGTCATGACCTTCAGGCCACCAATAGCCTGCTGATTGCCGGGGGCATGGCTGAGGATTTGGGTAATGGCTTCTCCGGCCAAGGTCGTCGACTTGACCTGTTCCGGGGACAACTTGCCCAACAGCGCCTTTTGCGCGGGCGTCGCCTTGGCGTCTACGCGGGTTGAGAACGGCTGACCCAGATCGTCGGTCATCTGCTGGTACAACTGCGACGGATCACGCCCCGTGCGTGCCGTCATTTCTGCAGCCAGCAAAGACGGAATCAAGCCGTCCTTGTCGGTCGACCAGACGCTGCCATCGCGCCGCAAGAACGATGCCCCGGCACTTTCTTCGCCACCAAAGCCGAGCGAGCCTTCAAACAGCCCATCGGCAAACCACTTGAAGCCCACGGGGACTTCGTACAGACGACGCCCAAGGCGCGCGGCCACCCGATCAATCAAGCCACTGCTGACCACGGTTTTGCCCACGGCCGCATCGGCGCGCCATTGCGGGCGATTGCGGAACAGGTAGTCGATGGAGACGGCAAGGTAATTGTTCGGCGCCAACAGCCCACCCGACGGGGTCACGATGCCATGGCGGTCATGATCCGGGTCGCAGGCAAAGGCCACATCAAAGCGTTCTTTCAGGCCGATCAGGCCTTGCATGGCATAGCTGGAGGACGGGTCCATGCGGATTCGCCCGTCCCAGTCGACGCACATAAATCGGAACGTCGGGTCGACGGCGGTGTTCACGACCTCCAGGTTCAAGCCGTAATGCTCGCCGATTGCTGACCAGTAGCGCACGCCTGCGCCGCCCAGCGGGTCAACCCCCAGGCGCAGGTTGGCGTTGCGCAGGGTATCCATGTCGATGACGTTTTTCAGGTCCGCCACATAGGTGTTCAGGTAATCGTGACGGTGCGTGGTACTGGCTTTGAGCGCTTGCTCATAGCTGATCCGTTTGACCCCCGACAGGCGGGCAGCCAGCAATTCATTGGCTTTAGCTTCGATCCACTTAGTGACGTCAGTGTCCGCCGGGCCACCGTTGGGCGGGTTGTATTTGAAGCCGCCACTTTCAGGCGGGTTATGCGAAGGCGTAATCACCACGCCATCCGCAAGGCCAGACGTCCGCCCGCGGTTATAGCAAAGGATGGCGTGGGAAATGGCGGGGGTCGGGGTGTATTCGTCAGCGGCGGCAATCATGGTCTCGACACCATTGGCGGCAAAAACCTCCAGCGCGCTCGCCCCGGCCGGGGTCGACAGCGCGTGGGTGTCGATGCCAACGAACAGCGGGCCATTGATACCCTTCGCTTGACGGTACAGGCAAATGGCCTGGCTGATGGCCAATACATGCCACTCATTGAAACTCAACTCAAACGAGCTGCCGCGATGACCGGACGTTCCGAACGCGACGCGCTGGGTCGCAATGCTGGCATCGGGCTGACCGGTGTAATAAGCGGTCACCAGTCGTGCAATATCGACCAGCAAGTGGGCTGGAGCCGGTTTGCCCGCAAGAGGACTGAGTGTCATGAAAACCTCGGGAAATATATGATTCGGAGGAAAAAACGCAGTTTACTGGCACTTCGACACTGGCGAGAAGCGATCTATCCCGGGCCTGCGCAATTGCCTGCGTTTTTGATGATCGCAGGCGCTATGGCGGCACGTGACGATGACCCGGTTTGCAACAAAACCGGGCTCATGGCAAAACTATGGCACTTTCCGGTGTTTTCGTGATCCAACCGGACGCTTTCTTTCTGCACTGAATTTAAGGACACATCATGAAACCACTGGTCATCAGCGCGGCACTGTTGTTTTCGTTGAGTACGCTGAGCGGCGTTGCCAACGCCGCCAAACTGGAAGACGTGGCGCCCTACCCTAAAGCCGATAAGGGCTTTAGCCGACAAGTCATTCATTTGCCGACGCAAAAAAATGAAGACGATTACAAAGTCCAGATCATTGCCGGCAAGACCCTGCAAGTGGATTGCAACAAGCAACGCCTGGGCGGCAAGCTGGAAGAGAAAACGCTCAAAGGCTGGGGTTACCCTATGTATCGCCTGAACAAGGTCAGCGGCCCGGCGACAACGCTGATGGCCTGCCCTGAAGGCAAAACCCACGCTGAATTCGTGCCGGTCGTGGGGGATGGTTTCATGCTGCGTTACAACAGCAAGTTACCGATCGTGCTGTACGTGCCCAAGGACATTGAAGTGCGCTATCGCATCTGGTCGGCCTCCAAGCAAATCAAGCAGGCCGTTGCCGAGTAACGGCTTATGGGGCGCCACGGCCATACGGGGTGGCGCCCGCAGCTGTATTCACGCTACTGCAGACCCACGCGATAAAGCGCACCGTCTTTTTCATCGGTCAGCACATACAGATAACCGTCCGGACCTTGCCGGACGTCGCGAATCCGCGAGTTCAATTCGCCCAGCAGGCGCTCTTGATGCACGACTTTGTCCCCCTCCAGTTGCAGGCGGATCAGGTTGCGGTCAGCCAATGCGCCAATGAACACATTGTGCTGCCAGGGCTTGAAACGCGTGGCGTCATAAAACGCCATGCCACTGATGCCGGGGGACTTTTCCCAAACATGAATCGGGCCTTTCATGCCTTCGACCGCTGAACCCTGGGCTTCCTGAATAGGTGTGGAGGAGTAATCCATGCCATGGGTTGCCATGGGCCAGCCATAGTTGCTGCCGCGTTCGATCAGGTTGATTTCGTCCCCACCTTTTGGCCCATGCTCATGGGCCCACAAAGCCCCGGTCCAGGGGTTGAGAGCTGCCCCCTGTGGGTTGCGATGGCCGTAGGACCAGATCTCCGGGCGCACCTTGGCTTGATCGACAAAGGGATTGTCGTCCGGCACGCGCCGGTCAGGGAAAATCCGCACGACTTTGCCTTGAAGTTTGTCGAGATCCTGCGCGGTCGGGCGTTGGTTGTTTTCACCCAGCGCGATGAACAAGTACCCGTCACGGTCAAACACCAGGCGTGAGCCGAAGTGGTTGCCGGTTGAGAACTTGGGCGCCTGCGTAAAAATGACTTCAAAATTGCTCAGCTTGGTGAGGTCGTCTGACAGCCGCCCACGCCCTACAACGGTGCCGGCCTTGCCCTCTTCTTCGCCACCTTCGGCGTAGGACAAATACACCAGCCGATCGCTAGCGAAGTTGGGCGATAGCACGACGTCCAACAACCCGCCCTGGCCCTTGGCCCAGACCTGCGGCACGCCACCGAGGGGGGCTGAAAGTTTGCCGTCGGGGCTGACAACCCGCAGATTGCCCGGCCGCTCGGTCACCAGAATGCCTTGCCTTTGCGGCAAAAAAGCCAGTGCCCAAGGGTGGTTGAGGCCACCGATGACCGTATCCACTGTCAGTGCGCCCTGTTCAGACGAAGAGTTCTGCGCATGGACCGTGAGTGTTGCCGTGCACAATGACGTGGCGCACAGCGTTACCAGCAGGGTTTTCTTCAGCATCTGCCAATCCTTGTGTGATTAACGCGTGTTTTGCCGTTGCAGTGACGGCGCCGTGGGCTTGAGTGTCGCGGGCGGTGTTGTGGGGCGCGGATAACCGTTGCGGATCTGGCCATTTTCGAGGCTTGGCACAGGGGGCGTTGGCAAGGTAGTGGCTCCGCGCACGGGTGGAGCGCTGGAGGTGCTGCCCTGGCGGCTATTGGGGTTGATACGCCGCAAGGTGTTGTCAGGGGGCGCCGGAGTGGTCTGGACCGTGTTCTGCGCCAATACCGGGGCGCGATTGCCAGATTCTGCCTGTGCGGTGACGCCACAGCTGGTCAACAACAGCAAAAGACCGTAGACGAGGGGTTTCATGAGGCGCTCCTTTAGCCGTGAACCGATGACACTTGGATCATCCCCGAGCAAGAGGGTTCGTTTTAAACGCTTTAGCGCAGCCCGCTAGCCCCGTCAATCTGGCCTGCTATCGCTGATGGTTGAGCAGGTTGATCGAGCCTGCCAGTAAACAGCGCAAACATGAGCACCACAAGCTGTCACTTTTGACAGCTTATCCGGGGCATTCAATGGGTTTATAACCCCATTAAGTTCGACCATCCGCAGAGATGGTGCGTTTCGATGGAACCTTGAATCGCTTCAGGATGGTGCCCATGACCCGCAGCCTAAAATGCCAGCTTTTCACCCTCTCGCTGCTCAGCCTTGCTGTGCATGACGCCCATGCCGCCTGCACGTTCAGCCCCACGGCCGGTGACGACAGCTTCGTCTGTGACAGTGGCACGGCGCCTTCGCTGATCGATTTGTCGGGTAACAACGCGCTGGTACTGCCCGTCAACAGCACGGGCAGCATCAATGGCCCGGTGACCTTCGGGGCGGGGGCTGACAGCATCACGGTGCATGGCGGGCTGATCACCGGCGTCGTCAATCAAGGCGATGGCATTGATGACTTTGTGATGAGCGGCGGGCAGATCCAGTCGCTTGCCCAGGGCGACGGCCGGGATACCTTCCTGATGACCGGCGGCACCATCGTGGGGGCGTTTGAAGATGGGGATGTGGCCAACATGACCGGCGGCAGTATCGGCCGGGTCGACATGAAGCTCGACAACAACATTTTCGACATGTCTGGCGGTCAAATCATCGGCAATCTGGTCACCGGGTTTGGCCGGGATTCGATCATCCTGTCGGGGGGCAGCATCGGGGGCAATATCAGCGTCAGCGGTGGCGACGATGACGTCACCGTGACGGGCGGCACAGTCGGCGGGGAAATTCGCCTGAGTTTCGGCAATGACCGCTTCGTCTGGCGTGACGCAGGCCTGATCAAGGGCGCCGTCTTGATGGGCGAGGATAACGACACGGCGTTACTGGCCAACCTCAGCGAAACGCTCCTGTCTTCCACCCCCGCCCTTGATGGCGGGCTCGGCACCGACAGCCTGAGTATCGAGAACAGCGCCCCTGAGACCGGCGCCCGTTATATCAACTGGGAAACCATCAACCTCACCCGAGATTCGCGCCTGACACTCAACGACACCCTGACGCTGGGCGACAGCACAAGTGGCACGGGCGTGTTCAACCTTGATGCCTCCAGCCGGGTCGAGTCCAGTCAGGGCGTGATAAAAGCGTTTGCCAGCGGGCAAAACGTCACGGTGAACAACGCAGGACTGATTGACCTGACAACCGATGGCACATCGACATCGGACCGTTTGACGATTGTAGGCAACTACACTGGCAACGGCGCGCGACTCAATCTGCACAGCGTGTTGGCCGGCGACAACGCAGCCTCGGACGCACTGGTCGTCTCCTCAGGCACCCTTAGCGGCACCACGTCGATCAACGTGACCAATGTGGGCGGTACGGGCGCGTTGACGGCAGCCAATGGCATTCAGGTTGTAGAAGCTAATCAAGGCGCTGTGAGCAGTGCGGGGGCGTTCACCTTGGGCCAACCCCTGTCGGCAGGCGCGTATCAGTACTACCTGTTCAAGGGTGGGGTTACGGCGGGCAGTGAAAACAGCTGGTTCTTGCGTTCTTCAGTGGTCACTCCACCTGCTGTGGCCGCCGTGCCGGAGCAACCGGTGCCTGGACAACCGACCCCACAACCCCCTTTACCGCCTGTGGCGCCGACACCGGCGGCAGGCACACCGCCGCTGCCGGTGGCGGCGCCGGGTGAAAGCATTGTGCTGTACCGCCAGGAGGTGCCGCTGTATGCCGTGGTGCCACCTGCCGCAGCGCTTCTGGCACAGACCACCTTGGGAACGTTTCATGAGCGTCAGGGCAATCAGCATCTGCTGACAGAAAAAGACGCGGTGCCCGCAGGCTGGGTCCGTGCCTTCGGCAATGCGGTGCGCCAGAGCTGGTCGGGCACGGTTGCACCGAGTTTCGATGGCTCGATCAACGGCTATCAAGTCGGTCACGACCTGTATGGGCATGAGCAGGCCAACGGTTATCGGCAACGCGTCGGGGTGTTCGTCAGCCACGCGCGCCTGGACGGTGACGTGCGCGGCTTCAATCTGGGGTTCAAGGACAACAAGGCCGGTGATATTCGGCTCGATGGCGACAGCCTGGGGGCTTACTGGACCTTGATCAGCCCGCAATCGGCCTACCTTGACGTTGTGGCTATGGGCACCCGGTTTGATGGACGCAGCCGTTCAGAACGCGGGGCCAGGCTGGATCTTGACGGGCATGGTGTCAGCCTGTCCGTTGAAGCGGGCTACCCGCTTGCCTTGTCAGACCGCTGGCAAATCGAGCCGCAAGCGCAACTCATTGGCCAGCGGGTGTCGATGGACAGCGCCAATGATGGCATTTCGCGAGTGGGTTTCGACAGCCAGGACTACCTGAAAGGTCGTGTGGGTGCACGCCTGACTGGCGCTTATGAAGTCGCCAACATCCCGGTTGAGCCTTATCTGCGCAGTAACCTGTGGCACAGCTTCGGCGGCCGTGACGCCACCCTTTATGACGGCCAGCCCGTAACCCGCACGGACCACACCGCCAGCACCGTGGACATCGGCGCGGGCATTGTCGCCCGCCTTCACCCTGCGGTCAGTGTCTATGCGAGTACGGATTACAGCAGCAACATTGACAGCCGTAACCAGGAAGGACTCAGCGGCACCCTGGGTCTACGGGTGAGTTGGTGAGTCAACGTGGCGGTAATCTTCGGGCCCGATCTCGATGACCGTGGACTGCTTGGCTTCATCCAGCAACGCCTGACGGCAGACTTGGTAGCAGTCCTCGATGTGATCGTTGCCGACCATTTTCATGACGCCAAAGCTGATGGTGGCCGCCACGGCTTGCCCGACCAGCGGAATGAAACGGGTGATGGACTTGGTGGCCACTTTAACGCCCATCTTGCGCAGCAATGACATGACCAGCGTGCGGCTGACAAACTTGCCGATGATCTCGCTGCCGATGCCAGACGCTGCCACCACGATCAGGCGTTTGGAGCGTGTGTCCAGTTGTTCGATCTGCTGCGGGGTGAGACCGAACTTACTGTTGATGGCAGGTAGCATCTCCACCAGCAAGGCCACATCGGTGCCGATGTCGAGTCCGGGGATCGGTACGGCCGCCGCACCCGCAGAGACCGCTGACCGTTTGGTCACCATGGATTTGCACTCGTCTCGAATGCGATCAAGCTCGGCCAATGACCTGATTAACATAAGATTCCCCTGACAAATAAAGACACAACGCGGGCAGTCTACTACGGCCTGAAGCGCTGAAGCGCGGCTGCAAGGATGTAGAACGTACGCAGACAGAGAAATTCAAAGAAGATTTAGTGCGAGGGAGAGCTTGCACGTGGACATGGGATCAGGGAAGGCCTGTACTCGCAGCAAGTACAGGCCAGAGGGTCAGACGTCTTTTTTAACTTTCGCCCATTCTTCCTTCAGTTTTTGCACGAAGCTGGCCTTTTTATCCTTCTCGCAGGCGGTGACGATCAGCGGTGTAATTTTCTCGACACCTGCGACGTCCAGTACAGCATCTTCAACTTTGCCCGACTTGTTGACCGCTTCGCCCAACCCTAGGCTCTGTACGTAAAGTATTGTCGCAAGCACCGCATAGCGCAGGCCAATGAGACCATCGCCGCAAAACTTGTTGCGAGCTTGTCGAAGCGCGTCACGATGCGACGGTTCTCCTTCAGCCAGCCAAACATGCGTTCGATGATGTTGCGCTGCCGATATTTGGGGCGATCAAAAAGTCGAGGCAATCCTGGCTTGGTTTTGCGCTTCATGCTTCGCAACGGAATGACTGGCTGCATGCGATAACGATCACAATACTGGCGCAGCGCTTCAGCGTCGTAACCCTTGTCAGCCAGCAACCAGCGGCAACGCTTGCGTGGGCGACCGCGCAGGCTGGGTATGCAAGCCTGATCGAGTAGCGGTTGGGCATAGGCTATATCGCTGGCTTGTCCGCCTGACAACAGGAAACGCAGAGGCACACCATTGGCGTCGCACAGCATGTGAATCTTGGTCGTCAGGCCACCCCGGCTGCGCCCGAGCGCGTGGTCTTGCGGTTCTTCAAATCCCCTTTTTTCCCGGCACCTGATGAGGCCCGGGTTGCTCGTACGGCAGTGGAGTCGATCATCCATGTTTCCAAGTCAATCAAACCCTGCTCATTCAATCGGATATGAAGACGCTTGAGCATCTGATCAAAAGCTCCGCAATCACGCCATCCCCGGAACCGTTGATAGATCGTTGACCAAGGGCCGAATCGTTCGGGCATGTCTCGCCAGGCTGCGCCAGAGCAAAGCACCCAGAGAATACCGTTTAGCATCAGGCGATCATCGGCCCGAGGGCGCCCGGTGCGCTGATTTTTGGTGAAGATATCTGCAACCAGATCCCAGGCTGCGTCGGGGAGTTCATACCGCTTTGCCATCTTGGCCTCCTGGCTTTAATGGCGGTGTATTTTACAGAAAATCGTATTTCTTGAGTTTACGTACAGCACCGAG
>NZ_JYKY01000043.1 GCF_001042985.1 Pseudomonas lundensis
AAGCGGCCGAACGCATCGCCCGCGTGCTGCACAACGACCCGGCCACCGGCGTGATGCGCCATGCCGACGCCGGGTATGAAATCGCCATCGACTGCGCCAACGAACAGGGCCTGAACCTGCCGATGATTAACGGCTGAGCTGTATTTTGCTGACGCGCGTGCGCAGGCGTGGATCCGTCCCCCTGCGAGCACGTCAGCCCACAACAAAAACATCATTTATCAACACGCGTGAAGGAGTATTAACGTGCTTGAGTTAAACCTGATTCCCGGCCAGCTGAGCCTTGCCCAACTGCGAGACATTTATCAGCAGCCAGTGGTCCTCACGCTGGATGAACGTGCATCGGCGCAGATCGATGCCAGTGTCGCGTGTGTTGAACAGATTCTTGCCGAAAACCGCACAACTTACGGCATCAACACCGGTTTCGGACTGTTGGCGTCGACCAAAATCGCCAGCGATGACCTCGAAAACCTTCAGCGTTCGTTGGTGTTGTCCCACGCAGCGGGGATTGGTGAGCCGATCAGTGATGCGCTGGTGCGCCTGATCATGGTGCTCAAGGTCAACAGCCTGAGCCGCGGTTTCTCCGGTATCCGCCGGGTGGTGATCAATGCCTTGATCGCGCTGATCAATGCCGAGGTCTATCCGCATATTCCGCTCAAAGGTTCGGTCGGCGCATCGGGTGACCTGGCGCCCTTGGCGCACATGTCGCTGGTGCTGCTGGGCGAAGGCAAAGCGCGCTACAAAGGTGAATGGCTGGACGCACGTGCTGCCTTGAAACAGGCCGGTCTGGAGCCGTTGACCCTGGCCGCCAAAGAAGGCCTGGCGTTGCTCAATGGCACGCAAGTGTCCACCGCCTTTGCGCTGCGCGGCTTGTTTGAAGGCGAAGACCTGTTTGCCGCGGCCATGGCGTGTGGCGGCCTGACTGTTGAGGCGGTGTTGGGTTCGCGCTCGCCGTTCGACCCGCGCATTCACGCCGCGCGTGGTCAGCGTGGGCAAATCGACGCTGCTGCCATATATCGCGACCTGCTGGGCGACAGCAGTGAAGTGTCGCTGTCCCACAAGCACTGCGACAAGGTGCAGGACCCGTACTCCCTGCGTTGTCAGCCACAGGTGATGGGCGCCTGCCTGACCCAGTTCCGTCAGGCGGCCGAGGTGCTCGGTATTGAGGCCAACGCTGTGTCGGATAACCCGCTGGTGTTCGCCGAGCAGGGCGACGTGATTTCCGGCGGTAACTTCCACGCCGAGCCCGTGGCCATGGCAGCCGACAACATGGCGCTGGCCATCGCTGAAATCGGCTCGCTGAGCGAGCGTCGCATCTCGCTGATGATGGACAAACACATGTCGCAACTGCCGCCGTTTCTGGTGGGCAATGGCGGCGTCAACTCCGGTTTCATGATTGCTCAAGTGACCGCCGCAGCTTTGGCCAGCGAGAACAAAGCGTTGTCCCACCCCCACAGTGTCGATAGCATTCCGACGTCGGCGAACCAGGAAGACCACGTGTCCATGGCGCCTGCTGCGGGCAAGCGCTTGTGGGAAATGGCTGAAAACGTGCGCGGTGTATTGGCTGTCGAGTGGCTGGCGGCTTGTCAGGGGCTCGACTTGCGCGATGGCCTGAAAACCTCGCCGAAGCTGGAAATTGCGCGCACCACGCTGCGTGAAAAAGTGGCGTTCTATGAAAAAGACCGTTTCTTCGCCCCGGACATCGATGCGGCCATGCAACTGCTGGCCTCGCGTTGCCTGAACGCGCTGGTGCCTGCGCGGATGCTGCCAAGCCTGTAATCACGTCGCCGCAGAGGGCCTTGAGCCCTCTGTGCGGTGGTGTGCGCCGACAAAAATAATTAAGGACGCGCGAAATGCACAAGCAAGCTCAAGGTTTGAAGCGCGGGCTGACGGCTCGCCACATCCGTTTCATGGCGCTGGGTTCAGCGATCGGGACGGGGTTGTTTTACGGTTCGGCTGCGGCCATCCAGATGGCTGGCCCCGCGGTCTTGCTGGCGTACCTGATAGGTGGCGCCGCCGTATTCATGGTCATGCGCGCACTGGGCGAAATGGCCGTGCGCGATCCGGTGTCCGGGTCGTTTGGCCATTACGCCAGCACCTATTTGGGCCCGATGTCGGGGTTCATCCTCGGTTGGACCTACGCGTTTGAAATGATCATCGTGTGCCTGGCCGACATCACGGCATTCGGCATTTACATGGGGTTCTGGTTCCCCGACGTGGCGCGCTGGATCTGGGTACTGGGCATCGTGCTGCTGATTGGCGGCCTGAACCTGTGCAGCGTCAAAGTCTTTGGCGAGATGGAATTCTGGCTGTCGCTGCTCAAAGTCGCCGCCATCGTGGCGATGATTCTGGCCGGTTTCGGCATCATGCTGTTTGGCATCGGCAGCGCGGGCAGTGCAGACGCCGCCGCGACCGGGATCAGCAATTTGTGGTCGTTTGGCGGCTTTATGCCCAATGGCGTGGGCGGGTTGATTGCCTCGTTTGCGGTGGTGATGTTCGCGTTCGGCGGCATTGAAATCATTGGCATCACGGCCGGTGAGGCCAAAGACCCGCAACGTGTGATCCCCAAAGCGATCAACGCCGTGCCGTTGCGTATCTTGCTGTTCTACGTGCTGACCCTGTTTGTACTGATGGCCATTTACCCTTGGACGCAGATCGGTAGCCAGGGCAGTCCGTTTGTACAAATTTTCGACAGCCTGGGCATCAGCTCGGCGGCGACCCTGCTCAATATCGTGGTGATTACTGCGGCGGTGTCGGCGATCAACAGCGACATCTTCGGGGCGGGTCGCATGATGTATGGCCTGGCCCAGCAAGGCCATGCGCCAAAAGGCTTCGCACAGATTTCGCGCCATGGCGTGCCGTGGATGACCGTGCTGGTGATGGGCGTGACGTTGCTGGCCGGTGTGGTACTCAACTACCTGATCCCGGAAGACATCTTCCTCATCATTGCCTCGATTGCGACCTTCGCCACGGTGTGGGTGTGGCTGATGATTCTGGTCACGCAAATCGCCATGCGCCGCTCGATGACGGCCGAAGAAGTGGCGCAGCTCAAGTTTCCGGTGCCATTCTGGCCGTATGCTCCGATAGCGGCCACGGTGTTCATGGTGTTTATCTTCGGCGTGCTGGGCTACTTCCCTGACACCCGTGCGGCATTGATTGTGGGCGCCGTCTGGATTGTATTGCTGATCGTGGCGTATCGGTTGTGGGTAAAACCGTTGGCCGGGCATGTGGTCAAAGCCCAGCCCGAGTTGTCCTGATCCCAACGTTTAACGGCGGAGTGAGTGAATGAAAACGCTTTGGCAGCACTGCAATGTCGCAACCATGGCCGAGGGTGCGTACTCGATCATCGAGGACGCCGCCATTGTGACGTGTGAAGGCTTCATTGAGTGGATCGGCCCGAGGCTGCACGTGCCCCACGGTGAGTACAGCCAGACCCATGGCCTGGAAGGCGCGTGGGTGACGCCGGGCCTGATCGATTGCCACACGCACACGGTGTTCGGCGGCAACCGCAGCGGTGAGTTCGAGCAGCGTCTGCAAGGCGTCAGCTATGCCGACATTGCGGCCGCCGGGGGCGGAATTGCCAGCACCGTGCGTGCGACCCGTGCTGCCAGCGAGGAGGAATTGTTTGCTAGCGCGCGTCAGCGCTTGATGTGTCTACTGCGCGATGGTGTGACCAGCGTCGAGATCAAATCCGGCTACGGTTTGAGCCTTGAAAGCGAGCGCAAAATCTTGCGCGTGATTCGCCGTCTGGGCGACACGCTGCCGGTCACGGTGCGCAGTACCTGTCTGGCGGCCCACGCATTACCGCCCGAGTACAAGGACCGTGCAGACGACTACATCGATCTGATTTGCAACGAAATGCTCCCCGCGCTGGCAGCCGAAGGGTTGGTCGACGCCGTGGATGCCTTCTGCGAATACCTGGCGTTCTCCCCGGCGCAGGTGGAGCGGGTGTTCAAGGTGGCGCAGGGCTTGGGGTTGCCGGTCAAGCTGCACGCCGAGCAACTGTCGTCGCTGCACGGCTCCAGCCTTGCGGCGCGCTATCACGCGTTGTCGGCGGACCATCTGGAGTTCATGACCGAAGAAGACGCCATGGCCATGGCGGCGGCGGGCACTGTCGCGGTGCTGTTGCCGGGCGCGTTTTATTTCCTGCGTGAGACCCAGTTGCCGCCGATGCAGGCCCTGCGCAAGCACGGTGTGAAAATCGCCATCGCCAGCGACCTCAATCCGGGTACTTCGCCTGCGTTGTCATTGCGTTTGATGATGAATATGGCCTGCACCCTGTTTCGCATGACGCCTGAAGAAGCGCTGGCAGGCGTGACCCTGCACGCGGCCACGGCGTTGGGGATGGGCGAGACCCATGGCTCGCTGGAGCCGGGCAAAGTGGCGGATTTCGTGGCCTGGAATATAGATCGCCCGGCGGACCTGGCGTACTGGTTGGGCGGTGATCTGGATAAACGCGTCGTGCGCAACGGCGCCGACGTAGTGCTTTAGGAGAAACGCGTGTGGAAAAGGTTCTGACATTCAAACAAGGCCGTGTGCCATTGCTGATTAGCATGCCCCACGCGGGACTGCGCCTGACGCCAGAGGTCAAGGCCGGGCTGATTCCCGAGGCGCAAAGCCTGCCCGACACGGACTGGCACATTCCCAGGCTCTATGCGTTCGCGAGCGAGTTGGGGGCCAGCACACTAGCGGCCGAGTATTCGCGTTTTGTGATTGACCTCAACCGCCCGCAGGACGATGCGCCGATGTACGTGGGCGCGACCACCGGGTTGTTCCCGGACACGCTGTTCACCGGGGTGCCCTTGTTTCGCGAGGGGTTGGCGCCTTCGAAGGCAGAGCGCGCGACGTACCTTGAGCAGATCTGGAAGCCCTATCACCAGACCTTGCAGCAAGAACTGGCGCGACTTAAAGCCGAGTTCGGCTATGCATTGCTGTTTGATGCGCATTCGATCCGTTCGTACATCCCGCACCTGTTTGACGGCAAACTGCCGGACTTCAACCTGGGGACGTTCAATGGCGCCAGCTGCGATCCGCACGTGGCGACTGAGCTGCAAGGGATTTGCGCCGAACACCGGGCCTACAGCCATGTGCTGAACGGCCGTTTCAAGGGAGGGCATATCACTCGTCATTACGGCAACCCGACGGACAACATTCATGCCGTGCAACTGGAGTTGGCGCAGAGCACCTATATGGAGGAGTTTGAACCGTTTGATTACCGCGAGGATCTGGCAAAGCCCACGCAGGTGGTGCTCAGGCAATTGCTGGAGCGGTTTATCGCGTGGGGACATGAGCGCTATGGGCGTGCCTGAAGTGACAGGCCGTCAGCTGGACCCTCGTGCGCAGGGGTGAGGGCCAGGGCATCGTGTGGCTCTTCAACCCTGGCTTCTATAAGGGCATGCTCATTCCTGCGAATCGGGTTTATGATGCCAGACGGCACATTTTTTGAAGTCCCCCACAGGGATGACCTCAACCCCATGGAGCGCGCAATGCAGACCTTGTTCCCGCAGATCAAACCCTACGCCCGGCACGATCTGGCTGTCGATGGGCCGCATGTTCTTTATGTCGATGAAAGCGGTTCGCCCGATGGCCTGCCGGTGGTCTTCATTCACGGGGGGCCGGGCTCGGGCTGTGATGCCAACAGTCGCTGCTATTTCGACCCCAGCAAGTACCGCATCATTACGTTCGACCAGCGCGGGTGTGGGCGCTCCACCCCCCACGCCAGCCTTGAAAACAACACCACCTGGGATCTGGTCGCCGACATGGAGCGGATCCGCTCGTATCTGGGGATCGAGAAATGGGTGCTGTTCGGTGGCTCGTGGGGCTCGACGCTGGCGCTTGCCTACGCGCAAAGCCACCCGGAAAGCGTGCATGGTCTGATTCTGCGCGGGATCTTTTTGGCCCGCCCGCAAGAAATTGAATGGTTCTACCAGGCCGGGGCCAGCCGCCTGTTTCCCGACTATTGGGAAGACTACCTGGCGCCTATCGCTGAAGACGAACGCCATGATTTGCTCACGGCCTACTACAAGCGCCTGACCGGCAATGATCAGATCGCGCAAATGCATTGCGCCAAAGCCTGGTCAACGTGGGAAGGGCGCACCGCCACGCTGCGGCCCAATGCGCAAGTGGTGGAACGCTTTTGCGAGGCCCAGCGTGCGTTGTCGATTGCGCGCATTGAATGCCATTACTTCACCCATAACGCGTTCCTTGAGCCCAACCAGCTGATCCGTGACATGTCCAAGATTGCGCATTTGCCGGGCGTGATCGTGCATGGGCGCTATGACGTGATTTGCCCGCTGGATAACGCATGGGCGTTGCATCAGGCCTGGCCGGACAGCGAGCTGCAGATCATCCGCGAAGCAGGCCACTCCGCCACTGAACCCGGAATTACCGACGCACTGGTCAGGGCCACCGAAGAGATGGCGCGTCGTCTGCTCAACCTGCAACCGGATGAAGCATGAAGGGACTTTTACAACGGGTGACCGGCGCGCGGGTTGAAGTGGCGGGGGAGATCGTCGGTTCGATTGATCAAGGGTTGATGGTGCTGGTGGCTGTCGAACCCGGCGACACCGGGGCCAATGCCGCGAAGCTGCTGCACAAGCTGCTCAATTACCGGGTGTTCAGCGATGCCGACGGCAAAATGAACCTGTCATTGGCGGATATCGGCGGCGGTTTGCTGCTGGTGTCGCAGTTCACGCTGGCCGCCGACACCCAAAGTGGCCTGCGGCCGAGTTTCTCTACGG
Source organism: Pseudomonas lundensis (assembly GCF_001042985.1). Lineage (GTDB taxonomy): Bacteria > Pseudomonadota > Gammaproteobacteria > Pseudomonadales > Pseudomonadaceae > Aquipseudomonas > Aquipseudomonas lundensis. Next base: position 6,738 of record NZ_JYKY01000043.1, read on the forward strand.
CTGCGCCACCGGCTCTGGCCGAATCGTTGTTTGACCACCTGCTGAGCGAGGCAAAACGGCTGCATCCGAACGTGGCAGCAGGCCGTTTTGGTGCCGATATGCAGGTGCATTTGGTCAATGATGGCCCCGTGACATTTTTGTTACAAACCTAAAACCCTGAAAAACCGTAATTTCGTCAGAAAACAGGGTTTTTTAAGCACAAATACTTGCTGTCACTAGATGCGTTGTAACGCGGGCTACTAGATAATCGCGCGCTACACAGAGACTAATCCGGCGCGTTGGGGGAATCATTCATTCCTTTGAAGGTCGGAACAGTGCTCGCCAACCCGGCATTCAATCGCTGGCGGTTGGTTTCATCATCTGTATTCGGCGAGGTTTGCTCGTGATTGTTAGTCCATTTAATGCACCAAAAAAGTCTGCCAAGCGGTTACGCAACGCACTGGTGACGGGCTCTGCGCTCTTTTGCTTGTTCGGTGCGGGTCAACTGTGGGCATTCAGTCTGGATGACGTGGCGGCGGAGGCTAAAACCCTCGCCGAGCAGAAGTACCAAGCTCCGCGCAGCAATCTGCCTAACGAATTTCGCGACATGAAGTTCGCGGACTACCAGAAGATTCGTTTCCGCAACGAGAAAGCGCAGTGGGCTGACGACAAAACGCCTTTCAAATTGTCGTTCTATCACCAGGGCATGCATTTCGACACGCCGGTGAAAATCAACGAAGTCACCGCCACCAAGGTGGAAGAGATCAAGTACGACGCCAGTCGTTTCGATTTCGGTGATGTGCAATTTGACCCGAAAGCCACCGAGAACCTCGGTTGGGCGGGCTTCCGCGTCCTTTATCCGCTGAACAAAGCCGATAAGCAGGACGAAGTCATGACCATGCTCGGCGCCAGTTATTTCCGCGTTGTCGGTAAGGACCAAACCTACGGCCTGTCGGCTCGTGGTCTGGCCATCGACACCGCTTTGCCGTCCGGCGAAGAATTCCCGCGTTTCACCGAGTTCTGGATTGAACGTCCGAAAGCCGGTGACAAGCATCTGGTGATTTTCGCCCTGCTGGATTCGCCCCGTGCTACCGGCGCTTACCGCTTCACGCTGCGCCCGGGTGTCGACACGGTGGTCGACGTCAAGGCGCAAATGTTCCTGCGTGACAAAGTCGGCAAGCTGGGCATCGCCCCGCTGACCAGCATGTACCTGTTCGGCGCCAACCAGCCGTCCAAAGTGCTCAACTACCGCCGCGAACTGCACGATTCGTCGGGCCTGGCGATTCACGCCGGCAACGGTGAGTGGATCTGGCGTCCGCTGAACAACCCCAAGCATTTGTCGGTGAGCAACTTCTCGGTTGAAAACCCGCTGGGCTTTGGCCTGCTGCAACGCGGCCGTGATTTCAGCCACTACGAAGACCTCGACGACAACTACCACAAGCGTCCAAGTGCCTGGATCGAGCCACAAGGCGACTGGGGCAAGGGGACGGTGGATCTGGTCGAAATCCCGACCGCTGACGAGACCAACGACAACATCGTTGCGTTCTGGAGCCCGGAAACTCAGCCTGAGCCGCTCAAGCCTTTCGACTTCGCTTATCGCCTGCACTGGACGATGGACGAAGCCGCCCTGCACCCTAAAGACAGCGCCTGGGCCCAGCAAACACTGCGCTCGACCGGTGACGTCAAGCAGTCCAACCTGATCCGTCAACCGGATGGCAGCGTGGCTTACCTGATCGACTTCGAAGGCCCGTCGCTTGAGAAGTTGCCAGCAGACGCCGCCGTGCGCAGCCAGGTCAGCGTGGGCGATAACGCCGAGCTGGTGGAAAACAACCTGCGCCACAACCCGGAAACCAAGGGCTGGCGTTTGACGTTGCGCTTGAAGGTCAAAGACCCGAGCAAGTCCACCGAGCTGCGTGCCGCGCTGGTCGCCGATGAAGAACCGGCCCCTGCCGCCCCGCTGACCAAGGCCGAGAAAGCGGCGGCCAAGGCTCAGGAAAAGAAAGAACAGCACAAAGCCAAGGACGCCAAAGCGCCTGCGGCCGAAGCTGTCCCAGCCACACCAGCGCCAGTCAAGACTGAAAAAGTCCTGACCGAGACCTGGAGCTACCAGTTGCCAGCCGATGAGTAATGCTCACGCAGAGTCAGTCTCGCTCAGCGAGTACCTGGCGCACCTACCCTTGAGCGATGAGCAGCGCGCCGAGCTGGCCAGTTGCACATCGTTCGAGGCGTTGCACGAGCGCCTGTCGGCCCATCACGACGTGAGCACCGCCGAGGCCGCTCAGGCGTCGGTGGGCTCGCGCCTTAAACTCAGTTCGGCGCAAGCGCTGGAAGATGCCGAAATGCTCGGCGTCGATGCCAGCGGCCGAGTGATGCTCAAGGCCACGCCGCCGATTCGTCGCACCAAAGTGGTGCCCGAGCCGTGGCGCACCAATATCCTGGTGCGTGGCTGGCGGCGCCTGACCGGACGCAGCAATCCGCCGGCACCGCCCAAAGATGAACGCGTGTTGCCCAAGGCGCGCTGGCGCACGGTGGGTTCGATCCGCCGTTACATCTTGCTGATTCTGATGCTCGGCCAGACCATCGTTGCCGGCTGGTACATGAAAGGCATCATGCCGTATCAGGGCTGGTCGTTCGTCGATCTGGACGAAGTGATCCATCAGCCGCTGCTGCAAACCGCGCAGCAAGTACTGCCGTATGCGCTGCAAACCAGCATTCTGATTCTGTTCGGGATTCTGTTCTGCTGGGTATCGGCGGGTTTCTGGACCGCCCTGATGGGGTTTCTGGAACTGCTGACCGGTCACGACAAGTACCGCATCTCGGGCGCCAGCGCCGGTAATGAGCCGATCCCGCAAGACGCTCGCACAGCGTTGGTCATGCCGATCTGTAACGAAGACGTGACCCGCGTGTTTGCGGGCTTGCGTGCAACGTACGAATCGGTGGCTGCCACCGGCGACCTGGACCGTTTCGACTTCTTCGTCCTCAGTGACAGTAACGATCCGGACATCTGCGTGGCTGAACAGCAGGCCTGGCTGGATGTGTGCCGCGAGACCGGAGGCTTCGGGCGGATTTTCTATCGCCGTCGCCGTCGCCGTGTGAAACGTAAAAGCGGCAACCTCGACGACTTCTGCCGTCGCTGGGGCGGCGATTACAAGTACATGGTGGTGCTTGACGCCGACAGCGTGATGAGCGGCGAATGCCTGACCAGCCTGGTGCGCTTGATGGAAGCCACACCGGACGCGGGCATCATTCAGACCGCGCCACGGGCGTCGGGCATGGACACGCTGTATGCGCGCATGCAGCAGTTCGCCACGCGGGTCTACGGCCCACTGTTTACGGCCGGTCTGCACTTCTGGCAGTTGGGTGAATCCCACTACTGGGGCCACAACGCCATCATCCGCATGAAGCCTTTTATCGAGCACTGCGCCCTCGCGCCGTTGCCGGGCAAAGGGGCGTTCGCGGGTGCGATTCTGTCCCACGACTTCGTTGAAGCGGCGTTGATGCGCCGTGCGGGCTGGGGCGTGTGGATTGCCTACGACTTGCCGGGCAGCTATGAAGAATTGCCGCCCAACTTGCTGGACGAACTCAAGCGCGACCGTCGCTGGTGCCACGGTAACTTGATGAACTTCCGCCTGTTCCTGGTCAAGGGCATGCACCCGGTTCACCGGGCCGTGTTCCTGACGGGCGTGATGTCCTACCTGTCGGCGCCGTTGTGGTTCTTCTTCTTGCTGCTGTCGACGGCGCTGCTGGCGGTCAACACGCTGATGGAGCCGCAGTACTTTATGGAACCGCGTCAGCTCTACCCGCTGTGGCCGCAGTGGCACCCGGAAAAAGCCGTGGCGTTGTTCTCGACCACCATCGTGCTGCTGTTTTTGCCCAAGTTGCTGAGCATCATCCTGATCTGGGCCAAAGGCGCGAAACAGTTTGGCGGCAAGTTCAAGGTCACGCTGTCGATGCTGCTGGAGATGCTGTTCTCCATGCTGCTGGCGCCGGTGCGCATGATCTTCCACACCCGTTTCGTACTGGCTGCATTTTTGGGCTGGGCCGCGACGTGGAACTCGCCACAACGTGACGATGACTCCACGCCGTGGAGCGAAGCGGTACGTCGCCATGGGCCGCAAACTCTGCTGGGTGCAGCCTGGGCGGCCTTGGTGTTGTGGTTGAACCCGAGCTTCCTGTGGTGGTTGGTGCCGATTGTGGGTTCGTTGATGTTGTCGATCCCGGTGTCGGTGATTTCCAGCCGTGTGAAGCTGGGCCTCAAGTCCCGTGACGCCAGCCTGTTCCTGATCCCTGAGGAATACGCGCCGCCCCGTGAGTTGTCGGCCACCGCCGAATACACCCACGAAAATCGTTACCACGCCTTGCATGACGGGTTTATCCGTTCAGTGGTGGACCCGCAGCAGAACGCGCTGGCCTGTGCATTGGCCACGTCGCGTCACCGTCAGGCCGAACCGATTGAATGGTTGCGTGCCGAGCGGGTGCGTCACGCCCTGAAAGTCGGACCTGGCGGTCTGAACAACAACGAGCGCATGGCGCTGCTGAGCGACCCTGTCGCCCTGGCACGCTTGCACGCGTTGGTGTGGGACGAAGGCCATGAAGACTGGCTCAACGCGTGGCGTGAGTCGATCGCCGCTGATCCTCACGCGCCGTTGTTGCCGTTGCAACCGACCGCTTGATGCAGACAAAACCCCACTTCGGTGGGGTTTTTTTGGGCTTTTTACGGTGCGTCTGAAGTCGCCACCGGCGCCGGCGAGGCGAGATACCGCCAGCCGTTATCACAAAGGCCCACAGGCGTTAGCGCACCCTTCGTCAGCAATGGCGGGTACATATCCCGGCGTGCGCTGCGCTTTTCTTACGCAAAACCTTTGTGCTCTCTCTGCTCTGAGTTAGCATCCGTCTCCGAGTGGGCGAATGCCCGGCTGTGTTGGCTTTGAGTATCGGGCCCACCGTTGGCCAACGCCTTTATTGAGTAGGTTCCGGGGAGTTGATGATGAAGAAGTTTCTGTCGAAACTGATGTTCGGTGTCACTGCACTACTGGCGGTCAGCGCAGCCCACGCAGGCGCGATTGATGATGCGGTCAAACGCGGCACGTTAAAGGTGGGCATGGACCCCACCTACATGCCGTTCGAAATGACCAATAAGCGTGGCCAGATTATTGGTTTCGAAGTGGACTTGCTCAAAGCCATGGCCAAGTCCATGGGCGTCAAGCTGGAGCTGGTTTCCACCGGCTATGACGGCATTATCCCGGCGTTGATGACCAACAAATTCGACATGATCGGCAGCGGCATGACCCTGACCCAGGAACGCAACCTGCGCCTGAACTTCAGCGAACCGTTCATCGTGGTCGGTCAGACCCTGCTGATCCGCAAGGAACTGGCTGACAAGGTCAAAAGCTACAAAGACCTCAACGACCCGCAATACCGCCTGACCTCGAAGCTGGGCACCACAGGCGAAATGATCGCCAAAAAGCTGATGTCCAAGGCCCAGTACCACGGCTATGACAACGAGCCTGAAGGCGTACTCGACGTGGTGAACGGCAAGGCCGATGCCTTTGTTTACGACGCGCCTTACAACGTGGTGGCCGTTAACAAGTTCGGCGACGGCAAACTGGTGTTCCTCGATCAGCCGTTCACCTACGAGCCATTGGCCTTCGGTCTGAAGAAGGGCGACTACGACAGCCTTAACTTCATCAATAACTTCCTGCACCAGATCCACGAAGACGGCACCTACGATCGCATCCATGACAAGTGGTTCAAAGACACCACTTGGCTCAAAGACATGGAATAAACGCGGTCTCCTGTAGTCGCTGCCCAAGGCTGCGCCAAGGCCCGAAGGCCTTCTGCTATCAGGGCTGTCACGCAGCCCATTGCAGCCTGCGGCAGCGACCCCACACAGTCTGCCGCGCTGACCTCGACGGAAATATTGCAACGTGATCAAACAAAAAAAAGCACAGTGGCCCTGGCACGTGTTGACCGTGCTGGTGCTCATCGGTCTGGCGGGCGCGCTGTATTACGCCACCTCGCTGATGTCCTACGAGTGGCGCTGGAACCGAATTCCGCAGTACTTCGTCTATCAGGCGGAGGAAGCTCAGCGAGCTGCTGAAACCTCGACCGTGATCGAGCTGGTGCGCCAAGGCGATCAGGCTGAAGTGGTGTTGCGCGCCGATGATGGCACCGAGCAACGCCTGACAGTGGCCGACAACAGTGTGCAACTGGCTGAAGGCGACGACGTTGCCGAAGGCGATGTGATTGGCGTGACCCGGCACTGGGCCGCTGGCCCGTTGTTGCTGGGGTTGTGGACCACCGTGTGGTTGTCGTTGGTGTCGGGGGTGCTGGGCCTGATGATTGGTCTGACCACCGGCCTGTGCAGGCTGTCGAATAACCCGACCCTGCGCGACCTGTCGACCCTGTACGTCGAGCTGGTACGGGGCACGCCCCTGCTGGTGCAGATTTTCATCTTCTACTTCTTCATTGGCACCGTACTCAACCTGTCCCGCGAGTTTGCCGGCATTGCCGCGCTGTCGTTGTTCACGGGGGCGTACGTGGCTGAAATCGTCCGTTCGGGCGTGCAGTCCATTGCACGTGGGCAAAACGAAGCGGCGCGTTCGCTGGGGCTCAATGCCACCCAGTCGATGCGTTACGTGGTGTTGCCGCAAGCCTTCAAACGCGTGCTGCCCCCGCTGGCCGGGCAGTTCATCAGCCTGGTCAAAGACACCTCGCTGGTGTCGGTGATTGCCATTACCGAGCTGCTCAAGAGCGGGCGCGAAGTCATTACCACCTCGTTCTCGCCGTTCGAGATTTTGTTCTGCGTGGCGGGCCTGTACCTGTTGATCAACCTGCCGCTGTCCAACCTGGCCAGCCGTCTTGAGCGGAGGCTCGCGCAAAGTGATTGAAGTCCGCGAACTGGTAAAAGTCTTCGACACCCGCGGGCAGGTTGTTCGCGCGGTGGATAACGTCAGCACCACGGTTGCCAAGGGCGAAGTGCTGGTGGTGATTGGCCCGTCCGGGTCGGGCAAGTCGACGTTTTTGCGGTGTTTGAATGGCCTGGAAGATTTCGATTCGGGCTCGGTCAGCATCGACGGGGTCGACCTCGCCAACCCGAAAACGGACGTGAACGCCTACCGTCGTGAAGTCGGCATGGTGTTCCAGCATTTCAACTTGTTCCCCCACATGACCGTGCTTGAGAACCTGTGCCTGGCGCAGAAAGTCGTGCGCAAACGGGGCAAGGCCGAGCGCGAAGCCAAGGCCCGTGCCCTGCTGGAAAAGGTCGGTATCGGGCAGAAAGCCAATGAATATCCGTCGCGCCTCTCGGGTGGACAGCAGCAACGGGTGGCCATTGCCCGCGCGCTGGCGATGGAGCCCAAGGTCATGCTGTTCGACGAGCCGACCTCCGCGCTTGACCCGGAGATGGTCGGTGAAGTGCTGGACGTGATGAAAACCCTGGCGCTTGAAGGCATGACCATGGTTTGCGTGACCCACGAAATGGGGTTTGCCCGGGAAGTGGCCAACCGCGTGTTGTTCTTTGATCACGGCAAATTGCTTGAAGACTCTGCTCCGGAGGACTTCTTCAACTCGCCCAAAGACCTGCGTGCCCAGGCGTTTTTGCGGCAGGTGCTGTAAACGTCGCCCTCACCTTGGCCCCCTCCCTTTGAGGGAGGGCTGGGGTGAGGGCAGCGGCCTGTCTACACTTTGAAGCGTCCCACCAACCCTTGCAAATGCGTGCCCAGCCGCGCCAATTCGATGCTCGATGCAGCCGTTTCTTCACTGGCGGCGGAGGTCTGCTCTGACACATCGCGCACGTTCAATACGCTGCGGTTGATCTCATCAGCCACCGCACTTTGCTGTTCGGCAGCCGCCGCGATCTGCTGGTTCATCCCCTGAATGGTTGAGACCGTGCGTTTGATGTTGCCCAGCGACTCACCCGCGCGACGGGTCAGCTCGACGCTGCTGTCGGTCAGGCTGCGGCTGCTGTCCATGCTGCTGGCCACTTGCAACGTGCCGCTTTGCAGGCCCGCAATCAGCTCTTCGATTTCTTCAGTCGATTGCTGAGTACGTTGCGCCAGGCTGCGCACTTCATCGGCCACGACGGCAAAGCCGCGTCCCGCTTCGCCCGCCCGTGCCGCTTCAATGGCTGCGTTGAGCGCCAGCAAGTTAGTTTGCTGGGCCACGGACTTGATCACGTCCAGCACGCTACCGATTTTGTCGCTTTCGCGTTTGAGATGGCTCATGGCCTCGGTGGAATTGCCGACTTCCATCGCCAATTTCTCGATCTGGGCGATGGCTTCCCCCACGACCTTGTCGCCTTCACGCGCCTGTTGGTCGGCGGCGACCGCCGCTTCGGACGCTTCTTCGGCATTGCGCGCCACTTCCTGCACGGTGGCGGCCATTTCATGCATCGCGGTGGCCACCTGGTCAGTTTCGACCTTTTGGCTGTTGACCCCGGCGCTGGTCTGCTCCGTCACGGCTGACAGCTCTTCGGCTGCACTGGCGATCTGCGTCACGCCCTCGCAGATGCCACCAATCAACTCGCGAAGGCCCACAGTCATGCGCTGTACGGCGCGTTGCAACTGGCCCATTTCATCGCGGCGCGGGGTGTCGTAGTTGTGCGTCAGGTCGCCTGCAGCCACGCGCTCGACGGTGATCAGGGTTTGACGCAACGGGATCACAATCTGGCGTGTGATGCTCCACGCCGCGATGACGCCCAGCAGCAGCGCCAGCACGGTGCAGCCGAACAACAGGTTTTTCGCGTGCTGGCTGTCGATATCACGCTTGGCAGTTTGCATGCCCGAGAGTTGTTTACTCAGGTCGATCAGCGTATTACCCAGTGCCTGCATGCGCGTTAAGGTCTGCGCGTTGGCAATTTGCGCGTCACGAAAGCTGGTAACCGCGGCGCGGTAGTCTTGCAGCGATTGGTTGGCTTGCTGCAAGTTGACGGTGTACTCAACGGGCAGTTTGCCAGCCAGCTGAGTGGCGTATTTGATGGCGTTGTCGATGGCGTCCATCGCCGGCTGTTCGGCTGCGGGTTTGCCGCTGTAGGTGTAGCCTCGCACCTGGAAACGGGCTTGTTGCAGCAATTTGCTCAGTTCGATCACGCTGTTGAACTGCGCCAGGTTGTCGCCTTGTAGCAGAGATTTTTCGATGTCCGCGACCTTGGCCACCGCGTTGTCAGCGGTCGCACCCAATTGGGTGCGGCTGTTCTCGCGTGTCTGGCTGGCTTGAGTTATTTCAGTGACGGCGCGGCGATAGTCAGCGACAGCCGTCAATTGTTGTTGCACCAGCGCGATGTCCGCAGGTTGTGTGAGTTGGTGGCGGGCCTTTTCCAGCACCTCGTCCAGCTCGGTCAAGCGGCCGTTGAGGTCGGCGGGGCCGTGTTCGCCCCTGTCCATTTCGTAAGTCATACGGGCGATGCGTAAGTCTTTGGTCAGGGCGATGATTTTGGAGATATTCGCCAGTTTGTCGCCGCGATCGATCACGGACACCAGGCCGTTCCAGCCGGTAGCGGTAATCAGCAGGGTCAACAGCAATACCAGGCCAAAGCCCAGGCTGAGTTTACGATTGACGCTGATATTGCCTAGCGTGTGGGCCAACCAACGGTACATGGCGGTGCTCCTTTTTTGACCGAATCGACTCCATGGCAGGCTGTCCAGTGCATCGCGGTCTTTTTATTAGTTCTCAGGTCATCGGCACGCCCGCGCAGAACTGTAAGCACCGATGGTCAGACTGTGACGTACATCGCAGGCTTTATGCCATCACGCGTGTAGTCGCTGTCGGCCAACGCGAAGCGGCAAGGGGTGGCACACACCACTTCGCGCTAAGGCGTTACACCTTGAATCGACCCACCAACCCTTGCAGGTGAGTGCCCAGCCTGGCCAGTTCAATGCTGGAGGCTGCGGTTTCTTCGCTGGCGGACGCCGTTTGCTCGGATACATCGCGCACGTTGAGCACGCTGCGATTGATTTCTTGCGCCACGCTGCTTTGCTGTTCCGCGGCGGCTGCGATTTGCTGGTTCATGCCCTGAATGGTCGACACCGTGCGGGTGATGGTGCTCAACGAAGCACCGGCGCGGCGCGTCAGTTCGACACTGCTGTCGGTCAGCACGCGGCTGTTGTCCATGCTCGCGGAGACCCGTTGGGTGCCGGTTTGCAGGCCGACAATCAGCTCTTCGATTTCTTCGGTGGACGCCTGAGTGCGTTGCGCAAGGCTGCGCACTTCATCGGCCACCACGGCAAAGCCGCGACCTGCCTCGCCTGCGCGGGCCGCTTCGATGGCCGCGTTGAGGGCCAGCAGGTTGGTTTGTTGTGACACCGACTTGATGACATCGAGCACGCTGCCGATCTTGCCGCTTTCCTGCCGCAGGTGCGTCATCGCGTCAGTGGATTTTTCGACTTCGGCGGCCAGATGCTCGATCTGCTCGATGGCCTGAGCCACGACCGTGTCACCTTCGCGCGCTTGCTGGTCGGCGGTGACGGCGGCCACCGATGCATCTTCAGCGTTGCGCGCCACCTCCTGCACGGTGGCGGCCATTTCATGCATCGCCGAGGCGACTTGATCGGTCTCGTCTTTTTGGCTGTTGACCCCGGCACTGGTCTGCTCGGTCACCGCGGACAGCTGTTCAGCGGCGCTGGCGATCTGGGTCACGCTGTCGCAGATGCCGCCGATCAGCTCCCGCAGCTCGCCGGTCATGCGGGCAATGGCGTTCTGCACCTGACCCAGTTCATCACGGCGTTGCGTGGGGTGATCCTGCGTCAGGTCGCCTGCGGCCACGGCTTGCACGATGCGCAGGGTGTGTTGCAGCGGGTTGACGATTTGGCGGGTAATCAGCCAGGCCGCCAATGTGCCCAACACCAGTGCCAGCGTGGCGCACAGGGTCAGTGCGGTCTTGGCTTGTTGCGCATCGCTGTCGCGTTTCTCGGTTTGCAGGTCAGCCAATTGATGGCTGACGTCCACCAGGCTGTCGCCCAGGGTTTTGAGGGTGCTCTGTTGCTGATCGCTGAGCATTTGCGAGTCGCGAAACTGCACAAAGGTATCGCCGTAGCGCGTGAGTGCTTCTTTGATGTGTTGCAACGGGAGGGCGTATTCAGCGGGCAGGGTGGCCGACAGGCGGGTGAGTTGGGCCTGCGCCTGGTTGATCGCGTCCAGCGCCGGTTGCGCGGTATCCGCCGCGCCGCTGTAGGTGTAACCGCGCACGTGAAAGCGCGCATTTTGCACGGAGCGCGCCAGTTGATCGACCCGGTTGAGCAGGGCCAGGTCATTGCCTTTGAGCACATCCTGCTCAATGGCTTCGATGCGGGCCACAGCGCTGTCTGCACTGGCGCCCAGTTGCGTTCGGCTTACCTCGCGGGCCTGGGTAGCTTCATCGATCTGCCTGAAGATGGTTGTGTACTGTGCGACGGCCTGTAATTCCTGATGGATCAGGGCCAGGTCTTGCGACAAGACCAACTGCGTGCTGGCTTGCTTGAGGTTGTTTTCGATCCGGTTCAACAGATCGTTGACCTCGGCGGGGCCGTTTGCGCCGTTGTCTCGGTCGTAGGACACGCGGGCGATGCGCAGGTCTTTGACCAGCGCCACGGTGTCGGAAATGGTACTGAGCTTGTTGCTCCGATCGATGATCGACGCCAGCCCTATCCAGCCTGTGAGTGTGATTAACAGCGTCAGCATCAGCACCAGGCCGAAGCCCAGGCTGAGTTTGCGATGGACGCTGATGTTGCCAAGCGTGGTGGTCAACCAAGTATTCATGGTGATGCTCCTTATCTGATCGATTCACATCGATATAAGCCGTCCATGGCCACTGAGTATCTTTTGCGGAGCTTGGCTATCGGCCCCTAAGCGGTGAACTTGAGGGATTTATACGAAATGTACTGAATGCGAAATGTTTCAGAGCGCGGATCGCTGCCATTGCGGTGATGGGGGAGGCGCGAGGCTGTGGGCGGTTACAGCCTCAAAAAAGACGGGCAAGCAAGGCGGTGACGGCGGTTTCGACCCGCAAGATGCGAGCGCCCAGTTGCACCGGTTGCAACCCGGCGTTGGCCAGCAGGTCGATTTCATAGGGGATCCAGCCGCCTTCCGGGCCGATGGCCAGGGTTACGGCTTCATCCAGCCCGCGCGGGCAGGGCGGGTAATCGCCCGGATGGCCCACTAGCCCACGCGTGCCTTGCACCAGGGCAGGCAGGCGATCCTCGACAAACGGTTTGAAGCGCTTTTCGATGATGATCTCAGGCAACACGCTGTCGCGGGCCTGCTCCAGCCCGAGGATCAGTTGCTCGCGAATCGCCTCGGGCTCCAGGAACGGGGTCTGCCAAAAGCTTTTTTCGACCCGGTAACTGTTCACCAGTACCACCTTGGGCACGCCCATCGAGGCCACGGTTTGCAGCACACGGCGCAACATTTTTGGTCGCGGCAGGGCCAGCAGCAGGGTCAGGGGCAGTTTGGCCGGTGGCGGCTGGTCGAGGCTGTGTATCACCAGCTCAGCCTCTTTGGGCTCCAGGCGCACCAGCTCGGCGCTGCCCATCAAGCCGCCAATCCTACCCACGCGCAGGCTGTCACCGACAGCGGCACGGTGAACTTCCTGCATGTGCGTCAGGCGCCGATCACGCAGGATCACGCGGTCGGCGGCAATGAAGTCAGCCTCTTCGAGGAGCAGAAGGTTCACGCGTGCGGCGCTGGCGGTTGGGCGTTTTGGTCAGCCGGTTGCTCGTCTGCGTCATTGCCGCGTTTGTTTTTGCTGACCAGGCTGCCGAACAGAATGCCGATTTCAAACAGCATCCACATTGGGATCGCCAGCAGGGTCTGGGAGAAGATGTCCGGCGGGGTCAGGATCATACCGACCACAAAACAGCCGATGATCACGTACGGACGGATCTTGCGCAGGTATTTGACGTCGACAATGCCGATCCAGACCAGCAACACCACGGCCACCGGGATTTCAAAGGCCACGCCAAAGGCGAAGAACAGGGTCATGACGAAATCGAGGTAGCTGCTGATGTCGGTCATCATGGCCACGCCTTCCGGGGTGGCGGCGGCGAAGAACTTGAACACCAGCGGGAACACCAGGAAGTAGGCAAAAGCCATCCCGGCGTAGAACAGAAAGATGCTGGAGATCAGCAGCGGCACGGCGATGCGTTTTTCGTGCTTGTACAGGCCGGGCGCAATGAAGCCCCAGATCTGGTGCAGGATCACCGGGATGGCAATGAACAGCGAGACCATCATGGTCAGCTTGAGCGGCGTCAGGAAGGGCGACGCCACGTCGGTGGCGATCATCGTGGCGCCCACCGGCAGGTATTCACGCAGCGGGGTGGAGACCAGTGTGTAGATCTGCTGCGTGAAGGCGAACAAGCCGGCGAAGATGATGAAAATCGCCGCGATGCAACGCAACAAGCGGGTGCGCAGCTCGGTCAAGTGCGAGACCAGCGGCATTGGCTGGTCATTTTCAGGAATGTCGCTCATGCGCTTAAGGGGCTCGCGGTGGCAGGGTTGGGTCGTGTGGCGCTGCCGGTTCAGGCGCAGGTTCGGACGCGGTTTTGCTCAGGCTCACAGGCGCGGGGCTGGCGGGTTCGGCAGGCACGGCGGCGGGCGGCGCAGGCGGCTCGACCGGCGTGACCGGCTTCATGGCGTCCTGCAGGGGCGCCATGATCTTCTTGGCTTCCTCTTCCATCGACAGGATGTGTTCGTTGTGCAGTTGTCGACGGATTTCGTCGGCACCGATTTCACGTTCAACTTCCTGTTTGATCGCGTTGAAACTGCGTTTCAGGCGCCCGACCCACAGCCCTGCCGTGCGTGCGGCCCCCGGCAGGCGCTCGGGGCCGAGCACCAGCAGGGCCACGAGGCCGACGAGCAGCAGTTCACTGAAGCTGATACCGAACATGGGTTTTGGCTCACACGTCTTTACGGGTTGGCTCTTCGACTTTTTGGGCCTGCACGTCGATGGTGTGCGGCTCGTTCAGGGTCGAGGTGGTGTGCGGCTGCGGCGCGGCCGTTGGCTGCGCAGGTGGCACCACAGGCTCGGCCGGTTTTTCGTCGTCGTTCATGGCCTTGCGAAAGCCCTTGATCGATTCGCCGACATCAGTGCCGAGGTTTTTCAGTTTTTTGGTGCCGAAGACCAGTACCACGACTACCAGAATGACGATCCAGTGTTTCCAGTCAAAAATGCCCATGATCTGTTCCTTTGCAAAAGAGGTTAGGCGGACGGCCGTGAGGCTTTTTCCACGTGGCCGGAGGTGCCGATGCGACGCTCCAGTTCATCGAGTACAGCCTGCGGATGCTGCCCCAGTTGGGCGAGCATGATCATGCTGTGGAACCACAAGTCGGCGGTTTCGTAGATCACATCGCTGCAATCGCCGCTGATGGCAGCGTCCTTGGCGGCGATGATGGTCTCGACCGATTCTTCACCGACCTTCTCCAGAATCTTGTTCAAGCCCTTGTGGTACAGGCTGGCGACGTAAGAGCTGCCCGGTTCGGCATTCTTGCGCGCTTCGATGACTTGGGCAACGCGGCTCAAGGTGTCAGTCATGGGTGTGCCCTGCTTGGTAAATGGCGTGCGGGTCTTTCAGGACCGGATCAACGGTTTTCCACTCGGCGTTTTCGTACACGCGGTAGAAGCAGCTCTGACGTCCGGTATGGCAGGCGATGTCGCCGATCTGCTCGACCATCAGGATGATGACGTCGGCGTCGCAGTCCAGGCGCATCTCGTGCAGTTTTTGCACATGGCCCGATTCCTCGCCCTTGCGCCACAGCTTGCCACGCGAACGTGACCAGTAAATGGCACGGTTCTCGGCGGCAGTCAGGCTCAAGGCCTCGCGGTTCATCCAAGCCATCATCAAGACGCGCCCGGTTTTATGGTCCTGGGCAATCGCTGGCACCAGGCCGTCGTTGTCCCATTTGATCTCGTCCAGCCAGTCTTTCATGTATGACTCCGACAACGGGCCCGCACCTGATGGTCCGGACCGGCGAATGCACAGTTTGCCAGCCTCGCCTGGGGCTGGCTATCGGCGCACGATCAGATACAAGCCCACGGCCAGCATGATGCCAGCCGGCCAATAGCCCAGGGTGTGCAGCGGGCCAACGGAGGCCAACAAGGCACCTGCGGCCAAATGTCCCGCCCCGAGCAAACGCAAGAACCAGCTGTCCCGCGGCTCGGTCACGACCAACTTCTGGTTTTTCGCATGGGGCTGCGAGAGGCGCTCGAGCAGGTCGCGGGTCATGCCTGCCAGGTGCGGAATCTGCTCGACCTGGCTGTGCAAATTGCGCAGCAGGGTTTTCGGGCTGACGCGTTCGCGCATCCAGCGCTCAAGGAAGGGTTGCGCCGTGCTCCAGAGGTCGAGGTCGGGGTAAAGCTGACGCCCGAGGCCTTCGATGTTAAGCAGGGTTTTTTGCAGCAATACCAATTGCGGCTGGACTTCCATGTTGAAGCGCCGCGCGGTCTGGAACAGGCGCATCAGCACCTGGCCAAAGGAAATCTCTTTCAGCGGCTTCTCGAAGATCGGCTCGCACACGGTACGGATAGCGGCTTCGAACTCGTTGAGTTTGGTGTGCGCCGGCACCCAGCCCGAATCAATGTGCAACTGCGCCACACGGCGGTAGTCGCGCTTGAAGAACGCAAACAGGTTGCGCGCCAGATAGTCCTGATCTTCAGGCGTGAGGCTGCCGACAATGCCGCAGTCGATCGCGATGTACTGAGGACTCCAGGGGCTCACGGTGCTGACGAAAATATTGCCGGGGTGCATGTCTGCGTGGAAGAAGCTGTCGCGAAACACCTGGGTGAAGAAAATCTCGACGCCGCGTTCAGCCAGCAGCTTCATGTCAGTGCGCTGGTCAGCGAGGGCGGCCAGGTCCGTAACCTGAATCCCGTAAATGCGCTCCATGACCAAGACTTTCGGGCGGCACCAGTCCCAGTAAATCTGCGGTACATACAGCAGCGGCGAACCGTCGAAATTGCGCTTGAGCTGGCTGGCATTGGCCGCTTCGCGCAACAGATCGAGTTCGTCGTAAATGGTCTTTTCGTAATCGCTGACCACATCCACCGGGTGCAACAGACGCGCATCGGCGCTCAGGCGTTCGGCGGTCTTGGCCAGAATGAACAGCCAAGCCAGATCCGAACCGATGATCGGCTTCAGGCCCGGGCGAACCACCTTGACCACCACTTCTTCGCCGGTCTTGAGCTTGGCGGCGTGAACCTGCGCGACGGATGCCGAAGCCAGCGGTTCGATATCGAAGCGGCTGAACACGTCGCTGATGGTGGCCCCCAGTTGCTCTTCGATCAGCTTCACCGCCACTTGCGGGTCGAACGGCGGTACGCGGTCTTGCAGCAGCATCAACTCGTCGGCGATGTCGGGCGGCAGCAAATCGCGGCGGGTGGAGAGGATCTGCCCGAATTTGATGAAAATCGGCCCCAGATCCTGCAACGCCAGACGCAACGCAGCGCCGCGGCTCAGCTCAAGCTTTTTGCGCGGGAACCAACGCCACGGCAACACATAGCGCAACGACAGCATCCACCAGGGTAATGGCAGGGCGAATAGCAGGTCATCGAGTCGGTAACGAATGACAACGCGCTGGATGCGAAACAGGCGACGAATGGCAAGCAGCTTCATGCGGGATCGCTGGTATTGAGGGATCGAGAAAGGCGTTCAACACGCGCTTCGAGTCGGTCCAAGTCGAGTTTGAGTTGATCCAGTTCGTCAAAGCGCGCTTGCGCTTCACGTTCTCCGACCAAAGTGCGGGCTTCTTCGCTCAGGTATTCGGCCAGATTCTGATTCAGGCTGACGAACCCGTGTTGATACCAGTTGGCGCGGCTGCGCACATGACCGGCGATCAGGGCGGTCGCGACCGGGCCAATCCAGCGCGAAAGCTCGAACTCCCAGTCCAGCTCCAGATCTTGAAGGATGGCCGCCAGTTCCATCAGCACATGGCTGTCGCCTTCGAGGTCGACCTGCGGGCCATGTAACACAGCGGTTTTGTCTTTGCTCAAGGCCAGGTGCAGCAAGCTGGACGCCGGGGCGCGCAGGGTGCAATCGGCATCGGCTGCCCATTGGGCAGCCAGCAGCAAACCTTCATCGCTGGGCAGGATAAACAGGTGCAATGCGGGGCTCGCGCATTCAACCGCAATGACCTTGCCGGTCAAAGGCCGCATGCGCGCCAATGCAGTGCTGTCCAGGCGCAAGACACGGTTAACACCGCTCTCGACGCTGGCGAGAAGGCCGCTGAGCAACATCAGGGCTTGATGCCGCGATGCAGGGCAACAATGCCCGAGGTCATGTTGTGGTACGTCACGCGGTCAAAACCGGCTTCGACCATCATCGATTTCAGGGTTTCCTGATTCGGGTGCATGCGGATCGATTCGGCCAGGTAGCGGTAGCTTTCCGGGTCGTTGAGTACGAGCTTGCCAACCATGGGCATGAACGCGAACGAATAGGCGTCGTAGACCTTCGACATCAGGGCATTGGTCGGCTTGGAGAATTCCAGCACCAGCAGGCGACCCCCTGGCTTGAGCACGCGCAGCATCGAACGCAGGGCGTCTTCTTTGTGGGTCACATTGCGCAGGCCGAAAGCGATGGTCACGCAATCAAAGTAGTTGTCCGGGAACGGCAGCTTTTCAGCGTCGGCCTGAACAAACTCGATATTGCCCGCCACGCCTTTGTCCAACAGGCGGTCTCGGCCAACCTTGAGCATCGAGGCGTTGATGTCGGCCAGCACCACTTGACCGGTTGGACCGACCAGATGCGAGAACTTGCGTGCCAGATCGCCCGTGCCGCCCGCGATGTCCAGCACTTTGTTGCCAGGGCGAACGCCCGACAGCTCGATGGTGAAACGCTTCCACAGGCGGTGCATGCCGCCCGACAGAACGTCGTTCATCAGGTCATATTTGCCCGCGACGGAATGGAACACCTCAGCGACTTTTTCCGCTTTCTGGCTTTCCGGAACGTTTTTGAAACCGAAGTGCGTGGTGGGTTCGGCATCGCTGCCTTTGCGCTGATCAGTCATATCGCTGTCACCAAAAGAGAATGCTGGCCATTCTAATCCCGGTGGCCGACTTTGTCTTGGCGAGGGTCAATGTAAGTATAGTGAGCGGCTTATTTATGAGGAGAACCGCCATGGCGCACATCAACGTTGAACGCACCCACACCCTTGGCCTGGAGGTCGCACGCGTGAAGGCGCGGGACGTGGTTGCCAAGCTTGAGTCGCAATACGGGCTCAAACCTCAATGGTCGGGAGACAAGGTCGCCTTCAAGCGCTCAGGTGTGGATGGTGTGCTGGAGATCAGCGAGAACACCGTCAAGGTCGACGTGAAACTGGGCATGTTGATGTCAGCGATGAGCGGCATGATCAAATCTGAAATCGAGCGTTCGCTGGATAAAGCATTGGCTTGAAGAGGATACGGCTTGCTGCCCCTGCAGGTGAATGTCCAGACGGGCAGCAAGTGAACCGTGGTTCGCGTATTCATGTGTTAGCGCATTGCCCTTTGTTGTGTGAGAGTCATCAGCGATCAATGCACTATGTAGTGGTCTAATGAAACCGGACACCCATTTAGGCGAGAATGCTCGCCAGATCGAGGTGTCAGATGACCAAACAACGCCGCTCCTTTACTCCTGAATTCAAGCGCGAGGCTGCCGACCTTGTGCTCAAGCAAAACTACAGCTACATCGAAGCCAGCCGTTCACTCGGCATTGGTGAGTCGGCATTGCGCCGCTGGGTTGACCAGATTCAGAAAGAACATAAAGGCGTCACCCCGCAGAACAAAGCACTGACTCCTGAACAGCAAAAAATTCAGGAGCTGGAAGCTCGGATTGCTCGGCTTGAGCGAGAGAAATCAATATTAAAAAAGGCTACCGCGCTCTTGATGTCGGAAGATCACGAGCGTTCGCGCTGATTGACCAGTTGAGCGCACATGAGCCGGTTGATTGGCTGTGCAAGGTGTTTGACGTCACTCGCTCGTGTTACTACGCCCAG
>NZ_JYKY01000044.1 GCF_001042985.1 Pseudomonas lundensis
GAGCACCAGACAGGCTGCTTCGCGCTTGAACTCAGGGGTAAAGGTACGGCGTTGCTTGGTCATCAGACACCTCTTTGGGGCGAGCATTCTCGCCTAAATGAGTGTCCGGTTTCATTAGACCACTACAAAGTGCTACCGGCGGCGGGCTTGTCCAGCAGCGGCAGCAAGGCCGGGGGCCAGGCATCGACCAGGGCCAGCACGTGGGTTTCGGTCAGGGGTTCGTCCTTGACCTCTCCCGCAAACCGCACCCAGCCGCCCATTTCACGCCCGCCCTTGCCGGTAAATGGCAAGGCGCCTACCGCCCAGCCCATCGACAAATGCCGCATGAATTGCGGCGTGATGCCTTTGATGTAGGGCAACAGCGGGCAGCTGTCGACGGGCTTCATGTCCGGTGCCGGCAGGCTCTGCACCTTGACGGACGATTCGCGTGGCGCACCGAAGCTGCCTTGAACCAGCGTCACCACCTGACCCTGTTGCAGCGCCCTGCCCAGCACCTGCGTGACGGCATTGCCTTCACGCAGCACTTCGACTTCAAAGCTAACCGGCACATCCGGGGCCACAGGCCCGACGAAGCTCACCGACAGCGAGCGTAAAGCACGCTGCGCAGGGACTTGGGCACGCATTGCCTCATACTGCAAGGCCGCCATCAAACCGCCAAATGTCGCGCGCCCCTGACCCCAATCGACCGGAATCGTGACGTACGACGGGTTATGACGCACCGCCGCAACCAATTCTGAAAACTGCATGAGCACCTCGGCATGGATCATCAGAGGCAGATACTACGCACCCGCCGCAGGCAGCACAGCGCTTGATTCGGCCAAATCATGAGTGAAAACAGGCCGCGCTCAACTTGATCAACGCGCGGTCGGCGTCCTGTTCACCACGGGCCAGGGTGTCACGCCAGCCCTCGACACAGGGCTGCAAGTCCGGCTGCTGCTCGGCCTGCAACAACCATTGCCAGGCATCGTGCCAGTCGCCCAGGGCTTTTTGCGCCTCTTTAAGGCGTACCAGCACCCTCGACGGCAAGCGATCCAGTTCGGGGTAGGCCTCGGCGGCATAGCGCACGCGTTTAATCAGCAAACGCACACGGTGCCGGTCATGGCCGGGGTCATTCAGCGCCTTTTGCAGGGTCTGCCACTGTTTTTCAAGCACCTTTTCGATGCGCGGGCGCAACCCGCGCAGCAACCCTTCACGCTGGGCGGCCCGCAGAAACCGTGGGAAGACGTCAAGGATCATCAGCAGTTGCGCCAACTGCGCGCTTTCAGCCACGGCGACATAGCTGCCCGCCAGTTGCGCCAACCGACGCCCAGCCAGTTGCGCGTGACCCTGTTGCTGCAAATACGCCGCCAGCACTTCCAGATCGCGCAGCGGCGTGGTCAGAGCACCCACCTGTGAGGCCGCCATTTCCAGCTGCACCACCCCCGGCAACCCCCGCAGCGGTCTTAGTAGGCTGCGCAGACGGCGCACCGTGGTGCGCAAATCATGCAAGGCTTCGGGGTCGGTTTCAGCCTGCAAGCGCGCCTGACAGGCCAGCAACCTGACCTCCAGACGCACGATGTTCGCCACAATCTTGTCAACCCATTCAGACATCCTTCCCCTCCCCGTCCCGCACCGGTTTAACGACCCGCGCGTGACTCACGAATATAAAAACGCGCTTTCTCGGCTTTTTTCGAGCAGCCTTCAAACGCTTCGAACTGTTGTTGGGTTTTAGCCCCGGTCAGCAACGACAGGGCCTTGGAATAACTGATCGTGCCGGCAAACCCTTCGGCCTTGGCCAGGTCCAGCTCGTGCCAGGCGGCATCCAGCTGCGTCGCGCAACTGTCACGGTAGGCCGTTTTGCCCGCACAACCGGCCAGCATCAACGCCATCAACGGCACACAGATCAGAGCTTTCATGGACATACCCTCAAACAATTAATGTTAATTAGAGGCTAAGACGCAAAAGCAGGTAGAAAGTGCCCTGCCCCGGCGCGCCGTCTTTGCAAGACTAGCTTGCCCATTCAGGAAAAGGCATTGCATTGTTAGCACCTCACTGGCCAAGGATTGATTCATGAAAAAGCGCGTTGCATTGGTGCTGGGCTCGGGTGGCGCCCGAGGGTACGCCCACATTGGCGTCATTGAGGAACTCGAACGCCGTGGCTACGACATCGCCTGCATTGCCGGTTGCTCGATGGGGGGCATCTACGCGGCGGGCAAGCTTGATCTGTACCGCGACTGGATTCAAAGCCTGGACTATCTCGATGTGTTGCGGCTGGTGGACGTTAGCTTTCGCCTGGGCGCCATTCGTGGGGAAAAAGTGTTCGGTCAAATTCGCAACATCGTCGGTGAGATCAACATCGAAGACTTGCGTATCCCCTACACCGCCGTGGCCACGGATCTGACCCACCAACAGGAAATCTGGTTTCAGGAAGGCTGCCTGCATCAGGCAATGCGGGCCTCGGCGGCGATTCCCAGCCTGTTTACCCCGGTGATGCAGGGCAACCGCATGCTGGTCGACGGCGGCCTGCTCAACCCGCTGCCCATCGTGCCGGTGGTCTCCAGCCATTGCGACCTGATCATCGCTGTCAACCTGAACTCCACCCACCAAAACGGCTACCAGTTGCCCGTCATTCAACGAGCCCCGGCGTTCAAAAGCCGTTTCGACAACCTGATGAACTCCCTCGGCTCACACATCCCCTTTCGCAATAAACATGCAAACGACCTGCTGGAGCTGGAGCAAGCGCTGCTCACGCCTGGCCCGGATACCCCGCCCAACCCCTGGATTGAATCGTCGCGCCCCGACGGCCAGCAACCGGCCGCCGCCCCGACCCAGGAAGGCGCGCCCAAATCCGCTTCAGGTTCATTCATCATCGACAACGTCGGCCCGGCGTCGCTGCTGGATTTGATCAACCAGAGCTTCGAAGTCATGCAGACGTCACTGGCGCAGTACAAGATCGCCGGTTATCCGCCCGACATTCTGATAAACGTGCCCAAGCGGGTGTGCCGTTTTTTCGAGTTTTACAAGGCGCCCGAATTGATCGCCCTGGGACGCGAGATTGCCTGCGACACCCTGGACCGCTATGAGAGTGAAACGCCCTAAGCGTCCAGCAAGCGATACCCCACGCCCGGTTCGGTCAGGATAAAGCGCGGGCGGGTCGGGTCATCGGCCAGCTTTTGCCGCAAATGACCGACCACAATGCGCAAATAATGGCTGTTCTCGACATGGGTCGGACCCCAAATATCCTTGAGCAGTTGCTGCTGGGTGATGACCCGACCCGGATGGCGCGCCAACTGCGCCAGCACGGCATATTCCTTGCGCGTCAGGGCGACTTCGACGCCGTCCAGCAATACACGGCGATAGGCCAGGTCCACGGTCAAAGGCCCCACGGCCACGGCGGCCTGCTGCACCTCGCCTGCCGGAGCCTGACGCAACAACGCACGGATGCGCGCCAGAAACTCCTGAATGCCAAAGGGTTTGGTCACGTAGTCATTGGCGCCGCCATCCAGCGCTTCGACCTTTTGCGCTTCGCTGGCCCGCACCGAAAGCACCAGCACCGGCACCCCTGACCATTCGCGAAACTCGCGCAGCACGTGCTGGCCGTCCATGTCCGGCAGGCCGAGGTCGAGCACCAGCAGATCCGGTTTCTGCAGCGCGGCCAGGCTCAAGCCGTCGGCGCCCGTGGCCGCTTCGAGCACCTGATACCCCTGGGACACCAGGCTGATGCGCAAAAACTTGCGGATCTGCGGTTCGTCATCAATGACCAAAACGGTGGTGGGTTGGCTCATGGCGTGGGTTCACCGTGCAAAGAGGCGCGCAGAATATCAGGCTTCACGGGGCGGCTCTTCCCCTTCCGGCAGCGGCTGTTCAGGCAGCGGCAAGTGCAAGGTGATGCACGTGCCGCGCCCGCCGATGCCCTCGCCCACACTGATGCGCCCGCCATGGGCGCCGACCATGCCCTGACAGATCGCCAGCCCCAGCCCCGTACCCTGCCCGCCCCGGTCGCCGCGGGCAGCGGTGTAAAACATGTCGAAAATCTTCGCCCGGTTTTCTTCCGGGATACCGGGCCCTTGATCGCTCACGGCAAACCACAGCTCCTGTTGATCGGCCCCGGCCACCAGTTGCAGCACGCCATGGGGCGGTGAAAAACGTGCGGCGTTTTCCAGGACGTTGACCAGTGCCTGCTCGATCAACGCCGCGTGAATGTGTAACAGCGGCAATTGCGGCGCCACGTCGACCTGCACCTGCAACGGCGCGAGCACCGCCCGCAGCCGGTTCAACGCACTGGCGACGATGTCCGTCGGCGACACCCAGTCCCGCGCCAGCTTCAAGGCCCCATGGCCCAGACGGGTCATGTCTAGCAGGTTCTGAATGTAGCGGTCCAGGCGCTCGGCCTCGTCACGGGTGCCCTCCAGCAATTCGCGCCGGTCCTCCAGCGGGATCGCCTCGCCCAGCGCAAGCAGCGTGTCGATACTGCCGCGCATGGTGGTCAGCGGGGTGCGCAGGTCGTGGGACACGGAGGCCAGCAAGGCGCTGCGCAATTGTTCGGTTTCGCCATGCAGGCGGGCGGCTTCAAGGTCCTGGGCCAATTGCGCACGGGCCAGCGCCTGTGCCAATGGCTGGCTGAGGGCCATCAGCAGGCGCCGCCGCTGACCGGTCAAGCTCTGGCCTTCTTTCGAACTGACGCCCAGCAAGGCCAATGGGCCGTCGTCCACCGTCAAGGGCCACCACCACCAACGGCCCATCGGTAAGGTGCCGGTGCCTTTGCCCGCCGGTTGCTCGTGATTCCAGGCCCAGTCGGCCGCTGCGCGCTCGGCCTCGTTGAAGGTCAACGGCCCTCCGGTTTCCACGGTCCAGCCGCTGCTGCCATCACGGTTGAGCAGGCACAGGTTGAGTTCTTTCCAGCCGCTCAAATGCTGGGCGGCGGCGTTGACCACCGCTTTGCGGTCGGTGGCAGCGGTCAGTTTGCGCGACAGGTCCAACAGCTCGCTGGTCTCTTGCTGGGTCTCGCGCAGCGCTTGCAACTGGCGGCGCTGACGGGCCGCGAGGTTGCCGGTCAAGGCGGCCATGAGCAGGAAGAACACCAGCGTCAGCACATCTTCTTCGCGCTGGATACTGAACGAGAAGTTCGGCGGGATGAATAAAAAGTCATAGGTCAAAAAGGACATCGCTGCACAGGCCAGCGCAGGTCCCAGGCTGCTGCGCACCGCCACCAGCAGCACGGCCGCCAGAAACACCATCGAAATATTGGGCAGCGCCAGCACGCTGGACACACCCCAGGCCAACGCACTGGCCAGCACGGTTGCCAGCAGCGCCAGACCGTAGTCGAACCACACCAGCGACCCCACGCGCCGACGCGGCGTGGCATCCGGTGCCTGCTCGTTATCGAGCACGTTGATTTCCAGCCCGTGGGCATCGCGCAACAAGCGAGATGCCAGCCCGCCGCCGAAGCATTTCCTGCGCCAGTTCGGCCGTGACTGGCCCACCAGCAGCAGGCTGGCGCGGCGCTCGGCGGCGTGCTGAATCAGGGTTTTCGCCACTTCGCCCGCGCGCAGCAACACCACCTCGCCCCCCAGACGCTCAGCCAATTGCTGCGCGCTTTGCAGGCGCAACCGCGACTGCTCGTCCCGCGCACTGCCGTTGTCCACGTGCACCAGACTCCATGGCAAATGCCGGCGCTCGGCAACCCGGCTGGCGTGACGCACCAGCCGCTCGGCCTGCGCATCGCCATCAATGCCCACCAGCAACCGCCCGCGCAACGCCGGGGCAGCCTGACCCAACTGGCGATAGCCTTTGTCCAGCTCATCATCGACATACACCGCCGCGGTCTGCATGGCCAATTCGCGCAGGGCATTGAGGTTGGTCTGGGTGAAAAAGGCATCGATGGCCGCGCGGGCCTGTTCGGGCACATACACTTTGCCATCGCGCAGCCGCTCCAGCAGTTCGCGGGGCGGCAGGTCGATCAGCAACAGTTCATAGGCTTCCTGCACGATCCAGTCCGGCAGGGTTTCGCGCACGTGCACCCCGGTGATGCCGCGCACCTGATCGTTGAGGCTTTCCAGATGCTGGACGTTGACCGTGGTGTAGACATCTATCCCGGCGGCCAGCAATTCCTGCACGTCCTGCCAGCGTTTGGCGTGGCGACTGCCGGGCGCGTTGCTGTGGGCCAATTCGTCCACCAACACCAATGCGGGCCGGGCGTGCAGCAGGCCATCCAGGTCCATTTCTTCAAGCTGCACGCCCCGGTATTGCGAGCGCACCAAAGGCTGTTGCGCCAGGCCGTTGAGCAGGGCCTGGGTTTCGGCGCGGCCATGGGTTTCCACCACTCCGACCAGCACCCGGACACCCTGACGCACCTGGGTGTGGGCTGCCTGAAGCATGGCGTAGGTCTTGCCCACGCCGGGGGCCGCGCCCAGAAACACCTTGAGCCGGCCACGGCCAGCCCGAGGCAAATCCGCTAACAACGCATCGGCGCGACCGGAATCTGTCATGTCTTTACCTATTCAAATGGAGATCAACGCGGTCGCTGCCGCACCAAGCGGCAGCGACAACGGCGGCAGATGGCTCAGGGTGTGAGCTGCGCCAGCGCCCGGTTCAGGTTCAGCACGTTCACCACCGGCGGCCCAACCCACGGCTGCTCGATGTGCGCCTGCAGCAAGTGCTCGACCGTTTGCACCGGCAAGCCTCGGGCCGCAGCCACACGTGGTAGTTGATAGCGTATTGCCTCAGGTGGCAAGTGCGGATCCAGCCCGCTGGCGGATGTCGTCAGCATTGCCAGCGGCACTGGCCCCTGTTCGGGCACGGCCCATTCGGCGGCGCTGTCCTTGACCCGCGCCGCCAGCGCCGGGTTGCTCGGCGCCAGGTTGCTGGCCGCGCTCGACACCGTGGCGTAGGCCCCGGCCGAGGGCCGCGAGTGAAACCATTGTTCGCCGGTGAAGGCCTGGGCGATCAACTGCGAACCGCGCACGCTGCCGTCCGCATCGCGCACCAGGCTGCCATTGGCCTGATCGGGAAACGCCAGTTGCGCGATCCCGGTCACGGTCAGCGGGTAGATCACCCCGGTGATGGCCGTCAACAGCACCATCAGGCTCAGGGCCGGACGTAAAAGAGTAGCCATGTTGCGTTCCTCCTCGGGTTAAACCAGATGCAGCGCCGTGAGCAGCATGTCGATCAGCTTGATGCCCACAAACGGCACCACCAGCCCGCCCAGCCCGTAAATCAGCAGGTTGCGACGCAGCAGTTGCGCGGCACTCGCCGCCTGCACCCGCACGCCGCGCAAGGCCAGCGGGATCAGCACCACGATAATCAGCGCGTTGAACACAATCGCGGACAGGATGGCGCTCTGCGGGCTGTTGAGGTGCATCACGTTGAGCACGCCCAGTTGCGGGTAAATCGTGGCAAACAGCGCAGGCAGGATGGCGAAATACTTGGCCACGTCGTTGGCAATCGAGAACGTGGTCAGCGCGCCCCGGGTCACCAGCAACTCTTTACCGATCTGCACCACATCCAGCAGCTTGGTGGGGTCGCTGTCGAGGTCGACCATGTTGGCGGCTTCGCGGGCCGCCTGGGTGCCGTCGTTCATGGCCATGCCCACGTCGGCCTGTGCCAGCGCCGGTGCGTCGTTGGCGCCGTCGCCGCACATCGCCACCAGACGGCCGTCGTTTTGCTCCTGGCGGATGCGCGCCAGTTTTTTCTCCGGCGTGGCTTCTGCCAGCACATCATCGACCCCCGCCTCGGCCGCAATCGCCGCGGCGGTCAGCGGGTTGTCGCCGGTCACCATGACCGTGCGGATCCCCAGCTTGCGCAGTTCGGCAAAACGCTCGCGGATGCCGGGCTTAACCACGTCCTTGAGGTGAATCGCGCCGAGCAGCTTGCCTTGCACGCACACCAGCAACGGCGTGCCGCCACTCTGGGCAGTTTTGTCGATTTCACGGGACAAGGCCGGGGCGACTTCATCGCGTTTCAGGCCGATAAAGGCCAGCACCGAATCCACGGCGCCCTTGCGGTACACCCGGTCGTTGTAATCGACCCCCGAGAGCCGCGTTTCAGCCGTGAACGGCACCGCTGTGATTGCGTGCGCCTCCGGCTCTGGCAGCGCGTGCAGGCCACGGATGAACTCGACAATCGACTTGCCCTCCGCCGTCTCGTCCGCCAGCGACGCCAACAGCGCGCCCTGAGCCAGTTCCATCGCGGTCACGCCGGGGGCGGCATACAGCGCCGTGCAGCGGCGATTGCCGAAGGTGATGGTGCCGGTCTTGTCCAGCATCAACACGTGCACGTCACCGGCGGCCTCCACCGCACGGCCGGACTTGGCAATCACGTTCAGGCGCACCAGCCGGTCCATACCGGCAATGCCGATGGCCGACAGCAAGCCACCGATGGTGGTCGGGATCAGCGTCACCAACAGCGCGACCAGAAACACCAACGGCAGACTGCCACCCGCAAAATAGGCGAAGGGCTGCAAGGTCACGACCACGATCAGAAAGATCAGGGTCAGGCCGATCAGCAGTATATCCAGCGCCACTTCGTTGGGCGTTTTCTGGCGTTTGGCGCCTTCGACCAGCGCGATCATGCGGTCCAGTGTCGACTCGCCGGGGTTGGCGCTGATCTGTACCAACAGCCAGTCCGACACCAGCCGCGTATTGCCGGTGACGGCCGAACGATCACCGCCCGACTCGCGAATCACCGGGGCAGACTCGCCGGTGATCGCCGCTTCGTTGACCGCGGCAATGCCTTCAATCACCTCACCGTCACCGGGGATCATCTCACCGGCTTCGACACGCACCACATCGCCTTTGCGCAAGCGCGTGGCCGGCACCACTTCAAAGCTGCCGTTGGCCGTGCGGCGGCGCGCACTTAACCCCACGCTGCCTGCTTTCAGGCTGTCAGCCCGCGCCTTGCCCCGACCCTCGGCCAGGGCTTCGGCGAAGTTGGCAAACAGCACGGTAAACCACAACCACACGGCGATTTGCAGCGCTACGCCGGTGGACACCACAGGGTCGGGCAACACGCACAAGATCGTGGTGAAGACCGCCGTCAGTTCCACCACCAGCATCACCGGCGAGCGCTTGAGCTGACGCGGGTCGAGCTTGACGAATGCTTGCAACAACGCCGGACGCCACAGGTCGGCAAACGCGGTTTTCGGTGACGCAGGCGCCTGGGTGTCAGGCGCAGGCGTCAGGGTTTTAACAGGAGCTGGCATGCTCATCATCGTGTCCTCAGAAACCCAAAATCAGTTGTTCAGCGATGGGGCCAAGGGCCAGTGTCGGCAAGAAGGTCAACCCGCCCACCAGCACGATGGTCATGGTCAGCAGCACCACAAACAGCGGGCCGTGGGTGGGAAAGCTGTCCTGCCCCACGGGTGCGGTTTTCTTCATCGCCAGGCTTCCGGCCAGCGCCAGCACCGGCAGGATGTAGCCGAAACGGCCAATCAACATGCCCAACCCCAACATCAGGTTATAAAACGGCGTGTTGGCATTGAGCCCGGCAAACGCCGACCCGTTGTTGGCACTGGCCGAGGTAAAGGCGTACAGCACTTGACTGAAGCCATGGGCACCGGGGTTGCTCACCGACGCCACGGCGCTCGGCAAACTGGTCGCCAGCGCGCTGAGCACCAGCACGCCCACCGGCATCACCAGCAGCGTGACCACCAGCAGTTGAACCTCTTTGGCTTGCAGCTTTTTGCCCAGGTACTCGGGGGTTCGGCCAATCATTAAACCGGCCAGGAACACAGCAATCAGTACGTTGAGCAACATGCCGTAGAGACCGGCGCCCACACCGCCGAAGATCACTTCGCCCACCATCATGTTGACCATCGCCACCATCCCGCTCAGCGGGTTGAGGCTGTCATGCATGCCATTGACCGACCCGTTAGAGGCTGCGGTGGTGGTCTCGGTCCACAGCACCGTGGCGGTGGTGCCAAAACGCACTTCCTTGCCCTCCAGCGGTGCGGTGTGCTCAACCAGCGGGCTGTTGAGCGCAGGGTTGGGTTGAGACTCTGCGTACAACGCAGTGCCGCCGCCGATCAGGAACAACGCCAGCATGCAGGCGATGATGGCGCGGCTTTGGCGCAGGTCCTTGACGTAATGGCCGAAGGTGAACACCAGCGCCACGGGAATCAGGATGATCGACGCCACTTCAAACAGGTTGCTCCAGGCCGTGGGGTTCTCGAACGGGTGCGCCGAGTTCACCCCGAAAAAGCCCCCGCCATTGGTGCCCAGTTGCTTGATCGCAATCTGACTCGCGGCCGGCCCTAGCGGGATGACCTGATCCACGCCCTCCAGGGTCAGCGCATGAACATAGTGCGCCAGGGTTTGCGGCACGCCCTGCCACACCAGCAACAGCGCCAGCACCAGGCACAGCGGCAGCAGGCCGTAGAGCGTGGCGCGGGTCATGTCGACCCAGAAATTGCCCAGCGTGCGGGCGGACCGGCGGCTGATGCCACGGCACAAGGCGACCAAGACCGCCAGGCCGGTCGCCGCACTGACGAAGTTCTGCACGGCCAGGCCTGCCATCTGGCTGAAATAACTAAGTGTTGCTTCGCCGCTGTAGCTCTGCCAGTTGGTGTTGGTAACAAAACTCACGGCGGTGTTGAACGCCTGCGTCCACTCCTGACCCGGCAACTGCTGCGGGTTGAGTGGCAAATACTGTTGCAACAGCAAAATCGCAAACAGCAACACAAACCCTGCGAGGTTGAACGCCAGCAACGCCAGCGTGTATTTCTGCCAAGTGTGCTCATCGCCCGGATCGACCCCGGCCACCCGGTAACAGACCTTCTCGACCGGCCCGAGCACCGGCGTCAACCAGGTGCGCTGACCTTCCATGACCTTGTAATAAAAACGTCCCAGCCAGGGCGCAGGCAGCAACACCAACGCGAAAAAGGCCAGCAACAGCCCATAGTCATAACTGTGCATACCCGCTCCTAATTCCGATCAGCGCGCAACAGCGCCACCAGCAGATAAACGAACAGCCCCACTGCCAACAGCAGCGACACCCCATCCAGAATGCCCATCGACGTGCTCCCCAAAGCGGCGATTGCCGCGTGTGGGGAAAGTGTGGGGTTCAGGGGTGTAAAGGATCGAGATCGAGGGGGATGCGAGGGCGTAAAGAAGGCGTAAAGAAAACCATCGCGCCAGACCTGTCGCGGCTGGCGGATCTGCGACGACCGTAAAGCGAACGCTCAGTGCAGCAGTGGGGTGGCGAGCACGTCAGACGCGCCGCCCAGTACGCTTTCGCTCAGTTGGATAAACGATTGGGTATTGACCTTGTCCATGCGCATTAACGCTTGGCTCACATCGTCCAGCGAACGCTTGCTGTGGGTTTGCAGACGGATTTCGCGGTCCAGCGCCTGCAACAGCGTCACCGCACGCGCCACCGCCGCCGGATTGGCCTGCGCGCCGCGCATCCGCGTCACGCCTTTGCCAGTCGCATTGAGCTTGTGCTGTAAGGTCTGATACCGCTCGTCGCTCATCCCGCCTGCGCGGCGCATCAGTTCGATGGCGTAATACTCGCTCAACCCTTGGCTGATCCAGTCATGGCCCGGTTCTACCTTGATGCCACTGAACAGTTGCACCCATTCGCGCAACAACGGACTGCTGCCAGATTCGCTGACCATCGGCAAGGCGCTGCTCAGATAAATGGAGTTGCGGTCGGCGCTGGCGCCTTTCCACATCGGGCTGCCGGCCCCGACGATCAGCAACTTGGGCGGGTTGCGCGGGAACACCGCTTGCAACTGCGGCCAGACGAAGGTCAGCAGTGTCAGGACGTCCATGCGCCGCATGCCCTGCCCTTGCGGCGCGGCAACGGTGACCTCGGTTTCGCCCAGCGTGGTGCGCCGGCTGCCCAGCGTGCCCGCCAGCATCCACCCGGTTGGCCGATCAAACAAACGCGAAACATCGTCAATGCGGAAACGGTTTTTGCCGATGCGCGGCCACGCGGTTTCGACACTTTTCCAGCCTTCGGGCAAGGCGAACGTCAGCCGTGACACCAGCTCGGTACCGTCTTGCTGGTCGAGGCTGGCAGGCGGCACCAGTTGCTCGCCACGGAACAACGCCCACTTGGCCGTGGCATAGGTGTCGAAACTGCCGTTTTTAAAGGGGTGATTGAGGCGAACCCGGTAGCTCAGCGTGGCGGTGCCTGACGCGGGATGCCACACCCCACGGCTGTGCTGCGGGTCGGGGGTGAGCTGCCAGCCGCCATCGGCCTTGAAATCGCTGTAGCTGCCGGGGGCGCCAAGGTCGAAATCCAGACTGCGCACGGCTGAGCCTTCAGCCAGCGTCAGGCGCACGTCGGCCTGGCCGGTTTGCGGCATCAGGCGCACGTGGTAATCCAGATTGACTTTTTGCGCGGCCCACAGCGGACTGCCGAGCAGTGCCATCAGCAGCCCCAGGGGGATTCGGTAACGCAGCGGCATACACACTCCTTGCGACCGCTCCGGCGATTAACCGGCGCGGAAAATCAGATGATCTTCCCAGTCTTCTTCCGGCACGCTGCCTTCGGCCAGCATGCGCCCCGATTGCGAGATGCGCTCGTGGTGCACGGCGTCCGGATCACCACACACCAAGGGGTGCCACAGCGGCAGGTCCTTGCGTTCGCTGACCAGCCGGTAGCCACAGGTGGGCGGCAGCCATTTGAATTCCTCCGCCTTGCCCGGCGACAGTTGAATGCAGTCCGGGACAGAATCACGTCGATTCGGGTAGTCCGTGCACCGGCAGGTTTTCAGGTCGAGCAGTTTGCAGGCAATGCGCGTGTAGTAGACGCTGTTGTCGTCTTCATCTTCGAGCTTTTGCAGGCAGCACAAGCCGCAACCGTCGCACAGCGACTCCCATTCCTCCTGATCCAGTTGATCGAGGGTTTTGCGGATCCAGAACGGTTCAACTTTTGCGGCCATGGCTCAAACATCAACATCGGGGAATGGAAAAGGCCGCCAGTCTAGTGCCCAAGACCCCGCGGGCCAAGCGCTTGTCGTCAGACTTGTCAGCCAGATGGCATAACAGTAGCTTTGCGCCTACGCTGAACCGCGAAAATCAACTCAGGTATCAAGAATGACTGCTAATACCCGCATCGCCGATCACGCCATTCACGAGCAATTCACCCAGCGCTGGTCGCCCCGTGCTTTCACCGATGCCACCCTCGACACACCGACCCTCATGAGCTTTTTTGAAGCCGCACGCTGGGCGCCTTCGGCTTACAACTCGCAGCCTTGGCGCTTTCTGTTCGCGCTGCGCGGCACCCCGGCGTTTGATCGCTACTTGAACCTGCTGGTGGAATTCAACCAGGGCTGGGCTAAACACGCCGCCGCGCTGGTGGTGATTGTGTCGAAAACCACCTTTGCCGCTCCGGGCACCACCGAAGAAAAACCGTCACCGACCAACGCGTTCGATACCGGCGCAGCCTGGGGCCATCTGGCCTTGCAAGCTCACCTGAGCGGCTGGCACACCCACGGCATGAGCGGGCTCGATTACGAGCGCGCGCACAAAGAGCTGAAGATCCCGGAAGGCTATGCCGTGCAAGCCATGGTGGCAATCGGCAAGCTGGGGGACAAAGCGACGCTGGTCGATTACCTGCAAGCCAAGGAAGTGCCCAGCCAGCGTGAGCCGCTGAGCAAATTAGTCGCTGAAGGTGATTTCAGCCTCTAAGCGCGGCCTGTCGCTGCCGCAAACCGCGAGCTTTTGACCTGCCCCTTGAAAGCTCGCAGCCTCGCGTTGTCCGGCAGCGACCCCAGTCTTGTTAATAGCCGCGTGCGAAATCCACTTCGCCACGCATTGGCTGCCCCGCCTGAAACGCACGCAGGTTGTCGACAAACAGTTGCACCATCAACGACGGTGACGTCGGCGCCGAACTGTGACCGGTCAACAACAGGCCCCAGGCGGTCCAGAACGGATGCTTGGCGGGCAATGGCTCCTGCCGGCACACGTCAATCACGGCGGCGGCAATATGGCCGACCCGCAACGCTTCAACCAAGTCCGCATCCACCACGGCGACGCCACGCCCGGCATTGATGAACACCCCGGTCGGGTTGAATTGTGCAAACAGTTCGGCATCGTACAGGTCGTGGGTGTCCGGCGTGTTGGGCAACAAGTTCACCACGTAATCCACCGCCCCCACCAGGCGCGGCAGATCGTCCAGCGTGCCGACTTCCTTGAAGGGCGCCTGCTCACGGGCGGTGCGGGCGATGGCATACAGCTCCACGCCAAACGGTTGCAGAAACTGCGCCACGGTCTGGCCAATGTCGCCAGCGCCGACGATCAGCACCTTGCGCCCGACCAGGCTCTGGCCCATGCGGTTGTCCCATTTGCGCTCCACCTGACTGACCAGCCGCGCCATGACTTCACGCTCGTGACCGAGGATGTACGTCAGCACGTATTCGGCCATGACCTGACCGAAAATACCCACGGCACGGGTCAGGCGGTAGTTGCGTTGCAAGCCGCCGGCCAACAGCGGCGTAATGCCCGCCCAAGTCGATTGCAGCCATTGTGGCTGATGCCCCTGACGCATCAGCGTGGCCAGCAGATCAGGCTGGCCCAGCCATACCGGGCAATCGGCCGCCAGACGCGACAGCTGCGCCGAGTCGCCACTGGTCAACACCTCCAGTTCAGGCGCGGCCGCTTGCAGCAGGCGTGTGTAAAGGGGGTGGTCATGTTCGGCAATCAGAACGCGCATGCTCGTAACCTTTTTAAAACGCTGCCAGCGGCCGCCGTCGCGGGTTAACGCGTCGAATGGGGGCACCGCCAATGCAATTGAATCCACTCAGGACAGGTGCCCTTTGCCGGGCACCCGGATCAGGTCGTTACATCGGGTCGTTGCGACGCAACAGCTCTTCAGGCAAGTGCTCGATGTATTCGTCTTCGGCCGGTGGCATCTGCAGGTGATAACCCTGTTTCTCAAGGTTCTCCAGCACCACGGCGATGTCTTCGCGCGACAGCTTGCGCTCGGGGGTCAGCACCAGATCGAACGCGTGAATGGCTTTGCCAAATGCCGCCATCAAAGGCTCCGGCACGCGCTCCAGAGCATCGGCCTTGAGCACGTACAAGTACATTTCGTTGCGCTTGGTGCTGCGGTAAATAGAGCAAATACGTTTCAAGACGGTTCTCCAGCAGTGGCCAGGCTGTCGAGCAGCGCCTGACCCATCAGCTCACGGCGCCATCCGCGCAGTGAGTCCGGTAATTGATAAGGCCCATTGGGGAAGCCGCTCTTGACCAGCGCTTCCAGGGTTTTCTTGCGCAGCATCAGCTCGGGCGCCATGTTCAGTTGTTCGGCATACACCTGGCCCACCGCCCGCAGACGTTTGATCAGCGCCGCAGCTTCTACCGGCAACGGCTCGGGCACGGCTGGCGGCCACTGCTCAGGTGGCAGGCTGCCTGCACGCTTGATCAGGTCGAGTAAAAACTCGCCGTCCTGACGCACCGTGCGCGGGTGCATGTCTTCGATGCGCGCCAGCGAGACCAGGTTGTCGGGCTGGGTTTTGGCCAATGGCCACAACGCATGTTCACGCACGATCCGGTTGCGCGGCAGGTCACGGGCGCGGGCTTCACGCTCACGCCAGGCGCAGATTTCACGCAAGACCGCCAACTGATCGCGGGACAACTTCCACGCCAGCTTGGCCTCGCGGTACACCTCGTTCGGGTCCACTTCGCGGCGCAAGTTGGCGACCAGCTCAGCACCGTCTTCGAGCACCCAGTTGTACTTTTCGGGCGACAACCGTGGACGCAACAGCACATACACTTCAGCCAGATGCTGGGCATCTTCGGCGGCGTAGCTGATCTGCGTTTCGGACAGTGGACGTTGCAGCCAATCAGAGCGGGTTTCGCCTTTGGGCAGGTCCAGGTCAAGCACTTCCTTGACCAGACGCGAATAGCCCATCGAGAACCCCAGGTTCAGGTAGGCGGCTGCCAACTGGGTGTCAAACAATGGCGCGGGCAAGCTGCCGGTCAAGCGCAACAGCACCTCAAGGTCCTCGCTGCACGCGTGCAGCACTTTGACCACGGCCGGGTTTTCCAGCAGGGCCGCCAGCGGCTGCCAGTTGTCGATGGTCAGCGGGTCAATCAGGTAAGCCCGCTCCCCGTCGCCGATCTGAATCAAGCCGGCAATGGGGTAAAAGGTGTCGACCCGCATGAATTCGGTGTCGAGGGCTACAAACGGCAAATGCTGCCATTGGGCGCAATGTTGGCCGAGGCTATCGTTGTCGCGAATCCAGTGAATATCGATGGCCACACGGCTCTCCCTTGAAGAATGGCGCGCAGTATATATCGGCATCAGGCATTTCCGGCGATTGACTGACAAACTTGTCGACGAAAAAACCTACATAAATTCAGGCTTCCACCTTCAACACACGCCCCCGTTAAATGTGTATTTTCACCCAGCTCACGCCTCGAACAGCGTGCCTGCACGCTCACACCTGTGATGAAACGCATCGCTGCTCCGTCATCAAGAAACATTCGGTGACAAGGCCGCACGCTGCATCCGACACAACCTGCCCTTTTTCCACAGAGACAAGAAGGACGCCCTCATGCGCCAGCCGTTAAAACACACCGTATCTACTCTTTTACTGTCGGGTTTGTGCGCCATGAGCATGCCCGCCGTGTCCGCGAGCCTCGACAGCACTGTGCGAGACGCCGCCCAAGCGGTGATGCAACAGTACAACGTGCCCGGCCTGGCCATCGCCATCAGCGTCGAAGGTCAACAGCATTTCTATAACTTCGGTGTCGCTTCAAAAATGACAGCCACCAAAGTGACCTCCGACACGCTGTTCGAAGTGGGTTCCATCAGCAAAACCCTGACCGCGACCCTGGCCACTTACGCTCAAGCCAATGGGCAACTGTCACTCACTAAGACGGTGAGTACGTACCTGCCCGAATTACGCAACACCCCGTTCGGCAACGTGACGCTGATCGGGCTGGCCACTCACACGGCCGGCGGATTCCCGTTGCAGGTGCCCCATGATGTTCAAAACGATACACAACTCATGGCCTACCTCAAGGCCTGGCAGCCGACGTACCCGCAGGGCACCCAGCGCAGCTATGCCAACCCCAGCATCGGCATGCTGGGGGTGATCGCCGCCAAACGCATGAACATGCCCTACACCGAGGCCATGCAAGACCATTTGCTGCCGGCATTGGGGATGAAAAGCAGCTATCTGCAGATCCCTGACAGCGAGATGCACCGCTACGCTCAGGGGTACAACAAAGAGGATGCGCCCGTACGTTTAGGGGCAGGCGTATTGGCGGACGAAGCCTACGGCCTGAAAACCTCGGCGCGCGACCTGATCCATTTCGCCGAGCTGAATGCAGGCCTTGGCCAGGTCAGCCCCCCCCTTCGCCGCGCCCTGGACACCACCCATACCGGTTACTTCCGGGCCGGGCCAATGACCCAGGACCTGGTGTGGGAGCAATACCCCTACCCGGTCACATTGGCTGCACTGGTCGAGGGCAATTCGAACGCCATGGCCTACGACACTCAACCGGTTGAGGCCTTGAATCCACCGCTGGCCCCGCGCGCAGACAGCTGGATCAACAAGACCGGCTCAACCAATGGCTTCGGTGGCTACATCGCGTTCGTGCCCGCCAAAAAGCAGGCCGTGGTCATTCTTGCGAACAAAAATTACCCGAACGAAGCCCGGGTGAAATTGGCTCATGCGCTTTTCGAGGCGTTGAATTAACTGCCTTTGCGCAACACGAAAATGCTGCCCGCCGTGTGGCCGGGCAGCACATCGTATTGTTTGAGCACGCTGAAGCCCGCCTGTGAAAACTGGGCTTCGATTGCGTCCTTGGCCACCCAGATGCGCTGCGGGTTCTGCGAGGGTTTGATAAACAGCGACAGGATCAACGTGTCACGGCTGACCCGGTGCAATTCGCGCAAGATCGCCAGACGGTGCTCGCTGTCACGCACATGGTGAAACAGCTGCATGCAAAAAATGCAGTCCACGGCGTTTTCAGGCATATCGATGGTAAACACCGAGCTTTTAAACAAGGTGACACGCGCCAGCAAGCCCGTCGAATGGTGGGTTAGGGCGTGATCGAGCATGCCCTGAGACGGATCGGCGGCCAGAATCACCCGGTTGCCATGCTCGGCCAACAACGGCCAGAAACGCCCGGCACCGCACGCCAGGTCCAGCACCAGCCCTGGCTCGCCCGCCACTTTGAGCGCGCGCCGAATCAGCGACTGCTCCCGCCACATGGCCAGACGCCGGAGCACACCTTCAGGCCGCACTTCGCGGCATACCTGAGCATGCTCGCGGTCATAGCGTTCAGCGAATTCAAGCTCAATGGTGGAAGGTGGCTGCGATGACATGGCCCGCGAACTCTTGTGTATGAAGTTATTCGCCAAGGAGGTTAGCGGGCCAGCAGTGAAAAAATTGTCAGGAAAGGATGAAAACCTTCGTGGCGGTTAAACGCCTGCCATCACAGGAACAAGGCGTTTAGCCATCCATGGCCAGTCGCCGTGGAAGGTGGCCCCGTGGCCGGGGTGACAGGTCAATTGCGCCCGATCACCCCACCCTGTCGCGGCAAGCTCACGCGTGCTGCAAATACCAGCGCCAGTCCTGCTCGCCCACTTCGCCCATGAATTGGCGGTATTCCGCGTTTTTGACCGCCAGGTATACCTTCACAAACGCAGGGCCGAACGCTTCTTTGGCCCAGTCGGAGCGTTCCAGGGCACGCAAGGTCGTCAACCAGTCGGTGGGCAGTTGCTCGGCGGCCTGTGCGTAACCATTGCCTTGGACCGGAGCACCCGGATCACGCTGCTCTCGAATACCGCGATGAATACCGGCCAGAATGGCCGCTGCGGCCAAATAAGGATTGGCATCGGCGCCGCAAATCCGGTGCTCGATATGCCGCGAAAAAGCCGGGCCGCCCGGCACCCGCAGGCTTACCGTGCGATTGTCCACGCCCCACGTCGCGGCCAGCGGCGCGTAGCTGTTGCTCTGAAAACGTCGATAAGAGTTGGCATTCGGGCAAAACATCAGCAGTGAGTCGAGCAGCGTGCTGAGCATGCCGCCCACCGCCTGTTTGAGCAGCGGCGTGCCTTCGGGCGCTTCACTGGCGAACAGGTTGTTGCCGTCCTTGTCGGCCAGGCTGACGTGCATGTGCATGCCCGTCCCGGCCAGATCGTCAAACGGCTTGGCCATAAAACACGCAGCCATCCCGTGCTTGTGCGCCACGCCCTTGACCAGTCGCTTGTAGCGCACCGCTTCGTCCATCGCCTGCAACGCGTCGGCGCGGTGTTCAAGGGTGATTTCCACTTGCCCCGGTGCGTATTCGGAAATGGCGGTGCGCGCCGGAACGCCTTGCAGTCTGCAGGCGCTGTACAGATCGGCCAGAAACGGCTCGATTTGCTCCAGTTCACGCAACCCGTAGACCTGCGTCGCACGCGGTCGCTGGCCGTCGGCATCACGCGCCGGTTGCGGCCGGCCCTGGCTGTCGCGCTTTTGGTCGAGCAAGTAAAACTCCAGCTCCGCCGCCATCACCGGGTAATAGCCGTCGGCCTTTAGCCCGTCGATCACCTTGACCAGCAGATGACGTGGGTCGGCCACGGTGGCGGGCATGCCTTGCTCGGGGTGCATGCTGACTTGCACCGCTGCCATCGGGATCTGGCGCCACGGCATCGGCTGCAGGCTGCCACTCAACGGGTAGGCGCGGCAATCGATGTCGCCCACGTCCCAGACCAGCCCGGTATTTTCCACATCGTCGCCATTGATGCTCAGGCCCAGAATGGTGCTCGGCAGCGGCCGGCCGCTTTCATAAACCGCCAACAGTTCATCGCGGTGCAGCAACTTGCCGCGGGGCACGCCGTTGCTGTCGAGGATGAACAACTCAAACATCTCGATATGCGGGTGCGATTGCAGAAAATCCAACGCTTCTTGTAACGGCGCAAACAGGGTCGTGGCACTCATGGGAAGACTCGTATAGGCGTATCAGACAGGCGCGCAAATGCGCGGTTGATCAACATCAGCCAACACAAGGGGTATCCGGGGGGCGCGCATGACGGCAGTGAAACAAGGCCCAAAACGCCAGTTCGCACGGCAGATCACACCGATCAAGGGTGGCGCAGGGAAGATAACCACGAAGCGGCCGTCCTGCAGGCGCGTAAATGCCTGACAGCTTCACGCGTTGAATCTCTACAAGGCCAAGCCTCATACCTGCAACCATTGCCGAAAAAGAACACGCAGCCTCCCATGCGCCGCAGCCCGCTTAAATACAGACTTATCAACCTTTGAGTGGCCAACCGCTAAACATTTGAACGCACGTGATAGCGATGCGATGCCGCACGCCTTGCGCTGATGAACATCTTTTCATCGAACGACTGCGCCAGGCGCAAGGTCGGATCCAGTGTCTATCCTGCTTGGGAATGGGTTAATCGCCTGTCTCAGGCCGTCTGTTTTCTTACTTCAAGGAGCCTCTCCCATGTCCCGAACGGTTGCTGATTTCATTACCGAAACGTTGCAAGAGGCAGGCGTCAAACGCGTGTTTGGCGTGGTAGGTGACTCGTTGAATGGCTTTACTGACTCGCTGCGCCGTCAGGAACAGATTGAGTGGATTCACATGCGCAACGAAGAGGCCGCTGCCTTTGCCGCCGGTGCCGAGGCGCATTTGACCGGTGAGCTGGCGGTGTGCGCCGGCAGTTGCGGCCCCGGCAACCTGCATTTGATCAACGGCCTGTTCGACGCCCACCGCAGCGGCGTACCGGTGCTGGCGCTGGCCGCGCATATCCCCAGCAGCGAAATCGGCATTGATTACTTCCAGGCCACCCACCCCGAAAGCCTGTTCAAAGAGTGCAGCCATTACGTGGAGCTGGTGTCGCACCCCGAGCAGTTGCCGCAGATTCTGGAACGCGCCATGCGCATGGCCATCGCCAAGCGCGGCGTGGCGGTGGTGGTGATCCCGGGGGATGTCGCCCTGCAAACCACGCAAGCCAAGGTGCCCAACTGGCTCAAGCCCGCCATGCCACTGATTCGCCCCGCCGACACCGAAATCGATCAGTTGGCCTCCTTCCTTAACGACGGGCGCAACGTGACATTACTGTGCGGCGCAGGGTGCGCCGGGGCACATACCGAGATCCTGGCCTTGGCCGAACGCCTCAAAGCGCCGATCGTGCATGCATTGCGCGGCAAGGAACACGTCGAATACGACAACCCGTATGACGTCGGCATGACGGGCTTGATCGGCTTTGCATCCGGTTACAAAGCGATGATGAACTGCGACACCTTGCTGATGCTGGGCACCAACTTTCCATACCGCCAGTTCTACCCGGAGCACGGCAATATTGCGCAAATCGACGTGCGTCCCGAAGCACTGGGCAACCGTTGCCCGTTGCAGCTGGGATTGCTCGGTGACGTCAAGCTGACCTTGCAGGCCGTGTTGCCCAGCATCAGACAAAACGCCGACAGCGAGCACTTGGAGGCGGCACTCAAGGACTACAAAAAATCCCGTGAAGACCTCGATGCACTGGCCGAAAGCGGACCGAACAGCGACATCATTCACCCTCAATACCTCAATCGACTGGTCAGCGAGCTGGCGGATGACGACGCGATTTTCACCTGCGACGTCGGCACGCCCACCGCTTGGGCAGCGCGCTATTTGAAAATGAACGGCAAGCGGCGTCTGGTCGGCTCGTTCAACCACGGCTCCATGGCCAACGCCATGTTGCAAGCGATTGGCGCACAGGCGGCGTTCGCGCACCGGCAAGTGGTGTCAATGTCGGGCGACGGTGGTTTCACCATGATGATGGGCGACTTTCTGACGCTCAATCAGGTGGGTTTGCCTATCAAAGTCATCGTGCTCAATAACGGCACGCTGGGCTTTGTCGAGATGGAAATGAAAGCGGCCGGGTATCCCGACGTGGGCTGCGACCTGAAAAACCCGAACTTCGCCGCAATGGCCGAGGCCATGGGTGTCAAGGGCATCCGTGTGGAACACCCTTCGCAACTGGAAGCCGCGCTGCGCGAAGCCTTCAGCCACCCGGGGCCGGTGTTGGTGGATGTGGTCAGCGCCCGTCAGGAACTGGTCATGCCGCCGACCAAAACTTTTGAGCAGGCCAAAGGTTTTAGCCTGTTCATGCTCAAAACGGTGATGGACGGCCGTGCGCGGGAGTTGATCGACCTGGCCAAGGTCAACCTGTTGCGCTGAAGTTCGCCGCCCTGTCAAAACCCTTGGGGCCGGCGCCTCGAGGGTTTTGTTCGCCCGCAGCCCTCGCCGGTTCCTCACCCCACCCGCAAGGCTATCCCGTCAAATTTTGTAATAACTCCGGCTGACCGAAAAAGCCTGGATCGCTGTAGTCTTGCCCTCCCTCATTGACGCAAGGTTTATATGAACACCCTTCTGGAGCCTCCCAGTCGCTTCTTGGCGCTCGCAACGCCCCTTCACCTGCACCGCTTCACCTCATCTCCCGGCATCGCTTCCGCTCGGTGCTCGCTCATTGTTTCAGTCCCTGCCCTACCCCTGACACCCACGCTGCGTTCGTGCGTCAGCGCGTCTGTGGTCACCCGGCCTGTCGTTTCCTGTCTTGAACAAGAGGTTTACTGATCCCTATGGAATGGATTGCAGATCCGACGGCCTGGCTGGGCCTGTTGACGCTGATCGTGCTGGAGCTGGTGCTGGGCATCGATAACCTGGTGTTTATCGCGATTCTGGCGGACAAACTGCCGCCTGAGCAGCGCGACCGGGCACGCGTGATCGGCTTGTCGCTGGCGCTGATCATGCGACTGGGCCTGTTGGCCAGTATCTCGTGGATGGTGACGCTCACCGAGCCGCTGTTCGAAGTGTTCGGCAAAGTGTTCTCGGGCCGTGACCTGATCATGTTGTTCGGTGGCCTGTTCCTGTTGTTCAAGGCAACGATGGAGTTGCATGAACGGCTGGAAGGCCATGTCTCTGAACGCACCTCGAACACGACCTTCGCACTGTTCTGGCCAATCGTGGCGCAGATCGTCGTGCTGGATGCGGTGTTTTCACTGGACGCCGTGATCACAGCGGTGGGCATGGTGGAGCACTTGTCGGTCATGATGATTGCCGTGGTGTTCTCCATCGGCCTGATGATGCTGGCCAGCAAGCCGCTGACCCGCTTCGTCAATAGCCACCCGACGGTCATCATGCTGTGCCTGGGCTTCCTGATGATGATCGGCTTCAGCCTCACGGCCGAAGGCTTGGGCTTCCATATCCCCAAAGGGTATTTGTATGCCGCGATTGGCTTCTCGATCCTCATCGAATTGTTCAATCAGATCGCACGGGCCCGTCGCAAAAAAAGTGTGCAAGGCCTTCGCCCGATGCGAGAGCGGACGGCGCATGCCGTCATGCGGCTGTTGAGCGGACGCAAGCTGGAAGCGGATGAAGTGGACGAGGAAATCGCTGATCTGCTTGAAGGCGGCGAGACCAAAGAGGTGTTTCACCGTCGCGAACGCATCATGATCAGCGGCGTGCTGCAGTTGGCTGAACGCCCTATACGCACCGTGATGACGCCTCGCGCCCAAATCGATCACATCGATCTGGCGGATACGCCCGAAACCATTCGCACGACCCTGATGCACTCGTCTTACTCCCGTTTGCCGCTCATTCGTGAAGGGCGAATTGATGAGCCGCTGGGGTTCATTCACAAGAAAGAACTGCTCAAGGAGTTGCTTGCGGGCAATCAGCCGAATCTGGAGGCCATGGCGCGTAAAACCATCAACTTGCTGGACAGCTTCACGATCCTTAACGCCCTGGAGCAGATGCGCAAGGAATCGACCCACATTGCGTTTGTGATCAATGAATTCGGGGACTTCCTCGGCATTTTGACCATGACCGACATTTTGGAGTCCATTGCGGGTGAGTTACCCGATGCCAGCGAAATTGACGGGCCTGACATCGACGTACTGGACGACGGATTCGCCGTCAGCGGCGCGTTGAACCTGAGTCAGGTACGTGAGCGCACCGGGTTCCCGGCCCACGGCACGGACGACTATCACACGGTGGCGGGGATGGTCATGAGCCTGCTGGACCGTTTGCCGATCAAAGGCGACCGGATTCAATGGGAGGGCTGGCACCTGATCGTCACCGACGTTGAAGAACGGCGCGTAACCCGCGTGCACCTCTCCAAAACGTAAACACCTGCGCGCCCTTGCCCCGTTTCACACCAGCGGCAAGGGCCGCCCACCGAGTGCAAAGGCGACATCCGGCCTTCGCTTCGCCAGAACAATCGCTTAATATACGTTTCATATGCATTTCATATTGAGCGTATCAATGGGCATCGTAAAAATTTCAGACCCCATGCACGAAAACCTGCGGCTCGCGAGCAACGCGCTGAGCCGCTCCATCAACGCGCAAGCCGAACACTGGATGCGCATCGGCATGCTGAGCGAGCTGCACCCTGACCTGGACCACAACCACATCTGCCGGTTGCTGATTCGCGCCGAACTGGCGGGCGGTCTGGACCTCAAGTCCCTGAGCGAACTCGCACTCAACGCTTCCCCACTCGAAACCGTATCGCAGGCCGATCAATGAGAAACCACGTCGTCATCAACAGCCCGGCGCAAATCGCTGAGTCCAAATTGGCCGGCATGCTGGCCGCCGAAGTCCTGGCCATGATCGCGGAACACGTTAAACCCGGCGTGACCACAGACCAACTGGACAAGCTCTGCCACGACTACATCGTCAATGTGCAGAAGGCCATCCCCGGCAACGTGGGTTATCACGGCTTCCCTAAAACAGTCTGCACCTCGGTGAACGACGTCGTGTGCCATGGCATCCCGTCAGCCACCCCGTTGAAAGACGGCGACATCGTCAATATCGACA
Organism: Pseudomonas lundensis; assembly: GCF_001042985.1. Lineage (GTDB taxonomy): Bacteria > Pseudomonadota > Gammaproteobacteria > Pseudomonadales > Pseudomonadaceae > Aquipseudomonas > Aquipseudomonas lundensis. The sequence goes on from NZ_JYKY01000044.1 coordinate 24,735, forward strand.
TCGCCGTGGTCAAGGACGGCTGGTACGGCGACACCAGCCGCATGTACTTTGTGGGTGAGCCGAGCCCTGAAGCGCGGCGCTTGGTGAAAACCACTTACGACGCCATGTGCGCCGGTATTCACGTCGTCCGCCCCGGAGCGACCCTGGGCGACATCGGGCATGCCATTCAATCCCTGGCCGAGAAAGAAGGCTACAGCGTGGTGCGCGAATACTGCGGCCATGGCATCGGCAAGGTGTACCACGATGAGCCGCAAGTGCTGCATTACGGCTTCCCGGGCCAAGGCATGAAATTGAAGTCGGGCATGATTTTCACCATCGAGCCGATGCTCAACGCAGGCAAACGTCACGTAAAAACCCTGGCCGATCAGTGGACCGTGGTGACCAAGGACCATTCATTGTCCGCCCAATGGGAGCACATGGTGGCCGTGACCGATAACGGCTTCGAAGTCCTCAGCCCGTGGCCGGACAGCGTGCCTGATTACCCGCCGGTCAGCTGAAACGCGTGATCAATGAGCGGGCCTGCCGAGCGGTCAGGCCCGTGCAGGTGGCCGCTGCCGTAGCTCAGCCAGCTCACTGCGTGGCCATCCGGGCGGGTGGTGGCGATGCGTTGGTTGAGCACGTTGTATTCGTGCTGCTCTATGCATTCCTTTGGTTAGCGTGAAGCGTAGACAGAAGCCAAGCTTGGCGTGATCAATATACGACGCGCTTGCATTGGCGACGCTGGGCCATGGAGGGTGATATTTACTTGTTAAAGAGCGCTGATGTGAATGGCTGGTAAGCGCTCCATAAACCCCACTTGGCTAAAGATGGGTAAAGCGTTTAGCTGTGAAGTCGAGGTTCGCAGTTCCACGGCAGCAAGGCTTCGTAATCCTCTACCGATGTCGCCGTTGGCAAACGTTCA
>NZ_JYKY01000045.1 GCF_001042985.1 Pseudomonas lundensis
CTGGGCGTAGTAACACGAGCGAGTGACGTCAAACACCTTGCACAGCCAATCAACCGGCTCATGTGCGCTCAACTGGTCAATCAGCGCGAACGCTCGTGATCTTCCGACATCAAGAGCGCGGTAGCCTTTTTTAATATTGATTTCTCTCGCTCAAGCCGAGCAATCCGAGCTTCCAGCTCCTGAATTTTTTGCTGTTCAGGAGTCAGTGCTTTGTTCTGCGGGGTGACGCCTTTATGTTCTTTCTGAATCTGGTCAACCCAGCGGCGCAATGCCGACTCACCAATGCCGAGTGAACGGCTGGCTTCGATGTAGCTGTAGTTTTGCTTGAGCACAAGGTCGGCAGCCTCGCGCTTGAATTCAGGAGTAAAGGAGCGGCGTTGTTTGGTCATCTGACACCTCGATCTGGCGAGCATTCTCGCCTAAATGGGTGTCCGGTTTCATTAGACCACTACAGACCCACCTGCTTTCATCAAGGCGTTGGCAAGCTATGACCCCAGCAAGCCCTGCACGCTGTTCAACATGTGCCTTTCATGCAGCAACAGCATCATCACGGTATCGCACCTGCCGGAGCTCTTCGCCATGCGGCGTGACTACCAAAGGATGATTGAAGTCAACCGGGTGCTCGATACGCCCTACGGAGCCGTCATCCTGGACAACCTTGATGTGCTAAACAACCTTCTAGATCCTGAGACATCGGACTTTTCCGCAGAAGAGCTGACCAAGGCTGAGCGCCTCTCTGAAAACCTGCAGGTCAGTGTTTTGACCGAGGGAGTAACGCTATGAACCATGCTCTGATCCCTGAACTCGCTGCGTACAAACAGTGGCGTACAACTGCTCACACCCTGCTGCTTGAGTTGCGCAGAAACATCGCCGATCCGACTCCTGTGTCGCTGGAAGCACTCTCTTGGTACCAGGCGCTGATGGCGTTGCCTGTCAGTAAGACATCCGTCTTGGGCGACGCCGTCTGGGACTTCAATGACGATCATCCGAACGCCGCCAGGAATGTCCAAGGAGCCAAGCTACGGCTCAATTTTGACTCGTACCCATTGCTCAACCAGTCGGCGGTCTTGGAGGTCAAGGTGGCCCTGTATTGCTGGCTGAAGATGCCAGCGGCAACGCGCTCGTTTGCCTCGCCAAGGAACATCAAAGCCAACACCGCCATTTCATGCATGAAGGCTGGATTGAGCTTCCTGGATACGATGTCGGGGCAGGCGCGCCAGCTGATGACGGATGAGTTCTTCGAGGTTGGACACCATGGTCTGACGTACTTTGATGCGGGTATGTACCGGGAGGCAGCGCTCATTCATCCCTACGCCTTTGGCCCTGATCTCAAGAAGTTCTTTACCTTGGTCAGGTCGCCATTTTTCGAGGAGCAGATTTTCGAAGAGCCACTGCCTTACGTTCAGCTGGAATCGCTCGCCTGGGCCAAGGTACTCAAGCACGTCCCTGATTCTGAGCGCACATACCGTATTCTGCCGAACGATGTGTTCGAGAAGGCTTCTCGCGAGGCGTCGTTCGCAGTGGTCGACTTCCTAAGCACTCTGGGGGAGCCTGTGGATGACCTGGTTGCCCTTACCCGCCAAAACGCTAGCGGCTACTCGTTAGCCAACGCTCAAGAGCTGTCGCGTTACAATTTCGAGTTGTACGTAGCGCTGAGGCTGCGGAGAAAAGGCTATGACTCCGGTGCGATGGCGAATGCACTGTCCGCAGCTTTTGGCTGCATTCCATCTACGTTCCAATCTGGCTCTGGTCGACATGATTTTAAGGCGACCGAAACGTTACTCAAGCTCTCAGATTCCAAACTGGACGATGATTTCCGTAGGTACATCAATTTCGTCTCGTACAGTGCCTGCTATCTCGTGGCGCAGTACACCGGCATGCGGCCCTCAGAGCTCTCCGAGATCCTAGTCGAGTCGTGCATGGAGCAAGAGAGCGACTACTGGTTGCTGATCAGCAACGTGATCAAGCATCGCCAAGGCTTGGCCAAGCTGTTCGACGACAAGTGGATCGCGATTCCGATTGTGCGTGACGCCATCCGTGCCGCTTGCCTCATCGCTAAGGTAAAGCAGAATCCTTACCTGTTCTCCAATGTGGATACTGTCGCGCAGGACGCCGAACCAAACTCAATGTCCTCGCTTGGAATCACTCACCAGTTCAGAGCTTTCTTCGAGGATATTCTGACGGACGAGGAGTTCGAGTCGCTGGAATTCTCGCCTTACACGTTGCGACACACCCTGGCTTACCAGATGGCCAGGGCTGAGCTTGGGCTCCCATTCATCTCTCACCAGCTAAAGCACTTCGGTGACCTTATCGGTGGTGCTGGCCAGAACAAGGCGTTCAGTGCGGTGACGCTTGGGTACGGAGCGATCGCTGAGATCTTGTCCAAGGGTGGGCGTTCATCTAGCAAGACGCCGACGCAAATGGCAGAGGAGGAGTACATCCAGAGCTACTGCGATCCCGACGGAAACTACGCCGGCCCCAATGCGGAGAGCCACAAGGCGCGGATGAAAAAGGTGTTCAGCGGGTACATGGCGGCTGGCTACACCAAAGAGCAAATCATCGCCCAGATGGCCAAGAAGCGCATGGCGATCATCAACGTGGGACAAGGCTTCTGTTATGGCGGTCAACGTGAGGTATTTGACGAGTCTCTGCCCTGCATCGGATCGCTGCGTTGCAATCCGAATCGGTGCAAAAACGCCGTGGTCACCAAGGCTCACGCTCCTAAATGGCGGGAGATCTATGTGCAGAACAGCTTGGCCTTGAGCTCTCCGAACTCAGCAGGCTCTGAGGAGGAGTTGCGAGCGGCGATGGAGGAAGCCAAGGGTGTGTTGGAGCATCTGGGTGAGGAGGTCGAGGTATGACAGTCCAGGCGTTTGATGCCAAGAATAAGCTCGACTACGACCGGAACACTGAGCTGCTGGCTCAGGGGCTTATGCAGATTGCCTCTGATCCGAAACTGAAGCCGACGATGGCGGAGCTGAGCCGCATCACAGGCATTCATCGCAACACTATCCGACAGCGCGACTTCCCGGCGCAGCGGCTTGAGGCGATCAAGGACAACCGCCGCATTGCAGTGCTCGCTCAGAGGGTCAAGGCTGAGAAGAAGCAGGATCCCAAGACGATTCTGATGCAACGCCTTGAAAAGAGTCGATTGGAAGTGCTTTATTGGTTCAATAGGTATCAGGATTCTGAGAACTCTTGTGCCACGCTCGACAAGAGATTGGACACTGTCCGCGAGTCTAGGGACTACTACCTCCAGCTCGCAGATGAGCTGCGTCAGAAGATCAAAGAGCAAGATACTGAAATTTTGAAATTGCGTGACGCACTGGATTTGGTCAGCGCGAACCTTGAGGAACCGAAATGAAGATGTACCACGATTTGCTGGCCGACGTGCTAGAGAATGGCGTCGAGAAAGGCGATCGCACCGGCACCGGCACGCTGAGTGTCTTCGGTCGCCAGTTCCGCCACAACCTGGAGGATGGCTTCCCGCTCCTCACCACCAAGAAGCTGCATTTCAAGAGCATCATCAACGAGATGATCTGGTTCCTGAATGGTGACACGAATACCAAATGGCTGAAGGAGCATGGTGTCAGCATCTGGGATGAGTGGGCAACTGAAGACGGTGACCTCGGCCCGATCTACGGCAAGCAGTGGACGGCCTGGCCTACCCAGGACGGCAAGGCCATCAATCAAATCGACTACGTCGTTCATACGCTCAAGACTAACCCAAACAGTCGTCGGATTCTCTTCCATGGATGGAACGTCGAGTACCTTCCTGATGAATCGGTGAGTCCACAAGAGAATGCCCGGAATGGGAAGATGGCATTGCCACCATGCCATTTGCTCTATCAGTTCTATGTAGCCAACAATAAGTTGTCGGCGCATCTATACATTCGGTCGTCAGACTTATTGCTCGGAAATCCCTATAACCTAGCAGGGGTTAGTTTTTTAACTCATATGTTGGCGCAGCAGTGCGATTTGGGAGTTGGCGAGGTTGTAGTTACAATGGGTGATGCGCATATTTACTTGAATCATATTGAGCAAGTTAACCTGCAACTGACTCGTGATCCGCGCCCTCTGCCTAAGTTGCAGTTCAAGCGCAAGCCGGACAGCATTTACGATTACAAGTTTGAGGACTTTGAGATTGTGGGCTATGACCCACATCCTCATATTCCTGCTCCTGTATCGATCTAACTGAGTCGATGCCTGGCTAGCCAAATTTTGGTTGGCCAGGATGGGAATTTTGAATGGTAAGCATAGGCCTCGCCTCATCGCTTTAGGCTTCGGGTTTTGCAGGACGCAATCAGGCAACCGCCAAGGAGTTCAAATGTACCTCACGATCATGAAGCCACAAGCGCTTCAGCAAATCGCTGTCTTAGCCCGTGGATTATGGATCGTTGAAGGCCCTGAAGGCTTCGTGCTGGTAATCAAGGCAGGGAAAGAGCTGATCTTGGCCGCTCAGCAAAGGCGTGAATTGAAGCTTTACCTTGCGCCATACAAGGCAGGCGAAACGACGGGGCTTACGCTTCTCACAGCCTGCTTTGATGACCCACAAAGTCCGCTATTGATCAAAACCCCACTCATCCCTGGTGACCCTCTCACAGAGGCACTGCAGAGCTTCCCTGACGAATTCAGTGTGTGCTTTTTCGACGAGCACAACCGCGAGCTGTTCAGTTGTAAGGCCCAGGCGAAGCTTGGTCAGCTCCGCAAGGAGCTCGGTACACTCAGCCCCATTGGAGCAGATCACTGGCCCAAGATGTATGAGCAGGCGGAAAGATGGTTCAGCCTCACGACCTATGAGGACGACGCTCGTGCCACAACGGTGTTCCTGCAGGAAGATCTGTTCCCCTCGGACTATTTGATCACCGACCTGACCCGCCAGGACTTTCGAGGCTCCCAAGGCTTCTCCAATACGCAGTTAGAGCGCACTGAGCCGGGCACGTTTCAGGAGTTGGACATCATCTATCTTCTCCAGCGCGCATACACCTCCGAGCGGATCATCCATGGCCCCTTGAAGGTTTCCGATGGCGAGGAGCTGGCTGACGTAGTGGTGATGGGCGATGAAGTGACTTTGCTGCTGCAGGCGAAGGACAGTCCCAATACGCCAGCAATGATGAACACAACGCTTGAGAGAAAGCGAAAGAAGGCCATAAGTCAGTTGAAGAACGGCCTGCAGCAACTACGTGGCGCCATCTCAACGATCAGGCGAGAAGGCAATCCAGCCTTAGCGCTTGTGGACGGCACGCCCTTGGACATTGATCTTGCTGCACGCCCCCTGGTGGGAGTTGTCGTGGTCAGAGAGCTTTTTATCGACAACTACGATGAATACAGCGCCATGATTTTGAAATTCATGGATGAGGTCGGAATTCGCGTCCTAGCCTTCGATTACAACGAGTTCGAGGTCATGACCCGCCACTGCCCTTCGGAAGATGCACTGCTGTCAGCGTTCTTGCAGATTTCCAAATGCGCTGAGGAAAGGCGTATCTATCCCCGGCTGCGCTTCACGGATCTGCCGCCGCGCTAAATCGAATTGGAAAAGTGGAGAGCTTCTCTGCTCTCACCCCACAACTCCCTTTCTAGCCAGGCAGTTCTTTGAGCCAGTAACGCCTGACAGTCGCTTCAGGCAACCCCAGCGCTCGACCCACCTCCGCCTTCGACATGCCACTGGCCTTGAGCTCTAGTACTGCCCGGATTCGATCTGGGCTGCTGGGTTTGCCTCGCGTGCGCTTCACCAGCCCTTCACCAGCGTCCCAATGCCTCTTCAGGCCCTGCAACCCTCCCTGGGCTACGAAGCCTTCCAAGTCCTTTGAAGCCTTCGCCATGACATCGATAGGTGATGACCCATCCTGGAGGGCCTGACATAGCGCGACGAGAGCCACGAGGTCGAAATCCAGGGTGCGCGCGATCTTGCTCAGCTTGACCAAAGAGACCTGCGTTTTCCCTTGCTCCAATCGTGACAGATTGGCTTGGGAACTGATCTCGGCAAGCTCCTCCTGAGCTGATCCTCTCAGGTCGCGCAGAGCTCGGACTATTGCTGCTATCTCGTTCTGCATGCTGAGCGCTCAAAACGAAGAATAGGGCCACAGCGCCATGCGTCGATAAATATCGAAAGCTAGCAATAATGGCGATCATCGTTTATCGTGGGCCTACTGATGGCAGCTTCGCCGCGTCCGAGCGACCGGGCCAGGGAATGATCAATTTATTAGAAAGTCGACGTCAGCAGGCTTGGGATGAAGCTTCATATACTGTCTGATCTGCATTGTGAGTTCGCCGATTTCGTCCCCCCTGTGGTGGACTGTGACGTGGTCGTATTAGCCGGTGACATCCACGTGAAGTCCAGGGGGGCCATGTGGGCCAGCCTGACCTTCAGCACGCCTGTCATATATGCCATGGGCAATCATGAGCACTACAGCGGGAATATAGATCGAACCCACAGCAAGCTGCTTGACGCTGCTGAGGCGCACGTCCACGTATTGGAAAATCAGGTTTTAGAACACCGTGACGTGCAGTTTCTCTGCGCTACGGGTTGGACGAGCCTGGCCGCGACCGGAGACCCAGTAGCTGCTTCTTGGTGCGCTCGTAACTCACTGAATGACTTTCGCGCAATCCGTGTCGGTGAACAGTATCGGCGTTTGCGCCCTGATGATCTGATCGCGAGAAATCGAGAGACGAAGGAGTGGTTGGAGGGCCAGCTATCGCTGCCATTCAACGGTAAGCGTGTAGTTGTGACTCACTATCCGCCCCTTATGAAGTTCGTGAGTGACCAAGGAGCCGATCCTCACTTGCGAGCAGCCTATGGAAACAATTGGGATGGCCTGATGGATTTCAAGATCGATCTATGGATCTTTGGCCATACCCACGAAGCTGTGGATGAGGTGGTTAATGGCGTTCGGTTTGTGAGTAATCCTCGTGGTTATCCCACCGAAGAAACTGGCTTTCGGCCAGACCTAGTTGTCAGTGTATGAAGACTGATTGGGCTGCCGTCGTTTAGCTTTTTCAGTAAGTGAGTAGGTTTCAAATTCGAACGTGATGGAGAATCCATGAGTTGTCTGAATTCCCAGGACTGGATGGTTGAGGGCGTAATACGACTGCCCAGTCTGGTGTCAGCTAAGTTGGCGATCGCGCAGGCCCATGATTGGGGTGCACTAGTGGACGCGTACCTGGTAGATGCAGCTGAAGTTGGCGATCGTTTCGTTGCGTATGTGTATGGCGATCTTTCAGGGCAACTGGCTGATGGGATGACAATTGTCACACCCCCTAGTGAGGTGATAGCGGAGGTCGAAGGCATGGCGTTATTGCGGACAGTGTCAGGCAACGATCATTACGTCATGGTCAGCCGATTGCCTGCCGCCGCTTGATTGCCCCCGCGTTGTCGAGGCCGCTGTCTCAGCCTGCTTAATTAGGCCCCGCCGTCATCTAATCCATTAATAGTTAATGTGTGTTTAAGGGAGGAAGCATGTCCGAGTTAAAGAAACTGACATTGACTGTTAAGAACTATGATGCTCAAGGGAGCGGTGATCTAGACGCTCTCTATCGACGTGTTAGATACGAAGATGAGCACGGCGCTACTCTCTATTTCAAAGAGGTTGTGATGCTGAAGTACCTTGTGAAGCATGGTGCTTTGGCGACTGATGTTCCGCGAACTTGGTACTATAAGCATGCCTCAAAGAAATCGATAATTGTTGTCGCTTTTGAGAAGGCTGGTGGGAAAGTTGAGTGCGACTTGGATGATCTGCGAATTATTGCAAGGTCGACTTTGGTAAAGGGTGTGGTTATTTCGCTAGCAGCGGTTCCAGCTGGGATTATTGCTGCAACGGCAACCTTTGGAGTTGGGCTTGTCATTATTCCTATGTTTTTGTGGTATGGGTACAGGAACGTCTTCAAGCTTCCGAAAATGCTGGGTCGAAAAACGCTGGTGGATGATTTTTCAAAATTTGGCGTTACTCTTCGATAGCTTAGTTTTTTGGTTGTTGAACTTGATTCTCGTTAGAGTGGCTGTCTTGCGGACGGTGACCAGCGAAGGAAACTCAGATGAAGACCAATGCCGTTATCTTTGACGCCTTCGGAACGCTGGTCGAGATTCAGCAGCCGACACATCCGTTTCGACAGTTGCTTCGAGAGGGGCGACGCCAAGGCCGCTTGCCTCGCGCTGATGACATTCGAGCGATCATGACCCGTTGCCTTTCCCTAAGCGAGGCTGCGCTGTACTTTGGTATCAAAATCTCGCCCTCCCAGCTTGCATTTCTCGACCAATGCCTGGAGGAGGAACTGGCAAGCATTCGGCCTTATCCAGACGCGGTTGAGGCCGTTGGGCTACTGCAAGCTGCAGGGCTGAGACTGGCTGTGTGTTCAAACCTGGCCATGCCTTACGGCCCCGTAGTGGAAAGGATTTTCCCGCACCTTGGCGCCTATGGTTTCAGCTATCGCATTGGTGTTATGAAACCGCAAGCGACCATCTACCAGCACATCTGCGATCTACTTGATGTTCGGCCAGGAAATGAGCTCAGTAGTCAGAGGCGGATTGTCATGATTGGCGACTCAGAAAGGTGTGATCGGGATGGGCCTGGCCAGGTTGGTATCAAGGGTTATCTGTTGCGCAGGAATGGAGGCGGGGCTTCCAATCTTTCCCATTTTGCACAATCAGTGCTGAGTGATAGGTAGCTGGGAGCAGATCTTCAATTCGATGGAAGCGTTGCGTCTGAGCTAAAGGGCCGCGCCACGAGGTGGCCCTGTCGGGATGCCCCCTGCACAGAGTACGAGCGGCGACCAGACCAGTATCACCAGAGGGTGAAGCATGAATGAGCTTAGGATTGTCGGGCGATGCGTTCGCTCCCCGATCGGCTGCTGGAGTGCTAGGCATCGCTGTTTTGAAACGCGTTACGAGCAGGTCTTCTCAATCGCACTTGAAGTGTTTGGAAGCCGAAAGAAGGCGGAGCGATGGCTCGTAAGATCTGTAGTAGGTGTAGGCCGTCAGGCACCCTGCAGGGTGCTGTGCACACCTATGGGACTCACAATTATCCATGACGAGATTATACGGCTTGACCACGGCATACGAGCCTAATGCCATCTAGCCTGTCGTTGCGTTCTATCGAGTGAGGGCCGCCGCACCAGAGACTGTGCGATTCGTGGTCTTGTGTGCTGAGCTTCACTGCCACATTTTTCCGATCTGGCTTTTCAGACTATCGGGTGGGCAGACTATAAGCCATTGACGAATGGTAACGCCTTGCACATGTAGCAAGCCGAGCCAGGGCAAAGCCCCCTGAACTGCTCCGTCTGTGAGATCAGATGCGTAATTGCATGGACTTGACCACCTGTTGCACTCGACTTGACCAGTTGTTTGCATCGAATTTGACCGGCGCACGGGTACGCCTTGACGGGCAGAAGTCGGCCAAAAGCGTACGTAGCTAATAGGCCACTGCTTTCGGTCAGTGTGCGGTCATGAAAGCAAGTAGCTGGTCGCAGGCACTCCGGTTAAGACCATCAGCGTCCTTCGATTAACTCGCCGAACAACTCCCTAACCTTCACCTTGGCATCTGCCAGCGCGGCTCGGCCTTCATCGGTAATCTCATACATGCGTCGCTCGCGGCGCCCAGTGCGTTCATGGTGCGAGCACAGATAACCCTTCTTCTCCAAACCGTGCAGCATCGGATACAGCGTGCCCGCGCTGAGCTTGTAACCGTGGTGGCTCAGCTCCTCGATGACGGCCAGCCCGAAGATGGGAGCCTCGGCAGCGTGGTGCAGGATATGCAGGCGGATCAACCCGCCGTAGAGGTCTTTGTCGGTCACTCGATGTATCTCACAGTGCAATGCTCAACAGCCCGCCCAGGACACCGCTGCCCAGCACGACCATCCACGGCGGCAGCTTCCAGAACATCAACGCCACCAGTGCCACGAGGGCCAGGCCAAAGTCTTGCGGGCCATGAATCGCACTCGTCCATACCGGCTGGTAGAGAGCAGCAAGCAGCAGGCCGACCACGGCCGCATTGATGCCCAGCAGTGCTGCCTGCGTACGCAGGTTACGGCGCAGGTGCTCCCAGAATGGCAAGGCCCCCACCACCAGCAGGAAAGACGGCGCAAAGATCGCCAGCAGGCAAATCAGCCCGCCAAGCCAGCCAGTTGGTGCTTGGTTCATCGAGGCACCGAGAAATGCTGCAAAGGTGAATAGAGGCCCCGGCACGGCCTGCGCCGCACCATAGCCCGCGAGGAATGCTTCGTTGTCGACCCAGCCTGTTGGTACGACCTCAGCTTGCAACAGCGGCAGCACCACATGCCCGCCACCGAATACCAGCGAGCCGGCGCGGTAGAAGGCATCCATCATCGCCAGTGTCTGGCTCGGGAACACAGCTGTCAGCAACGGCAGCCCAAGCAGCAGGGCAAAGAACAGGGCCAGCCAGAACAAGCCAACGCGACGCCGCACGCTGATCGGTAGTGGATCATGGGCCTCGCCCTGCTGTGGTTTGAATAGCAGCAGGCCGACGATGGCTGCAAGGATGATGACACTCACTTGCCCCCAGGCAGAGGGTACGAGCAGCACGAAGCAGGTCGCCGCTGCCATGATGGAAATACGCGGCGCATCGGGACAAAGATTGCGCGCCATGCCCCAGACAGCCTGGGCGACCACCGCCACGGCCACCACCTTCAGACCGTGCAGCACGCCAGCAGGCATGGCATCACCATAACTGGCGATGCCGAGTGCGAAGAGGATCAAGGCGATTGCGGAGGGCAAGGTGAATCCCATCCACGCGGCTAGTGCCCCGGCGTAGCCGGATCGAGACAACCCGAGCGCAATCCCGACCTGGCTACTGGCTGGCCCCGGTAAGAACTGGCAAAGGGCGACAAGATCCGCATAGCTGCGCTCGCTCAACCATTGTCGACGCACCACGAACTCATCGCGGAAATAGCCCAGGTGTGCGATTGGGCCGCCGAAGGAGGTGAACCCCAAGCGGAGGAAGATCAAAAAAACAGCCCAAGGGCTACGGTCAGTCTTGGTTATTTCAGTCATGGTCAATACCTGATCTCTGACAAGGCTGGATGAAATTATCGATATACGATAGCGTAAATCGATAATTGAGGTCGACCATCATGGAACTCGTTCTGATCGGCTTACGCCGTGCTTCAAGTGGTCAGATCCAATGCAATTGGCTGGTCAAGTCCGATGCAAACAGGTGGTCAAGTGCAATGCAAACGATTGGTCAAGTGAGGTGCAATTCCCAATCAGAGGCGGCTCAGAGTCTCGCTGGTTAGTGCGTATCCCTGCTGTTCAAAAAAGCCTGATGCAATTGTTGTCAGCAAATGAAATCGAGCGTTTCCCTGCTTCGCAGCTATTGCTTCAACGACTCGAAGCATTTCAGCTCCAACCCCTGTCGATCTGTATGCCGGCTCCACGACCAGGGAACGCAGCAATCCATCTGCCCCATGCGTTTCAAACCCTCCCCACCCAACAGTCTCACCATCCCGCGTGAATTCGAAAAAGGTTCGGTTCGGAAGATCCACATCGTCTGATGGAAGGTCAGCAGACTCCAAGGCGTCGCGAAAGCGCTGCCATTGCCCTCCGGCTATTTGCATTGTCTGGATCATCATCTCCGTCTCCACCCTGTCATTCCCTATGCCTTGCTTTGCATGACCGCTATGGCTCAAGCCTGAGCAGCGGTCATCATATTCGCTTTACCGAATATCTGCCAAAGCGTATATTCGATTTTCCATATGCATCGAGTCCAGTCATGACCCCTGCTATCAAAGTTCTTTTCGTGTGCGTTGCCAACTCAGTCCGCTCCCAGCTTGCAGAGGCGTTACTGCGGCACACCGACCCGCGCTTCGAGGCCTTCAGCGCAGGATCCCAACCGTCTGAGATTGATCCGCGCACGATTCAGGCATTGGAGGCAGTTGGAGTCGATACAGCGGGCCTGCGAAGCAAGTCCATCAGCGAGTTTCAAGCTGATCGATTCGATTACGTCATCACTCTTTGCGATAAGTCCGCCAGCGAGTGCCTATCAATGCCCAGTGCAGGTGAAGTCATTGCCTGGGATTTTTCTGACCCAGTAACGAGCGATGATCCCGGCGCATTTCGCCACACGCTCCACGACATCCATGAGCGCATCAAGCTCTTCGTTTTGGTCAAGACCAAACACCTGGAGGATCTATGACAGAACCCATGAACCCCACCACGTTATTCAAGTGCTTGGCGGATGACACCCGAGCCAAAATTTCCCTGCTTGTCGTGAGCGAAGGCGAGCTGTGTGTCTGCGAGCTGACGGCGGCACTCGACCTGAGCCAGCCGAAGATTTCTCGTCATTTGGCCCTGCTGCGTTCTGCTGGTTTGTTGATGGATCGTCGGCAAGGTCAGTGGGTGTACTACCGCCTGAACCCCGACTTGCCTGCGTGGGTAACTGCGGTTTTGAAAGAAGTCGTAGACGCCAATCAGCATTGGCTGGAAACCGAGGCTAAACGCCTGTGCGGTATGAACGACCGCCCTATCAATCAGGGCGTGTGCAGCTGATTCACGCCCCAACCGGATTACTGAAATGCTGATTGCCGTATTGATCTTTATCGCCACTATCGTGCTCGTCATCTGGCAACCCAAGGGGCTCGGGGTAGGTTGGAGCGCGACGTTGGGTGCCATCGTGGCGCTGCTGGCAGGCGTCGTTACCCTGGCTGACATACCAGAGGTTTGGCGCATTGTCTGGAATGCCACCGGGACGTTTATCGCAGTCATCATCATTAGCCTGCTGCTTGATGAAGCAGGCTTTTTCAAGTGGGCTGCGTTGCATGTAGCGCGGTGGGGTGCTGGAAGCACTCGTAAGTTGTTTGCGTTCATCGTCTTGCTGGGCGCAGCTGTGTCGGCACTGTTCGCCAATGACGGAGCAGCGTTAATCCTCACACCCATTGTGATCGCGATGTTGCTGGCGTTGCGTTTTTCTCCTGCTGCTACGTTGGCATTCGTCATGGCAGCCGGTTTTATCGCCGATACGGCGAGCTTACCGCTGGTGGTTTCCAACCTGGTCAACATCGTTTCTGCCGACTACTTCGATATCGGCTTCAACGAATATGCTTCGATCATGGTGCCGGTAAACATCGTCAGCGTGGCAGCGACATTAGCCATGCTGCTGTGGTTTTTCCGCAAAGATTTACCAAAGACCTATGACCTCGACCAACTGGACAACCCGGACGAGGCAATTCACGACCGCGCCACTTTCGTAGCCGGCTGGTGGGTGCTGGCACTACTCCTGATCGGATTCTTTGTCATTGAGCCGCTGGGTGTGCCAATCAGCGCCATTGCTACGGTCTGCGCATTCGTCCTCTATGTCATCGCGGCTCGTGGTCATGCCATCAACACAAGCAAGGTGCTCAAGGAGGCTCCATGGCAAGTGGTGATTTTTTCCCTGGGTATGTATCTGGTCGTTTATGGCCTTAAGAACGCGGGCCTGACTGATCACATCGCCCAGATTCTGAACGTATTCGCCGGTTATGGCGTCTGGGGGGCATCCCTGGGTACTGGGATGCTAACGGCATTGCTGTCGTCGATCATGAACAACATGCCCACGGTTCTGGTGGGTGCCTTATCCATTCATGCCGCCGAAGTGGATGGCGTCGTTCAGCAAGCGATGGTGTACGCCAACATCATTGGCTGCGACCTAGGCCCGAAGATCACCCCAATTGGCAGTTTGGCCACGCTGTTGTGGCTACATGTGCTGGCCAAGAAGGACATCAAGATCAGTTGGGGTTACTACTTCAAGACTGGGATCGTGCTGACCTTGCCTATCCTCGTCGCCACCTTGTCTGCCCTGGCATTGCGCCTCAGTTTCTGAATCAAGGAATCTTCTGATGAAAGTCTTGTTCATGTGCACCCACAACAGCTGCCGCAGCATCCTGTCCGAGGCGCTGTTCAATCACCTGGCGCCTGAAGGCGTAGAAGCGGTCAGCTCGGGGAGCTTTCCCAGTGGCCGGGTGAATCAAAGGGCACTGCAGACGCTTGAGGCGGCGGGTATCTCTACGGCGGGCTTAAGCAGCAAGGCTTCGGATGCTTTTGAAGGCTCGCCTCCAGACATCGTGATCACTGTCTGTGACCGGGCTGCAGGTGAGGCATGCCCAATCTTCTTTGGGCCAGCTTTGAAGGCGCATTGGGGGCTGGCTGACCCGTCTGAGGCTAGCGGGTCGGAAGCCGAGATCACCGCTGCGTTTGAAGCCACACTCGTGAAAATTCACGAGCGCGTGAGCGCATTTCTTGCGCTTCCACTGAAGACCATAAGCGCTGAACAGTTGAAAGCTGAACTGAGTCGCATCGGTTCACTTTAGAGATCAACCGAGGCGGTGCCCAACCTGGCGTCGCCGTAGGAGTTTATATGCAAGACACATTGCCGAACGTCCACGCCGACCTGATCGACATTCCTTCGTTGGAGCAACTGGCACCTCGTACGCCTTCGCTTCATAAGCCTCGAATTCTGCTTTTGTACGGATCGACGCGAGAGCGCTCTTTCAGCCGGCTGGTGACTCAGGAAGCAGCGCGCTTGTTGGAAGAGTTTGGCGCCGAAACCAAGATCTTTGACCCGTCAGGTCTCCCGCTGCCGGATGACGCTCCCGATACACATCCCAAGGTCGCTGAGCTGCGCGAGCTGATGCAATGGTCTGAGGGGCAGGTGTGGTGCTCCCCTGAGCGTCACGGCTCCATGAGTGCGGTATTCAAAGCCCAAATTGACTGGGTTCCGCTGGCGATGGGCGCTGTACGACCTACCCAAGGCAAAACCCTTGCTGTGATGCAGGTCTGTGGTGGTTCTCAATCCTTCAACGTGGTTAACCAACTACGGGTACTTGGCCGATGGATGCGGATGTTTACCATCCCTAACCAGTCTTCCGTGGCCAAGGCGTTCACCGAGTTCGATGAAGCAGGCCGTATGAAGCCGTCCTCGTACTACGACCGACTGGTGGACGTGATGGAGGAGTTGATGAAATTCACCCTGCTGTTGCGGGATCGCCAGGATTATCTGGTTGATCGGTACTCCGAGCGTAAAGAGTCCGCCGAAGACCTGTCCAAGCGCGTCAACCAGCGCTCCATCTAACGTCAGCACGAGGAAGCGATATGAGCCAGATCACGATCTACCACAACCCCGAATGCGGCACCTCTCGCAACACCTTGGAATTGATCCGCAATAGCGGGGAAGAACCGACAGTTACGGGCACTCACGCATCAGGCAATTTCTGGTAGGCAGCACGACCACGACGATGCTGCGAACATCCACTTTTCCCGTATTGCTGCTTCGCTGAGCCAGTGCCACTGGCCACAGTATTTCCAGAACTGCGGAAATGCCGTGGCCACCCTGGGCGATGACTAACTGATCTTGCCGTAACGAGAGCACATGCAACTCATAACTGAAATTGTTCACCCCGAGCTCACATCAAAGCAGGGCAGAGTATTCCGTCGACATGCAGCACGCGGCATCGTGATGCGGCATGAGCAGATCCTGTTGCTGTTTACCGAGCGCTATAACGACTTCAGCTTTCCTGGCGGCGGCCTTGACGGTGACGAGGACATTGTCACAGGCTTGAAGCGTGAGCTTGAGGAAGAGACTGGCGCCCGTGAAATACAGGTGCTCCAGCACTACGGTTACATTGAGGAGTACCGGCCCTACTGGAAGCCACAGTACGATCTGATGCACATGACCTCGCATTTTTATCAATGCGAAGTAGCGCCCCAGCTAGAGCCCGTGAGAATGGAAAGCCACGAAATCGCGAATGGTATGCGGCCTGTCTGGATCAACCTGCATGAGGCCATAACGCATAATGAAGCCGTGATGCAGCGTCAGGAGTCATCGATGGGGCAGTCAATTCAGCGCGAAACGTTCATGCTGAAAAAAGTTGTGTCCGAGTTGATGCCGCCAATCAGCCTTTGATGGGCTATCTCAGCAGCTTGTGGCGTAAAGCACGATGACCTCACTTCGCGAGACGATGTTCCAGCCACAGGATTTCTGTCAGGGAGAAACTCCGTGGCCGGCTCGCTTACGCTTATTTAGAGACCGTGGCGGCGACAATGGCGGGCCCAGCGCTGCGTCGCAAAATCAGGACTCCACCGATTGCAGCTAAGGTCGAACCGATCAACACACCGACTTTTACTTCGTCGATCAGGTGAGCTGATCCAGCAAACGCCAGGTTTCCGATGAACAGGCTCATGGTGAAGCCGATGCCACACAAGAGCGCAACGCCGTAAAGCTGTGCCCAATTGCTGCCTTCCGGCAGTTTGGCCAAGCCCATACGAATGGCCAGAGCAGCTAATAGGAAAATGCCAACTTGCTTGCCCACCAACAGACCGAGCGCTACACCCAGCGGAACCGGATCGACTAGGTTTTCCATCGAAATACCGGCCAATGAAACACCCGCATTGGCGAAGCCAAAAATCGGCACCACAGCGAACGCTACCCACATATGCAGCTTTTCTTCTAGGAACAGCAGTGGAGACCGGGCTTCTTCTTCAGGCTTACCCATTGGAACACACAGCGCTACAGCGACACCTGCAAGGGTGGCGTGCACTCCCGATTGCAGCACGAAGAACCACAGCACACCACCTACCAGCAGATACGGGAACAATCGTCTGACGCCCAATCGATTCATTGTGATCAGAATGGCCAGGGTTGCGAGCGATGCCAGCAACATCGGCATGGAAAGACCAGAGGTGTAGAAAAAGGCAATGATGACTACAGCACCCAGGTCGTCAATGATCGCCAAGGCGGCGAGGAAGACCTTCAGCGACGTAGGGACTCGCTTCCCCAGCAACGACAAGACGCCCAAGGCGAATGCGATGTCGGTAGCGGCTGGGATAGCCCACCCCTTCAAAGTCTCAGAATTACCCCAGTTGATTGCGATGTAGATCAGCGCAGGCACAACCATGCCACCTAAAGCACCAAACCCCGGCAGGGCGCGCTGGCCCCAAGTGGAAAGCCCACCTGCCAGAACCTCTCTTTTGATCTCTAGGCCGACCATCAGGAAGAAGATGGCCATGAGGCCATCATTGACCCAATGCTCCACAGACATGCCCAACCAGACACTGTGCAAGGCGGCAAAATAACCTTGCGAGAGAGGCGAGTTCGCCACGATTAGGGCCGCGAGTGCTGCGCCCATCAGTACAAGACCGCCAGCGGATTCCGACGATAGGAAGCGAGCCAGAATCGCGGCTGCTCTAGGGGTTTCTGCGGGAGCTCTACTATGAGTCATCAGTGTCCTTGCGCTTTGATCCAAAGCGATTATTTTAACATCCGAGGTTTACCAGCACGGCAGGGCACATAGCCTGTAACGATTTACACCGAGCCTTAATCAGCCGTCAGTGTGTTCCCCGGCACGGGCTCGCTCATGAAACGCAGGAGCGCGCTCCAAGCACATAGCCTCACTAGGCGAGCGAGCATCGATCCTTCTTTACAGGTGTGTGGCTCCTCGGATATTTGATGATTGAAGCAACTGAGGCCCAGCATAAATGCACGCACCTCAGCGCGATCCTACGACAGTGGCATTTGAATCTGGAGTAAGCCTATTTGGGGATATACGCCGCTACCGACTTGCGAATCTCTTCCCGCGCCTCATCCGCGCTCCCCCAACGCCCCATCTTCACCCACTTACCCGGCTCCAATGCTTTGTAGTTTTCGAAGAAGTGCTGGATCTGTGCGAGGAGTAACGCAGGTAGGTCTGAGCACTCATTCACGTCGGTGTACAATGAGCTAAGTTTCTCGTGAGGCACTGCGATCACCTTGGCATCCGCTCCGGCTTCGTCAGTCATGTACATCACACCAACCGGGCGACTACGGATGACAACACCAGGTGAGACGGGATAAGGGCAAACCACCAGGACGTCCAGCGGATCACCATCGTCGCTCAGCGTGTTCGGGATAAATCCGTAGTTGGCTGGATAGAACATCGGTGTGCTGAGGAAGCGGTCGACAAAGATCTGCCCACTTGGCTTGTCCACCTCGTACTTGATCGGCGAGTGGTTTGCAGGAATCTCTATAACGGTGAAGAAGTCATCGGGGATGGCGTTGCCAGCTGGGATGTCCGCGTAGCTCATGTTCATAGCTCCGAAGTTGTGGAGGGTGTTGAGCTGGAGGGCATTTTTCCAAGGGTGCCCATCTCGACTGGCGTCTTCGTGAAAAACACCGATATTTCCTCAGAGTCCAATCGTTTGAACAATCGTTCTGCCTCATCTTCCGTGATGGCCAAGCGAATCTCCGTGGGTTGATCCGCCAGCTCAAAAAAGTGCGATGAATGCAGTTTTCCTGTGTGCCCAAACCCTTCGATTCCGGTGCAGAGCGTGGCGCCTCGCAACCCCATTTCTTTAGCCACGTCGACGATCCATTCGCCTAGCATCTTTCCCTGATAACGACGGTTTTGTTGGGTGAAGAAAACGACCATATAGCCTTTCATTTCTATCTCCTCAGCGAGTACCAATCATTTGGTAGGACAGAAGCCCCGCAGCGGTCATCGCTAACGAGCCTGCAACGTGCAACGAAATTGAGCCAAGCGCCCAGACCAGTCTGCCTTCCTGAATCAAGGCAACCGTTTCGGCTGAAAATGTAGAGAAGGTGGTAAGCCCACCACAGAAACCCGTGATGATCAGGAGACGCCACTCTGGACTGAGGGTAGGAGAAGCGGCCAAGAAGGCGATGGCCAGGCCGATGATGTAGCCCCCAACCATGTTCGCGACCACAGTACCTGGGGGAATCGTAGGAAACAGAGCATTCAGTTTCATGCCCAATATCCAGCGCAACCAGGCTCCAAGTGAAGCGCCAACGGCGATGACCATTAAAGACTTCAGCATGGCGAGCCCACCTCATCAGACCTGAGTGGACTAACTGGTAAGCGGCTCGCGCCGAAAGAAAAAGGAAACTCGGAGGATAAGATCATAGCCTGTCCTAAAATGGAGGACAGGGAGACGCACCTACGCACCCTGTCCAGGGTTCACGTAGGCATCATCAGCACGAAGGCGGTTAAAGGAGGAATGCCATCTCCTGATCTGATCCTATAGCATCAGCGCCAATGGTATCAATAGGCATCAAGAGCAGCTGCATGCAAGCGATCTGAAGGCCCTTTTGGCTAGGCAAGATGTTTGATTGTTGGCGCTGATTGAAAACTGACCCATCCTGCCGATTGAAAATTGACCCAGGGAGGATTGCTGATTTTTGTCCCAGCAATTGTGGATAGGAAGGTGAGTTGGCCGGACGGTTACAAATGATCGACATGGCCAATGTATCTGCTACTGGACGCGGTTGTAGGCGATCAAAATTCGCATTTGGTGAATCGAAACTCATAAATGTTAGCGTTTTCGCCTGTTTTAAAGCATTTTTTATAGGTTTTCGAGGATTTTTGAGTGAAAACTCAGATTGACAAATAGGCAATTTATTTACCGTTCGTCGGCAATGTCCATTTTATTTTCACCCCCCCCTCTTGAAAATTTTTAAGCGAGACGGAGTTCTTATATTTGAGAGCAAGATAAAAGCGGCAGTGGCCCAGGCACCGCTTTTCTCACAGGATCCCACTGGCTTTTACGTCTGATATTTACGGCTTCTAGATCACACGGTTTGAGGGTCTGGTGTGAAGCTGAGGTTGGAGTGGGTGGGCCGGGGGCCAAGGAGAAATCGCTTTCCTTTGCAGCCGCAGGCTGCTGCTTACGCTTTGACGTCAAACCAATAGGGCTTTTTTGCTGGGATCAGTCCGTCTGAAATTACACCCGTGTCAGACAACAGGCGTCTGCAAGCGTGTGTCGCCGTGACTTTCCGAGCGCAAGGCGAGTAACCTGACTTACCCTCCGACAATCGACCTGTAAACCATATTTTTACACTGTAAACCCTTGCCATTTACACGTAAAAAAATTGGTTTACAGGTTTCAGAGATGGCCTGGCTAGTACTGGCCTCCAGGACGCTCAGGTAGGCTGGCCTAGGAGGCAGCGAGAAGCTCGCATCTTTCACATCCCGGAGTTCTCAATTAGCGATTAGAAATGGCTGATCAGCTCTTACAAGATTCCTCACGCGCCGAAGCCATGCTCCAGTCGCCCAATGAGCGACAACGCTTCTTCGAGGGGAACATCTATCGGACGTTGTAGGCCCAGTGCTGGCATTGGTTTCGAAAGCCACTCAATAGCGGTCGATTTAGCGCCGAACAACCTAATCGCCGCATCCAGCAGTTGATGATCTAAGGCCTCCTTCGCCTCCATGGGGTTCATGGCATCCTTGATCGCAATTGCAAGCGTTTCCATTGCTTCGCTTAGGCGAGCGTCTTCTCGAAAGTCCCCGCAGTTTGGCCGGTGCTCACTGCAGTGGCGCAAAAGCGCTTCTGCGTCGTTGGTGTTTAAATCAAGTTCGATCAGCATTCAGATTCCTTACAGAGGTAGTGCAGCCTTACGGGAATGTTGGATGAAGGTGGCCGCGAGTTTCTACGTGGGTTTCTGCAGTCGAAGCAAGGCCTGCACCGGTTGCAGATACGGTGACCAGGGCCCGTGGATCCCACTCGGTCGAACGCCAGAGCCTGCTAGCCGCAAAGCTGGCATGGCATTATGATGGCTAGCTTTGCCGCCACCATTTGTTCTTGGGCGTTATACACGCGCCTTCAGGCCTACGTTGCTCTGAGATGTGTGCTCTACCAGGCCCGTCCGACCTCTCACGAAATCAAGTTTTGAGCTCGACTGCTGGTGCTCCGCTGCCCTACGTCCGGCGTGAAGAAAGCTGCGCCAGTCATACTCATCTACCTGCACGGCGTATGGCGCGAGCTACTGGCGACCTTTTCAAAAATGGGCTTCGCCACGTCCTTCAGTCATGCTATATGGTGCCATCCTGCCGGCAGGGTCGGCCTGGATAAGGCGGTAGCAAGGCCCATTACACAAGGATAGTTTTGGTCATGACCTACATTAACCTGCCCAGTAATCAGCAAGCTGCAATCAGCGACGTCGACGAGACGGTGCTTCGGGCAGCAGTGCGCAAGTGCCTGGATGAAGAGCGCATGGGGCCGATTCATGGCCTTGGGCTTAGTGATTGTGGCCCTTACGTGGGTGCCAAGCTTAATGCGTTTCAACAAGCGATCGCCGAGTACAGCAAGGCCAGGGCCCATGCCAAGCGCGAACGCACTCGGCAAGATGCGCTGTATGCCGGCAATGACCTCATTCACGCTTTGCAGCAGATGAAAGGGCGGCTCGAAACTGAGCGTAAAGAGGGTGAGTTGTTCTTTATTGATGATCAGATTAGGCCGCCTTTCCATCTCAGTAAGCGACTATCGGTGCAAGTGT
This sequence comes from Pseudomonas lundensis, assembly GCF_001042985.1. Classification (GTDB taxonomy): domain Bacteria; phylum Pseudomonadota; class Gammaproteobacteria; order Pseudomonadales; family Pseudomonadaceae; genus Aquipseudomonas; species Aquipseudomonas lundensis. The sequence continues at coordinate 21,249 of NZ_JYKY01000045.1, forward strand.
CGTTTCGCTGGCGAGAGTCGCCGTCTGCGGACTGGAAGCACGGGCATCTGACATTCGTCTACGACTTCTCTCCTCAGCCCAGCTACACCTTGCCAGTGCCCAAGCGCAAACCCAGCGCCGCTCAGGTAGAGAGCGAACTTGAAGACAGTCGGTACCGAGAATGGGAGCGTTTGAAGGCCCAGGCGCTCTTTTCTATGAGAGAGTTCTTCCGCGATGGCGGCGATGGGGATGCTGTACCAGAAGTGTTCGCGGTGAGGCCTAGTCCCTACGGCGGTGGCTTGAATAACTTCAGCTGCAATTTCTGGCAGTCCGAAAGGCCGGCCCCATAAATTTGGCAAGCCATCAGATTCGAGCCGGTGGCTGATACAAACGATCGCCCGCCCGCCATGTCTGCGTGGGCGCCCCGCAGCGTCGTGAACCAAAGACCAACACGATGACGTCGAGCCTTTATTGACCCAGGGCCAAGTGTCGGTGGTGGCCGGGCGATGCCATTGGTCATTTCAGGAGTGGATGATGGAAAAGGAACAATCGGCTAGCAAGATCGCTGGCCCTAAGCCGCAAGACTTCCTGCGAGCGAGGCGTCCGGAACAGTTCTCAGATTCTGTGAAGTTACAAGAGTCGACCATCGACCGCTCCATGCTGGAGTACCATTTTGAGACTCTGAATAATCGAAGCCAAGAGCTTGAGTTCGAGATCTTCGTACGGAAACTGTGCGAACGGGAAATTTGTCCGAACCTGGTTGCTCAGACTGGCCCGACTGCGGGTGGAGACGGAAAAACCGATACCGAGACCTACCCTGTTTCCAGCCAGATCGCCTTTTTCTGGGGGCTAAACGAGACCCCGGAGTCCGAGCGATGGGCATTCGGTGTCAGCACCCAGAAAGATTGGAGGGCAAAATGCAGGAAGGACGTCGAGAGCGTCATGTCGACAGGGCGTGGCTACGTCCAGATCTTCTGTGTCACCAGCCGTTTCATCAAGAACAGCTCCAGAGCGGAGCTGCAAGACGAGCTTTCCAAAAAGTATGACGTCAAGGTCACTATCCTTGATCGAACCTGGCTGCTTGATAAAACGCTACAACCCAAGAATCAGCATCTTGCCATCGATTACTTAGGTCTCACAGGCAATATTGAGAGCAAGATTCAGATTGGCCCGTTCGATGCTGACAAGCAAATCCAGCTAACTGCGATCGAGCGCCAGATCGAGCAGATCGAAGACCCTGGTCATTTGACGCTCTCTCAGGTCGATCTCTACACCAAGCGCGCCATCATCTACAAAGAGCTGGAACGGGATGCGGTTGCCGTCGAGCATCAGTTCAATATCGCTGTGCGGACGGCGAAAAAGTTTGGTACCCAGAGGCAGCATTTCGATGCCCTTTACCAACTGACCTGGGCCGCGTACTGGTGGCTGGAAAATGCGGAACTCTTTGAGGAAACGTTTGAGAAAGCACTCGGCGTGGCTCAAGAGACCGAAAACGTGGAGGTGTGGGAGAAAGTCGTAACGTTGTTCAATTTGATGGTCACTAGTCATCGAGACGGTAAGTGCACGCTCGATGTGGACTCCCTAGAAACCACTATTAGAGAGAGATTGAACTCGATAGCCGCTAACGCGGATATGGTCAGCGGGGCATTGCAAGCCAAGACCTCTTTGGCGCTTCTAGATCTGCTGATTGCGGAAAATGAGGAGCAAGCCAACAACACCTTCCGGTCTTTGAGCGAAATCGCTGATAGTGCTCATAAGCTGATTGGCTACCCTATGGCTCGTTTCGTCAATTTGCTCGAAGCACTCGATGTGGCCTTCGGAGATCTCAAGGCCTACGAAGATCTCATGGATAAGCTCATTGATGATGCCGGTGCGCGGGAAAACAGCCGGATTAAGGCAGATAAGTACCTGAGGCGAGGAGCGCTGAGTAGCGATAAAAAGGACTACTACAGGGCGATCAAGTGCTTCGGATTATCCCTGTATGGGCTGTATAGCAGTGAAAGCAAGGCAGAAGTCTTCGCTGCCCTGTATATGTTGTCGCATGCATACGACAAGCAGGGCCTGCTTTGGGCTGCGCGAGGAGCAGCGTTGATGGCAGCCTACGTGGTAACCACTGACGCACTGAAGGAACAGCGAAGCAGTGCTAAGCAAGCTGCTATTTACCAACGACTCATGTGGATTGAAGGTCAGCTAGGCTCTGTACGTAAAGTATTGTCGCAAGCACCGCATAGCGCAGGCCAATGAGACCATCGCCGCAAAACTTGTTGCGAGCTTGTCGAAGCGCGTCACGATGCGACGGTTCTCCTTCAGCCAGCCA
>NZ_JYKY01000046.1 GCF_001042985.1 Pseudomonas lundensis
CAACATTTCCATGCTGATCACCCTGTGTTCTCCTGCTCGAAAAGTGAGCAGAAGCAGTTGAACACCTGGGTCAGTTTTCAGTCGGCAGAAGAGCCTCTACTGGGTCAGTTTTCGGTCAGCGGCAACAGCCAGAGCATCGCGTTGCAGATCGAGGAGTTGGTCGTCGGTCGAGACGCGGGCATATCCAATCAACATGGCGTTGTCCAACTATTCAGCGATAGTTCAGTGTAGTCGGATACTGAAAGATGGAGACTGTAGTTGGATGCCAACGATGCGGGTTTGCGTGGGAATTGTGTCACTTTCAGAAGGCGACAGCACGAAATATCAAAAGTCGACCGCACGGTCTTTTCTGACGTTGGAGTCGCCTCAGAAAACGGAAAATAAAGCACGCTAAGGCGTAGTTCCCTCGGGCTACACCGCGTCCGCACTGCGCGGTTCTTTCTTCCCTTGCAGTGACGCAATCAGCGGGCAGGAAACGTTCCCCTTCCGCGCATGGCAGGCGCACACCAAATCAGACAGCACGGCCTCCATGCGCGCCAGGTCAGCCATCCTCTCGCGCACGTCCTTGAGCTTGTGCTCGGCCAGGCTGCTGGCTTCCTCGCAATGGGTGCCATCCTCCAGCCGCAGCAGCTCGGCGATCTCATCCAGGCTGAAGCCCAACCGCTGGGCTGATTTCACGAAGCGCACCCGCGTTACATCCGTCTCGCCATAGCGGCGAATGCTGCCGTAAGGCTTGTCCGGTTCCGGGAGCAAGCCCTTGCGCTGATAGAACCGGATGGTCTCCACATTGACCCCGGCCGTCCTGGCGAAAACGCCAATGGTCAGGTTCTCCAAATTGTTTTCCATATCGCTTGACTCCGTACATAACTACGGAAGTAAGCTTAAGCTATCCAATTCAGATTCGAAAGGACAAACGTATGTCTGAACCTCAAAACGGGCGCGGCGCGCTCTTCACTGGCGGGCTGGCCGCCATCCTCGCCTCGGCTTGCTGCCTCGGGCCGCTGGTTCTGATCGCCTTGGGGTTCAGCGGCGCTTGGATCGGCAACTTGACGGTGTTGGAACCCTATCGCCCCATCTTTATCGGCGTGGCGCTGGTGGCGTTGTTCTTCGCCTGGCGGCGCATCTACCGGCCGTCAGCCGCCTGCAAACCGGGTGAGGTTTGCGCGATTCCCCAAGTGCGAGCTACTTACAAGCTCATTTTCTGGGGCGTGGCCGTGCTGGTTTTGGTCGCGCTCGGATTTCCCTACGTCGTGCCATTTTTCTATTGATCACAGGAGTTCACCATGAAAAAGCTGCTTTCCGCCCTTGCCCTCGCTGCCGTTGTTGCCCCCGTGTGGGCCGCCACCCAGACCGTTACGCTGTCCGTACCGGGCATGACCTGCTCGGCCTGTCCGATCACTGTCAAGAAGGCGATTTCCAAGGTCGATGGCGTCAGTAAAGTTGACGTGACCTTCGAGACGCGCGAAGCGGTGGTCACCTTCGATGATGCCAAGACCAGCGTGCAGAAACTGACCAAGGCTACCGAGGATGCGGGCTACCCATCATCAGTCAAGAACTGATCATGAAAGACCCGAAGACACTGCTGCGGGTCAGCATCATTGGCACAACCCTCGTGGCGCTGTGTTGCTTCACCCCTGTTCTGGTCATTTTGCTCGGTGTGGTCGGCTTGTCCGCGCTGACCGGCTATCTGGACTATGTGCTGCTGCCTGCGCTGGCGATTTTCATCGGCTTGACCATCTACGCCATCCAACGAAAACGCCAAGCCGATGCCTGCTGCACCCCGAAATTCAATGGAGTAAAAAAATGACCGAAATCACCGTGAATGGCATGACCTGCACATCCTGCGCCACCCATGTCAAAGATGCTTTGGAAAAGATTCCCGGCGTGAATGCCGCTGTGGTGTCCTATCCAGAAAGCCGCGCGCAAGTCATGGCAGACACCGCCGTGAGCCACAACCAACTGCTGGCCGCCATCGCCGCATTGGGTTATCAAGGCTCGATCCGGGTTGGTGATTTCAAAGATGAACCAAAAATCCGTGATGCACTTGAGGGCGCCGGTTTGCATATCGCCATCATTGGCAGCGGCGGGGCCGCGATGGCGGCGGCGCTGAAGGCCGTCGAGCAAGGCGCGACGGTCACGCTGATCGAACGCGGCACCATCGGCGGCACCTGCGTCAATATCGGCTGTGTGCCGTCCAAGATCATGATCCGCGCTGCCCATATTGCCCATCTGCGCCGGGAAAGTCCGTTCGACGGCGGTATTGCGGCAACTGTGCCTGCGATTGACCGCAGCAAACTGCTGGCCCAGCAGCAGGCCCGTGTCGATGAACTGCGGCACGCCAAATACGAAGGCATCCTGGACGGCAATCCAGCCATCACCGTTTTGCACGGTGAAGCGCGTTTCAAGGACGACCAGAGCCTGGTCGTTCGTTTGAACGAGGGTGGCGAGCGCGAGGTAACGTTCGACCGCTGCCTGGTCGCCACCGGTGCCAGTCCGGCCGTGCCGCCGATTCCGGGCCTGAAAGAGTCACCCTACTGGACTTCCACCGAAGCGCTTGTCAGCGACACCATTCCCGCACGCCTGGCCGTGATCGGTTCGTCGGTGGTGGCGTTGGAACTGGCGCAAGCCTTTGCCCGGCTCGGCAGCCAGGTCACGATCCTGGCACGCAGCACCTTGTTCTTCCGGGAAGACCCGGCCATCGGCGAGGCCGTGACAGCCGCTTTCCGCGCCGAGGGCATCGAGGTGCTGGAGCACACGCAAGCCAGCCAGGTCGCCCATGTGAACGGCGAATTCGTGCTGACCACCGGACACGGTGAATTGCGCGCTGACAAGTTGCTGGTTGCCACCGGTCGGGCACCGAATACGCGCAGCCTCGCGCTGGACGCGGCGGGGGTCACTGTCAATGCGCAAGGGGCCATCGTTATCGACCAAGGCATGCGCACGAGCAACCCGAACATCTACGCGGCCGGCGACTGCACCGACCAGCCGCAGTTCGTCTACGTGGCAGCGGCCGCCGGCACCCGTGCCGCGATCAACATGACCGGCGGCGACGCAGCCCTCAATCTGACCGCGATGCCGGCAGTGGTGTTCACCGACCCGCAAGTCGCCACCGTGGGCTACAGCGAGGCGGAAGCGCACCACGATGGCATCGAGACCGACAGTCGCACGCTGACACTCGACAACGTTCCGCGAGCGCTTGCCAACTTCGACACACGCGGCTTCATCAAGCTGGTCATCGAGGAAGGTAGCGGACGGCTCATCGGCGTGCAGGCGGTGGCCCCGGAAGCGGGCGAACTGATCCAGACGGCGGTGCTCGCCATCCGCAACCGCATGACGGTGCAGGAACTGGCCGACCAGTTGTTCCCCTACCTGACAATGGTCGAGGGGTTGAAGCTTGCGGCGCAGACCTTCAACAAGGACGTGAAGCAGCTTTCCTGCTGCGCTGGATAAAAAAAGGAGGTTTTCAATGAGCGCCTACACCGTGTCCCGGCTGGCCCTTGATGCCGGGGTGAGCGTGCATATCGTGCGCGACTACCTGCTGCGCGGATTGCTGCGTCCGGTGGCGTGCACCCCGGGCGGCTATGGCCTGTTCGATGATGCCGCCTTGCAACGGCTGTGCTTCGTGCGGGCGGCCTTCGAGGCGGGCATCGGCCTGGACGCGCTGGCGCGGCTGTGCCGGGCGCTGGATGCTGCGGACGGCGATGAAGCGGCCGCGCAGCTTGCCGTTCTGCGCCAGTTCGTCGAGCGTCGGCGCGAAGCGTTGGCCGATCTGGAGGTGCAGTTGGCCACCATGCCGACCGAGCCGGCACAGCACGCGGAGAGTCTGCCATGAACAGCCCCGAGCGCTTGCCGTCCGAGACGCACAAACCGATCACCGGCTACCTGTGGGGCGCGCTGGCCGTGCTCACCTGTCCCTGCCATTTGCCGATTCTCGCCATTGTGCTGGCCGGCACGACGGCCGGCGCGTTCATCGGAGAGTACTGGGGTATCGCAGCCCTCACGCTGACCGGTTTGTTCGTCCTGTCTGTGACACGACTGCTGCGGGCCTTCAAAGATCGATCATGAGCGCTTCCCATTGAGACAAACCACGCTGTCGCTACGTTGCCTCATGCCGGCATCAAATTCGGCTGAGTAGCTTCTCGCCATCTGGACGTAGCTCACCCTTGGGTGAAACATGCCGATACAGGGTCTGCCGCGTGACGCCAAGTTCCTGGCACAGGTCGCCGACCTTGGTCTCTGGCTGACCCATTGCCGCCATCGCCAGCCGCAGCTTGGCGGCGGTCATCTTGAACGGCCGGCCGCCTTTCCGCCCGCGCGCGCGGGCCGAGGCTAGGCCGGCAATCGTGCGCTCCGCGATCAACTCGCGCTCGAACTCGGCCAGGGCGGCGAAGATGCCAAAGACCAGCTTGCCGGCGGCGGTCGTGGTGTCGATGGCCGCGCCGTGCCCGGTTAATACCTTCAAGCCGATGCCGCGCCCAGTCAGGTCGTGCACGGTGTTGATGAGATGTCGCAGGTCGCGTCCGAGCCGATCCAGTTTCCACACGACCAGTGTGTCGCCAGTTCGCAACGCCTTCAGGCAGCTCGTCAAGCCGGGCCGATCCTCGCGCATGCCGGATGCCTGGTCCTCGTAAAGATGTACTGGATCGACCCCGGCGGCAATCAGCGCGTCGCGCTGCAAATCGGTAGCCTGGGAGCCGTCCGCCTTCGATACCCGCATGTAGCCTATCAGCATGTCGTACCTGTCACATATACGTTCGATTATGTGACAGTGTGAGCCAGAAAGTTCTCGCCGTCAAAAACTGTCACTTAACCCGTCATTTAGTCTAAGACCTGCAAACGGCCATTCAGGCTCGTAATGTGACAAAAACTCCGGCGGGATGCCCTCCTTGGTGAACGTGGCGCGCAAACGTTCCAGGGATTCGGGGTCGCGTCGCCCGTAGGACGCCAGTGTGAACAGCAAGCGGGCCGTCTCCGGGTTGTGTCGCGCTTCAATGATGGCCTCATCGATGGCCTGGGCTGCTCGTTGCCAGTGGTTGATGGGTTCCGGCTTCGGCACCTTCGCCGGCAGGCCGTTGGTGAAACCAGTGTGCGGCTCCGTCTGAAACAGCGCGGCCTGTTCCCCGCGCGGGATCAGCGCCTTTGACTCGATCAGCGTGATGGCGGTGGCCGCCGCCTCCAGCATCTGCCACTGCACCGCCGGGGCCAGAATCTCGTAGGGACGCCACAGACTCTGCCCGGCGCGCAGCGGATGGCCGCAGCGCTCCCAGACATGGCGGATGCTCGCCGAGCAACTGCCGCAGTGCGAGAGCGGCGTGTTCAGCTCATCAAGCAGGGTGCGCAGCAGCCGGAACCACAAGCCGGCGTGGACACGCCGACGCGGCAGCTCCACAAAACCCGTCGTCAGCGCCTGCCAGGTGCGCCGGTCCATGCAGGCGATTGCGTCATCGGCAGGGCGCGGCGCAGCATCGGCGATTTCCCACTGAAGATACCGGCCGGGCATGCCCCAGTAGGACTCCAGCCAGCAGCCATGCTGCGGGCAGCTCAGCATCAAGGGGAGCTGCCAGACGAGTAGCACAGCTTGATTCGTTGGATCGTTCAGACACTGCGGACACGCCCGGCGAATCGTCTGGCTCGGTAGCCAGGCACGCCAGCGAGTGATGGACCGCACCTTGCGGGTGCGCTTGGGCAGGAGCACCGCGCATTGGAATGTATAGGTTTCCAAGGCTGCTGGTACCGAATCGTCGAGACTGTCGAGCAGCCACGGCACCCAGCCTGCAAGACTCATGCTGCGCAACCGCTCCAGCTCGACGCCACTGCGCTGGCAGAGCGCCGTCAGCAACGACAAGGATGGTGCGGTATCCAGGTCATCAAGTTGGCTGTGACCAAGATCGTGGGCCAGCAGCTCGTGCACGTCCATCTGGTAGCAGGCGGCGACCCGGTTGAGCCATGAGGACAGGGCTTCGCCTTCCTTGGGTGCCGGATGCAGCGGCCAGCGCGGCGCGGACTTCACATCAGTTCCCGCTCGAACTGTCGCCGCCGCTCACTGGGGCCGATGTAGTCGGCCATGCTGAGCGTGCGGTGGTTGATCGCTTCCTCGCCACTCTCCACGGCGGCGACGGCCGCCGCCACCAGCAGATGTGCAAGCTCGCCGATGGTGCCTTCGCTCCGGGTGAGCAGGTAGCTGTACCGGCTTGCAATCGAAAACGGCCGTGCTCGCAATCAGCGCAATTTCCGGCTCAGATTAACTGCGACTGACGGAGCCGTCTGGCTCAGATTATTTGCGAGCGAGCTTGCATTCAGCCGCGCCGGCTTGCATTCCATCGTTCCCTACTCACATTAACTGCAACTAGCCCCGTCTTTAGAGGTGGTAAAGATGCCGATGATGGCCATGGTGTTCTCCTTTCGGATTCATGGTCGCGCCCATCGCGTCCTTGTTGTGAGCCGATCGGCGGGTGAGGGCCGAACGCACTGCCAATGCAGCCGAAACGTAGAGAAGGACCTTGAGCTCCGAACAATTTGTTGCGCGAGAAAGCCGCTCGCCGGCGGGGAAAATGTTCGGTGGGAACGGTTGTGGGCCCAGGTCCGATCCCGCCAGGATTCACGACGACTCAAGGACGCATGGCTGACCGGCCGGACAGGAGTATTGGCCGACTCTAAACACCAGTCGTAGGCGCTGGAATCTCGCGACATGCGTAGCCCTTGCTTGGCGAAAAATATTCCCGATCGCCGAGCGCTCGATCTGACATTCGTCGTTCGGTATAGTAAAGAGTGCAGACCAGGCAGATAGGGGCGCCGGTAGCTTAAGGCCAAACCAGAGACGAGCCGCGCGAATGCTCGCCGAGGACCCGGTTTTCAAGCGCATGAGCTTATTTGACCGCGACGGAAACTTGGTCTCCTCAAGCCACGCGGATGAACCGCAAAAACTCCCTGCGGGTTGGCTGTCGCAACTGCGCGAACACACGGGTAGAAGTGCCCCGGCCAGGCGCGGAGGCTTCGATGAGCGCGGATCGGACATCTTGTCCTAACGGTCGACCCCGCCAGCGGGGGCTTCGTCAGCACCGCGCTGCAATTGCCGGCAGGGCTCTGGGACAACCATCTGCGTCTGGTCTGAAAGCGTTCAAGTATCGCAGCGGTACGCCGACATAAGGGGGCGAACGAACGGTCATTTGGCTGACCGCTCGCTCAATCTTGCGTATGACTCAAGCGCCCCCCTTTCGATACGAGACCGCCCAGATGCTCTTGAAAAAATCCCTGCGCGCTCAGCTGCTCACACTGATCGGCGGCAGCCTGTTGGTGATATTGCTGATCGCCTTCGCCAGTTTTTCCTTCTTGTCGGATGACATTTCCAAGTATCAACAACTACTCAAGGGTCCGATCGAAACGTCGCGCCTGATCGACGAAGCCAACGTGGAATTCAAAGTGCAGGTGCAGGAGTGGAAGAACGTCTTGCTGCGTGGCAAATCACCTGAAGCCTTGAGCAAGTACTGGCAAAGCTTCGAGAACCAGGAACGAAAGGTCCAGGACATCCTGGGCAGACTCGTTGAGCGAAGCGAGCACAACCCTGCCCTGTCAAAGCAGCTCCGCGACCTGCACGAGGAGCACCGGCGCCTCGGCGCCGCCTACCGCGCGGGCCGTGCGGCCTACATCGCCGGCGGAAACGATCCATTCGCCGGCGACGAGGCGGTTCAAGGCATCGACCGTGCCACCAGCGAACAGCTCAGTGGTTTGGTCATCCAGCAGCGCGATTCGGCGCTGCATCGTTCGGAAACCATCAGCGAAGCCGCAGATCGTAAAATAGTCGTCGGCTCGTTGGTAATGCTAGCCGCTGGCGTTTTCATCGCCTTGCTCAGCCTATGGTTGGTAAACCGCAATCTGATCGCCCCCATCCGTCACCTGATCGACCACATCGCCAAGCTCAGCCAGGGCGACTTTGCACAGCGCGTCGATGCGTCCCGTGCTGACGAATTGGGACGTCTGGCAGTTGCCGCGAATATCCTGCGTGACTTCCTTGCCGATACGTTCACCCTCCTGCAACGCAACACCTCGGACCTGGACAGCGCCAGTGGTGAATTGAGCGCCATCGCCGCACTGATGGGCCAAGGCACTCGCGAGCAGTTCTCGCGCACCGATCAGGTCGCTACCGCCATGCATGAAATGTCCGCTACGGCGCAGGAAGTCGCCCGTCACGCCGCCGAAGCCGCGCGTGCAGCGGATGCGGCCGATCATTCGGCGCAGCAGGGTGAGACCATGATGCGTTCGACTATCCAGACCATTACCCACATGCGCGGCGAGATCAGCAACACCGCCGAGGTAATACGCCGTCTGGAGACCGATAGCGGTCGCATTGGCAAGGTGCTGGAAGTTATTCGCGGCATCGCCGACCAGACCAATCTGCTGGCGCTAAACGCAGCCATCGAAGCCGCCCGCGCGGGCGATGCCGGACGCGGGTTTGCCGTCGTTGCCGACGAGGTGCGCACGCTGGCCAGGCGCACCGCCGACTCCACCGCTGAAATTCATCAGATTATCGACACGGTGCAGACCGGCGCGGTGGATGCGGTGCGTGCGATTGAAAATGGACAAACCCGCAGCAACGAAGGTGTCGAACAGGTTACGGAAGCGGGCAGCATGCTTCAGCGCATCACCCAAGAAGTCGAAGCGATCCGCGACATGAACCGTCAGATCGCTACCGCTGCCGAAGAGCAGACGTCCGTGGCGGAAGATATCTCGCGCAATCTGACCGAAATTACCGCCATCGCCACCACCAACCAGGACAATGTCGAGCGTACCGAGGCAGCCAGCCAGAACCTGCATACGCTGTCGGCCCAGCTCAGCGAAGTGACGCACCGCCTCGCGGGCTGACACAGGCTCTGCTCCGGCCCTAGATGATCGGTGTCACCACGTTGCTAGGTCCGACTCATCCGAGTTCGAGGGAGTTGGGGCAGGGCCGATCAACATGGCTTGTCTCGTGCTTGGTCGATTCGTTCCTGCATCGCCTGCATGACTTCTCGTGGGTGTACGACTTGGCGTTGGGGTCGTCGGCCTCACGGAGAGCTTCTTCGACCTCGCGGGTCATCCGCTCATATTCTTCTGGCCACAGCGCTTGCTCCATGCGCAGCGACGCCTGCCCCAGTAGGTGCAGACCGAACAGACGCATGTCATTGGTGGCGATGACGTGCTCTCGAATCCGCACCTGGATCACCTCATCGCCAGTTGATGCAGCTTCAACAGGTCGGTGCGCAGTTGCGGAGGCCCGCCGTCTGCGTTGTCACTCAATCGCCGCGCAGCTCGTCCACGGCATCGACTGCCCGCAGCAGTGCGGTGGTATCGAAACTCTCGGGAGTCAGTTCGTTCCAATCGTCGTCGGTGATGCTGATTGTCATGTAGCTTCTTTCCTTGTCCTGGGCAGACCCCGGCGTTACAGGCCAAGCTCGCTATGCGATCCGAGACGCACGAGTTGCAGCACGGCGTCATCCGGCTTGCGGTAAATCAACACCAGGTCGGGCTTGATGTGACAGTCCCGGTGGTCTTTCCAGTCGCCGGTGAGGGCGTGGTCACGGTGCTTCTCGGCCAGAGGCTGGTTATTCGCCAGGGCTGTGACGACGGCAATGAAATCGCTCGCCAGCGTCTGACGATGCGGGCCTTTGGCTTCGCGTTTATAATCGCGTTTGAACCGGCTGGTCTGTTCAATCGTCCGCATTCAGATCCGCCATCAGATCCTCGACGGAAGCGAACGACTTCAAGCCGCCACGGCGCGCTTCCTTCATCGCCTCGATGGTGGTGGCGTTCGGAATCAGCGGCTCGAACGGCAAGGCTTTCTCGCGGGCGACTCGGGTCAACATGATGCGGAAGGCGTCAGACACGGTGAGTCCCATCGCTGCCAGCACGACGGTCGCCTCTTCCTTGATGTGCTCGTCGATACGGGCACGGACTACAGCATTTGCGGACATGGTTTGATCCTCCAGATTGATGAGCTACATTGTAGCTCAATCCTTCCAGGAGTGCACCCAGCACACCTCGCCAGAGGCGTCTATCAAACGAAGGTTTATTGGACTGTCCGTACCATTGATGTTCACTTGTAGAAAGTGAGCCCATCGCGATGGAATACAGGATCGGTTGGTCAGGCTTTCAATGCCAGGATTCGGCGCGCACCGTTCAATACGATGAGGCCAACGACCGTACCAATCACCAAGTCTGGGTAGGGAGAGCCCGTCCACGCAACCAGCGCGCCGGCGACGATAACGCCAATGTTCGCGAGCACATCGTTGGCCGAAAAAATCCAGCTCGCTTTCATGTGTGCACCGCCTTCGCGATGGCCATAGATCATCAAGAGACAGCTGGCGTTTGCGACGAGTGCAACTAAGCCAATCCCCATCATCAGCATCGACTCAGGTTCGCTGCCATAGTGGAAGCGTCTAGCCACCTCCACGAGTACGCCCAGTGCCAACAGGATCTGAAAGAAACCCGCCAGGTGCGCAGCGCGAACTTGCAGCTGTGCACTGCGGCCGACGGCAAAGAGAGCCAAGCCATAGACGGCAGCATCCGCAAACATGTCCAGCGAGTCGGCAATAAGGCCCGTCGACTGAGCGATCAACCCTGCGCCCATCTCGATAACAAACATGGCAGCGTTGATGCCGAGCAAAATTTTCAGGGTGCTCGCCTCTTTCGACGCCGCTAATTCCTCATCAGCGCGATTGGTCGAGGCTGCTTCCTGACTAGCTGGTTGAGTCCCCAGTAGCGCTGCCCCTAGACCCAGGGACTCCAGCTTGGTAGTGATTGGGTCAACCGCCCCGTCATGGAAAGCGAGTACCTGCCTGCTGCTCAGATCAAAGGACAACGAACGAAGCTCAGGCAAGCTATTCAGCGCGAGCCGAATCATTCGCTCTTCCGAAGGGCAATCCATCTTGGGTACAGAAAAATGGCTGACCCAGGCTCCTTCGGTCGAGGGCGCGCTCGCTGCTTCAGCAGGCGCTGACACTGAACCGCAGCCACAGGATTTTTCACACGAGCTCATGATCCGCCTCTCCTATCAGGTTCAATTCTGGCAATTGAAAACCATATAGCAGGTATAGGGTCAAGCCTGGATATACTGGCTGTTTATCGAGGAGCAGCCTATGCGCATTGGTCAACTTGCACAGCTGACGGGAGCGGACATTCAGACCATTCGTTTCTATGAGCGCCAGGGCCTGCTTGCATCGCCCAATCGCCAGGCAAATGGCTACCGAGCCTACGAAGCGGATCATGTGGAGAAACTGCTGTTCATCCGCCGTTGCCGGTCCTTTGGCATGTCGTTGGACGAAATTGGTGTTTTGCAGAGCGTTCAAGCACAGCCGCAGCAACCGTGCGCGGCGGTCAATACGCTGCTTGATAGCCATATCGCCCAGGTCAGGGCCCAGATCGCATCCTTGCAAGCCCTGGAAAACCAGTTGGTGACGTTACGCAGCTGCTGCGATGACGAACGACAAAGCCTGGACTGCGGAATACTTTCGGGTCTAGTGGAGGGAGGCAAACGGCTTCCATAAGGCGCGCTAGAAAAGTGCCATTCGCTTCTGCTCAAAGCGTAGAGCTTGACCCTATAGCGGCTACAGGGTGTTCACTTGCACGATCGGCCCAGAATCATGGCCTTCCAACTGCTGCGCAAGTGAGTTCCAGATGAATACCGCCCTCCGCAATGCCATCGATGAAGCCTTTTTCCAGGCAAGGACAGCACTCCGTGAAAAGGCGCCAACCGAGGCATTCCCCTGGCTCGAGCGCGCCCACATCTTGAGCCAGCACATGCCCGTCCTGCATGCGCGGAGCCATTGGTTGATGCTAAGGGCTGGCTGGCAGTTGCGCGACTACCGGGAAATGTTCGGCCAAGCACCACGGATCATCGCTGCCGTGTTGTTCTCGAAGATCTGGGTACCGCTCGGCAATACCGGACGCGCGAGGATCAGTGCATTCGCGCCGATGCCCGTCTCACCCGGATTGCAGCGACTGTTTCAGGGAGCGAAACAATGAAATCGCCACTTGGAATGGCGCACCGTATCACTCCCGGGCTCTGGTGGACGCTATCGCTAGCCGTTGCCCTGGCCGACCAGGCGATCAAATATGTAATTGAGGGTTCGCTCTCGGTCGGCGCCGTGGTTCCTCTGACCCCAGTCTTCAATCTGGTCCATTTCTGGAATACCGGCGCAGCGTTCAGCTTCCTAGCTGACGCGGGCGGTTGGCAGCGCTACTTCTTCATTCTCCTCGCACTGGTTGTTTCGATTGGGCTCGCGTTGCTCTTGCGTAAGCCCAGGGCCAAGCTCGAAGCGCTGGGCTATAGCCTCATACTGGGAGGGGCAGTGGGGAATCTGATCGATCGCAGCTTCCGAGGCCATGTGATCGACTATCTGGATTTTTTCTGGCAATCCTGGCATTGGCCTGCATTCAACTTGGCGGACATCGGCATCGTGGGCGGTGCCGCCATGTTGCTCCTGAGCAGTGTGCTGAGTCCAAGCGCGGAACTGGACCGGGGCAGATAATGCGAAGCTCGGATGCCGCAGAAGTGGCTCGCTGGTCAGGCCATGCCTGGGTCGGCCCCGGTATCGGCGTCTTTCTCGGCCATGCCGCCCACCAGGATTGGCACCATCATCAAGCACATCAAATTGCAGTGGGGCTCGACGCCGCGATAACGGTTGAAACGCCGTTGGGTGGGCAATCTGGGGCTGCCATCTTGATTCCGGCAGGCTTGAAGCACCGGCTCAGTGCTGGGCATGTCCTGTCGATCTACCTGGATGTGCTGTCCGATGAGGCGCGTGCCTTGCGGGTGAGCGGAGCCGTGAGGCTGATGGAGATCGTAGCGGCCGATATTGCTGCGATGGTCGAGGCACTGAGGGCGTCGGGGCATTCGCCTGTCCAGTTGCAGGCGCAGGTACGTCGGCTGTTGCGGCTTGCCGATCCACCAATCCCTGATCCGCGCTTGACCAAGGTCACCGCAGCGCTGCGCGAAGGCCAAATGGGGCGTGAGGCAATGGCCGCGTTGGTGCATTTGTCACCCACGCGTTTTTCCCATTGGTTCGTGGAGCAAACCGGCCTGCCGTTGCGCAGCTATGTCAAATGGCTGCGCCTCACCCAAGCCCTGCAACACCTGGCCAAAGGGGGACGGCTGACCGAAGCCGCGCATGCGGCAGGTTTTTCCGACTCGGCGCATTTCTCCCGGACATTCAGGGCGCTGCTGGGCATCGATCCGTCCTCCGCCCTGGCTGCGGTCGATCTCCAGAAGTCATAGCTCTTTCGTTCAAGTCGAACGTCGTCCTCTGCACCTACCGTGAAGGCTCTCTACATAGGAGCTGAGCGATGTCCACTTCTCTTCGATTCGCCCTACGCTGGTTGAGCTATCCGCTCGTGTTTGGTGGCAGCGCCGCCTTCATGGTCTGGGCCTTGTACGCCGGGGTGCCGTACTGGCCCAGCACACCCTTGGTAGCCGCAGTCGGTCTATTGGCCGTCGCGGGGCTGGAGCGTATCCAGCCTTTCCGGGAGGGCTGGCTGGAGGATCACCAGGACACCCTGACCGACCTGGTGCATATGCTGGTGAATCTTTCCGTCATCCAGTTCACCGCCGAAATCCTGGCCAGGCTGGGCGATGCAGTGCCGGCTACAGTTCGTCTCTTCCCAGTCGAGAGTCCACTTTGGGTTCAGCTGCTGCTGGTCGCCGTCGTGCTCGATCTGAGCCTGTATGCCATGCACCGCATCAGCCACCACGTACCCTGGCTGTGGCGTTTTCACATGATTCACCACAGCGCCGAGCGCTTGTACTGGATGAATGGGGAGCGCCGGCATCCCCTACATGCGATGCTCATGGCTGGCCCGGGATTGGTGCTGCTGTTTGCATCCGGCGCGCCTTCGGCAGTGGTTGCCACCTGGTTCGGCATTCTGACCGTTCACTTGGGCTTTCAGCACTCGAACCTGGATTACCGGCTGGGTTGGCTGCGCCATGTCATCGGGGTGGCTGAAATTCATCGTTGGCACCACAAGCGCGACTTCGAAGATGCCCAGGTGAACTGCGGCGAATTTCTGATGGTGTGGGATCGGCTATTCGGGACGTTCTACGACAGTACAGGAAAGCAGGGCGACGCCAATGTCGGCTTGCGTGAGAGGGACTATCCCAAGGGTTACCTTGGTCAGTTGACCGAACCCTTTGGGCGAGACCGAGCCCGCACATAGCGTAGTGGGCCTCAAAGCTGTAGGCCCCATGTGTTTGCCTGGAATGATCTGGCTCGTGGGCGGAAGAGACTAGATGTTCCCGCATGCCAAGCAGACATGCGCTCTAACGAGGCAATCGATTCACTACCTATAAGCCCCGTCATTTGCAATTAATGCTGGTTGGTAGCCATGGAATGCAGGTCAGCGCGGATAAATGCAGGTTCATTCGCAGCTAATACTGGTTTGCCGGGCCGGTCAGTCGCAGTTAATTCCGGTCGAAAATCGTATTGATTGCAGGTCGGGACGTTTTCGTTTGCAAGCCGTTACACATAGGTATCATTGATGCGCTTGAAGTGATCGATATCGCAGAGCACAAGTGCTGCTTGTATCTCCGGGCTGCGTTTGAGGCGCGCCCATTCCAGCTGTAATCGTTCGTTAAAAGCCCGCCGGTTCGACAAGCCGGTCAAGGGGTCGGTGATCGCCATGCGCAGCAACCGCTGCTCCATTTCCTTGCGAGAAGAGATGTCGAGCAGAGTGCCCACCATCAATTGCCTGCCCGTGTCACCCAGCCAACGACCGCGATCCAGCACCCAAATCCAAACGCCGGATCGATGACGAACGCGGTACTCGCACTCCAATCGCTCCGACGGATTTTCTTGGTAAGCGCGCACCTTTGCCAGAACGACCGGTAAATCCTCCGGATGAATACGCGCTTGCCATGCGGCATGGGTGGCGCCAATCTCCTCGTCGGAGGTCAAGCCGAACATCGCCAGACTGCGGGCAGAAAGCCTGAAGCTGTCGGTGGCAAGATCCCACTCCCAGAATCCCAACTCTGCGCCTTCCAGGGCGATGGCGATCCGTTCGTTGTCGCCGATTTTCGCTTGTTGGCGATGCTTCAGCTCGTCACGCCTGTGGCGATTGGTACGAGCAAAACGCCATAACGCAACCGCCATGCCAACATTGGCAAGTAGCGACACCATCAGCCAGATGGTCGGCCCGTTCATGGTCTATCCCCGCCTGACTGACTGAGTGCCTGCCGTAATTCCTCGATCCGGTGGTCGACTTGGTCGGCGTTGATGCCCAACATCAACAGTACCTGCTCGGCCAGTCCCAGTCCCGCAGCCAGGTACAACGGGTACAGTCTGACATTGGGCAGATTACGCAAAAGCTGGGCATCCGTTACGCGCTCAGTGGCCACCACCACGGACAAGCTCAGGCGGCGGTCGAGAACCGCCTGAGCGATACGCAGGGCCGTCTGCGGACGGGCAAACGTCAGCACCACCAGGCGGGCATGGGCCAATCCGGCGGCGGCCAGGGTGTCGAGCCGACTGGCATCGCCATACGACACCGGCGCCCCCATCGCACGCCCCGCTTCGACCCGTTGGCGGTCCGATTCCAGCAGCAAATGCGGTATGCCTGCCAGGCGCAGCGTTCGGCTCAGCAGCAGCCCGACGTCATCCGCCCCACAGATGATCACATGGTCGCGCAACGACCGCGCCCGCTCGGCGACTTCGCCTTCTTCGGCCTGCGGTGGCTGACCGAGTGCGCCCGAGCGGCTGAAAGCCCGCGCCCATCGGTCATGGTGTCGGATCAGGAGCGGTGCCAACCCCATGCTCAACACCAGCGCCACCAGCATCGGTTGCACCATGGTGGCGGCGATCAGGTGCTGCTGCATGACCATGCCCAGGAGCAGCAGCGCAAACTCGCCGCCATGACCCAGCACGATGCCTGCGCGCCAGGCGTCGAGCGCCGACAGGCGGGTTGCGCGCAGCGCCAGAAAGTTCAGCCCCATCTTGAGAGGCACCAAGGCCAACAGCCAACCCAGTACCGCCAGCGGTGCGGCCACGATCTGCGCGGTGTCCAGCTGCAGGCCAATGGTCACGAAGAACAGGCCCGACAGCACATCACGAAAGGGCTTGAGGTGGCTTTCCATGTGGTGCCGGAAGTCGCTCTCGCCCAGGACCATGCCGGCGAGAAAGGCCCCCAGGGCGGCGGATACGCCGACGGCGTGTGCAGCAGCGGCTGCCGCCACGACCACGCACAAGGAGACCAGCACGAAGGATTCTTCGTGGCCCTGCCGCGCCACCCAGCCCAGCAGGCCATGCAACAGACGACGCGAGGCAACCGCCGCTGCCGCGAACAACACCAGCACGCCCAACACTTCGAGCAGCACGCTCTCGATCTTCGGCGAGTCGCCGCGCGCCCAGATCGCCAGCAGGGCCAGCAGGGGCACGCTGGCCAGGTCCTGAAAGACCAGCACGGCGATGGCACTGCGGCCGTGGCGGGTGGTGAGCTCGCCTTGGTCGGCCAGCTGTCGGCTGACCAGCGCCGTGGACGACATGGCCGCTGCGGCGCCGAGCAGTGCAGCGCTCTGAGCTGGCTGACCCAACCCGATCAGCACCAGGGTCAGTGGCGCGGCCACGACGACCATCTGCAAGCTGCCGGACGCCAGTACGGTCTTGCGAGTGAGCCAGAAGTGCCCCAGCGAGAATTCCAGTCCGACCATGAACAGCAGCAGGGCCACACCCAGTTCGGATATGAAAGTCAACGCCTCTCCCGGCGCGATCACACCGCTGACCGAGGGGCCCAGCAAGGCGCCGACGGCGAGGTAACCCAGCAAGGCGGGTACTCTGAACGCCGCCGTCGCCACCACCGCGAGGCTGCACGCCGCCAGCAGGATCAGGGTAGTGCCGAGCAAATCCTGCATCGGTCAGCGTCCCACCTGTGCAGAGGCCCAGCGCACGATGTCCTGCGAGCCCATGGCGCCTGCCTGGCGGGCGATCTCACGTCCGCCCTGGAACAGGGCGAGCGTCGGAATGCTGCGGATACCGAACTGCGCGGCCAGGTGGGGCTCAGCCTCGGTGTTCACCTTTGCCAGCCTGATCCCGGGTTCGAGCTGGCGCGCGGCTTGTTGAAACTGCGGCGCCATCATCTTGCACGGCCCGCACCAGGGCGCCCAGAAATCGACCAGCAGCGGCAGATCGCTGCGCTCCACGTGGCGCGAGAACGTCGCCGTCGTCAACTCGATGGGCTCGCCGGTGAACAAGGGCTGCTGGCAGCGGCCGCAGTTGGGACGATCCGCGAGCTTGGCGGCCGGCACGCTGTTGATGGACTGGCAATGTGGGCAGACGATGTGGAGTTCATTTTTCATGGTTCGCTTCCTTGGACTGCGGTGAGGTTGCCTCGCTTCGGATCACCGACATCGCCGACCAATTTACGCCTTTGATCCAATCGTTCCCGTCTTCGCTCACGCCGGCATCTTCCACGTGAGCCGCAATGAAGGCTTCGGCTTGAATGAGCCCCGCTCTGACAGCATCTATCTTATTAGGCATCCGCAGGATTTCAGCAGCGCAGCCTGCATCCAGCCCATCCACCCGGATAAGCAGAAAAATGCGGCGCCACAAGTGCGGCATACCCTTCATCAGGTCGAATGCAAATGCGAATTCGCTCGATCTGTCACCAATTTCCTCCTGTTCGGCGATTGCTGCTGGGTCGGGAAGCCGACTATCAGCCATGACGTCGGCCAGGCTGAGTGCGTCATCAGGCTGATAAAACTCGTAGAACTCTTCCTCTACCATGGCCTCCGCCATGTCCTGCGCATCCGCTTCGACCGGCGCATCCAGCGAAACGGCCTCGCCATATTGCCGGCTGTTTGCCACTTCGCGATCAATGACGGCAAAAAGATGCTTCAAAAGATCGAGGTAAGCGGCATTTTCTTCTGGAACGGATGTCCATACCGATTCAGCCAGAGCAATCGCTTCGTCCACCACGTCGTGCAGCGTCGGATAATCGCGAGGCAAATCACCGGCGGCATGCAGATAAGCCAACTCGCGTTGCGCAACGGCCTCAACCTTCGGCAGCAGCGTCTCGATTATCCCGCGTGCTTGCTGGACGACAGAGGCAGGTTGAGTGTCGATCCGCGCCTTGAGCTCGCGCAAGCGTTCACGACGCGCCTTACGCTTGATTTGATCCTGAGCGCTCAGCCGATCAAAGTGCTTCTTGGCCTGCCGGAACAACGCCTGCGCTAGCATGTGCGCGAGAGGCGTCAGATCGTTATGCGATGCAGTGACGCTGACGATTTTTTTGC
This sequence comes from Pseudomonas lundensis, assembly GCF_001042985.1. GTDB lineage: Bacteria > Pseudomonadota > Gammaproteobacteria > Pseudomonadales > Pseudomonadaceae > Aquipseudomonas > Aquipseudomonas lundensis. Next base: position 18,251 of record NZ_JYKY01000046.1, read on the forward strand.
CCGGCAAGTGCATGTGGCCACTGGCCGTTAAGCGAGATCCTTTTTTCGCGCGTTCGAGGACGATTTGAAGACGTACCGAATCTTCGGAGCGCTTTTCGATCAGCGGCTTGAGAGCGGGTTCAACCGCTTTTTCTACAGACATTCGCCAAGGTTCATGAAATTCTTTTTCGACGAGTCGATAGCTATATTGTATACGCATGCTCAAGCCCTTTAGGGTTGTCCGCCCAGGTGAGTGGACCCGGGTGATTGGATATGTTGATTTTCAAAGATGATCTTACGGTTTGGTTTTTCACGCCCTTACCGCTGACGCGCTTTGCGCAAACGCCAACTAAGAAGCAAAAGAGTCATACCGAAGATCGCAGCATGGAAACCCAATACCCAGCCCGCGGCCAGAAATGATTCGATCGGGCGGGTAAAAAACATCCATAGGATGATCGCACCGAGGAGCACGGAAAGCAGCCCGCTGAGGGCAAGCCAGATCTCGCCCTTGATTTCCCGGCGCAGACGAACGGCGGCGGATATCTCCAGCATACCGGTGAAAATTGCCCAGAATGCCACGCTTACCCACAAGAAATAGGCCAACGCCAAAGTGGCAGCCAGAGGGGCAACTACCACAACGACACCGGTGAGTATGCCGACGATGCCGCTGAACAACAGCCAGCCCCAGCGCTGCTTTTGCCGCATTTGCCGCACCGCTGCAACCAGGTTGAACGCACCATTGACCAAAGAAAATGCGCCGAACACTATCGTCATGGCGAACAAAGCCGAGTGTGGCATCCAGAATGCGAGGACTGCAAAAATCAACGCGAATATGCCGCGCAGCGCAAACAACCACCAATTTTGGGTCAGTGAACACACGGCATCGGCAGGGTTATCCGCATTCGAATCGGCGATGGTATTTGCATTCATGCGATATCTCCTTGATGGATCATGAGATCAGGAAAATCAAGCCTTCATGGCGAAGAGAGGGGCTATTCGCCCCTCTCTTGCGGTTTTAGAACAGCTTTGACAGTCTCGCCTTGATTTCATCGAGCCAGCCTTTTCCGCTCCCGCCTCCGGCCGTCTTTTCCTTGACTTTCTTGAGTTCAGAGTACAGGGGCTCAAAGTCCTTCTTTTTACCATAGCCCAGCAGTTCTGCCATTTCCAACTGCTGCCGGGCTTCGTTTAACAAGTCCTGCAGGCGTTCACCGGACGCCTCGCTGCGCTGGCCATCTTCTGTCAAGGTCTCGGCGCGCTTGACGAGCAGTTTGGCGCGCAGGATGGGCAGCGGGATGACGCTGAGTGTCTCGACGAGCGTGCCGAGCGCCAACTGCAGCGCGGCCTTGGCCTCTTCGATCTTGCCCTGATCGATCAGCGGCACGACGGATTTCACGGCTGCCGGGTAAGTCGCCAGAGGGATGTTGGTGACCGCAATCACGATTTCGCTGGCCAGCAATGCCAACACGCGACGAGCGCGTTGCACCTCGCCATGTTTGAGGGCATCCAGCGCCTCGTCAGTCATCGCCTCAACGGTTTCCGTGTTGGCGAACAAGTCGTGCACGATGGTGCGCACATCAACGGGGGCCAGGGCGAGCGTGGGTTCGCGTGCAACGATCAGCTCCAGCTTTCCCGTCACTTCGGCCAGCGTTGCCAGTGCTCGCGCGGATTCTTTTTCGTCCAGGGCCGCCAGCGCTGATTTGGTCAGCGCCAAGGCCGAGACGGCCTCATCGAGGACTTGTTTACGTTTGTCTGCCGCTTGCGAGTCCGTTTCCTTCTGAACCTCAGGCTGTACCTCCGTGACGACTTCAGGCTTGGGCTCTGGTCTGGCAGGAAGGCTGCTTACCGCGGCCTGTTCGTTCGTGCCTTCGTTGATCGCGTTGGGATTCGATGTTTGCTCATTCATGGTGATATGCCTCGTATGAGATAGTGAAAATAGGGGAATCTATTGGGGCCTACTGCGAATATCGCGAGACTGACCGATGGAGCAGTCGGCCCCTTCATCACCTCAAAACAGCTTTTGGATGCGCGTCTTCAACTCGTCGAACCATCCATTGCCGCTTTTGCCACCAGCCGACTTTTGCTCAATGGACTTCACCTGATCGAAGATGGGTTTGAAGTCCTCCTTCTTGCCATAACCCAGGATTTGCGCCAGCTCGATCTCCGTGCGCACGGACGACAGCAAGGTGCTGAGCTCCTCGTTCTGCTTGGCATCGCGCTTGTCAGTCTCGGCCAGCTTTTCAGCTTTTGCTATCGCGGCCTCGGCCCGTAGCACGGGCAGAGGGAGTACAACTTGGATGACCACCAGCGTGTTCAGTGCTCGGGCGAGCTCTGCTTTGGCTTCGTCGATCTTGCCGCTGTCGACGAGCCGTGCAGCCGACTTGATCGCTGCCGGGTACGTTGCCATGGGCAGGTTGTCGGTTTCGATCACGATTTCGCTGGCCAGATTGGCAACGATGGGCCGGGCCTTTTGCACCTCGCCATCACCCAACAACTCCCGAGACAACTTGACCGCTTTCTTTACCGATTCCACGTTGGCGTGGATATCATGGGTGATGACGCGTACATCGACCGGCGCCAAAGCAAGTTTGGCGTCGCGTGCCAATACCAGTTCCAGCTTTCCGGTGGCCAGTTCCAGCGCAGCGAGCGCCTCCTTGGTCTTATTTGCATCAAGGAGGGTCAAAGCCTCCTGGGTCTTGGTGAGCGCCGTGATGGCGTCCTGAGTGAGCTCGGAACGCTTTTTTTCGGCTTCCTGGGCGGCCTTGTCGTCTACTTGTGGCTGCGCCGCCTTGGGTGCGACAGAGGGCGCTGCAGCGCTTGGACTTGCCGCCGATTGGGCCAAAACCGGTCCACTCAGTCCGATGCAGACCGCCAGGGCAAGTGCGGAACGGATGTATTGGGGCTGTTTGATATTCATGATGTTGGACTCCAATTGAAGTTAATTGACTGAAATTTCAATCTGCTTCGGCTTGGCTTGCTCGGCCTTGACAAGCCGCACTTCCAGCACGCCGTCTTTCATCGAAGCCGTCACCTTGGTCGGATCAACGTTGTCAGGTAAGACAAAGCTGCGCACAAAGCGGCCATACGCACGTTCGATGCGGTGGAATTTCTTGCCCTGCTCCTCTTTTTCCAGTTTGCGCTCGCCGCTGATGGTGAGTACGCCGTTTTCCGCGCTGACGCGCACGGCATCCTTGGGGACCTCCGGCAGATCCAGTTTGAGGAGGAATGCGTTCTCATCCTCGCTGATGTCCACCATTGGTGCCCAGTCCGCCGTGGTCATGGCTTCGTTGCCGGTACGGGCGCCCTGTCGCTGGGGGGGCCGTCCCAACATCGTCGCCAGGCGGTTTTGCAATTCATCCAGTTCCCGGAAGGGGTCCCACGGAGTCAATGCAGACATATCGGTTCTCCTTGAACAATGCCGGCGAATTGGATGACGCACCGAACAGAGCCGCCGGCGCACTCTGAATAGCGCCTGCTACTTTTCGTTTCCATCAAGAACAAGTCCTTGGGTCAATTGAAGGATCACGACAGCCTCCCCATGACTCAAGATTCGCCGCCCGCTGACTTTTTCTTGCGCGCAGGCTTGCTCGCGTCGCTCGGCGGCGTCTCGGCCACGTTCGCGACATCGGGCTTCTCAGGCTCGGCCGGCTTTGCGGGTGGCTCCTGGCGCTCGAAGACCACCCGTTCGGCCTTGTCGTCCCAGCGTGCGCTGGCGTGATCGCCCTTGCCGATTCCGCCGCCGAGCATCTCGCGTGCCAGCGCGGTTTCCAGCTCGCTGCGGATCAGGCGCTTGAGTTCACGCGCACCGAACTCGGGCTTGTAGCCTTCCTCCGCGAAGTGGTCGATCAAGGTCTGATCGAAGGTCAGCGTCACGCCCTGGCTGGCGGCGTTGCGGGCCACACGATCGAGCTGCAGGCCGACGATATGGCGGATCTCCTCCTTGCCCAGCGCATGGAAGACGATGATCT
>NZ_JYKY01000047.1 GCF_001042985.1 Pseudomonas lundensis
AGATATCTGCAACCAGATCCCAGGCTGCGTCGGGGAGTTCATACCGCTTTGCCATCTTGGCCTCCTGGCTTTAATGGCGGTGTATTTTACAGAAAATCGTATTTCTTGGGTTTACGTACAGAGCCTAGAGAGCTTGGCAACTATCGTTTTTCAAGCACATACCCTACGCCCCGAAGCGTATGTATCAGTTTGGTCTCGAAAGGGTCATCTATCTTGGCTCTGAGTCTTCGAATCGACACCTCTACAACGTTTGTGTCGCAGTCAAAATTCATATCCCAAACCTGCGAAATAATTTGGGTGCGGCTCAGCACCACACCGGTATTACGCATCAGGTAATGCAGTAACGCGAATTCTTTCGTGGTCAGGTCAATGCGCTGACCGTCCCTGAATGCCCTGTGCCGGCTCTGATCAAGCTCCAGGTCAGCGACGCGAATGACCTCTACGGATGCAGGGTGATCTGACCTGCGCATCAAGGCGCGAACCCGGGCCAGCAGCTCAGGGAACTCAAATGGCTTGATCAGGTAGTCATCTGCTCCGTTCTCCAGCCCCCGGACCTTATCCGCCAGCCGGCTTCTCGCCGTCAGCATCATGATACGGGAAGGGCAGTTTTTACGACGCAACAACTCAAGGACCTGCCAACCGTCCATCTCTGGCAGATTTATATCCAGGATAATCAGCTCATATTCGTGCTGCTTAGCCAAGAATAATCCATCTGACCCGGTGTGGACGCAATCTACGACATAGCCACATTCCGTCAGACCTTGACGCACATACTCCGCAGTTTTTACTTCATCCTCAATTACCAGAATTCGCATGGGATTTTGTCTCGATATCACTGAGCAATTAACCGCGCACGCGCGCCGGCATTATTGAAAGGGATGGTAAATCAAAATGAGCGTGCCGGGGCTCAAATGACGGATTTGTAATTTCTAGGTAATACAGTTGATAGTCTGGCGGTATATCTTGTCGCGGTTTGGGTTTGACAGTTGCGGGCCCTCTCTCCAGCAGGTGATTTGACCTTATGAAGTATTGGGTTATTTTCTTCTTTGTGCTGGCTTCGTTCCGCTCAGATGACGGCGAGGTCGCTCACATTGAAGAGACTGGTCATTGGTGTAGTCATGAACTTCACCGGCATGCGATGCGTACAATCGAACGCCTACTTGAATTTTAGGCAAAAAAAAGGCGCCCAATGGGCGCCAAATATCCACCTTTTACCAAAGGAGCACTTAAGCCACTCAAGGTGAATGCGTAATGCTCGTTTTACTAACAGGACCCGCCAATGGATAACTGGCCCAGTTAGCGAATTACAGAATCGAAAGCGGGTACTCGATGATTACACGAGTTTCATCCAGATCCGATTCGAAAGCAGTGGCACGCGTGGTTGCCTGGCGCAACCGGAAGGACAGATCTTTTGCCGGACCGGTTTGGACAACGTATTTGACTTCGACGTCACGCTCCCAACGCTTCTGATTGTCGAGCGGGTTGCCGTTGTCGTCGGTGCGCATGTAGAACTGGTTAGCGTTCGAGTAATCCGCACCCGAGCCTCTGGCGTAGCGCGTCATGAACGTCAGGCCTGGAATGCCGTAGCTGGTGAAGTTCAGGTCATAGCGCAGCATCCAGGAACGCTCTTTCGGCGAGTTGAAGTCGCTGTACTGGATGGAGTTGTCGACGAAAATCGAGTCCGACTGACGCAGGTAGTCGAAATCGTCGTCGCCGTTGTTGCGCTGATGCGACAGGGCCAGGGTGTGGGCACCGTAACGCACACCGACCTTGGCACTCCAGATGTTGTTGTCGAATTCACCCAGGCGCTTCTTACCTTCATCTACGGCTTTGTAGTAGTTGAAGCCACCGATCAGCGCCAGATCGTCGCTCAGCGGGTAAACCACGCTTGTGCCGGCGTAGTACTGATTCCAGACGTCTTTCAGCTGGCTGGCGTAGACGCTCACAGTCCAGTTGTCGTTGATCGAGTAGTCACCGCCACCGTAACCGATCCATGGCGAGTTGACCGGGCCGCCGTAGAACGTCACGAAGTTGTCGTTCAGGTTGCTTGAGACCGGCTGGCTCATCGCATGCAGACGACCACCCTGGAGGGTAAGGCCCTGGATGCTGGTGTTCTCAACGGTCACACCGCGGAAACTCTCTGGCAGCAGGCGAGAGTCACCCGATGCGACGACCGGGGTCGATGGGAAGACATCACCCACTTTCACGATGGTATCGAACAAGCGGACTTTGGCTGCGCCGCCGACCTTGGTGTATTCGTCGCGAGCTTCACCCTTGTTATCAACGGGCAGCACGTCGAAGGAGCTACGGCCGCCGTTGCGCCCATCACCGGTGTCGAGCTTGAGGCCGATCATGGCAAAGGCATCAACGCCAAAGCCAACGGTACCTTGGGTAAACCCGGAGTTGAATTTGCTGATGATCGCGTGCGCCCAGGCTTCGGAGTAGCCGTTCGTATTGCCCTTGCCACTGTTGTAAGTGGGGGCGGTGCTGTCGCGGTTATCACGGTTGAAGTAGAAGTTACGGTTCAACACTGTAAGGCTGCTGCCTTCAATGAAGCCTTCTGGCTTGTCTTCAGCTTGTGCCGAAATAGCATAGCTTCCAGACAGCGCAGAAACTGCCGCCAAATACAGTGGTACTTTGATTTTCATCCGATGCTCCTTTGATTCACGGCAGTTTTTATTATGTTTACCGGCGCGGGTGTCGTTAGTTGTTCTGACCCGGCGGCGCGCCTAGCGTAGCGCGAGCTCATATTTGCAGGCCGAAGATAACGGGAGGGTGATAGGACAATTACAATTTCGTCATCTACCTGTTATTCGGCACCTTCGCACCGCGTGTTTGCCATCTCTGTTGCTTGTATCGAAATCATCGTGTCGGGTTGGGTTTCCCAGTATTTACGGGCATTACAAAGCTTTCTTACGAAATTGTAATTTTCTAGCCACCCCTCTGATAGCTACCGCTCATTAGAGTGCCATCACCTAATCAAGTGGGGCTTGGCAGCTGTTTCGGCGTTCTCGCCAAGCTTTATCGAAGTTTGTGCACGAGGACCATCAAAGTGCCCCGGTATAACCGCAATGTCTTACCCAAGACCCCCGTCTCGCCCTGGAAGATCGCTGCACTCTGTGCAGTCATCTCTGGGTTGATGGCGCCTGCAGCCCTTGCCCAAAGCATCAGCTTGCCCCAGGCGCTTTCGACGGCCATGGATGCCAACCCAGACCTGGCCGCGGCCAGGCAAGAAATTGGGATCGCTGATGGTGCTCGCAAGCAGGCCGGGCTTATCCCCAACCCCACAATCTCGTATGACGTGGAAGACACCCGTCGTAACACCAGCCAGACGACTGTCTCTCTCAGCCAGACCCTTGAGCTGGGCGGTAAGCGGGGGGCTCGTGTTGACGTCGCCACATACGGGCAGACCGCCGCACAGCTTGAGTTAGACCGTCGCGTTAACGGCCTGCGTGCAGATGTCGTCCAAGCCTTTTACGCCGCGTTGCGGGCCCAGACAGGTCTCGACCTGGCCAAGCAATCTCTCGAACTGACTGAGCGCGGTCTTCGCATCGTCGATGGCCGTGTTCGCGCAGGTAAGTCGTCCCCAGTGGAGGCGACCCGCGCTCAAGTGCAACTGGCCGAAGCCCAGCTGCAAGTTCGACGTGCAGAAACGGAAAAAGCGACCGCTTACCAACAGCTCGCTCAAATTACCGGGAGCTCAGTCACCGTGTTTGATCGACTCGAATCGCCAACCCTCTCCCCGGGCTTGCCACCTCGCACTGAAGATCTGCTGGCTAAGCTCGACCAAACAGCAGAAATGCGTCAGGCCGTGGTGCAGATAGACAAGAGCGATGCCTCGCTCGGCTCAGAGAAAGCTCAGCGTATCCCGAACCTTACTGTCAGTGTAGGTAGCCAGTACGACCGCTCTGTGCGCGAGCGGGTCAACACTGTGGGCCTGTCTATGCCTTTGCCGCTGTTCGATCGTAACCAGGGCAACATTCTTTCCGCTTCTCGTCGTGCAGATCAGGCCCGGGACCAGCGCAATGCTGTTGAGCTGCGCCTGCGCACCGAAACCCAAACCGCGTTGAACCAATGGTCCACCGCCATGCAGGAGGTCGAGTCCTACGACAAGACCATTCTGCCTTCAGCCCAACAAGCCGTAGAGACCGCAACCCGCGGCTTCGAGATGGGCAAATTCGGTTTCATCGAAGTGCTGGATGCCCAGCGCACCTTGATCGTCGCTCGTGGCCAATACCTCGAATCGTTGGCAGCGGCGACCAATGCGCGTGCGCAGGTGGAAAGGGTTTATGGCGAAGTCGGCTCAACCGCCGGCACTCGCTGAACGGGCCAAACATTTTCTTCGGCACACAGCCTTGAACAAGCCGGTGCCTACGATCAGCAGGAGTAGCAATGGATAACAAACGCAAGATCGCCCTCGCGGTAGCCGCTGTGGCAGCCCTCGGATTTGGCAGCCTTGCCTGGAACAACAGTTCCGGACAGCAGGCCGCCAGTACTGCCGAGCATGGCGCTAACGATGGCCATGGCGACGAAAAGAAAGCCGCATCTGCCGCCAAAGAGGAAGGTGATGAGGGCCATGGTGAAGAAGGCCACAGCGAAGAGGGCGGTGAAGAAGAGGGCAAGCTGACGCTCAGCGCTGAACAGATCAAGGCCGCTGGTGTTGCCCTGGAAGCTGCAGCGCCTCGTGACCTCGGTACCGTCGTGAGCTTCCCTGGCGAAATTCGCTTCGACGAAGATCGTACTGCCCACGTGGTTCCTCGTGTTCCTGGCGTTGTTGAGGCTGTCCAGGCCAACCTGGGCGAGACGGTCAAGAAAGGGCAAGTCCTCGCGGTAATCGCCAGCCAGCAGATCTCTGACCTGCGCAGCGAACAACAGGCCGCACAGCGTCGCGTCGAACTGGCGCGTGTGACCTTCGAACGTGAGAAGCAACTGTGGCAGGACAAGATCTCTGCAGAGCAAGACTACCTCCAAGCACGCCAAGCGCTGCAAGAAGCGGAGATCTCCTTGGCCAACGCCAAGCAGAAGGTCGGCGCAATCGGTGCCTCGGTTAACTCCGTTGGCGGTAATCGTTACGAGCTCCGCGCTCCCTTCGACGCCGTGGTAGTGGAGAAACACCTGACCGTCGGCGAAGTCGTCAGCGAGGCGACCAACGCCTTCATCCTTTCCGACCTGAATCAGGTCTGGGCGACCTTCGCAGTTCCGCCGACAGATCTGGGCAAGGTCACGACTGGCCGTGCAGTGAAAGTCTCTTCGCCTGACATGAACGTCGAGGTCGAAGGGAAGGTGGGTTATGTCGGCAGCCTGCTGGGCGAGCAAAACCGTGCAGCTACTGTCCGCGTCACCTTGACCAACCCCAACGGCGCCTGGCGTCCAGGCCTGTTCGTAAACATTGCGGTCACCTCCCAGACCGATCGAGTTGCCGTAGCGGTCCCTGAGCACGCTGTGCAGACCGTTGAAGACAAACCTTCGGTATTCGTACGCACCCCAGATGGCTTTGACACCCGCCCGGTAAAACTGGGTCGCCGCGACAATGGGTACGTGGAAATCATCGACGGTATTGAAGCCGGCGCCCAGGTAGCAACCAGTGGCAGCTTCACACTCAAGTCCGAGCTCGGCAAAGCTTCTGCCGAACACGGTCACTGATGCGAACTGACAGGATGATTTCTCATGTTTGAACGTATCATCAGATTCGCCATCGAGCAGCGCATCGTAGTAATGATCGCCGTTCTGATCATGGCGGGTATCGGTATCTACAGCTATCAAAAGCTGCCCATCGATGCGGTACCCGATATCACCAACGTCCAGGTGCAGATCAACACTGCAGCGCCTGGTTACTCGCCCTTGGAAACCGAACAACGGATCACGTTTCCAGTTGAAACGGCCATGGCCGGTCTCCCGGGCCTTCAGCAGACCCGTTCCCTGTCTCGCTCTGGCCTGTCTCAGGTCACCGTGATCTTCAAGGATGGCACTGACATCTTCTTTGCCCGCCAGTTGATCAACGAGCGGCTGCAGGTTGCGAAGGAACAGCTGCCAGAAGGTGTAGAGGCCGTCATGGGTCCGGTATCTACCGGCCTCGGCGAGATCTTCCTGTGGACTGTTGAAGCCGAAGATGGCGCGGTCAAAGAGGACGGTACGCCGTACACCCCGACCGACCTGCGCGTGATCCAGGACTGGATCATCAAGCCTCAGCTGCGTAACGTCCCGGGTGTGGCCGAGATCAATACCATCGGCGGTTATGCCAAGCAGTTCCTGGTTGCGCCGGATCCAAAGCGCCTGGCTACCTACAAGCTGACACTCAATGACCTGGTCGCAGCGTTGGAAAGTAACAACGCCAACGTCGGTGCCGGCTACATCGAGCGTAATGGTGAACAGTTGCTCATCCGTGCACCGGGTCAGGTAGGCAATATCGAAGACATCGCCAACATCGTGATCACCAGTGTGGATGGTGCACCGATTCGCATCAGCAGCGTTGCTGACGTCAGCATCGGTAAAGAGCTCCGTACAGGTGCTGCTACTGAGAACGGCCGCGAAGTCGTGCTCGGTACCGTGTTCATGCTGATTGGTGAAAACAGCCGCACCGTATCTCAAGCTGTCGCCGCCAAATTGGCGGACATCAACCGCACCCTGCCAAAGGGCGTGGTGGCTGTGACTGTTTACGACCGTACCAACCTGGTTGAAAAAGCCATCGCGACGGTGAAGAAGAACCTGGTGGAAGGCGCGATCCTGGTTATCGCCATTCTGTTCCTGTTCCTCGGCAACATCCGTGCGGCTCTGATCACCGCGATGGTGATTCCGCTGTCCATGCTGTTCACCTTCACAGGCATGTTCAACAACAAGGTCAGTGCCAACTTAATGAGTTTGGGGGCACTCGACTTCGGCATCATCGTCGACGGTGCCGTGGTTATTGTAGAAAACGCGATCCGTCGACTGGCTCATGCGCAACATAAGCATGGCCGCATGCTCACCAAAACCGAACGCTTCCACGAGGTCTTTGCCGCGGCGCGAGAAGCTCGCCGGCCGCTGATCTTCGGTCAGCTGATCATCATGGTGGTGTACCTGCCGATCTTCGCCCTCACCGGCGTCGAAGGCAAAATGTTCCACCCGATGGCCTTCACCGTTGTGATGGCGCTGCTGGGTGCAATGGTCCTGTCCGTTACCTTTGTTCCTGCAGCTATTGCCATGTTCGTCACTGGCAAGGTGAAGGAAGAGGAAGGCGTGGTCATGCGCACAGCTCGACTGCGCTATGAACCGGTTCTGCAATGGGTGCTGGGACATCGGAACATCGCTTTCTCGGCCGCAGTAGCCTTGGTCGTGCTCAGTGGTTTGCTGGCAAGTCGTATGGGTAGCGAGTTCATCCCAAGCCTCAGTGAGGGTGACTTTGCGATGCAGGCCATGCGTGTGCCTGGAACGAGCCTCACTCAATCTGTCGAGATGCAGCAGCGTCTGGAGAAAGCGGTGATTGCGCAGGTGCCTGAAGTTGAGCGGATGTTCGCACGCTCGGGTACCGCAGAAATTGCATCTGACCCGATGCCGCCGAACGCCTCTGACGCCTACATCATGCTCAAGCCTCAGGATCAGTGGCCTAACCCGAAGAAGCCTCGTGATGAGCTGATTGCTGAAGTGCAGAAGGCCGCAGCGGGTGTTCCAGGAAGCAACTACGAGTTGTCGCAGCCAATCCAACTGCGTTTCAACGAGCTGATTTCGGGCGTGCGTAGTGACGTCGCTGTGAAAGTCTTCGGCGATGACATGGACGTGCTCAACAACACCGCCAACAAGATCGCGGCAGCGCTCAAAGCGGTCCCGGGCTCATCGGAAGTGAAAGTTGAGCAGACATCCGGCCTGCCGGTGCTGACCATCAACATTGACCGCGAAAAAGCAGCACGCTACGGCCTGAACATCGCGGATGTTCAGAACTCGATCGCTATCGCCGTGGGTGGCCGTCAGGCCGGCACGCTGTATGAGGGCGACCGTCGGTTCGACATGGTAGTACGCCTACCAGAGACCGTTCGCACCGACGTAGCGGGTATGTCCAGCTTGCTGATCCCGGTACCTGCCAATGCGGCACAGGGTGCCAATCAGATCGGCTTCATCCCGCTGTCCCAGGTCGCCAATCTGGACCTGCAACTGGGCCCGAACCAAATCAGCCGCGAGAACGGCAAACGTCTGGTTATCGTCAGCGCCAACGTTCGAGGCCGCGATCTGGGGTCCTTCGTTGAGGAGGCGACCGCATCGCTGGACAAGAAGGTGCAAATCCCTGCGGGCTACTGGACGACTTGGGGGGGCCAGTTCGAGCAGCTGCAGTCGGCTGCCAAACGCCTGCAGATCGTTGTTCCAGTCGCCTTGCTGCTGGTCATGACCTTGTTGTTCCTGATGTTCAACAACCTGAAGGACGGCATGCTGGTCTTCACCGGTATTCCATTCGCACTCACCGGTGGTGTTGTGGCGTTGTGGCTGCGGGACATCCCACTGTCGATCTCGGCAGGTGTCGGCTTCATTGCACTGTCCGGCGTTGCAGTACTGAACGGCCTGGTGATGATTGCCTTCATCCGCGGGCTAAGGGAGGAGGGACGAACGCTCAGACAGGCAGTCGATGAAGGTGCATTGACCCGTCTGCGACCTGTTCTGATGACAGCCTTGGTAGCGTCCCTGGGCTTCATCCCGATGGCTTTGGCCACCGGCACCGGTGCCGAAGTTCAGCGGCCATTGGCGACGGTGGTGATTGGCGGGATCCTGTCCTCCACCGCACTGACCTTGCTGGTACTGCCTGCCCTGTATCACTGGGCACACCGCAAGGATGAAGACGGCGACGAGGCCGAAGTGGTTAGCTAACAGCCTCCGCTAAAGAGAAGCCCACAACACGTGTTGTGGGCTTTTTTGTTTAAAGTGAAGTAGATGCACTTACCTTTCAAAATTGTAAGTTTCTCGTCATGCCGGTGATGCCTATGCATTGCTAAGGTTACGCCCGAGAAGTTTTGAAATTGAGAGGGTTTTATGAAAAAGCTAATTATCGCTGCTGCACTTGTTGTTTTCTCGGTGGCTTCGCAGGCCAACACTTTCTCCGAGAGCAAGCAGCTTCAATACACCAAGGAACACCAGACCGCAGTGGCCAAGTACGCGGAGAAAAATGGCAAGCCAATGCCAGAGATTCAGGATTACAAATATGGCATGAAGATAGACGTTGCGAAATTCGTACGTCAGTCGCAGGACCCCCGTACCTGCCAGGTCTATCCACGGTTGATGACCTTCGAGGACTCCCAGGGCACGCTCAAGACTGTTCGTTACTCGATGTATTCGCAATGCATCAACAACAAGTAGTAAACGATTTGAACAGAACAATTAGAGAATTCATAAATGCCAGGCAGTGCCTGGCATTTTTTATTACGCCCGATACCCCATAGCTTCGAAATGTTAACGCCTGGGCTCGGGCAAACCGTGCAATAGATCTTAGCCAACCAACAGAGACGGCTCCCCAACTGCAGAGGGCAATTGGAAGCCTTGACCCCAGAAGGGACGAGTTATGAAGAGTTTGCTTGAACGCCCTGATGACCAAGCCGGGCATGAAGGTCATAGCCATGAGCATGGCGGCATTTTTGGAATGAACACAGAGCTGATTTTCGCGCTGATCTGTGGTGCTCTCCTGGGTGCCGGAGCTCTCGCAGGAAAACTTGGCCTGATTGATCGTCTGCCTCTGATTCTGTACGTGTCGGCCTACGTGTTCGGTGGATGGTTCACCACTAAGGAAGCGGTTACCAACATCCGTCAGAAACGCTTCGAGATCGACTCGCTGATGCTTCTCGCCGCAGTCGGTGCCGCGAGCATCGGCGCCTGGGCGGAGGGGGCTCTGCTGCTGTTCCTGTTCAGTCTGGGGCATTCCCTTGAAAGCTACGCGATGGGGCGGGCCAAGAAAGCGATTGAGGCACTGTCCAAGCTCGCACCAGCCACCGCGATCGTACGCAGAGCAAATGGCACGGTGGAGATGCCCGTGGAGCTGCTGGTTCCCGGTGACGTTGTCATCGTGCGCCCCAATGACCGCCTACCGGCCGATGGTTTTGTTGTAGTGGGCTCCTCAAGTATCAACCAGGCGCCAGTAACCGGTGAGAGCGTCCCCGTGGACAAGCAACCTGTCCCTGATGCCGAACTCGCACGCAGCAAGCCAGATGCAGTGGATGCAGCCTCGAAAGTCTTCGCCGGTACCATCAATGGCGAAACGCTCATCGAGGTTGAGGTAACACGGCGCTCTACGGAAAGTACCCTGGCGCGGGTCATCAAGATGGTCAGTGAAGCCGAAGTCAGGAAGTCACCGACCCAGCGATTCACGGACCGCTTCCAACGCATATTCGTCCCGTTGGTTTTGCTGCTGGTAGTCGGGCTGCTATTTGCCGGCATTTTCCTTGATGAGCCGTTCCGTGACTCGTTCTACCGGGCGATGGCCGTACTGGTTGCAGCCAGCCCCTGCGCGCTGGCGATCGCAACACCAAGCGCCATTCTATCTGGCATCGCCAGGGCAGCCCGAGGTGGCGTGCTGATCAAGGGCGGTGCACCGCTTGAAGAGCTCGGCTCCTTGAATGCCATGGCATTCGACAAGACCGGTACCCTGACCGAAGGGCGCCCACGCATCACCGATGTAATACCGGTAGGCGGCACGCAGATCGAGGATCTACTAAACGTCGCCATCGCTGTGGAGTCGATGAGCGACCATCCGCTGGCTGCGGCAATTGTGCGTGACGGTGAAGAGATGATTGGCACACGGCGCCGATTGCAAGCCAAGAACATGAGCAACATGATTGGCCGCGGCGTACGTGCCGAGCTTGATGGGCAGTTCGTCTGGATTGGCAAGGTCGAGATGTTCGGTACCAATGGTATTCCCGCACTGAGCAAGGCAGCCTTGGAGGCTGCGGAGCGTCTGCGTCAGTCGGGCCGCACAACCATGGTGGTACGTCGCGCTGACAAGGATCTGGGCGCTATCGGGCTATTGGACACACCCCGAGAGGGTGCCAAAGAGGCACTCCAGAAACTCAGAGAGATGGGCATCGACCGCATGGTCATGATTTCTGGGGACCACAACCGCGTTGCAGAGGCGGTAGCCAAACAAGTTGGCTTAGATGAGGCGTGGGGAGACCTAATGCCGGAAGACAAGGTCAAGGCCATCAAGAACCTGCGCCTCAGCGCCAGGGTGGCCATGGTGGGTGACGGCGTGAATGATGCCCCTGCCATGGCCAATTCGAGCGTTGGCATCGCAATGGGGGCTGCCGGATCTGATGTCGCCCTGGAAACGGCTGATATCGCGCTTATGGCTGACGACATCAGGCAACTCCCATTTGCGGTGGGGCTGAGCCGTCACACGCGATCGATCATCCGCCAGAACCTGTTCGTCAGCTTGGGGATTGTGGCCATCTTGGTTCCGTCTACCATCATGGGCTTGAGCATTGGTGCCGCCGTTGCGATCCATGAGGGCTCCACACTGCTGGTCGTCTTCAACGCCTTGCGGTTGTTGGCCTACCGCAGAAGCTCCTGATCCCTGAGCTTCAATCATGAAGCTAAGCAGGGAAATGACTTGAAGTAGAAGTACGGGTCGTGCGCGATCAGCGCACGACCCGTACTTTTCTCACTCGTCGATCCCGATGCGCTTGAGGCTTTCAAGGGCCTTCCCACACTCAGGTGAGCCGTGCCTTAAGCCGCAGGCCAACGCAGCTTTGAGACTCATGACACCGGCTACGAAACCGACTTGATTGCCGACCCCTTGTCCGTTCGCAAATCCCTGATCATACGCAATCTCCACAAGTGCATTGATCGCCGCCAGGGTGTCTTGTTTGTTGGTACTGTTCTGCATATCTACTCCGCGAGCATTCAGCTCATATCGCTCGGTTAGATGGCGGCGCCTTCAGGTTTGGGGTGAGCGAATCCCGCTCCCATAGCCAATCCCTAACGGGGGGCATAGCCCGCCACCGTAAGGAAAATCAGCTATTGAGAGCAGGTGACTCGTTTTGGTCACGCGTGCTGCTCGCCTCACCGCATTGGCACTGAGTGGGTACATCCGGATAGCCGCTGTGTTTCTCGACGAACAGCGTTTGGCAGGTGGTGCACCCATAAATCCGCGGCAGAGACTTCAGACCACCTGGCAGCACATCGCTCAAGGGCTCGTTATGCCAAGGAGCCCCGTCAAGGATCTTGGAGCGCAGGATGTTTCCCAGCCGCCAGGTGTTACTTTGTGCGCGCCAGAACCACATCGGCGCCGAAAGTGAATACTGGATGAAGGTCTCTTCCGGCTGTTTGGAGAGCATCGGAAATTTAGGGCGGGTCGATCCGGAATCGATGATAGTGAACCCCATGCCCATCTCAGCGCTCGGATGGGTCTGTTCACCGAAATAGCGGTCGTGACTCGCCGAAGCCGTAGCTTGATGATCAGTCGGCGGAAATACCCACAGATAGCACTCGCTTCGAGTCACCATTTCGACGAGCTGGCTCTGTCCCCGTATAGGGAAATCTGCAGCCAGTGCGAAGCGATCTTTCCACGTGATTTTCGGAGGCGGTGCCATACCCGCCGCAATGGCCAGCGTCGCCGTTTTCGGGACGAATCGATCGCCGAGCTCGTTCAGATCCAGATTCTTGCAAAGGGCTTTGAATGCCTTTTTACGAGTCTTCGAGGTGAAGGAGGGGTCGAGGAGCAGGCGAACCTGGTTCACGCCTATCCCTGCAGCTCGTAGTACTTCGATGACTTCTTCAGCCACGCCGACTGCTTGAAGATCGGTCAATCCCAAGCACTTTTTCGCCCGCTCAATCGTCTCGTAGAGGTTGTACTGCCTGTCGCTGTCACGGCATACCTGGATTGGCAGATTGTCTTGGGAGTCAACTTCTGGGGAGACGGAGCCAATGGCAGCGTGGAGCAACTGGTGAATGTGCTGGTGAGCGTACGGGCGACCGGAAGCCGAGAATGAGGCGTGCAGCTGAGCAGCGAGAGGTTGAAGCAGCTTTTTGGCAGACATGACTATCCCCTAATGAGCGACGTTGGGGTAGCTGCGCTTGTAGGGCCGTTAGACGCGAAGCTGGACGTCGAATCAGGTTCAATCATGAGTAGGAGTCAGGTTTGGTTTGCTTGCACGGCCACCATGCAAAACCCGACGCGGCAATCACACCAGATTCGCCGAGTTTTGGCAAGAGAGGTCATCAGGTGAGCGAGAGCAGGTAGGAGGAGGACGCTCCAAGCTCGATCACGTCAGAAACAGGGAAGCCGGAAGCACATTGAGCGCTTCCGGCTTTCTCACGTCAGACTGATGAGAGGGATCAGAAGACGTATTGCAGGCGGGTCACGATTGCATTGCCGCTGTCGTCGCCCACGGTGTTCTCGTTATTGTCAGTACGCACGTTGATGTAGTTGGCACTGAGTTTCACTGCCTCGTTGACATACCAGTTCACACCCACAGTGTGGCTCTTGGCCTTGCGCTCGTTCGATTGATCCGCTGCGGTGACCAGGTTGCCGTCTTCGACCTTGATATCGTCAAAGCGGTAGAAAACTTCCCAGGCCCCCAGTTCCTTGTTCTCTGGTTTGATAGTGTCGAACTTGGCACCGTCGAGCTTGTAGATACGCGGCTCGCCGGTCAGGGTGTAAGCCATCTGGGCGTAGTAACCAGAGGCCTTCATGTCGCTGTTGGCCTGGTCAGCTTTCAGCTTGCGGCGAAGGTATTCCGCTTGCACCGAGAACGGGCCGGTGGCCCAGGCACCTTCGAGACCCCAGACCGAATCGTCCTTCCACAGGCCATCTTGTGCGGCGGCACCGCCAAACAGCATGCGGTTGCCGTTGGTGCCGGCATCGCCGCCGCCATTGGTATCTACACCGCGAACGCCAAGACGCGAACGAATCCGGGTATCGACCGCACTGTTTTTGAGGTCGCGGTAAGCGTACTGAGCACCGACGTGCAGGACGTTGCCATCACTGTGCAGCGGTGCGAACACGGCACGTGCGTTGTAGCGCTTGGTGCTGTCGCCATCCGAGTTGTTGTTGGTTTCGCTGAAAACGCTACCGGAGACATAAGCCATGTCAGCGATGGTGCTGGTGGCTTGAACACCCATGCCGGCGTTGTCGTTGATCCAGTCCGCCAGGTCGTACGAGAGGTTCCGCTCCATGGCAGTGGTCCACTTCGAACTGGTGGCTTTCTCAAGACCGAAGTCGGTGTAGAAACGACCGAATCGCAGTTGGACGGGCTTGAAACCGGTGTAGGTCAGGCTGGCCTCGTCGAAGTAACCGTCGGAGTCGTTGCCCGTGTTGCGGGAAAGGTCGTAGTTGAGCTGATACTTCCAGTCGCGGTACAGAACGCCGCCGAGCTCAAGGTAGGCGCGACGGAAGTAGCCGGCGTCAGCGGTATCGCCATTCTTGGTGAAGACACCATCGAAACGGCCGTAGTCGGCCTGAACGCGACCGCCCAGTTTGAAACTGAATTCCTTGTCAGAAGTCGATACTTCAAGACCGCCCTTGGTCTTCAGAACGATGTCAGCTCCGTCAGTGGTTACTGTTCCGGAGAATGCTTGCGAGGAAAATGTGCCTATTATTGCGGCAGCCAACAGCTTTTCCCGCATGTTCGAAGAACGGATCATTGCTTGCCTCTCGTATGTTAAGTGCTTAGCTACCGACGTTGTATTTCGCCCTTCGTCGGCCTAAATTTATCTTGCAGATGGGAGCAGGCCACGGTTGTCACCTGCTGTAACAAGATGCCTTTGTTCTAAGCACTCTGACTAGATTGCAAGCGAATATGACAGTTGTGTTTCTGTAGTGTTAACAGGAGAGTTTGAAACCTAACAAAACTGTTACCGAACAAGCCAGTCCTTCTTATCAAAGAAGCTCTTCTTGATCAATCTACGGATTTCCAGAACGTGCGGGTTGCGGGCAAGCTTGGTTTTGATAACAAGATAGACATCTTTCTCCTCCAGATCGTCCAAAAAACCCGGCATCGGCAGAATATTCCTCTCCATCTTTCGACTATAGTCGGGCAGCACACCGATACACGCGCCTCCTACGACAAGGCCACGGGATAAGTTATAGTTCTTTACCCGAGTGGTACCGCCCTGATGCTCAGCCATTATCGATGCCCACTTTCGTGAGCCCGCCAAAATCTCTTCATCCCAAGGGATAACGAGCATGAAGTTGTGCAAATCCAGGCTCTGCACTGGAAGGGTGACGCTTCTTGAGTAGCGGCTGGAAATGAACAGCGAGTGCCCAATCCGGCCAAGCCGTTCAAACCTATACGTAGGATGGCGATCAAACGCGCCCTCATCATCTGGGCTCACGAAAGCGATACCCACATCGACTTCACACTCAGAGAGCATCTGCGTTGTGCACTCTGAATGGATTTCAAGCTGCATTTCGGCATGATCGCGCACGTAGGCGACTAGATCGCGGTTTACGATGTCGCTCAACACTGGCTCCGTGATCGCGATGGTAAGCCTGGGGACTTCCTTTTCACCGGACTTGCCAAGGCCGTCTGGGCCGAAGAGCTGGCACAGGTAATGGCTGACCCTCTCGCCAGTGCGGGTCAGGGCAAGCTTGTTGTGTTTGTATACAAACACGGGAGCACCAATGTGCTCTTCCAGTTTCTCCAAGCGTTTCCGAAGGCCTACCACTGGCACATTGAGCCCCCGGGCAGCCTGTTTGAAACTGGCACAACGTGCTGTTGCGAAAAACTCTACGGCCAGCTGATCATCAATTGGCAGATCATCCAATATGTCAGGACTGTAAGGAACAACGCTGCTTGTAAATGTTTCATTTTGTGTAACCATTGGGTCCCCCTTAATTCGGGGAATCTATCTCAATGCCACCCAGCATTTCCTTATCTTGTCAGCATTGTAATCCGCAGGTCATGCATGCGTTATCGGAAGGTTTTATTTCGAAAGCGTAATTTTCGAGCAATCTTGCTGATATTGTAGCGTGCTAGCCTAGCGCGCCAATTTCATTACTTGGCAGATCTAAATTTAGCCAATTACGCATTTACATTTGGTTCACTTTTTTTTCACCTTTGCCTCCATAGGCTTTGGGCATGGAAAATCAAACCCTACCTCTTACTACCTTACTGATTCGTTATCTGGGGATCGGCTTCATAGCAACGGGAATCCATTATGCGGTGTTCCTAGGCTCTGTACGTAAACTCAAGAAATACGATTTTCTGTAAAATACACCGCCATTAAAGCCAGGAGGCCAAGATGGCAAAGCGGTATGAACTCCCCGACGCAGCCTGGGATCTGGTTGCAGATATC
>NZ_JYKY01000048.1 GCF_001042985.1 Pseudomonas lundensis
GCCTCTGTTTCTGTCAAGCGGTTATTTTAAGATGTTTTCGAAGTTTCCTTTGTAACATCAACCACTTGCGCTTCCGATCTCTCGTTAGCGGGAGGCGAATTCTACAGCGTTACACGCTGCTGTCAACACCTCATTTCCTGCTTCGATGATTTGAAGCTGGCATCGTCAAAATTGCCTAACTCATTGAAACTCAAGGAGTTTTCCGTTTCGACTGCGCCGGAAGTGGGGCGAATTATAGGCCGCTGGAATTCTGAGTCAAGCCCTAATTTTGACTCATGAGGCAGAAACCGTTTTCTTCTTATATAGACGGGGTATACGCCGCATCACAACCGGTACACGCAGCACCATCAACATCGCCCCAATCGCCGCGTAAACCGCCCACTCTTTAAGGTCTGCACGAACGATCCAGAGCATATGCAGTAGCCCTAACCCCAAAATCACATAGATAAGGCGATGCAATTTTTTCCATCGTGCGCCCAGACGACGCTGGCTGTAACGGTTGGATGTCACCGCAAGTACGAACAACAGCAAGAAACCAAGGCTGCCCACAATAATGTAGGGACGCTTGCGCAGCTCCACCCCCAACTGAGACCAATCGAAACCCAACACAAAAGCCAGGTAAGCCAACAGATGCAGTATTACATAAGCAAAACACCACAGACCGATTTGACGTCGCACAGCAACCCAGCCAGCCCATCCTGTCATTTTTTGCAGAGGCGTCATGCAAAGCGTTATCAGCAACAAGATCAGGGTGCCTAACCCCAAGCGATCAACCAGCACTTTGCCAGGATCAGGCCCCAGCACTGAACTCCACGCTTGGAATACCCACAGCAGCGGCCAAATAATCACCCATACAAAAACAAACGAGCGCCAATAAGGAAATCGCATCAATAGTTTTTCCGCAGATCCAGCCCACTATATAAAGAAGCCACCTCGTTGCCGTAACCGTTGAATATCTGCGTCTCGCGTACATTCGGACTGAACAGGCCACTTGGCAGACGACGCTCACGCGCCTGACTCCAGCGCGGATGGTCCACTTGCGGATTAACATTGGCGTAAAAGCCATATTCATCGGTCGCGATACTCTGCCAGGTCGTCTTGGGCTGATCTTCAACAAGGCTGATGCGCACAATGGACTTCACGCTTTTAAAGCCATATTTCCAAGGCACCACTAACCGCAATGGCGCACCGTTTTGATTCGGTAATTCCCGCCCGTACATCCCTACAGCCAGAATTGCCAATGGATTCATCGCCTCATCCAACCGCAGCCCCTCCACATAAGGCCACTCAATCAAAGCGAACCCGGAACGCTGCCCCGGCATGACCTTAGGATCCTGCAACGTCTCAAAGCGGATGAATTTTGCTTTCGAGTTGGGCTCCACCTGCTTAAGCAATGCTGAAAGCGGGAAGCCCAGCCAAGGAATGACCATTGACCATGCTTCCACACAGCGAAGCCGATAGATCCGCTCTTCTAATTGATAGGGCTTCATGAAGTCTTCCAGCGCATATCGGCCCGGCTTACCGACCTCACCATCGACAACCACCGTCCAGGGCTCGGTCTTCAATGCCCCTGCATATTGCGCCGGATCACCTTTAGCGGTCCCAAACTCATAAAAATTGTTGTAGTGAGTCGCATCGTTGAAGGGCGTGATTGACTCTCCCTCTACTTTCACCGCCTGCCATTTGGTTTTGGGCAGCTTTTCGGCAAACCATGCGGGTGGCGTGCCCGCCTCCACATCAGGGTACATCCCGGCGTCTTGCGCACGCCCAATACGAGGAAATGCACTCACGGCAAGCCCGGCTAGCGAGCTTCCCAGCAATGTTCGCCGCGATAAATAGAAGGATTCAGGCGTGACGTCAGACTCTTTACTGTCTGACGTGGAGGGGAGCTTGATGAGCATGGCAACTCCGTAGCATTGAAAGGCTGATGCCCCAATAGACTACGGAGTATGGGAGAAATTACATCACTCGGCGCTTTTGTTCCGACGCAGATGCAATAAATACTGAATGGGGCCGGACGCCGCATAGGCAAGGAAGACCAGCAGCAGAATGCGCGGCGGATCACTGAAAACCACTGCAAAGACCAGTACCACTGCCAGAATGGCGACAAAAGGTACACGCCCCTTCAAGTCCAGCTCTTTAAAGCTGTTGTACTTGATATTGCTGACCATCAGCATGCCTGCAGCAGCTACAAGCAAGGCCACCAGGAACGACATTTTGGAACCCTGAATGCCGTAATCGCTGAACGCCCACACGATCCCGGCCACAACACCCGCAGCAGCCGGACTCGCCAGCCCGATGAAGTACCGCTTATCAGCCGTACCCACCTGAGTATTAAAACGCGCCAGACGCAATGCCGCGCCAGCCACGTAAATGAAAGCGACCATCCAGCCTACTTTGCCCATATCCCCCAGCGCCCAGCCAAACGCGAGCAGTGCGGGGGCGACCCCAAAGGCAACCATGTCAGACAAAGAGTCGTATTCGGCGCCAAAAGCACTTTGCGTATTGGTCATGCGGGCAACCCGGCCATCAAGACCGTCGAGCACCATGGCCACAAAAATTGCGATCGCGGCAAAGGCAAAGTACTTGCTTGCACCTGCCGCATCACCTGCACTCATGGCACTTTGCGCGCTCATCGAGTTAATAATCGAATAGAAACCCGCGAACAGGTTCGCCGTCGTGAAAAGGTTGGGTAGCAGATAGATACCACGATGCCGGACTTTACGGCCTTCGGCGTCATGTCCTTCTTCGACATGCTCATCGATAGGCAGCAGACTATCGGCGTCAGAGGCCTGTTTTGGCTCTTCGGGACGTTCGCTCATGGACATTACCTTGCAACGATATGGAAAGTTTCGATAAAGGTTCACGGCCAACACGGACACGCAAACAGTGATGCTTTATACCAGAAGCCACCCTCTAAACGAAAAAACGCGGCCGAGGCCGCGTTTTTCTTCACGCTACAAACTTAGTTCTTGGCTTTATCGACAATCTTGTTCGCACCGATCCAAGGCATCATCGAGCGCAGTTGCTCACCAATCACTTCGATACCGTGTGCCGCGTTGTTGCGACGCTTGGCGGTCATCGATGGGTAGCCGGTGGCACCTTCGCTGATGAACATCTTGGCGTATTCGCCGTCCTGGATACGCTTCAACGCATTACGCATTGCCTGACGGGATTCGGCGTTGATAACTTCCGGACCTGTCACGTACTCGCCGTACTCAGCGTTGTTGGAGATCGAGTAGTTCATGTTCGCGATACCGCCTTCGTACATGAGATCAACAATCAACTTCAGTTCGTGCAAGCACTCAAAGTAAGCCATTTCTGGCGCGTAGCCCGCTTCAACCAGTGTTTCAAAGCCTGCTTTAACCAGCTCGACAGTACCGCCACACAGAACAGCCTGCTCACCGAACAGATCGGTTTCGGTTTCGTCCTTGAACGTGGTTTCGATGATGCCGGTACGACCGCCACCAACACCCGAAGCGTAAGACAGCGCAACGTTTTTGGCGTTGCCCGAAGCATCCTGGTAGATAGCGATCAAATCAGGAATGCCGCCGCCTTTCACGAACTCGGAGCGCACAGTGTGGCCTGGTGCTTTCGGCGCGATCATGATCACGTCGAGGTCGGCACGCGGAACAACCTGATTGTAGTGAATCGCGAAACCGTGGGAGAAAGCCAGGGTGGCGCCTTTCTTGATATTCGGCTCGATTTCGTTCTTGTACAGCGACGACTGGAACTCGTCCGGGGTCAGAATCATGACCACGTCAGCCGCGGCCACCGCGCTAGCAACGTCAGTGACTTTCAGGCCGTGTGCTTCAGCTTTGGCGACAGTGGCCGAACCTTTACGCAGACCGACAGTCACGTCTACACCTGAATCTTTCAGGTTGCAGGCTTGAGCGTGACCCTGGGAGCCGTAACCAATGATGGCTACTTTTTTGCCCTGGATGATCGAAAGGTCGCAGTCTTTGTCGTAATAAACTTTCATGATTTTCCCTTATATCCAGGCCATTTAGGCCATTAGCACTTATTAGTTTTAGATGCTGAGTACTTTGTCGCCACGGGCAATCCCGGTGACGCCACTGCGAACTGTTTCCAGGATCGAGGCGGTTCCAATTGACTGAATGAAGCTGTCGAGTTTGTCACTGGTACCGGTCAACTGCACGGTATACACACTGGCACTGACATCAACGATCTGGCCACGAAAAATGTCCGTGGTTCGCTTGATCTCTGCGCGCTGGGCCCCCGTTGCCTTGACCTTGACCAGCATCAGCTCGCGCTCAATGTGAGCACTTTCAGACAGGTCGACCAGCTTGACCACTTCAATCAGCTTGTTCAGGTTCTTGGTGATTTGCTCGATGATTTCATCGTGCCCTACGGTCGTCAGCGTCAGACGCGACAAGGTCGGGTCTTCAGTTGGCGCTACCGTCAGGCTTTCAATGTTGTAGTTACGTTGCGAAAAAAGCCCTACAACACGAGACAATGCACCCGGTTCGTTTTCAAGAAGCAAAGAAATAATGTGCCGCATGATTAAGTACGCTCCGTCTTGCTCAGCCACATGTCTCGCATGGAGCCATCTTTGATCTGCATCGGGTAAACGTGCTCGCTGGTATCGACCTGGATATCCAGGAACACCAAGCGGTCTTTCATGGCGAACGCTTCTTCCATTTTTGGCTTCAGGTCTTTCAGATCCGTAATCCGAATGCCTACATGACCATAAGCCTCAGCCAGCTTCACGAAGTCAGGCAGCGACTCCATGTAGGAATGCGAATGACGGCTGCCGTAGTTCATGTCCTGCCATTGACGCACCATTCCCAGTACGCCGTTATTGAGGCTGATGATTTTTACGGGCAAGTCGTACTGCAAACACGTCGACAATTCCTGAATGTTCATCTGAATGCTGCCCTCGCCTGTCACACAGGCGACATCAGCATCCGGGAAGCTCAATTTCACACCCATGGCCGCCGGGAAGCCAAAGCCCATCGTGCCCAGGCCGCCTGAGTTGATCCAGCGATTAGGCTTGTTAAAACGGTAGTACTGAGCCGCAAACATCTGATGCTGACCCACATCGGACGTCACATAGGCGTCGCCCTTGGTCACTTCGCAAAGCATCTCAATGACGGCTTGAGGCTTGATCTTGCTGCCATCGCCCTTGTCGTACGGGAACAAACCGCGATCACCGCGCCACTCATCAATCTGCTTCCACCACGCAGCGACCGCTTCAGCATCGGGTTTTTCGCCAATATCCTTGAGGATCGAGACCATTTCGGTCATGACGCTTTCGACCGGACCTACGATCGGCACATCCGCCTTGATGGTCTTGGAAATAGACGCAGGGTCGATATCCACATGGATGATCTTGGCATTGGGGCAGAACTTGGACGGACCATTGATCACGCGATCATCAAAACGCGCACCGACTGCCAGAATCACGTCGGCGTTATGCATGGTCATGTTGGCCGTAAAGCTGCCATGCATACCCAGCATGCCGATGAACTGACGGTCTGTGCCAGGGTAGGCCCCCAAGCCCATCAACGTATTAGTGACCGGCACGTTGAGCATTTTCGCCAGTTCGGTCAACGGAGCAGAACCGCCGCCCAAAATAACGCCGCCACCTGCGTAAATAACCGGACGCTTGGCCGCCAACAGCATTTCCACCGCTTTGCGGATCTGGCCGGAGTGACCGCGAACCGCCGGGCTGTAGGAACGCAGCTTGGCTTTTTTCGGGAAAACGTATTCGAACTTCTCGGCCGGATTGGTCATGTCCTTGGGAACATCAACCACCACAGGCCCCGGGCGACCGGACTGTGCCAGGTAGAACGCCTTTTTCATGACCTCCGGGATCTCCGAAGCATGCTTGATCATGAAACTGTGCTTCACGATGGGCCGGGAGATACCGATCATGTCGGTCTCCTGGAAAGCATCGGTCCCGACCATGGTGCTAGGCACCTGACCAGAGATGATGACCATCGGAATGGAGTCCATGTAGGCGGTCGCAATACCCGTTATGGCATTGGTAGCACCCGGGCCGGACGTGACCAGAACGACACCGGCTTTACCGGTGGCACGGGCATAGCCGTCAGCCATATGGGTAGCAGCTTGTTCGTGACGAACCAGGATATGGGACACTTCCGGTTCTTTGAACAGTGCGTCGTAGACATGCAGGAGAGCACCACCAGGGTACCCGTAGATATGTTTGACACCTTCGTCGCGCAAAAAGCGGACGAGCATCTCACCGCCAGATAAAAGCTCCACGTTGTTCACCTCTAAAACGCCAGAATACCGATCGCAAAAAACGAACGGGTCTTAATAGGTTTACTTTTCAGCAGAGCATGAGCGACGGTGGTCGCCGACTACGTCAGCACTGACTGAGCAAGTATTGGGAGCTCCCCAAGTATTGCGGGGTTTTCCCACCCAGCGCGAGGTAACGCGTTGCGGGTGTAACAGGTCGGCGCGGGTGTGCGCCTCATGATCTGCTGAGAGAGTCTGCTTCTGGCAGTCCCTCTACAGCGGACTTTCGATTCTTCTCATTCACCCCACCCAAGTCAAGCAATAATTGCGCTTTTTTCCAACTACGCGCATCTGAACATAGAAGAAACGGGCTTGATGAGGGATAAAACTCGCCTGAATGGCGCAAAGCGGTAGAAATATGCGCACGACTGCCGGAAAAACCGGCAGCCAGGCAATTAACGAGCGTCGACGATCAGTTGGTCGAACTTTTTCAGCGCATTACGCAGGCCAAGACTCTCTGACGGCTTGTCGGCATACACCATTTCAGCCATTTCAAGAATGCCCGAAGCATTGGGCAGCGGTAGATCCTGTTCGAGGATTTGTTTCATTCTCACCAGAAAGATCCATTGCAGCCACTGATGGAAGTCCAGCGTATCCACTGAAAAGGGCTCAACACTGCTCAACGCCTCAGCGGTGGGCGATACCTCGTCCCACCAGCCCTGTACGCGCAATTCGCGCTCAATCAGCAACAACTGTTCGGCAATGGCCGGGAAGCGGACATCCATTACAGACTCACCTTGGCTTTTTGACGTGCCGATGCAGCGCCGGCTGCATCACCCTGCTTCTCACGCGCCTGAGCGATCAAACCCCACAGGCTGGCTTGAAGATCCGGACGGCCGCCAGCGAATGTCAGGCCGCGACGTGCGAACTGCTCCGCTTGCGCAGCATCCCCTTGGGCCATATGCACCTGCGCCAGGCGATAAAGCACTTGCGGCTCACGGGGCGCTACACGCTGCGCGCGTTCGAGGCTCGACGACGCGCCATTCAGATCACCGGTCGCTTGCTGTTGCTGAGCGGTGGTCAGCAAAGCCAGCACCGGGCCATCCAATTGCTCATCAGCTGCCAGTCCACCACTGCTGGACGGAATGCCGCTTGGCGTCACCGGGGTCGGTGCACGGTAAGCAGCGCCAGGTGTGTAATCGCCAGTGCTGATAGGCGCCGCCGCCGGGCCCGGTGTGATTGGCCCCGGCGTAAACGGCTCGGTGCTGATCGGTGTGGACACCGCCGACGCACCACCGGGAATCATCACCACGACGCCGGAATCCTGAGGGATCGCCTGAGTCTGCGCGGCACGCGGTGCTGTCGCCTGCGGATAATGACTCGCCGTACGCTGAGCAGAAACACGCTCGTTATTGGATACAGGAACGCCCGCATCGACCACAGGGATAGAACCCTGTTGAACACTGGCACAACCATTGAGCAAAGCCAGGGCTGTAACAGCCGGAACCCACCACTTATTCACGTCAATTCCTCTTTGCTTAATTCAACCAGCCCTTGACCCAATCCATCACCGCTTCACCGGTTGCAGGCGTTTCGGCTGCACAACTGGCTCCGGCGGGCGGCTCACTGCCGCGAATATACGGCATCTGCACAGCCCCAGGGCAGTTCGCATCGGAACCCTGGCCGGTATGGGGGTCAATCCAGGCTTGCACGATGTTATCCGGTTCCGGCATGTCCAGCGGCAGAGGGTCGGCTTTGTTCATAAAGCTGGTCCATACCTGCAAGGCGCCCGTTGCACCGGTGAACGGTGTTTTACCGTTGTCATCACGCCCCAGCCAAACGACAGCCAGCAGATCCTGGCTGAACCCGGCAAACCAGCTGTCACGTGAATCGTTACTGGTACCGGTCTTGCCGGCCAACGCCAGACTCTTGGGCAATACGTTGTAAACCGAACGCCCTGTCCCCTCACGCATGACGTGCTGCATGGCATTTTGAATCAGGTAGATGGACCCCGGATCAAAGCGCTGCTGGATCTGGAACGGGTAGCGCTTGAGCGGCTCACCTTCGGCCGTCAGCACACTGCGAATCCCGCGCATCGGGGTATTGAAACCACCGTTGGCCAAGGTTTGGTACATCGTCGCCACTTCCATCGGGCTCAAGGCACCGGCGCCCAGCAGCATGGAAGGGAACGCCGGGAACTCACGCTCCACCCCAAGCCGCGCCAGGGTCTTGAGCACATTGGGAACGCCCACTTCCTGCCCCAGTCGCACAGTGCCCAAGTTGTAGGAATTCATCATCGACTGATACAGGAACACCGTACCGTGGGAACGGCGGTCATAGTTCTGAGGTTTCCAGATCTGACCATCGGCGCCTTTGATCGATAACGGCTCGTCCGACAACCAACTGGTCAATGTGTACTGGCTCGGACGTTCAAGTGCGGTCAGATAAACCGCTGGTTTGATCAGCGAGCCAATCGGCCGCACCGCATCCAGTGCCCGGTTAAAGCCGGCATAACCCGGCAGGCGGCTGCCAATCAGCGCCTGCACTTCACCTGTTTCGGGGTTGGTCACCACCATCGCGGCCTCAACCTCATCGGAACCCTTGCGCCCGGCCAACCGTTTGAAGGTTTCTCCGACAGCGGCCTCGGACTTCATCTGCAAGATCGGATCAAAACTGGTGAAAATCCGCAGACCTTCTTCAGTCAAGTCTTCGTCGCGATAGTCTTCACGCAACTGACGTTTGACCAAATCCAGGAAACCCGGGAACGAACTGTCTGCGAGGCTTCCGCGCTTGGTCACGCCCAGCGGCATCTTCTTGGCTGCCGCCACTTGCTCTGCGGTGGCGACACCTTGCTGCTCAAGCAAATCGAGCACCAGGTTGCGTCGTTCAAGCGCACGCTCCGGGTAACGACGCGGGTTATAGGCAGACGGCCCTTTGACCATCCCCACCAGTAAAGCCACTTGATGCAACTTGAGCTCAGACAATGGCTGGCTGAAAAAGAACTGGCTGGCCAGACCAAAACCATGCACCGCTCGCTGTCCGTCCTGCCCGACAAAGACCTCGTTGAGGTAAGCCTCAAGGATTTCGCGCTTGTCGTAGTGCAACTCCAGCAGCAACGCCATCATCGCTTCGGTCAGCTTGCGGCTAAGACTGCGCTCGTTGGTCAGGTAGAAGTTTTTCACCAATTGCTGAGTCAGCGTACTGCCACCCTGGCGCATTTGCCCGGAAGACGAGTTGACCCAGATAGCACGGGCGATCGATTTCGGGGACACCCCCAAGTGATGGTAAAAATCGCGGTCTTCAACCGTTACCAGGGTTTCGAGCAGAAACGGAGGCACCTGATCGATGTTGATCAGGATGCGGTCTTCGAGGTTCTTCGGGTACAGGCCGCCAATCAGCAGCGGCTCAAGGCGCACCACGGGCAGCTTGGCACCATTGGAGGTCGACAGTTCGGCTACGTAATCACCGGAGAAGCGCACACGCACTGGCTGCGCCTTTTCAGCGCCTTCATAAAACTGGAAGCCGCGGGTGTTGAGGTCAACCGTATTGCCATTGACCGACGCGGCACCCGGGCCACTGACCGCGCTCTCGCGGCGATAGCCCAAGGCATCAAGTTCGGTGAGGAAGTCGTTCTTGGCCAGTTTTTGGCCGACGAACAGCTCCAGCGGCCTGGCGTAAACCTTTGCCGGGATGGTCCAGCGTTTGCCGGAGAACTTCTCCTGAACGATCGCATCGAGGTAGACGGCGAAACCTGCCAGTACAACCAGGCCGACCAGACTGAGCTTGAGCGCCCAGCCCAGCCATGGGCGCAGGCCGCCACGGGAGGGACGTTTGGAACGGGAACGGGGGGATCGGGTACGAGTCATGGCGGCGGATTATACGCACTTTGTTCATGTTCAACATGCGCAGCCCGGCGGTTTGCAGTACCGCCATCAGGAGCCATAATGGCCCATTGAATTTTCCCCGTCTTGAAGGACCAACCGTGAGCCAGAACCTGATCGCCGCGCTACAGAACCCGAGCCTATACCCGCATGAAGTCGATGGGTTTCAGGTAATCGAAACGCACATTTCCTGGGTAATTCTCACTGGCCAGTATGCCTACAAGCTGAAAAAACCGGTCAACTTCGGTTTTCTCGACTTCACCGACCTCAATCAACGCCAATACTTTTGCAATGAAGAACTGCGCCTGAACAAGCGCCTCACTGAAGGGTTATACCTTGACGTACTGCCCATCACCGGCACACCCGATGCGCCTGTGATCGGCGGTAACGGGGTGGTGATCGAGTACGCGTTGAAAATGCTTCAATTCCCTCAGAGCCAATTGCTGAGCACGTTGCAAGCCAATGGCGAGCTGACTGCCGCGCACATTGATGAAATGGCCCAACAAATTGCTCATTTTCATATCCAGGCGCCCCATGTACCGCTGGAACACTACCAAGGCACTCCAGTAGCCGTAATGGAGCCTGTGCGCCAGAACTTCGATCAAATTCGGCCGTTTCTGACAGATAAAGCCGACTTGCAGCAACTGGATGCCCTTCAAGCCTGGGCTGAGAGCAGTTTCATCCGCCTTGAACCGCTGCTCAAACAACGTAAAGCCGAGGGGTTTATCCGTGAATGCCACGGTGATATCCACCTGGGGAATGCCACGCTGATCGATGGCAAGGTGGTGATTTTCGACTGCATCGAATTCAACGAGCCCTTCCGCTTCACCGACGTCTACGGTGATGTAGGGTTTCTGGCCATGGACCTTGAAGACCGCGGCTTGAAGTGTCTGGCACGGCGTTTTGTCAGCCAATACCTGGAGCTGACCGGCGACTATCAGGGCCTTGAACTGCTGAATTTCTATAAAGCCTACCGCGCGCTGGTGCGCGCCAAGGTCAGTCTGTTCAGCATGCCCGCCGATGCCACCGGCGTTCAACGCGCTGCCACCCTGCGCCAATACCGCAACTACGCCAACCTCGCAGAAAGCTACAGCACGATTCCATCGCGCTTTCTGGCCATCACTCACGGTGTTTCAGCCGTGGGCAAAAGCTCGGTCGCCATGCGTCTGGTCGAAGCTTTGGGCGCTATCCGTCTGCGCTCCGATGTCATCCGCAAACAATTGTTCGGTGAACAGCAGCCTGAAAATGCTGTGGGTGAAGGGATCTACAGCACCGACGCCAGCGAAACCACCTACAAAAAAATGCATGAGCTGGCCGCAACCGTGCTGCGCGCAGGTTTCCCGGTCATCATTGATGCCACCTACCTGAAACGCGAACAACGTGACGCCGCTGCCAGCGTGGCCGAGTCCACCGGTGTGCCGTACCTGATCATCGATTGCGACGCACCGGACGCCGTGATTGAAGGCTGGCTGGCTCATCGTCAGGCTCAAGGCACCGACCCGTCCGATGCCACCCTCGACGTGGTGCACGCTCAACGTGCCAGTCGCGAGCCGCTGGGCGCTGACGAAGTGCAGCGCAGCAAGCGTATTGAAACCAACAACAGCAAGAGTCTGGACACCTTGATCGAGGACATTCGTCAGCGCTTGCCAGGCCTGTAATAAGGCCGAGTGACCGCGAGGCGCTAAAGGTTCGCGGCCACTCAATAGTGGCACTATAATGGCGTCATAAATCCAACAGGAGACGCCCCATGAGCCGCCCACAATTGCTTGATTCGGCGCTGTACGCGCTGCTGCACAAAGACGATATTGCCGGTTTCAATCAGGAACGTCCGCAAGGGCCTATCGATATGCGAGGCGGCGATTTCCGAGGCTTGGATTTACGGCAACTGAACGCCCAGGACGTGGATTTCACCGACAGTTATTTCCGCTCTGCCGATCTCCGGGGGCTGGACTTGCGTACAGCCTGTATCGAAGGTGCGAGTCTGGCCCATGCGCAGATTTCAGGGGCCTACTTCCCGGTTGAAGTGACAGCGGACGAAATTTTGATGTCGGTTAACTTCGGCACTCGCCTGCGTTACCGCACAAAGTAGAAAAATACGACATCCGGGTGAGCGCTTTTGCGTCGGCGCGACCCCGGCTTGTTGACCTTGCCTGGTGGCTCTACCCTCATCGTTTCATCT
This sequence comes from Pseudomonas lundensis, assembly GCF_001042985.1. Taxonomy (GTDB): domain Bacteria; phylum Pseudomonadota; class Gammaproteobacteria; order Pseudomonadales; family Pseudomonadaceae; genus Aquipseudomonas; species Aquipseudomonas lundensis. Next base: position 12,286 of record NZ_JYKY01000048.1, read on the forward strand.
CCCTTCGGCGGGTTTCCTCGACCCCTGCATTTCGCCCTTAAAACACCCTGCTTGTTCCAAAACCGACTAAAGAAGAGCGGTTTTCCTACAGAGCGCTACACTCCTGAAAGACTGATTTGATCCAGTAAACACTGCGCTCGCGCCGTCGCAAGGAGGCTTGATGAACGATGAACTCCAGCATTTGAGAAATCTTGGGAAGACGTCGGCGCAATGGCTGCACGCTGTGGGTATTCATAACCTTTCGGACTTGAAACGGCTTGGTGCCGCAGATGCCTATCGTGCGGTAAAGGCTCGAGGGTTCAGAGCGTCTAAAGTCTTGCTCTATGCCATTGAGGGAGCCTTGCTGGATGTCCACTGGAACGATGTTCCTGCGGAACGCAAAGAAGCCCTCAACAAACAGGTCGAAGGATTGCTCGCCCCGCGCAAAGTCTGACTTTTTTCAATCGCAGTAAAAAAAAGCGACAAACTGCTGTTGACTCGATAATGAGAATTGTTATTATTACGCCATCTGGTCGCGAGGCCAGTCGATCTTCTGAAAGGCCCTTGGTTCGGACTCTCAGAAAATCTCCTCATCAGGCTAATCACGGTTATTTGACCCGGCTCTTGCCGGGTCTTTTTTTGCCTGCAAAACGTGTGAAGAGCTCTTACTCAGCGTTGGGCTTAGCGCGCAATGATCAGCGGATGCCCTAATTCCGGGTGTGGCTGCACCAGCACATCCAGCCCGAAGACGGCCTTGAGCAACGCAGGCTGCAACACCGCTTGTGGACAATCCAGCGCTCGCGGTCTGCCGTCTTCCAACAGCAACAACCGGTCGCAATAGCGTGCGGCCAGATTAAGGTCATGCAGGATGATCAGGACCGCCGCGCCACGGTCGGCGAACGCCCGAATGGCCTTTAACGTGGTGTGCTGATGCAAAGGATCCAGCATCGAGGTCGGCTCATCCAGCAACAGCGTTTGCCCACCCTGTCCCGGCCACAATTGCGCCAGCACGCGCGCAAGGTGCACACGCTGTCGCTCGCCACCCGACAAGTCGAGGTAACTGCGACCCGCCAAGTGCTCAACATCCGCAGCCTGCAAGGCGGCGTGAACAATCTCGGCATCGCGTATGCGGCCTGTCTGGTGCGGCAAACGGCCCATGCCGACAACGTCCTCAACCCTGAATGCGAAATCCAGCGTCGAGGTTTGCGGCAACACGGCCAGTCGCTGGGCCCGCTCACCACCTTTCCATTGACTCAGCGCACGCTGATCGAGCCAGACTTCGCCTTCGGCAGGCGTCAACTCCCCGCACAATGCGGCCAACAACGTACTTTTTCCCGCACCGTTAGGCCCAAGTACGCCGAGGACTTCGCCCGGGCAGACCTCAAGCGTGACAGCCGACAACACGGCTTTTTGCCCACGACGGATCTGCAGATTTTCCGTTCGCAACATCAGTGGCGCCCCCGCAGCAGTAAATACAGGAAGAATGGCGCCCCCAGAAAGGCCGTCACAATACCGATGGGCAGCTCAGCGGGAGCAAGCGCCAAACGCGCTATCAGATCAGCAAACAGCAGTAAACTCGCCCCCGCCAAGACGGATGCGGGCAGTAACACGCGATGATCGGGCCCGGCCAACAGCCGCACCAGATGGGGCACCACCAAGCCTATAAAGCCAATCATGCCCGCCGCCGCCACAGCCGCGCCGACGCCCAAAGCTGTACAAAACACCAGTTCGCGCTTCAGGCCCTCCACGTCAATGCCCAAGTGATTGGCCTCGGACTCGCCCAGCAGCAACGCATTCAACGCCGTTGCCCGGCGTGGCAGCCACAGCGCAACGCCAGCCGTGACCAGCAGCAGCGGCCACAACCGTGCATAGCTGGCGCCATTCAAACTGCCCAGGTTCCAGAATGTCAGCGTACGAAGCGTCGCATCATCCGCCAGATAAGTGAAAAGCCCTACTGCGGAACCCGCTAATGCCGTCAGGGCGATCCCCGCCAGCAACATCACGGCCACATGGGTTTGGCCGTTTCGCCGCCCCAGTCGGTAAACCAGCGCAGTGACTCCCAAGCCCCCCAAAAACGCACAGAGCGACAGCAAGTACGGCCCGATGAAGTCAGGCAGCCCACCCAAGGCAGCGCCGCCTACGATGGCAATCGCCGCTCCCAGGGCTGCACCGCTGGAGACCCCGACCAGACCGGGGTCGGCCAACGGGTTGCGGAACAAGCCCTGCATCGCAACGCCCGACAGCGCCAGAACACCGCCGACCGCCAGCCCAAGCAAGGTTCGCGGCAAGCGGATCTGCCCGAGAATCAACTCTGCCTGTTCAAGACCTTCCCCCTGTACCGGCAACCCCATCAACCGCATGGCTGCGCGCAACGTATCGAACAGCGGCAAACTCACTGGCCCAAGCGCCAGCGACAACCAGGTCGCCAGCAGGCACAAGAGGGTCAAACCAATAAACAAAGAACGGGGCTTTACCAGCGTTTTCATTGAGCGGCTGCGGCCTCGGGATAAAACTCAACCGTGAGTTGCTTGAGACGCTCCGGCAACCGCGGCCCCAGCCCGCCGACCAACAGGGTTGGGTCCACTTCATAGAGCCGCCCTGCTTTGACTGCGCGAATCGATGCCAGCACCGGGTTTTCTTTCAACAGGGCTGCACGGGCGGCCTCACCGCTCAGACTGCGATCTGCAAACACCAGAACCTCCGGGTTCAGCCCCGCCAACGCCTCAACCGAGAAAGGCTTGTAGCCGGAATGGGTGGCAAGGTTTCGGCCGCCGGCTTGCGTCAGCAACCAATCGGCAGCGGTGTCCTTACCGGCAATCATCGGTTTACCACCCGCATGACCCAGCAACAACAGGACGCCCAGCGTTTTGTGCGTTGCTTGCAAGTGCTTGACCTGAGCCTGCTGCTGATCCATTTGCTGCTTAAAACGGTCAAACACGTCCTTGGCGTGCGCAGTATCGCCACGTAATCGCCCTAAATGCGTCAGCGTCGCTTGCAGGGTCGTCAGATCAGCCTGCGCCGAGAACATTTCAACTGGCACCCCGGCCGCTTGAATCTGCTTCAAGACCTCGGCGGGTCCCATCTCTTGCGTACCAATCAACACATCAGGCCTGAGGCTCACGATGCCCTCTGCCGACAGCTGACGCTGATAGCCGATGCTGGGCAGGGGTTTAAGGATGCTCCGATCAACTTGTCGTGCAGCCGCGGCAAGTTGCAATTTTCCAGGCACCTACAGCGTCATTGGACGAAAAGTGACCGAAAAATCATGTACGGAGAGCTTTTTCGACCGGTTCTCCGT
>NZ_JYKY01000049.1 GCF_001042985.1 Pseudomonas lundensis
AGCGTCTGTCGTTGAAAGAGCATCACCATAATGGTGACGCGCTCCTCGGTACTCAGGTGGTTGTATTGGGTAGACATGGCAACACCTTACATGAGGTGTTGCACTTGCTCCTTGAGACCGCCCATCCTCCAGAAAAAGGCAGGTTTATCTCTGCATTGAATCTGAAGGCATATGCCGGTAAAGGTTTAGAAAAACCTGCCGGAAACGACGAATGGTCAATACATGGCACGGGTAGCTTTTTTACAAAATGACCTTGATTTATATGCATCAAACGGTGATTTACTTCTAACTATATCGATCCTGCGATTATGCAGTAGGGACTTTGATTGATATACCTCGAGATGCAGACATAACTTATCACCCATAAAAATTAACTAACTATTATCGAACCGCCAGGCCTCTTCTTGCTCACTGCGAAAAAGCGCTCCACACGGGCGAAAGGTAGATAGAAGGTCTATTATTTATTAATCAAATAATTTTCTTCCCAACATGCTTCACGACAGCACAATCAAATGCGGACTGGATATCCATCGAAAATATGAACAAGCATCACTGACATGTTCCACTAACAAGATCTGCCTGCTCAAGACCATCCCTACGCCACAGAGTAGTGGTACGCCGCGATGCAGAAAAAGACCTATTTAGCTCTTGGGCACGGTGCAAACGTGCCGTTGCACGCTACACCCTCTTTTACCCTCCCCCCAAAGAAACACACAGTTACGACTTCAAATTGACCATGGCTAAGACTCGACTGCAGTCTTCATGCTCCAAATGAACTGACAGACACTTCGCATGAAAAGGAAGGTAAAGACGACTCTTTTTTCGAACCACTCTGGAAAACGAAACGCCCAAACGGTGGTGCTTCTTGGGCTGCTTGGCAAAAACCGGCTTCGCCAGAACCGGTTTACATCCCAAAAAATGAATGGCCCTCACCCAAGGAACGCACAGACCTGGTGTTCGCCAAGTCCTGCGTCTCTGCAAACTGGTGCAGCACGGATGCAGGAACGGCCATCGAGCCCGCCTCCAACTTCGGGAAAATCATGGTCGTTGCCTCCATGATTTTGTGCTGGCGGCGCAATCATGCAAAAGCGCATGACGTGGGCAATACGTGGCGCGGGAGGACCGGTTAGCGTTTTTATAAAGGGCATGCTCCCCACCAAAATGGGCGACGGTACACTCCATACCGACGAACAACTGCGCCGCATGAGCAAGGCCACTACACGGGTGCGCTTTCAGTTTCGACGTGATGCCGAAGGGGTACTACAGATTTACGGCATTCACACCGGCACGTCAGGTGATGACTCAGTACGCATCGTGCAAGTGAAGTGGAACGCAACCAAAACGGCGATGGAGGCTGAGCTAAATGGGATCACCATCCTTTGGACGCCACCCACAGTTCTTCAAGAATGCCGTCACTGACCTACCCCGACGAAAGCGGCAAGCATCTGGGCACCATTCTGGTACACCCTATCCCGGAGGACATCGACAGCCAGCTTGAAGGGCTTCCTGGCGAAGACATCACAATCGACGACTGTATTCTGGTCTTTCCTGCGTCCCGATGGGGAAAATGAGCTAACGCAAGATCAATAGACCTCAGTTTTGGCGATACTTGGTTACCCCTAAACCTCTACTAACTAACCTACGCTTTCAAACGTTATTGCATGCCCATTTGAGGCATAGAGCCTAGAGCAGAGGCGGATGCTTTCATTGCAAAAAATAATCATCTACATGCCTCAGCATCATCCCCGCACCACATTTTCCAGACGCCCAAAACCACAAACCCCCGACTTTCTCTAGGAAAATCAGGGGTTTGTGTTTACTTAATGTGGCGGTGAAGGAGAGATTCGAACTCTCGATACAATTTCTTGTATACACACTTTCCAGGCGTGCTCCTTAAGCCACTCGGACACTTCACCGTATCTCTTCAAACATGTTCTGTCTGTCGAGGCGCGCTAATGTAGTCGAAACCTTTGAAGATGACAAATGTTTTTTTCAGAATTTTCATGCGCTTACGCCATTTAGCCGTTTTTGGGCGTCTGGGCTGGGCCTTGTCGCTACATTCGCCGCGACACAGGCGCCCGTTCGGTCCAAGGAGGCGGGCTTATATATAGAAGAACCCTGCATAACAGCTGACTCACCAGTCAGTCACGGCGCTTTACCTGCGCCACGTGGCTGGGTAACGTCTGCTCCTCTTCAATACAAGGAATTGCGCCATGAGTGACCTGATTGCTTATCACCTGGAAGACGGTATCGCCACGCTGACCCTGAGCAACGGCAAGGTCAATGCCATTTCCCCGCAGGTTATCGCGGACTTCAATGCGGCGCTGGATCGCGCTGAACAGGATCGCGCTGTGGTGATCATTACCGGGCAGCCGGGCATTCTCTCCGGCGGGTATGACTTGAAGGTGATGACGGCCGGTCCTGAGCAGGCGGTCAATCTGGTGACTCAGGGTTCAACCCTGGCACGCCGCCTGTTGGCGCATCCATTCCCCGTGGTGGTGGCCTGCCCGGGTCATGCCGTCGCTAAAGGCGCCTTCCTATTGTTGTCGGTGGATTATCGGATTGGCGTCGACGGTCCGTTCAGTATTGGTCTGAATGAAGTGCAAATCGGCATGACCATGCATCACGCCGGCATTGAGCTGGCGCGTGACCGCCTACGCAAGTCGGCATTTCATCGCTCGGTCATCAACGGTGAAATGTTTAACCCTCAAAACGCAGTGGACGCCGGTTTCCTCGATAAGGTAGTGCAACCCGAGGAACTGCACGCGGCGGCACTTGAAGCAGCGCGCCAGCTGAAAAAGATCAACATGAAGGCGCACAAGAACACCAAGCTCAAAGTGCGCAAGGCACTGCTGGACACGCTGGACAACGCGATCGAGCTGGATCAGGCCCACTTGATCTGAATGGCTGGCATCTCGACAGCAACTGCGGTCGAGGTGCCTCCCCCTGTTTTCCTGTACGCCTTCGTTATTGTTCCGAAAACGCTCTATCCCGCCTCCGCACCCTAGCGTTGAAACATGTGCTTAAACATCAGCCATCTCCTACATGTATCGGAGTAATTGCCGAATACAGTGCACGTCCGTACACTGCGCCACCTTTTGTTTTGACGAGCCTGTAAATGCTACTTTCGTTCCGTATGTTGTTGATGAGTGTGCATTTTCTGATGGCCGGTATTCTCGGCGTGTTGCTCGGCCTGTGTCGGCCCTTCAACCCTGACAATAGCCGCCTCTGCGCGCGCCTCTACGCACTGCCGTCCAAATGGATCATGGGCTATAAGCTGAAAACCGAAGTCGGGCCGCTGATGGATAAGCCGCAAAGCTGCGTGGTCATTGCCAACCACCAGTCCAACTACGATTTATTCATCTTTGGCAATGTCGTGCCTCGTCGCACGGTGTGCATCGGTAAAAAAAGCCTGAAATGGGTGCCCCTTTTCGGCCAACTGTTCTGGCTGGCGGGCAACGTGTTGATTGATCGCGGCAATGCGCAGAAAGCGCGTAAATCAATGCTGACCACCACCCGCACGCTGCAAGAAAAAGACACCTCGATCTGGGTCTTTCCGGAGGGCACCCGCAACCTGGGCAAGACGTTGTTGCCGTTCAAGAAAGGCGTCTTTCAAATGGCGATTACCGCCGGAGTTCCGATTGTGCCGGTGTGTGTCAGTACCTACAGCCAACACCTGAAGCTCAACCGTTGGCACAGTGCCGATATCCAGATTCGCTCCCTGCCCGCCATCCCCACGGCCGGCATGACCCTGGACGACATGCCAAGGCTGATGGATATGTGCCGCGAACAAATGCGCGACTGCATCGAGGCCATGGATCGCGAAGTGATGGCCCAGCAAGGCCGCCACGCGCCCGTCCAGAGTGACAGCAAGCGCAAAGGAACCGCCTCCCACCCGAACCTCTGAATGTTTGTCGACTCAAAGGGGGGCATTGCACGCTAAGCTGCATCTTCGTGCCCTAACCCTTTGAAGAAGAAGCGATTAGAACTATGGGGAGAGTTGTTGCTGCCGCGGTGTACAACGCTGGCAAAAAAATCAGCAATATCACGCTGGACGAGGGCAGTGACTGGGCTAAAAAACCCGGTCATTTCGTCTGGATCGGCCTTGAACAGCCTGATGCGCAAGAGATCAGCAATTTGCAGCGCCAGTTCAACCTCCACGAACTGGCCATCGAAGATGCCCTTGAGCAGCACAGCCGACCCAAACTGGAAACCTTCGGTGACGCGCTGTTTATCGTGATTTATTCGCCGATACGCCACGAAGGCAAACTGGAATTCGTCGAAACGCATATTTTCGCGGGTAACGGTTACATCATCACCTGCCGCAACGGGCATTCAGCCTCATACAAGGCCGTGCGCCAGCGTTGTGAGGCGCGCCCATTACTGCTGGATCACGGTGAAGACTTTGTTCTGTATGCGCTACTGGACTTTGTCACCGAAAGCTATCAACCCGTGAGCGAAGCGATTCATGCCGAGATCGAGGCACTTGAAAAAAGCATCATGAGCAATTCGCTGAAAGAGGCCGACATTGTGCATCTGCACGGTCTGCGTCGCGATGTGTTGCGACTGCGCCGCTATGTCGCGCCCATGGTGGAAATCAGTGAAGAACTGCAACGCCTGACTTTCCCGTTTATCGACAAGAACATGCGCCCCTATTTTCGGGACGTGCAAATTCATGTCACCCGCCAGATGGAAGACCTCTCCACCCTGCGCGACATCGCCAGCCAAACCATTGAAGTGGTGGTGCTGCTGGAGTCTTCAAGGCAAAGCGCCGTGCAGCGAAAATTCGCCGCTTGGGCAGCGATCCTGGCGTTTCCGACCGCCGTGGCCGGAATTTACGGGATGAACTTTCAGAACATGCCCGAGCTGAGCTGGCATTACGGTTACTTCGGGGTGCTGACGTTTATTGGTGTGGGCGTAACGACGTTGTGGGCCAGCTTCAAACGTTCGGGCTGGCTATAAATACGCGGGCGGACAAGTGCCCGCCCACCTCACCTGCGCTCGCCCTTTATACGGCTTGCTTTTCAGGCTTGTGCGCCACAAAACGCATCATCCACTCTGCGACGGTCTGACCGTGATGGTCCTTGGCGAGACTGGCAATGCCCGAGCCATAGACCTCAGCCCCTAACGCGTCCTGGCGCAGGTCCAGCAAGGCACGCGAGTAGTCGTGGATGAACTCGGGGTGCCCCTGGAAGCACAGCACCTGATCGTTGATGTGGTACGCAGCAAACGGGCAAAAATCGCTGGACGCAATCACCGTGGCGTTTTCGGGCAATGCGGTGACCTGATCCTGATGGCTGATGAGCAATGTCAGGTCTTCGACGGCGGGGCTCATCCAGGGCGCCTTGGCCGCCAACCTGTATTGGTGAGTGCCTACACCCCATCCCTGGCTCGCACGCTCGCTCTTGCCGCCCAACAACAGCGCCAGCAACTGATGGCCAAAGCACACGCCGAGCAACTTGTCGCCACGCTCATAGCGCGTCAGCAAATAACGTTTAAGGGTTTCAATCCACGGGTCGGTACCAAACGAGTCGGCCTTGCTGCCGGTCACCAGATACGCATCGTAGGTCTCATTGTCCGCGGGATATTCACCCTGCAAAACGTTGAACACTGTAAATTGCGCGGCGATCGGTTGTTGGGTAAACAGACGCTTGAACATCTGTCCGTAGCCCTGGTATTGATCCACAAACTCAGGGCGCAGAACGTCGGTTTCCAGAATGCAAATGCGTAACGACATAAAATTACCTGGCACGATGAATACAGAAGGGATGAAAACAATGCACAGAGCCTGCCTTGAAACGGCAATTCAAGGCAAGCACTGCACGCTTTGAAACGGTTGCGCAGGCTGCTTGGCGCGGTTGGGCGAACGGAACGTGTCCACCCAACCACGGGCTGACGAACGGTAGCTCACTAAGCACTCTGGTGTTTTGATTCTCCGTTGCGTCTAGCAACGGGGTGTCAGACATAACGGAGGACAGCTAATAGCGTTTTAGAAACTTCCCTCGCTGACATGATGTGAAAGGGTTCTAAGCGAGGCGAGAGACCGGCTCTAAGGTAAACCTGTCAGCCGCTGCGAAACGCAAGGACATGCCGTTACTGTCGCGCGGTGCTGTTTTTCAGGAATAACAATAAAGGCAGATCGCCATGCTCAAACACACCAAACTCCGCCAAGCAGGACTCATCCTTTTTGCCACCACCCTGTTATTGATCGTGCCGAATCTGACCAAGGTCATCGGCTGACCTCTCCTTTTTCAGGCTCCTGGTCTTATTTATAGCGGTGACTTTCGAGGTTGGCACTTGTGTGCCAACCTCAAGGCTCGCCTTTATGGAGGGAACCCTATGCGCCCGTGGTTTACAGTCGTTGCGCTGCTCATGTGCAGCACTGCTCAGGCAGGCATCATTGACGTGAACCGCGCCGTGGATGAAATAAACGATGGCGCGCTGATCCTGGACCTGCGCAACAACAGCGATTTTGCGGCGGGCAATCTGCATAACTCTTTACAAGTCGATCTGACACTGGAAGATGGCACCGGCATTAGCGCGGAAGGCCTCGCCTATCAATTGGGCCTGGTCGTTCTGGACCCCAATAACACCATTGTGATTTACAGCGACACCAATCAACACGCCCTCGAAGCCGAAGACACCCTAATCAAACGTGGGTATTTCGGCGTCGTGAACGGCGGCAATTACGAGGAGTTGCGCGATGCGCTCTTCGATCACGTCTCGCTGACCGAGAACGTACTGCCCGGCGACGAACCCACCGACGACGACATTACAGCCAAAAATTGAAATTTATCTGCCTGCTTTTTACCGCCCTGTTCTGCCTGCCAACCTACGCCGCCCAGCTCACCCTCGAGCTGGGTGACACCCGCCGTAGCTGGCAAACGGCCGATTTGCTGAACCACCCTGCCACCCAAGAGGTGCGCATTGTTGATGATGTGTCCTATAAGCGCGACATGACTTATCGCGCAATTCCTGTGGCCACGTTACTGCAAGGCCTTTCACCTGACGATCATGTGCAAGCCGTCGCGCTGGACGGCTTTGCGGCGGAGCTCAACGCGGCAGCGCTGTTGAATCAACACGGCGCAAAGGCTTGGCTCGCCATCGAAGACCCCGAACACCCGTGGCCGCCACTGGGTAAGGGAAAACCCAGCGCCGGACCGTTTTATCTGGTGTGGACAGACCCGCAAGCGGGTCACATCAGTCCGGAACAATGGCCGTTTCAAGTTGCGCGCTTTAAACGCCAACAGCCGGTCGCCGAGCGTTTTCCAGCGATGCGCCCCGATCCGTCACTGGCAGCCGATGCGCCAGCCAATCAGGGGTTTGTTGTCTTTCAGAAGCATTGCCTGGCGTGCCACCGGCTTAACGGCGCAGGCGACGCACAGTTCGGGCCTGATCTGAACATCCCTTACAACCCGACCGAGTATTTCGGCAAGGCATTCCTCACACGCTACATCCGCGACCCGCAAAGCCTGCGTCAATGGCCACAGGCCCGCATGCCCGGCTTTTCCAACGAGGTACTGACTGAAGCCGAACTGGCGCAACTGATCGAGTACCTGCAGCACATGACCACACGCAAGGTGGCGACACCTGAGCGTCAGCCATAAGCTTCTGGCTATCAGCGACATAGGCATTGGTGATTTCACCCCGCGCATACGCCCGTGGATACTTGCCGCCATTGTCGAACTTCCCTTTAGCCACCCCCTGCGGTGGCTTTTTTTTGCCTGCCATAACGCAAAATGGCCGGCCCGCAGGCCAGCCATCTGTGTCTTGAACCACTTTAATTCAGCAGGCCGCGCACCTCCTGTTTCACACCCCAGCCTTCAATAATCCCGCCAAGGGGTACGACTACGGCTTCAAAGTCTTGCTCAAAATCCCCGATGCCGCCGTAGGTGGCATACATCACCTTGCTCAACTCCAGATTCCAGGCACCGTCATCACGCACGTTAATTTGCGCATTTAGCGATTCTCCACAAAATTTTTGTGCTGCACGGCGCGCCCGCTCCTCATCCGGGAAAATGGCGTAAAACTCGATGGGATGAATACGTGAAAAATCAAAACCGCCTTCTTTCATGCGGCGCAGCACGTAGCTGCTGAGGTCTTCTTGATGGGCTGTGCTCATGAAACGTCCTCCTCGCAATGGATAGACTTTCAACGCTCCCCGAGATGCAACCGTCAATTCGTTGCGGGGATCAAGCATGTCGCGAACAAGATCAGAACCAGTCGAACACTTCGCTGGCCTGGTTGCAGATTAGCTCCGCCGCACAGCGCATGCCAAGCGCGGCGTTAAAAAAAGAAACGTTTATAGAAAACGGTTCTATTGCATCGCTGCCGCCTGACGCTTAACAGATGCGCTGTACAGCGTCAGGCAGCCTACAGAGCGCTTATTGCTTCTCTGCGCGCTCTTTGAGCGCCTTGAGGGTATTAAACGGGGCGTCCACTACGAACTTGTTCGCCAACCAGGATGGCACGCTGCCGCCTGGCTCAGTGTGAACCTGATAAGTGACTTCAGTCTGATCGGCCCCTTTGGGAACCATCTTCCAGAAGCCCTCTACCTGACTCACCCGCACAAAGCCTTTCTCTTCAGGCAGGTACTTGGGCACCTCTTTAAGGGTGCGAGTGACCGTACCGTCAGCCCCGACCGTGGTGGTGACTTCCAGAATCGAGTCGCGCGGCGTCACGGGCCAAGGGGTACTGAACTGCGTGTACGTCCAGCTCTTGTCGCCTTCGGTTTTAAGCAGTTTTTGCGACTTGCACTCGTGAATCCACTGGCACGCCCCCGCCACGTCTTCCTGCAACCCACGGACCTTGGCGATAGGTGCCTTGATCGTGGTCACACCTTGATAGGCCTTGTATTTCGAATCTTTGACTTCACTAAGCGACACTTTGATGCCGTCTTCATTCTTCGCCACTTGCCAGTTTTCTGCGTGAGCCGCGCTCACCATTAACACGCTCAAGCCACATGCAATTGCCACTCGATGCAACGAACCCATGGTCTTATTCCTTATTGTCGATGGTTTGTTCACTGGACATAAACACACTATGCCGCCGTCACCTGTTCCCACCACCCGATCAGGTTGATGGCTTCTTCCCGCGTGCTGCCACACACCTCGATGTCGGCCTTGAACGAACCGCACACGTCGGGACGTTCTGGCCGCCCGAACAAATCGCACAGGTTATCGACCGACAGATGCAGGCAGCGTTCCCCGGCGGGCTTGCCCTCGGGCATGCCGGGGATCGGTGTACTGATGGAAGGGGCTATACAACAAGCGCCACAGCCTTCACGGCAATTCATGACGTTAGCTCCTTAGACGGGGCAAAGTGCGTTGATGACAAGGGATAGTACTCGCTGGAACGGGCGTTTGAAATTGACCGTTCAGCCGAATGTGCGGATTAATGGCAGTGACTGAACAGTCAGTTTAGAAGCCCGTTTTCCGGCATTCGGCACTTATTGTTTGAACTGAAAATCCAGCGCCGCGCCTTCGATCTGCCGGTCGCGGGCTTCGTTGCGCAATTGCAGCTCCATTTCATTGCTCAATAAACGGCCGTTCAACTGAAACGGGCTGTCTTGTTCAGGCTTCTCGCCGAACATGTTGGGCAACAAAGGTTTGTGTTTTGGCATGGGGATCGTGCCCAGTGGCTGGAGCTGCTTGACCATGTCGGGCGGCAAACTCAAGTCCAGATTGGCACTGGGTATACGTTGCTTGGCAATTTGGCGTGCAGACTTGGATTTACTGGCGATGGGTGCGCGTTTCTGGGTGGGTGTTTTTTTGGCACGGGCAGCGGGTTTTTCTGACGGTTTGACAGACTGGGTCGCAGGCTGTTGAGCGGGTGTCGCAGCCTGCGCCGACACAGCGCTGAACGCGGTCAGCACACCCACCAACACCAGCCTCACACAATAGGTCGCTTTCATAACTCCCACAGCTTTAACGATTTAGGCACCTATGCTCGCGCTTTAAACACATCGTTACAAGTCAACATTAGGCAAATTGCCATACCGTAATGTCGCATGGCCTTAACTACAGGCCAGCGGCCTCCTGGCACAGCTGACTGGCGAGCATCCCCAATGTCATCAACGCACGTTCAGCTTCACGGTTCCACGCAGTGCCGCAATTGAGCCGGATGCAATGGTTGAACTGCTCGGTATTACTGAAGATCAACCCCGGCGCAATGCTGATGCCCTGCTGCAACGCTCGCACGTGCAACTCCTGGGTATTGACCCTGCCCGGCAGGCTGACCCACAAAATGAAACCTCCACTGGGTCGCGACATTTGCGTGCCTTCCGGGAAGTATTGCTGAACAGCCAACTGGAAGGCGCTCAGGTTTTTTCGATACTCCTGCCGGATATGCCTTAAATGACGGTCGTATCCGCCGTTTTCAAGGTAAGCCGCCACCCCCATCTGCGTCACACTGCACGCTGAATGGGTGGTGAATGTCTGTAAGCGCTGAATTTCAGATTGGTATTTGCCGGCAATCATCCAGCCAATACGCACGCCCGGCGACAAGGTCTTGGAAAAGCTCGAGCAATAGATGACGCGATCCAGGCGATCGTAGGCTTTGAGGGCCTTGGTGCGGCCCACCTCGAACATCAACTCGCCGTAAATATCGTCTTCGACAATCTGAATGTCGAAATCAGAAGCCAGGCGCAGCAATTGCTTTTGCCGCTCTTCCGGCATGGTGCCGCCCAGCGGATTGCTCAGGCGCGTGGTCAGAACCAGCGCTTTGATCGACCACTGGTTGGCTGCCAGTTGCAAGGCTTCGAGGCTCATGCCAGTGGCAGGATCGCTGGGGATCTCGATCACTTTCAAACCCAGCAAGTCAGCCAGTTGCAACAGCCCGTAATAGGTCGGGGATTCCGCAGCGATCAGGTCACCTGGGCGCGTCAGGGTCCGCAATGACATTTGCAGTGCATCAACGCAGCCGTGGGTGATGATCACTTCCGAGGGGTCGACCACCACGCCGGCATCACGCATGCGTATCGCCACCTGACGACGCAACGGCTCAAAACCGGGGCTGAACATGTAGCTGAACGCCCGCGGGCTGTGGAAGCGCGTGACTTTGGCCAGTTGCTGATGCAGCGCCCGCACGGGCAAATAATCGACACTGGGCACCGCTGCACCCAGCGGGAACACCCCTTCACGCCGCGATTCAACCAACACTTGCTGGATGATGCTGCTGCGCGTCACCAGCCCTGGCCGCTCGACCCGGGCGATATCCGGTGTGGGGGCAGTCAGCGCAGGCGTTTGGTGAACGTAATAGCCTGATTGCGGGCGAGCGCGAATCAGCCCTTGATCTTCAAGGTTGGCGTACGCCTGCAAAACCGTAGCATGGCTCACATTGAGCTGCGAGCTCATCTTGCGCACAGACGGAACCCGTTCCCCCGGCTGATAGACGCCGCGCCGGATATCCTCGGCCAATTGCTGGGCGATGCGTTGATAAAGCAAAAGGTTGGTCATGGCGCAGCACTCGATGTTCAGGCGTTTTTTTTTGTTGTGGAGAACAATACCGGAACAGTTTAGAAGTGTACGGGCACAGTTGTCATCCATCTGAGCCGTACAGTGCTGGGCGGGGTGTAACTGTATGGGTACAGACGGAACAGGGACGCCTGCAGCCGCTGCCCGGCAGCGACTGCATCTGATGCGCAGAGGTGGGGGATTAGCGGGCTGCGCCCAATTGACCTTTTTCGTCAGAAAAAACGATTTCAACCCGCCGATTCTGCGCCCGACCACGTTCCGTGGCGTTTACATCCACCGGGTATTCGTCGCCATAGCCTTCAACCTGAATCCGTTTTTCGTCGATACCCAGGTCAATCAGCACGTCAGCAACGGCTTGCGCACGGTCGCGCGAGAGCTTGAGGTTATCTTCTTTACCGCCCGTGCTGTCGGTGTAGCCTTCAATGCGCACAACACGCTTGGGGTTGAGTTGAAGAAACTGCACCAGTTTGAGCACGGTGCGATTGGCTGAGTTCTTCAGGTCCGCTTCACCGGTGTCAAACAGCACATCGCCCAAGGTCATGACCAGCCCACGATCCGTTTCGTTGGTCGCCAGGTTCAGGATTTGCTCTTCCAGCCATTGCCCCTGCTGTTGAACGCTCAACAGTTTGGCCTCACGCAAAGCCAGTTGCAGGCGTTGGCGCTCCAGTTCAAGCTTGGCGGCGCGTTCCTGATTGAGCACCTGCCGGGTGTGCTCCCGCGCGATATCGCTATAGCGCTGGCTCAAATAGGCGTAATGCGCAACATCGTCGCCACTGCCCCAGTAACTGGACAGACGCTCGGCACGGGCCAGCGACTCACCGGCCCTGATCACGTCCTTGGGTGCGATACGCAGCACATTGGTGTCTTCTTTAACCGACTGAAATTCGCTGGCCGCCTGTTGCAGTGCCTGTTCGCTGGCGTGATGCCCTGCACAGCCAGCAAGCCCTGCGCCGGTGATCAGTAACGCGCCATACATGACTGACTTGATGCTCATTGGGCCTCCGCCAGTTGTTTGCGCAAACGGGTGATACGGGTGTTGAGCACGTTCAGTTGCTCCTGACTTTTGAGGGTCAACACACGGGCTTCTGCCAGACGCGCATCCAGCTCTGCCTGTTCGGCCAGCATCCGGGCATCTTTATAAGAGCCCTCGGTCATCTCGGCCGAGGCCCGAGCCACCTTGTCTTCGGCCTGTTTGAGCTCGGCAATGTCCTCTGCATTGGCGCCCACGGCACGGGCTTGCTCCAGCGCCTGCTCGGTCAGGCGCATTTGTTCATTCGGCGCAGGATCAGCTGCACAGCCCGCCAAAGCCACAACGGCCAGGGCAGCAAAAAGTGGTCGAATTGTCACTGGGATTTCCTACTGTTTCGGAGCGTTGACCGGCTGTTGCAGCTGGTTTTTCCACCGCTCCAGGTTGCGTTGCAGCGCCGCCTCACTCAGGCCGGACGCCGGCAATTCTGTCATCTTTTTCGCGAGCTGTCCGCGTAACCAGGGCTCATTGCAGGCCGAGTCATGGGAAATGGCCAGAAACAGCCCCGGCTGATCAATCGGCTGTACATGGGCACGCACATCGTCACTGATCCCAAGCGTCTGAGCAGTGGCCATTCCCGCATAGCGCCCGGCCAGCACGTATTCGACCTGCCCCAGCAGCAACTTCTGGAAGGCCTGGGTCAGGCCGGGTTGTCGCTCCAGCGTGAGCTGGTGGCGGGCAAATGCGTCGAAGGTTTCAGTCATACGGGCTTTTTCAGAAAGCGCACCGGTATGGCCATGCAGGTCATCTGGCGTTTCATAGACAAGGAACGAGTCCGCGCGGGTCCAGACCAAATAGTCGTTGCGCACCAGCGGCGGGTGAATGTAATCCTGCGCAGTCAGCCCCGCCAGTGTCAGCGGCGCATCGACCAGCATGTCCATACGGCCCGTACGGACCTCGTTCTGCGCCTCGGACCGTTTGCCGCCGTAGAGCACCTCAACCTTGATGCCGAGGTCTTGCCCCACTTGTTGCAGAAGGTCGGCACTGGCTCCGATCAGATGCACAGGATCGGCCGGGTCGCGCCAGAGGTAAGGCGGCGCATCCGGGCTGCCCGTCACGATCAGGCGTTCGCATTTGCCTGCCGCCACCGACACGTGGGGCAGCAGCATCAGCCCCAGCAACCATCCGCTTAAATACCGCACATCCATCCCTCACACTCCGTTAAGCCCATTCAGACACACTAAAAAGCCCGATCACACAGACCATGAAGAATCAGCTAGAACACAACGTGCTCCGCCCTTCTCCACGGCCCGGATGATCGGGCTCTTTATAAGTGAAGCGACTGGATTAAACCAGCTTCTCCAACTCAGGTACGGCTTCGAACAAGTCCGCCACCAGGCCGTAATCGGCCACCTGGAAGATCGGCGCTTCCTCGTCCTTGTTGATCGCGACGATCACTTTGGAGTCTTTCATGCCCGCCAAATGCTGAATCGCGCCGGAAATACCGACCGCAATGTACAGCTGTGGCGCAACGATTTTGCCGGTCTGGCCCACCTGCA